>NZ_NEFY01000004.1 GCF_002258215.1 Marinobacter vinifirmus
CAGTTGTCTTGGGGTTATATAGTCAAGCAACTAAGCGCATACGGTGGATGCCTTGGCAGTCAGAGGCGATGAAAGACGTGGAAGCCTGCGATAAGGTTCGGGGAGCTGGCAAACGAGCTGTGATCCGGACATCTCTGAATGGGGAAACCCACCTAACTTCGGTTAGGTATCTTACACTGAATCCATAGGTGTAAGAGGCGAACCGGGGGAACTGAAACATCTAAGTACCCCGAGGAAAAGAAATCAACCGAGATTCCCTAAGTAGCGGCGAGCGAACGGGGACCAGCCCTTAAGCTGGACAACTGGTAGGAGAAGGCCCTGGAAAGAGCCGCCATAGTGGGTGATAGCCCCGTATCCGAAACCTGAGTCCAGTGAAATCGAGTAGGTCGGCGCACGAGAAACGTTGACTGAACATGGGGGGACCATCCTCCAAGGCTAAATACTCCTGACTGACCGATAGTGAACCAGTACCGTGAGGGAAAGGCGAAAAGAACCCCTGTGAGGGGAGTGAAATAGACCCTGAAACCGTATGCGTACAAGCAGTCGGAGCAGACTTGTTCTGTGACGGCGTACCTTTTGTATAATGGGTCAGCGACTTATGTTCAGTGGCGAGGTTAACCGTTTAGGGGAGCCGTAGGGAAACCGAGTCTGAATAGGGCGAATCAGTCGCTGGACATAGACCCGAAACCGGGCGATCTATCCATGAGCAGGTTGAAGGTGCCGTAACAGGCACTGGAGGACCGAACCCACTGTCGTTGAAAAGCCAGGGGATGACTTGTGGATCGGAGTGAAAGGCTAATCAAGCCCGGAGATAGCTGGTTCTCCCCGAAAGCTATTTAGGTAGCGCCTCGGACGAATACCACAGGGGGTAGAGCACTGTTTCGGCTAGGGGGTCATCTCGACTTACCAACCCGATGCAAACTCCGAATACCTGTGAGTACTATCCGGGAGACACACGGCGGGTGCTAACGTCCGTCGTGAAGAGGGAAACAACCCAGACCGCCAGCTAAGGTCCCAAAGTACCAGTTAAGTGGGAAACGATGTGGGAAGGCTCAGACAGCTAGGAGGTTGGCTTAGAAGCAGCCATCCTTTAAAGAAAGCGTAATAGCTCACTAGTCGAGTCGGCCTGCGCGGAAGATGTAACGGGGCTCAAACTGGTCACCGAAGCTGCGGCTGCATACATTGTATGCGGGGTAGGGGAGCGTTCTGTAAGCCTGCGAAGGTGAGTTGAGAAGCTTGCTGGAGGTATCAGAAGTGCGAATGCTGACATGAGTAACGACAATGCGGGTGAAAAACCCGCACGCCGGAAGACCAAGGGTTCCTGCGCAACGCTAATCGGCGCAGGGTGAGTCGGCCCCTAAGGCGAGACCGAAAGGTGTAGTCGATGGGAAACGGGTTAATATTCCCGTACCTTGGATAGCTGCGATGGAGAGACGGAGAAGGCTAGGTGAGCCGGGCGACGGTTGTCCCGGTTTAAGCGAGTAGGGAGTGGACTTAGGCAAATCCGGGTCCACAATCCTGAGACGTGACGACGAGTGCCCAAGGGCGCGAAGTCATTGATGCCCTGCTTCCAGGAAAATCTTCTAAGCTTCAGGCTATTCGAGACCGTACCCCAAACCGACACAGGTGGTCAGGTAGAGAATACCAAGGCGCTTGAGAGAACTCGGGTAAAGGAACTAGGCAAAATGGTGCCGTAACTTCGGGAGAAGGCACGCCGGTGTGTACGTGAAACCCCCGCGGGTGGAGCGGAAGCCGGTCGAAGATACCAGGCCCCTGCGACTGTTTATTAAAAACACAGCACTGTGCAAACACGAAAGTGGACGTATACGGTGTGACGCCTGCCCGGTGCCGGAAGGTTAATTGATGGGGTTAGCACTTGTGCGAAGCTCTTGATCGAAGCCCCGGTAAACGGCGGCCGTAACTATAACGGTCCTAAGGTAGCGAAATTCCTTGTCGGGTAAGTTCCGACCTGCACGAATGGCGTAACGATGGGGGCGCTGTCTCTACCCGAGACTCAGTGAAATTGAAATCGCCGTGAAGATGCGGTGTATCCGCGGCTAGACGGAAAGACCCCGTGAACCTTTACTATAGCTTCACAGTGAACTTTGAGCATGCTTGTGTAGGATAGCTGGGAGGCTTTGAAACTCGGACGCCAGTTCGAGTGGAGCCAACCTTGAAATACCAGCCTGGCATGTTTGAGGTTCTAACTCTGGCCCCTTATCGGGGTTGAGGACACTGTGTGGTGGGTAGTTTGACTGGGGCGGTCTCCTCCCAAAGCGTAACGGAGGAGCACAAAGGTGGGCTAAGCACGGTCGGACATCGTGCGGTTAGTGTAATGGCACAAGCCCGCTTGACTGCGAGACAGACACGTCGAGCAGGTACGAAAGTAGGTCATAGTGATCCGGTGGTTCTGTATGGAAGGGCCATCGCTCAACGGATAAAAGGTACTCCGGGGATAACAGGCTGATACCGCCCAAGAGTTCACATCGACGGCGGTGTTTGGCACCTCGATGTCGGCTCATCACATCCTGGGGCTGAAGCCGGTCCCAAGGGTATGGCTGTTCGCCATTTAAAGTGGTACGCGAGCTGGGTTTAGAACGTCGTGAGACAGTTCGGTCCCTATCTGCCGTGGACGTTGGAGATTTGAGGAAAGCTGCTCCTAGTACGAGAGGACCGGAGTGGACGAACCTCTGGTGTTCGGGTTGTCACGCCAGTGGCATTGCCCGGTAGCTATGTTCGGACAGGATAACCGCTGAAAGCATCTAAGCGGGAAGCCCCTTCCAAGATGAGATCTCCCTGAGGCCTTGAGCCTCCTGAAGAGCCGTTCAAGACCAGGACGTTGATAGGCTGGGTGTGTAAGCGCTGCGAGGCGTTGAGCTAACCAGTACTAATTGCTCGTGCGGCTTGACTATATAACACCCAAGACAATTGCGGATAACGCAAGAGCAAGGCAAAGGCCACGCTCAAAGAAATCACCATCACGTTTTATCTCGTCCTTCCCAGTGATCATCCGTTTTGCCTGACGACCATAGCGGTCTGGAACCACCTGATCCCATCCCGAACTCAGACGTGAAACAGACCAGCGCCGATGGTAGTGTGGTTCGCCCATGTGAGAGTAGGTCATCGTCAGGCTCTTAATACCAAAACCCCCGACAGCGTTGCTGCCGGGGGTTTTTTCATTTCAGACCCGGGAGAAGTGATATACTGCCTCCCATCAACCACATCCAAGTTTTTGACGGGAGCCCTTCGATGGCGGCAAGCGATCATCTGGTCATTTTCGATACCACTCTCCGGGATGGCGAGCAAAGCCCCGGCGCCACCATGAACAAGAACGAAAAGCTTCGTATTGCCAAGGTGCTGGAAAAGCTCCGGGTGGATGTGATCGAAGCGGGTTTCGCGATTGCCAGCCAGGGTGACTTCGAGGCGGTCAAGGCCATTGCCGAATCCATCAAGGATTCCACCGTTTGCAGCCTTGCCCGTGCCCTCGATAAAGACATTGATCGGGCGGCAGAGGCGGTCCGGCCCGCGGCCAGTGGTCGTATCCATACCTTTATCGCAACCTCGCCTATCCACATGCAGCACAAACTGCAAATGCAGCCAGACGAAGTGGTAGAGCAGGCGGTTCGGGCAGTAAAGCGTGCCCGTAGCCATGTGGATGATGTGGAGTTCTCCTGCGAAGACGCCGGCCGTTCCGAGCTGGACTTCCTGTGTCGCATTATTGAAGCGGCCATCGATGCCGGTGCAACCACGATCAACATTCCGGACACCGTGGGCTATGCCATTCCGGAACAGTTTGGTGAAACCATTCGCCAGTTGCTCAACCGTATTCCTAACGCCGATAAAGCCATTTTCTCGGTGCACTGCCATAACGACCTGGGGCTTGCCGTAGCCAACTCTCTGGCAGCGGTCAGCAGCGGTGCACGCCAGGTTGAGTGCACCATTAACGGCCTGGGCGAGCGTGCCGGTAACGCCTCGCTCGAAGAAATCGTGATGGCGGTACGCACCCGGCAGGATCTGTTCCATATCGACACCCGGATCGATACCCAGCACATTGTTCCGGCGTCTCGCCTGGTATCCACCATTACCGGTTTCCCGGTTCAGCCGAACAAGGCAATTGTGGGTGCCAATGCCTTTGCCCATGAGTCCGGTATTCACCAGGACGGCGTGCTCAAGCATCGCGAGACCTACGAGATCATGCGTGCCCAGGACGTAGGCTGGCACACCAACAGCTTGGTGCTGGGAAAGCATTCGGGCCGTAATGCTTTCCGTACCCGCTTGCTTGAGCTGGGTATCCAGTTCGAGACCGAAACCGAACTGAACGAAGCGTTCACCCGGTTCAAGGCGCTGGCCGACCTCAAGCACGAAATCTTCGATGAAGATCTTCAGGCAATTGCCAGCGACACCAAGCAGAAAGAAGAGATCGGTCGCTACGGACTGGTATGCATGCAGGTTTGCTCCGAGACCGGCGTAGTGCCCAAGGCAAAGCTTACCCTTACCGTAGATGGCGATGAACACACGGTCGAGGCGGAAGGTAGCGGCCCCGTGGATGCCACCTTCAAGGCGATCGAGTCCCTGGTGGATTCTGGCTGTAACCTGCAGCTGTATTCGGTCAACAACATTACCAGCGGTACCGATGCCCAGGGGGAGGTCACCGTGCGCCTTGAGCGGGGTGGTCGAATCGTTAATGGTGTGGGTTCCGATACCGATATCATTATCGCCTCTGCCAAGGCCTACATCGAAGCCCTGAACCTCATTGCCGCAGGCGGTATCCGGCAGCATCCCCAGGTGGCGGATGTCTGAATCGGGTATGAGTGCGCTATTCAGGTCCATCGGAGACTGATGTGATTCAGACCGAAGCCGAGCGCCAGTTCTATCTGGGCATGTCGGGCATACGCATGTGGTATGCCCGCGATCCCCTTCCCGGTGCTGCGCCAAGTCCGGATTACGATTTCGGGGTGCAGGAGCCGGAAGCGGTTGCTGTGCCTGAAGTCCCGGTTATGCCGGCTGCTCCGCGTGCACGACGTGCTGACCCGGAGCAGGCTTCCCGTAACCGGGACAAGATTGCCCGCCTGCAGAGCTTGATGGAGCCGTCAGCGAAGGCCCCGGCGAGCGTGGGCGCCGAGTCGCCTGTCAGCCCGGCTGAGGCGCCAGCTCCCGGGGTAGAGGCTATCGAGCCTGAACCTGTGCCAGCAGAGCCGGTCACGGTCGCTGAGGATGTGCCACGGCTTAATCTGAAGGCCTGGACCGGGCGGCGGGTTACCCTGATTGCCGAATTGTCTGAAGACTCCAGTCTGGCGCTGCAGGAAACCCTCGCCCGGAATATTCTTCGTAGCCTTGGCGAGGATGCCTGCAAGGCTTCTGATTCCTTGCACTGGCCCTTGTTCAATAACCTCAAGGTGAGCCTCAACGGCGCTGAACACCTTGCTGTGGCCCTTGAAGCGCTGTTCGGAGGCCTGTCCGGGCAGAAGGTTGTTGTCCTGGGGAAAGTGGGCGACTGGTATAGCCAGGCGCTGGGGCGGGAGCCGGAGGTTGTTTTCGAGACGTCCCTGGCCACCCTTGCCACCGATCCGGAGCGCAAGCGCAAGTTGTGGCACCTGATCAAGCCCCTGAAAGCCTGAGCACTGCCGTGGGTAAGCCATCAGTCCTTCTTCGCCCTGACAGCGCAGTGATACGAACACTGGCGTCAGAAGACATGGCACAGGTGATGGAGCTGGAGCGCCTCGGGCATTCGCATCCATGGTCCGAAGGTATTTTCCGGGACTGCTTCAAAGACGGCTACCGGCTCTGGGCCCTGGAGCAGGATCACCGGGTTCTTGGGTTTGCCGTGATCAACTACCTGTTCGATGAAGCCCATTTGCTGAATATTTGTGTTCATCCGCAATTGCGCGGTCAGGGCGCCGGGCGCCAGTTACTGCAGCACGCGCTGGCAGAATCCGTCAAAGACGGCATGGTCTGCATGATCCTGGAAGTGCGGGACAGCAACCGGGCGGCGATAGAACTCTATGCCGGTGAAGGTTTCAGGGAAATAGGCCGCCGGCGAGGCTACTATCCCGACGGTCCCGGCCGTGAAGATGCCCGAGTCATGGCTTTACGGTTCACCTGAGCCCCCTCTGGCCCGTATAATAGCTCGTTTTTCAACCATACCATTCAGGTTTCCGATTTCTATGTCTAACCTTTCCCAGGAAGTGGCCAAGCGCCGCACCTTCGCGATTATCTCGCACCCGGACGCCGGTAAAACCACCATTACCGAGAAAGTCCTGCTGTTCGGCCAGGCTCTCCAGAAAGCAGGTACCGTCAAGGGTAAAAAATCCGGCCAGCATGCCAAGTCTGACTGGATGGAGATGGAGAAGGAGCGGGGCATCTCGGTAACCACCTCGGTGATGCAGTTTCCCTACGGTGGCAAGCTGGTGAACCTGCTGGACACCCCGGGCCACGAAGACTTCTCTGAGGACACTTACCGGACGCTGACCGCCGTAGACTCCTGCCTGATGGTTATCGACAGTGCCAAGGGCGTAGAGGAACGGACCATCAAGCTGATGGAAGTTACCCGGCTGCGTGATACGCCTATCCTCACGTTCATGAACAAGCTGGACCGGGATACCCGGGATCCGATCGAGCTGATGGACGAGGTGGAAGACGTTCTGAAAATCGCCTGCGCGCCGATCACCTGGCCGATCGGCATGGGCAAAGGCTTCAAGGGCGTTTACCACCTGCTGCGTGACGAGGTGATTCTGTACCAGTCTGGCCAGGGCCATACGATTCAGGAAAAGCGCATTATCAAAGGGTTGGATAGTCCGGAGCTGGATGAGGCTATCGGAAGCTATGCCAGTGACCTGCGGGACGAGATCGAACTGGTGAAAGGTGCTTCCCACGAGTTCGACCAGGAGGCATTCCTGGCCGGTGAACTGACCCCGGTCTTTTTCGGTACGGCGCTGGGTAACTTTGGTGTGGACCACATGCTGGACGGCCTGGTGGAGTGGGCACCGACCCCGCAACCCCGTGAGACCGATCAGAGAGTGGTTCAGCCCACGGAAGACGGTTTCTCCGGCTTCGTGTTCAAGATCCAGGCCAACATGGACCCGCAGCATCGCGATCGCATTGCCTTCGTTCGCATTGTTTCCGGCAGCTACAATCAGGGTATGAAAGCCCGCCATGTACGCATCGGTAAGGATGTAAGGTTCTCCGATGCGCTGACGTTTATGGCCGGCGACCGGGAGCATGCCGAAGAAGCCTTTGCCGGCGATATCATCGGCCTGCACAACCACGGTACGATCCAGCTGGGTGATACCTTCACCGCCGGCGAAGACATGAAGTTTACCGGCATTCCGAACTTTGCGCCGGAACTGTTCCGTCGGATTCGCCTGAAGGATCCGCTCAAGGCCAAGCAGCTGCAGAAAGGTTTGATCCAGCTGTCGGAGGAGGGCGCCGTGCAGGTGTTCCGGCCGATGCGTAACAACGACCTGATCGTTGGGGCCGTTGGTGTGCTGCAGTTTGATGTGGTGGTAGCCCGCCTGAAGAGCGAGTACAAGGTTGAGGCTATTTACGAACCGATTAATGTGGCGACAGCCCGGTGGGTGACCTGCTCTGACGACCGCAAACTGGACGAGTTCCAGCGCAAGAACCAGGACAACGTGGCTCTGGACGGCGCCGACCGCCTTGCCTATATCGCGCCGACCATGGTGAACCTGAACCTGGCCCAGGAGCGGTACCCGGACGTCGAGTTCCACAAAACCCGGGAGCATTGAGCCAATCGCTCCCGAAGCTGAGGTGACCATGAGGCTGGTAGATGCCCATTGCCATTTCGACTTTCCGCGTTTCGACGGGGTTCGGGAGCAGGAGCTGGCCGCTGCGGCAAAGGGCGGGGTCAGGGCCCTGGTGGTGCCGGGGGTGCGCAGGGCCGATTGGGATCGTGTCCAGGCGCTGGCGAACCCGGCGCGCGGGATCTGGTATTGCCTGGGAATTCATCCGTGGTTTGTGGAAGAACACACAGAGGCTGACCTCGAGCTGCTCGGGCAACGGTTGGGCAGTCACCCCGATGGCTGTATTGGCGTGGGTGAATGTGGGCTGGATGGCCTGAAGGGTAGCTTTGAAGAACAGCTGCCCTGGTTTCGCGCCCAGATACAGCTGGCCACCCGGCACGACTATCCCCTGGTGATCCACTCGGTGAAGGCCCACGACCAGGTCCATGCTGCCCTGCGGGCTGAGCGATGGCAGGGCAGGGCGCTGGTGCACGGGTTCTCCGGCAGTTACCAGCAGGCCAGTAAGTTGGTGGACCTGGGGTGTTATATCGGCGTCGGGGGTGTGATTACCCACGACCGGGCCCGGAAAACCCGGGATGCCATAGCCCGGCTGCCGGCAGAAGCCCTGGTGCTGGAAACCGACGCGCCGGATATGGCGCCGGCCGGCGTTGAGAAAGGAATGAATAGCCCGGCTTGCTTACCGGCGATACTGGATTGCCTGGCCCGGTTGCGGGGGCAGGATGCGGAGGCCCTGGCGGAAGTGTTGCTGGCGAATGTGAGTCGCCTTTACGGGCGTTCGGAAAGCGTCCTTGCTCCATCGGGATAGGGGTTTAACGAAACACAGATAGGCAGGGTTGGCATTCCTGGTGGGTTCGAGTATACTTCGCGCCCTGGCTTTTCAAGGCGATGTCACTATCTCAGCCCCGAATGGTGTCAACGTCAACATACAGGTATGAACCTCCTCCGGATGCCTTGCATTTACCGGTGGTGGTTTTTAACGTTTCTTATATAGCGTTCAAGGCGGAATCAATGAAGACTCTGAGTGCGAAACCAGAAACAGTAAAACGTGACTGGTACGTTGTAGACGCAGCCGGCAAGACGCTGGGTCGTCTGTCAACCGAAATCGCCCTTCGTCTGCGGGGCAAGCATAAGCCTGAGTATACCCCTCACGTGGACACTGGCGACTACATCATTGTTATCAATGCCAGCCAGGTGAAGGTTACCGGCAAAAAGGCATCAGCAAAGATGTATTACAGCCATACCGGCTTTCCGGGTGGAATCAAATCCATCAACTTCGAGAAGCTGGTTGACAAGGCTCCCGAGCAAATCATTCAGAAGGCCGTAAAAGGCATGCTTCCGAAAGGCCCGCTCGGCCGTGCCATGTTCAAGAAGCTGAAAGTGTACGCAGGCGCTGAGCATGCTCATGCCGCCCAGCAGCCCAAAGAACTCGACATCTAACGGAAGGCGAATATGTCTGTAGCACAAAATTACGGTACTGGTCGCCGCAAATCATCCACGGCTCGCGTCTTTATCAAGCCGGGTAGCGGTAACATCTCTATCAACGGTCGCACCATCGAAGATTTCTTCGGTCGTGAAACTCTTCGGATGATCGTTCGTCAGCCGCTGGTGGTTGCCGAGTCTGAAGATCGTTTCGATATCACTATCACTGTTAAGGGTGGTGGTATCAGTGGCCAGGCTGGCGCAATTCGCCACGGCCTGACCCGCGCCCTGATGGAATACGACGAAACTCTGCGCCCGTCCCTGCGCAAAGCGGGTTATGTCACCCGTGATGCACGTAAGGTTGAGCGTAAGAAAGTGGGTCTGCGTAAAGCGCGTAAGCGTCCGCAGTACTCCAAGCGTTAATTGGCAGTTCCTGCCGATGGAAAACCCGGTCTTATGGCCGGGTTTTTTTATGCCCGGCTGACGGAAATATTTTTGATCTGGCGCAGGGATAAGGCAGGCCAGCCGCCATTCCGGCTTGTAAGCGGTGGGTAATTTCATTACCATTTCAGCGCTTACATTTTCGGGTTGTGAAGTCCTTTTCGAAGCGCAGAGTCGGGTTTTCCGCATCTGTGCCTCGCCTGATGGGAGAAAACCATAATGAGTAATGGCGACGTGAGCCAAGGCCGGCGCCGATTTCTGATCGGTGCCACGTCTGTGGTAGGTGGTGTCGGCGTCGTCGGTGCAGCCGTTCCTTTCGTAGCGTCCTGGAATCCCAGTGCGAAAGCGGAAGCAGCGGGTGCACCGGTAACCGTCAACATCGACAAGATTGAACCAGGCCAGCAGATCACCGTGGAGTGGCGCGGAAAGCCGGTGTGGATTATCCGGCGTACCCCTGAGATGCTCGAGAATATCGAGAAACTCAGTCCACGATTGAAAGATCCCGAGTCTACAGCAACCAGCCAGCAGCCGGAGTATATCAGTGGGTCTACGCGCTCCCTGAAGCCGGAGTTTATTGTGCTTGTGGGAATCTGTACTCACCTGGGCTGTGTGCCGACCTACCGTCCGGAAGTGGCTCCGGCGGATCTGGGCGACGAGTGGCTGGGCGGCCTGTTCTGTCCGTGTCACGGTTCCAAGTTCGATTTGTCGGGCCGGGTATTCTCCGGGCAGCCGGCGCCTCTGAACCTGGAGGTTCCGCCTTACCGGTATGACAGCGACACGACCATGACCGTTGGTCTTGATCCGGAGGCAGCGTGATGCAGAAACTTCTGAATTGGGTAGATGAGCGTCTGCCGGTTGTCGACGCCTGGAACAAACACCTGGCGAAGTACTATGCGCCGAAGAACTTCAACATGTGGTACTTCTTCGGTTCCCTGGCCATGCTCGTACTGGTTAACCAGCTGGTTACCGGTATCTGGCTGACCATGAGCTACAACCCGTCTGCGGAAGGCGCCTTCGCTTCCGTTGAATACATCATGCGTGATGTGGAGTGGGGCTGGCTGTTGCGCTACCTGCACTCAACCGGTGCCTCTGCGTTCTTCGTGGTGGTCTACCTGCATATGTTCCGGGGTCTGATGTACGGCTCGTACCAGAAGCCGCGCGAGCTGATCTGGATCTTCGGTATGCTGATCTACCTGGTGCTGATGGCTGAAGCCTTCATGGGCTACCTGCTGCCCTGGGGTCAGATGTCCTACTGGGGTGCCCAGGTTATCGTTAACCTGTTTGGTGCCATCCCGGTTATCGGTGAAGACCTGTCTCTGTGGATTCGTGGTGACTACCTGATCTCCGGTATTACCCTGAACCGCTTCTTCGCACTGCACGTGGTTGCCCTGCCGATCGTCCTGCTGGGCCTGGTTGTCCTGCACATCCTGGCGCTGCACGAAGTTGGCTCCAACAACCCTGACGGTATCGAGATCAAGAAGAACAAGGACGAAAACGGTATTCCGAAAGACGGTATCCCGTTCCACCCGTACTACACCGTGCATGACCTGCTGGGTGTGGCGGTATTCTTCTTCATCTTCTTCATTGTTGTGTTCTTCTTCCCGGAAATGGGTGGCCTGTTCCTCGAGAAGCCGAACTTCGAGCCGGCTAACAACCTGAAGACGCCTGCGCACATTGCGCCGGTATGGTACTTCACACCGTTCTACGCCATGCTGCGTGCGGTCACGGTTGACCTGTTCGGCCTGGATGCGAAGTTCTGGGGTGTTGTGGTAATGGGTGCGGCCATCGCTATCCTGTTCGTGCTGCCATGGCTCGACAGAAGCCCGGTTCGCTCTATTCGCTACAAGGGCTGGTTGAGCAAGATCGCACTGGCCATCTTTGCGGTGAGCTTCATCATCCTTGGCTACCTGGGTATTGTTCCGGCAACGGAAGGTCGTACTACGGCTGCGCAGATTCTGACCGCCCTGTACTTCCTGTACTTTATCCTCATGCCGTTCTACACACGCATGGAGAAAACCAAGCCAGTTCCAGAAAGGGTGACAGGATGATGAGAAAGCTTATTTTTGGTCTCGTTTTCGCCATCCTGCCGGCCATCGGCCTGGCAGCTGGTGTCGCGGTTCCTCTTGACCCGATGGAGCCGGATCATACCAACAAGGAATCCCTGCAGCGTGGTGCGGCACTGTTCACCAACTACTGCATGGGTTGCCACTCCATGGAATACGCCCGCTACAAGCGCGTGTCGGATGACCTGGAGGTCCCTGCCCAGTTGTTCGAGGAGAACCTGATTTTTACCGGTGCCAAGATCGGTGAACTGATGAAGAACTCCATGAACAAGGACATGGCTGCTGACTGGTTTGGTGCTCCGCCACCCGACCTGACGCTGGAAACCCGTGTGCGTGGCGAGTCCTGGGTATATTCCTACCTGCGTGGCTTCTACAAGGACGAGACCCGTCCGCTGGGCGTGAACAACGCTGTGTTCGACCTGGTGGGTATGCCCCACGTAATGGTTGACCTGCAGGGTCTGTGTGCGGTCAAGCCGAACATCGGTGTAGACGCGTCGGTAGAGCCGCTCAGTGGCAACATCAACAATGGTGATGTCTGCCCCGAGTACGCCATCGAAGGCAGCATGTCCGGTGCTGAGTTCGACCAGGCGATGTGGGACCTGACCAACTTCATGTCTTACATGGGTGACCCGGTAAAAGTAGAGCGCGAGCGGTTGGGGATTTTTGTCCTGATCTTTGTGGTGATCTTCTTCATCTTCGCGTACCTGCTTAACCGCGAGTACTGGAAAGACGTACATTAAGATTTAGGGTATAATCCCGGATCCTGAATTCCAGCGGGCCCAGTCGGGTCCGCTGGTTTTTGCGTTTTCTGGATTGTTTCGGTTTGTAGAATCGTGAGGTAGTTATATGGGCGTTGTGACCAAGCGGTCATCAATGACATTCTTTTCAGATCCAGCCAGTCATTACAGCCATCGCGTGCGTATTGTCCTGGCCGAGAAGGGTGTTACCGTTGACATTGTGGATGTGGATCCGGATAACCCGCCGGCTGAGCTGGCAGACCTGAATCCGTACAACGCCTTGCCGACCCTGGTGGATCGTGACCTGGTTCTGTACGAGCCGAATATCATGATGGAATACCTGGACGAGCGTTTCCCGCATCCGCCGCTGCTTCCTGTGTATCCGGTTGCCCGGGCTAACAGCCGGCTGATGATTCACCGCATCCAGAAAGACTGGTGCAGGCTGGTGGATCAGATCCTGGCGCAGCCCACTGGCAAGGCGGCTGACGCAGCCCGCAAAGAGCTGAAAGAAAGCCTGCTGGCTACCGGCCCGCTGTTTGCCGAGATGCCGTTCTTCCTGTCCGAAGAGTTCACTATCGTGGATTGCTGTATCGCTCCGATCCTTTGGCGCCTGCCGGCGCTGGGCATCGAGATGAACGAGAAGCAGGCCAAGCCTCTTCAGAAATACATGGACAGCATCTTCGCCCGGGAAGGTTTCAAGGCCAGCCTTTCTGACCTGGAAGAAGATATTCGCAGCTGATTGTCAGCCCCCGGAGCCGGGGCAGGAGTGGTTGAGTGTCGGATATGAGTATTGCCATGACATCCAGCCGGCCTTATCTGGTCCGGTCGTTGAATGAGTGGATTCTGGATAACGACTGCACGCCCTACATTGTGGTTGATGCGGGTGTGCAGGGTGTTCAGGTGCCCACCGAGCATGTGGCCAACGGCCAGATCGTTCTGAACATCAGCCCCGGTGCAGTTCGGGGCCTGGTGATCGGAAACGGCGCGCTGGAGTTCAGCGCCCGCTTTGGCGGTGTACCCATGCAGGTGTTTATTCCGCTGCAGGCGGTCATGGCCATCTATGCCAAGGAAAACGGCGAGGGAATGGTGTTCGGCAGCGAACCCGGCTCTCCTGATCCTGAGGGTAACGATGATGCGGGCCAGTCCAGGCGGGCAGATGAGCGCCCGAGTGGCCGGCCTACACTGAAGGTGGTCAAGTAAGCCTGAAGATGGTTGTGCAATGATGCGAAAAGCCGGATGGAGACATCCGGCTTTTTTCTTAGCCGCCGAAAAGCTTATGGTCGATCAGGTCGCACAGGGCGTTGATGATCACCAGGAGCAGGGGCATGGCTTCATGGGGCGCCAGGTCGTTCAAGGCGATTTCATGGTCTTCCGGGTGCATCAGGGAGGAAATATCGGATTTTTCCCGGGCGCTGAGTACAACCACGCTCATTTCCCGGTCATGGGCCGCCTGGATGGCCTGGATCAGGTTGGCTTTGTGGCCGTCATCGACCACCACAAACAGCAGGTCTCCGGGTTTGCCGACGGCTCTTACCTGCCTTGAGAAGGTGTCGTTGAACCGGTTATCCCTGCAGATCGCAGAGTAGGTAGTGGCATCCGCCCCCAGGTTGATCGCGGGGAGGGCCGGACGTTCCTGGTCGAAGCGTGATAGCAGTGCGGTGCAGAAATACTGGGCCACCACGTTTGCGTTGCCGTTGGCGCAGGCGACAATCTTGCCATCCTGCAGCAGGGTATTCACAAAGGCGTCCGCCACCTGTTCGATGGCCGGGGCAACGTGGCTGGCGGCCTGGGCCGTCTGCTCCATGTGGCTGGCAAACCACTGGTTAATCTTCTGTTCGGTATCGTTCATGCTGTTGAATCAATCTGCCTGAATTGCGTTTCGGATCCATTGTACCCGGTATTTGCTGGCGGAACCCGGTGATATGCCAACCACGTCGATGCGGGTGGGGCTGTCCCAGAGGCCCTGGCGGTGCAGGTAAAAAGCGGCGGCTTTAACGAGTCGTTTCTGCTTTTGCCAGGTGATGGAACTTGCCGGGTCGACCAGGCTGTCGGTTTTGCGAAAGCGGACTTCGAAAAATACCAGCACCCCGTCATCCATGCCGATCAGGTCAATCTCGCCACCACGGTTGTAGACGTTGCGCTCGAGGATGCGTACGCCGCGACTCATCAGGTAGCGGGCAGCCACGCCTTCATAGTGATTTCCGCGTTGTCTTGAGCCTTCCATGGCTTTCCTGTTTAGTTGAAGGTTTCGCCTTCGGTGCCCGGCGGTTCCTGCTCGGGTGTTTCCAGGAGTTCCGGCTGGCCGTTACGGATCTGTGCCCAGAGCTGTTTGCGGTGGATGGCACCGTCCGGGGTCATGCTCAGCTCGCCGGTCTGGCCGTCAATAGTGGCGTCGCTGACTTGCTGCAACAGGGGCAGGCGCTTGCTCAGTTGCCAGGCATCGGCGCCCATGGCGAACAGACGGCCCAGCTGGCCGCGGGTGCCACTCAGGTATTGCTGTGCCTGTTCCCGAAGCGGGTTATCTTCTGCCAGAACCCAGGGGATGTCGGTAAAGTTCACGTTGTTGATGTCGCGATCCTTGCCCGGGTCCGGCTCACCGCCATAGATGATGGACGGAGCGTAGACCGGAAGGTCGCCGCCATAGTAGAAGGCGAACAGGGGGTTGAACTGGCGGGCAATGGTCGGTGTGGCGACCAGTACAATGCCCTGTGCGTCTTGCCGGCGCCGCGGCTCAAATTCCACGTTCAGGCCAATGGTGCGTTCTACTGCAATGGCGCGATTGCGCGAGGTGGTAATGCCCAGCAGGTCGGCGGTGACCTGTCTGAAGTTGTCTTCCGGGAAAAAGCGTTCGATATTCAGGGCGCGAAGTCCGTGGGTCTGTGCCCGGGTTCTGAGAGCCGCTTCTACCCGGTCGCCCCATTCACCATGGGGGATCAGCACGAGTACCTGGCGGACGTTGTCTTCGGCGAGTTTGTCGGCAATCTGGCGGGCTTCGTCTTCTGCGGACAGGCCAAACTGGTAGAGGCCCGCAGGTTTGCGGCTATCGCCAGGCAGGTAGTTCAGCCCCAGTACCGGAACCGGCAGGGTGTTCATGCTGGAAAGTTCGGCCAGTCCTTCCTTCTCCAGGGGGCCGACGATCAGGTCTGCGTTGGTTTCGGAAAGCTGCTGGTAGAGTTCCCGGAAAGAGCCGGCGCTGGTATCCACAATGCGGATATCGGTCTTGCTGCGGTCGGCACTGTCGTCGCTGTAGTAGGCGGCCAGGAAGCCATCACGGATGGCTTTACCGGCTGTGGCGAGTTGCCCGTCCAGCGGCAGTGCCAGTACCAGGTGTTCAGGGCGCGATGTTGCCAGATCAGCCAGCAGGGCCAGTTTTTCCGGAAGCATCTGCGCGGCCGGGTGGCCGGGCCAGTTGTTCTGCCACTGGCGGATCAGGCGCCCCTGGTTATCCAGGTCAATGTCCGGGTCTTGCAGGGTGTTGGCAAGTTCCAGCCAGCCTTCGATTTCAAAGCCCATGGCGTTATCTGCGGCCTGTCCGAGCTGGTCCGGGGAGGCATTTTTCAGGTAGTTCCAGATTTCGTTATGCAGCTGTTGCGGGTCAGAGCTGCTGTCGGTCTGGGCCAGCAGGATCAGTGTCAGTGCCGCCGGCAGAGGCTCGCCGGCGAGGGCCTGGGTGCGGGCCTGGAGCGTAGCGGCACGGGCCATGGTTTCGTTCGGATAGCCCAGGAAGTCATCGGCCTTGCTGTTGGCCGTCAGTTCGGTGGCCCAGTCGGTATCTTCCAGTTCCAGGGCGCTGGCCATGGCCTGCAGCCGGTACTGGTTTTCCAGTTCCGGAACCGGATTGGCCATCTGTTCACTGCGTAGCAGAAGGCGGGCGTCTTCATGGTTGCCGCTGTTCTGGTAGCGGCTGGCGATTCTCAGCAGGTAGCGCTGGGCAACCATCTGGTTGCTTTCATCGCTCGCCATGGCAAGCGCCTGTTCCGGGGATTCGGCAATGTGGCTGTCGAGATTGACGGTGGCGCAACCGCCGGTCAGTAGCAGAATGAAGGCTAGCAGGGCGAAAGCCGGTTTGTGGCTGCAGTGTCTGATCATGGCAGGCTCGGTCGTCTCCGGATTAATGGGCTTGTGATGCCGCTGTTTCGGTGGCAAGTTTACCAGCTCCCGGCATAATTCACATGACGTGACTGTCATCGGGCCGGTGTCCCGGCAGTTGTTGCCCCTTTAACGGAGTTTTCTATGTCCAGTTCAGAGCGTTCGTCCGATCATTCCGGTGGCGTGCTTTCTATTGTCGCTACGCCTATCGGTAACCTTGATGATCTCTCTGAACGGGCCCGGCAGGTGCTGGCAAGTGCGGACCTGGTGGCGGCCGAGGACACCCGGCACAGTGGGCGATTGCTTCAGCACCTGGGTATCAGCAGGCCAATGATGGCGCTGCATGATCACAATGAGCGTGGCCGCGTGGAGAGGGTGCTCGAGGTACTGGGGCAGGGCCAGAAAGTAGCCTTGATTTCCGATGCCGGGACGCCGCTGATTTCCGACCCCGGCTATGTGGTGGTTCGGGAAGCCCGCGCCGCCGGCTACCGTGTAACGCCCATTCCGGGGCCTTGCGCCCTGATTGCCGGTTTGTCGGCCGCCGGTTTGCCGACAGACCGGTTCCTGTTTGCCGGGTTTCTGCCTGCCAAGCGGTCCGGGCGCCAGGCAGCGTTGGAGCAGCTGCGAAAGGAGCCGGCCACGCTGGTGTTCTATGAATCTCCCCACCGGATTTCCGACCTGATGCAGGATATGGTTGAGGTGTTTGGTGCTGGCCGGGAGTGCGTGCTTGGGCGGGAGCTGACCAAGACCTTCGAAACCTTCTACTCTGGCAGCGCGGAAACCGTGCTGGGTGAACTTCAGGCCGACCCTCACGGGGCGAAGGGTGAGTTTGTGGTGATGGTGCGCGGGGCTGATGCGAGCCCGGAGGATGCTGGCTCTTCGGTGGATACCGACAAGTTGCTGGAGCTGCTGATTGCCGAGTTGCCGGTAAAGAAGGCGGCGAAGATTGCGTCGGAGTTGACCGGGCTGGGCAAGAATGAGCTTTACCAGCGAGCACTGGCGCTGAAACCTGATTAAAGCCTTGCATGGCGGTGCCGGCACAGGTATTGTCGGCGCCGAGCTCGCCAGACAGTCGCCGCCGGTTTTACCGGGGGAGGAAAGTCCGGGCTCCGCAGGGCAAGGTGCCAGGTAACGCCTGGGCGGCGCGAGCCGACGGAAAGTGCAACAGAAAGTAAACCGCCTAAGCGCCTTCGGGTGCCGGTAAGGGTGAAATGGTGCGGTAAGAGCGCACCGCGTGGCTGGCAACAGTCCACGGCGATGGTAAACCCCACCTGGAGCAAGACCAAATAGGAATCCGTTGGCGTGGCCCGCGCTGGATTCGGGTAGGTTGCTTGAGGCCTGTGGTGACGCAGGCCCTAGATGAATGACTGTCCAAGACAGAACCCGGCTTATCGGCGAGCTCGCTTTTTCCCTTCCTGAATGTGATGTTCATCAATCTCACAAAATGGCCTTTATAGCCAAAAAATCTTAAACCTGAAGTTTGCTCTTCAGAGTTATTTGCAGGTGTTTGTTTTTCCTCCTTTTCTTTACCTCTTTTTAACATCCTCGTAACTTTTCGCTCCGTAACTCGTTGTCATTAAAGGGAGTTTTCATGATGTGGTGCCGTTTGCGGCGCTTGCATTGTGTATTGCGTGTTTCTATAGTGTGCGGAAGTGGGAAAAAGTGGTTTACGGTGGTTTTTTGTGGATATCGCACCCTTGGATTCAGCATAAATGAGTAACTTTCTTGGCAGTCATGCCATCAATATGGACGCGAAGGGACGCCTGGCGATCCCGACAAAGCTGCGCGAGGAGCTCGCGCAGCTTTGTGGTGGCCGTATTGTGCTGACTGCCAATGCTGATGAAGAGCGCTGTTTGCTGCTGTATCCGGAGCCCGAGTGGGAGCAGCTGCGCCCCAAAATTGAAGCGCTGCCGAATATGAATAAAGCCGCCCGCCGGCTCCAGCGCCTGATTCTTGGTAATGCGGCGCCCATGGAACTGGACAGTGCTGGCCGTATTCTGGTGCCGCCAACGCTCAGAAGTTACGCACACCTGGAGAAAAAGCTGATGCTGATTGGTCAGGGCAAAAAGCTGGAGCTCTGGAGTGAAGAGCGCTGGTTCGCCTGGCTGGACGAGTCGTCCGGTGACGAAGACATGCCGCCGGAAATGGAGGCGTTGTCGCTATGACGGATAACCAGCAGGAATCCGCAGCAGGCTTCAAGCACCGTTCCGTGCTGCTCGACGAGGCCGTGGATTACCTGGTCAACGATCCGGCCGGTTGCTATGTGGATGCAACTTTTGGCCGTGGTGGCCACAGCCGTTTGATTCTCGGGCAACTGGGCGATTCCGGCCAGTTGATGGGTATTGATAAAGATCCCGAGGCAATTCGCGTAGCCGGGAAGCTGGCAGCGGATGATGCCCGGTTCTCGTGGTTCCACGGTTCCTTCGCGCAGCTCGATGAGGCACTGGACAGCAAAGAGTGGGCGCAGGTGAATGGTGTTTTGATGGACCTGGGTGTGTCGTCGCCCCAGTTGGACGACGCCAGCCGCGGATTTTCCTTTATGCGCAATGGTCCGCTGGATATGCGCATGAACCCGGAGCAGGAACCCAGCGCATCCCAGTGGCTGGCGACCGCCGACGAAAAAGACATTGCAGACGTGATCTGGCGCTACGGCGAGGAGCGTTTCTCCCGTCGTATTGCCCGCCTGGTTGTGGCCCGTCGTCAGGAAGAGGCGATCGAAACCACGCGCCAGCTGGCGGAACTGGTGGCAGAAGCTGTGCCCAAGAAAGAAAAGCACAAGCATCCGGCCACCCGGACCTTCCAGGCGATCCGGATTTTTATCAACCGGGAGCTGGAAGACCTGGAAATCGGACTGAAATCGGCAGTAGACCGGCTGGCACCGGGTGGCCGGTTGGTGGTCATCAGCTTCCATTCACTGGAAGACCGGTTGGTTAAGCGGTTTATGAGAGACCTGGCCAAGGGGCCGAAGATTCCCCGGGGTGTCCCGGTTACTGCAGACCAGGAGCAGTCGGGATTTCGCCTGGTGGGTAAGGCCAGCAAGGCCAATGAGCAGGAAATTGAAGAAAACGTCCGGGCCCGCAGTGCAGTTATGCGGGTTCTGGAACGGGTAGCCAATTAAACGGATTTGAAAGGGAGCGCGACGCCATGGGTGCGGTAGCGATCGAACAACCAGTAAAGACAACCCGGATTACCCGGGAGCGTGTGCGCGATGGCATGGCTACGGCGGTGCGTCTGTCCCGCCAGGTATTCGAGGTAACCCGGGAGCCGAAGGTGGTGATTACCCTCGCCCTGGTGCTGGTGCTGACCGCCTCGGCTATTGGCGTAGTGATCAGCTCCCACCAGAACCGGGAACTGTTCAATACCTTGTCCGGTTTGCAGGAGCAGCGCGACGGCTACCAGCGGGAATGGAGTCAGTTGCTGCTGGAGCAGAGTGCACTGAGCAATCATGGTCGGGTCGAGAAACTGGCGGCCCAGCGTTTCAACATGGTGGTGCCAGAGCGTCAGGACATTGTCCTGGTGCCGCTGATGTCCACCGTTGCAGCCAAATAATAGCAACAACAAACTCTTGGGGTGGCTGATTTGTCCAGTCAGGGAAAGCAGGCGACAAGCTGGAAACAGCGGGTGCTGACAGGCCTGAAGGCCTGGCGCTTCGGCACTGTGCTGGGCGTTTTCCTGCTGGTTATGGCTGGAATCAGCTGGCGCCTGGTTGACCTGCAAGTAGTCGACAACGAGTTCCTGCGCCAGCAGGGCGATGTGCGCACCATCCGGGTGGAGTCTATTGACGCCCACCGGGGTGTGGTGGCGGACCGCCACGGTGAGCCGCTGGCGGTGAGTACGCCGGTGCAGACCCTTTGGGCCAACCCCTCGGAAACCGATCCCGAAGATCCCGGCCTTGCGGCACTGGCCAGGGTTATCGGCATGTCTGAAGGCGCACTGCGCCAGCGCCTGCGTGATTATGCGGGGCGTGAGTTCATCTATCTGCGCCGTAAGGTTCAGCCTGCCATGGCCCGCGAAGCGTTAGAGCTGGGTATTGGCGGCATCTACTCACGGCAGGAGTATCGTCGTTACTATCCTGCGGGCGAAGTAACTGCTCACATTGTCGGCTTCACCAATATTGACGAAGAAGGCCAGGAAGGTATCGAACTGGCGTATAACCAGTGGCTGACCGGTGAGCCAGGCCGCAAGCGCGTACTGAAAGACAATCGCGGTCGGGTGATCAAGGACCTCATGCTGATCCGGGACGCCCGGCCCGGCAAGGATATGGAGCTGAGCATCGACCTGCGTCTGCAGTATCTTGCTTACCGGGAACTCAAGGCCGTGGTCAGTGCCCATAAGGCCCGAGGCGGCACCCTGGTGATGCTGGACGTGAACACCGGCGAAGTGCTGGCGATGGCGAATCAGGGCTCCTATAACCCGAACGACCGTTCCCAGCTGGATCCGGCCAATTTGCGTAACAAGGCCATTACCGACCTGTTTGAGCCGGGCTCCACCATGAAACCCATCACCGTTGCTGCGGCGCTGGAATCCGGCAAGTACAAACCGGAAACCCTGATTGATACTTCGCCGGGCTACCGGCGTTTTGGCCGTTTTACGATCCGGGATTTTCGTGATTACGGCGCTTTGAGCCTGAACGACATCATTGTGAAATCGAGCAACGTCGGGGTCAGCAAGATCGCCACCGAGCTGGGGGGCGATGTACTGAGAAACCTGTATGCGCGCCTGGGCATTGGCCAGGCCACCGGTATCGGTTTCCCGGGTGAGGCAGTCGGTGTGCTGCCGGCCCGTCCGAAATGGCGCCCGGTAGAAGAAGCCACTTTGTCCTACGGCTACGGGCTGAGCGTGAATGCCCTGCAGCTGGCCCAGGCCTATATGGTGCTCGCTAACGGCGGCATTCGTTATCCGGTCAGTTTGCTGAAGCAGGACCAGAAGCCAGAGGGCCACCGGGTGTTGTCCGAAGAGGTAACCCTGGCGGTCAGGAACATGTTGAGGAACGCCGTTGCCAAGGGCACCGGTGGCCGGGCCCAGCCCGGCCTGTATGCCGCTGGCGGCAAAACCGGCACGGTGCACCTGGTGGGTGCCCAGGGCTATGAAGACAGCCAGTACAAGGCCATTTTTGCCGGCATGGCACCCATTGATGATCCGCGAATCGTAACCGTTGTGGCCGTTGATGCGCCGCAGTCCGGGGAATACTACGGTGGTGAAGTTGCCGCCCCGGTATTTGCCCGGGTTATGGGAGACGCATTGCGACTGCTGAATGTGAAGCCTGAACTGGAAGTGTCCGACGCCAAGGCGACGGCATCCGGAGAGAGAGGTTAACGCCATGTGCATCACATCAATCAGCACTCTGCTTCAGGGCATTGTGGACGTGCCATCGGTCTTTGACGTGACCATCCACGGCCTTCAGACGGACAGCCGGGCGGTACGATCGGGCGACGCCTTTATTGCCCTGGCGGGTTCTGCCACGTCAGCGGAACACTATGTAGATGATGCCATCGCTGCGGGTGCTACCGCAGTGTTGCTGGAAGCCAGTGAACACCGGGAATGCCATGAACGCTCTGGCGCCCTGATTGTTCCGGTTGTCGGCCTGCGCGCCCAGTTGGGGCGCGTCGCCACCCGGTTTTTCGAGCATCCGTCCCGGCATTTGCGGCTTATTGGGGTCACCGGTACCAACGGCAAGACTTCGGTAACCCAGTACATCGCCCAGTTGTTGAAAGACACCGGCACCCCGTGCGGCGTTCTGGGCACCCTGGGTTATGGCATGCCGGGCAACCTGATGCCCGCCACCCATACCACGCCGGACGTGGTGCAGGTGAATCGTGTGCTGCATCGCATCCGGACCGATGGTGGCAGGGCTGCGGTGATGGAAGTGTCTTCCCACGCCCTGGATCAGGGCCGGATCGACAAGCTGACCATGACCGGAGCCGTGTTTACCAACCTGACCCGGGACCACCTGGATTACCACGGCAGTATGGAGGCCTATGGCGAGGCCAAGGCCAGGCTGTTCCAGCGCGAGGAATTGCACTTCTCGGTGATCAATTTTGACGATCCGTTCGGGCGCCAGCTGTATGGCCAGCTTGAAGGGTTGTGTGACCGTGTCCGCTACAGCCTGCACGAGGCGCAGACCGAGTTGTGGCTGAAAGAATTTACACCTGAAGCTTCCGGGTTCTGTGCCCTGGTGGATGGCCAGTGGGGCGAGTTTGAGCTGCAGGTGCCGCTGCTGGGCAGCTTTAACGCCAGTAACGTGCTGGCGGCCCTGGCCACCGTGCTCACCCTGGGTGTGCCGCTGGAGCGAGCAGTCGAAGCCAGTTCGCACCTCACGCCGCCTCCGGGCCGGCTTGAGCGTTTCACCGGTGCTGATGGCAAGCATGTAGTTGTGGACTACGCGCATACCCCGGACGCCCTGGCCAATGCCCTGGCGGCCTTGCGGCCCCATGCGGCAGGCAAGCTGATTTGTGTATTCGGCTGTGGCGGCGACCGGGATGCCGGCAAGCGCCCTGAAATGGCAGCAGAAGCGGAAAAGCGTGCAGATGTGGTGATCGTGACTGACGACAACCCGCGCTCTGAAGATCCGGCGAAGATTGCTGCCGATATTGTGCAGGGCTTTTCTGCAGGTGCCGCGTACCGGGTTATCCATGACCGTGCGGCGGCCATCGCCGAAGCCATTGCCATGGCCGGTCCGGACGACCTGGTGCTGGTGGCCGGAAAGGGCCACGAGGCCTACCAGGAAGTGGCTGGCCAGAAGCTGCCATTCAGTGATGCCGAGCAGGTGCGCCACCACTTGAACCTCAATGGAGGTGTGGCATGATGCGCGCCTTTTCGCTGGCGGAAGCTCAGGGCTTCCTGCAGGCCAAACTGGCCGGCGCGCCGGTGGATGCGGATACGCTCCGCTTTGATGGTGTGTCGACCGATACCCGGGCAGTCAAGCCGGGCCAGTTGTTTGTGGCGCTGCGCGGCGACCGTTTCGATGGCCACAAGTTTCTGGAGCAGGCCCGGGCACAGGGTGCGGTGGCGGCAGTGGTCGATACCGCAGATGACACCGTTGCCATGCCGCAACTGGTAGTGGCCGATACCGTCAATGCACTGGCAGGTCTGGCGGCCGCAAATCGAAGCGAAAGCCGGGCAGCGCTGGTGGCGATTACCGGTAGCAGCGGCAAGACCACCGTCCGGCAGATGACCTCCGCCATTCTGGCGCAGATGGGAACTACCCTGGCGACAGAGGGCAACCTGAACAACCACATCGGGGTTCCGCTGACCCTGTTCCGGCTGGAGCCTGCGCATCGTTACGGTGCCATCGAGCTGGGTGCCAGCGGGCTGGGCGAGATTGCCCACACGGTGAACATTGTTCGCCCGCAGGTGGTCATTCTGACCAACGCCGGGCAGGCGCACCTGGAAGGTTTCGGCAGTTACCAGAATATCGTGCAGGCCAAGGGCGAGATTATTGATGGCGTGGCCGCCGATGGTGCGGTGGTGCTGAACCGGGACGACCCTGCCTTTGACCAGTGGTTACAGCGGGCCGGATCGAAGCGGGTCGTGAGTGTTTCCCGCATGGATCACCCGCAAGCGGATTACCGCGCCCGGGCAGCAATCCAGGCAGACCAGTCCCTGGCGCTGGAGATTGACGGCCCTGACGGCTGGCATTGCAGCCTGGTACTGCCGCTGCCGGGTGAACACAACATTACCAATGCGCTGCTGGCGCTGGCGGCATGCCGGGAGCTGGGTGCGACCGACCAGCAGCTGGTACACGGGCTGAGCGGTGTGCAACCGGTAAAAGGGCGGTTGCAGGTACTGAAGCTGACCGACGATTTCACGGTGATCGACGACAGCTATAACGCCAATCCCGCGTCCATGAAGGCGGCGCTGGATGTCTTGGCGGCCTGTCCGGGTACCCGGGTGGCCGTATTCGGCGCCATGGCTGAACTGGGTGAAGGCGCTGAGGCGCTGCACCAGGAAGTAGGCGCCCACGCCCGGGCAAAGGGTATCGAGCGCCTGTTGGCGGTGGGTGCCGGTAGCGAAGGCTACGCCCGGGGTTTCGGAACAAATGCCGAGCAGGTCCAGAGCCATGAACAGGCGATGGAGGCCATTCTGAATGGCCGGCAGGGAAATACCACTGTACTGGTGAAAGGTTCTCGCAGTTCCGCCATGGATCGCGTGGTGGAGGGAATTCAGAAAAAGGTGACAAACACATGCTGCTCTGGCTGACAGAGATACTATCGCAATACTTTTCATCACTGACGGTGTTTCAGTACCTGACCCTGCGCGCCATTCTGGGTGTGCTGACGGCACTGCTGATCTCGCTGTTGATCGGCCCGGTGATGATCCGAAAACTCAGCCAGTACCAGATTGGCCAGGCGGTTCGGGACGACGGCCCGCAAACCCACCTGAGCAAGGCAGGCACCCCCACCATGGGCGGCGCGCTGATTCTGGTGGCTATCGCGATTTCCACCCTGCTGTGGGCAGACCTGAGCAACCGCTATGTCTGGATTGTGCTGCTGGTCACCTTGTTGTTCGGTGCCATTGGCTGGGTAGACGACTACCGCAAGGTGGTGGAGCGTAATCCGCGCGGCCTGCCGGGCCGCTGGAAGTATTTCTGGCAGTCGGTGATTGGTGCCGCAGCGGCGGTAGGGCTGTATTTCAGCTCCTCGCTGCCCCAGGAAACGTCCCTGTACCTGCCGTTCCTGAAAGATGTGTCCATCACTCTGGGGCCGGTGATGTTCATTCTGCTGACCTACTTCGTGATTGTCGGCAGCAGTAACGCGGTGAACCTGACAGACGGCCTCGACGGCCTGGCGATTATGCCTACGGTGATGGTGGCCAGCGCCCTGGCCATCTTCGCGTATGTGTCCGGCCATGCCCAGTTTGCCAACTACTTGCTGATTCCGCATCTGCCGGGAACCGGCGAGCTGATTGTGTTCTGTTGTGCCCTGGTGGGCGCGGGCCTGGGTTTCCTCTGGTTCAACACCTATCCGGCCCAGGTATTTATGGGTGATGTAGGTGCGCTCGCCTTGGGGGCGGCCCTGGGTGTGGTGGCTGTGATCGTCCGCCAGGAAATCGTGTTGTTCATCATGGGTGGTGTGTTTGTGATGGAAACCATCTCGGTGATCCTGCAGGTGGCATCGTTCCGCCTGACCGGCCGCCGGATTTTCCGGATGGCACCGTTGCACCACCATTTCGAGCTTAAGGGCTGGCCCGAGCCGCGAGTCATCGTGCGCTTCTGGGTCATTACCGTGGTCCTGGTCCTGGTTGGCCTGGCCAGTCTGAAAATCCGATAGGAAGTTGCTACGGCTATGAGTGTCATTGTTTCGGATCGTCGCACATTGGTAGTAGGGCTCGGTAAAACCGGGCTCTCCTGCGTGCGCTATCTGTCTGGAACAGGCAGGGACATTGCCGTGGCTGACAGCCGGAGTAACCCGCCGGGGCTGGATGAGCTGAAGGCCGGCTGGCCGGATGTGCCGGTGTACCTAGGCGATTTCGATGAAGAGCTGTTTGCCCGTTTTAACGAACTGGTGGTCAGCCCGGGCATCAGCATTGCCGAGCCCGCCATTGCCGGTGCTGCGCAAAAAGGCGCCGTGATTCGCGGTGACATCGACCTGTTTGCGGAAGCCGCAGACGCACCGATCATCGCCATTACCGGTTCTAACGGTAAAACCACGGTGACTACCCTGGTGGGCGAAATGGCGAAGGCGGCCGGCCGCAAGGTTCAGTTAGGCGGCAATATCGGTACCCCGGCCCTGGATCTGCTGGGTCAGGGCGCCGATCTGTATGTGTTGGAACTGTCCAGCTTCCAGCTGGAAACCACGGCGGAACTGAATGCCCAGGCGGCCACTGTACTGAACGTCAGTGACGATCATATGGACCGCTACCCGGATAAGATGGCGTATTTCCAGGCCAAGCAGCGGATCTATCGCGGTTGCCGCAATGCCATTGTGAACCTGGACGATGCCCTGAGCACGCCGATGGCCCGGGATAACCTGAGATTTCTGTGTTTCGGTTTTAACCGGGTGAATCCGGAAACCTTCAGCACCCGGGATGACGAACGGGGCACCTGGATTACCTTCGGCTTCGACAACCTGCTGCTGGCCAGCGAACTGAAACTGATGGGCCTGCACAACATCAGCAATGTGATGGCTGCGCTGGCCCTGGGCCACGCCGCCGGCCTTGCGATGGAACCGATGCTGCAGGTGGCACGTGAGTTCCGTGGCTTGCCTCATCGCTGCGAGTTTATCCGGCAACTGGGCGGCGTGGATTACATCAACGATTCCAAGGGTACCAACGTGGGTGCCACGGTTGCCGCCATTGAAAGCCTGGCCCCCGAGCAGGGCAAGGTGGTGCTGATTGCCGGCGGTGATGGCAAGGGTGCTGATTTCCAGCCGTTGGCTCAGCCGGTGGCACAGCATTGCCGGGCGGTGGTGCTGATTGGCCGTGATGCACCGGCGATTGCCGCCGCCTTGCCGGAAGACGTGGTGACGGTGATGGCGAGCAGTTTTGAGCGGGCGGTGTCTGATGCCCGGGAAATGGCCCATGAGGGCGACCGGGTCTTGTTATCTCCGGCTTGCGCCAGCTTCGACATGTTCCGGGATTACAACGATCGGGGTGATCAGTTCCGCACCCTGGTGGAGGCGCTGTGATGCAGGCAGGTATGACCATACCGCAAACCAGGACCTGGGACGGCCAGTTGCAGCCGCTGCCGGTGTTAGTGGTGTCTGCGGTTGCCCTGCTGGTGGTGGGCGTGGTGATGATCTCCTCGGCCTCCATGGATATGGCCGAGGCCACCCTGGGCAATGGCTATCACTATGTGATCCGGCAGCTGCTGTATGCCGCCATGGGCTGCGTGGCCGCGCTGATTGCGGTGAATGTGCCAGTGAGCTGGTGGGAGCGCAGTGGCTGGCTGATGCTGGGTATTGGCCTGGCGGTGCTGGTGCTGGTGCTGACGCCGCTGGGGCGGACTGTTAACGGTTCTACCCGCTGGATCCCGATGCTGGTGTTCAATGTGCAGGTATCGGAAGTGGCCAAGCTGTGCCTGATTGCCTACCTGGCCGGCTACGTGGTGCGCCGCCGGGAAGAGCTGCTGAATACCTGGCCCGGCTTTCTGAAGCCCCTGGTTGTACTGGGTGTGGCTTCGGTGCTGCTGGTTATCCAGCCCGACTTTGGCGCCACGGTGGTTCTGGTGACTGCGGCGGCGGGCATGATTTTTCTCAGTGGTGTGCGGCTGACCCGCTTCGCACCGCTGATCGCCATCCTGGCGGTGCTGGGCACCATTTTGGTGGTTACCCAGCCGTACCGGCTGAAGCGGGTAGTGAGTTACCTGGACCCCTGGAAGGACCAGTTTGATTCCGGCTATCAGCTCACCCAGTCACTGATTGCCTTCGGGCGCGGTGAGTGGTTCGGCGTTGGCCTGGGCAATTCGGTGCAGAAGCTGTTCTTCCTGCCGGAAGCCCACACAGACTTTATTTTCTCGATTATTGCCGAGGAGTTCGGGCTGGTCGGTGCATTGATTGTGCTGGGGCTGTTTACCGCCCTGGTGGTGAGCGGGTTTGTGATTGCCCGCCGCGCAGAAAAATCCGGCATGCCGTTCGGGGCCTGTTTCAGCTATGGCCTGACGCTGCTGATCGGTTTGCAGGCCGGTATCAACATGGCGGTTGCCACCGGCCTGCTGCCCACTAAGGGCCTGACCCTGCCGCTGGTGAGCTATGGCGGCTCCAGCCTGATGGTTACCTGCGTGGCAATCGGGGTGCTGGTACGGGTTGAAATGGAACGGCTGGATCGGGTTCGTATGTCCGAACAGGAAAAGAAAAACAAGGTGCGGGGAGGGGCTGTGTATGACTGAACCTCGTCGTTTCCTGATGATGGCCGGTGGTACCGGCGGGCACGTATTCCCGGCCCTGGCAACGGCCCGGGCGCTGCAGGAGCGTGGCCATGAAGTTTACTGGCTTGGCGCCAGTGGCGGCATGGAAGAGCGGCTGGTGGGTAACACCGATATTCCGCTGTCCACCATTCATATCTCCGGCCTGCGGGGCAAGGGCAAGCTGGCGCTGTTGCTGGCGCCGTTCCGCCTGATGCGGGCCCTGGGCGAGGCCTGGACACTGCTGCGCCGGATCAACCCGGATTGCGTGGTGGGTATGGGCGGCTTTGTGACCGGCCCTGGTGGCGTAGCCGCCTGGATGCAGCGCCGGCCGCTGGTGGTGCATGAGCAGAACGCGGTTGCCGGTATGACCAACCGCTGGCTGACCCGCTTTGCCGAAACTGTGCTGGAAGCTTTTCCCGGCAGTTTCGGCGACAAGGTCATTACCCGCTGCACCGGCAACCCGGTGCGCAAGGATGTGGCCGGGTTGCCGGAGCCGGCAGAGCGTTTTGCCGGCCGAACCGGGCCGGTGCGCATCCTGGTAGTGGGCGGCAGCCTGGGCGCGCAGGTGTTCAACGAACAGTTGCCCAGGGCCCTGGCGCTGTTGCCGGAAGCCGACCGGCCGCAGGTGCGCCACCAGTGTGGCGAAAAGAATCTCGAAGCCGCGCAGCAGTCCTATGATGCTGCCGGCGTGAAGGCCAGCGTAGAGCCCTTTATTGCGGATATGGCAGAAGCCTACGCCTGGGCAGACCTGGTGGTGTGCCGGGCGGGCGCCCTGACGGTGTCGGAGCTGTGTGCCGCCGGGGTAGGCGCGATCCTGGTGCCGTTCCCCCACGCGGTGGACGACCATCAGACCCGCAACGGCCAACACATGGTCAAGGCCGGTGCCGCCATTCTGGTGCCGCAGCCAAGGTTTACCCCCGAGGCACTGGCCGACACCCTGAAAGGGTTGTCCGGTGACCGGGAAAAAATTCTGGGAATGGCGCAGGCCGCGCGCTCGCTGGCCCGTCCCGATGCAACGGAGAGAGTCGTGAATTACTGTCTGGAGGCCGCCAATGGCTGATGCAAACAATCCGCCGCTGGTGTACCAGGTGCCGGAAATGCGCCGAATTCGCCATATCCACTTTGTCGGCATTGGCGGTGCCGGCATGAGCGGTATTGCCGAAGTATTGAAGAACCAGGGCTACGACGTGTCCGGTTCCGATATCAAGGAAAGCCCGGTAATAGACCGGCTTCGGGCCATGGGCGTGGAAGTGCAGATCGGCCACCGTGCCGAGAACAGCGCCAAGGCAGACGTGGTGGTGGTGTCCACCGCCGTGGGCAGTGATAACGCGGAAGTGGCAGCGGCCCGCAGCCGCCGGGTGCCGATTGTGCCCCGGGCGGAAATGCTGGCGGAAATCATGCGCTATCGCCACGGCATTGCAGTAGCCGGCACCCACGGTAAGACCACTACAACCAGCCTGATTGCCTCGGTGCTGGGTGAGGCGGGGCTGGACCCGACCTTCGTGATTGGTGGCAAGCTCAACAGCGCCGGCACCAATGCCCAGCTGGGCGGTTCCCGCTACCTGGTGGCGGAAGCCGACGAAAGCGATGCCTCGTTCCTGCATCTCACACCGGTTATTTCCGTGGTCACCAACATCGAAGCGGACCACATGGACACCTACGGTGGCGATGTCGAGAAGCTGAAGCAGACATTCGTCGATTTCCTGCACAACCTGCCGTTTTACGGTGTGGCAGTGATGTGTGTAGACGACGACTATGTGCAGGAAATCATTCCCCGCATTTCCCGCGCCATCATCACCTACGGCATCGATAACCCCGACGCCGACTACCGCGCCGAGCAGATTACCTCGGATGGCCTGAAAACCCGCTTTGTGGTGCGCCGCCCCGGTGGCCGGCCAGACCTGGCCGTGGAACTGAAGATGCCGGGTCGCCACAACGTGCTGAACGCACTGGCGACCATCGCGGTGGCAACGGACGAAGGCGTGGACGACCAGGCGATCTGTCGCGGGCTGGCCGGCTTTGCCGGTGTCGGTCGCCGGTTCCAGGTTTACGGCGAATATCAGATTCCGAAAGGTACTGTGACCCTGGTGGATGACTACGGCCATCACCCCACTGAAGTGGAAGCCGTCATCCGTGCCGCCCGGGATGCCTGGCCGGGCCGCCGTATTGTGATGCTGTATCAGCCGCACCGGTTTACCCGTACCCGGGACCTGTACGAAGACTTCGTACGGGTGCTGGCAGAAGTCGACGGCCTGCTGCTGATGGATGTGTATTCCGCCGGCGAACCCGCCATTCCGGGCGCTGACGGTCGGGCCCTGTGCCGGAGCATCCGTCAGCGGGGCAAGGTGGAACCGGTGTTTGTAGAAGACAACCGCGAGATTGAAAGTCTCCTGACCAACGTGTTGCAGGATGGCGACCTGCTGATTACCCAGGGGGCAGGAGACATTGGTGGAGTAGCGGCACGACTGGCCGCAGCAGGAGTAACAGCAAGTGAGTGATCTGACGCATACCGACGCACAGCCGTATCAGGCATCGCCCGGGCTGGTGAAAGCCCTGGGCCGGGTGGCGGTATTCATGGGCGGCGATTCGGCCGAGCGGGAAGTGTCGTTGAAGAGCGGCCAGGCCGTGCTGTCGGCCCTGCAATCTGCGGGTGTGGATGCCGTGGGTATGGACATCCGGGGCTGCCTGCTGCGTACCGTCGAGAATCCGGAGTTTGACCGGGTGTTTATTGCCCTGCACGGTCGTGGCGGTGAAGACGGTACCCTGCAGGCGATTCTGGGCCAGGCGGGTATTCCCTACACCGGCAGCGAAGTGCTGGCATCGTCACTGGCCATGGACAAACTGCGCACCAAGTATGTGTTCGAAGGCTGCGGCCTGCCGACACCGGCATTCCGGGCCATGAAGTCGGTGGATGAAGCCGAGGCTATTGTGGCAGCTCTGGGTACACCCCTGAGCGTCAAGCCGGCCCACGAGGGCTCCAGCATCGGTATCCGCAAGGTGCGCAGCGCCAGCGAGCTGGCAGAAGCCTATGAAGCGGCTGCCGCCATGGATGACCTGGTACTGGTGGAAAAATGGATCGAAGGGCCGGAGTTCACCGTCAGCCTGTTGCAGGACCGGGCCCTGCCGGCCATCGGTCTGAGTACCGACCACGATTTCTACGATTACGACGCCAAGTACCTGGCTGATGACACCCGCTACCGCATTCCCTGCGGACTCGCGCCGGATGATGAACTGCGGCTTCAACACCTGGCCCTGGAAGCCTTCCGGGTACTGGGCTGTCGCACCTGGGGCCGGGTAGACATCATGCAGGATGCCGAGGGCGAGTTCTGGCTGCTGGAAGTAAACACCGTGCCGGGCATGACCGACCACAGCCTGGTGCCGATGGCGGCACGGGCTGCGGGCATCAGCTTTGAAGAACTGGTGGTGCGCATTCTGAAGGACACCGTGCAGGAGGCTGCGAATGCTTGAAACACTGCAGATCCGGAGTCGGGCGGTACCGCCCGAGCAGCCCCGGCGCCGGGGGGCAACCTCCGTGGGCCCGGAGCGGGACCGGTTTGGAGTGTTGAAAGCCATTCTGGCGACTGTGCCCTGGATGCAGGTAGGGCTGGGAGCCCTGGTGGTTCTGCTGGCGGCCATGGTGCCCTGGGGCACCGATCGCCTGCTGACGGCCATGGATCAGCAGATTCTGGCGGTGGATGTGCGCGGCAACTTTGTTGGTGAAAACCCGGTGGACGTAGAGCGGGCAGCCAGTGCCTGGGTCGGCAAGAGCTATTTTGCAACCGACCTGGCCGACATCAAGGCGGAGCTGGAGCGCCGGCCCTGGGTCGAGTCTGCTGCCGTCAGGCGGGTATGGCCCGGTCGCCTGGAAATCGACATCCGGGAGAAAAAGCCACTGGCCTATTGGACAGATGGCCGCCTGGTCAGCCGTGCCGGGGAACTGTTTGCCCCGGCCAATCCGGAAGTGGCGGGCAAGCTGCCCCGGCTGGCAGGGCCTGACGAGCGGGTACGAGACGTCATCGACATGGCGCGCACCATGAGCGAGCAATTACTGGGATACGGGCTGGGCTTTGCCGGCCTGACCCTTGAACAAAGGGGGGCCTGGACCCTTACCCTGGCCAACGGCATCGAAGTGGTGCTGGGCCGGGACCAGGTGGAACAGCGCTTCGAGCGTTTTATAACAGTTTACGAGAACCGGCTGGCTTCAAGAGTCAGCGAAGTCAGCCGGGTTGATGCCCGTTACTCGAACGGAGTCGCGGTGCAGTGGAAAGCGGATGTGGCACAGGCCACTCCGAAATCCTGATAACGATTATTACGAACCTGGGGTTTGGTGAAACACATGTCATCGGTTGAAACGGAAAACATGATTGTCGGCCTGGATATCGGAACCTCCAAGGTGGTTGCGATTGTCGGCAAGCGCAAGATGGATGGAACGATCGAAGTAGTGGGGATCGGTTCCCACCCGTCCCGCGGCCTCAAGCGTGGTGTGGTGGTGAATATCGAAACCACTGTTCAGGCTATCCAGCGCGCCGTGGAAGAAGCGGAGCTGATGGCGGGGTGCCGGATTCACTCGGTGTATGCCGGCATTGCCGGCAGCCATATCAAGAGCCTGAATTCCCACGGCATCGTGGCGATCCGGGACCGGGAAGTGACCCAGGCGGATATCGACCGGGTGATCGATGCTGCCCAGGCCGTGGCCATTCCGGCGGATCAGAAAATCCTGCATATCCTGCCGCAGGAATTTGTGATCGATAACCAGGAAGGCATCAAGGAACCCATGGGCATGTCCGGCGTGCGCCTCGAAGCCAAGGTGCACCTGGTGACCTGCGCGGTGAATGCTGCCCAGAATATTGAAAAGTGTGTGGAACGCTGTGGCCTGGAGGTGGACGACATCATCCTGGAACAGCTGGCCTCGAGCCACGCCATTCTCACCGAAGACGAGAAAGAACTGGGCGTGTGCGTGGTGGATGTCGGTGGCGGTACCACCGATATCGCCGTGTTTACCGGCGGCGCCATTCGTCATACCGCGGTGATTCCCATCGCCGGCGACCAGGTGACCAACGACATCGCCATGGCATTGCGTACGCCCACCCAGAACGCAGAAGAGATCAAGATCAAATATGCCTGTGCGCTGACCCAGCTCGCAGGCGCCGACGAAACCATCAAGGTGCCCAGCGTGGGCGATCGCGCACCCCGCGATCTGTCCCGCCAGGCCCTGGCAGAAGTGGTGGAGCCCCGTTACGAGGAGCTGTTCACCCTGGTTCAGTCGGAGCTGCGCCGGTCCGGGTTTGAAGACCTGATTCCGGCCGGCATCGTGATTACCGGAGGTTCCTCCACCATGGAAGGGGTGGTGGAACTGGCCGAAGAAATCTTCCACATGCCGGTCAGGCTTGCCTGCCCGCAGAAAGTCTCCGGCATGACGGAAGTGGTCAACAACCCGATCTACGCCACGGGCGTGGGGTTGCTGATCCATGGCTTCCGGCAAATGGATCTTGGCCGGGCGCCGGCGCTCAAGGGTGAGGATGCACCCTCACTGGTTGAGCGGATGAAAGCCTGGTTTACCGGTCATTTCTGACGGTAGGCCGGGGGTAAGGCACGAAGGTTTCTCGAAAAGCAAAAAACGATCGAAATAGCCGGCCTGGACAGGTCGGAAACCGCACGAAGGAGTAGGGGATATGTTTGAACTCGTTGATAATGTTCAGCAAAACGCAGTAATCAAGGTTGTCGGTGTTGGCGGTGGTGGCGGTAACGCTGTTCGCCACATGCTCAACAGCGACATTGAAGGCGTGGAATTTATCTGCGCCAACACAGACGCCCAGGCACTGAAAAACCTGGACGCCCGCCAGATCATCCAGCTCGGTGGCAACATCACCAAGGGCCTGGGTGCCGGCGCCAACCCGGAAGTCGGTCGCCAGTCTGCGCTGGAAGACCGTGACCGCATTGCCGAGGCCCTGAGCGGCTCAGACATGGTGTTCATCACCGCAGGTATGGGCGGTGGTACCGGTACCGGTGCTGCGCCGATCGTGGCAGAGGTTGCCCGTGAACTGGGTATCCTGACCGTTGCCGTGGTCACCAAGCCGTTCCAGTTCGAAGGCGGCAAGCGCATGAGCGTGGCGGAATCCGGACTGAAGGAACTGGAAGAGAGTGTGGACTCCCTGATTACCATTCCGAACGAAAAACTGCTGGCGGTCATGGGCAAGAAAACCAGCCTGCTGGACGCCTTTGCCTCCGCCAACGATGTACTGCTTGGCGCTGTGCAGGGTATTGCCGACCTGATTACCCGTAACGGTATGATCAACGTCGACTTTGCCGACGTGAAAACCGTAATGTCCGAAATGGGCATGGCGATGATGGGTACCGGCCGCGCCACCGGCGAGAACCGAGCCCGTGAAGCAGCAGAAGCGGCCGTACGCAGCCCGCTGCTGGAAGATATCAACCTGCAGGGCGCCAAGGGCATCCTGGTTAATATCACTGCCGGTATGGACCTCAACCTGGGTGAGTTCTCCGAGGTGGGCGATATCGTTCGCGAATTCGCGTCTGACTCCGCCACCGTGGTGGTGGGCACCGTGATCGATCCGGAAATGACCGAAGAACTGAAGGTTACCGTGGTTGCGACCGGTCTGGGCGGTGAGCGCGAGAAGCCGACCAAGGTGGTGGATAACACCCGTACCCTGGATGGCAAGACCGACTACAACCAGCTGGACCGCCCGGCGGTGTTGCGTCGTCGCGCGGTAACCCAGGGCAATGTGGCACTGGACCAGAGCAAAGAAAGCGAAGAGCAGGGCGTGGACTATCTCGATATTCCCGCATTCCTTCGCCGGCAGGCTGATTGATAATCTGTCTCAAATATGACGGAGGTCCGGTTTCTGATGTTTCTCCAGGGAACCGAAAGCCTTAGTCAAACGTGAGCTGATTGCCATAGCCGATGACTATTGCAAAAGTTAAGTAAAGTCATGCTGGTTAAATGGTGCTCAGTCTTGAATTCTGATATTCTGCGGGCAGTTTTTTGCTCAGAATATCGAACTTTTGTGACGGAATAATGAACCGATGATCAGACAACGGACACTCAAAAACACCATCCGCGCGACTGGTGTAGGCCTGCACTCAGGGGAAAAGGTTTACCTGACGCTGAAGCCGGCACCTGTCGATGCAGGAATCATCTTCCGCCGCACCGATCTGGACCCGATGGTCGAGATCCGTGCCTGTGCGGAGAATGTGGGTGAGACCATGCTGTCCACGACGCTGGTAAAAGACGGTGTCCGTGTGGCGACGGTTGAGCATTTGCTCTCGGCCATGGCTGGTCTCGGAATCGACAACTGCTATGTCGAACTCAGTGCGGCAGAAGTGCCGATCATGGACGGTTCCGCCGGCCCGTTTGTATTCCTGCTGCAGTCTGCAGGGATCGCCGAGCAGGAAGCCGCCAAGCGCTTCATCCGTATCAAGCGTGAAGTCACCGTGGAAGAAGACGGTAAGAAAGCAACCTTCCTGCCTTTCGAAGGCTTCAAGGTCAGCTTCGGTATCGACTTCGACCATCCGGTGTTCAAGGGTCGCGCCCAGACCGCAACGGTAGACTTCTCTTCCACGTCGTTCGTGAAAGAAGTATCCCGTGCCCGGACTTTCGGCTTTATGCGGGATATCGAGAAGCTGCGGGCCATGAACCTGGCCCTCGGTGGTAGCGTAGACAACGCCATCGTGGTTGACGACTACAAGATCCTGAACGAAGACGGTCTGCGCTACGACGACGAGTTCGTCAAGCACAAGGTACTGGATGCCATCGGCGACCTTTACCTGTTGGGCAACAGCCTGATTGGTGAGTTCCGTGGTATTAAATCAGGTCACGACCTGAACAACAAGCTGCTGCGCAAGCTCAGGGCTGAAGAAGATGCCTGGGAAGTGGTGACCTTCGATGACGAAGCCACTGCACCTATCTCTTATATGAAGCCTGTGCTGGCGGTGGGTTAAGGCCGGACGCCTTAATCCCGCACGTGGCTGGCGAGTTTTTCGAGAACCTCGCGCAAAGCTTTATCCTTCGTGTGCCCGGCTTCCTCTTTGAGGAGCCGGGCATTTTCTTGGCTCAAAGGTATTTTTTCGACTTTCTTGCGCGCCCGATACCTGAGCGGGCTGACCTTGATGCGCACCTTCCAGACAAAACGGAACAGTTCGTTCTCCCGTAATGCCTCCATAATTTCGTGCTGGCGGAAGCGCAATCGCGTGGCCTTGCTGGCGTTATCTGTAGCCAGAACCAGCTCGCCATCCTGGCAGCTGACAAATCGGGTGCCTGTCCGAAGTTCTGCGGGTATGGCTTCGAGGACCTGTTGTTCCGCCTGTAAATGCAGTTCCGCCCGGGCCATCAGCTCCTTCAGGGTGGAAGCCGGCGCCGGGCCGCTGTTTGTGCGGAAGATCATTTTTTGATCGGATTTTTCATTCATTGACAGTTTTTGTCTCGACGAGCCCGTTTACGATTGGTTACACTTCGGCACGTTTTTTTGATGGTGCCAGCATTGCTCCCGTTTTACATTGTCGCGAGAGAGTGTGTCCAGCTGGCACTGCGTCTATTCAATACGTAGTTGTTGCAAGGATAGCAGACCCACTCGAAAATTTTCCGGGTCGCAGCACTACAGGGAACAGGTTGCGACTCTTCGATGACACCGAATGACGATATGAATGTAATTTTCGTTGGCAAACGCCATGGTCAGTCAAAGGCTGTCGCGTTGAATGGCGGTGTTCTGGCCGGGCTGATTTTCCTTGTGCTGGCGCTTATCCTGGCGGCCGGCTGGGCGGGCTATCAGGTAGCCGTTACCAAGGCCGCCGCTGAACAACCGACCGAATCCGAGTTGGTGGCTGAATGGCGTTCAAAGCTGGAACAGCAGAAGGCCCAGCTTGCCCGTGTTCGGGAAGATGTACAACAGCAGGTAGACGCCTTGACCCTTCGGTTGGGCCAGATCCAGGGCCGTATGCTGCGCCTGGATGCCCTCGGCCAGCGCTTTATGGAATCGGGCCTGGTGGCCAGTGATGAATTCAATTTTGACCAGCCGCCGGCGGTGGGTGGTCCGGAAGAGCTGGGCCTTGCCGGTGATTCCTACAGTGCCCCGGAGCTGACAGAAATGATTTTCCAGCTGGAGCGTCAGCTGGAAGACCGCGAGAAACAACTGCGCCTGCTGGATAAGGTGTCGTCCCGGCAGAAGCTGGAAGATGAACGCTATGTGCAGGGCCGGCCGATCACCTGGGGCTGGTTGTCCTCCAAGTACGGTTACCGTTCCGATCCGTTCACCGGCAAACGTACCTGGCACGGTGGCGTGGACCTGGCCGGCAAAGACGGCAGCGACATTATTGCCGTGGCCAGTGGTGTGGTCACCTGGGCCGGCGAGCGTTACGGCTATGGCAACCTGGTAGAAGTGGATCATGGCGATGGCCTGGTTACCCGCTACGCCCACGCCAAAACCGTCAAGGTCAAGATCGGCGATGTGGTCCAGAAAGGCCAGGTGGTTGCACTGATGGGTAGCACCGGCCGCTCTACCGGACCGCACGTACATTTCGAAGTTATCCGTAACGGAAAGACCGAAGATCCTGTCAAATATATCCAGCGGGCAAGCCGCTGATATCATTCCCGTGAACCCTGCCTTTTGTCCTGTCGCCAAATAAGGTTAGAATGCCGGCTTCCTCCGTTTAACTGAAGAAGCAGTGGTCTATGTTCTCAAAGCTTGCAACCAAGATGTTCGGCAGTAAAAACGCCAGAGAGATCAAGCGCATGCGCAAGGCGGTTTTGCGCATCAACGACCTTGAAGAACAATTTGGCGGTTTGTCGGATACAGAGCTGCAAGGCAAGACGGCGGAGTTCCGCCGGCGCCTTGACGAAGGCGAAGCGCTGGATGCGCTGCTTCCCGAAGCCTTTGCCACCGTACGTGAAGCCAGCCGCCGGGTAATGGGCATGCGCCATTACGACGTGCAGCTGATCGGTGGTATGACCCTGCACGAAGGCCGCATCGCCGAGATGAAAACCGGTGAGGGTAAAACCTTGGTGGCGACCGCCGCGGTTTACCTCAATGCTCTGCCGGGCAAGGGTGTTCACGTTGTTACCGTGAACGATTACCTGGCCAGCCGTGATGCCGAGTGGATGGGCAAGCTGTACCGGTTCCTGGGGCTCACCATCGGCGTAGTGGTTGCCGGCCAGCCGCCGGAAGAAAAGCGCGCGGCCTACCAGGCCGATATTACCTACGGTACCAACAACGAGTTCGGCTTCGATTACCTGCGCGACAACATGGCCTTCAGTATTGAAGACAAGGTTCAGCGCGGCCTGAACTACGCCATCGTGGATGAGGTGGATTCGATTCTGATCGATGAGGCCCGCACGCCGCTGATTATCTCCGGTGCCGCGGAAGACTCCTCGAAAATGTACCAGGCCATTAACAGCCTGGTGCCCAGCCTGGAGAAAGGCGAGGTGAGCGAGGAGGGTGAGTCCTCCGGTGACTTCACCATCGACGAAAAATCCCGCCAGGTTGAGCTGACTGAAGCCGGCCATGAAAAGGTCGAGGAGCTCCTGCTCAGCCGCGGTTTGCTGAACGAAGGGGAAAGCCTGTATTCCGCGGCTAACCTGAGCCTGCTGCACCACGTCCACTCAGCCCTGCGGGCCCATCACCTGTTCCAGAAAGATGTGGACTACATCGTTCAGGGTGGCCAGGTGGTGATTGTTGACGAGCACACCGGCCGGACCATGCCGGGCCGTCGCTGGAGTGAAGGCCTGCACCAGGCCATCGAGGCGAAAGAGGGCCTGAAGATCCAGGCCGAGAGCCAGACCCTGGCCTCCACAACCTTCCAGAACTATTTCCGTTTGTACGAAAAGCTTGCGGGCATGACCGGTACCGCCGATACCGAAGCCTTCGAGTTCCGCCAGATCTACGGTCTGGACGTGGTGGTGATTCCGCCCAACAAGCCGATCCAGCGGATTGACTACAACGACCTGGTGTACCTGACCCAGGAAGAGAAATTCCACGCCATTATCGACGAGATCAAGGATGTAACCTCCGAGGGTCGCCCGGTACTGGTGGGTACGGCCTCCATCGAGGCGTCTGAATTGCTGTCCATGCTGCTGAAAAAGGCCCGGATCGACCACAAGATCCTGAACGCCAAGCAGCACGAATCCGAAGCCCAGATCATTGCCCAGGCGGGCCGCCCCGGTGCGGTGACCATCGCCACCAACATGGCGGGCCGTGGTACCGACATTGTGCTGGGTGGTAACTGGGAGCACGAGGTGGCCGGCCTGGACAACCCTTCCGAGGAAGAAGTTGCCCGCATCAAGGCCGAGTGGACCGAGCGTCACACCCAGGTGCTGGACGCCGGTGGCCTGCACATTGTCGGTACCGAGCGTCACGAATCCCGCCGTATCGACAACCAGTTGCGGGGCCGTGCCGGCCGTCAGGGCGATCCGGGTTCTTCCCGCTTCTTCCTGTCACTGGAAGATAACCTGATGCGGATCTTTGCCCCGGAGCGGGTGAAGAACCTGATGCAGGCCATGGGCATGAAGAAGGGCGAGGCCATCGAGCACCGCATGGTTTCCAACGCCATCGAGAAATCCCAGCGCAAGGTGGAAGGTCGCAACTTCGACATGCGTAAAACCCTGCTGGAATACGATGACGTGGCCAACGACCAGCGTACGGTGATCTATGATCAGCGTAACGAGGTGATGGCCTCCAACGATATTTCCGAGATGGTCGACACCATCCGGGCCGATGTGGTGGATGCCCTGATCAGCGAGTTCATTCCGCCCCAGAGCATGCCGGAGCAGTGGGATGTTGCTGGCCTGGAAGTTCAGCTGCAGTCCGAGATGGCTGTGGACCTTCCGGTTCAGAAGTGGCTGGAAGAAGACAACAAACTGTACGAGGAGAACCTTCGCCGGAAGATCCTCGACGCGATTGTGGCCGAATACCGCTCCAAGGAAGAAATCGCTGGCGCCGAAGCCATGCGCAAGTTCGAAAAACAGGTGTTCCTGCAGGTGCTCGACACCCTGTGGAAAGAACACTTGTCGAACATGGATCATCTGCGCCGCGGTATTCACCTGCGTGGCTACGCCCAGAAGAACCCGAAGCAGGAATACAAGCGTGAGGCTTTCAACCTTTTCGAGACCATGCTCGATACCATGAAGCGTGATGTTGCCCGGGTGCTGAGCCACGTTCGCGTGCAGAGCCGCGAGGAAATGGAAGAGATCGAGCGCCGTCGCAAGGAAGAGCTAGAGCGGGAAATGGCCCGTGCCAAGCTCCGCCATGACGAAACCAGTGCCGCCCGGGTAGCGGAAGGTGAAGGTGACGGCGAAGGCGGCCAGCAAGGCCAGCAGACCACGCCGGATACCTTTGTACGCCAGGAGCGAAAAGTGGGCCGAAACGAACCCTGCCCCTGCGGATCTGGCAAGAAATACAAACAGTGCTGCGGCAAGGTCAGCTAACCGACCAGCCCGGCACCGAAGCACCAGAACCCGCAAACCGCCAGAGTGCTGGCAGCTTGCGGGTTTTGTCGTTTATTGATCAGGATTATTCAAGGAGACAGGCATGGCGGTAGGTCCAGGAACCTTACCCGAGTTTTTCCCGGTGGCCGGGGTGAAGATTGGCATTGCCAGCGCCGGCATCAAAAAGCCCGGCCGCAAAGACGTCGTGGTGTTCGAGCTGGCACCCGGTGCCCGGGTGGCCGGTATTTTTACCACTAACCAGTTCTGTGCCGCCCCGGTAGTGCTGAGCCGGCGCCACCTGGAGCAGGGTGCTCCCCGTTATTTGCTGATCAACACCGGCAACGCCAATGCCGGTACCGGCGCCCGTGGTATGGCCGATGCCGAACGTTGCTGCGCCGAGCTGGCCGGGCAGGCGGGTGTCCGGACGGCTGACGTTCTGCCGTTCTCGACCGGCGTCATCGGCGAGCCGCTGCCGGTGGACAAGATTGTTGTTGCGTTGCCGGAAGCCCTTTCGGGCAGCCGTGAAGATCGCTGGGCGGAAGCTGCCAGCGGCATTATGACCACGGATACCCGGCCCAAGGGTGCCAGCTGCCAGGTGGACCTGGATGGCCACACGGTAACCATCTCCGGCATCAGCAAGGGCGCTGGCATGATTCGCCCCAACATGGCGACCATGCTGGGCTTTATCGCTACCGATGCCAATATTGCGCCGGACGTGCTCCAAGGCCTGGCCTCCGAGTTGGGCGAGAAGTCCTTCAACCGGATTACCATCGACAGTGACACATCCACTAACGATGCCTGCATGCTGATGGCCACTGGCCAGTACTCCGGCCCGGAAATTACCGCAGACAGCCCGTTGCTGCCCAGGCTGAGGGAAGTCCTGCAGCAGGTCTACCTGGACCTGGCCCATGCCATTGTTCGTGACGGCGAAGGCGCCACCAAGTTTGTCACCATCGACGTAACCGGTGCCGGTAACCAGCAGGAAGCCCTGGACGTAGCCTATACCGTGGCCCACTCGCCGCTGGTAAAAACCGCCCTGTTTGCGTCAGACCCGAACTGGGGCCGGATCCTGGCGGCCGTGGGCCGGGCCGGTGTACCGAATCTCGACCTGGAAGCGCTGGAAATCTATCTGGGCGATGTCTGCCTGGTGCGCAACGGCGGCAGGGCGGATGATTATTCCGAAGCCCGCGGCCAGGCAGTAATGGACCAGGAAGAAATTACCATCGCCATTGACCTGAAGCGGGGCGATGTCCACGAAACCGTGTGGACCTGCGACTTCTCCCACGACTATGTGACCATCAATGCCGAATACCGCACCTGAGCCGTCGGCCATGGCAGTGAAGAAACTGATCCATGTCGCGGTAGCGGTAATCGTGCGTGGCGGCCGCATACTGATCGCCCGGCGGCCGGAGCACGTACATCAGGGAGGATTGCTGGAATTTCCCGGTGGCAAGGTAGAGTCGGGAGAAACCGTACAGCAGGCCCTGGTGCGGGAAATCGCCGAAGAAACCGGGCTTCGGGTGCCGGCTGAAACGCTGGAGCCGGTGATTGGTATTCGCCATGACTACGGCGACAAGCAAGTGTTCCTGGATGTCTGGCAGACCGCAGCGGCGGAAGGCGAAGCCGAGGGCAGGGAAGGTCAGCCGGTGTTCTGGCTGACCCCGGAAGAGCTGCGGGATGAAGACTTTCCTGCGGCGAACCGGCCGATCATCCGGGCCCTGAGACTGCCCCGGACTTTGCACATTACCGGTTCCCTGGCTGGGCCAGGCGAGGGTGAATGCCGGCTCGACCAGGCCCTGCAGCGGGTTACCGACGGCCTGGTAGTGCTAAGGGCGCCGGGGCTGGTTCCGGAGCAGTACCGGCGGCTGGTCTCGATGGCGCTGGCGCGCTGTTCCGGCTCATCGGTCGGGGTAATGCTCCATGGTGGACCAGCCCTGCTTTCGGAATTTACGGAGGCCGACGGCCTGCATTTGCCCTGGCGTGAAGCTGAAAGGCTTTCAGGGCGCCCTGTAGCGGGTAATGTCCGGCTGGGTGTGTCTTGCCATAGTGCAGAGCAACTGCGCCAGGCAGAGCGCCTGGGAGCGGATTACGCGGTGCTGGGGCCGGTGTTGCCCACGGCCAGCCACCCTGGAGAACCAACCCTGGGCTGGGAGGCCTTTGAGCAACTGGTCGCTGCAGCCAGGCTGCCGGTCTACGCACTGGGCGGTATGCAGCCCGGCCACATAGCAAAGGCCAGGGCCCTTGGCGGCCAGGGGATTGCCGGGATCGGTTTCTGGTGGTAACCGGGCCTTGCTGAAATAACCCATTGAATGACTGAGGCGGAAACAATCGTGAGCAAGCTGACTCATCTTGATGATAAGGGCGAAGCCCGGATGGTCGATGTAACCGACAAGGCTGTTACCGAGCGCGAGGCCCGGGCCGAGGCGACTATCCGCATGCAGCCTGAAACCCTGCGTATGATCGTGGATGGCGAGCATCCGAAGGGTGACGTACTGGCCACTGCACGAATTGCCGGCATTATGGCGGCCAAGAGGACCCACGACCTGATTCCCCTTTGCCATGCACTGAACCTTACCTCGGTGAAGGTGGAGCTGACCCCGGGGGACGATGGCGCCTCGGTCCATATCCTGACCCGATGCAAGCTCTCCGGCCAGACCGGTGTCGAGATGGAAGCACTGACGGCAGCCAGCATTGCGGCCCTCACCCTGTACGATATGTGCAAGGCGGTGGACAAGGGTATGGTGGTTGATAACGCCCGTTTGCTTGAGAAAAAAGGTGGTCGTTCCGGTCACTGGGTTGCCGGCACTACGCCCGCCTAGTACCACCGTGATAGAATGCCCGCCCCATTTGTCAGAACCACGAGGAATTACAGTGGCTGTTCGTTACATTGAGACCTGCCGTTTGCCCACCCCGTTCGGTGTTTTCGACATGCACGGCTTTGAAGAGCCGGATACCGGCAAGGAGCATGTAGCGCTGACGTTGGGTGATATCAGCTCAGACGAGCCACTGCTGGCCCGTACCCACTCGGAGTGTCTGACCGGTGACGCCCTGTACAGCATGCGCTGTGATTGCGGCTACCAGCTGGAAGAAGCGCTGCGCAGTATTGCCCGGGAAGGCCGTGGCATTCTGTTGTACCTGCGCCAGGAAGGCCGGGGTATCGGCCTGCTGAACAAGATCCGGGCCTACCGGTTGCAGGATGAGGGCGCAGATACGGTCGAGGCGAACGAGCGGCTGGGCTTCGGGGCAGACCTGAGGGATTACAGCATGTGCAAAGACATGCTGGAGCATCTGGGCATTACCAGCCTGAGGCTGATGACCAATAATCCGCGGAAAGTGAAGGCGCTGGAATCTTACGGCATCCGGATTGCCGAGCGGGTGCCTTTGCATGTGGGCCGTAACCCCCATAACGAGCATTACCTGAATACCAAGCAAAGCAAGCTGGGCCACTGGCTTGAGACCCACCAGGACGACGACCTGGCCTGAATAATTGATTGCTGCGGGCAACCCGGGTTGCCCGCGTACCGGTTACCTGGTGGCGGTCAGCCCCGGGTAACCCAGTTGCTCCAGGCGCCGGGCGATGGCCTCGCGAATCCCTTCGGCATTCAGCCCGCACTCTTCCAGCAGTTCCTCGTGCTTGCCGTGCTCCACGAACCGGTCAGGTAGGCCCAGCTGCAGCACCGGCATGGTAACCAGGCTGGCGTTCAGGAATTCGGTCACTGCACTGCCGGCACCACCGGCTACCACGTTCTCTTCCAGGGTCACCAGCAGGTCATGCTGTTCGGCCAGTTCCAGCACCAGGGCTTCGTCCAGAGGTTTAACAAAGCGCATGTCGGCCACGGTGGCATCCAGGGCTTCGGCCGCTTCCAGTGCCGGTGTCAGCAGGGTGCCGAAATTGAGAATGGCCACCCGGCTGCCGTCCCGAACCCGACGGCCCTTGCCGATGGGCAGTGCCTGCAGCTGTTGCTGGATGTCCGCGCCCGGGCCGGTGCCCCGGGGATAACGCACCGCCGCCGGGCCCTGGAATTCCAGGCCGGTGTGCAGCAGTTGACGGGTTTCGTTTTCATCCGACGGTGTCATGATCACCATGTTCGGGATGCAACGCAGGTAGCTGATATCGAAGGCGCCGGCGTGGGTGGGGCCGTCTTCGCCCACCAGGCCTGCCCGGTCGATGGCAAACAGCACATCCAGGTTCTGGATGGCCACATCGTGCACCAGCTGATCGTAGCCCCGTTGCAGGAAGGTGGAGTAGATGGCCACCACCGGCTTGGCGCCGTCACAGGCCATACCGGCCGCCAGGGTTACGGCGTGCTGTTCGGCAATGGCAACATCGAAATAGCGCTCCGGGAAGCGTTCGGAGAACGCCAGCAGGTCTGACCCTTCACACATGGCCGGGGTAATGCCGACAACCCGCTCGTCCTGTTCTGCCGCATCACACAGCCACTGGCCGAAGACGTTGGCGTACTTGGGTTTGGGCGAGGCGGGTTTTACCGGCTCCGGTTTGCTGGCCGGCACCGGTTCGATCTTGTTGATGGCGTGGTAGCCGATCGGATCGGCCTCGGCCGGGGCGAAGCCCTTGCCCTTGGTGGTCACTACGTGCAGGAACTGCGGGCCTTCCAGCTCGCGGATATTTTCCAGTGTTTCCACCAGCAACGGCAGGTCATGGCCATCGATGGGGCCGATGTAGTTGAAACCCAGCTCCTCGAACAGGGTGCCGGGTGCGATCATGCCCTTGAAGTGCTCTTCGGTCTTCTTGGCCAGCGCCATCAGGTGTGGCGTGCCTTTCAAGACCTTTTTGCTGCTGTCGCGAACCTGGTTGTAGGTACGGCTGGCCAGCAGCTTGGCAAAGTAGTTGGACAGGCCACCGACGTTGCGGGAGATGGACATGTCGTTGTCGTTCAGGATTACCAGCATGTCGGCATGCAGGTGGCCTGCGTGGTTCAGGGCCTCGAAGGCCATGCCTGCGGTCATGGCGCCATCGCCGATCACGGCAATGCTCTTGCGCCCGGTGTTTTGCATGCGGGCGGCAATGGCCATGCCCAGGGCGGCACTGATAGACGTGCTGGAGTGGCCCACGCCGAAGGTGTCGTATTCACTTTCGGCCCGTTTCGGGAAGCCGGCCAGGCCATCCTTGCGGCGGATGCTGCCCATTTGCTCGCGGCGGCCGGTCAGGATCTTGTGGGGGTAGGCCTGGTGGCCCACATCCCATACCAGCCGGTCTTCAGGCGTGTTGAACACAAAATGCAGTGCCAGGGTCAGTTCCAGAACCCCCAGGCCGGCACCGAAATGCCCACCGGTCTGGCCCACCGACCAGAGCAGGAATGCTCGCAGCTCCCGGGCCAGTTGGGGCAGATCTTCCGGCGGAAGTTCACGCAGCTGGGCCGGAACTTCAATCCGGTCCAGTAGCGGAGTGTTGGGCCGCTGTGACGGGATTTCCCTGAAAATATATGTGTCCTGCATCAGCTCGGGTCTTTGTCGGAAAGATGAATTCTCTGGCGGGCATTATAAGGGAACAGGACAGGCTGTTTCATACTTCCCGGGCCAGTTGTTACAAAAAGGTATGTTGCGGCGATAATCCGGTCAGTGGTTCCGGCTGACCACATAGTCTGCCATGGCCCGCAACGGAGCGGCTTCTTCGCCAAGCCCGTCCAGCGCCTGCTTGGATTGCTGCAGCAACGCGCCGAGCCGCTCCCGGGCGCCGTCCAGCCCCAGCAGGGCCGGGTAGGTGGGCTTGGCCTTGGCGGCGTCGGAGCCCTGGCGCTTGCCGATGATTTCAGTGTCGCCCTCGATGTCCAGCAGGTCGTCCTGCACCTGGAATGCCAGGCCAAGGGCGCTGGCGTAATCCGACAAGGCACTCAGATGTTGCTCGCTGACCCCCGGAGCGGTCAGGGCGCCCAGCCGAACGCTGGCTTCAATCAACGCGCCGGTCTTGTGCCGGTGCATGGTTTCCAGCTGTTCGATGTTCAGCGCAAGGCCGACCGATTCCAGGTCAATGGCCTGGCCGCCCACCATGCCCTGATGGCCACTGGCCCGGGCCAGTTCGGCAATCATGCTAACCCGCTGGGTATCGGACAGTTGCGGGGCATCAGCGAGCAGCGTGAACGCCAGGGTCTGCAGCGCATCGCCGGCCAGGATCGCGGTAGCTTCGTCAAAGGCAATATGGGCTGTAGGCCGGCCCCGGCGCAGGTCGTCGTCATCCATGGCGGGCAGGTCGTCGTGCACCAGCGAATAGGCGTGGATCAGTTCCAGTGAACAGGCCGGTGCCACGGCGGCATCTTCCAGGCTGCCCACTGCCCTGGCGGCGGCCAGGCACAGCGCCGGGCGAATCCGTTTGCCGCCTCCCAGCACGCTGTAGCGCATGGCTTCCTGCAGGCGGTCTGACACCGAGGCCTGCTGGATGCCCTGGGCGAGTTCGTGGTCAATACGGGTGCGGCAGTGTTCCAGGTAGGCGAGTGCCGGGGAAGTGCTGTCGGTCATCAGTTGCTGTCATCCGCGGAAAAGGGCCGGGTTTCCAGCGAGCCATCGCTGTTCTGGACGAGTTGTTCCACCCGTTGCTCGGCGGATTTCAGGGCGCTCTGGCATTCCCGGGTGAGTTTGACGCCCCGCTCGAAAGCGGCCAGGGACTGCTCCAGCGACAGCTCGCCTTGCTCCAGGTCGCGAACCAGCTTTTCCAGTTCGTCCAGGGATTTTTCAAAGTCGGCAATGGATGTGCTGTTGTTGCTCTCGCCGGCCATGGGGCCCTCCGGGTCCGGTGTGTCAGAAATTGGGCGGATTATATCAGAGTCCCCGGGCTATCGCTGCCAGCTGAACTGACGTCGCTCAAGGGCGGCGCCGAACGGCCCCCAGGATTGTTCGGTTACGTGGATTTCGCCTTCCCGGGAGACCGTCACCACCGTGGTGGCCCGGGTGCCATAGTACTCACCGGTGACGAAGGGCGCCGACAGAAACCGCTCGGTTTCGATGCCCACGCCGGTATCCGGCAGTTCGTGGTCCGGGGCCGGGCTGTTGTCCTGCAGCAGGGGAATCAGCTGCTGATGGAGTGCGCCGGCATCACCGCCGGCCTGCTCGACACAGTGGCCCACGGCGGTGCGCAGGCGCAGCAGCTTCGGCCAGGGCGTCTGCAACAGGTGATTGCTCAGGCCGTACATGCCCCGGAATACCTGCCGGCCGGGATGGGCGTCCCGGTTACTGTAATACCAGCCGCCGGAGCCGGCCAGCGACACCAGGTTAAACCCGGCGTAGCGGCCGGGTTCGGAATTCAGATGATGTTGCAATTCCTCCCGTGGCCGGGCCAGAGCCAGCAGTGGCAGCTCACCCCGGCTGTGGCGACCGCTTTCGGTACTGCCTTCGCGCACGTTGGTAACCGCAGCCACCTGGCCGTCCGGAGAAATAGCCAGCCAGGTACCGCCGGATTCCAGGTCTCTGCCTGCCAGTACTTTTTGCCCGTGGGAATCTTGCCACCAGTCCATGCCGGCAGTGGGGCGCCGGAAAAATTCATCCCGGTTGGCCGCCACCACCAGCGGGAAGCGGGGGTTCTGGCCAACGGCGAAGGCAATCAGGCACATGGTTGAGGCGTTTCCTTTGGTTCGGGAGGCTGCAGATACAGTCAACTATGCGTATCATACCAGCCTGAAATCCTACCGGGACCCTTGAGACTCATGACCCTGTTTGGCGTATTTATTCTGTACCTGCTGCTCGGCGCCCTGGCCGGCACCATGGCGGGCCTGTTCGGCATTGGTGGCGGCCTGGTGATCGTGCCTGTGCTGATCTTCAGCTTCGGATTTGTGGGCGTGAGCCCTGAAATCGCTGCGCACCTGGCCATCGGCACGTCCCTGGCCACCATCGTGTTCACCTCGATCAGCTCCATCCGCACCCACCACCAGCACCAGGCAGTGCGCTGGGAACTGTTCCGGCCCCTGACTGTGGGTATTGTCGGCGGTGCAGTGGTCGGGGCCTGGACGGCGTCTTTACTGAGCGGGCCGGCCCTGGAAACCATCATCGGTGCCTTCGCTATCCTGGTGGCCCTGAAAATGATCCTGGAAGTGAACCCCAAGCCGGGCCGGGATGTGCCGGGAACAACCGGCCTTGGCGTAGCCGGCGGCTTTATCGGCTGGGCCTCCGCCATTTTCGGGATTGGCGGCGGCACTATATCCGTGCCTTACCTGACCTGGTGTAACGTGAAAATGCAGCAGGCGGTGGGAACCTCCGCCGCCCTTGGTCTGCCCATCGCCCTGGCCGGAGCCGCTGCCAACATCTGGACCGGCTGGGAACACCCGGGCTTGCCGGAAATGAGCTTCGGCTTCATATATTTGCCAGCCCTGATCGGTATTGTGGTTACCAGCGTGTTCTTTGCCCGCATCGGCGCAAAGCTGGCGCACAAACTGGACGGCCGCCTGCTGAAGCGAATCTTTGCGATCGTTCTGATCATCGTCGGCCTCCGATTCCTGCTGAGCTGAGAGACATTCCATGCTGCAACACCCGCAATTTGACCCGGTGGCCATCGCCATCGGCCCACTGAAAATTCACTGGTATGGCCTGACCTACCTGCTCGGCTTTGCTGCCGGCTGGTGGCTGGGCCGCCTGCGCACCCGCAAGCCCTGGTCGCCCCTGCACGAAGAACAGGTGGGCGACATGCTGTTCTACCTGGCGCTAGGGGTCATCCTCGGTGGCCGCTTCGGCTACGTGGTGTTCTACAACTTCGACACCTTCCTGGCAGACCCGCTGTGGCTGCTCAGGGTCTGGGAAGGCGGCATGTCGTTCCACGGCGGATTGCTGGGCGTGATGCTGGCTATGTGGTGGTTCGGCCGCAAAACCGGGGCCGGCTTCTGGAAAATCGCCGACTTCGTGGCACCCCTGGTTCCGGTGGGGCTGGGTGCCGGGCGCATCGGCAACTTCATCAACGGCGAACTCTGGGGCAAGCCCACCGACGTGTCCTGGGGCATGGTCTTCCCCCAGGCACCGGACAGCCTGGCGCGACACCCGTCCCAGCTCTACCAGTTCGCCCTGGAAGGCGTGGTGCTGTTCGCATTGCTTTGGTGGTTCTCCTCCAAACCCCGCCCGAAAATGGCCGTCTCCGGCCTGTTCCTGGTGGGCTACGGCAGCTTCCGCTTCCTGACCGAATTCGTACGCCAGCCAGACCCGCAACTGGGCTACCTGGCCTTTGACTGGCTCACCATGGGGCAGGTGCTCTCCACCCCCATGATTGCCGCCGGCGCCGCCCTGATGATCCTCGCTTACCGGAGAAACGCCCAATGAAAGCCTACCTCGACCTGATGCAAGACGTAGTCGACAACGGATTCGACAAAGGCGACCGCACCGGCGTAGGTACCCGCTCGGTATTCGGCCGACAAATCCGCTTCAACCTGCAGGACGGCTTCCCCCTGGTCACCACCAAGAAAGTGCACCTGCGCAGCATCATCTACGAACTACTGTGGTTCCTGAAAGGCTCCACCGACAACACCTGGCTGGCGGAACGCAAAGTCAGCATCTGGAACGAATGGGCCCTCGAAAACGGCGACTTGGGCCCCATCTACGGCAAACAATGGCGCAGCTGGCAATGCCACGACGGCCGCGTTATCGACCAGATCAGCGAAGTCATCGACCAGATTCGCACCAAACCCAACTCCCGGCGCCTGATCGTCTCAGCCTGGAACCCGGCAGAATTGCCGGACGAGTCCGTTAGCCCTCAGGACAACGTGCGTGAAGGCCGCATGGCACTGGCGCCTTGCCACTGCCTGTTCCAGTTCTACGTAGCCGACGGCAAACTCTCCTGCCAGCTATACCAGCGCAGCGCCGACCTGTTCCTCGGTGTTCCGTTCAACATCGCCAGCTACGCGCTGCTGACCCACATGATCGCCCAGCAATGTGATCTGGAAGTGGGAGAATTCGTCCACACCTTTGGCGACTGCCACCTGTACAGCAACCACCTGACCGACGACATCGTGTTCGAACAACTGAAGCGCGAGCCGAGGCCGCTGCCCAAACTGGTCATCAAGCGCAAGCCGGAATCGATATTCTATTACGAACTGGAAGACTTTGAGTTCAAAGGCTATGAGCCCCATCCCGTGATCAAAGCTCCGATAGCAATCTAATCTGAGTCGACGGCATTCTCCGGTGCCAGGTTGCAAGGGGTTGGGAAGGCTTTCCAAAAATGTGCGGAGCCATGGATGGCGGAGCAGAAGCGCCACATGGATGTGCCGCAAGGAGCGGTTTTTGGAAAGCCTTCCCAACCCCTTGCGGGAGCACTAGGCAAGCGGTAATTAAGGCGGCAAGGCAGCAAGATTCGAGGTAGAAAAGAATGAGAAAGGCACTGATCGTAGCCATGTCCCGGAACCGGGTCATCGGGAGGAACAACCAGCTCCCCTGGTATCTGCCGGGGGATTTGAAGTACTTCAAGCAGGCCACCATGGGTAAGCCCATCATCATGGGGCGGAAAACCTGGGATTCCATTGGCCGGCCGTTGCCCGGGCGCATGAATGTGGTGATATCAAGGAACGCAGACTGGCAGGCACCCGCGGGCACCGTTGCTGCGCCATCACTGGAAGCGGCACTGGTTAAAGCGGAAGCCCAGGCTGAGCTGGAAGGCGGAGACGAAGTAATGATCATCGGTGGCGGCCAGATCTACGCTGAAGCCCTGCCGATGGTCGACCGGATGTACATCACCCAGGTACACGCCGAGGTAGACGGAGATGCGTATTTTCCGGAGGTGAACTGGGACGAGTGGGAAGAGATCGGGCGGGAGGATTTCGCCGCCTCTGATAACAATCCTTACGACTACAGTTTCGTAGTCTACCAGCGTAGCCGGTCAAGCTGACCGGCTAGCTGAACAGGCCTCAGCGCGGGGCGCGCTTGGGGCCCTTGGCTGCAGGCTTGCCGCCCTTGCCGGCGGGCTTGCCAGCTTTCGGGCCGCTCTTGCGGAAGCCTGGCTTGCCATCCTTACTGAACTTCTTGCCCGGGGCACCCTTACGGAAACCACCTTTGCCCGGAGGCGGGCCTTTGCGATCGCGGCGGGGTGCGGCAGAAATCTCCGGCAGGGCTTCCGGCTGCTCCAGCGGCAGGGAATCCGGCTGGGAGGCTTCCAGCAGGCAGGCCAGCGCGCCGGCTACGGCGGCCATGTCCATGTCGTTACGCTCGGCAATCTCGTCCAGCAGGGCGATAGCCTTGCCAGAACGGGGATCATTGGTGAAGCCCAGCAGCTGCTCTTCAAACTGTTCTACCCGCATTTTCTGCAGGGCAGCCGGTGACGGCAGCTGGTACGGTTCCATCGGAGAGTTGGTGGCCCGCTCCAGAGTGCGCAGCCAGCTACGCTCACGCGGAGTGACCAGCAGGATAGCCTTGCCGGTACGGCCGGCACGACCGGTACGACCAACACGGTGAATGTACGCTTCAGTGTCGTAGGGCACATCGTAGTTGATAACGTGGGTAATCCTGGACACGTCCAGGCCACGAGCCGCTACGTCGGTGGCAATGATGATGTCTTTCTTGCCACGCTTGAGATCTTCAACGGTCTGCTCGCGCTGGCGCTGGTTCAGGTCACCGCTCAGGGGTGCCACAGCGTGGCCACGGGCTGACAGCTTTTCAGCCAGCAGGGTGGTTTCGGCCTTGGTGCGCACAAAGATAATGGAAGCGTCGAACGGCTCCACTTCCAGGATGCGGGTCAGGGCATCCAGCTTGCGCTCGGCATACACCGGCAGAACGAACTGGGAGATACGCTCAACCGTGCGGGTCTCGCTCTCGATTTTTACTTCAGTCGCGTTCTTCAGGTAGGTCTGCGCAACTTTCTTGATCTGCGGCGGCATGGTGGCCGAGAACAGGGCGCGCTGACAGGTATCTGGGGTTTTCGACAGAATCGCTTCTACGTCGTCGATAAAGCCCATGCGCAGCATTTCGTCGGCTTCATCCAGCACCAGTGCCTTCAGGCTGCCCAGTTTCAGGGTGCCTTTGCGCAGGTGGTCGAGCATCCGGCCCGGGGTGCCCACAATAACCTGGGCGCCACGCTTGAGGCCGCGAATCTGCGGAGCAAAGTCCTGGCCGCCGTAAATGGGCAGTACATGGAAGTTGCGGAACTTGCTGGCGTAGGTCGTGAAGGCCTCTGCCACCTGGATGGCCAGCTCTCGTGTCGGAGCCAGTACCAGGATCTGGGGTTCAGCAATGTTGGCGTCGATGCGGCTCAGCAGCGGCAGGGCAAAGGCTGCGGTCTTGCCGGTACCGGTCTGGGCAACGCCCAACAGGTGGTTACCGGCCAGGAGGGCAGGGATGGATTGCGCCTGGATGGGCGACGGAGTTTCATAGCCAACAGCGGAAACGGCTTCCAGTACAGCTGGATCCAGCCCCAGTTCGGCAAAAGACAATTCTGACATGAATGTACTCGGTATTCGGAGGGTATTGCACCGCAGGGCAGTGCGTGATTTTGAAACATTATAGTCGTTTTGTCGCTGCTTTAATATGAATAATGCCGGTTTGGTGGTAGGTAGTTGCCGGGGCAAGGTTATTGCGGGCGTGTTGCGATTGGTGCAGTCTATGAGGTTTGCATACTAACCAACTGGAAAATAAGCCTATGACCTTTGATCAGCTGCTGGCCGAAGTACGCCAGGATGGCACAGTGACCCTTCCTTCTGACTGGGCTCAGGGGCGCGCCACGTTTGGCGGCCTGGTTGCGGCTCTCGCATTTGATGTGATGGCAGCAAAGGTGGCGGAAGGCCGGGCTATGAGGGCCCTGCAGGTATCTTTTGTCGGGCCGGTGGAGCCCGGCGTGCCGGCGCAGTTTGAGGCCGAACTTTTGCGCGAAGGCAAGGCCGTTTCGCAAGTACAGGGGCGGATTCTGCAGAATGGCGAACCTCGCCTGGTCTGCCTGGCCAGCTTCGGCGGAGACCGGGAATCGGCCATTCAGGTGGAGCCGCTTCCGGCGCCCGAAGCCAGGCCGGTCGACCAGTGTCAGGGGCTGCCCTACATCAAGGGTATGACTCCGGAGTTCACCCAGCACATCGAGATGCGCTGGGCGTTCGGCAATTTGCCGTTTTCCGGTAAGGGTGGTCGCGAAATGGGCGGCTGGATGCAGTTCCGGGAAGCTCCGGAAGTGTTTACCGATGCCCACATTGTTGCGCTGGTAGATGCCTGGCCACCGGCGGTACTGCCGCACCTGAAAGATCGTGCGCCGGCCAGTTCCCTGAGCTGGGCGCTGGAAATTGTGCATCCCCGGCCGGTGATCAATCCCGGTGACTGGCTGCTGTACCGGGCCACCATTGACCAGGCGGGAGCGGGTTACGGCCACACCCATGCTGGTGTCTGGACTGCCAGCGGAGAGCTGGTGGCGCTGAGCCGGCAGACGGTTACCGTGTTCGGATAAGCCTGGAGCGGGCGTCAGGCCGCCATCTCGGCCTTCAGGGCGTCCAGTATCACCCGGGCAAACTGGCGGGGTGAATCTTCCTGCAGGAAGTGACCGCCACTGAGGGTAATGTGGGGCTGGCCGAAAGCGCCGGGGATGCGGCGCTGCATCAGCCGGTCTCCGCCCCGGGTAATCGGGTCACTGCTGCTGAAGCAGGTAATAAACGGCTTGCGCCATTTTTCCAGTATCCGCCAGGCTTCCCGGTTCGCTGCGCTGGATGGATCCGAGGGTGAGGTGGGCACCAGTTTCGGAAAGGCCCGTGCCCCGGCTTTGTGGCGGGCGTCCGGAAAGGGGGCTTCGTAGGCGGCCAGTTCGCCGCTGGACAGGGTTCTCTCGGTACCCAGCTGGATGATCCGTGCTACGGGAAACCAGGGGCTGTGGCTGGCAAAGGCTTTCCACAGGCGAAAAACAGACGGTACCGGTGAGTCTCCGGTGGGCAGCATGCCGTTGCCGACAATAATGCGGCTGAAGCGCCGGTGGTTTTCTGCAGCCAGTCGCAAGCCCAGCAGTGAGCCCCAGTTCTGGCATACCAGCGTGATATTCCACAGGTCCAGCTCTTCGGCCCACCGGGTCAGCCAGTTTACGTGGTTGTCCGAGGTGTAGTCTGCGGTGTCGACAGGTTTGTCCGATTTTCCGAAACCGGCGAGGTCCGGCGCCAGTACCCGGTGTCCGGCATCGGCGACCACGGGGATCATGTGCCGGTACAGGTACGACCAGGAAGGCTCACCGTGCAGCATCACTACCGGTGCCGCATTTTTCGGGCCTTCATCCACGAAGTGCATTCGCAGGCCCGGTTCGACATCCAGATAGTTGGGGGAGAAAGGGTAATCCGGGAGGCCTGCGAAGCGGCCTTCGTCAGTTCTCAGAATACGCATGCCATCGACTGTCCTGACTGATAGGTTGCGCGATTGTCGCGGTGACAATGTTCAGCCTTCAGGATAATGCAGATGGAATGTTGCTGTGTTTGAGTTCGGTAACAGAGCGTTGCGGCTTTGAATCAGGACGCAATATCGAACAGGCGCTCGGGGTTGTCGACTTGCGCGAGGGCTTCGTCACAACAGTTGACGGCACCGCAGTCGTCGGCCGAGCACAGGCCGATGGTGTCGCAGCAGATGTCCTGGTGGTTGTCGCCCTGGTTCCGGAAAATCCGGGCCCGGGACAGGATCGAGCGGCAATGGCCGCACAGCAGCGTGGGTACTGCGCTTCTTTCTGCCAGAAAGGCATTGAAGTGTTGATGTTGAGTCATAAGAAATCCTCCTGATCTACCTACCATAGGGACGCTTTGTGACAATTCAAAGTCTGCCAGCGGGCGTTCCATAGTTCGGGTTCAGCAGTTATACGTATCAGGCGTCAGGATCGACTACCGGGCGGCGGTTGGAACGTTTGTCGTCCCAGTCCAGGTCTTTCGGGTCGTACCAGCCCAGCCGGTCGGTTACCTTGCGCCGGGTGAACTCGGAAAGCGTGGGCCAGAGTTCCTGGAAGTCTTCCAGCCCTCTTTCCCGTTGCCGTAACTGCTTGCTGGCCAGCCGGCTGATGGTGCGGGGCAGGTGCAGGGCTTCGCCGAGTTGCCCGGGCACCAATACCTCCTGCCCCATCACTTTCCGGCGATGGGTGCGGGCGGCCAGCACCTTCTGCAGTTCGGTGGCAGCCTCAAGGGCGGTTTCGATGGTAAAGCTATCGGGATCCAACAACATGGCCTGTTTATTTGCTGTTCGATAACCTGCCACTATAACGTGAATCCGGCTACAGTGGCCACGCTCTCGTGGTAGTCTGCGGGGCTGGAAAACCGGTTCGCCGGGAACGTCATTGCTTCAGGAATGTTTGATATGTACGCAAAACTCGAGACACGGACCTTTCTGGCCATGCTGGTGGGTGTGTCGTTTGCTTTTATCTGGCTGATGAAGCCGTTTTTCGGGCCGATTTTCTGGGCCGTGGCCATTGCCCTGATTTTTCACCCGGTCCAGCAACTGCTGGTCAGGCGCCTGGGCGAGCGCCCCAACATCAATGCCCTGATCACCCTTATGATCTGCATGATTATCGTGGTGATTCCGGTGCTGTTTCTCGGGACTGCGCTGATTGCCGAAGGCGTTGGCATCTACCAGAAAATCCAGGAAGGGGAAATCCGGCCGGGGGAATACATTGACCAGGTGAACCGGTCATTTCCGGCCATTCAGGCTTTCCTGGCCCAGTTTGACATCAACTTCGGTGAACTTCGGGATCGTGCGGTGAGCGCCATTCTGGGCGGCAGTCAGTTCCTGGCCAAGCAGGCCCTGGGCATTGGCCAGAACACCTTCCAGTTTTTTCTGGGGCTGGCGCTGATGGTTTACCTGGCATTTTTCCTGCTGCGGGACGGCCATAAACTGGTTGAGTTGCTGATCAAGGCGTTGCCGCTCGGGGATGAGCGTGAGCGGCTGTTGTTTGCCAAGTTTGCCGAGGTTACCCGGGCTACCGTGAAGGGTAACCTGCTGATTGCCATTATCCAGGGTGCGCTGGGGGGGCTGATCTTCTGGGCCCTGGGTATTACCGGCGCCTTGCTGTGGGGGGTGGTGATGGCGATTGTCTCGCTGCTGCCGGCCGTGGGGGCAGCGATTGTGTGGGTGCCGGCAGCGGTCTACCTGGCAGCCGTTGGCGATATCATTCCGGCGATCATCCTGACGGCGTTTGGCACCATTGTGATCGGCCTGGCCGACAACCTGCTGCGCCCGATACTGGTGGGCCGGGACACCAAGATGCCGGATTACCTGGTGCTTCTGTCCACCCTCGGTGGCATCGTGCTGTTCGGCATCAATGGCTTTGTTATGGGGCCACTGGTGGCAGCGCTGTTTATGGCGTTCTGGGGGATTTTTATCCGGGAGTTCGGCGAAGAGGCGCATGCTTCCCGGCCAGAATGTGAACCAGGTAGCAAGGATGAGGATTAGCTTGTGCTAGGGTCGGGTTAATGCCCTCGACCGTGGAGATGGGCGCCGCATTACCCTAATAACAAGATATTCAAGCGATATCAGGAGTAAGCCGGTGTTTACCACGAAAACTGCCAGCCATCCATTGCACAAACTGGTCCTCGCTGCGGGAGCCGTTGCGCTCCTTGGCACTGCCTCTTTGTCCCACGCCAATGATGTTGTCGCACTAAAGCACGCTTTATATGGCGCCGGGTACGATATAAACAATGTGAACCCCAAACTGGATGAACATACCCGGGCCGAGTTAACCCAATATCAGGAAGATCAGGGGCTGGAAGCCAGCGGTACCCTGAATGAAGAAACCAAGAAGGCGCTCGGGATGGTGGTCGTTGCAGAGGCTGCTCCCGAATCCAGGGCGCCCGCTCAGGCAGCTGCGAAGCCGGAAAGTGAGCCGCAGCCTGAAGCTGCCGAGCAAGCTGAAGAAAAGGATGACGAAGACGAAGCCTGGTCGCTCTGGTAATCCCGGCCCGGCCGCTTTGGCCAATGTCATAAAAAAGCCCGCAGGCTTGGCAGCTTGCGGGCTTTTTGTTTAAGGCCTGTTGGGATCAGTCCAGCTTGGACAGGTCCCGGACCGCGCCTTTATCTGCGCTGGTGGCCAGCAGGGCGTAGGCCTTCAGGGCCGCCGACACCTTCCGGGGACGGGAGTTTTCCGGTTTCCAGCCCTTGGCATCCCGCGCTTCGCGGCGCTTCTGCAGCTCGTCGTTGCTGACCTGCACATTGATGCTGCGGTTCGGGATGTCGATCAGGATGGTGTCGCCTTCCTCGATCAGGCCGATAGCGCCGCCGGCAGCCGCTTCCGGAGACGCATGGCCGATGGACAGGCCCGAAGTACCGCCAGAGAAGCGGCCGTCAGTCAGCAGGGCGCATTCCTTGCCCAGTCCCTTGGATTTCAGGTAGCTGGTGGGGTAGAGCATTTCCTGCATGCCGGGGCCACCTTTCGGGCCTTCGTAGCGAATGATGACCACGTCGCCTGCCTTCACTTCGTCATTCAGAATACCGGCCACGGCCGTGTCCTGGCTCTCGAAGACCTTGGCCTTGCCTTCGAATACGAAGATGCTTTCGTCTACACCGGCGGTTTTTACCACGCAGCCGTCGACCGCGATGTTGCCGAACAGTACGGCCAAACCGCCTTCGGATGAGTAGGCGTTTTCGACGGAACGGATACAGCCGTTCTCACGGTCACCGTCCAGGCTCGGCCAGCGGGTGCTCTGGCTGAATGCGGTCTGGGTGGGAATGCCGGCCGGGCCGGCCTTATAGAATTCCACCACTTCAGCGGTGGGGGAGCGCATGATGTCCCACACTTCCAGGGCTTCTTTCATGGTCTTGCTGTGTACGGTGGGCAGATCGGTGTTGATCAGGCCGCCGCGTTCCAGTTCACCCAGAATGCCCATGATGCCGCCGGCGCGGTGCACATCTTCCATATGGTACAGGGGCGAGTTCGGGGCCACCTTGCACAGCTGCGGTACCTCCCGGGACAACCGGTCGATATCGGCCAGGGTGAAGTCCACCTGGCCTTCCTGGGCTGCTGCCAGCAGGTGCAGGATGGTGTTGGTGGAGCCGCCCATGGCAATGTCCATGGTCATGGCATTCTGGAAGGCTTCCATGGAGGCAATGCTGCGGGGCAGCACGCTGGCATCGTTCTGCTCGTAATAGCGCTTGGCGTTTTCCACAATCTGGCGGCCGGCGTTCAGGAACAGCTGCTCGCGGTCGGAATGGGTCGCCAGCAGCGAGCCGTTGCCCGGAAGGGCCAGGCCGATGGCTTCGGTCAGGCAGTTCATGGAGTTGGCGGTGAACATGCCGGAGCAGGAGCCACAGGTGGGGCACGCGCTGCGTTCGTATTCTTCCACCATCTCGTCGGTGGCGGTCGGATCAGCCGCGATCACCATGGCATCTACCAGGTCCAGCTTGTTCTCGGACAGCTTGGTTTTACCGGCTTCCATGGGACCGCCGGAAACGAAGATCGTCGGAATGTTCAGGCGCAGCGCGGCCATCAGCATGCCCGGGGTGATCTTGTCGCAGTTGGAAATGCACACCAGTGCATCGGCACAGTGGGCGTTGGCCATGTACTCTACGGAGTCGGCAATGATCTCCCGGGAGGGCAGGGAATACAGCATGCCGTCGTGGCCCATGGCGATACCGTCGTCTACGGCGATGGTGTTGAATTCCTTCGCCACACCACCGGCGGCTTCGATTTCGCGACAGACCAGCTGGCCCAGGTCTTTCAGGTGCACGTGGCCGGGCACAAACTGGGTGAACGAGTTGGCAACGGCGATAATCGGTTTGCCGAAATCGTCATTTTTCATACCGGTGGCGCGCCAGAGCGCACGGGCTCCGGCCATGTTGCGGCCGGCGGTTGAGGTGTGGGAACGATACTGGGGCATGGCGTGCTGCTCTCTCCCTTAATTTTGAACGGACTAAGCGAAACCGAGAGGATAACAGATTCCGTGCCCCTCGCATGGCTGTTTTCCGGATCGGTGTTTACAATAAACCTTCAGCCCGCAGGCTGAATTCCATAAAACCAACCAAGAGCCATTCCCACAGTGACTGACTCACTTTCCAGCGTGCCGCTGTTTCCGCTCAATTCCATTATCCTGCCCAAGGGGCGTATTCCCCTGCAGCTGTTCGAGCCCCGCTACATAGATATGCTGACCCGCTGCCTGAAAGAGCAGCAGGGCTTTGTGGTAGTGCTTTTACAGGATGGCGACGAGGTTGGCCGCAAGGCCCTGTTCCACGAACAGGGCACCTATGTGCGGATTATCGACTTCCAGCAGCTGGACAACGGCTTGCTGGGTATCACCGTTGAAGGCGACACCAAGGTGCGGGTAGTCCGCAACTGGCAGCAGGAAGACGGTTTGCACATGGGGGATGCCGAGCCGTTGGAGCCGGAGCAGCAGGTTGATATTCCGGACCGGCACTATGAATTGCCGGCGGTTCTGCAGGCCCTGTTCCGGCATCCGGTGGTGAAGGATCTGGGCATGGATGTCGATTTCGAAGATGCCCGTGAGGTGGGCTGGCGGCTTACCGAGCTGTTGCCCCTGGACAAGTCCGAGAAGCAGCAGCTGGCGGAGTGCCAGGATCCGGTCGAACGCCTGGACCGGTTGCAAGCCCTGCTGGACATCCTTGAACAAGGCTCCTGAAGCCGGTCAGGGCGCCACAGGCTGCGGCGAGTAGGCCAGAACGGCACCGTCCCAATGGCCGGCAATGTAAACGGCGGTGAATGCCAGCCACAGGCCCAGCGCTGCCCAGGTGAACGGATCCGGGCTCAGCGGCACGCGATCAAATCGGCTGTAGCTGGCGCGGATAACCCCGGTGATGGCCAACCCCAGGAACAACCCTCCCAGAACATCGGTAAACCAGTGTACCCCCAGATACAGCCGGCTCAGGGCTACCGGCAGCAATGGCAGTGACAGCAGCACGTAGCTTTGCCAGCGTTGCCGTTGCCGGCTTTCCGCCGCAATGAAGCTGGCGCACAGGGTTACCAGCACCGTGGCCCCGGCAGTGTGGCCGCTGGGAAAGGCCCCTGAAGATGGCGGGAGCATCACCGTATCGGGCCGTGGTATGCCGAAGCCGGCTTTCAGTAACCAGATGCTCCCGCTGGCCAAAATGGCGGCTGCGGCCACGTGGATAGCGGCGGCATAGTAGCCGCGAAATACCAGCACCAGAAACCCGAGCACGGCGGCGACAATCAGTACCGGTGGGTCTCCGGCCAGGGTAAAGGCAACCATCGGCAAATCCAGCAGCGGCTGGCGCAGCAGGGCAAACCAGGCCAGCACCTGTTGGTTCAGTTCATACAGTTTGCTGCTGACCGTCACCACCTGTGCCAGTATCAGGAACAGCGCCAGGGCTGTAACGGACATCATCAGGGACGGCAGCGGGAATTCGCCACGGCGGGCCGGTCGCTCGCTGGTGTACAGCCGCCAGAACCGGTGGGTTGCATCGTAGCGGGCCATAGTGGTTTCCAGCCACCGGTACGGGCGGCTGCCTTCCCCCAGACCCAGTCGCATTTGCAGCAGGATCAGGTAAACCACCAGCAGTACCCCAAAGCTGACTCCGAGCACCAGGTAGAAGTGAGGTGGCGGTTTGATCTCGCTGGCCAGTGCCGTGCCTACGGTGAACCCGGGCAGGATATACACCAGTGCCCATCCTACTGCCGACAGCAAGTTAAAGGTAATGAAGGTGCGCCAGGGCATGTGCAGTGCGCCTGCCACCATGGGGATGATAGGGCGTATCGGGCCCACGAATCGCCCGATGATGACGCTCTTGCCGCCATGGGCCCGGAAGAAGTTTTCTCCCTTGGCAATCAGGCCGGGGTAACGGCTCAAGGGCCACACGGTGTCGAGTCGTCCTTTGAGTAGCCGGCCGATGGAGAAGCTCAGGACATCGCCGGCCACGGCGCCAAGGCCAGCCCAGATCAGGGCTTCGGACAGGGGAATGCCGGTTTTACCGGCCAGGGCGGCAAAGGCAAACAGCATGGCCACGCCAGGCACGATGATGCCGGCGATAGCCAGGGATTCAATCAGGGCCGTGGCAAACAGGGCGAACACCAGCCAGCCCGGGTTGCCAGCTACCCAGGTGGTCAGCTCAGTGAACCAGCTCCCTGTCATGCCCGGACCGGCTCTCCCGGGGTGAACCAGGCGGAATCAGCCCCGTGTTTCCTGGCTTCCAGCATGGCATTGGTTGCCCGCTGGCGAAGCAGCTCGGTGCTGGTATCGCCATTGCCCCGTGTAGTACAGCCAAGGCTTACGGACACCTTGCCGGTTTCCGGCCAGTCCCGTTCGGCGATGGTGCGGCGGATGCGTTCGGCAATGACCCGCAGGCCTTCTTCCGGGGTGAATGGCAGGATCAGGAAAAACTCGGAATCCTGCAGGCTGTACAGGGAGTCTCCCGCCCGGATGGTTTCGAACAGTTGCCGGGTAATCTGGCTCAGCAGGCGGTTCAGGCCGCGCTTGCCGTGCAGGTCGCGGATCTGGTCGTGGTGGTCCAGGCTCAGGCTGATGACCGACAGCGGGTGGCCGGTGGCAATGGCCCGGCTGATTTCCTTTTGCAGGGTTTCATCCAGGAATCGGGCATTGTGGGCGCCGGTGATCGGGTCGGTAATGGCCAGGTCCTGGGCGGACTGGGTCATGTGGTCGTAGTGCCAGACATAAAGCGCGGTGACGGCGGCCAGCAACAGCAGCCCCGCACTGGTGATAACGGCATCGGTTACAGGGTTGCCGAGCCAGGTCACGGCAATCACCGGTAGCAGTAGCAGGGCGCACAGCGCCAGCCCCTGCCGAAGGGGCAGGATTAGCAGGTTGAGCACCAGCAGGGGCATGGCCCAGTGGCTGATGCCGGGCGCGTTCATGGTCAGAACGGCCGCCACCAGGCCACTGTTCAGGCCGGCCAGGATGATCAGGTGGCCCGGTGCCGAAAGCTGGTGGCGACGGCAGAAGTAGGTATACACCAGCCCGGCCAGCAGCAGGGCGGTCATTGCCAGGGCCAGGTAAAACAGTTGGTAGAAGCCGTAGCGCAGGTTTTGCAACGCCAGGACGGAAATAACCAGGGCTGTCAGGCTGTAGGCGGCGCTGTGGCTCCAGGTACGCAGGCGGGTTTCGGTCATTGAGCGTTGGCCTCCGGATCCTGTTTGCCCGGAAGGTCGGACGGCAGCGGGTTGCTGAAGGTCTGGGTGCGATTGCCACCCTGTTGCTGGGCCCGGCGCAGGGCGTTGGCCACGCTTTGCTGCAGGCTGTCGGCATCATCGCCAATGTTCAGGCCGGCGACGCCGGTGCTGACGGTGAGTTTCAGGCCGTGAGACTCCATCAATTTATCAAGTCCCTGGCGGATGAGGTCTGCCTTCTTTGCGGTTTCGGCGGTATTTGCGCCCGGCAGAATCGCGAGGAATTGCAGGTCGGCCACCCGGTAATAGGTATCGAAGTCCCGTAACTGGGAATGCAGGTAACGGCCGATTCTGGGCAGGATAGCGCGGATGTCTTCGTCCGGGTCGCTGTCACTCAGATGGGTGTCGAGGCCGATCATCATCACCGACAGGTTGGTGCCCTCCCGTTCGCTGCGCTGGATTTCCTTGTGCAGGTCCGCCGACAGGTACTCCCGGCTGGCGGCCTGGGTGAGCTCGTCGGTGCGGCGCAGTGGCGCCAGCTGGCGGGACTTGTATTCCCGCAGGAACACCAGGATGCCGGCCAACAGCGTGGTCAGTACAAACGCGCTGACCATCTGGTGGCGGTCTGGCAGGTTGACCAGCCATTGGGCGCTGGACAGCACAAGGACCAGCAGAACCAGGGTCACCGGTGCCGCCAGGTAAACCGGCAGCAGGGCGAAGGTGGCCAGCGGCAGGGCATAGAGCCAGTGGCTTAGCGACCACGGCCCCAGCCACAGGGCGGCAACAAGCGCCAGGGCCAGGGCGCCGAGGAAAAAATACCTCAGTTGTGGCCATGGCAGTTTGCCCTGTTGATTGTTCAGGGGGCTGCCTGCCAGGCACAACCCCGCCGCAGCCGCCGCAGAAGCCGCCGCAAGGGGTTCGCCAAGCAGCACACTCAGGGCGCTGGTGAGTGCCAGGGCGGCACAACCGGCTTTGGTGAGGGCGCTGGGCAGGAATTTTTCGGCCGACTGGGGCATGGAACCTCTGTCCTTCGCTGGCACATCCATTGAATATTGAAAGCAGTGCAGCGGTATAATAGTCGTTTGGGGTGCGGACTTGAAACGGGAAAGGTAAAGTAACCGCCCGGTTTTGGAATCAGCTAGCAGAATAAAAGGTAAATCGATGGATGTTGCAGCCTATATGGCGGAGCTTGGCCAACAGGCCAGGGTCGCCTCAAGAGAAGTCGCCCGTTCGGCAACCGCCGTGCGCAACCAGGCCCTGCTGGCAACAGCGGAAGCACTGGATGCGGCGCGCCAGGCACTGGCAGAGGCTAACCGCAAGGACCTGGAAAACGGCCGGGCCAATGGCCTGGACGAGGCCATGCTGGACCGCCTTGAGCTGACGCCGGCCCGTATCGACACCATGATTGAAGGCCTGCGCCAGGTGGCAACCCTGCCGGACCCGGTGGGCGAAATCACCGATATGACCTATCGCCCCTCCGGTATCCAGGTGGGCAAGATGCGCGTTCCGCTGGGCGTTATCGGCATCATCTACGAATCCCGGCCGAATGTGACGGTCGAGGCGGCCAGCCTTTGCCTGAAGTCCGGCAATGCCACCATTCTGCGTGGTGGCTCCGAGGCCATCCATTCCAACCAGGCGATTGCCGAATGCCTGGCCACCGGCCTGGCGGCCGCCGGGCTGCCGGAAGCCGCAGTGCAGGTGGTGAAAACCACCGACCGCGCCGCGGTGGGCGAGCTGATCACCATGCCCCAGTACGTGGATGTGATTGTGCCCCGGGGTGGTAAAGGCCTGATCGAACGCATCAGCCGCGATGCGCGGGTGCCGGTGATCAAGCACCTGGACGGCGTGTGCCACGTGTACATCGACAGCCATGCCGACCCTGAAAAGGCCTTGAAGGTTGCGGTCAACGCCAAGACCCACCGTTACGGCACCTGCAACACCATGGAAACCCTTTTGGTGGACCAGGAAGTGGCAGACGATATGCTGCCCCTGCTGGCCGCCGAATTTGCCGCCAAGGGTGTGGAGTTGCGGGGCTGTGAACGTACCTGCGCGATTCTTGAAGGCATCAGTGCCGCCACCGAGGACGACTGGCACGAAGAGTACCTGGCGCCGATTCTCGCGGTGCGTGTGGTCGACGGCCTGGATGGCGCCATCGAGCACATCAACCGGTACAGCTCCCAGCATACCGACAGCATCATCACCGAGAACTACACCCGGGCCCGCCGGTTCCTGACCGAGGTGGATTCCAGTTCGGTGATGGTCAACGCCTCCACCCGCTTTGCGGACGGTTTCGAATATGGCCTGGGGGCTGAAATCGGCATTTCCACCGACAAGATCCACGCCCGTGGCCCGGTTGGCCTGGAAGGCCTGACTTCCCAGAAATATGTGGTATTCGGCGACGGCCACATCCGGGCCTGATGCCATGCATGTAATCTACGGTGGCACCTTTGACCCCATCCATCACGGACACCTCCGGCTGGCGCTGGAGGTATCCGACGCCCTGGCGGTGGATCGGGTTCACCTGGTGCCCTGTCATATTCCTCCCCATCGGGGCGACACGGGAGCGACCTCAGCCCAGCGGCTCGAGCTGATCCGCCTGGCCATCGCCGGCGAAGAACGCCTGCGGGTGGATGACCGTGAACTTCAGCGGGCCGGTGCCTCTTACACCGCAGACACTTTGCGCCAGCTCCGGCAGGAACTGGGTGCGGAGGCGCCCCTGGTCATGGTCGTGGGTACTGATTCCTTTGCCGGCTTTGACCGCTGGCAGGACTGGCAGCAGATTCCCGAACTGGCGCACATTGTGGTGGTACGCCGGCCCGGCGCTGAGCTGCCTGAAAACAGTGGTGCGGCACACTTGCTTGCGGGCCGGCGCGCTGCCGGTGCGGCCAGTTTGCGGGAGAGCCCGGCTGGCCGGGTACTGGAGCTGGATCCGCCGCTGCTGGACATCTCGGCAACCGGCATTCGGGAGCGCATTGCAACCGGCCGTTCTCCCCGATACCTGATGCCCGATGCCGTGTGGCAGAGAGTGCAGGCACTGGGCCTTTATGGTTCCGGCAGCGCCAACGGTTTTTAGGAGTTATCCACAGCCGGCTTTGATGCTACAATCGCGGCTGAATATCACTTATCGGGTGGCCACTCCGGCCAGAGCCCGGAAAACAGGGTAATTATGCAGGCAGAACAACTGAAAGATCTGGTCGTAAACGCTCTTGAAGAGGTCAAGGCACAGGATATCAGCGTGATTGATGTCCGTGATCGCACCAGCGTGACCGACTTTATGGTTCTCGCATCGGGTACTTCCAACCGTCACATCAAATCCCTTGCCGATTCCGTGGTTATCGAAGCCAAGGAACAGGGTGTGCGCGCCAACAATGTTGAGGGCGGCGCCGGTAGTGACTGGATTCTGGTAGATCTGGGCGATGTAGTGGTCCACGTGATGATGCCTGCTACCCGCGAATTCTACGATCTGGAGCGCTTCTGGCGTGATGCTCCGGACCTTGGTGCAGCGGGCAGCGAGTAACCATGCGCCTGCGTCTGATCTGTGTCGGGCAGAAAATGCCCGACTGGGTCAGTGCGGGGTACAACGACTACGCCCGCCGGATGCCTCCGGAGTTGCCCCTCGAACTGACTGAAATCCCCATGGCCCATCGCGGCAAGAATCCGGATATTCCCCGGTTGATGCAGCGTGAAAGCGACGCCATCCTGTCGGCAGTGGGTCAGCGTGACCGCGTGATTGCACTGGAAGTGGGTGGCCGTCCCTGGTCCACCGAGAAACTGGCGAGTCAGCTGGAAAACTGGCAGCAGGATGGTCAGGATGTCTGCTTTCTGGTGGGCGGCCCCGATGGCCTGGCTGACGCCTGTCGCAACCGTGCCGACCAGCAATGGTCACTTTCCCCCCTTACCCTGCCGCACCCGCTGGTGCGTATCGTCCTGGCCGAACAACTGTACCGGGCCTGGTCCATCACCCGTAACCATCCTTACCACCGGGCATAGGGCTGCCAATGGCCTGGGGCGAATTCAAGGACACCGTAGCAGAGCGCCGACTGTTCCAGCGCCGGGCAATGGTTATGCTGGTGCTGGTTATGCTTGCGCTGGGTGGTTTGCTGGCGCGCATGTACCAGTTACAGATCGTCGAGCATGAAATCTATACCACGCTGTCTGACAAGAACCGGGTGCAGGTGCAGTCGGTCCCGCCTCCCAGAGGGCTGGTTTACGACCGCAATAACCTGCTGCTGGCGGAAAACCGGCCGGTGTTCAGCCTCACCCTGGTGCCCGAGCGGATTGGCAGCATGGATGAAACCCTGGCCCGGCTGACGGAAATCCTGAGTATTTCCGATGAAGACATTGAACGCTTCCAGCGCCGGCTGAATGAACCGCGCCGCCCGTTCCAGGAAATTCCCCTGAGTTACGACCTGAACGAAGAGGAAATCGCCCGGATGGCGGTACACCGGCACCGGTTCCCCGGTGTCGAGGTCAAGGCCGAACTGGTTCGCTATTACCCGCACAGTGAGTTGACCGCCCATGCCCTGGGCTATGTCGGCCGTATTAACCGGAATGAACTGCAGCGCATTGATCCGGTGAATTACGCCGGCACCAACTACATCGGCAAATCCGGTGTGGAGCGATTCTACGAAAAAGTGTTGCACGGCAAGGTGGGGTACCAGCACGTAGAAACCAATGCCCGGGGGCGGATACTCCGGGTGCTGGAACGGGAAAACCCGGTACCCGGGGAAGACCTGCAGCTGCACCTGGATCTGCGCCTGCAACGCAAGGCCCACGAATTGCTGGAAGGCCGGCGTGGCGCCATCATTGCGATCGAGCCCGCCACCGGCGGCATCCTGGCCCTGGCCAGCGTGCCCGGCTTCGATGCCAACAAGTTTGTGACCGGTATCAGTGTCAAAGACTACCGGGATTTGAGTGAAAGCATCGACAAGCCCCTGTTCAACCGGGCCCTGCGTGGCCAGTATCCTCCCGGCTCCACCATCAAACCCATGATGGCCGTGGCTGCCCTGGACAGTGGCGTAACCACCCGCGAGCGAACCATCTGGGACCCGGGTTATTTCCAGCTCAAGGAAAGCGGTCGACGCTACCGGGACTGGAAGCGAACCGGGCATGGCTGGGTAGACCTGATGGATTCCGTGGCGGAGTCCTGCGATGTGTATTTTTATCAGATCGGCGTCGAAATGGGTGTCGACGTGATGTACGACTATCTGTCCCGCTTCGGGTTTGGTGAAGACGCCACCCTCGACGTCGCCGGTGCCCTCAGTGGTCTGCTGCCGTCCCGGGACTGGAAGCGGGCGGTCCGCAGTGAACCCTGGTATCCGGGGGATTCCGTCAATATGAGTATCGGCCAGGGCTTTTTCCTGGCTACACCCCTGCAACTGGCGACCGCCACGGCCCTGATTGCCAACCGGGGTGAGTGGGTAGAACCGCGCCTGCTGAAAGATATCCGTGGTGACCGCCCGGTGGAAGAGTTCCTGCCGGCATCCACCCATAAGCCCCTGGATCTCAAGAATCCTGACGATTGGGAATACGTGGTGGATACCATGGAAGAAGTTATGCACGGAACCCGCGGCACGGCTCGTGGTGCCGCCAGCGGTGCCAGCTACCGGATGGCGGGAAAAACCGGTACCGCCCAGGTGTTCAGCCTGGGTGAAGACGAAGAATACGATGCCGAGGAGATCCGCGAGCGCCTGCGGGACCACGCGCTGTTTGTCGGCTTTGCCCCGACAGACGATCCGAAAATCGCCGTTGCCATCATTGTCGAGAATGGCGGTGGCGGCAGCAGTGTCGCGGCACCGGTCGCCCGCGGGCTGTTTGATGCGTGGCTGGAGGAATTCCCTGCGGCAGAGGCGGCCCAGGTGGTGGGCCAGGCTGAAACCGGAGGTGAGGGCTGATGGCACTCGGAAAGCTGTTGAACAGCCAGGAACCGGGCGCTCTGGGCCGGCCCAAAAGCATCTGGTCAACGTTACACCTCGATCCAATCTTGCTGGCATTATTGTTGCTGCTGGTGGGTGGTGGCCTGTTTGTATTGTACAGCGGTGCAGACCGGAACTTTGCCGTGGTCAAGGGCCAGATGATCCGGTTGGGAGTGGCCTTTGTAGTGATGTTTGTGTTTGCCCAGCTGGACCCTGCAATATTCCGGCGCTGGGCACCCTGGCTGTACCTGGCTGGCCTGGCCGGGTTGGTGGCGGTGTTGCTGGTGGGTGTTGGTGCCAAGGGTGCCCAGCGCTGGCTGGCGCTGCCCGGGCTGCCCCGGTTCCAGCCTTCGGAGCTGATGAAACTGGTGGTGCCGATGATGGCGGCCTGGTATTTGTCCCGCTATTACCTGCCACCCACGTTTTCGCGGATTGTGGTTGGCCTGGTGATTGTTCTGTTGCCCATGTTCCTGATCATCCAGCAGCCTGACCTGGGTACTTTGCTGCTGGTGGGCATGGCGGGCATCTTCGTGGTGTTCTTTGCCGGCATCAGCTGGAAGCTCATTACGGCCTTTTTCGGCATGGTGGCGGTTTCCGCGCCGCTGATGTGGTTCTACGTGATGCGGGACTATCAGAAGCAACGGGTGCTGACCCTGCTTGACCCGCAAAGTGATCCCCTGGGGGCGGGCTGGAACATTATCCAGTCGAAAACCGCCATCGGCTCCGGCGGGATGGATGGCAAGGGCTGGCTCCAGGGCACCCAGTCGCACCTGGAATTCCTGCCGGAAAGCCATACCGACTTTATTGTGGCGGTGCTTGCCGAGGAATTCGGTTTTGTCGGCATGATGCTGCTGATGGCGGTGTATTTCCTGATTATCCTGCGGTGTCTCTACATTTCCGTAACCGCCCAGGATTCCTTCAGCCGTTTGCTGGCGGGTGCCCTGACCATGACGTTCTTCATCTACATCTTTGTGAACGTGGGAATGGTCAGCGGGCTGCTGCCGGTGGTTGGTGTTCCGCTGCCCCTGATCAGTTACGGGGGCACGTCCGGGGTCACCCTGATGGCAGCCTTCGGGGTGCTGATGTCGATTCACACCCACCGCCGGATGATCTCGGCGTAGCCTGGCTGGCAATAATGGCCGGCCGGTAATGGTGAATCACGCCTGGAACCCGTTACAATGTTGCCGGTCAGTAATGACTGACCAACCGAGACAATACAGGGGTAGGCGCTGATATGCTGCAGGTTCCGAAACATTGGCTGCCGGGGTTGATCACACTGGTTCTGGTGTCTGGCTGTGCCAGCACTCCGGCTCCGGAAACCGATCATTCCTCGCGCTATACCATAAAGCAGGATCGTGGCCCTTCCGGTGACTACGACATCAGCGGCCTGACCGACGCGGTGCCCCGGTATGAGGAGCCTCGCCGGGCCGGTAACAAATCCCCGTACACCGTGTGGGGCAAGAGTTACCGGGTGATCGACAGCAATGACGGTTATGTGGCCCGGGGTACAGCCAGCTGGTATGGTGAGAAATTCCACGGCCACAAAACGTCCAATGGCGAGACCTTCGACATGTACGCCATGTCGGCCGCCCACAAGTCTTTGCGCATACCGGGATATGCCCGGGTGACCAACCTGGACAATGGCCGGTCGGTGATTGTCCGGGTGAATGATCGTGGCCCGTTTCACGGCGACCGCCTGATTGATCTGTCCTATGCGGCAGCCAAGAAGCTGGATTATCACGCCCGCGGCACAGCCCGGGTGGAAGTGGCCGCTATCACGGTTCGTCCGGATGGCGCCATGTTCCTGGCGGGCGAGCCATTCGAGCCCACCGGCAAGGTCCAGGCACCGGTGCAGGTAGCCTCAGAACCTGCCTCTGCGCCGGCAGCATCGGGACAGGCGTTGTTTGTGCAGCTGGGTGCCTTCAGCAGTCGGGACCCGGCCGAAGCCCTGCTGGCCAGGGCCCGGAAAGCAACGGAGACTCCGGCGCGATTGCGTGAAGTGAGCACCGGCTCGGGACGTTTCCACCGTGTACAGGTGGGCCCGTTCCCGAATGAAGACGAAGCCCGCTATGCCCGGAACCTGCTGGAATCCCGGGGTTTCGGCCAGCCCATAGTCCTGACGGATTCGCACTGAGTTGCCGCCGGCACACATAAGACCAACATCTGACGACGAATGACACAACCCATGGCTTTCAAAATGTTTACCCGAATTTTTCTACTGGCATTTGCTCTGTTTGTAACCGCAGGGACGGCTTCGGCCCAGTCCCAGTCGGTCCTGATTCCTTCTCCTCCGGCCATTGCCGGCAGCTCCTGGGTTCTGATGGACCCCCTGAGCGGCCGTGTGATCATGGAGAACAACAGCAACGAGCGTTTGCCCCCGGCCAGCCTGACCAAGATGATGACGGCTTACATCGTTGAGCGTGAGCTGGACGAAGGCCGGATTTCCATGTCTGACATGGTGCCCATCAGTGTGAAAGCCTGGCGTACCGAGGGTTCCAGGACCTTCGTACAGGAAGGCACCACGGTATCCGTGGAAAACCTGCTGAAAGGCGTGATCATCCAGTCCGGTAACGATGCCTCCGTGGCGCTGGCCGAATTTATTGCCGGCAGTGAGGGGGCGTTCGTGGACATCATGAACCAGCAGGCGCAATTGCTGGGTATGACGAACACCAACTTCCAGAATGCCACCGGCTTGCCGGCCCCGGATCATTTCTCGACCGCCTACGACCTGGCCCTGCTGGCCCGGGCAATTATCCAGGACTATCCGGAAAACTATCCGCTGTATGCGGAGAAGCACTTCACCTACAACAATATCCGTCAGCCAAACCGCAACGCCCTGTTGTGGCGGGATGACAGCGTGGATGGCCTGAAGACCGGCCACACCGAAGAAGCTGGTTACTGCCTGGTGGCGTCTGCCAAGCGTAACGACACCCGGCTGATTGCCTCGGTAATGGGCACCTCGAGTTCCGAAGCCCGTGCCCAGGAAGTTCAGAAAATGCTGAACTACGGTTTCCGTTACTACGAAACCGAGCGTTTGTTCCGTGCCGGCCAGGAACTGGTGCAGGCAAAGGTCTGGGGCGGCCAGGCTGACCAGATTTCCGTGGGTATGCCGGAAGATGTGTACGTAACCATTCCCCGCGGCTCCAGAAACCAGCTGGAATCTACCGTAGACCTTGATTCTGTGATCAAGGCACCCATCAATGTGGGAGACGAGCTGGGTCGCGTTCGGGTTATCCTGGATGGCGAAACCCTGGTGGACGAACCGGTACTGGCGCTGACCGAAGTGCCGGAAGGCGGGCTGTTCAAGCGGCTTTGGGATGCCATCAAGCTCTTTTTTGTTCAACTGTTTGAGTGAGCCACAGGCACAGAGTGTGCCCTGGCCGGGAGAAAGACGGCGTGAGTGAGCCGAAAGCACCGAAAATTGAATTTCCCTGCGATTACGTGATCAAGGTGATCGGTAACGCCGCCCCGGATTTCACGGAATTCGTGGTGGAAGTGGTGGAGCAGCACGCGCCGGGCATCTGCGAGGCAGATATCTCGGTAAACGACAGCAGCAAGGGCCGGTTTTCGTCTGTGCAGCTGAAAATCGTTGCCACCGGTGAAGAGCAACTCAAGGCACTGTTTGAGGACCTCAAAGCCAGTGGCCGGGTTCACATGGTGCTGTAAATGCCAGACCTGATTGTCCGCTCGCTGGGCCAGCAGCCCTACATGGAAGCCTGGGAGGCGATGAAAACTTTCACCGCCAACCGGGACGAATCCACGGTCGACGAACTCTGGTGCCTGGAACATCCCCGGGTGTTTACCCAGGGGCAGGCGGGCAAGGCCGAGCATATCCTGTTACCGGGTGATATCCCGGTTATCCAGGTAGACCGCGGCGGCCAGGTGACGTACCACGGCCCGGGCCAGCTGGTGATCTACCTGTTGATTGACCTGTCCCGGCGCAAGCTGGGAGTCCGGGCCCTGGTGGATGTGATCGAGCAGGCTATTGTGTGCACACTGGCCCAGTCCGGTGTGGAAGCGGCACCCCGTGCCGACGCGCCCGGTGTCTATGTGAACGGGGCCAAGATTGCATCGCTGGGCCTGCGGGTGCGCCGGGGCTGTTCCTTCCACGGCCTGGCCCTGAACGTGAATATGGACATGGAGCCGTTCTCCCGCATCAATCCCTGTGGCTATGCCGGCATGAACATGTGCCAGGTGAAAGACTTCGAGCAGGGCGCCTCGGTATACGAGCTTGAACGCCGCCTGGTGAAAGAGCTGGTAGCCGGGCTGGGCAACCAGCAGGTGGAGCATCGCCAGGGCTGGTAAGCTGGTTCAGCGTGCAGCCTTGGCCTCGATGCACACCTGGTCCCGGCCGCGGGACTTGGCGGCATACAGGGCTTCATCGGCCCGCTGCAACAGCCGGTCAATCGATTCCGACCCCCGAATGCTGGCAACGCCGGTACTGATGGTAACCCCCATGGTTTTGCCGCTTTCGGTCTGAACGGACTGCGTGGCTACTGCGGCCCGCATCCGTTCAGCGCTGGCACTGGCTTCGGCCAGGGTCGTCTCCGGTAACAGCACCAGGAATTCCTCCCCGCCCCACCGGGCAATGGTATCCATCTTGCGACAGCCGGATGCCAGCGTGCGCGCTACCAGGATAATCAGTTCGTCGCCCACCTGGTGGCCATGCTGGTCGTTCACGGTCTTGAACAGGTCAATGTCCATCAGTAACACCGAGAAAGGCCGCCCGTTGCGCAGGTATCGCTGGTATTCACCTTCGAGCTGGGTCAGGCCTTCGCGGCGGTTGGCCAGCCCGGTCAGGGCATCGTGCTTGGCCGCATATTCGAACTCGGCCGCCAGTTTCAGCAGCCCCAGCTTGCTGCGGCGCCGGCTCTGGTCGAGGATGTAGCAAGTGACCATCTCGAACGCGAGCACGATCACCAGGGAAATCCGGAAACTGCTGCTGTAAGGGGAGCCAAACAACCATTCGCCGGCGGGGCTGAACAGGAACAATACCGCCAGCCAGCCGCCAGCACAGGCAAACACGCCCACCCGGGCTTCACTGATGTAAAAGATGATGGGCGGGTAGGCAAACAGCCAGATAATGGCGGAGCCATCTTCCACCGCGTGCACGGCAAGGTAAGTGAACAGCACGGTGATCAGTGAAATGAAGCCCCGACGCTGCAAGGTTTTGTGGCGAAAGCCCAGAAACACCAGCAGGTTGAGTGCCAGCAGGCCGGAGAATACCAGCAGAACGCTAGCGTTCAGGTTGTCGCCATGCTGGCTCGAGCGCCAGGCGAAGAAGGCCAGTATGGGAACTGCGGCCGCGCTCAGCCAGTTGATCAGGGCCGGTACGGGAATTTCGCCTTTAACCCGAAACTGAGACAGCTCGGAATCGGCAGCGGAGTGGGGTGTCTGCGTCATGGCATTATTGTTGTGTAAGATTTCAGGGCGGCCATTCGTGGCCGGTCTGTACATAGTAGAGGCACTTAAGCGCTGTGACTGTATCGAATCGTAACCCGTGGTCTGTGTTAATTATTGCTGGTTAAAGTTTGTGCACATTGGCCCCGGAAGCGGAAATTCGGCGACGAATCGGTTAGCTTGTATCGGGGCCGGATCCGTATAATGCATAGAAGTATCGGAAAAGCAGCAAATTCCCAGACAAAGACAGGTCGTTCATGACAGAAAGGCGCTCCGGAAAATCCGTCTCACGCATCAAGACCGGTAGTTTTGAGCGTCGGCTGTCGCTGACCAAGGCCGGTCTCTTTGCCGGAACCCGCATGGCTTCCCACATGGCTACCAACTGGTTCAGCAGCAAAGACACCCGTGAGCAAAGGCACAAGGCCATGCTGTCCAGCCAGGCCCGGTTCCTGGTGGATGAGCTTGGCCGCCTGAAGGGCAGTGTGGTCAAGATCGGCCAGGTGATGGCGCTGTACGGCGAGCACTTTCTGCCGGAAGAAGTGACTGAAGCCCTGCATACCCTGGAAGACCAGACCACGTCCCTGGAGTGGCCGGCCATTGAACGGGTGCTGAAGGCGGAAATCGGTGCGGACCGGCTGGCAGAGCTGGAGGTAGACCCGGAACCCATAGGCGCTGCCTCGCTGGGGCAGGTGCACCGCGCCGTGCGCCGCAGTGATGGCCTGGAACTGGTGCTGAAGGTTCAGTACCCCGGCGTGGCCGATGCCGTAGACAGCGACCTCAACGCCGTGGCCCAGTTATTGAAAGTAGCCAGGCTGGTGAGCTTCGGCCCTGAATTCAATGACTGGCTCGAAGAAGTCCGGCAGATGATGCACCGGGAGGTGGACTACCGGCTGGAAGCCCGCACCACGGAAAAATTCCGCCAGATGCTGGCGGACGATCCCCGGTTTATCGTGCCTCGGGTTCTGCCGGAATATTCCACCGATCACATCATCGCCTCAACCTATGAACACGGCCATTCCGTAGGCTCCCAGGAAGTGCGGGAGCTGTCCCTGGAGCGCCGGAGCGCCCTGGGCAAGGCGGCCCTTGAGCTATTTTTCCGGGAGCTGTTTGTCTGGGGCGAAATCCAGACCGATCCCAACTTCGGCAATTACCGCATTCGTATTGCCGGTGAAGCCGGGGAGGAGCCGGATTATGATCGCATTGTGCTGCTCGATTTCGGTGCGGTACAAAGCTATTCCCGGGAGTTTCTGGATCCGGTCATCCAGATGATCCGCGCGTCTTATGAAGACGACCTGGAGCAGGTGATCGAGGGCGGCGTGAAGCTGCGCTTTATGAGCTACGACTGGCCCCGGGAAGTGCTGGAAAAGTTCGGACAGGTTTGCATGTCGGTGCTGGAGCCCCTGGCCCGGGACCAGGGCCAGTGGCCGGACTATGCGGTGAACAGCCACGGCCAGTACCGCTGGAAACAGAGCGACCTGCCATCCCGGGTGGCCCGGCAGGCAGCCCGCTCGGCCATCAGCCGTTACTTCCGGGTACCGCCCAAGGAGTTCGTGTTCCTGAACCGGAAGCTGATTGGTGTGTACACCTTTGTGGCGGTGATGCACTCCGAGTTTAATGGTGAACCACTGTTGCGCCGTTACCTTTACGGTGAGGATCCGACCAACCCGGACGCTTCCAGTACCACCCAGATCACAAAGGCGTAGCGCAAGCCCTTGCCGATGGCTACCAGCACTACAAAGTTGAGCCAGGGCACCCGCATAATGCCGCCCACCAGTGTGAGCGCGTCACCCCCGATCGGCAGCCAGCCGAGGAGCAAAGACCACTGCCCGTAGCGGTTGAACCGGTTGCGGGCCTTGTGCAGTTGCAGTTCGCTGACCGGAAACCAGCGTTTGTGTTTGAACCTGTCTACCTGCCGGCCAATGATGCCATTCACCACCGAGCCCAGGGTATTGCCGGCGGTGGCCCAGAACCAGATCCAGAACAGGGCGTAATCCTGGTTCACCAGGGTGCCCACCAGGATCTCCGAGTAGGCTGGCAGCAGGGTAGCGGCCGCGAAGGCGGTCAGGAAAAGGGTCAGGTAGGCCATGGCGTCTCCATGGCTGAATCGTAAAGTACTATGGCTGTAATGGTAAGTGCCAATTTCCAATCCCCGGACGAGCTGTCATTATTTGCCCAACTTTCAGGTTTTGGTTTTCCTTTATTTCCCGAGGAGGTTTTATGGAGCAGGTTACCATCTACGGTCGCATGAGCTGCCCGTTCTGCGTAGCGGCAAAGAACTTGTGCGAGTCCCGGAACATGCCCTACGTGTGGGTCGACATGATCGAGAAAGGGCTGAGCAAGCAGGACGTTGCCGACAGGATTGGCCGCCCGGTGTATACCGTGCCGCAGATTCTGGTGGGTGACGAATACGTTGGCGGCTACGACGATTTCTCCGCCTACGTGCGCAGGCAGCCCGCCTGACGCCATTTTCCGTCTTCCGGAAACACAAAGGCCCGGCTGTAAAAAGCCGGGCCTTTGTGTTTCTGGCGATAGCTGTTACAGGGTGAACTCTGTTTTCAGCTTTTTCTCCGCCAGTTGGTTTTTCAGCTTGGCCACCTTGGGCAGGCCATTCTCGAACGGCGGGAAGCTCTCGCCCTCGATCAGCGGCTGCAGGTAGTCACGGCACTCCTCGGTAATGCCGAAGCCGTCATCCGTAATGTAGTGGATGGGCATTTTCTTTTCCTGGTTAGCCACTTCGCTCAGGTTGGCCTGGCCAATGCTCCAGCGGTAAGGCTTGGCCTGGTCCCGCACGATGGTGGGCATCAATGCCTGTTTGCCATCCAGGGCCATTTCCACGGCAGCCTTGCCCACGGAGTAGGCCTGTTCTACGTCGGTAGCGGAGGCAATGTGCCGCGCTGCGCGCTGCAGATAATCGGCAACGGCCCAGTGGTACTTGTGGCCCAGGGCCTGCTTCACCATGTTGGCGAGGGCCGGTGCAACACCGCCCAGCTGGGTGTGGCCGAAGGCATCCTTGGCGCCAGCGTCAGCTACAAACCGGCCGTCTTCGTACTGGGCACCTTCCGAGGCAACCACCACGCAGTAGCCGTAATCTTTCACGCACTGGTCTACGCGCTCCAGGAACTTCTCCCGGTTGAACGGGATTTCCGGGAACAGGATGATGTGGGGCGGTTCGCCTTCACCCTGGCCAGCCAGGCCGCCGGAAGCGGCAATCCAGCCCGCGTGCCGGCCCATCACTTCCAGGATGAACACCTTGGTGGAGGTTTCGCACATAGACTTGATGTCCAGGCTGGCTTCCAGGGTAGAGGTGGCAATGTACTTGGCGACAGAACCAAAGCCGGGGCAGCAGTCAGTGAACGGCAGGTCGTTGTCGACAGTTTTGGGTACACCGATGCAGGTGATCGGATATCCCATCTTGTCGGCCAGCTGGGATACCTTGTAGGCGGTATCCTGGGAATCGCCGCCACCGTTATAGAAGAAGTAGCCGATGTCGTGGGCACGGAACACTTCGATCAGGCGCTCGTACTCGCGCTGGTTCTCAGACAGGTTCTTCAGCTTGTAGCGGCAGGAACCGAAAGCGCCGCCCGGGGTATGAATCAGCGCCTGGATGGCGTCATCTGACTCCAGGCTGGTATCAATCAGCTCTTCTTTCAGGGCGCCGATAATGCCGTTGCGGCCGGCAAACACCTTGCCGATCTTGTCCGGGTGCTGGCGGGCGGTCTGAATAACGCCACAGGCACTGGCGTTAATAACGGCGGTAACCCCGCCAGACTGGGCATAAAATGCATTCTTGATAGCCATCTCGGGCTAAAGCCTCCTGCTGGTTCAATGATGGCGCAAATCATACGCGAATCAGGTGGAAGTTTCATGAGCATATACCGTGCCCTTGACCCCGCAGAAAGTATGGTAGAGGCTTGGCAGGTTTCAAACCGGAGGCCTTACCTTAATGCACATACACATACTGGGAATCTGCGGCACTTTCATGGGCAGCCTGGCGGTCATCGCCCGGGAACTGGAGCACACTGTGACCGGCTCCGACCAGGGGGTATACCCGCCCATGAGCACCCAGCTGGAGGCCCAGGGTATCTCGTTAATGGAAGGCTACCGGGTGGAGAACCTGGAGCCCAGGCCGGACCTGGTGCTGATTGGTAATGCCATGTCCCGGGGCAACCCGGAGGTAGAAGCCGTGCTGAACCGGCGCATCGATTACATGTCCGGCCCCGAGTGGCTGGCCCGGGAAGTCCTGCGCCATCGCTGGGTGATGGCGGTGGCCGGCACCCATGGCAAAACCACCACCACCGCCATGCTGCTGTGGATTTTGGACCAGGCAGGGTTTGATGCCGGCTACCTGGTAGGCGGCGTGCCCCAGGATTTCCCGGTGTCCGCGCGCCTGGGCAGCAGCGACTTCTTTGTCATCGAGGCCGATGAATACGACAGCGCGTTCTTCGACAAGCGCTCCAAGTTTATCCATTACCGCCCGAACACCCTGATCCTGAACAACCTGGAATACGACCACGCCGATATTTTCGAGAACGTGGAAGCCATCGAACGCCAGTTCCACCACCTGGTGCGCACTGTCCCGTCCCAGGGTCTGATCATTCGTCCGGCCCTGGACCAGCATCTGGATAATGCGTTGGAAATGGGCTGCTGGAGCCCGGTGCAGGATACCGCCATCGGCAGCGAGATCAGTCGCACCTCAGACTGGCGCGCGGAGCTGCTGGCAGAAGACGGCAGCCGCTTTATGGTCATCCACCACGAGCAGCCGGTGGCTACCCTGAAGTGGAAGCTGACGGGTATGCACAACGTGCGTAATGCGCTGTCAGCCATTGCCGCCGCCCGCCATGTGGGTGTAACGCCGGACCATGCCGTGGCCGCCCTGTGCCGATTCTCCGGTGTTAAGCGACGGATGGAGCTGGTGGGCGAGGTTGGTGGTGTGCGGGTGTATGACGACTTTGCCCATCACCCGACGGCCATTGCCCTGACCCTTGAGGGCTTGCGCAGCCAGGTGGGGGACGAGCCGATTCTTGCCATTATCGAGCCCCGTTCCAACACCATGAAACAGGGTGTACACCAGCAGACCCTGATTCCCAGTGCCGCGGCAGCAGACCGCGTTCTCTGGGGTAACCTGAGCGAGATGAACTGGCTGCCGGAACTGGTGAACAGCTGGCGTGCCGAGCACGGCGAGCTGGACCACCACGGCGTGGAAGAGTCGGTCGATGCCCTGATTGCCCGGGCCGTGGACCAGCTGCCGGAAACCTGCCACATTGTGATCATGAGTAACGGTGGCTTCGGTGGTATTCACCGCAAACTGGTGGCGGAACTGGAGAAACGTCGTGGCTGAGAGTTCCCCGGTAATTAACCTGGCATTTACCGGCGCGTCCGGGGCCCAATACGGACTGCGCCTGCTGCAGTGCCTGGTGGCTAACGGCTGCCGGGTGAACGTGATGATCAGCAAGGCGGCCCAGGTGGTGATCGCCACTGAAACCGATTTCCGCCTGCCCGGGTCCACACCCGCCATGGCGGAGGCTTTGGCGGCCTATGCCGGTGCTGAAGATGGCCAGGTGCAGGTGTTCGGCCGGGAAGAATGGTTCTCGCCCCCGGCCTCCGGCTCCGGCGAGAAAGCCCCGCTGGTGGTTTGCCCCTGCAGCACCGGCACCCTGTCGGCTTTGGCCACCGGTGCCAGCAACAACCTGATCGAGCGGGCCGGGGATGTTGCCCTGAAAGAGCGCCGCAAACTGATCCTGGTGTTGCGGGAAACTCCCTACTCCGAAGTGCACCTGGAGAACATGCTCAAGCTCACCCGCATGGGGGCGGTGATCATGCCGGCCAGCCCGGGTTTCTATCACAACCCTCAATCCCTGGATGACCTGGTGGACTTCATGGTGGCCCGGATTCTTGACCACCTGGACTTGCCGCAGACCCTGGTCCCGCGCTGGGGTGCAAAGAACGCGGACTGATGCCTTCCCGGGGCGTTGGTTTTGGCCAAAGCGATTGATGGTTTTCACCATTGAGCCAAAACCCGCCCCGCCACAGACTTGCTGGACACAACGATAAACCAACCCGTTCACCGAGGTTCAGCATGATTCCACGTACTCTGTTCGACGCCGATCTTGATGGCTTTCGCGATTCCGTTCGAAAGTTCCTGGAACAGGAAGCCGCGCCTTATCACGAGCAATGGGAAAAGGATGGCCAGGTCAGCCGCGAGCTCTGGCAAAAGGCGGGGGAGCTGGGCTTCCTGTGCCCGATGCTGCCGGAAGAGTACGGCGGCGTAGGGGCCGATTTCCGCTACTCGGCGGTGATCATGGAAGAAATCTCCCGGGCCGGTTTGTCCGGCATTGGCTGGGGGCTGCACTCCGATATTGTGGCGCCGTACATCCTGAACTACGGCTCGGAAGAGCAGAAGCAGAAGTACCTGCCGAAAATGGCCTCCGGTGAAATGATCACTGCCATCGCCATGACCGAGCCGGGCGCCGGTTCTGACCTGCAGGGCGTAAAGACCACCGCTATTCGTCAGGGCGACCACTACAATCTCAATGGCTCCAAAACGTTTATTACCAACGGCCAGCTGGCGGACCTGGTGATCGTTGTGGCCAAGACCGATCCCAAGGAAGGCGCCAAGGGCACCAGCCTGTTGCTGGTGGAAACCGCCTGGGAAGGTTTCGAGAAAGGCCAGAACCTGAACAAGGTGGGCATGAAGGCCCAGGACACCTCCGAGCTGTTCTTCCAGGATGTAAAAGTGCCGGCCGATAATCTGTTGGGCAGCATGGAAGGGCAGGGCTTCTTCCAGCTGATGCAGGAGTTGCCGGCGGAGCGCCTGCAAGTGGCTCTGACTGCCGTAGCCGCTGCCGAAGCAGCCTGGCAGTGGACCCTGGACTACGTGAAAGAGCGCAAAGCCTTCGGTAAACCGGTTATCGCGTTCCAGAACACCCGTTTCAAGCTGGCGGAGCTGAAAGCCGAAATCACGGCCGCCCGGGTGTTTACCGACCGCTGCCTTGAGCTGCACCTGGACAAGAAGCTGGATATCCCCACTGCAGCCATGCTCAAGCAGCACACCACAGACCTGCAGTGCAAGGTGATGGATGAATGTGTGCAGCTGCACGGCGGCTACGGCTATATGTGGGAATACCCCATTGCCAGGGCCTGGGCCGATTCGCGGGTGCAGCGCATCTATGCCGGCACCAACGAAATCATGAAGGAAATCGTGGCTCGTTCATTCTGAGGGTTTTGACCCGGCTGGCCCCGACACCGTGCGGGGCCAGCGCTTTACCAAACTTTACAATTTGCCAAGCCTGTCAAGGTCTCCCGGCGGTACATCCCCTAAAGTAGCGGCACAACCTCTAACAAGGATAACCGGTTGCCGCGATGAAACGCCTGACTGCTCTCTCCGTTCCCCTGCTTACCCTTGCCATCGCCGGTTGTGGCGAAGAATCCGACCAGCTGCCCGTGGATGGCCGCGATTTCGATGGCGTGAACTACAGCGAACCGGCGCCGTACCAGGGGCGGGTGATTGATGGCTATCTGAGGAATGCCAGGGTGTGGCTGGATGTGAACGGTGATGGAAAGTACACCGCCGAGTCGTTCACTGTAGAGCTGGATAATGGCAATTCTGCGGTTATCGAAGGCGGCGAACCCATGGCCATGAGTGGTCAGGATGGCGCGTTCAGCCTGGACCTTGCCGCTTTGCAGTTGTCACCCCAGGAAGGCCGACCGCTTGATCCACGGGACTACCCGCTGTTCGCAGCCGCTATTCCCGGAACCACGGTTGAGCAGACCGAAGTGGGGGATCAGGCCATAGCCGTGGGCTATGTTTTGTCGGCTAATCCCGGTGTCCGCAATGTAACGCCGCTGACCACCCTGGCCCGTTACCAGACGGCATTGGAGTTGATGCCCGGGGGCGATCTGGGCGAGAGCCTGGCTGGCATCAACGTGACTGCGGATTATATCCGTGGGCAGGATGACCGGGCCCATGCCTATGCCCGGGCACTGGTGAAGTTTATGACACAGCAGGTGGCAAGCAGCATGCCCGAAAGGGCGGGCGCAGAGCTTAGCCTGAGCCCGGAAGAGGCCCGGCTTCTGGGCACTTCCCTGTTGCGGCACGCTCCGGCGGTAATTACGGCCGTAGATCAGGCGGCTGGCGATGACTACTCCAGAGTGGCGATCGATACTCTGGAACTTCCGGATGTCACCGTCAGTATCACCGACCCGCAGGTGCTGACGGGGCAGCAGGTCTTTGCTCGTGCGGAAAGTAGTGAGCTGCCAGTGGCACCGGATGACCTGGTTGCCTCAACCGGGCTTGAGTTTGAGTACGGTGAAGACGGGCGGCTGGCCAGAATTGCGGCGAATGGCTGCCTGGCTCTGTCGATGCCGGAACTGGCCCGGCTGATTGATGCGGGTGGTTATATGGGCAGGCTTTCTACCCAGTGGCTGCCCTCGGTATCCCTCGCGCCAGCGGGTTGGGATGCGTTCAATCCTGAAAACGATCCCGACCAGGTAGTGGATGAAACTCTGACCTTTGACTGGGATGCCCGGATAATCGAATTCCAGACGTCGACACTTTGCCATGCAGCCAGGGGCATCGAACCGGCGTCCACCGAGCTTGGAGCCGGAGCGGAGGTTAGCTATAGCTGGAGTGAGCAGGACGGTGCAATTTCGGAGCTTGTTGCGACAGTCGGTGGCGTTGGTGCGGACGCGGGGGTTGTCTACCGGTTAGCCCCGGGTTCTGGGGAGTTGGTGGCCGATTACACTATTACCAAAGATGACCAGCCACTCGAGTCTGTTGAACTGCAGGGCGGGCCTGCTGACTGTGGGCCTCTTGACGACGAAACCGCAAAGGAAAACTTTGTTGTGACAGCAATCCAGAGCTATTTGTTTTCCGGTTACGAGCCACAGCCGACAACCTTTACCGACCTGGCGTTCGAATACGATACCCGGACGTTTTCGGCCGACAGTGTTGAGGTAGAGGTCAATCGCCTCCTGCGCTACGCCTTCCTGGATCCGGCGCTGGCCGGTTCGGGCAATGTGGCGGCAGACGCCGGGTTCCAGTGGTTACTGCACTACGACGCCACGCCGGATGTAAATGCTCCGAACCTGATCCGGGAGGCTTATCTGTCTGATTATTCTGTGCAGAGTTGCGGAACCGGCAGGCCCGCGCCAGCCAGGGTCTATGCGAAGGTCGAGTACAGTTACATGAAGTTATCCGAGTATTTACTGGAAGCAATCCAATAAGAGTCAGGCAGATGCCGGGTGACGCTGAGCGCCCGGCAGCTCATGCAGGATGATTGGGAGCGAACGCACAAGGTAAACAAACGCAGAAAAACCGACAGCAGGCCGTTTGGCTTGGTCAGTGGCGTATTGCGCTTTTAAGGCTTTGTAAGGAATCTTGAAGGATTCTTGCCATTTCCTGTGGAAGGAAATGGTGCCGAGGAGAGGACTTGAACCTCCACGGGGTTGCCCCCACTAGCACCTGAAGCTAGCGTGTCTACCAATTTCACCACCTCGGCAGGTGATTTGCAGATTCGCTGTTAGTCTATTGAAAACTTAGCGTTTCTGCCAGTCCGGTGAGGTGTTCCCCTCAACCGATGGCGCGTACTTTAATGATTCCGTTCGGGGCTGTCAAACATTTTTTCAAAAAAGTTTTCGCCGTATTTGTGCCTATTAATTGTCCCCTGGTTAGGCAGGTTCGACATACCAACGTTATACTGCAGGGATAATGAATTCCGCCGCAGTATCGCGGCCAGATAGCAAGGATCCGAATGGTTTCCAGGAAGAAAGAACACAAAGACCCTCACGCCAGTCGCGAGGCTCAGAAATACGAAAACCCCATCCAGAGCCGGGAGTTTATTCTCCAGCACCTGAAAGAGCGGGGGGCACCGGCCACCCATGAGACTCTGTGCCAGGAGCTTGGGCAAACTTCCGAGGAAGGTATAGAAGCCCTTCGCCGCAGGCTGATTGCCATGTGCCGCGACGGGCAGCTGATTTGTAACCGCCGGGATGCGTTCCTGCCTATAGAAGAAGCAGACCTGGTAACCGGCCGGGTGGTCGGGCATCGGGACGGCTTCGGTTTCCTGATTCCTGATGATGGCGGTTCCGACCTGTTTCTCACCGCGCGCCAGATGCGCCAGGTGTTTCACGGTGACCGTGTAGCTGCGCGGGTTGACCAGGTGGATGACCGTGGTCGCCGGGAAGGCAAAATTGTTGAAGTGCTCGAGCACCGTACCGAACAGATCGTTGGCCGCTTCTTCAAGGAAAGCGGTATTACCTTCGTGGTGCCCGAGAATGCCCGTATCAACCAGGAAATCCTGGTTCCGGACGAGCACGTAGGCAAGGCGGTGCATGGTCAGTATGTAGTCGTACAGATTCTGCGTCAGCCGACAATCCGTACCCAGCCGACAGGGCAGGTTGTCGAAATCCTGGGTGAGCACATGGCGCCCGGGATGGAAATTGATGTGGCCATCCGTTCCTACGAGATTCCCCACAGCTGGCCGTCCGCCGTGGGTGAGCAGGCAGCAGCGATTCCTGCCGAAGTGGCAGAGAAGGACAAAGCCAACCGGGTGGATATCCGCAATATGCGGCTGGTGACCATCGACGACGAAAGCGCCCGGGATTTCGATGACGCCATCTATTGCGAGCCTCGCCCCCGTGGCGGCTACCGCCTGGTAGTGGCGATTGCCGACGTATCCCACTATGTGCGTCCGGGTTCCCCGCTCGACGAAGAAGCCATTCAGCGTGGCAACTCGGTTTACTTCCCGGATCATGTTGTGCCCATGCTGCCGGAGAAGCTCTCCAATGGCCTGTGCTCCCTGAATCCGGGCGTGGATCGTCTGTGTATGGTGGCGGATATGACCATCAGTGCCGCTGGTAATATCAGTGGTTACACCTTCTACCAGGCGGTGATGCGCAGCCATGCCCGGCTGACCTACAACAAGGTCAGTGCCATGCTGGAGCACCCGGATACCGAGCAGGGCTACAAGCTCAGCAGCCATTACGCTGATTTGTTGCCGCACCTGCATAACCTGTATGAACTGTACAAGCTGCTGCGCCGTGCCCGAACCGAGCGGGGCGCCATCGATTTCGAAACCACCGAAACCAAGATTGTGTTCGATCCCGAGCGCAAGATTGAGGAAATTGTTCCGGTGCACAGGAACGATGCCCACAAGATTGTGGAAGAGTGCATGCTGTGCGCCAACGTGGCGACGGCGCGGTTCCTGAAAAAACACAAGATGCCGGCGCTTTACCGGGTACATGATGGCCCGTCGGAAGAGCGTCTGGGCAACCTGCGCCTGTTCCTGGGCGAGCTGGGTTTGCAGCTGGGTGGCGGTGACAAGCCCACCTCCAGAGATTACCAGCAGTTGCTGGAGCAGGTGGCGGATCGCCCGGATGCCAATGTCATCCAGATGGTGATGCTGCGCTCCCTGAGCCAGGCGGTCTACAGCCCGGAAGAAGCGGGCCACTTCGGCCTGGGCTTCCCCAGCTATACCCACTTTACGTCGCCGATTCGCCGCTACCCGGATTTGATTGTGCATCGGGCTATCAAGTCCCGCATCCATAATCCGGAAGTGACCAAGGATGTGGTCTCACCCAAGGTGGCGGATCCGCAGCTGGCAGAGTACCCCTATGACCTCGCCAAAATGGAACAGCTTGGTGAGCATTGTTCCATGACCGAGCGCCGGGCCGATGACGCCACCCGGGATGTGATGGCGTGGCTGAAGTGCGAATTCCTGCGTGACCACGTGGGCGAGGAGTACAACGGTGTGATTGCCGCCGTGGTGCCTTTCGGTTTCTTTGTGGAGCTGTCTGATATCTACATCGAAGGCCTGGTGCACGTTTCCACCCTAAGTGGTGACTACTTCCACCACGATGCCGCCAAGCATCGCCTGATCGGCGAGCGCACGGCAGTCAGCTTCCGCCTGGGTGATGAAGTGCGTGTGAAGGTGGTGCGGGTCGACCTGGAAGATCGCAAGATTGACCTGGAGCTGGTCAGCACCCCGAAGAAGCGCACGGCAGACCGCGATGCCCTGGATATGTCCAAGCGTGAGTCCCGTGGTCGGGGCGATCGTGCAGGCAAGGGTGGTAAAGGCGGTAAGCGTACCGGCAAGCCGGCCAGTGCCAAGGAAAAGCTGGCGGCTGAAGCGGCCAGGGACGCAGCGCGCAAAGGTGGCAAGGGCAAGTCTCCGGCGGCAGGCAAGAAGCGCAAGCCCCGCAAGTAACCAGTTACACAGGAATTGATCGTTAGTGTCTCAGGAATATGTATTTGGCTGGCACGCAGTGGATGCGGTGCTGAAGCGGGAGCCGGAACGGCTTCAGCAGGTATGGATCCAGACCGGACGGCAGGACAAGCGCGTAAAATCGGTGACCGATGCCCTGGATGGCCTGGGTGTGCGCTGGAAAGTAGTGCACCGCCGGGAGCTGGATGAACGCGTGTCCGGCGTCCACCAGGGTATTGTGGCGGCCGTGGCGGAAAGCCGTGAATGGACGGAAGACGACCTGCTGGCCCAGCTGTCCAATAGCGACAAGCCGCCGTTTTTGCTGGTCCTTGATGGCGTAACCGACCCGCACAATCTCGGTGCCTGCATGCGCACCGCAGATGCGGTCGGCGTCCAGGCGGTTATTGTGCCCAAGGACAAGTCCGCCTCGCTCACACCGGTGGCCCGTAAAGTGGCCTGTGGTGCGGCAGAAACCGTGCCCTTTGTGCGCGTAACCAACCTGGCCCGCTTCCTGCGGGAGCTGAAGGATCTGGGGGTGTGGCTGATCGGCACCGCCGGTGAAGCCGATGCCGGCCTTTACCAGGCTGATTTCAAGGGGCCGGTAGCGCTGGTTATGGGGGCTGAAGGCAAGGGCATGCGCCGGCTGACCCGGGAACACTGCGACCAGCTTATCAACATCCCCATGCAGGGCCATGTCGACAGCCTGAACGTGTCGGTGGCTACCGGCGTTTGCCTGTACGAAGCCCTGCGCCAGCGACTCGGTTAATCCTTGCACTGCAGGCCCCTTGGGCCTAGAATACGTGACCCCTTTTTTAAGGGGCGGTTTTGTATTGCCTGTATTCCGGGCTGCAAAACGCCGCTTTTGATCTGGCCTTACCCGTAAGTGCCTAGTTGATAAAGCAAAAAAGAAGCCGGCAGCTTTGCTGTCACCTCCTTGCTTTCACGCTGGGTCGCGGTCCGGAAGGATCGCCGAAAGAAGAAAGCTGTTTAACCCGTAGGGAGAACTCATGCGTCACTACGAAATCGTTTTCATGGTACATCCGGATCAGAGCGAGCAGGTGCCCGCGATGATCGAGCGTTATACCAGCGTCATCACTGAAGATGGCGGTAAGGTACATCGCCTGGAAGATTGGGGCCGTCGTCACCTGGCATACCCGATCAACAAGATTCACAAGGCTCACTACGTACTGATGAACGCCGAATGTTCACAGGCCGCTATGGACGAGCTGACTCATAACTTCCGGTTCAACGATGCCATCATCCGTGACCTGATTCTGCGTCGCGACGAGGCTGTTACCGACATGTCTCCGATGAAAGCCGCTGAGTCCCGCGAGGACCGTCGTTCCGGCGGAGACGATCGTCCGCGTCGTTCAGCTGATTCTGACGACCGTCAGAGCAGCGCATCCCAGGACGAAGAAGAGTAATTAACCGGAGTTAGGAGTTACGTTATGGCTCGTTTTTTCAGACGTCGTAAGTTCTGTCGTTTCACGGCAGAAGGTGTTAAAGAGATCGATTACAAAGATCTGGACACCCTGAAAGGCTACATCACTGAAACCGGCAAAATCGTGCCCAGCCGCATCACCGGCACCAAAGCACGTTATCAGCGTCAGCTGGCTACCGCTATCAAGCGTGCCCGCTACCTGGCACTGCTGCCGTATACGGACAGCCACGATCACTAAGCACAGATAGACAGGACCCGGGACCATGCGTGCACTGGCACAGTATGTAATGCGCGGTCCCATGCAGGCCGGCGGGGTTGCGGCAGTTGCGACTGCATTACCCTTGCTGTTCTGGATTGGCGCAGCAGTTATCGGCCTGGTCATTTTACGACTGGGCATCCGGCAGGGGCTGAACATCGGTCTCTGGGCAGTACTACCCGCACTGGGTTGGGCCACCTTCGGGCAGGATCCGACCGCGTTGGTGGTGCTGTTGCAGGTGATGCTGATGGCGTCGATTCTCAGAATATCGCTGTCCTGGGAGAGAGCGCTGCTGTCGGGCGCCTTTCTGATGATACTGACAGGGCTGATGATGCCCTTGATGTATCCGGCACTGCTGGACGAACTGGTCCAGGCCGGTGTCGGGTTTTACGAGCAATACAACGCCGAGGTGGCGCGGTCACTGGGCAGCGAACTTGAGCTGATCATCCGCAACACCATGAACGCCAGTATGGCGGGCACCTATTTCGCCACGGCCATTGGTATGACAATGCTGGCGAGGGCATGGCAGGCGGGGCTGTATAACCCCGGAGGTTTCCGCAAGGAATTCCATGCCCTGAGGTTGTCGCCGGCCATTGCGGTTGTGTGCGCTGTCACCATGGTGATAGGCCCGCTACTGGGGCTCAATTCCATGCTGCTGGCATGGGCTGCGGGAACACCGCTGTTCATCGCTTCGCTGGCACTGGTGCACGGGTTTGTTGGTCGTAAACAGTGGGGCGGGCAGGCATTGGTAGCATTCTACGTGCTACTGGTTCTGCTGGGTCCGAGTCTGATGATGCTTTTGTTGGTTCTGGCTTTTGTGGATAGCTGGCTGGATATCCGGGGGCGAATAAAACCCGCCGGGCCGGCTGAATAAAGCACGAAGAGGTTAACGAGATGGAAGTTATTCTGCTCGAGAAAGTAGCAAACCTTGGCTCCCTGGGTGACAAGGTAAAGGTTAAGGCCGGTTACGGTCGTAATTTCCTGCTGCCGTATGGCAAGGCTGTTCCTGCCACGGCTGCAAACGTACAGGCGTTCGAAGAGCGTCGTGCCGAGCTGGAAAAAGCTGCCGCTGAGAAGCTGGCCGCTGCCCAGGCCCGTGCCGAGGCTCTGGAAGGTGCGTCCTTCACCATCAGCTCCAAGGCTGGTGAAGAAGGCAAGCTGTTCGGTTCTATCGGTGTTCGTGACATCGCAGAAGCTGTTTCTGCCGGTGGCACTGAAGTCGAGAAGAGCGAAGTTCGTCTGCCGGAAGGTCCGCTCCGGACTGTCGGCGAGTTCGACATCGAACTGCAGCTGCACACTGATGTTGAAGTTACTATCAAGCTGGCGGTTGTTGCCGAGTAATCGGTAGCCGCTACAGGTAGCTTCAAAGGAGCTGAAACCCCGGGTTTCAGTTTCCCCAGACGGGCCCGAACCGGAGACGGTTTCGGGCCCGTTGCTTTCTGGTATTCTTGTACTCCCGTATTCCCATTTCAATGTTGTCGGTATTTATGGCCAATCCCACTCTGAAACCTGCGTCGATGGATCCTGAAACCAGCCGGATCAAGGTTCCCCCTCATTCGGTAGAGGCAGAACAGGCTGTTCTCGGTGGTTTGATGCTGGATAACCGCCGTTTTGACGAAATCTCCGAAGTTATTTCTGCCTCCGACTTTTACCGGCAGGATCATCGGCTGATCTTCGGTGCGGTGGAACGGCTGGCCAGCGAAAGCGAGCCGCTGGATGTGGTTACCCTGGCCGAGTTCCTGGAGCGGGCCGGCGACATTGAAGATGCCGGCGGCTTGTCGTACCTGGCCGAGCTGGCCGAGAAAACCCCGGGCGCGGCGAATATTCGCGCCTACGCTGACATTGTCCGCGAGCGTTCGATCCTGAGGAAGCTGGTGGAAGTTTCCGGCCAGATTTCCGACTCGGCCTTTAACCCGCAGGGTCGCAAAAGCAGCGAGATTCTGGACGAAGCCGAGCGCAGCGTGTTCCAGATTGCAGAATCCCGCAGCAAGGAGGGCTCTGGCCCCAAGGCCATCAACCCGATCCTGGCCACCACCCTGAGCCGTATTGAAGAACTGTTCGAATCCGGCGAGCAGACCACCGGCCTGACCACCGGTTTCCGCGACCTGGACGACCAGACCTCCGGTATGCAGCCGGCAGACCTGATTATCGTGGCGGGGCGGCCCTCGATGGGTAAGACCACCTTCGCCATGAACATTGTTGAAAACGCACTGATCAGCACCAGCACCCCCATCCTGGTGTTCAGTATGGAGATGCCCGCCGATGCACTGGCCATGCGTATGCTGTCTTCATTGGGCCGGATCGACCAGACCAAGGTACGAAGCGGCAAGCTGGAAGAAGACGACTGGCCGCGGTTGACCTCGGCGGTCAGCCTGCTGAAAGACAAGCCCCTGTACATAGACGACACCCCGGGCCTGAGCCCCACGGAAATGCGTTCCCGTGCGCGCCGTATTGCCCGGGAAAACGGCGGCAAGATCGGCTTGATCATGGTCGACTACCTGCAGCTGATGCGGGTGCCCGGTAACACCGAGGGCCGTACCGCCGAGATCTCGGAAATTTCCCGTTCCCTGAAAGGCATAGCCAAGGAGCTGAGCTGCCCGGTGGTTGCACTGTCGCAGCTGAACCGGAGCCTGGAGCAGCGGCCCAACAAGCGCCCGGTGAACTCGGACTTGCGGGAATCCGGTGCGATCGAGCAGGACGCCGACGTCATCATGTTTGTATACCGGGACGAGGTGTACAACGAAGACACCCAGGATAAAGGCATTGCCGAGATCATCATCGGTAAGCAGCGGAACGGCCCCATCGGCACCATTCGCCTGGCGTTTATCGGCAAGTACACCAAGTTTGAGGACCTCGCCCACGGGGATTACGGTGACTACGGTGGTGATTACTGATGCCACGCCCCACCGTTGCCCGTATTGACCTTGAGGCGATCAGGTTCAACTATCGCCTGGCTCAGCAGAAGGCTGGCAACGCCCGGGCCATGGCTGTGGTCAAGGCCGACGGTTATGGCCATGGCATCCAGGCGGTGGCCGGTGCCCTGGACGGGCTGGCCGGGAAATACGCCGTAGCATGCCTTGAAGAAGCGGAAGCCATCCGTCAGGCGGGCCTGCCGCAACCGGTGGTGTTGTTGCAGGGCGTGCACGAAGCGAGAGACCTGGCCCGTTGTGCCGCCATGGACTTCGAGCCGGTGTTGCACTGCCGTCAGCAGCTGGGCTGGCTGTCTGAAGCCTCGGTGCCGAGCTTCTGGCTGAAGGTAAATACCGGTATGAACCGGCTGGGTTTCCGGCCCCGGGAGTTACCGGAGGTGGTGGCCGGCCTGGAGTCCATGGGCGGCCGAGCCCGGTTACAGGGCTTTGTCACCCACTTTGCCTGTGCGGATGACCTGGCCAGTGATTTCACCGGGCAGCAAACCCGCAGCTTTGAAGCGGCTGTCGCGCCCTGGCCGGATCTGATGCGCAGTGTCGGTAACTCGGCGGCCCATTTCCGGCCCAACCAACCCCTCTACGAATGGAGCCGGCCTGGCATCATGCTGTACGGCGCCTCGCCAATGATTGGTAAAACCGGACTGGATCTCGGGCTGAAACCGGCCATGACCCTGGAGGCACCGCTGATCACCACCCGCACCGTGCGTGCCGGTGAAGCCATTGGCTATGGGTGCACCTTTACGGCAGACCGGGACACCCGCATGGGCATGGTGGCGATCGGTTACGGCGACGGCTACCCGCGCCATGCGGGCACGGGAACGCCGGCGGCCATCAATGGCCAGCGCATACGGCTGCTGGGCCGGGTTTCCATGGATATGCTGGCGGTGGACCTGGGCAATGCGCCTCAGGCCCGTGAAGGGGACAGGGTGGAGCTTTGGGGCCCGACCGTCAGCGTGGATGAGGTGGCGGAATGTGCCGGCACCATCGGTTATGAGCTACTGACCGGGGTGTCTGCTAGGGTGCCTCGGGTTCATGAATGATCTCCTCGATGAAATCGAGAATCGCCGCCAGGCTACGGTCATCCAGTTTTTTCAGAACCTTGTGAATCACCATCTTGCTGCCTTTGAGCATGCTGCTGATGCCCATCCTGGCCATGCCCATCATCATGCTGCCGGCTTTCAGGCGGCGCAGCGGTTCGATGAAGAAGAAATCCAGCCCGGCTTCGGTCAGCTCGTTGATCAGGTCGTACAGCTGTTCAATAGCCTGCTTGTCGGCCTTGCCGCGGCTTTTCAGCTCGCTTACTGTGTACAGCGCGCGGGTACGGAGTTCATCGGGAATCGGGGCAACAATATGGCTCTGTTGTTTCAGCATAGGGCTTCCTGTTGTTGTATGCTCGCAAGTGAGACTTCAATTAACACCGGCGTTTCAGGTTGCAGGCATAGTGCAGCAACCCTCCGCTCCGGCCATTGGCCTGAGTGGTTCCCGACAGGCGTCATATCAGTGATATTCCGGAGGCGTTGATTCCGCGTGCATGTACTTGTTGTTCACGACTACGGCCCACTGGGGAAAGTGCTCCTGGAGCGCTTGCGCAAAACCCATCTGCGGGTGAGCCCTTTGCTGGTCAGCGACCCGGCCAATGCCGACCTGAAAGCCCTGGAAAGCTGGATTCCGGAAGATGCAGACCTGATTGTGAATGCGCTCTGGCTGGCTGACCCGGAGAAAGCCGAAGCCAACCGGGAAGCGGCCCATGAGGTGGCCTTTTCGCTGCCCTTGTGCCTGGCCGAGCACGCCCGGGACCGAGGCATGGCGCTGCTGCAGTTGTCTTCCTGCTACGTGTTTGACGGCCGCAAACAGGGTGCTTACATAGCGTCTAACCCGGGCCAGCCAATCAACGAGCTGGGCCGCTGGCAGTGGGAGTGTGAACAGGCGCTGCGTACACTGCTGCCCCGGCACATCCTGCTGCGTACCGGCTGGAGCCTGGGCCGCTTTATCCGCAAGCTGTACGAAAGCACGGGGCGCGCAGACACCTTGTCGCTGCCCGGCCGCTGCCAGGGCCAGCCGGTGGCCGTCCAGGACCTTGCCCGGGTGATAAGCGCGATTGTGCTGCAACTGGATTGCGGTGCCGAAGTCTGGGGCACCTATCAGTATGCCGGTTCCGAAGAGATCAACCTGTATGAGCTGGGGCTGGCGATCGCCGGTATGCCCGGTATTCCGGAAGACATTCGCGTGGTGGACGAACTGCCAGAGTGGGGACACCTGGAGCCGGTAAACACCACCATGGTGTGCAGCAAGATCAAGAACACGTTCGGTATCAAGCAGCTGCCCTGGCGAACATGGCTAAACGAAGAGGTTGCCATGATCAAGGGTGCGGGTAGTAATGACGAAAAAGCTCAGGAGAAGACCGAGCCGACGGACCTGTAATCCGCCGGCCAGTGATATTCAGAAAGGAGTCAGGGTGGTTACTGACAGCCCTGGCGGGCGAAGTCACGGGTAACCAGCTGCAGGGCTTCTACATCCAGCAGTTCTACTTCACGGCCACGGGCACGGATAATGCCCTGGTTCTGGAAGCGGGTGAACACCCGGCTAACGGTTTCTACTGCCAGGCCCAGGAAGTTGGCAATGTCGTTCCGTGCCATGGGCAGGCTGAAGTTGGTCGGCGACATGCGACGGCGACGGAAGCGGCTGGACAGTGACAGCAGCAGGGCGGCAATGCGCTCTTCTGCGGTGTTCTTGCTCAGCAACATGGCCAACTGGTGGCTGTTCTGGATTTCCTGGCTCAGCAAGTGGTACATATGATGCTGAAGCTCGGGCAGTTTGCCGGTGAGCTCTTCCAGCTTTTCGATCGGGAACTCGCACACACTGGTGCGTTCCAGGGCCTTGGCCGTGCAGGCGTAGGTGTCGCTGCTCATGCTGTCGAGCCCGACCAGCTCGCCAGGCATAAAGAAGCCGGTCACCTGCTCGTCACCGCCTTCGGTAATGATAGAGGTCTTCACCGACCCGCTCTTCACCGCAAAGCAGGACCGCATCGGGGTGCTCTGGTCAAAGATGTGCTCGCCCCGGTTGTAGATTTTGCCCTGCTGGACAATATCTTCGAGCCGCTCGAGATCGTTCTCTTCAACGGCAAGGGGAAGGCAGAGGTTGCTCAGGCTACACTGCTGGCATGAGGCTTTGAGCGGAGATACTTGGTGGAGATGAATTGCCTGGGCCATAGTTGATAAACCATCCGGGTTGATCCAAATCAAGCATAGCAGAATGGTAGCCTGATATGTAAGTGTTGAACAGCGAACGATCTATTCAGCGTTTCTTTCGTTTCCGCTGTTCGGCTTTGATGGCTTTTTCCTTCGCTTCCTGCTCTTCCTTGATACGCGCTTCTGCCAGTTCCTGTTCAACCATGTCCGGTGTTTCCAGGGAAATCTGCCCCAGTGTGCCGGCCCGGAATTCGTTCAGCAACACCTCGGAAACCTTGTGCAGGTCCGGTACGCCGCCGCGGCCCAGGAAGCGCCGCTTTTCCGCAATTGCGTCCATCAGCGCCAGCCCGTCCTGTGGCTTCTGGTCGAGGCCGTAGCGGGCCATGACCAGCTCCGGGTAGGCCTGCACCAGATAGTCGGCTTCAAACATCGCAATATCTTCAAAATCCAGTACCGCGCTGCGGATGGCGCCGGTGACCGCCAGCCGGTAGCCGCACTGCTCCGGTGACAGCTTGGGCCAGAGAAAGCCCGGGGTGTCGTACAACAGCACGTTATCCGGCAGCTTGATGGCCTGCTGGGCCCGGGTAACCGCGGGCTCGTTACCGGTCTTGGCGGCAGGGCGACCGGCCAGGGTGTTGATCAGCGTAGACTTGCCCACGTTGGGGATGCCCAGAATCATTACCCGCAGGGCGCTTTTTTCCCGGTTGTGGGTAGGGGTCATTTCCTCGGCCAGCTTGAGGATGCCCAGGGCTTCCTGGCGCTGGTTGTGGGTGAGGGTGATGGCCCGCACTCCGCGTTCTTTTTCAATCCAGGCCAGCCATTGTTCGGTGATTGCCGGGTCAGCCAGGTCTCGCTTGTTCAGCACCTTGATCAGCGGCGTGTCGCCACGCAGCGACGGCACCAGCGGGTTCTCGCTGCTGAACGGGATTCTGGCGTCTACCACCTCGATGATCAGGTCCATCTGGGGCATGACCTGCTTGATCTCCTTGCGAGCCTTGTGCATGTGCCCGGGAAACCAGTTAATCGCCATCGGTGTTGCTCCGCCTGTTGCTGAAAGGCGCCATTATGCAGGGGAATGACTAAACTTTCACATTTATCGGAAGCCCCGTGATGTCTGGGCTGGCAACGGTTTTTCTGTGTGCTGTGTACAGAATGACGGGATATCGGGATGAAATCCGGTGTGTGATTGTTTTAGGGTGTGGGGTCTCAAACGTTAAGCCAATAAACGGCGGCTTTGACAGTGGCCGTCTGCGATGGAGAAAATTATGCAGCAAGTTGTGAAATTTATCGGTTCCGCACTGATTGCCCTGAGCCTGTCGGCCACCGCATTCGCCCAGCAGCCCGGCCAGCCGGACCAGGTTGCCCAGCTTGCAGAAATGGTGGGGCTGTCTGACGACCAGCAGAGCGAAATCCGCGGCATTATTGATGACATGCAGGGCGAGATCGGCGAGTTGCGCCAGAGTGCCCAGAACCTGCAACAGAAGCTGCAGGGTGAAATCAAGCCGGACTACAACGAATCCGCCATCCGCGACAACGCCGAAGAGCTGGGTGATGTGACCGGTGAAATTGCCGCGCTTTCCGCACTGATGCAAGCAAAAGTGGATGCCGTTTTCACCGAGGAACAGCGCGCAGAGCTGGACCGCCAGATGCAGGAAATGCAGCGTCAGATGCAGCAACAGCGTCAGATGATGCAGCCGGGCCAGTAAGTTCGCCCGTCGTTACACTGCCCGCGCCTGCCGATGCTGCAGGTGCGGGTTGTTTTCTCTCCGGTTACCCCCTTTGCCATTCCGCCTTTTCCCCGCAACTCCTTCTGCACAAAAGCCTTGACCGGTCTATAAGTTTATTTCACGGTTAGAAGTATTCTGTGTCATCCAAATAATGCATTTGATCCTATACTTTTCGTAATGCTCGAAAGGGCTCGCAAGAAGCCCTGTAAAACTCACTCATAACATGGATGGACTCTATGGCTTCAGATACGAAAGCTATCCGTTCCACTATCCTCGTACCGGTCTTTATTCCGGCCGTTGTCGTTGCGCTGTTGCTGGTGATCGGAACCATCAGCAATCCCGAACTGGCAGGGGAAGCGTTCAGCGCGACCCTGGCCTGGATTACCGATACCTTCGGCTGGTTCTACATGCTGTCGGTTGCCATCTTCCTGGTCTTTATTGTCTCTGTGGGGGCATCCAAGTGGGGCAATATCAAACTGGGGCCGGACCACGCGGAAGCCCAGTACTCCTTCCCGGAATGGTTTGCCATGCTGTTCTCGGCCGGCTACGGTATCGCGCTGCTGTTCTTTGGCGTGGCCGAGCCTGTGCTGCATTACGCCACGCCGCCTGCCGGCGCTGCTGAAACCGTCGATGCGGCCAAGCAGGCCATGCAGATTGCTTTCTTCCACTGGGGCTTTCATATCTGGGCCATCTACGGCCTGGTAGGACTGGTGCTGGCGTACTTTGCCTTCCGTCATGGTCTGCCGCTGTCTATCCGCTCCGCGCTCTACCCGCTGATTGGCGAGAAGATCTACGGCCCCATCGGCCATGCAGTGGATGTGTTTGCCATCCTGGGCACCATGTTCGGTATTGCCACTACGCTGGGGCTGTCGGTTACTCAGATCAACGCAGGCATCAACTATCTCTGGCCGGAAGTTCCCATCAGTACCACGGTGCAGATCATCGCCATAGCTGTGATTACTGCTGCGGCCACAGTGTCTGTCGTCGCGGGCATGGACAAGGGCGTAAAACGGTTGTCCATTCTGAACATGGTGCTGGCTATTTCGTTGATGTTGTTCGTGTTTGTGGTCGGCCCGACTATCCATATTCTGGAAACTTTCCTGCAGAACACCGGCAGCTACCTGAGCGGTATTGTCGAGCGTACCTTCAACCTGCAGGCCTACACCCGCAGTGACTGGATCGGTAACTGGACCCTGTTTATCTTCGGCTGGACCATTGCCTGGGCGCCGTTCGTGGGCATGTTTATCGCCAAGATCAGCCGCGGCCGCACCATCCGCCAGTTTGTGTTCGGTGTCATGCTGGTGCCATCGGTGTTCACTTTCCTGTGGTTCTCGGTATTTGGCGACACCGCCCTGAACCTGATCATGAATGAAGGTCTGAACACGCTGATCACGGACGTGCAGGATGACCACGCGGTTGCCCTGTTCAAACTGTTCGACGTGCTGCCCTGGTCGTTCTTTATTTCTCTGCTGACGGTGCTGCTGATCATCACCTTCTTTGTCACCTCGTCTGACTCCGGCTCGCTGGTGATTGACTCCCTGGCTTCCGGTGGCGTGATCAATACCCCGGCATGGCAGCGGGTGTTCTGGGCCGTGCTGGAAGGTGCGGTTGCAGCGGTGCTGCTGCTGGCAGGCGGGCTGAGTGCCTTGCAGACCATGACCATTGCCAGCGCTCTGCCGTTTGCCATCATCATGTTGATTGCTGCTGTGGGTATGTGGCGGGCCCTGGTGATCGAAGGGCACCGTGAAACCAGCCTGCAGGCGCACATGATGAGCAACCGGCACATGACCGGCTCCCAATGGAAGCATCGCCTGGCGGCGATTGTGGAATTCCCGGGCAAGCACGAAGTGGAAATGTTCATCAAGAACACGGCCATGAATGCCATGCGGGAAGTGGAGCAGGAACTGAAGGCCAAGGGCTGGGATGCAACCGCCGAGTTCGATGCCGAGAACCTGCGTTCGCACCTGCAGGTGCACCGTGAGCACCATGTCGATTTCATCTACGATGTGCGGCTGACCGAGCACCCGATGCCGGGCTTTGTCTACGGCGAGCTCAAGCGTGACCCGGACGAGCCTGAAGCCTATTACCGGGCAGAAGTCTATCTGCGCCGGGGCGGTCGTTCCTACGACGTGTTCGGCTACGATGAGCATGACATCATCAAGGACATTCTTGACCAGTTCGAGAACTACCTGCACTTCCTCAATATCTCGCCGGGCAAGCTGCCGTGGGATATGAATGAGCATGATGACATGATCAACACCGACGACCCGGAGCCAGGCAAGGCCTGATCCGGTAACTGCAAAAACCCCGCCCGAGCCATGCTCCGGCGGGGTTTTTTATTATGGGGCAGGGAAAGGCTTGAGCAGGACAATCAGCCGGGGCAGCAGGGTCAGGGCGCCGAGCAGCGCCATGAACATGGCGAAGCCGGTGAACAGGCCGAAGTAGATCGTGGGAATAAAGTTCGACAGCACCAGGATCGAGAACCCGGAGATGATGGTCAGCGAGGTAAAGAACATGGCCTGGCCGATACTGCGATGGCAGCGGTGCATGGTGGCCAGGTAGGCACCGTCTTTGGCGAACTCGGTTTTGAACCGGTGGATGTAATGAATGGTGTCATCCACGGCGATGCCAACGGTAATGGCGGCCACGGTAATGGTCATCATATCCAGCGGAATGCCCAGCCAGCCCATCAGGCCCAGCACCGAGCCGGCGGCAATCAGGTTGGGTGCCATGCCGATCAGGGCCAGCTTTACCGAGCGGAACAACAGCAGGAACATGGCCAGGATGGCGCCAAACACGACCCCGATGGTTTTGATCTGCGAATCGAACAGGCTTTGCAGCATGTTGTTGTACATCACCGTCATGCCCGAAAGCAGGATACGGTCTTTGTCGTAACCCAGTTCGGTGCTCAGGTGGTTGCGGATTCTGTCCAGCAGCTCCTGCCGGCGAAGTTCCGGCAGGGTTTCCAGTATGCGGATGCTGAACCGGGCCTGGTCGTGCTCCTCGGAAATATAGGGGGTGAGCAGGATGTCCTGTAAGTCTTCTGGCACGGCAGCCGGTACAAACGCCAGCTGCAGGGCATCCAGCGGTTCACCGCCGTTTACCTGTGCCAGCAGGTCCAGCGTTGTGCTGATCGACAGCACTTTGCCGGTTTCCGGCAGGCTGTGCAGGTAGTCGTGTACCGCGCCCAGGTCCCGCATTTTCTGGTAGGTGTACCAGGTGTCCCGGTATTCCTCGTCGCCGCAATCGTCCAGGAACGGATCGCAGTCGCTGGCAAAGGGATCGTCGCCCGGGTTCTCGGGTGCCGGTTCATCGGTAATCACCACATCCAGCGGGGTCGTGCCGCCCAGCCGGCCGTCGATGGTGATCATGCCCTGGTGAATCTCGGTAGAGGATTTGAAGTAATCGATAAAGCTGTTTTCCACCGTCAGCCGGTTCAGGCCGATCACACACAGCACAGCGATGATTGCCGAGCCGACCAGGACGGTGCCGCCGAAATGCTCGGTAAAGCGGGCAAAGGCATCGGTGAAGGGCACCTTGTTTGACGTTACGCGGTTATCCAGCGGCGGTGGCAGCAGGCTGAGCAGGGCGGGGAAGACCAGGAAGGTGATCAGGAACGCCACGGTAAGGCCGAGGGTCATCATCCAGCCGAAGTCGATCACCGGGCGGATGCCGCTGAAGGTGAGTGAGCCGAAGGCCACGATGGTGGTCACCGCCATGTAAAAACAGGGTTTGACCATGGCCATGATGGTGCGGCGCAGGACATCCCGGGGCGCGGCACCTGGTTCGTCGTGCTGGAATTCCCGGTAGCGCACAATCAGGTGGATGGTGAGCGACAGGGTCATGATCAGCAGCAGGGAAATAAAGTTGGAGGAAATCACGGTCACCGGCCACTGGGCCCAACCCAGAAAACCGATCATCAGCCACACGGTGAAGCCACAGCACAACAGTGGCACCAGTACCCATCGCCACTGGCGGAAAATAATCGCGAGGGTCAGTAACAGGAAGGCCAGTACGCCCAGGCCAAAGGTGGACAGATCGCTTTCGATAAAGCGGATCATGTCGGCGACAATCATCGGTACGCCACCCAGGTGGATGCTGGCGTGCTCCCGGTAGTTGTCCAGAATGCTGCGCACCTGCCCAATGGTGGCATCCCGCTCGGCACCCAGCTGTTCGGTGTAGTCGATGAACTGCCGGCTGACCTGTTCCAGTTGCTGCTGGTCTTCGGCACTGGCATTGCCGCTGCTGGCCTTGTCTCGCAGTTCGTTGCGGCGGTTCAGCAGCTCAAAATAGCGCTCCGGTGTCGGCAGGTTCACCTGAATGGCGGTGGTACCGGCGTCTTCGCTGAGCAGCAGGTTCGGGTACATGGGGTTGTCGAGCAGGGCCTGGCGGGCGGTTTGGGGCGCCACATCGTGGTCGTCCAGGGTTTTGATTTCACTGTCGACGGTATCGAGGGTCAGGTCCGGGCTGTGCAGCAGGGGTACGTTAAGAATGCTGTTGGTAGAGCCGACCGCCTCCAGGGCCTGGAGTTCGTCTCTCAGGGCTGCCAGCCGTTGCAGGCCGGTTTCACTGAACAGGTCTTCCCGGGGGGAATAGGTCACCACCAGGAAGTCGTCAGAGGTAGTGAATATCCGGTTTACCTGCCGGTACTCTTCCAGGGAACGGTCGTTTTCCAGGACCAGGGATTCGGCGGAGGCATCCAGCCGGAACTGATCAAAGCGCAAGGCTGCCAGGGCCAGGATGGCACCGAACAGGATCAGCACAATCCAGGGGTGGGGGAGGATAAAGCGGTCGTACAGGGCGCCGAGGCGATTCATGGCTTACTACTCTGCTGAAAAAACGAGTGCAGAGTGTGCCACAAACCCGGGCCGACTGTGACCTCCGGCCCGGGAATCTGTGAACGGATCAGTCGACGGCTTTCACCGGGATCTGCATGGCGTTGGAGGCGGGCACTTCCGGCACGGCCAGCCCCAGGTTGTTCTTGTCGAACACCCGGTCAGCGCGATAGCTGGAGCGCACCATGGGGCCGGAGGGCACTTCCATAAAGCCCTTTTCCAGGCCGATTTCACGGTAGCGGTTGAACTCTTCCGGAGTCACATAGCGTTCCACCGGCAGGTGGTTCGGGGTGGGGCGCAGGTACTGGCCGATGGTGAGGATGTCTACGCCGATGGCGCGCAGGTCGTCCATGGTTTCCAGGATTTCTTCTTCGGTTTCACCCAGACCGACCATCAGGCTGGTCTTGGTGAGCACGTCTGGCCGGTGTTTCTTGGCGTGGGCCAGGACGCTCAGGGTTTTCTCGTATCCGGCGCGGGGGTCGCGCACACGGCTGGTCAGGCGTTTGACGGTTTCCACGTTCTGGGCGAATACATCCAGGCCAGAATCCACGACTTTTTCCACATCGCTCATCACCGCATCAAAGTCCGGAGTCAGGGCTTCAACGGCCACTTCCGGGGTGCGCTGTTTGATGGCAGATACGCAGGCGGCGTAGTGAGCGGCGCCGCCGTCGGGCAGGTCGTCGCGGTCGACGGAGGTCAGCACGATGTAACGCAGGCCCATCAGCTCCACAGACTTGGCGGTGTTTTCCGGCTCTTCCGGGTCCAGCCAGCCTTTCGGGTTGCCGGTATCCACTGCGCAGAATTTGCAGGCGCGGGTGCACACAGAACCCATCACCATGATGGTGGCAGTGCCGTTGGTCCAGCATTCACCGATATTGGGGCAGTGGGATTCCTGGCACACGGTGCTCAGGCGATGTTCCGAGACATTGCGGCGCACCGCGTCATAGCGCTCGCCACCGGGCATACGCGCCCGCAGCCATTTCGGCTTGCGCTCCAGGGGCTTGTCTTCCGTGTTTGCGGATGAACGCTTCACGCCGTCCTTGATGGCGGAAAAGCCGTGTTCGTTACGGAATTTGGAACCACTGGTAATGCGGGGCTTTGCGCTGTCGCTCATGGGGCCGGAAACTCTCGGGTCAACGTATGGAGAACCTTAAAGAGTAATCCTGCGGCAGGGCAGTTACAAGGCGGGTAGGGGGAATCACGGGGTAACCGGGCACGACATTGGTCGTACCCGGTTGATCAATGTCAGGCCTGGGATTTGTCCAGGGCCTGGGTGATGTCGGCGATGATGTCGTCGGCGTCTTCAATACCGATAGACAACCGCACCAGGTCTTCGCTCACACCGGCACTCTTCAGCTCGTCTGCGTTGAGCTGGCGGTGGGTTGTGGTGGCCGGGTGGCAAGCCAGGGACTTGGCATCGCCAATGTTCACCAGGCGCAGGATCAGGTCCAGGGCATCGATGAACTTGGCGCCGGCCTCGCGGCCACCCTTGATGCCGAAGCTCAGAATGCCGGAGGCCTTGCCGCCACAGATCTTGTCGCAGGTGGCCTTGTAGGGGCTGTTGGCCAGGCCGGCGTAGTTCACCCACTCAACGGCCGGGTGATCCTGCAGGAACTGGGCAACCTTCTGGGCATTATCGCAGTGGCGTTCCATGCGCAGGGCCAGGGTTTCCAGCCCCTGCATGATCAGGAACGAGTTGAACGGCGACAGGGCCGAGCCGGTGTTACGCAGCGGCACGACGCGGCAGCGGCCGATGAAGGCAGCTTCGCCCAGGGCTTCGGTGTAAACCACGCCGTGGTAGGACGGGTCCGGCTGGTTCATCATCGGGAACTTGTCGGCACTGGCTTTCCAGTCGAACTTGCCGGAGTCGACAACAATGCCGGCAACCGTGGTGCCATGACCGCCGATGTACTTGGTCAGGGAGTGGATCACGATGTCCGCGCCGTGTTCGAACGGACGGCACAGGAAGGGCGTCGCTACGGTGTTATCGACAATCAGCGGAATGCCGTGCTTGTGGGCAATTTCGGCCCACTTCTGGATATCCACCACGTTGCCGGCCGGGTTGCCGATAGATTCGCAGAACAGGGCGCGGGTCTGGTCGTCGATGGCGTTCTCGACTGCCTCGAAATCATCGTGGCGCACCATCTTGCACTCGATGCCCTGGTTCGGCAGCGAGTGGGCAAACAGGTTGTAGGTGCCGCCATAAAGTTGACTGGTACTGACGATGTTATTGCCCACCTTGCAGATGGTCTGCAGAGCGTAGGTAATTGCGGCCATGCCGGATGCTACTGCCAGTGCGCCAACGCCACCTTCCAGCGCGGTCATGCGCTCTTCCAGTACATTGTTGGTCGGGTTCATGATGCGGGTGTAAATGTTGCCCTGAACTTTCAGATCAAACAGATCGGCACCGTGCTGGGTGTCATCAAAGGTGTAGGACGTGGTCTGGTAAATAGGAGTGGTGGCGGCCTTGGTGGTCGGGTCGCTCTTGAAGCCGGCGTGCAGCGCGAGAGTTGCTGGTTTCATCACAACATTCCTTGCGGGTGGATTGTTCATTATTGGTTTGAGAAACCGAGTATGCCACAGGCTATTGCGGTTCGGCACGGTACCAGCAGTTATAGCCTTATAAAGCAGATGGCGGTATCAGTTCAGGGCTCCGTACACCAGTGCCCGGAGGTCCTGGCGGATGGGGTAGGAGGAAGATGGCATCAGCTGGGTCATGAAGAGCACCACCATGTCTTCCACAGGATCCACAAAGAAGCTGGTGCTGGCCAGTCCGCCCCAGCCGAATTCGCCTTCCGAGCCGATGGTGGCAGAACTGGCAACATCGGTTTTCACCGAAAAGCCCAGCCCGAACCCGCTGCCGGCATAGGGTGTTTCGCTGAAGCCGCCAATAGAGAGCCCCGGCAGGTCCTTGCCGCCGGGCAGGTGGTTCAGGCGCATGAATTCCAGGGTTTTGCGCCCGATGATGCGCTGGCCCTGATACGCTCCACCCTGGCAGAGGGCCTGGGCGAACCTGAAATAGTCATCAATGGTGGACACCAGTCCACCTCCGCCAGACAGGAACTTTGGCTCCTTCAGGTAGCGGGAGCGCTCCGGGTCGTCCTGCAGCTTCATGGTGTCTCCGGGTTGGTACAGGTAGCAGGCGGCGAAACGTTCCTGCTGGTCCTGCCGGACCTGAAAGCCGGTGTCGGCCATGCCCAGTGGTTCGAAAATGTGCTCACGGAAGTACGCATCCAGTGGCTTGCCGGATAACAGCTCAACCAGGTAACCCAGTACATCGGTGGATACGGAATAGTTCCACGCGGTGCCCGGTGAGAACTCCAGTGGCAGTTCTGCAAGGCGATCCACCAGCTTGTCCAGGGTCAGGATCGAACTGCCATCCAGTTTCAGCTGGCGATAGGCGGCATCGACTTCTGTTCGCTCGGTGAAACCGTAGGTCAGCCCGGAGGTGTGGGTCATCAGGTCCCGGATGGTCATGGTGGTGGCTGCCGGTTCAGTTTCGAAATCCGGGTAGCGGCCACCCGTGTACACCTGAAGGTTTCGCCAGGATGGAATGTACTTGTGTACCGGGTCGTTCAGCAGAAATTTGCCTTGCTCATACAGCTGCATCATGGCGATGGAAGTGATGGGCTTGGTCATGGAATAGATGCGGAACACGGTATCCCGTTCCATGGGCAGGTCGCGCTCGACATCTCTCAGGCCCTGGGCTTCACACCAGAGAACCTTGCCATGCCGGGCCACCAGCGTGACCGCCCCCGGAATCTTGCCGGGTTGAATATAGTTCTCGTCGAAGTGGCGGGTAATACGCTTCAGGCGATCCAGGGAAACGCCGGAGGTGATTGATTCCTGCATGGCAGCGGGCAGCCTTTTGTTCGGTTTAACGGATCTGGTTGGTAGATGCCGGGCCGGCATCGTTATCGGGAAACACGGTATCGTAGCACCAGGTAAACACAAAGGCGTAAACCAGGTAAAACACCACAAAGGCGATATCTACGATCAGCGCATCCAGCAGGCCGATGTCGAGCCACCAGGCGATCACTGGCAGGAATGCCAGCATTAGCCCGAACTCGAAACTGATGGCATGCAGGAATCGCAGCTTGAGGGTTTTCCGGGTAGTGCCGGTGAACCGCTTCAGGCCGTGATCAAACATCAGGTTGAAGATATAGTTCCACAGGGTTGCCATGGTGGCGCCGATGGCGGCAAGTACACCGGTTTCCCCAAGATCCAGGCCAAAGACAAAGGCGGCCAGGGGAGTTGATATGAGCAGGCCGATCACTTCAAAGGAAATGGCCTGGCGGATTCGGTCTTTTGTGGTTCGCATGGTGTTGGGAGTAGCGTAGGCGGGTCGTCCCGCGTCCTGTTCCCGGGAAGGGTGGGGTCGTCCCCAGAACTGAAAAAGCCCGGTTCTTTCGAACCGGGCTTTCAGAATACTGGTAGCAAGGGGCGGAGTCGAACCGCCGACCCCAGCATTATGAGTGCTGTGCTCTAACCAACTGAGCTACCTTGCCATTTCGCTTCAGGGCATGCCCCAAACGAGGCGCGTATTTTCGGTATTTGAGCTCAGGGTGTCAAGGCCTTGAGCCCAAAATTCCGGAAAAATTACACGTTAAAGCGGAAGTGGATAACGTCGCCGTCTTTAACGATGTATTCCTTGCCTTCCAGGCGCCACTTGCCGGCATCCTTGGCGCCGGCTTCGCCGTTGTACTGTACGAAATCGTCATAGCCGATAACTTCGGCGCGGATGAAGCCCCGCTCGAAATCGGTGTGGATAACTGCGGCGGCCTGGGGAGCGGTGGCGCCGATTTTTACGGTCCAGGCGCGGACTTCCTTAACCCCGGCGGTGAAGTAGGTCTGCAGGCCCAGCAGGCCGTAGCCGGCGCGGATGACGCGATCCAGGCCCGGCTCTTCCATGCCCATTTCATCCAGGAACATGGATTTCTCTTCGTCTTCCAGTTCCGAGATTTCTGCTTCCAGTTTGTTGCAGATAGGCACGACTACCGCATTTTCGGACTCGGCGATTTTGCGCACAGTGTCCAGGTGCGGGTTGTTCTCGAAGCCGTCTTCGTTCACGTTGGCGATGTACATGGTGGGCTTGACGGTAAGCAGGCACAGTTCACGGATCAGTGCCATCTGGTCTTTGTCCAGGCCCATGCCGCGAACGGGTTTGCCTTCGTTCAGCACCGGTAACAGCTTTTCAAACATCTCCAGCTGGGCCTTGGCTTCCTTGTCGCCGCTCTTGGCGACGCGCTGTACTCGCTTGATCGCTTTCTCGACGGTGTCCAGGTCAGCCAGTGCCAGTTCGGTGTTGATCACTTCGATGTCCGAAGCCGGGTCTACCTTGTTGGCTACGTGAATCACGTTGCCGTCTTCAAAGCAGCGCACTACGTGGGCGATGGCGTCGGTCTGGCGGATGTTGGCCAGGAACTGGTTACCCAGGCCTTCACCCTTGGATGCACCGGCAACCAGGCCGGCGATGTCCACGAATTCCATGGTGGTGGGAACCACGCGCTCAGGCTTTACAATTTCCGCCAGCTTGGTCAGGCGGGGGTCCGGCATGGCCACCACGCCGGCGTTCGGCTCGATGGTGCAGAAGGGGAAGTTTTCCGCGCCGATGCCGGCTTTGGTCAGTGCGTTAAACAGGGTGGATTTGCCGACGTTGGGAAGGCCGACGATGCCGCAGTTAAATCCCATGGAATGCCTCTGCTGGAACTGAAAAATTTGGGCGGATTATACCGGTGTATCGGTAAGGGTGCGAGTAAGGGGTTGTGCCCCTGCTCAGGGAGTCGGTTTGAAGCTGTGCAGGCGGTTCATGGCCGCGGCCAGTTTTCCGCTGGCAGCATCGGGCAGTACCCGCATCACTTCGTCGAAGACGGCATGGAGCTGCTCGGTTTCCTGCTTGCCCAGGCGGCCCAGTACGTAACCGGTTACCTTGCGGCTGTCGCCGGGGTGGCCGATGCCAAGGCGTAAACGCTGGAAGTCGTTGGTGCTCAGGTGGGCAATGGTGTCCCGAAGACCGTTGTGGCCGCCGTGACCGCCGCCTTTCTTGAGCTTGGCCGTGCCGGGAGGCAGGTCGAGTTCATCGTGGGCGACAAGAATCTGTTCGGGGGGAATCTTGAAAAAGTCCGCCAGGGCTTTGATTGCGGTGCCGCTGCGGTTCATAAAGGTGCTGGGGTTCAGCAAGTGCAGGTCTAGGCCCTGCCACTGAATGCGGGCATACAGCCCGTGGTACTTCTTTTCGGGGCGCAGCGTCTGGCCCGCATCGCGGGCCAGCGCTTCGACGAACAGGGCGCCGGCGTTGTGGCGGGTATTCTCGTAGTCGGCACCGGGGTTCCCCAGTCCAACCACCATGACAATATCCTGTGCCATTCGCCTTTGCCCCCGGAGTGATTACTCCTCGCCGCCTTCCTCGCCTTCGGCTTCCTCGGCGTCGTCCGCCTTGGCACCCTTCGGCTTGTGGATAGAGGCAACCGGCTGGTCGTGGTCTTCGCCCTGCAGCAGGGCAGCAACCTGAACGCCCTTCGGCAGTTTCAGATCGCTCAGGTGAACAACCTGGTCCATCTCTACTTCGTTCAGGTCTACTTCGATGAACTCGGGCAGGTTCTGCGGCAGACAGATAACTTCAACTTCAGTCATGGTGTGGGAAACAACACCACCCTGCAGTTTAACGGCCGGAGCAACATCTTCGTTGATGAAGTGCAGCGGTACGTTAACGTGGATCTCGTGATCCTTGTCAACGCGCAGGAAGTCGGCGTGGGTCAGCAGCAGCTTGTACGGGTGACGCTGCAGATCCTTCAGGATCACGCTTTCTTTCTTGCCCTGAATGTCGATAGTCAGGATGTGAGAGAAGAAGGCTTCGTTTTCGAGGGCCTTTTTCAGCTCGTTGTGCCAGATGGCTACCGGAGTTGCGTCTTTGCCGCCACCGTAGATGATGGCCGGGATTTTACGCTCTTCGCGACGCAGGCGGCGGCTCGCACCTCTCCCCTGATCGTCACGAGGAAATGCTTCAATTACGAATTCCTGGGACATGGTATGTACCTCGTTATTCATCTGAACGGCCCGCGACCAGGCTTGGAACAGATGAGTTCTCTGAAAGGCCAGTTATCTGGCCTACTAAAAGAGTCGGGAGCCCAGCTGGACTCCCGACCCGAAAACTGCCTTTAAGTCTGAGTGTTACGGAGCTTTGCCGGCTCAGACGTTCTCGAACATGGCACTGATGGACTCTTCGTTGCTCACACGACGAATGGATTCGGCGAGCAGCCCAGCCATGCTGAGGGGGCGGATTCTATCACAATTTTTTGCTTTGTCACCCAGCGGGATGGTGTCACATACCACCAGTTCGTCCAGCTCCGAGTTGCTAATGTTCTCGATAGCCGGGCCGGAAAGTACCGGGTGGGTAATGTAGGCAACCACGCGGGAAGCGCCGTGCTCTTTCAGGGCATTGGCGGCTTTGCACAGGGTGCCGGCAGTATCGACAATGTCGTCTACCAGGATGCAGGTCTTGTCTCGTACATCACCGATGATGTGCATCACCTGGGATACGTTGGCCTTGGGGCGACGCTTGTCGATGATGGCCAGGTCGGCATCATCCAGGCGCTTGGCCACGGCGCGGGCGCGGACAACGCCGCCGACGTCCGGAGAGACAACCACAAAGTTTTCGAAACGCTGCTTCTCGATGTCTTCGAGCAGAACCGGCGTGGCATAGATATTGTCTACCGGGATGTCGAAGAAGCCCTGAATCTGGTCTGCGTGCAGGTCTACAGTCAGTACACGATCCACGCCGATGCTGGAAATCATGTCGGCTACTACCTTGGCGCTGATGGCAACCCGGGTAGAGCGAACGCGACGGTCCTGACGGGCGTATCCGTAATAGGGGATAACGGCGGTGATCCGTGTGGCGGAAGCGCGGCGCAGGGCGTCGGCCATCACGATCAGTTCCATCAGGTTGTCGTTGGTCGGGTAGCAGGTGGGCTGGATGATAAAGACATCGTGGCCGCGCACATTTTCGTTGATCTCAACGGTGGTTTCACCATCGCTGAAACGACCAACAGTGGCCTGACCCATGGGAATATGAAGTTTCTTGGCAATATCCTGAGCGAGTTCAGGATTGGCGTTGCCGGCGAAGATCATCAGTTTGGACACGACAGTATCCTTCTCAGTATCGGCGTTTGATTCAGAAGAAGCGGGAGAAAGGTGGCTGGGGTGGCAGGATTCGAACCTGCGCATGACGGGATCAAAACCCGTTGCCTTACCACTTGGCGACACCCCAATATCATCGTGCTTTCTTGGCATCATTTCAGCTCTGTTAGCTTTTGGTGTAGAGGTGAAATGTTCACCCCTTTAGCTACGAACCCCGTGATGCCGGAGGGTTTGCTTTCCCAGATAATCCGGGCTGCGGATTCTGTAGGGAAACGTCCAAAAATGCAAGCCCCGGTTCCGGTTAATCTTGCAGGTCCGAATTGTGAAAGCCATTCCAGGCTCTGGTTAACCTCCGGATACAGTTTGCGAACTACATCCTCACAGTCGTTTCGGTACCTCGAGGCGTCTCCCTCAAAAGCGGGGCGTATTTTGATTTTTGGTGTGTCCCTTGTCAACCCTTGTTCTGAAAAAATCTTTCCGGTGTTTATTTCGCACTCAGGTTTCAGGACAACAAACCAGTCTTCCGGCGGGTTTACGGGGGTCAGTTTTTCGCCGACACCCTCTCCAAAGGCGGCGTGGCCGCGCACAAATACCGGTACGTCGGCGCCCAGGCCAAGGCCGATTTCTGCCAGCTGGTCTTCATTCAGGTGCAGCTGCCACAGGTGGTTCATGGCCAGCAGGGTGGTTGCGGCATTGGAGCTGCCGCCACCCAGGCCGCCGCCCATGGGCAGGCGTTTGTGCAGGTGAATGGTTACGCCGGGCAGGGGGGCTTTGCTGAGTTCTGCCAGTGCCAGAGCGGCCCGCACCACCAGATTGTCGCTGTCGGGCACGCCGGGAATCGGGTCAGCCAGGCGTACACCGGGTTCATCCGGGGTCAGGGTAAAGCTGAGCTCGTCCCCGTAGTCGAGAAACTGGAACAGGGTCTGCAGCTCGTGATAGCCGTCAGGCCGGCGGCCGACAATGTGCAGGAACAGGTTGAGCTTGGCGGGCGAGGGCAGGGTCAGTTCGGCCACAGGTTTAGTCCTCCCGGCGCCAGTTGGCAATCACCACACGAACCCGCTTGTCTTCTTTCAGGGCGGTGATACGGGCCGGCAGCGAAGGCAGGTCTTCGATAAAGCCGTGCCAGCGGTCGTAGCGTATTTCCCAGCCGTCCTGCCTGATGATGGCCAGCTGGCTGTGTTCGTCGAACAGCAGGCGGAAGTCGCCATCCGGTGACGGCAGCCCGCGAATCCACCAGCTCAGGCTGTCGATGGGCAGCTGCCAGCCGGTCGCGGCATTCACCAGGGTTTCCGGGTCGGAAGACTGGTAAACATCGCCATTGGCCAGGGTGAGCTCGATAAAGCCCGGAACGCCCTGAAGTCGGGTAGTGCCCATGCCCAGAAACGATGACGACAGGGACAGATCGTATTGCTCGCCATTCTGGAACCAGCGATTGATCACGGCGGTGCCGCTGTCGGAGGGCTGCTTGACGGCAAGCTTGCCGGACAGGTGCCAGTGGTCAAAGCGGCCCAGGTTCCGGCTGCGTTCTGTCCAGTCTGCCGGTGGCTGGTCTGTCATGCCTTCCGGCAGCGGTTCCAGCGCAATGGTGGTGCAGCCGCTGAAGGTCAGTACGGCAAGGAGTATCAGGGGTAGCCTGGCCGTCATTGGTTGCCCCCGTTCCGGGTCAGGCGATCAATGGTTTCGTTCAGGATGTCATGGTTCGGGTCTTCGTCCAGGGCTTCGTCCCAAACCACGCGGGCCTGCTCTTCGTTGCCGGTTACCCAAAGCACTTCGCCATAGTGAGCGGCTACTTCAGGGTCCGGGTAGATGGCCCACGCCCGGGACAGGTATTCCAGTGCGCCTTGGTTGTCTCCCTGGCGGAACAGGATCCAGCCCATGCTGTCGAGAATGGCCGGGTTTTCAGGGTCCAGGCTCAGGGCTTTCTGGATGTGCGCGCGCGCTTCGTCCAGCTGATCGGTACGCACGGTCAGGATATAGCCCAGGGCATTCAGGGCGACGGCGTTCTCCGGCTGGGCTTCAATGATGGCGCGCAGGTCTGTGATGGCCGGGTCTGTATCGCCCATGGAGTCTTGAAGCATGGCGCGGGCATAGCGGATTTCGATGTTTTCCGGATAGCTCTCCAGGGCCAGGTTGGCGGCCTCCAGGGCCTGCTGTTCCCGTTCCTGGTCCAGCAGGAGATTGACTTCCAGCAACCAGAAGCGTTCGGCCTGGTCCGGGTTGGTGTCCCGGAGTTGCCGGATGTTCGCCAGGGCGTTGTCCAGCTCGCCCAGTTCGGCCTGCAACTGGCTGGCGCGGGCCAGGGCCGGGAAGAAATAATTGCCCTGCTCCACGCTCTGGTAATAGCCGATGGCCTGAATGGTGTTTTCGGCCTGCTCTTCTACCTGGCCCAGGTAGTAATTGGCTTCGTCGGTGTGGTGGCCTTGTTCGGTCAGGCGGGTAAGCTCTTCCCTGGCCAGGTCCGGTTGCTGGTTTTCAAGGGCCACCAGGGCGTGGGACAGTCGCAGCCCCGGGGTGCCCGGATAGCGTTTTACCAGGCGGGCGAATTCGTCCTGGGCGGCCTGCAGCTCGCCTTCGTTGATCAGCATGCGGCCGTACAGGGTGCCCATCTGCCGGTTGGCAGGGAAGCGCCGGGTGGCGGCGGTCATGTGATTCAGGGCGTCGCGGTTCTGCCCGGTCTGATACAGCAAGTCACCTTTCAAAATGATGGCCGGCTGGAACTCCGGTTCTCGATTGAGCAGGGTGTTCAACTGTTTCAGTGCGGTCTCCGGCTCGCCGGTGATTTTCTGGAGCAGGGCAATACTGTATTCCAGTTCGGGGGTTTCCGGGTGCCGTTCGGCCAGGTTCTGGTACAGCTCCAGCAGTTCCTGTTGCTGGGCCGGTGGCAGTCGGGCGGCCATGGCGGCCAGGCTGTCGAAGTCGGCATCTTCACCCTGGTCCATAATCTGCTCCATATGGAACAGGGCGGTTTCCAGGTTCTGGCGCTTTACTGCCTGAATGGCCGCTACCCGGTGTGCCTGCAGGTTGTCCGGATCAATATCCAGCCAGAGCGTGGCCAGCTGCTGCTGGGCGTTGTCGGCGTTGAGGGTCTGGGCAATCCGCATGGCCCGGTCGATCACTCCGGGGTCTTCCGAGGTCTTGGCCGCTTGCAGGTAATTCACCAGGGTTACGTCATAGCGGCCACGCTGTGCGGCTATTTCTGCGGTAAGCAGCTGGTACAGCACTTCCGGTTCAAAGTCGGCGTACCGGATTTCTTCCGTTTCAGCCTGCTCGGCCTGAACCGTAGGTGCCGGTTCTTCGGCGGTTCCGGAAAAACTGGCGCAGCCCGGCAGGACAGCTACGGTAAAACCCAGCAGGCAGGTAACCAGGTACGGTGCGGATTTGTGCATGCAATTTCCTGTGTGTTTCAGGCGATTTTTCAGGAAAGACCATCTTTTCGCCCCGTTAATTGAGGCAAATCGGATTGCGGTCGTGGCCGAAACCCTATAATGGCATAAGCGTCTTATCTTGCCCAACCTGTCCGCAGTTCCCGAAGCACCGGTGTTTTCGGGTGGCAGGCGGGGCCTTGCGCCGGTAGAATGCTGTTTGAATATCCACGACTGGAACAGGGTTATCTGACCATAAAATGGCGTTGCTGACACTGGGAATCAATCACCGAACCGCACCCGTAGAAATTCGCGAGCGTGTAGCGTTCACTCCGGAGCGGATGGCGGAAGCCTTTTCCGAACTGCGTGCTGCCTCCGGTGCCGGTGAGGCTGCCATTCTGTCTACCTGTAACCGTACTGAGCTGTACCTGGCCGGTGACGACGACTGCGCGCCTACCGTGCTGCGCTGGCTGGCGGGCTTCCACGACCTGGACGTAGCAGACCTGGAGAACGTGCTTTACCTGCACCGGGATTCCGATGCCGTTCGCCATATGATGCGCGTTGCCTCCGGCCTGGATTCCATGGTGCTGGGCGAGCCGCAGATATTCGGCCAGCTGAAAGATGCCTATTCCCTGGCCCGGGAACACGGTGCCACCGGTTCCTTCCTGACCCGGTTGTTCGAACACACTTTCTCGGTTGCCAAGCGGGTGCGAACCCAGACTGCTATCGGCGAAAACCCGGTATCTGTGGCCTATGCCTCGGTCAGCATGGCGCACCATATCTTTGCGGATATGTCCCGCAACAAGGCCTTGCTGATTGGTGCCGGTAAAACCATCGAGCTGGTTGCGCAACACCTTTCGGAAGCCGGTGTGCGCCAGTTCCTGATTGCCAACCGTACCCTCGAGCGGGCCCAGTCCCTGGCCGAGGCCCACGGCGGAAAGGGCATTCTGCTGTCCGAGATTCCGGACCACCTGGCGGATGTCGACATTGTCATTTCCTCCACCGCCAGCCCGCTGCCCATTCTGGGCAAGGGTGCCGTTGAGCGGGCCCTGAAAAAGCGCAAACACCGCCCGTATTTCATGGTGGATATCGCTGTACCGAGGGATATCGAACCGGAAGTTGCCTCGCTGGCAGACGTCTACCTGTATACCGTTGATGACCTCAAGCAGGTAATCGAAGAAAACATCCGCTCCCGGGAAGGCGCAGCCCGTGAGGCCGAAAACCTGATCAGCAGTGGCGTCCAGGATTTCCTGGAGCAGCTGCGGGCCCTAGATGCGGTTTCTACCCTGAAAGTCTTCCGTCAGCGGGCAGAAGTGATGCGCGATGCGGAAACCGAAAAAGCCCTGCGCGCCCTGCGCAACGGCGCAGACCCCGAGACAGTGCTGCGAAGCATGGCCCGGGGCCTGACCAACAAACTGCTGCACCAACCTTCCATCCAGGTTCGCAAGGCCATGGCCGAGGGCCGGGCGGAAGTCACGGAATGCCTGAGGGAGCTCTACCAGCTGGATACGCTGGATGCGGACGAGCCCATCACCACGGAAAAACTATGAAGCCATCCATCCAGTCCCGCCTCGAACGGTTGGTAGAGCGGTTCGAGGAGGTGAGCGCACTGCTGAGCGATGCCTCCGTTATCTCCAACCAGGACAAGTTCCGTGAGTTATCCCGGGAGTTTGCCGAAATCGAGCCGGTGGTAAAGTGCTTCCAGTCCTGGCAACAGTCCCTCGACGACATCAGTGAAGCGAAAGAACTGTTGAAAGACGGCGATGCCGACATGCGCGCCATGGCTGAAGAAGAGCTGGACGGCGCCGAAGCCCGCAGTGAAGAGCTGGATGAAGAACTGCAGCGCCTGATGCTGCCGAAAGACCCCAACGACACCAAGAACGTGTTCCTGGAAGTGCGGGCCGGTACCGGTGGTGATGAAGCCGCCATCTTTGCGGGCGACCTGTTCCGCATGTATTCCCGCTACGCCGAGAAACGCCGCTGGCAGGTAGAAGTACTGAGCGAAAACGAAGGCGAGCACGGCGGCTATAAAGAAGTGATTGCCCGGTTGTCCGGCGACGGCGTATACGGTGCCCTGAAATTCGAGTCCGGCGCGCACCGGGTACAGCGGGTACCGGAAACCGAATCCCAGGGCCGTATTCACACCTCCGCCTGCACCGTGGCGGTGATCCCCGAGGCGGATGAAGCCGAAGCCATCGAAATCAACAAGGCCGACCTGCGTGTGGACACCTTCCGTTCCTCCGGCGCTGGTGGCCAGCACGTTAACAAGACCGACTCCGCCATTCGCATTACCCACCTGCCGACCGGCATCGTGGTGGAATGCCAGGAAGAGCGCTCCCAGCACAAGAACCGGGCCAAGGCCCTGAGCCTGCTGGCGTCACGCCTGCAGAATGCCGAGCTGGAAAAGCAGCAGAAAAGCATGGCGGAAACCCGTAAAAGCCTGGTGGGCAGCGGTGACCGCTCCGAGCGCATCCGCACCTACAACTTCCCCCAGGGCCGGGTAACCGATCATCGCATCAACCTGACCCTGTACAAGCTCGACGAAGTGATTGCCGGCGACCTGGATGCGGTGGTGCTGCCGCTGCAGCAGGAACACCAGGCTGAATTGCTGGCTGAACTGGCCAATGAGCAGTGAGCCCTCGCTGACCTGCGAAGCCCTCCTGAAGAGCGCCGCCGACCAGATTGGCGGCGACTCGCCCCGGCTGGATGCCGAACTACTGCTGAGTTACGTGACCGGCCTGGGCCGGACCAGCTTCCGGGCCTGGCCCGAACGGGAAGTGCCGGCGGAAAAGGCTGAGCAGTTTATGAGCCTGGTGGCGCAGCGCGCCAGCGGCCAACCGATTGCCTACCTGCTGGGCGAGCAGGAATTCTGGTCCTTACCCCTGAAAGTCAGTTCCTCAACGTTGATTCCCCGGCCCGATACCGAGTGTGTGGTAGAGGCCGCGTTATCACTGGAACTACCCGCTAACGCCCGGGTACTCGACCTTGGCACCGGCACCGGTGCCATAGCCCTGGCCCTGGCCAGCGAACAGCCGGGCTGGCAAATCATGGCGAGCGACCGGGTTGAAGAGGCAGTAGCCCTGGCCCGGGAAAACAGCCAGCAACTGGGCTTGCCCATCACCGTAGTGCAGAGCCACTGGTTCGACCAGATCCCGGCTGGAAGCTTCGACCTTCTTATCTCCAACCCGCCCTACATCCCGGCCAGCGATCGCCATTTAAAGGAAGGCGATGTGCGCTTCGAACCCGAGTCCGCCCTGGTGGCCGGAGAAGATGGCCTGGACGACATCCGCCTGCTGGTCACCGAAGGCCTGGACTGGCTCAACCCGAATGGCTGGATGCTGCTGGAACACGGCTACGACCAGGGCGAAGCCGTGAGAGATTTGTTTGCCAAAGCCGGATGGCGCAACATAGAAACCCGCAAAGACTACGGCGGCAACGATCGCATGACCCTGGCCCGCAAGCCCGCCCGCGACCAATAGCGAGAACAACCATGCTCAGCGACGAAGAACTGCTCCGCTACAGCCGACAAATCCTGATGCCCCGGTTCGACATCGCCGGCCAGGAAAAACTCAAAGCCGCCCATGCACTGGTCATCGGCGCCGGCGGCCTGGGTTGCCCCGTGGCACTGTATCTGGGCGCGGCAGGCGTCGGTCACCTGACCCTGGTAGACGACGACCAGATCGAACTGGCCAACCTGCAACGGCAAATTGCGTTTCAGCAAAGCTGGCTGGGTGACTCCAAGGCCGAGCGCCTGGCGGAGCGGGTTCGGGCGATCAACCCCGAGATCACTGTTAACGCCGTCAATCGCCGGGTGGATGGAGATGATCTCAAACAGCTGGTTACTGAATCCACGTTGGTGCTGGACTGCACCGACAACTTCAACACCCGCTTCGCGTTGAATAGAGCCTCGGTAGCTTCCGGGGTGCCGCTGGTTTCTGGTGCTGCGATTCGCGGTGAAGGCCAGTTGTCCGTTTATGATCCCCGCCACCCCGAAAGCCCCTGTTACCACTGTTTATACCCTGAGCAAGGAAACGAAGACCTGACCTGCTCCGAAGCGGGTGTTATCGCTCCATTGGTGGGCATGATTGGCTCGGCCCAAGCGATGGAAGCGATCAAGCTAATCTCAGGTGTCGGCCATCCGTTGGTGGGCCGATTGTTGATCCTGGACGCCTGGCAAATGGAATGGCGAGAAATGAAACTCGCCAAAGACCCGGACTGCCCGGTGTGCGGCGGCTAGCACCAGACTAGTGCCGGGTTGGGGCTGCCCTTCCAAAAATGTGCGGAGCCATGGATGGCGGAGCAGAAGCGCCACATGGATGTGCCGCAAGGAGCGGTTTTTGGAAGGGCAGCCCCAACCCGGCGCGGCCGGCCAAGCGCCAGAAGCTCAGTCCTTTAGCGCCTGAAACCTTGCTATGGCTTCCTTTCGGGATTCTTTCAGGTCCACTATGGGACGGGGGTAGCCTTTCGGAATGACGCCGCCCTTGGATGGATCATGAATCCGCTTGTTATCCAGTTTGGCCAACTCCGGCACCCACTGCCGGATAAACTCCCCTTTCGGGTCAAACCGCTCACTCTGGGTGACCGGATTGAACACGCGAAAATAAGGCGCTGCATCGGTACCGGTTGAGGCACTCCACTGCCAGCCGCCGTTATTGGATGCCAGAAAACCATCCACCAGATTCTGCATGAACCAGGCCTCGCCCAGTCGCCAGTCGATGAACAGGTTCTTGGTCAGGAACATGGCAGTAATCATTCGCAGGCGGTTGTGCATCCAGCCGGTCTCCTTCAGCTGGCGCATGGCAGCATCGACGATCGGAATGCCCGTCCGGCCTTCTTTCCAGGCTTCAAAATTCTCGCCGGGTTTATTCCACACCAGAGCCTCAGTTTCCTCCTTGAACGCCCGCCCCATGCTCACTCTCGGGTAGTGGTAAAGGATGTTTATGTAAAAATCCCGCCAGGCGATTTCGTTGATCCAGGTTTCGATGCCATCACCAGAAACACCGGCCTGTTTGGCGGCGATCAGGCATTGGCGGCCGGAAAGCACGCCGTTGGCCAGGTATGGCGATAGCTGGCTGGTGCCGTCCAGGGCCGGGAAGTCGCGGTTGTCTTTGTAGTCTTTTGCTCGCTCGGCCAGGAATTCTTCCAGCTGGTCGTGGGCGGCGTCTTCTCCGGTGGGAACCAGGGGTTCCGGTGCACCGCTGAACGGTGCGGGTAGAGTGTCGGTCTGCTCGGCCTGTACTTCAGGGCCCTGGGCTGAGGGCGCCGGGTAAAGCGTGGGCTGGGTTTCTTCTATCCAGGTGCGCCAGCGCCGTGAAAACGGGGTAAACACCGAATAGGGTTCATTCTGCTGGGTAAGTATCTGGCCCACCGGTGCCACGGTCTGGTCACGGTATTTGTTTACCTTGACAGACAGCTCGTCCAGGCGGTCGTGGACCTGCTTGTCGCGGCGGCGTTCGTTGATGCCGTACTCTTCGTTGAAGTGCAGGGCGGTAATGCCATGCTCTTTGCAGAACGATTCAAGCGTGCCGAGGCTGTCGGCAAAGGTGTCAGCGTTCAGGAATGACAAGCCTATGCCCAGCCTGGCGAGCTGCCGGGCCAGGCTGTTGGCGTGTTCCAGCACAAATTGTACCCGGGCCGCAGACCAGTCGTGTTCCTGCCACTGTTTCGGGGTAACAATAAAGCAGGCCCGAACGGGGTTGCCGCTGCGGCAGGCGGCGGTCAGGGCGGGGTTGTCGGCAAGGCGCAGATCGTTGCGGAACCAGACCAGCTGTGTCATTGGAACATCCATTTTGGCCAGAGGGTGAATAAGGGTAATTACATTCTTAAATCATTGGCTTGTATATTCGCTGCCGGGGCGATACTGGATTATAGTTAAACATCACGGCCTGCCATGAAAAGGAGCATTTTCCGCAGCATGAGTGTTTACCCCGAAGGCCAGCGCGACGGTGTCTGGGCACACCCGTATCAACTGGCTTCCGGCCAGACCCAGCAACACCGGTTGGGGCATACGCATTTGTGGGTCACCCTGCTGGACCAGGAGTGGCAGGTGCGTTTTGTGGTGCAGCAGCCGGAAGATTCGGCAGACCCGCTTACCTGGTTCGAGACCATCGGCCACAGCCTGCCGTCGTCGGAAATCCCTGTACAGCGTTTCGTGCGCTCCGGTGATAACGGCGAGGTGTGTTTTATTCCCGCAATGGCCAGCTTGCCCACGGTAATCCGCCCGTCCCAGCCTTTAACGGTGCCGGCCGGTGGCCGCTGTGTGCTCTATGTGGGGACCAATCTCTGGATGAAGGTATGCGTGGGCGAAGGCCGTAGTGAGCTCACAGAAGTGCCGCTGGCGGTGCCGTCACGTACCTGGCTTGGCCGGAACTCGATGGAGGGGGAAATCTGCTACGCCTCTTCCACCTATGGCCGGCTGGCCCTGGAGGCAGTACCCAAGCGGCCATGGCGGGCGGTTACGCCGGTTACCATCATCAACCGCCGGGAAAGGCCTTTGTTGCTTGAGCGGTTCAGCCTGCCCACACCGTTGCTGTCGGTGTACCGTAACGGCCAGGGGCTGCTCTGGACGCCGGGGATTACCGTCGAATGCGAAACGGATATGAACTCCGCCAGCCTGCGAATTGATCAATCGGCACCGCAGGCTGCCGGTGAATGCGAGTTGCTGGCACCGGCCAGGGAAAAACTCGCCAAGGGCCGGAGACTGGTGCGTGCGTTTGATCATATATTCGGTTAATCACGGCACAGGGAGCCGCGAAGGTGCTTGAAACGTTACAGACAACCATCGCACAGGTGATCGGAAGTATTGCCTGGGGCAAGTGGCTTTCGGCGGGCTTTTTGCTGGTGCTGGGGATTGTGCTGGCCACCTTTGTTGCCCGCAGTGTCGGCCGCCTGGTAGAAACCAGGACAACCCGCCATCACCAGGTGATGATCCGGCGGGTGTTCTTTTACCTGGTGTTTCTACTGTTTGCCGTTGCCGCGCTCAGGGAAGCCGGCTTCTCCCTGGAAGTGGTGCTGGGCGCTGCCGGTATTCTCACGGTCGCTATCGGCTTTGCCTCCCAGACCTCCGCCTCCAACATTATCAGTGGCCTGTTCCTGGTGATGGAAAAGCCGTTCGAGATTGGTGACACCATCGAGGTGGATGCCACCATCGGGGAAGTGGTGGCAATCGACCTGCTCAGCGTAAAGCTCAGAACGGCCGACAACCTGTACGTGCGCATACCCAACGAAACCCTGATCAAAACCCGGGTGATCAACCGCTCCCGCTTTCCAATCCGCCGGATCGACCTGGTTCTGGGCATCGCCTACGCGGAGGACGTGGAAAAGGTGCAGGATTTGCTGCTGGAACTGGCGCAGCAGAACACCGTGTGCCTGGAAGAGCCGAAACCCTTTGTTCTGGTTACCGGGTTTGGGGCGTCTTCGGTCGATTTGCAGTTCTCCTTCTGGGTGCCCAGAGAAGAATTCCTTGATGGCCGGGGCAGCATGATGATTGCCGTCAAAAAAGCCCTGGACGAGCACGGCATAGAAATACCTTTCCCCCATACCAGCGTGTATGCCGGTAGTCATTCCGAGCCCTTCCGGGTGCAATTGATGGCCCCGGAACAACAAAAAGATAAGGATTCCCCGGATGTCGACAGAAACGACTGAAGTGATCAAAACTACTCCGCCCACCGAAGCTGAAAACAAGGTGTCACTTGGCTGGCGCGAATGGGTGGGCCTGCCGGACCTGGGCATTGGCCGGATCAAGGCCAAGGTAGATACCGGCGCGCGCACCTCGTGCCTGCATACTTTCCGGACGGAACCCTACACTGAAAACGGCGAGCGCCGGGTGAAGTTCTGGGTGCACCCGATACAGAACGACCTGCACCACGTGGTGGAATGCGACGCCCGGGTGCTGGATGAACGCACCGTGTCGGATTCCGGTGGCCACAAAGAACAACGGCTGGTGATCGAAACCACCCTGGTACTGGGTGACCAGAGCTGGCCCATTGAAATGACCTTAACCAACCGGGACTCCATGCGGTTCCGGATGTTGCTGGGGCGCACTGCCATGGCGGGGCGAACCACCATTTATCCCGAAGCTTCTTACCTTGCCGGCAAGCCGGCACCAAGGAACTGATTATGAAAATTGCGGTACTGTCGCGAAACCGGCACCTGTATTCCACCCGTCGGCTGGTGGAGGAAGGCATCAATCGTGGCCATGAAGTGAAGGTGATTGACGCCCTGCATTGCTCCATGAACATCACGTCTGCCAACCCGCTGATCCATTACCACGAAGAAGTGCTGGAAGACTTCGATGTGGTGATTCCGCGAATCGGCGCCTCGGTCACTTTTTACGGCACCGCGGTACTGCGCCAGTTCGAGATGATGGGTGTATTTCCACTCAACGAATCGGTGGCCATTACCCGTTCCCGGGACAAGCTGCGCTCCCTGCAGTTGCTGGCCCGTAAGGGCGTGGGCATGCCGGTAACCGGGTTTGCCAACAAACCGGACAACGTGCCGGAGCTGCTGAAGATGGTGGGTGGCGCGCCGGTGGTCATCAAACTGCTGCAGGGTACCCAGGGCATTGGTGTGGTGCTGGCGGAAACCCGCAAAGCCGCCGAGTCTGTGATTGAAGCCTTTATGGGCCTGAAAGCCGACATCCTGGTGCAGGAATTCATCAAGGAAGCCGGCGGTGCCGACATCCGCTGCTTTGTCATCGGCGACAAGGTTATCGCCGCTATGAAGCGCCAGGGCGCGGAAGGTGAATTCCGCTCAAACCTGCACCGGGGCGGTACCGCTTCGCTGGTGCGGATTACCCCGGAAGAGCGCCGCACCGCCATTACCGCTGCCAAGGCCATGGGCCTGAACGTGGCCGGTGTGGATTTGCTGCGTTCCAGCCGTGGCCCGCTGGTGATGGAAGTAAACTCTTCACCGGGCCTGGAAGGCATCGAGAATGCTACCGGCAAGAACGTGGCCGGCATGATCATCAACTGGACTGAAAAGAACTACAAACCCTGGAAAACCAAGACCCGGGGCAGAGGATAAGCGCGCATGGCAAGAGCACCGTTCGAGATTGCCGGAGTACAGGTAAAGCCGGGTACCCGTGTGACTGTGGAAGTTCCGGTAGCCAAACTCTACACCCACACCCCGCTGCATATTCCGGTGGAAGTGGTGCATGGCCGCCGTGACGGGCCTGTTCTGATGGTGTGTGGAGCCATTCATGGCGACGAGATCAACGGTGTGGAAATCATCCGCCGGGTACTGAAGAACGGCGCCTTGCGGCATCTTCGCGGCACCCTGGTGGCGGTGCCGATCGTCAACATTTTCGGCTTTGTGCAGCGCACCCGCTACCTGCCGGACCGGCGTGACCTGAACCGGTGTTTTCCCGGTAGCGAGAGCGGTTCGCTGGGTGGCCGTATTGCCTACCTGCTGCGCACCCAGATCATGGAAAACGTGACCCATATTATCGACCTGCACACCGGGGCCATTCACCGGTTCAACCTGCCACAGATCCGCGCCGAGCTGAAGAACCCGGAAACCTCCCGCATGGCAGACGCCTTTGGTGCGCCGATCATTATCAATGCCGGTTTGCGGGAAGGCAGCCTGCGGGCCTACGCCGACTCACTGGATATCCCGGTGATCACCTTTGAAGGTGGCGAAGCCCTGCGCTTTGATGATGTGGTGATTGCCAGCGGCGTAAAAGGCATCATCCGGGTGATGCGCGAGCTGGAAATGGTGCCCGCCAAGAAAGGCCCGAAAGCGCCGAAAAAACGCTCGGAAACCGCTGCGAACTCACAGTGGGTGCGGGCAGATATGGACGGCATCATGCGCCCGGTGGCCAGCCTTGGCCAGAAAGTGCGTAAAGGCCAGAAGCTGGCCATGGTGGCGGACCCCTTCGGCGAAACCGAAGTGGCCATTACCTCGCCCTGTTCCGGCATTGTTATCTGTGTGAACAACCTGCCGCTGGTGAACGAGGGCGAAGCCATCTACCACATCGCCCGATTTGACGAGCTGGGTGAGGCAGAAAAAGCCATGGACTATTTCCGAAGCTCGTTCGAGAGTGAAGTATCGGAAGACGCAGTGGTGCCCGTACACCCGTGGGATGAACTGCAAAAATAGTTGTGATGGCCGCCAAAAGGAGTGCCAGATATGACATTACCGGTTCTTATCAATAACCAGTGGCAAGAAGGCAACGGGCCTTCTTTATCTTCCCTGAACCCAGCCACGGGAGAAGTGTTCTGGCAGGGTAATGCGGCCGATGAGGCCCAGGTGGCGAGTGCCGTAGAAGCAGCCCGGGCGGCCAGTACCGGATGGTCCCGGGCAGGGTTTGAGCATCGGGTGGCCATCGCCCGCCGTTTTGGCGAACTGCTGAGCGAACATAAAGAAGCCATGGCCCGCTGCATCGCTTCGGAAACCGGAAAGCCGTTCTGGGAAGCCCTGACCGAAGTGGCCGCCATGATGGGCAAAATCGAAATTTCGGTGAAAGCCTACAACGAGCGAACCGGCCAGCGCAGTACCGATATGCCGGGCGCAAAGGCCGTGCTTCGGCACAAGCCCCACGGCGTGGTTGCGGTATTTGGCCCCTATAACTTCCCCGGCCACCTGCCCAACGGGCATATTGTTCCGGCCCTGATTGCCGGCAACACCGTGGTGTTCAAGCCCAGCGAACAAACCCCGGCCGTCGCCGGCAAAACAGCCGAGCTGTGGCTGGAAGCCGGGTTGCCCGCCGGAGTCCTGAACCTGGTGCAGGGCGCCAGGGAAACTGGCATCGCCCTGGCCAATCATCCGGATATTGATGGCCTGTTCTTTACCGGCAGCTCCCCGACCGGAGAAATTCTGCACCGGCAATTTGCCGGCAACCCGGGCAAAATCCTGGCCCTGGAAATGGGCGGCAACAACCCGCTGATTGTGGATGACACCGTAGACGTTACCGCCGCCGTGCATGAAACCATCCAGTCTGCCTACATTACCTCCGGCCAACGCTGCACCTGTGCCCGACGGCTGATGGTGCCGGCAGGAGAGTGGGGCGACAACTTCCTGGATGCCCTGGCCCGGGCCGTGGAAGCGATCCAGGTGGGTGGCGCCTTTGACGAGCCGGCGCCATTTATGGGCAGTGTTATTTCCGAAGCGGCTGCGCAGGGTGTGCTTGAGGCCCAGAGCCGGCTGCTGGAACTGGGCGGCCGTGCCCTGGTAGCGAGCCGGCACCTGAAACCCGGTACAGGCCTGCTGTCACCGGGGCTGATTGATGTCACCTCTGCTGTGAATGTGCCCGATGAAGAGATCTTCGGGCCGGTACTTCAGCTTTACCGCTACCAGGACTTTGACGAAGCGATTCGACAGGCCAACAACACTCGTTTCGGGCTGTCTGCCGGTTTATTCAGTGAAAGCCGGGAGCGCTTTGAAGACTTCTACGACCGGATTCGGGCCGGTATCGTTAACTGGAACAAACAGCTGACCGGTGCTTCCAGTGCCGCGCCCTTCGGTGGCATCGGCGCCAGCGGAAACCACCGTGCCAGTGCTTACTACGCGGCAGACTACTGCTCGTATCCGGTGGCGGGTATTGAGACAGACCAACTGGCGTTGCCGGCCAGCCTGTCGCCCGGCCTTAAAATCACTTAAACAGGCTTTAGCGCCGGTTTCCGGTTGCGGTGAAGAAGGAGAGAAACTGTCTCTCCTCGACCTGCGCCTCGTGCAGCGTAACCGGCCGGAACCTGAGCGTTGTGCCCGGTGTTCGCTGGGCCAGGGCATCCAGGCTTCTGGGCGTAACGGCTCCGAGCTTTGGATAGCCACCGATGGTCTGGCGGTCATTGAGCAGCACGATGGGCTGCCCGTCAGCCGGAACCTGGATGGCGCCCAGGCTGGTGCCTTCCGATATCAGGCGTTCTCCCAGCGGTTCCAGTGCCGGGCCTTTCAGGCGCGCGCCCATGCGGTCGGTTTGCCGGGTCAGGGTGTAGGGATTGTTGAAGAAGGTGTCGAGAACGGATGCAGGAAAACGGTCGATCTGGGCACAAGGAATCACGGAAAGCGCCAGCTCTTCCTTATAGTCCGGCCGCCAGCGCTCCGAGACTTTGCGGTTCAGAACCCTGGCGCTACCCGCGTGGCAGGGCAGGTGGTCGCCTTCCTGCAGTGGGCGACCATCCTGGTTAAGGCCTCCGAGCCCCTCTCGCGTAAACGTGGCACAGCTGTTACCCAGCCCCGGCGCTACCTGAAACCCGCCAAGCACTGCCAGATAGCTTCTTATCCCAACCTTCGGTGCACTCAGGGCAACTCTGTCGCCGGCCTGAATATTGATAACGCTCCAGAGCGGCCGGGACTCTCCGTTAACCCGGCATTGCACTTCTGCTCCGGTAATCGCGATCTGGGTAGCAAGGTGACTGGTGAACTCAACCCCGCCGAAGGTGATTTCCAGCGCGGGCGTGCCGAAGGGATTATCCAGCAACCGGTTGGCCCAGGCCCAGGCGTTGCGGTCCATGGCGCCGCCAGTCGCCAGCCCCAGGTGCATCACACCCTGGCGCCCGCCATCCTGCAGCAAACTGAGAAAGCCGGGTTTAGTAAAAGTCAGGCCTGGCTGGGTGTTCATAGCTGGCCTCCGAGTGCCAGGTATTCCTCCCGGCCGATGGGCCGAAAGCGAACCCGCTGGCCGGCTTGCAGCAGGGAAGGCTGGCCCCGGCCAGGATCAAAAAGCGTCAGAGGCGTTCGGCCGATCAGGTTCCAGCCACCGGGGGACTGCAGCGGATAGATGGCGGTTTGGGTATCTGCAATGCCCAGGGTTCCGGCTGGTACCCTGGCGCGTGGCGTTGTCAGGCGAGGCGTTGCCAACTCCGCCGGTACTTCGCCCAGATAGGCAAACCCGGGCGCAAAGCCGATGGCAAACACGTAGTACTCTTCAGCAGAATGCTTCTGGATGACCTGTTCCCTTGATAACCCGGCCCTAGCGGCAACCGCGTCGAGGTCCGGCCCTGTGGAGGGGTCATAGTAAACCGGAATCTCTACAACATCGCCTTTGGCCGCGTTTGTTTCAACCTCGGGAAGCCTTGCTAACGCGTTGGTGATATCCGCCACCAGCGAGGCCAGGTCATCTTCCAGCACGTTGTAGCGCAGCAGCAGCGTGGTATAGGAAGGCACCATATCGATCAACCGGGGGGCCAGCCTGTGCGAAAGTGCCCGGGCGGCCCGCTGGATCCGCTCGGTCAGCGCAATATCAATCGCATCACCGAAGTGAAGCGTAATGGTATCAACGCCGGTTACTTCATATCGCCAGAACATTGCGGCTGTTCTCCGGGGGCTTTGGGTGGCTCTTTTCATGCGAAGAATACTATCTGACCCCCGAGGTATCACAAAGCCCGTTACCAATGGCTGAGTGTGTTTCAAAGAACTGAGCCGATGGGTGGAATTCCACCCAAATCGACTTCCATGACGGGTGAGATTTCACCCAACGGATGCCGGCTGCGTCGGCCTCAAAAAACCAACAGTCTGTTTTATAAGTATTTTCCCTGACTGGCCCGCTAATTGCTCCTTCATTTGCCAGCGAGGCCATCAAGGTCTCTCCAGCACCCAACCAACAAAATGAATCGGGAGCATTCTTTATGAAACTTCAAACCGTTCTGGCGGCTGCGCTCGCCACCTCCGTTGTTGCAGGCCCTGTGGTTGCCCAGGACCGTGACGGCTGGCCGGATAACTTCACTGTCGGTACTGCCAGTCAGGGCGGCACCTACTTTGCCTACGGCTCTGGCTGGGCGAACTTCGTGGCTGAAAACCTGGGCGTATCCGGCGGTGCCGAAATCACCGGTGGCCCGGTCCAGAACATGGCGCTGGTGCACACCGGTGACCTGAAGTTTGGCCTGACCACCATGGGCCCGGCCCGGGAATCCCGTGACGGCGAAAGCCCGCTGGCTCCGGGCATGAAGATGGACAATGTATGTGCCATGTTCCCGATGTACGAAACCCCGTTCTCCATTACTGCTCTGTCCAGCTCCGGCATTGCGTCTATCTCTGATATTCCTGATGGCGCCACCATCGGCTTTGGCCCGGCCGGTTCCACTTCCGACACCTACTTCCCGCGCATGATGGAAACCCTGGGTGTGAAGTTCGAGCGTCGTAACGGTAGCTGGTCTGATCTGGGTGGCCAGCTGCAGGACGGCCTGATTGATGTGGTGGCCTTTGCAGCCGGCATTCCAATTCCGGCTGTTAGCCAGCTGGAAGTGCAGACTGACGTGAACATCATCGGCATGAACGATGACGAGGCGAAGAAAGTGATCGAGAACTTCCCGGTCTCCGAGTTCATCATCCCGGCCAGCACTTACCAGTCCCTGGAGGAGCCGTCCCGCGTGGTGTCCATGTGGAACTTCGCCATGGTCAACTGCGACATGCCGGAAAGCTTTGTGTATGAAATCACCAAGCTGACCATGGAAAACAATGACAAGATGGTGTCTATCCACAAAGCCGCCCGTCATTCCATTCCCGAGAACTACACCAAGAACAACGTGCTGCCCTGGCATCCGGGTGCTGCCCGCTGGTTTAACGAAAACGGTTACACCATCGAAGCAAGCGCCATCAAGCAGTAAGGCCTGAGCCCGGGGTGCCTGCACGGCGCCCCGGGACTGGTTGTTCGAATTACCGCCTTACCTCCAGGCAGGACTTAACATGACCAAAGAACACACGCATTCCGAGGGTGAACAGCAACTGGCTGAGAACCTGACGATCAACGAAGACCACCTGCTTGCCCACAACGTGGATGAAGAGCCGGTTGAAGCCAACCGCCGGATGTTCACCGGGTTGCTGCTCAAGTTTGTGGTAATGCTGGCCATCGCTTACTCGGTGTTCCACCTGTACACCCTGAACGTAGCGCCCATGGAAACCTGGTCGTTCCGGATTGTGCACGTTGCCGGCGCCCTGGTACTGGGCTTTATCCTGTTTGCCGGCGCCCGTTTTGTATCGGCCGAGGAAGGCCCGGCCCGGCACAAGTGGACCACCTGGATTGGCGGCGCAGCCATGATTCCTGCGTTGTACGCCCTGTACCAGACCTGGTCTTTCAACCAGATGGTCCAGAACGGCACCATGCGTATTCCTGCCGAGCTGGAAACCTGGCATTTTGGCTGGCCGTTGCTGGCGGCGTCTGCCATTGGCATTGTGATGAGCTGGTTCCACCAGCGTGACCGCGCCCGCTTCAGCGTGCCGGACCTGGTGCTGATTGTGTGTTCCGTGGCGGTTGCCGCCTACCTGCTGATTGTCTTTAACACCTCCATGCGGATGACCACCGGCACGGCGTTTGCCCCGGTCGGCATTTCCTTTGCGGCAGTTGCCGGCACCGCGCTGATTATGGAACTGACCCGCCGGGTGGCTGGCCTGGCCCTGGTAGTTATCGGGCTCGTGTTCCTGGTTTATGTGTTCGCCGGGCCGTACCTGCCGGGCTTCCTGGGTTATCCGGGGCTGTCTGCCCAGCGCTTCTTCAGCCAGGTGTACACCGATGCGGGCATTCTTGGGCCCACCACAGCGGTGTCGTCTACCTACATTATTCTGTTCATCATCTTTGCGGCCTTTTTGCAGGCCTCCAAGGTGGGTGACTACTTTGTGAACTTTGCCTTTGCGGCAGCTGGTCGCTCCCGTGGTGGCCCTGCCAAGGTGGCAATCTTTGCCTCCGGCCTGATGGGCATGATCAACGGCACCAGTGCCGGTAACGTGGTGTCTACCGGTTCCCTGACCATTCCGCTGATGAAGCGGGTAGGGTACAGCAAGGAATCGGCCGGTGCGGTGGAAGCTGCAGCGTCTACCGGTGGCCAGATCATGCCGCCGATCATGGGTGCCGGCGCCTTCATCATGGCGGAGATTACCGGTATTCCCTATACCGAGATTGCCATTGCCGCGATTATTCCGGCCATCCTGTACTTCGCGTCTGTGTTCTTCATGGTGGACTTTGAAGCCAAGAAGCTGGGCATGCGCGGTATGCGCAGTGACGAACTGCCGAACCTGCGCCTGATGATGCGCCAGGTCTACCTGTTTGCACCGATCATTATCCTGATTGTGGCGCTGTTCCAGGGCTACTCCGTGATCCGGGCCGGTACCCTGGCGACCGTATCTGCAGCGGTGGTGAGCTGGATTTCGCCCAACAAGATGGGTTTGAAGTCTATCCTTCGGGCCTTTGAAATCGCCGCCTACATGTCTATCCAGATCATCGTGGTGTGTGCCGCGGCGGGTATCATTGTGGGGGTTATCTCCCTGACCGGTGTGGGTGCGCGTTTCTCGGTGCTGCTGCTGGATGTGGCCGCCCACAGCCACCTGCTGGCACTGGTGTTTGCCATGTTCATCTCGATCTTGCTGGGTATGGGCATGCCAACCACGGCCGCCTATGCGGTGGCTGCCTCTGTGGTAGCGCCGGGTCTGGTGCAGCTGGGTATCGAGCCGCTGACCGCGCACTTCTTCGTGTTCTACTTTGCCGTGGTGTCTGCCATCACGCCGCCGGTTGCCCTGGCGTCTTACGCTGCGGCCGGTATTTCCGGTGCCAATGCCATGTCTACCTCGGTAGCGTCGTTCCGCATCGGTATTGCCGCGTTCATCGTGCCGTTCATGTTCTTCTATAACGGTGCGCTGTTGATGGAAGCCGGCTGGGTCGAGATCGCCCGGGCACTGGTTACCGCTACCTTCGGCGTGTACCTGTTGTCTGCCGGTGTGCTGGGCTGGTTTGCCCGCTCTGCCGCCCCGGTTCTGGTGCGCCTGTTGCTTGTCGCCGCTGCGCTGATGACCATCGAAGGCGGAGTGTGGACAGACCTGGCCGGTATCGGGCTTGCGGTGGTGGCGTTCCTGATCCAGCGCAAGCGGGCACCCGGGTTGGCTGCGGCCTGATATGGCAAGGCAAGGGCAGGGCAGCGGTCATGACGGCCTGTTGTCCTGCCCGGATTCCGGCGCTAGTCTAGAGGCTTTGCCGGAATCCGAACCCATGCTTAACCGGATCAGCATTACTGTTGTTCTGATTATTACCCTGCTGCTGTCCTGGCTGCTCGGGGGCTGGTCTGGTTACCGGCAACTGGAGCAGGACAGCCTGCAGGAAGCCTTTCGTTATCGCCAGCTGGTTGCCAACGAGCTTAACCGCTACCTGCCGGTGCCTGCCCTGATTGCCGAACACCCCCTGCTGGCGGACGCCCTGAAAGAACCGGATAACGCCGTTACCCTGCTCCGCGCCAACGAGCAGATGCAGCGGATGGCCACCATTGTGGGCGGCTCCGATATCTACCTGATGGACCTGACCGGGATGACCATTGCGGCCAACAATTTTGGCCAGCCAGATACCTTTGTGGGCAACAATTACGCCTTCCGTCCGTATTTTTCAGAAGCGGTTGCCACCGGCGGGTCGGTGGCCTACTTCGCACTGGGTAAGATCTCCTCGGAGCGGGGGTTGTACTTTACCAACCCGGTTCGTGACCAGCGCGGCAATATGCTGGGTGTTGTTGCTATCAAGGTTCTGGTGCACGAGCTGGAATCCCAGTGGCACCGGCCCGAAACCCGCCAGCAGGCGGAGATGGTGGTGCTGGATGGCGACGGCATCAGCTTTTTGTCCAGCCGGACGGACTGGCTCTACCGGGATTTCAGGCCGACGGATAATGCCGAAGAGAATGCCAGGGTTCGCCAGCGCTATCCCGAGCGGGAACTGAAGCCCGTTGATTTTGTGGAGCAGGGCAAGCCCTGGGGGCTGGCGGACAAGTCAGCCCGCATCCGGTTAAGGGAAAGTGACAAGCCCGGAACCTACCTGACGGTTGAAACCGGTTTGCCCCGGCTGGACTGGAGTCTGCTGGTGCTGACCGACACCCGGCCAATACTGTGGACCCGCATCGGGTTTATGGCCGGTGGCCTGGCCCTGTTCCTGGCCTGTTTCTTGACCTGGCTGTACCTGCGAGAGCGTTACCGCCGGGAGCGGGAGCTGGCGCTCAGGGGTGAACAGCTGGAGCGCCGGGTTGCCCAGCGCACCGCAGACCTCCGTGAAACCCAGCAGGAGCTGATCCAGGCCGCCAAGCTGGCGGTACTGGGCCAGATGTCCGCCGGCCTGAACCATGAAATTAACCAGCCCCTGACGGCGATCCAGGCCTATGCCCGTAACAGCCGGAAGTTCCTGGAGCGGGGTGCCACCGACATGGTGGATGCCAACCTGGGAGAGATTGTTGCCCTGTGCGACAAGATGGCGGAGCTGATCCGGCAGTTCAAGGTGTTCGCCCGCAAGTCTGAGGGGCCGCCGTCGGTGGTGGACCTGCGCCTGCCGGTTGATGCGGCGCTGAAGATTATCCGCGCCCAGAACGCCAGCGAGGGCATTAACATTCGCTGGCAGCGACCGGACAACCCGGTGATGTGCCACGGTGACCTGATCCGGGTGGAGCAGGTGATGGTTAACCTGCTGGCCAATGCGGTCCAGGCGGTGGAAGGCTGCGAGCAACCGCAGATTGATATCCTGGTTGCCGATGAAGACGACGACTGGCGCTGCGTGGTGAAGGATAACGGCCATGGCTTGCCGGGTAATTCCGAGCAGGTGTTCGAGCCATTCTTTACCACCCGTTCGGTCAAGCAGGGGCTGGGGCTCGGCCTGTCGATCTCCCGGCAGATTGTTGAAGCACTTGGCGGCAGCCTGACCGGCCATAACCGGGTCGATGGCCCCGGGGCGGAGTTTGTTTTGACACTGAAACAGCGTAAGGCAGAGGGATGACGATACCATCAGTGATTTTTGTGGATGATGACCCGGATATCCGGCCGGTGATGGAGCAAACCCTCACCCTGGAAGATATCCCGGTAGCCTGTTTTGCCGACGGAGCATCGGCGCTGAAGCTGGTGCAGCCAGAGTTCGAAGGCATCGTCCTGTGCGACTACAACATGCCGGGCATGGATGGCATGCAGCTGTTGCACGAGGTACGGAAGATTGATGAAGACATCCCGGTGATTCTGCTCACCGGCCAGGGCGACATCAGCACAGCGGTGTCGGCCATGCAGCAGGGGGCCTATGACTTCATTGAAAAGCCCTTTGACCACGACGAACTGATCGAACTGCTGCGGCACGCCCTGGAAAAACGGCACCTGGCACTGGAAAACCGGCGCCTGAAGGCCCAGTTGCGGCAGCTGGCCAAGCCCGGGCCGCGGGTTTTGGGTGATTCGCCGGCGATGCAGGCGGTAATGTCGACAATCGGGCCGATCCTGGATATTTCCGCAAACGTGCTGCTGCATGGTGAAACCGGTTCCGGTAAGGATGCCCTGGCCCGGTACATTCACGAAAGTAGCTCCCGCAGTGCCCACAACTTTGTCGCCATCAACTGCGGCGCGGTGCCCGAAAACCTGATCGAGAGTGAACTGTTCGGCCACGAAGCCGGGGCCTTCACCGGCGCCGAGAAGCGGCGTATCGGCAAGATTGAGCATGCCCACCGGGGCACCTTGTTCCTGGATGAAGTGGAAAGCATGCCCATGGCGCTGCAGGTGAAACTGCTTCGGGTGCTTGAGGAATTGCGGGTGGAGCGGCTGGGCAGCAACCAGTCGATAGATGTGGATGTGCGCATTATTGCCGCCACCAAGGCCGACCTGAAACAGCTCAGCGATGAGGGAGAGTTCCGGTCTGATCTCTACTACCGGCTGAATGTGGTGAAGGTGGATATTCCGCCCCTGCGGGAGCGCAAGGAAGACATTCCCACGCTGTTTCACCACTTTGCCCTGATTGCCGCCGCCCGTTACGACCGGGAGAGCGTTCCGCTGGATGCCCGGCAGGCGGCCCGGCTGATGCAGCACTCCTGGCCGGGCAACGTGCGGGAATTGCGGAACCTGGCGGAGCGTTACGTACTGCTGGGGCCGGCAGCCCTGGATGGTGGTGACAGTTCCGAACAGGGCAACCTGTCCGGCCGCCAGACACTATCCGAGATGATGGACGGGTTTGAACGCACGGCCATCGTGAGCGCGCTCAACGCCAGCCATGGCAGTATCAAAGACACCATGCTTCAGCTGGGAATTGCCCGCAAAACCCTGTACGACAAGATGAAGAAGCACGGTCTGGACAAGGCCCAGTTCAAGGATTAGCGCCCCTCAGGGCGCAATCTTCTTCTTTAGTGCCTTGGTCAGCGGCCGTGGCAAGCTCGGCAGCGACTTCAGCAGCCAGGGCAGTACCTTCCGTTTAACGCCATTCAGCGACTCCGGCACCACCGCTTCAATCAGGTGCGGCCCGGGGTGCGCCCGGGCGTACTCCATGGCTTTGATCAGCTCTTCCGCCGTGCGCACTCGCACACCGTGCACCCCCATGCTTTGAGCCAGCTGGGCGTAGTGGGTGACCGGCCCGCTGATGTCCAGCTGGGACTTTGCCTTGGCGCCGGCTTCTTCTGCACCGACCCGTTCCAGTTCTACGTTCAGGATGGAGTAGGAAGCGTTGTTGAAGATGATGGTGGTCACGTTCAGGTTTTCCCTCGCCATGGTCCACAGGGCCTGGATGGTGTACATGGCGGTGCCGTCGCCGATCAGGGCGAACACCGGTCGGTCCGGGCAGGCGATGGCGGCACCCACGGCATTGGGCAGGCCCTGGCCGATGGCGCCACCGGTGAGGGTGATCATGTCGTGGCGCGGAGCGCCTGCGGTCATGGCGTTGAGCATCAACCCAGAGGTGATGGATTCGTCCACGATGATGCTGTTCTCCGGCATCAGCTCGCCCATGGCCCGGCACACTTTTTCAGCGGTCAGCTTGCCCTTGGGCAGTCCCGGCCGGCCTACGGCCTGCAGCCTGGGCTCGGCACCGGCAGCGCCCAGGGCTTCAGCCAGCTTATTCAGGCTGGCGGCGGCGTCTTGCTCCGGGGTACTGAGCGTGTGGGCGGTGCAGTTGTCCGGCACCAGGTAACTCTGCTTGCCCGGGTAGCCAAAGAACGACACCGGCGCCTTGGCGTCTACCAGCACCAGGTGGTCGAATTCGGACAGCTGCAGGGTGGCCAGCTCTGCCAGGTAGGCTATCCGCTCTACCGGGGGCAGGCCTGCGCCCCGTTCTATGCGGGTTGGGAAGGTTTCGGCAAACAGGGTAACGCCACTGTGGGCGGCAATGCGGGCTGCGGCCAGCAGGGCGGGCTCCCGCAGGGCCTGGCCACCAAGCAGCAGGGCAGTTTTCTTGCCACTGCGAATGGCTTCGGCGGCGGTCTGTATGGCGTCGTCGCCGGCTACCGGGGCTTGAGGTTGGGCTGGCACAATGACCGGGGTGCCGCCTTCGCCCCAGGAAACATCCGCTGGCAGAATCAGGGTGGCCACTTGGCCGGGCAGGCCGCGGGCGGTGGTGATGGCTTCGGCGGCGTCCTGGCACAGGGCTTCGGTGCTTTGAGAGGTACGCACGAAACCGGGTGAGACGTTGCGGGCCACGGTTTCGATGTCGGATTGCAGCTGGGCGTCATACTTCACGTGGTAGGTGGCGTGGTCGCCGACAATGTTCACCACCGGCACCTTGCCTTTGCGGGCATTGTGCAGGTTGGCCAGGCCATTGCCCAGGCCGCAGCCCAGGTGCAGCAGCGTAGCTGCCGGCTTGTCGGCCATGCGGGCGTAGCCGTCGGCGGCACCGGTGGCTACGCCTTCAAACAGGGCCAGTACGGCGCGCATTTTCGGCTCGCTGTCCAGCGCGGCCACAAAGTGCATCTCGCTGGTGCCGGGGTTGGTAAAGCAGACTTCAATGCCGGCATCGACCAGTGTTTTCATCAAGGCTTGGGCGCCGTTTGGCATGTTCTCTCTCCTGATCCTGTCGGATTCTTGTTTTCGTTTGATAGTCGGTTACTTAACGGCCGCTGACGATGGACCTTGCCGCCGCCCGGGCGGTCATGATGCAGCCGGGCAGGAAGGTGCCTTCCAGTGATCGTTTACCATTGGCGCCACCACCACCAAAGCCAGCGGCTTCGCCGACACAGTAAAGCCCGCTGACCGGCTGGCCGCTGTCGTCCAGCACCCGGCTTTGCAGGTCGGTACGCAGGCCGCCCAGGCTTTTTCGGGTGGTCAGTTGCATGTGGATGGCAATAAACGGCCCCGCGCCGGGTTTCTGCAGCGGTGCCGGCTTGCAGGTGCGCAGCTTGTCGGGCCCCCACTGGCGGGCATGCAGGATTTTGCGGATCTGCGCGTCGTTATTCAGCTGGCTGCCCTTGCTGAAGTTGGCGTCGAAGGCATCAGCAGTGGCTTTCAGGGTGGCCGGGTTGATGTCCAGCGAGCAGGTAAGTGCGTTCATTTTCTCTGCCAGTCCTTCCAGGGTGTCGTCCACCAGGAAGTGAGGGCTTTCGTGGGCCATCTGGTTGACCAGCGGTTTGTTGCCCAGCAGCAGTTCTTTCAGGAACAGCGGGAACTGCTTGTCGCGTATGCGGGCGTTGTGCTCGGCGCCGGAGATGGCAAATTCTTTCAGGGCAATGCGCCGGTTCAGCAGGTGCCAGGTCCAGGGCTTTTCCTGCTCGGCTACGCGCTGGCACAGCCAGTGGGTGTCGAAACCGGTTACCAGGGGCTCCGGCCCGATGCGCTCACCACGATGGTTCAGCCACAGGGCGGATTTGCACGGAATGGTCGACAGACCGTGGCCGGGAAAGTGCGGGTAGGGGTGGGGAAAGCCTGCCGCGTAGTTCCACATTTCGCCGGAGTGGGTGATTTTCGCGCCCAGGTGATCTTCGGCCCAGTGGTGCAGCTTGCCGTCGGCAAAGGGGTGGGCGCCGTTGAACATGGTGGCCGGTTGTGGTCGGTGTTTGGGCCAGTTGGCCCGGCATTCGGCATGGCTGCCGTTAATGCCGCCCATGGCCAGTACCACGGTGGGTGCGGTCAGCCGAACTTCCTCGCCGGTGGCTTCCTTGATGGCTAAAGCGCCGCTGATGCTGCCCGCCTGTTGCTCCAGGGCCGTTACCTTGTGGCCGTGCAGAATGGTCAGGCCGTGGCGGGTGTCGGCGTTGTGCAGGGCATTGATCATGCAGCGGGTCAGTTCCCGGGACGTGCCCCAGACTATGTGGTAGCGGGGTACGGAGTTGCCGTCACCAAATCGGCCGCGTTCTACCCAGTTGACCGCCGGCATGAATTTCAGGCCTTCGTCGATCAGCCAGTCGTGCACGTCGGTGAGGGAGTTTTCCACGTAATAGCGGGCCCACTGCATGGGCCACTCGTCGGCCGGGTCCAGCTCGCCGAAGCTTATCCAGTCTTGCAGGGCCCGTTCCGGGGAATCGGCAATTTTCATGCGCCGCTGCAGGGGGGTGTCGATCAGCGCCATGCCGCCAAAGGCCCAGAGTGCCAGCCCGCCAAGGCGTTCCGGAGTGTCCCGGTCGACAATGGTCACGGTTTTGCCGGCCCGCAGGGCTTCCAGGGCGGTGACGATGCCAGCCAGGCCGCCTCCGGCAACCACGATGTCTGAGGCTATGTGTCTGGCCATTAACGCTATCCCCTTTGTTTTTTGGTGTTTTTATAGCAGAGACAATATACCGCAAGACAGGATTCTGAATTGACCTTCGAGGCCAACATGGTTGGCCTCAAATGCCATGATCAGAGGTTGGCTTCAGCGAACTCCGCCAGTACCGAGCGCGGTACGCCCTGAAGGTGGATGTGGCCGCCATGGCGGAAGCCCTTGAAGCGTTCGGTCATGTAGGTCAGGCCGGAGCTCAGGGGGCTCAGGTACGGGGTGTCGATCTGCGCCAGGTTACCCAGGCAGATCACCTTGGAGCCGTTACCGGCCCGGGTGATGATGGTCTTGATCTGGTGCGGGGTCAGGTTCTGGGATTCATCAATGATGATCAGGCTGTGCTGGAAGCTGCGGCCTCTGATGTAGTTCATGGATTTGAAGTGCAGGGGCACCTTGCTGAGGATGTAATCCACGCTGGCAGTCATGTTCTCGTCGTCTTCATGCAGGGCTTCAAGGTTGTCCACGATGGCGCCCAGCCAGGGCTCCATTTTTTCCGCCTCGGTGCCCGGCAAAAAGCCGATATCTTCGTCCAGTCCCTGGGTAGATCGGGTGGCGATGATGCGCTTGTACAGCTTGCTGGCTACGGTCATTTCAATGCAGGCGGCCAGGGCCAGGATGGTTTTACCGGAGCCGGCAGAACCGGTCAGGTTCACCAGGTGGATATCCGGGTCCAGCAGCAGGTGCAGGGCCATGGCCTGGTAGATGTCCCTGGGTACCAGGCCCCAGACTTCTTCGTTCATCAGGTCGTGCTGGTGCAGGTCTTTAATCACCAGCTGATCATCGGAGATGTCTACCACCTGGCCGATAAAACCGCGCTCGTCGATCACAAACTCGTTGATGTTCAGCCTGGCCAGTTCGCCTTCCCGCTTGAGCAGGTGTTCGGTCACCCCTTCCCGCTGCACGGTTTCCACCTTGGCGATGGTGTCCCAGAAGGAATTCGGAAATTCCTTGTAGCCCCTGGGCAGCAGGTCGATGTCGTCCAGCAGTTGGTCGTTGTGATAGTCCTGGGCTTCTACGCCAAAGCCCCGGGCTTTCAGCCGCATGTTGATGTCTTTGCTGACCAGGATGATGTCGCGGGATTTGTGCCGGGCCTGTAGGGCCGCCAGGGTGTTGATGATCTTGTTGTCGTTCAGGTGTTCGGGCAGCGAATGGGTGCCGGCACCCTCGGTACTCATGATGATCGACAGGCTACCCAGTGGGTCCGCTTTTTTGCCGCGCAGAATGGGTACGCCTTTTTCAATGTCCTTCGGGCTGGCATCGCCCAGCAGTTTGTCGATGTTGCGAATGGCCTGGCGGCAGTCGGCGGCAACGGTCTGTTTGCCGGACTTCAGACTGTCGAGTTCTTCGAGGACGGTCATCGGAATGATGACATCGTGTTCTTCAAAGTTCAGGAGGGCATTCGGATCGTGGATCAGGACATTGGTGTCGAGGACGTACATCTTCTTGCGAGCTTGCGGTGCTCTGGGCATAGGGTGAGTTACCTCTCTGGTGGCTCAGTCGTTCTCGGCGCAGCGCCGGCTCAGTTCCTGGTCGGAAACCAGCTTCAGCATGTCGTAGGTAGTAATGATGCCAGTGATTTTTGAATCCCGGGTGACAAAGATCCGGTGCAGGTGTTCGCGCATCATGATGTTGGCAATGTCTCGCACCGGGGTGTCTTCGTCAACCGAGAGTACGATCGGTGTCATGATATCGCGCACTTCCACCGGTACCTTGCCCATTTCTTCGAAAATCACCATGCGCAGCCGCCGGGCTTCTTCCTGCTCTTCTTCGGTGAGCTTGGGCTGATCTCCGGAGCGGGCAGCATTCCAGCGGAATTCGGTGATGTCTTTGAGGGTGGCAATGCCGATGATATCGCCGTTGTCATCGGTTACCGGGCTGCCGGTAATTTCGTTATCGGTGAGGAATCTGGCCAGCCTGTCCATGGTCCAGTGGTGGGGGACGGCTTTGATGGTGGGGGTCATGATCTCATGGGCGAGAACAGTCATTGGCAGGCGTCTTCCATTTGCGGTGCTTTTGCTGAAAGCTTAGCCGTTCCGTGGCCTGCCGTCACCCTTGTTTGTGCCCCTGTTAGCGGTTGTCAGGCACAACGCCTTGCAGGTTGCCGTCTTCGGCCCACTCCAGCCGGTAGCCCTGATACTTTTCAGACCGAGCCACCGCTTCCAGTGCTTGCATGGATTTCACCGGGATGTCCACCAGCAGGTTGTTCACCAGCCAACCGGGCAGGGAGCCGTTGGGCTCGGTGTGCTGTACCCATACCATTTGAGTCTCTTCGCCCCGGGGCGTGAACTGGTAGAGAGTGTTGGAAACATCTACCCGCACCCGGCTGCTGTACTCTGCCCGCATGCCGGGGGTTGCGTTGAGGTCCATGATGATCTGGCCGGTGCCGGCGTCGCCCCGGGTGCGGATGCGCAGAACATAGTCCCGGTCGGTGACCGGCCAGGGCATGTCGTTGACCGAGTAGGCGTAGCGGTCGTGGAAATCTCCCTGGCCAAAGGCATAGGATTCCGAGCAGTTGAGCACCCATTCCTTGCAGGATTCCGGGTTGATCATGACCGCCATCAGGTTTTCGACAGAGGCGTCTAGTTCGGCGACGGCTTTGAAAGCCTGGAAGCCGGAACCGGGCTGGTCCATGGTGTAGATGCGTATGTTGTCGACTTCTTTCTGCAGGGCCCATTGTTCGGCGTCGATGGCCGGCAGGCTGCCTGGTTCGGCGCCAGTGGCGGAGGCAGACAGGACAATGCCGGTAACAAGGCCGGCCAGACTGATCAAGGAGGCCCTGAAGCCAAGGGCTCTGGTAAACAGCATAAGCTACACTTTGATGAGGAAGTTGGCGGCAGTCTAGCACGGAGCCCTGGCGGCCTTTGCTGCCGGAACAAGGGTTTGTGAACCAGGTAACTTACTGAATCGCCCGAGGGCGCAATTGGCCTGATCTGACGGAAAATATGACAAAACAAACACTGATCGATGCAAAAGGGCGGTTTACCCCCGGGGTTCTGGACCAGCCGGTGGAAACCATCAATTACCTGGATTACGACCTGCGTACGGTGATGGACAAGCCGCGGTCCCGGCTGGCAAAGCGCTGGCGGTTCAACCAGTTCCAGTTTGTCAGTGCCATGGCGCCGGGCTGGGTGTTCGGCATGGCGATTGTGGACCTGAAGCTGCTGGGCAGCGGGTTTTTCTACCTGTTCGATTTCGAGAGCGGGCAGATGTTCGAACAATCGTTCATGCAGCCGTTGGCCCGGCACACCGTGATTGAGCCTTTTCCGGAACACGGCGCGTCCCGCTTTCGCAAGGGCGAGGTGAGCCTTGCCATCGAGCCGACGGAGGGCGGCCGCAAGGTACAGGTGACAGCACCGGGAACAATCCGGGTAGACCTGACGCTGCAGGATACCGACCAGCCCCTGCGGCTGGTGTGCCCGGCCGGCTACAACGGCTGGGTGTTTACCCGGAAATCCGCCGGGCTGGCGGTGGATGGGGAGGTACGCTGGGGCGGGCAGGCGTGGCGCTGTGACGAGCAAACCCGGGCGTCCATCGACTGGAGTTGTGGTTTTATGCGCCGGGAAACTGCCTGGAACTGGGCCTGCCTGGCCGGTGTGGCCGAAGATGGCACATCCATCGGCCTGAACCTGGCTGCCGGGGTAAACGAAACCGGTATGACAGAAAACGCCCTGTGGCTGGATGGCCAGTGTATCAAGCTGGGGGCGGCCCGCTTTGTGTTCGACCGGTATCGGGCCGGTAGTGAATGGCGGGTAACCACCGAGGACGGCCGGGTAGACCTGGCCTTTGAGCCGGCTGGCGTGCGCAAGGAGCGGCTGAATGCCTGGGTGCTGGCGTCCAACTTCCGGCAGTTTGCCGGCACCTTTAGCGGTACGGTGATAGATGATGCGGGCAAAAAAATCCCCGTAGCCGGGCTACGGGGATTGGTGGAAGATCACTTCGCCCGCTGGTAACGCGGGCGCTGCCGTTATTTTTCCGGCAGGGTGACGTTCAGTTCCAGTACCGAGCAGCTTTCGTTACGGTCTACATCTACCTGGACCATGTCGTCGCTGATCTGCACGTATTTGCGAATCACATCCAGCAGTTCCTGCTGCAGCTGTGGCAGGTAATCCGGCATGTCGCGCTGGCCCCGTTCGTGGGCCACGATGATCTGCAGGCGTTCCTTGGCCACGCTCGCGGTGTTGTTCTTCTTGCTTCTGAAGTAATCCAGAAAACTCATCCCTTAGCCCCCCTTGAACATCCGTGAGAAGAAACCCTTTTTCTGGGCCGTCATGAAGCGGTGCTCCCGGTCTTCACCCAGCAGCCGCGCTACCGCGTCGTCATAGGCCTGGCCGGCATCGCTATTCTCTTCCAGGATCACCGGAAGGCCCTGGTTGGAGGCGTTCAGTACCACCTGGCTTTCCGGGATAACGCCCAGCAGGGGGATGGCCAGGATTTCTTCAACGTCTTTTACCGACAGCATTTCGCCACGGTCTACCCGGTCCGGGTTGTAGCGGGTCAGCAGCAGGTGTTCTTTCACTGGGTCCTGGCCCATTTCGGCGCGGCGGGACTTGCTCTGCAGAATGCCCAGAATGCGGTCAGAATCCCGTACCGAGGACACTTCCGGGTTGGTAACCACAATGGCTTCGTCGGCATAGTACAGGGCCATCTGGGCGCCGTGCTCGATGCCGGCCGGGGAGTCGCACACGATGTAATCGAAGGTCTGCGACAGCTCGTTGATGACTTTCTCTACGCCTTCCCGGGTGAGGGCTTCTTTTTCACGGGTCTGGGAAGCCGGCAGGATGTACAGGGTTTCTACCCGCTTATCCTTGATCAGCGCCTGGTTCAGGGAGGCTTCGCCCTGGATCACGTTTACGAAGTCGTAAACCACCCGGCGCTCGCAATTCATGATCAGGTCGAGGTTACGCAGGCCCACATCGAAGTCGATGACGACGGTCTTGTGGCCGCGCTTGGCAAGGCCGGTGCTGATTGAAGCGCTGGTGGTGGTTTTACCAACGCCGCCTTTTCCTGAGGTAACGACAATGATTCTAGCCAAGGTTCAATTCCTGTTTCGCAGTGGATTCGTCATGTCTTCATATGTTGTTTTTGGCTGTCACAACATCAGGCTTTGTCCAGTGGCGTTACCACCAGCAGGTCGTCCCTGAGCTGGATCTGCACAGCGCTTTTCCAGCCATTGTCCTGAAGATCTTCGGAGATTTTATAGTGTCCGGCGATGGACACAAGCTCCGCTTCAAGTGACTGGCAGAATACCCGGGCACTCTCGGCACCGTGGATACCGGCCAGTGCCCGCCCGCGCAGGGGGCCGTACACGTGAATATTGCCTGCGGCCAGTACTTCGGCACCTGCCTGCACCGGCGCCAGGATAATCAGGTCTCCCTCCGGGGCATACACCTGCTGGCCGGAACGCACCGGCTGGCTGATGATGCGGGCCGGGGCCGGTTCTGCGGTTGACAGCGCAGCGGCCGGCGTTTCAGCCACCGGGGCCTCTTCGGCCGCAGCTTCCGGTTCCGGGGCTGCCGTTTGTGGCTTTTCGCGTACCGTACCGCCTGGCAGCAGGGCCAGGGAAGCGCCCCGGGCCAGTCGGCGCTGGTCTTCATTGCCGGCACGAACGCCAATCACGTGGATGTTGTGGCGGCGACACGTACCGATGATCTTGAAGAAATCCAGTTCGCTGTCCAGGCCTTCGTATTTTTCCAGGCTGATGATCAGCGGGATGTCTTTGAAGAAACCCGGTGCCTGGCTGATCTTGTCCCGCAGGTTGGCTTCGAACTCATCGTTGTCGAAGTAGTAAAGCTCCAGGGCCGTCAGTGAGACGTTTGCGCTTTTCAGCTGGAAACTCTGTTTTACCCCGGAGGTGGCGGTATCGCTCATGAATAGCAGTCTTCCCTGGTGTTTTACGAGTTGGTTTCGTTTCTCGGGCGCAATGGCTGGCCGTCAAAGCGGATTCCGGACCAGCCGGTACTGATGAACTGGCGGATGTTGCCGTGGCTGTCGCCGGCCGGGTCGCCCAGTACCTGCTGGTAGTGCTGGGCAAACAGCTGCAGGGTATCGGCTTCGTTCAGGTTGCAGTACTGGCCCAGGGCAAACACCCGGCAGGAACCGGCGTTCTCGCCGGCCTCGTTACGCAGCGGACCGTTGTTGAAACCGGTGGGCTGGAACTCGAAGTGCTGGTCGATCAGCGCCAGGGTGTCGTCAAAACTGGCGTGGCCGCCCTGCAGTGAGGCCAGGTGAATGCGAACGGCTTCAGCAGCGTTCATTATTTGTGGTCCTGTTTCGGGCCGGTCTGGTACTTCGCTTTCCAGTCTTCGTAAGGCATGCCGTAGATTTCTTCACGGGCGGCCGGGTCTGTGATCTCGAACCCGCGTTCGGCGGCTTCGGCGCGGTACCACTTGGACAGACAGTTGCGGCAGAAGCCGGACAGGTTCATCAGGTCGATGTTCTGTACGTCGGTGCGCTCGCGCAGGTGCGCAACCAGGCGGCGGAAGGCGGCCGCTTCGATTTCAGTGCGATCATTCTTGGGGATGGGATTAGTCATGGAGCCTCACAGTGATGTACCGGGTTATGTTCTGGGTTTCCTGACATTCTCGGCATGTTACCGTAAGATACAAGGCTGTATAAACGTACAGATTGTTAACGTGAGCCTGCCTGTATGGCCCAGCGCAAGATCATCCATGTAGATTGCGACTGTTTTTACGCCGCTGTCGAGATGCGTGACGACCCGTCTTTGCGGGACGTTCCGCTGGCTGTGGGCGGCGCCGGCGGCCGTGGTGTGGTGACTACCTGCAATTATAAGGCCCGGGCTTTTGGCGTGCGCTCGGCCATGCCGGGCAGCGAAGCCCGGCGTCTGTGCCCCGGGCTGGTGATGGTGCCACCGGACCTGGGCAAGTACCGGGCGGTTTCCCAGCAGGTGATGGCCATTCTTCGTGATATGACCGACCTGGTGGAGCCGCTGTCGCTGGATGAAGCCTTCCTGGATGTCTCCGACATTACTGACCATAAAGGCAGTGCCACCCTGATGGCCCGGCACCTGCGGGAGCGGGTGAAGCGGGAGGTGGGGATCACCATTTCCGCCGGGGTGGCACCAAACAAGTTCCTGGCCAAGATTGCCAGCGACTGGCGCAAGCCTGACGGCCTGTTTGTGATCACGCCGGAGGAGGTGCAGGCGTTTGCAGAGGCGCTGCCGGTGGAAAAACTGTTTGGTGTGGGCCAGGTAACGGCAGGCAAGTTGCACGCGCTGGGGGTCGAAACCTGTGGTGATATGCAGGCTTTAGGCGCCGATGTGCTGATCGAGAAATTCGGCAAACAGGGCTACCGGCTGTTCGAAATGGCCCATGGCCGGGATGAGCGCCGGGTGGTGGTGTCGCGGGTGGCGAAATCGGTCAGCGTAGAGCGAACCTTCTCCCAGGATTTGCCGGGCAAGGAGGCGTGTGAATCGGTGATGCCGGCGCTGGTGGCCGATCTCAACCTGCGCCTGGCCCGCAAGGGCCGGGACAAGCCCATTCACAAACTGTTCGTGAAAATCCGTTACAGCGATTTTTCGACTCACACCCTGGAGCGGGTGCGGGACACGGTGGCGGAACCCGCTCCGGAGGATTACCAGCCGTTACTGGATGAGCTGGTCAGCAACCGGGATCGGCCGGTGCGGTTAATGGGGGTAGGGGTGCGCTTTCGGAACGACGAAGCGCCGGTTACCCAGCTGCGACTGTTTGACTGAGCTGCAGCAGATCGCCGAACAGCTGTACCGAAGTCCAGCCCATCAGGCCGCCAATCAGGGCGCCGGCCGCCACGTCACTCGGATAGTGCAGCCCCAGTACCACCCGGGAGGCGGCTACAGACAGGGTAAATGGCAGGATGGCCCAGGCCAGCGCCGGCAGGGTGGCAAACAGCATGGCCTGGAAACACACCGCGTGCAGGGTGTGGCCCGACGGGAAGCTGTAGCGATCCAGTGGGGGTGTAGCGCAGTTGATGGCCGGGAAAGAAATAAATGGCCGCTCGCGGATCAGCCAGTGCTTGAGGCCTTTATAGCTAATGGTGCAGGTCAGCCCGGTAAACGCCATCAGTACAGCGATGTTCTGGCCGTGGGCCGGTGCCATAAAGGGAATAGAGAGAATCAGTGCGTACCAGAACCAGCCATCACCCAGCCGGCTGACCAGCTGGAAGTAGCCTTTTACCGGCCGGAAACGAATGGTGCGGTTGATGGACTGGCACAGGGCGTATTCACGCTGGTCGGCCAGTTCAAAGAGTCTGGATGCTTTGCTTGTTGACGCCATGGTATCGGGCCTGTGCAGGTTGGTTGAGTACCAGTTGTTCGAATTGTTCTATCTGGCTGTGCCAGCTCAGCTCCAGTGCGTCCAGCCGGGCCTGGGCCCGGATCCGTTGCAGCAGGCTGGGTTGGTCTGCCAGTCGCAGGGCGTTGTTGATAAAGCTTTCGTCTTCGGTGAGCGGCGCTTTCAGGCCGTTCTCCTCGTGCCGGATGTGTTCCGCCGCAGCGGCATCGTCAAACGCCACTACCGCCAGGCCGCTGGCCATGGCTTCCAGCACCACGTTGCCGAAGGTGTCGGTTTTGCTGGGGAACAGGAACAGGTCGCCGGAGGCATAGTGCCGGGCCAGATCGTCGCCTTGCCGGGTACCACAGAAAATGTAGTCCGGGTGTCGCTCTTCCAGCTGTCGCCGCAGTGGCCCATCGCCCACCAGGATAAATCGGGCGTTGGCATGCAGGCCTTTGATGCGCTCGAAGCAGGCCACGGCTTTGCGGATGTTTTTTTCCAGTGCCAGGCGCCCCACATAGAGCACGGCTTTGTCGTTTTCGCCCAGGCCCCAGCCCTTGCGCAGGCCTTCATCACGCTTGTGGGGAGTAAAGCGCTGACAATCCACGCCCCGGGCCCACAGGCCGGCGTTGGTGATGCCCATGCTGCGGGTAACCGCCTGCATTTTCCGGGTTGGCACCAGGGTCAGGGCCGTGCGGTTATGGAACCAGCGGCCGTAGGCGCACAGCAGGCGTTCCAGTGCGCCCACGCCGTAGTAGCGGGAGTAGCTGTGAAAGTTGGTGTGGAAGCCGGAGATGACGGGGATCTGCAGTTTTCGTGCGGCAGACACCGCGGCAATCCCGAGGGGCCCCTGGGTTGCCACGTAAACGGCATCCGGCCGGCGGTTCTGCCACAAATTCTTCAGGGTGGAGGGGCGGCACAGGCCGAACTGCAGGTCTTTGTAGCCGGGCAGGGGCAGGCCGGAAACAATCAGCTGCCGGGAACACAGGCCGTCGCCGTTACAGTCGAACAGGCCGTTGCCTTCCCGGCGCTGGCCAGGGCGAACCACCGTAACCGCATGCCCACGCTGCACCAGCCCCTGGCACAGGTGCTTCATGGTGTTGGCCACGCCATTGATTTCCGGCGGAAACGTCTCGGAAACAATGGTAATGTGGTGCGCGCGCCGGTCAGTTGGCGGGAGTTCTGTCACGGCTTGTCCTGAAGGTTTTTCTGTCATGCCTCCACTATGGAAACCGGCCATGACAGTAATGCGACAGCCCTGTGACAATCCCTTTACGTATTGTGGTTACTGATCTCTCATGCAAACGAGGAGAATTCATGCAAACGCGAAAACTTGGAAACACCGACATTGATGTCAGTCTGATTTGCCTGGGCACCATGACCTGGGGCGAACAGAATACCGAGCAGGAAGCGTTTGAGCAGCTGGACTACGCCACCGGCGCCGGCATCAACTTTATCGACGCCGCCGAGATGTACCCGGTGCCGCCCCGGGCTGAAACCCAGGGCCTGACCGAAACCTACCTGGGCAACTGGCTGGCCAGCCGGGGCAAGCGGGATGACCTGGTGATTGCCAGCAAGGTGGCAGGCCCCGGCAATGGCCTCGGTTACCTGCGTGGCGGCCCCAGGCTGACCCGGGATCACATCCGTGAAGCCTGCGAAAGCAGCTTGAAGCGCCTGCAAACGGATTATATCGATTTGTACCAGGTGCACTGGCCGGATCGCAGCGCCAATTTCTTCGGCAAGCTGGGTTATGTGCGCAACCCCAGTGAAACCATGACGCCCATCGAGGAAACCCTGGGTGCCCTGGACGAGCTGGTCAAAGAGGGCAAAATACGCCACGTGGGCCTGTCGAACGAGACGCCCTGGGGCACCATGGAATACCTGCGGCTGTCACGCGAGAATGGCTGGCCCCGGGTGGTGTCTATCCAGAACCCGTACAGCCTGCTGAACCGTTCGTTCGAATCCGGACTGGCCGAATTTGCTCACCGTGAAGGCACCGGGCTGCTGGCGTATTCGCCGCTGGCCTTCGGCATGCTTACCGGCAAGTACCTGGGTGGCAAGTGGCCGGAAAAGGCGCGGCTGACCCTGTATGAGCGTTTCAGCCGGTACACCGGAGAGCATGCTGCCGACGCCACCCGGGCCTATTGCGAACTGGCGCACCAGAATGGCCTGTCGCCAGCGCAGATGGCGCTGGCCTGGGTAAACAGCCGGGAGTTTGTTACCAGCAATATCATCGGCGCCACCAGCATGGAGCAGCTGAAGGAGAACATCGGTTCTGCCGAGATTAACCTGAGCCAGGACCTGGTCGCTGCGATTGAGGCGATCCACGCCGAGTTCACCTACCCCTGCCCGTGATCGGTGTTGCCCGGGTAACCGGGCAAATGTTACAGAATGCAAAATAACTGATCATTTCTTGACAAAAAAGTGCCGTAAATGCGCCAGATTGCTGGCGCATTTGTGTGCAAATTCACATCAATTTCATGGATAATCACTAGACTTTCGTACAGTAGCCTTTCGGCCAAATAAACGACCCCAGGTTTTTTGTTTTGTCATGATTATTCGTCTGTTTCTGATTCTTCTGGCGCTTAACCTGGTTGCCTTCGCGGTGCGCGCAGAGGCGACCGAGCCGGTGTTGTCCGAGCCTATGCTGTCGGAGCGCATGATGGCCGAGCGTGATGGTGCCATGTCGCCCGAAGATATCTACGAATTCCAGGAATGGATGTCTGGCGATGTTGAAGAAGGCCGCAGTGATGCCTTCGCAGCCATTGGCTCCAGGCTTCTGAGCCACGGCCTTGTGCGCTCCCGCAATTCCGGTAAATCCTACGCATCTGACGGTGCCCAGGCTGACCACGGTATTGCCCTGCTCAATGAAGGTGCGTGCCTGAACCTGCGCTGGAATTTCTGATCCCCTTTTTTGCCCCTCCTTTCTGCCGTTTCTCCTGATCTGACGCATTGTCAGCCTCGTTTGCTCGTGTGATCATCACGACTGTTGAGATTCTCATCGAACGAGGAGCCGGAAATGGCCGAGCAGAACGGAATCTATTCCGATAACGCAAATGACTGTGTAGACCGCGTGATCGAGCGGGTAGGCAAGCGGATTACCCTCGGGTTGCCGCTCGGGCTGGGCAAGCCGGTGCGCTTTGTGAACGCCCTCTACCAGCGCGCCAAGGACGACCCGGAAATCCAGTTGCACATTGTCACCGCTTTGTCCCTGCTTGCGCCGGAAGGCAGCTCCTCCCTTGAAAAACGCTTTATGGGCCCGTTTGCACGGCGGCTTTACGGCAACATTCCCGAGCTGGCCTACGCCCGGGATGTGACCAACAACCGGTTGCCGGCAAACGTGACCGTGTCTGAATTCTTCTTCAAGGCCGGCAGTTACCTGAATAACCGGGACCAGCAGCGCAATTACGTATGCACCAACTACACCCATGCGGTGCGTGACCTGATGGCCCAGGGCATCAACGTGATCGGCCAGTTGATGTCGCCGGGCGCCGAACACGACAGGCCCGGCGAGTTGAGCTTCAGCTGTAACCCGGACCTGACGCTGGATATCCTGCCTTTGATGCGGGAGCGGGAAGCGCAGGGCACCCCGGTGGCCATCGTGGGCGAAGTAAACAGCAACCTGCCCTGGTTCGGCCACGACGCGGCGGTGCCCGAGAACCAGTTCGATGTGGTGCTGGCAGATTCCAGAACCGATTATCCCCTGTTTTCAGCACCCCAGATGGCGGTCAGCCCCGCCGACCATATGATCGGCTTTTACGCCAGCACATTGCTTAAAGATGGTGGCACGCTTCAGGTGGGCATCGGTTCCCTGGGGGCCGCGCTGGTGCACAATGCCATTCTGCGCCACCACAGCAATGACGCCTGGCAGGCGGTGTACAAACACCTGAACGTGGCGGAAGAGTTCCCGGTGGCCAGCGAGTCTGGCGGTACCGGCCGCTTTGACGAGGGACTGTACGGCTGCAGCGAAATGATGGTGGACGGCTTTCTGTACCTGATGCAGGAAGGCATCCTGGAGCGGGAGGTGTTCGACGACGCCCGCCTGCAAGAGCTGATCAATCAGGGCGATATCAGCGGGCAGCCTTCGCTGGATATGCTGGATGCACTGCTCAAGGAAGGGCTGATCGAGTCACCCCTTCGGGCCCGGGACCTGCAGTGGCTGATCCGCTACGGGGTGATCCGAGCCGGTGTCGAGTTACGCGGCGGGCGACTGGTTCTGGATGAACAGCTATCGGTTCAGGCCGACCTGGCCGATGCGGAAACCCGTCAGGCACTGGCAGAGCATGCCCTTGGGGACAAACTGGCGGGCGGCATTGTCATGCACGGCGGTTTCTATGTGGGCCCCGAGAAGTTCTACCAGGCCCTGAGGGAATTGCCCCCGGAGCAGCGGGACCGCGTATGCATGACCAGCGTGAACTATATTAACCACCTGTATGACCACCGCTTCGGTAACCAGCGGCTGAAAGCCGCCCAGCGGGTTCACAGCCGGTTTATCAATTCTGCGATGATGTACACACTGAACGGCGCGGCGGTGTCTGACGGCCTGGCCGATGGCCGCGTGGTCAGCGGTGTGGGTGGCCAGTACAACTTTGTCTCCATGGCCCATGAGCTGCCGGGTGCCCGGTCTATCCTGGCCCTGCGGGCAACCCGTGTATCCCGCGGCGAAACCGTTTCCAACATCGTCTATAACTACGCCCACTGCACCATTCCCCGGCACCTCCGGGACATTGTGATCACCGAATACGGCATTGCTGACCTGAGGGGCCAGAGCGACGAGCAGGTGATGCTGCGGCTGATCCGCATTGCAGATGCCCGTTTCCAGGAAGGGCTGCTGAAACAGGCCAAGCAGGCCGGCAAGGTGCGGGCTGACTTCAAGATACCGGCACACTGGAAAGACAACACGCCGGCGGCCGTGCGTAACGCCATGAATGCGGCGGGTGAGGGCGACTGGTTCCCGGCCTTCCCGTTCGGCCGGGATTTCACCGACGAAGAACTGACACTGGGGAAAGCCCTTAAGGGGCTGAAGGCCGCAACCGGCTCCCGTCGTGGTAAACTCGCCACCCTCTGGCAGGCCCTGCGGGCCGAGGATGAGGAAGGTCGCTACCAGGCGCTGCTTGAGCGCATGGGGCTGCAGCGGCCCTCCGGGTTGCGGGAAAAGCTGGACCGCAAGCTGGTCATCCACGGCCTTGAACGCCTGGAAACTCCGACACCGACAGGAAAGCCGAAAAACTGATGCAAGCACAAACCCCGCAAGAAAAGCCGGAAGTCTTTACCGTCCACTATGTGCTGAAAAACCGCATTGGCGAACTGGTGGATACCTCGGAAGGCAGCGAGCCGCTGCACTTTCTTTATGGTTCGCCAGAGATTATCGAAGGTATCCAGGAAGCGGTGAAAGACCGCAAGGTGGGAGACTGCCTGGAAGTGACGATTCCGCCGGAGATGGCCTACGGTGAATACCGGGACGAACTGGTACGCAAGGTGCCCCGCTCGCTGTTCGAAGGGGTGGAAAACCTGGATGTGGGTATGCGCTTCCAGACCAATTCCGGTGACGAAGCCCAGGTGGTCCAGGTGGTCGCGATTGACGGCAACCTGGTGAAGGTTGACGCCAACCACCCGTTGGCAGGATTCACCCTGTATTTTGACCTGGAAATCGTCGGTCGCCGCGAGGCTACGGAAGACGAGATAGCCCAGGGCCGGCCGTTGTTCTGACCGGCAGCGGTTCGCAGGTATCGAATTCGCCGGAATGAATCCGCTTCAGGCCGGCGCTGATCTCCTGGTGGATATGACGGCTAAGTTCGTTCACCGGCTGGTCTGCCGTGACCGGCGGGTGAAACACGATCTCGATGCAGGTTGGCGGCAGGCTGAGCAAGCGCACCAGGTGCCGCTGGAAGCTGTCGTCACCTACAAAGGGCGCAACCGGGTCTGGCCGCTGGTTACGCCGGTAACCGATGGTGACCGGCTGAACAGGAACCCCGGCGTCCCGCGCCGCAGTCAGCAATAACCCGTGCATCGGCAATACTGCAAGCCCGGAACTGGTGGTGCCTTCCGGGAACACCAGGACCGATTCCCCCGCCTGCAGGTGCTCCACCATTGTTTTCTTTATTCTCCGTGCCTGGCCGCCACCGCGTTTGATAAACAGGGTGCCGGCCTGCCGGGCCAGCCATCCGATCACCGGCCAGTTGCCAACTTCAGCCTTGGACAGAAACCGCAACGGGGTGAGGCTGCCGAGTGCCGGAATGTCTGACCAGCTGATGTGATTGGCTACGTACAGGGCATTGCCGGAGGTTGGCTGGCCGTGCACCTGTACCTGCCAGCCCAGGCACCGGCAAGCCTGCCGGAAACAGAAGGTGGCCCAGGGGTTCTTGTCTGTGGGCTGCTTCCTGACCCGGTCGGCTGCTAACAAAGCCAGGGTCAGCACACAGGTGCCACACAGGAACAGGGCGAAGGCCAGCAACCGGGTGGCCAGTCGAATCCCGCTCATCGCAACTCAGGCCGGTTTGCGCAGGAAGTGCCGGCTGTAGCGGCCGGCCAGGTTGCTGACTTCCAGCAGTACCAGTACATCCGCACAACGGAACTCCGGGTCCCAGCAAGGCTCGCCGCAGACCTTGGCGCCCAGGCGCATATAGGCCCGGATGAGCGCGGGGATGTCTTCGGTTTTGTGGGTTTCCGGATGGGTCAGGTGGGGTAGGGGGCGCAGCGGAGTAACCCGGCACTCAGGCGCAGATAAATACTGCTGCTGCAGGTGTTGGGCAATGCGCCAGGCCCGGCCGCCACCGTCCGCCATGCTGATGCTGGCACAGCCGATCAGGTAGTCGACCTGTCTTTCGGTGAGGTACTCGGCAATGGCCGCCCACAACAAGGTTATGGTGCCGCCATTGCGGTAATCCGGGTGCACACAGGTGCGGCCCAGCTCGGCCATGGTGCCGGGCAACTGGCCCAGGGCGGCCAGGTCAAACTCTCCGGCCGAGTAGAATCCGCCGATGGCAGCGGCGTTCTGCTGGTGCAGGATTCGGGTGGTGGCAACGGGTTCGCCGGTGTCTTCGTCCGTGACGATCAGGTGATCACACACAGCGTCGTAGGCATCGGCATCCAGCCCCGGAACCGTGGCGCCCAGGTCGCTGCCGTATTCCTCGGAAAACACCCGGTAACGCAGGCGCTGGGCGGCCTCTACCTGGTCCGGGCTGCGGGTCAGGCTGATTTTCAGGTTACGGCCGCGGCGTGGTTGCGTGCGTGCAGTTTGTGCGGTCATGGCGTTGCCTCGTTGTTTCTTGTTCAGGTCAAGGCTATGAACCGCGTATGACAGGCCGGTGACTTACCGGTGACGTGTCTGTGACAGCCGCAGGGGTGTGGTAAAAAGCGGAACTGTGTCACAAGCTGTAACCCCTTGCCGGTTCCATGTATATTTCTGAATAGCATGTATAATTGCTGTAACTGAACGTTGCCTGTATTGTCAGGGGCTGTAACCCCGAACAACGGTCACATAACAACAGAGATGGATGGCGTGGAGCAGACAAACGAGAGTTGGCGAATCCTGATCGTAGAGGATGACGAGCGGCTGGCGGATCTTACCCGCGAGTATCTTGAGAGCAATGGCCTGACGGTCTCTCTGGAAACCCACGGTGGCGCCGCCGTTGAACGTATCCGCAATGAGCAGCCGGATCTTGTGGTTCTGGACCTGATGCTGCCCGGAGAAGATGGCCTGTCGATCTGCCGGCGGGTTCGACCTTACTATTCCGGCCCGATCATCATGCTGACTGCCCGCACTGACGACCTCGACCAGGTTCTGGGCCTTGAAATGGGCGCTGATGACTACATCGGCAAGCCCGTTCAGCCCCGGGTTCTGCTGGCCCGGATCCGCGCCATGCTGCGCCGGGTAGAGAACACCCCGATGGCGGCTGAGGAAAACTCCGGCGAAGAACCTGTGCGTTTGCAGTTCAATGACCTGGTGGTGGACCGCTCCATGCGCGAAGCCTGGCTCAATGAACAGAGCATTGACCTGACCAGTGCCGAGTTCGACCTGCTTTGGCTGCTGGCCAGCAATGCCGGCCGGGTACTGAGCCGGGAAGAGATTTTCACCGCATTGCGCGGCATTGAATACGACGGCCAGGACCGCTCCATTGACGTTCGTGTGTCCCGCATTCGCCCGAAAATCGGTGATGACCCGATACACCCGCGCCGTATCAAGACTGTGCGCAGCAAAGGCTATCTGTTCGTTAAAGAAGCCTGATCGCCCCAGGCGCCGCCCGTTCGGGGCGGTGCCGGTTACCAGGGTTTGTTTCCATGTCCCTGAAGTTCTTCCTGAAAATCTACGCCCGACTGCTGGCCATCACCGCTGCAGTGCTGGTGCTGTGTGTGCTGTTGTTCAACGGCATCAATTCCGTGCGGGGCCAGTACTGGCATGAGCAGGCCGCCGAGCCGCTGATGCGCTGGCTGGCGGCGGTTCCTGACCCGGCCCGGCAATACCACTGGATGCCTTCGCTGTTCGGCCTGCACACGCTGCTGCCAGAACAGTTGCAAGATGCCCCGGTACTGGCTGAACGCCTGGCCTATGGCCAGGTGGTCGCGGAGCCGGCGGGCACCGGCTACCGGTTTTTTGTGCGTGCCGGCGACGGCAGCATTCTCGGCCTGGCGCTGGAGCAAACCTACCCGGAACTTACCCGTGCGCTGGCCCTGCTGGTGCGCTGGCACCTGGATACGGCTAATCCGCAGCAGCTGAACCATGTATCCGAAGAACTGGGGCAATCGCTGAATGTGTCTATCGGGCCATTGCAGTCAGCGGATCAGTTACCGGACCAGGCGGTGTTGCAGGACCTGGGCGACCGCGGCTTTTCGGTGTTCCATGAGGGGCGCCGTGCCAGTGTGCTGCTCCGGTTGTCGGAGGGCGACCTGGTGCGAATGACCATGCCGGCGCCGTTCAATCCCTGGGGCTGGCCAATGCTGGTGCTGCTGGCTGCGGTGATTGGTGGTGTGCTGGCTCTGGGCCTGTATCTGGGATTACGTTTTGTGGATGGTCGCCTGCGCAAGGTCGAGGCGGTGGCCGTGCGTATTGCCCGGGGGGAGATGGGCGCCCGGGTGGAATCCGAGGCCGGTACGCTGGTGTCCCGCCTGGCCTCTTCGTTTAACGGCATGGCAGAACATATCCAGCGCCTGGTGCAGGTGCAGCGAGAAATGATCCACGCGGTGTCCCACGAGCTGAGAACGCCGGTAGCACGTATCCGCTTCGGTGTGCAGATGATCGAATCGGCCAGTTCCCCGGAGACCATGGAAAAGCAGTTGTCCGGTATCGATGGTGATATCCAGGAGCTGGACGAGCTGATTGACGAGATTCTCACCTATGCCCGGCTCGAGCAGGGCGGGCCGGTGTTCAGCCTGCGGGAAGGCTCGGTTACCGATATTGCCCGGCAGGTGGTGGAGGAGCAACGACAGATCCGCGAAGGCATCAACATTGAGTGCCGTATTGATAAGGCTTCTGAACGTTGGGCGCTGGCGGACATGGAGCCCCGCTATATTCACCGGGCCATCCAGAACCTGGTTGGCAACGCTGCCCGCTACGCCGACAGCCGCGTGGTGGTGAACTGCCAGCTGGATGAAAATACCTGCCGCATCGATGTAGAAGACGATGGCCCCGGCATTCCCGAACAGGATTGGGAGAAAGTCTTCACCGCCTTTGCCCGCCTGGATGACAGCCGTACCCGAACTTCCGGCGGTTATGGCCTGGGCTTGTCGATTGTTCGCCGCATACTTTACTGGCATGGCGGGCAGGCGTTTCTGGGCCGTAGCGACGAGCTGGGCGGAGCCCGGTTCAGCCTGGTCTGGCCCCGTCGTAAGCCGGTGGACTCAGTTTTGTGAACCAGTGCTCGCGGCCTCACCAGATGTAACAAACCTCTACAGAACCGCTACTGAACCCGTGGGGCGGCTGGTCAATAATCGAAAACGTAAGGGATGACTTTTGAGGTTGTAGTTCTTACGAACTTTCCTTGTTTCATTCGTCATTTGAGGGCCGGTCTTTTCCGGCCCTTTTTTTTGCTTCCGGTTTTTGTCCCTTGTATCTGTTCCCCTCCACACAGCCCCGGCTGGTAGAATCTCCTGAAAACAACAGGAGAGTTAGATGTCCCGTTATCTCTTAGCCATTGATCAGGGCACCACCAGTTCCAGAGCGATTGTCTTTAACGAAACCGGTAACCAGGTTGCCGTGGCCCAGCAGGAATTCCATCAATACTTTCCGAAAGATGGCTGGGTAGAACACGATGCCCGGGAAATCTGGGACAGCACGCTGACGGTTTGCCGCGGTGCGCTGGACAAAGCAGGCCTGCAGGCGTCAGACCTGGCGGGAATCGGCATTACCAATCAGCGGGAAACCACCATTATCTGGGACCGGGCGACCGGAGAGCCAATCCATCACGCCATTGTCTGGCAGGACCGTCGCACGGCCTCTCTGTGCACCAAGTTGCGGGCCGATGGCTACGAATCGCTGGTGGTGGACCGCACCGGATTGCTGATAGACCCTTACTTCTCTGCCACCAAGATTGCCTGGTTGCTGGACAACGTGGAAGGTGCCCGGCAAAAGGCAGAGGCAGGCGAGCTGGCGTTCGGTACGGTCGACAGCTGGCTTTTATGGAACCTGACCCGGGGCGAAGCCCACCGCACAGATGCCACCAACGCTTCCCGAACGGCCCTGTTCAATATCCACACCCAGGATTGGGATGACGAGCTCCTGAAGCTGTTCCGGGTGCCTGCCGCGCTGATGCCCGAGGTGCTCGACAGCGCGGATGAGTATGGCCAGACCGCCGAGGAATGGCTGGGGGCAGCGGTACCGGTTGCCGGCATTGCCGGTGACCAGCATGCTGCCCTGATTGGCCAGGCCTGTTTTGAGCCCGGCATGGCCAAGAGTACCTACGGCACCGGCTGCTTCCTGATGCTCAATACCGGCGACAAGGCCTTGCGCTCGGAAAACCGCCTGCTGACCACCATGGCTTACCGGCTCAACGGCAAGCCCTGCTACGCCATTGAAGGCAGTATCTTTGTGGCCGGTGCTGCCATGCAGTGGTTGCGGGACGGCTTACAGCTGATTGCCCACGCCAGCGAATCGACCAGCCACGCCGAGGCTGTGGGCGCCGACAATGCGGTGTACCTGGTGCCAGCCTTCACCGGGCTGGGCGCGCCCCATTGGGATCCGAATGCCCGCGGCGCCATTCTGGGTCTGACCCGGGATACCGGCATTGCAGAAATCGTGACCGCCGGCCTGCAATCGGTCTGTTACCAGACCAAGGATCTTGTGCGGGCTATCCGTAACGACGGTGCCCGGCTGGAGTCCTTGCGGGTGGACGGTGGCATGGCGGTGAACGACTGGGTTATGCAGTTCCTGGCCGACATCCTGAATGTACCGGTAGACCGGCCCAGGGTGACCGAAACCACGGCACTGGGGGCGGCCTACCTGGCCGGATTACAAACCGGTGTGTTCGAGAACCTGGAGCAGATTACCGGAATGTGGGAATGTGAGCGCCAGTTCCGGCCGGATATGAAACCGGCTTTGAGGGAATCCCTCTACGCCGGCTGGCTGGATGCTGTGGAGCGGGTGTGTAATAACTGAGCGCGACCGACTCAGGCGGTGCGCTCGAAAGCGATCAGGTGGTCGGCCTCGACCCGCACCGGCACCTGCTCGCCAATGTGGAAATCCAGGTGGCTGCGGAACAGAACTTCAAATTCGGTGTCTTCCGAGCACCGGAAACGGTACAGGGTAGAGGTGCCGGCAAAGGTCTTTTCCACCACTTTGGGCTTGAGGTCGGAGTGTTCATCGTAAACGATGTCGTCGGGCCGGATCAGCACGTCTACCAGGGTTCCCTCTTGCCACTTGTAGGCACGGTTACCATGAATAATGCCCAGCTCGGATTCGATGATATCCGGCCCCAGGGCCTTGCCGGGGATGAAGCCGCCCTGGCCGACAAAGCTGGCCACAAAGCGGTTGGAGGGTTCATGGTACAGGTTGTAGGGCACGTCCCACTGCTGGATCTGTCCGCTTTGCAGCACGGCAATCTGGTCACACATGGCAAAGGCTTCCTGCTGGTCGTGGGTGACCAGGATGGCGCTGATGCCCAGTGTTTTCAGGATTTCCCGCACGTCCAGGCTTAGCCTGCGGCGCAGGTCGGTGTCCAGGTTGGAGAACGGCTCATCCAGCAGGATCAGGGTAGGTTCCGGAGCCAGGGCCCGGGCCAAGGCCACCCGCTGCTGCTGGCCGCCTGACAACTGGTGCGGATAGCTGTCGGCAAGGTCCTGCAGGTGCACCAGGTTCAACAGTTCCATGACCTTCTGGCGGCGCTCGGGCTTTTTCAGGTCTTTCAGGCCAAAGCCGACGTTATCGGCAATGGTCAGGTGCGGGAACAGGGCATAGTCCTGGAAGACCATGCCGATCTTGCGCTTTTCCGGCGCCAGCGTGCGGCCGGGCAGGCTGATGGCCTGGCCCTGCAGCTGGATTTCGCCATGGCTGATGGGCAGAAAACCGGCCAGGGCCCGGAGAATGGTGCTTTTGCCGCAACCACTGGGGCCAAGCAGGCAACCGATATCGCCGTGGCTGAGGGCAAAGCTGACGTCCCGCACCACGGAATCGCCGCCGTAACCACAGGACAGGTTGTTCACTTCCAGTAACCAGCCGGAAGCCGGTGCCGGTGTATTGACCATGGATCAGTCCAGACGGTTCAGAATGAGGAATTCGAGCAGGGCTTTCTGGGCATGCAGGCGGTTTTCGGCCTCGTCCCATACCACAGAGCCGGGATGCTCCATCATGTCGGCGGAAATCTCTTCACCCCGGTGGGCCGGCAGGCAGTGCATGAACAGCGCATCCTTGTTGGCCTGGCTCATCAGTGCAGGGTTGATCTGGTAGTCCCGGAATGCCCGCTCCCGGGCCTTCTGTTCGTGTTCCTGGCCCATGGAGGCCCAGACGTCGGTTACCAGCAGGTCGGCGCCGGTGGCCGCTTCGCCCGGTGTGCGGTATACCGTCACCCGGTCGGCGTGGTCGGCCAGCAGTTTCGCATCCGGCTCGTAGCCTTCCGGGCAGGCTACGTTCAGGTGGAAATCAAACTGTGCTGCCGCGTTGATGTAGGAGTGGCACATATTGTTGCCATCGCCAATCCAGGCCACGGTAGCACCCTTGATGCTGCCCCGGTGTTCCCGGTAGGTCTGCATGTCGGCCAGCAACTGGCAGGGGTGGAAATCGTCTGTCAGGGCATTGATGACCGGCTTGCTGGAGGCAGCGGAAAAACGCTCCACGGTTTCATGAGCGAATGTACGTATCATCACCGCATCCACCATGCTGGAGATCACGATGGCAGAGTCTTCGATCGGCTCGCCACGGCCCAGCTGTGTATCACGGGGTGACAGGAACATGGCAGAGCCGCCCAGCTGGGCCATGCCCGCTTCGAAAGACACCCGGGTACGGGTGGATGATTTTTCGAAGATCATCGCCAGGACTTTGTTTTTAAGGGAATCTCTGACGTTGCCCGCACGCCAGTCCCGGCGCAGGCGGGAGGCATGGTCCAGCAGGTCTTCAAGTTCGCTGGTGGACATGTCATTCAGTGTCAGGAAATGTCTTACTGCCATGGAAGGCCCCTTCAAGGAAACTCCGGAACGGATTGGTTCTGAAAAGGGCATCAAGTCTAGCCCTTCGCAACCGCTATGACAACGCTGCCCGGCAGGGCTTGCTCCGGATCAACCGGAGCCGCTTGGTGTGCGCTCCGGCAGGTGTGTACAATAGCCAACCAGAGCCGGAATGCGGCGCCCCCTATTTTCAATCAGAGGTGTATGTTCATGGACATCAATGAAACCATTAAAAGCCAGCTGGAAGAGAACCCGGTCATTCTGTACATGAAGGGTACTCCCCAGGCTCCGCAGTGTGGCTTTTCTTCCCGTACCGTCCAGGCCCTGATGGCGTGTGGCGAGCGTTTTGCGTTTGTAAATATCCTGGACAACCAGGAACTGCGTGAAGCCCTGAAAATCTACTCCAGCTGGCCGACCTACCCGCAGCTGTACATCAATGGCGAACTGCTCGGTGGCTGCGATATCGTCCTGGAGATGGCCGAAAGCGGTGAGCTGGCCAAGGTTGTTAAAGATGCGGTAAAGCAGGCCGAAGCCTGATCTGACCCTTCAGGTCCGTTTCGGGGTGAACACCAGTTTTACCTCGAAACGGTCCGATTCCTCTCCTTTCGGCTCCGGATAGGGGCTGGCGGCCAGCGCGGCCCGATAGGCAGCTTCGTCTATTCTTTGTATCCCTGTTGATCTGATTACCCGGGCCCGGGTCAGGGCGCCGTTGGGCAGTAATGTCAGCTCAAGTTCCATACTTACCTTTTGTCCGAGCTGGGAGATTGCGGGTACCCGCTGCTGGTCCAGTTGTTCGGCCAGGTGGGTGGCCAGCAGGGTCAGGTAGGGATCGCGCTCAGCGGGGGAGTCGGTGATCCGGGCAATGGTTTCGGCAGACTCCTGCTCGCCGGTGCGCGGTGCTGACTCGATGCTTGGCGTACTGGCCGGTGCTGGCGCCGGTTCCGGGCTTGGTGCGGGCTGGGGTGTTGGTGCGGGAGCTTCCGGGGCCGGCACTGGGTCCGGTTTCGGCTTCGGTGCTGGAGTGGAAGGCGCGGTAGTGGTGACGGGTTCCGGTGTGGTCGGTACTTCGAACTCGGGGTGCCGCGGCGGCTGGGCTGAGGAGCTAGCCGGGGTACTGGCCCGGGTGGCCTCAGAGGGTGCGCGGGCCAGACGGAAAACAACCCGGTGGCTGACCTCGCGGACTTCCTGCAAGGGGGCAGGAAGTCCGGCAAGCAACAGGGTGTGTGCCATAAAGGCCAGGGAGAGTGCCAGGGCCAGCCGGTAATGTGCCGGAATTGCCGGGGCGGGTGGTGCTTTCTCCGGCATTACGATCAGGCGGTCTTGGAGCGCAGGCTGCCAACCATTGCGTTAAGCGCGCGATCGATGAGGGCACCCTGTTCCAGCAGTGTCAGCCGGCCCCTGCGCATTTCATGTGCCAGCTCTACCCGGGTTTTCTCGATCACCTTCAGGCCCATGCGGTTCACGAACACAAAACAGTCGGCTTCATCAATGATGGCGGACAGTTTGCAGCGGAAGCTGGTGCCGTTCACCAGGCTGAACTCTACCCAGTGGCCAATCTCCAGCTTGTCGAGCTGGGTAACGAACTCGGCGATGGCTGCGTCGTCCAGCTCCTGCTGGTACTCGGCCTTGGAGTGCAGTGACACGGTGTCTTCCTGCACCGGCTCCGGCTCCTTGCGGGCCTTGATGGACGAGTTGGTGCGGAAGGCATCTGCCAGTTCGTGCTTGAGCTGGCCCATCATCTGGTCGAGCCGGTTGGCGTTGTAAGACACTTCTTCGAGCCCGGCGCGCAGGGTTTTCAGCAGGCCAGGTACAACCCGTACCCACTGGTCGCGCTCTTCGTCTTCTTCGTGGGGGTGCAGGCACCAGATCAGGTCGTCGACCACCTTGGCGGTTTCCTGCCAGCGGTGCTCGGCATCGTCCCGCAGGTAGGCCAGGAACATTACCCGGCTCCAGCCGTGTACCAGGATATCGTGTACGGATTCCGGCAGGTCGTAGCGGGCGACCTTTTCCTTCAGCAGGCGATCGACCGCTTCCTGGGCTTTCTGGGATTTGATGCGGCCGCGTTCGGATTCCCGGGTGCGCTGCTCAACCAGTGAGGCTTTGCGGTTTTCCCGCTCCAGAAACTGTTCGAACTCCTGGTTCAGGGTTTCAAACAGGCTGATGTCGCCATCGAACTCGTTGAGGATACGCTGTACCACGGTGTGAATCTGGTCGTACAGCTTGTCGCGGCTTTTCTCGTCGCTGCTGCTCCAGCCGATACCGGCGCGGGCCAGGGAGTTCAGGAGCTTGCGGGCCGGATGGGTGGCCTTGCTGAAGAAGCTCTTGTCCTTGATGACGACTTTCAGGATCGGGATCTGCAGGCGGCTGATCAGCACCTGCACCGGCGACGACAGGTTGTAGTCGTCCAGAATGAATTCGAACAGCATGGACACCAGGTTGATGAGGTCTTCATCCACCTCGCTGAGGGCTGCGGTTTTCTCGCCCTGGGCAGCATTTCGGGTAATCAGGCCCTGAATAACCTGGCGCAAGTCTACCGACACCGGTTCGCCACTGCTGAGATCGCCGGACTCCGGCCACATCTGCTGTGCCGGCAGGGCGCCGAGCAGGTTCATCAGTTCCTGGCCACCGATCACCCGCACTGATGGATCGGCACGGCGGGTCGGCATGCCCGAGTTGGCCCGTTGCTGGGCCAGCATTTGACGGATCTGCTCAAACAGTACGGAATCTTCTGCGCTGGGCTGGTAGCTGCTTTGCTGTTCCGGCGCGGCGCCCGACGGTTCCCCGGCCTTGGTGGTCGCGGCTTTCTGCTGGCCGGTTTTGCCGTGGTAGCGGAAATTGGGAATGATGCCCGCCTGAATCAGGATGCGGTTGGCTTCATCCAGCAGCATGCCCAGGTTGGAGACCACGTAGCGGTCAAATTGCTTGAGCACAATCAGCCGTTCACGAATCTGGATTTCCAGGGTCTGGATGGCTTCGACAAAGGCGCTGCAAAGGTGTTCCGGAGCCATGGGGTTAACCGGGGCAGTTTCGCTGGCGTCCGGATAGACTTCGGTAAACCTGGCCTGAAGCTGTAGCAAGGGGCCTTGAAAGTGTGCCTTGGCCTTGCTGACCATGGCGTTCAGTGCCACCTGTTCTTCCAGGTCGTCGTCACCCACAAGGGACAGGCTGTCGGCATTTGTTGGCCGGGAAGCCTCTTCGTTGCGGACTTGACCGGTTACCGGTGGTGTCGCAAAGAACCGGGCAACGGCATTCTGGAAATGGCGTTCGACGCCTTTGCGCTTGATACGGATTTCCCGCATCGCCTCGAAGTAACGGTTTTGTTCATTGTTACTTCTGGAATTGTTTGCCAGCTCGAACAGGGAGTCGTCGACAGCATCGAACGCTCCCTGCAGTAAATCACCCAGCCCCGCGACAACGGTGTCACGGATACGGGCGACCTCCGGCGGAACCGGGCGGGTACTTGCCGCTTCCCTGTGTTCACGGAGGTAATGTATGCCGGACTGCTTTTTCATGGCCGACTCCTGTTTACGCCTTTAACCGGATACATGACCGAGCTGGATTCTTGCCTGTTCTGATTTTGGTTAAATTTAGCGCATTTTACGCCGGAATGACATGATTAATCATCATTCCGGGTTCCGGTTATGAGCCGGTGCCGCGCTTCTTCTTTTTTCGCGGGTGGACAATGGCGGCCTTCACCACGTTGTCCTTGATTTGCAGGACCTCCACCCGGTGGCCGTCTACTTTCAGGCAGACGTTGGTGTCCGGGATGTTCTCGAGGGTTTCGGTGATCAGGCCGTTGAGGGTTTTCGGGCCGTCGGTGGGCAGTTTCCAGCCCAGGGTCTTGTTGATCGACCGGACGGCGGCGCTGCCATCGATAATAAAGGTGCCGTTGTCCTGGGGGATGATGTCCATGGAGGTGGCGGCGAAGTCAGTGGTGAATTCGCCAACGATTTCCTCGAGGATGTCTTCCAGTGTGGCCAGCCCCAGCACGTCTCCGTACTCGTCCACGACAATGCCAAACCGGCGCCGGCCCTTCTGGAAATTCAGCAGCTGGGTGTTCAGCGGTGTGCTTTCCGGAATGAAGTAGGGCTCGGCGCACAGTTGCAGGACCATGTCTTTGTCGATGTCGTCCTGCTGCCGCAGGCGAGCGACGCTGCGCAGGTGCAGAATGCCCTGGATATTGTTGATGTCGCCGCTGAACACCGGAAGCCGGGTGTGCTGGCTGGTCTTGAGTTGCCGAAGGATGACATCGGTGTCGTCTTCCAGGTCGACACCGACCACTTCATTCCGGGGCACCATGATGTCGTTCACGGTGACGTTGTCCAGGTCCAGGATGCTCACCAGCATGTCTTTGTGCTTGGCAGGAATCAGGGCGCCCGCTTCATTCACCACGGTACGCAGTTCTTCCCGGCTCAGGTGATCCTCTGAAGCCTGGGCTGATGATACCCCGAGCAGGCGCAGGATTATGCCGGTAAACAGGTTGACGGCCCATACCAGCGGGTAAAGGATTTTCAGTAGCGGCCCCAGTACGTGGCTGGCCGGAAAGGCTATCTTTTCCGGGAACAGGGCTGCCAGGGTTTTCGGGGTGACTTCGGCGAAGATCAGGATAACGATGGTCAGCAGAACGGTGGCAATGGCGATGCCCGCATCGCCCCACACGCGAATGGCAATCACCGTGGCAATGGATGAGGCGAAGATGTTGACGAAGTTGTTGCCGATCAGGATAACGCCGATCAGCTGGTCGGTCCGGTTCAGCAGGTTCTGCGCCCGGCGTGCGCCCTTGTGTCCGCTTTTTACCATGTGCTTCAGGCGATAGCGGTTCAGGGACATCATCCCGGTTTCGGAGCTGGAAAAGAAGCCGGACAGAATGATCAGGCCGACGAGGAGGATGAACAGCGCCGTGAGCGATGTTTCGTTCAAAAGAGGAGCCCTTACGTTGACGACAAGTTGCGAAAATAGGGGGTGTGAAGCGCCGGTGTCAAGCGGTTTGCGGGATTACAGGCCCCGCTGAAACAGCACTTCCAGCACGAATTTGCTGCCGTAAAAGGCCATCATCAGCAGGGCGCAGCCGGCCAGGGTCCAGCGGCTTGCAGTCATGCCGCGCCAGCCCTTGGTGTAGCGGCCCACCAGCAGGCCGACAAATACGGCCAGGGAGAGCATGGAAAACAGGGTTTTGTGTGCCAGGTCCTGGGCGAACAGGTCTTCGATGAACATGGCGCCGGTAATGATGGCGAGGGTCAGCAGGACTACGCCCGCCCAGACCAGTTCGAACAATACCGATTCCATGGTTTGCAGTGGCGGCAGGTTGCGCACCAGCAGGCTGTTGTAGTTCTGCTTCAGCTGGCGGTTCTGGAAGTACAGCAGGGCGGCCTGAATGGCGGCCAGGGTAAACAGGCTGTATGCGGTAATCGACAGGGCGATGTGGGACAGCATGCCGTAGCTTTCATCCGGCACCAGTCGTGACGGCGTATGGGTGATCAGCGCCATGACTATAGTGGCCGCTGCCAGCGGGTAAGCGCCCAGGAACAGGCTGCCCACCGGCTTGGAGAGATTCAGGCCGAGGAGCAGGAAAACGATCAGCCAGGCAATCAGTACCGAGCTTTTGAAGAAGCTGAAATCGAAGCCGCCATCCAGGTGGACCGTCTGGGCAATGAGCAGGCCGTGGCCTATCAGTGCAAGTACGCCAATCAGGGTGGTCAGTGCCAGGTTGCTTTGCACCTTGCCACGAAAATGGAGGGCCTGCAGGGCAGTGCCGACGCTGTACAGGAAAAGTGCGGTAACCGCGAGGATCAGCGTTCCCATGACGTCCTTTATGTTTGCCTTTTAACGTGAAAGCGGCGTGGAGTTGTTCAGAGGCTCCGTAGTCTGGGTATAATGTCGCGATTATGCAACAGGAATCAAGCGGCCGGCGCCGGCTTCTTGATTTGTGTGAACAATTTCTCCGGGGTACGGAAGAGCAACATGTTTGAGAATCTCCAGGACCGGCTATCCGGCAGCTTGCGCAAGATCTCTGGTCAGGCGCGCCTTACCGAAGACAATATCAAGGAAACCTTGCGTGAAGTGCGCATGGCCCTGCTGGAGGCAGACGTTGCGCTGCCGGTGGTCAAGGCGTTTATCGAAGGAGTGCGCGAGCGGGCCATCGGCCAGGAAGTGCAGCGCAGCCTGACGCCGGGCCAGGTATTTGTGAAAGTCGTCCAGCAAGAGCTGGAGCGGGTGATGGGCGAGGGCAACGAGTCCCTTAACCTGTCTACCCGGCCGCCTGCCGTCATTATGATGGCGGGTCTGCAGGGTGCTGGTAAAACCACCACCGTGGCCAAGCTGTCTCGCTTCCTTAAAGAGCGGCACAAGAAATCCGTGCTGGTGGTCAGTGCCGATATCTACCGCCCGGCGGCTATTCGTCAGCTGGAAACCCTGGCGGGTGAAGTGGGTGTCGAGTTTTTCCCCAGCACCACGGACCAGGACCCGGTCGACATCGCCAACGGCGCCATCGAAGCGGCGCGCCGCAAGCACATTGATGTGGTGATTCTGGATACCGCGGGCCGCCTGCACGTTGATGAAGGCATGATGGGTGAGATTGGCCGCCTCCATAAAGCGGTGAATCCGGTGGAAACCCTGTTCGTGGTTGATTCCATGACTGGTCAGGACGCCGCCAACACCGCCAAGGCCTTTAACGATGCGTTGCCGCTCACCGGTGTGGTGCTTACCAAGACTGATGGTGATGCCCGCGGTGGTGCGGCCTTGTCGGTTCGCCACATTACCGGCAAGCCGATCAAGTTCCTGGGTGTGGGCGAGAAATCCGATGCCCTCGAGCCTTTCTATCCGGATCGGGTGGCTTCCCGCATCCTGGGCATGGGTGATGTGCTCTCCCTTATAGAGGAAGCAGAGCGCAAGCTGGACAAGAAGAAGGCCGAGAAGCTCACCAAGAAGATCAAAAAAGGTAAGGGCTTTGATCTGGAGGACTTCCGGGACCAGCTTCAGCAGATGAAGAGTATGGGTGGTATCGGAGGCCTGCTGGACAAGCTGCCGGGCATGGGTCAGATGGCCCAGATGGCGCAGCAGCAGGTCAATGACAAGTCTGTAGGCCAGATGGAGGCGATCATCTGCTCCATGACGCCGAAAGAGCGCCGTTACCCGGATGTGATCAATAATTCCCGCAAGCGGCGCATTGCAGCCGGTTCGGGTACGCAGATCCAGGATGTGAACCGTCTGCTCAAGCAGCATAAGCAGATGTCGAAGATGATGAAGAAATTTGGCAAAAAAGGCGGAATGGCCAACATGATGCGCGGTCTTGGTGGTATGATGCCGCCCGGCGGCGGTGGTGGCATGCCCCCGTTTGGCCGTATGTAAAAAGCCTTACATATAAAATGGGGAAACCACGCGTTTCCCTGTTTTCATTGGCGCGTTTTTGGCATAGAATAGCGCCCCTTTCGAGTATGGGTCTTCTCGTCAGCCGTTCTCGGCATGGCGTGAATCGTACAAAGTTCGTACAACAGAACAGGATATTGGTCGAAATGGTAACAATCCGTTTGGCTCGTGGCGGCTCCAAGAAGCGCCCGTTCTACCATCTGACAGTCACTGACAGCCGTAACTCCCGTGACGGCCGTTTCATTGAGCGTGTTGGTTTCTTCAACCCGGTTGCCCGCGGTCAGGAAGAGCGTCTGCGCGTTGACCGTGATCGCGTTGAGTTCTGGCTGGGCCAGGGTGCTCAAACCAGCGATCGCGTTGCCCAGCTGCTCAAGACTGCTGAGTAATTGCAATCTGATACCGGGGTTTGACAGGCATGGCACAGCATCCACAGGAAACTGTGATCGGCCGGATCACCTCGGTGTTCGGGGTCAAGGGTTGGCTTAAGGTCTTCTCTTATACAGATCCCAAAGAAGGAATACTGAACTACCGCGACTGGACCCTGGTTCTGGACGGCAAGCGTATTCCTGCAAAGCTTGAGGAGGGTCGCCGCCAAGGGCAGGGGATCGTCGTCAGGCTTAAAGGTATTGATGATCGTGAGCTGGCCCGCAGTTATGGCGGTGCCGAGATCCGGGTTCCGACCGAGTTGCTGCCGGAGCTTCCCGAAGGGGAGTTCTACTGGCATCAGCTGGAAGGCCTGGAAGTGTTCACGGTTGACGGTGAGTGCCTGGGTAAGGTGCATCACCTGCTGGAAACAGGCTCCAACGATGTCCTGGTGGTGCACGCGACAGCGGGCTCCATTGACCAGCGCGAACGGCTCATTCCCTATCTGCCGGATCAGGTAGTTCAGGGGGTGGATCTTGAAAGCTCGCGCATGGTGGTGGACTGGGATCCGGAGTTCTGACGGGTGTGGATTGGCGCAGTCAGTCTGTTTCCCGACATGTTTTCTGCGGTGACAGATTACGGGATTACCGGCAGGGCAGTTCGTGAAGGTCTTCTGACCTTTAACAGCTGGAACCCCCGGGACTTCACGCATGATCGTCACCGTACTGTGGATGACCGGCCTTATGGCGGCGGCCCCGGGATGCTGATGAAAATCCAGCCCCTGCGGGATGCTATCCATGCGGCCCGGACATCGGCACCCGGCAAGGCCTGTGTGGTCTATCTTTCGCCCCAGGGTGAAAGGCTGGATCAGTCGGTAGTGGAGTCTCTCGCTGCCGAACAACAGCTGATTCTCGTTGCCGGTCGTTACGAGGGCGTTGATGAACGCCTGATATCGGCGGAAGTCGACCGGGAAGTGTCCCTGGGTGATTTTGTGCTTTCAGGTGGCGAACTGGCGGCGATGGCTGTGATTGATGCGGTAACACGCCTCATCCCCGGAGCGCTGGGTCATGCGCAGTCAGCAGAGCAGGACTCCTTTGCTGACAGTTTGCTGGATTGTCCGCACTACACCCGGCCCGAGGTATACGAAGGTCAGGCGGTGCCGGAAGTTCTTTTGGGCGGTCACCATGAACAGATCCGGCGTTGGCGATTGAAAGAATCGTTGAGGCGAACCCGGGAGCGACGCCCCGACCTGCTGGAACAGCGGGTGCTTACGGAAGAAGAGCGTCAGCTTCTGGATGAAATTTTGAACGAACCGGGTGCCTCTGAATCATCAGGGCATTGAAAGATTGGGTATCAGGAGCATTACGATGAGCGGCAAGAACAACATCATCAGTCAACTTGAAGCAGAACAGATGACCAAGGAAATCCCTGCGTTCGCGCCGGGTGACACCGTGGTTGTACAGGTTCGCGTAACTGAAGGTAACCGTGAGCGTCTGCAGGCGTTCGAAGGCGTTGTTATCGGCAAGCGCAACCGTGGCATGAACTCTTCCTTCACTGTTCGTAAGATCTCTTACGGCGTGGGTGTTGAGCGTACTTTCCAGACTTTCTCCAAGCTGATCGACAGCGTAAGCGTGAAGCGTCGTGGTGACGTGCGTCAGGCCAAGCTGTACTACTTGCGCGACCTGTCTGGTAAGGCAGCTCGTATCAAGGAAAAGCTTGGCTGAGTTTGGCCTTCCGGCCAGCCAGTTTGAAAAAAAGCAGCCTCAAGGGGCTGCTTTTTTTATGCTTTAATGCTGCCCAGACAGACATTAATGAGGTAATACCTTGCCGCGGCCGGATGACGAGCAGCTGATCAGCCAATTCTCGGATGCCATATGGCTCGAGGATGGCCTGGGTGAGAAAACCCGCCAGGCCTATGCCAGTGACCTGGCCCGTCTTTCCGGATGGCTGGAGCAACAGCCCGGAGCGCCCAGCTTGCGGTCCGCTAAAAGGACCGATCTTCTGGCCTGGATGTCCCGTGGGCTGGCGGAGGGCCTGAAAACCAGTACGGCAGCCCGGCGGCTTTCCGGTATCCGGCGTTTTTACCGGTATTTACTGCGAGAAGGTCTCATCGCCGAAGATCCTACCTTGCGAATCGACAGCCCGAAGTTGCCCCGGCGTTTGCCGGATACCCTTACTGAAGCCGATGTCGAGGCGCTGCTGACTGAGCCGGATCCGGAAATACCGCTGGAGTTGCGGGACCGGGCCATGCTCGAAATTCTGTACGGCTGTGGTTTGCGGGTGTCCGAGCTCACCGGGCTGACCGTAGACCGCGTGAACCTGCGCCAGGGTGTGGTGCGTATCAGCGGTAAGGGCGGGAAAGACCGGTTGGTGCCCCTGGGGGAAGAGGCTATCGACTGGCTGCTGAGCTATATGAAGGAAGCCCGGCCGGAATTGCTCAAGGGTAAGAGCAGTGATGCCTTGTTCCCCGGTAACCGGGCCAGTGCCATGACCCGCCAGACCTTCTGGTACCGGATCAAGCACTACGCGGTGCGTGCCGGTATCCGCAAGCACCTTTCACCCCACACTCTGCGCCACGCCTTTGCGACCCATTTGCTCAACCATGGTGCAGATTTACGGGTAGTGCAGATGTTGCTCGGGCATTCTGACCTTTCGACCACCCAGATCTATACCCATGTGGCCCGTCAACGTCTGCAGGATTTGCACCAGGCCCATCATCCCCGTGGTGGTGACTGATCTCGGGGTGAACTTTTGCCGGGGCGCCCTGTCGCAAGGTGCGGGAATGATGCCGGCAGTTGCGTATGAAGGCCCCGGGCAAGCAAAATGCCTGAATCTATTAACCGGAAAAGGTAGTTTCTGATCCATGAATCTTAAAATTGCGGCCGCGGTAACCGGCCTGATGATGTCCTTGGTGGCAGTGCCCGCCGTGTTGGCCGGTGAAGCCGAAGACGCCATCGCCAAGCGGCTGACTGATGCGGTGCCGGGGTTGAAGATCAGTTCCGTGCAGAAATCTGAAGCGGAAGGCCTGTACGAAGTGCAGAGCAGTAACGGCGACACCATTTATACGACGGTCGATGGCGCCTACCTGTTCACCGGCGACCTGCTCAAGATTACCGACACCGGTATTGCCAACGTGACCGAAGAGTCCCGGGCCACCAGCCGTAAGCAGCAAATGGCAGCCTTCGGTAAGGAAGGGCTGATCTCTTACCCTGCCGACGGCGAAGAAAAAGCGGTTATCGATGTCTTTACCGATATCGACTGCCCCTACTGTCGCAAGCTGCATGATGAAATTCCCCAGCTCAACAGCTATGGCATTACCGTCAACTATTACGCCTTCCCTCGTTCCGGCCCCGGCACAGCGTCATTCCGGAAATATGAGTCGGTATGGTGTTCGGACGACCAGCAGGCGGCCATGGATGCTGCCAAGGGTGGCAAAAACGTACCTCAGCAGAGCTGTGACAACCCTGTTGCAGACCAGTACCGCCTGGGTGGCCAGGTCGGTGTAACCGGTACCCCGGCAATTCTGCTGGAAGATGGCAACATGGTTCGCGGCTATGTGCCGGCCAGGAACCTGGCCGAAGGTCTGGGTCTGCTCTGACCCGTTATCGGAGCCGCAGCGCGGCTCCGGACTTCCTGTGTGACTTGTGACCGATTCAGGGCTTATTCAGCGGGCCCTGAACCGGTATACTATCCGGCCTTATTGCAATCCATCAGCACCCCGCATCGGGATCAGAGGTGAGAGCTTGAAAGACGTAAATGTCGGAATCTGCGGATTGGGAACCGTTGGCGGCGGTACATTCAATGTCCTGAAACGCAATGCAGCGATTATTGCCGGCCGTGCAGGCTGCAACATCCGTGTTGTCCGGGTAGCCAGTCGCCGCAGCCGGGATGACTTGGCGCTGGGCGATGTGCCCTTCAGTACCGACATTTTTGATGTGGTGAATGATCCCGCCGTTGATATTGTGGTTGAGCTGATTGGCGGCTATGACGCCGCAAAGGAGCTGGTACTGGCCGCTATTGCCAACGGCAAGCATGTAGTAACCGCCAACAAGGCGCTGATTGCCGTTCATGGCAACGAGATTTTCGAAGCCGCCGAAAAGGCCGGTGTGGTTGTTGCCTACGAAGCTGGCGTGGCCGGCGGTATTCCTGTCATCAAGGCCGTGCGCGAAGGCCTGGCGGCCAACCGCATCGACACCATTGCCGGCATTATCAATGGCACCGGTAACTACATCCTGACCGAAATGCGTGCCGGACGGCCCTTTGAAGAGGTGCTGAAAGAAGCGCAGGCGCTGGGTTACGCGGAAGCTGATCCGACCTTTGATGTGGAAGGCATCGACGCCGCCCACAAACTGACCATCCTGGCCGCGTCCGGTTTTGGTGCGCCCCTGCAATTCGACAAGGCTTTCACCGAAGGCATTTCTGCGCTGACCCCGAACGATATTGCCCACGCTGAACTGCTGGGTTACCGGGTAAAGCACCTGGGTATTGCCCGCCGCCGTGAAGACGGCATCGAGCTGCGTGTGCATCCGACCCTGGTGCCCAAGAGCCACCTGATTGCCCAGGTAGACGGTGTTCTGAACGCTGTTCTGGTGGATGGCGATGCAGTCGGCCAGACCATGTATTACGGTCCCGGTGCCGGAGACGAAGCCACGGCCTCTGCGGTGATTGCCGATGTGGTCGACGTTGCCCGTGCGGTAGCCAGCAACAGCCAGCAGCGGGTGCCTTATCTGGGCTTCAGCCCGGATGCATTGGAAGACCTGCCGGTATTGCCGATGGAAGATGTCCAGTCTGCCTACTACTTGCGCATCCAGGCCTTTGACCACCCGGGCGTGCTGGCCAAGGTGGCTTCGATTCTGAGTGAGCATGGCATCAACATCGAATCCATCATGCAGAAAGAGTCCGAATTCAAGGATGGCCGTATTCCGGTCATCATCCTGACCCACACGGTTCAGGAGCGCCAGATGAACCTGGCCATCGAGGAAATGGAAGCCCTGGCCGACGTTGACGGCAAGGTTGTCCGCATCCGCGCTGAAAACTTTAACTGACAGGTACGCACGTGAGATACATCAGTACACGGGGTGAAGCTCCCGCTCTGGGCTTTGAAGACGTTCTTCTGACCGGACTGGCCACCGATGGCGGCCTGTATGTGCCGGAATCCCTTCCGCACTTCAGCCTGGAAGAGATCCGAAGCTGGCGTGGCCTGCCGTATGCCGAGCTGGCCTACAATGTCATGTATCCGTTCGTGGAAGATGCCATTCCGGCCGATGACTTCCGCAAGATGCTGGACGAAACCTACAGCGTGTTCACGCACCAGGCCGTCGCGCCGCTGGTTCAGCTGGATACCAACGAGTGGGTGATGGAACTGTTCCGTGGCCCCACGCTGGCGTTCAAGGACTTCGCCCTGCAGCTGCTGGGTCGCCTGCTCGACTATGTTCTGGAGAAGCGTAACCAGCACGTGGTGATCATGGGGGCTACCTCCGGTGATACCGGCTCGGCCGCTATTGAAGGCTGCCGTCGCTGCGAGCACGTGGATATCTTTATCCTGCATCCGCACCAGCGGGTGTCTGAGGTACAGCGCCGCCAGATGACCACGGTGCAGGGTGATAACATCCACAACATCGCAGTCAAAGGTAACTTCGACGACTGCCAGCGCATGGTGAAGGAGAGCTTCGGCAACCAGTCCTTCCTGGGCGGCAAAACCCAGCTGGCGGCGGTGAACTCCATCAACTGGGCGCGGATCATGGCCCAGATCGTGTACTACTTCCAGGCATCCCTGGCCCTGGGTGGCCCGGACCGCAGCATGGCGTTCTCGGTGCCCACCGGTAACTTCGGCGATATCTTTGCGGGCTACCTGGCCAAAAAAATGGGCCTGCCCATCAGCCAGCTGGTGATTGCCACCAACCGCAACGACATCCTGCATCGCTTCATGAGCGGCAACAAGTATGAGCAGCACCAGCTGGAGCATACCCTGTCGCCGAGCATGGATATCATGGTGTCCAGCAACTTCGAACGCCTGTTGTTTGACCTGCACGGTCGTGATGGCGCTGCCGTGAAAGACCTGCTGGAGCGTGCCGCCAAGGGCCCGGTCAGCATCGAAGACTATCGCTGGAAGCACGCCCGCAAGCTGTTCGACAGCGATGCGGTGGACGACAAGACCACCTGCGATACCATCCGGGAAATTTACGAGCAGAACGAATACATGCTGGACCCGCACACCGCCATTGGCGTACGTGCCGCCCGCAACTGCCGTCGTGACAGTGCCGTGCCCATGATCACCCTGGGTACCGCGCACCCGGCCAAGTTCCCGGACGCCATTTCTGAATCCGGCCTGAGCGTGAAGCCCCAGCTGCCGGCCCACATGGCCGACCTGTTCGAGCGGGAAGAGCGTTATACCGTTCTGGACAACAATGTGTCCGAGGTGCAGGGCTTTATCGCCAAGCATTGGAAAAACGCCTGATCCGGCATGACTCCTAAAAAGATCCTGCGTCGCCCCCAGCCGTCCGATGTGGCGGGCTGGGGGCAAAACCTGCCCCCCATCCTTCGCCGCCTGTACGCCGCCCGCGGTGTGCACTCCGACGACCAGCTCCAGTACACCCTGAAACACCTGGCTTCACCGATGCAGCTTCGCGGCATTGATCGCGCGGTTGAACTGCTGGCCGAGGCCATTGTGCAAAAACAGCGGGTGATGGTGCTGGGGGACTTCGATGCCGATGGCGCCACCAGTACCTCGGTGGCCATGCTCGGCCTGTCCATGCTGGGCGTGGCAGCCATCGACTTCCGGGTGCCGAGCCGCTTCTCCGACGGTTACGGCCTGACGCCGGGCATCATCCACCGGTTGCAGGAAGAAGGCGATTTGCCCGACTTGCTGGTGACCGTGGATAACGGCATCTCCGCCATCGAAGGTGTGCGAGCGGCCCGGGAGCTGGGCATCAAGGTTGTCATCACCGACCACCACCTGGCCGGTGACGAACTGCCGGATGCCGACGCCATCGTGAACCCCAACCAGCCCGGCTGCCCTTTTCTGAGCAAGAATGCCGCCGGCGTGGGTGTGATGTTCTATGTGCTGACAGCCCTGCGCAAACACCTGCGAGACAACAACCTGTTGCCGGACCCGGAGCCCAACCTGGGCAGCCTGCTGGACCTGGTGGCACTGGGAACCGTGGCGGACGTCGTGCCGCTGGACCACAACAACCGTATCTTCGTGGAGCAGGGCATCCGCCGCATCCGAAAGGGCGAAGCCCGGCCGGGTATCCTTGCCCTGCTGGAAGTCGCGGGCCGCGACTACACCGAAATCAGCGCTACCGATCTCGGCTTTGTGGTTGGCCCGCGCCTGAACGCCGCCGGCCGGCTGGACGACATGAGCATCGGCATCGCCTGCCTGCTCGCCGACAGCCGCGACGAAGCCCTGCGCCTGGCCCGGGAACTGGACAACTTCAACCGTGAACGCCGCAGCATCGAAAAAGACATGAAAGCCCAGGCCCAGGACCTGCTGGCCTCCATGTCCCTCGACATCGAAGGCCTGCCCTGGGGCCTGGCCCTGTTCGACCAGGACTGGCATCAGGGCGTGATCGGCATCCTGGCCGCCCGCATCCGCGAGCAGACCCATCGCCCCACCATTGCCTTCGCGCCCGACGACGACGGCGAACACCTCAAAGGCTCCGCCCGCTCCATACCGGGTTTGCATATCCGTGATGCCTTGGCCGTGGTCGACGCAAAGAACCCGGGCCTGATGAAAAAATACGGCGGCCACGCCATGGCCGCCGGCATGACCATCGCCCGGGACGACCTTGAACGGTTCAGCAACGCCTTCGACCAGGCCGTGCGCGATACCCTGAAACCGGAAGACCTGGAAGCGGCCATCACCACCGATGGCCCCCTGGCCCCGGACGAACTGAACCTGGACACCGCCTACCTGCTCAAGCGCGCCGGCCCCTGGGGCCAGCATTTTCCGGAGCCGGTATTTGACGGCGAATTCCGCGTGGTAAGCCAGCGCATTGTCGGCGAGAACCACCTGAAACTGGTGCTGCAGCCGGTTGAGGGTGGGGGTATTATCGACGGCATTGCCTTCAACACCGGGCCGGAAGTGCCGGACTTTACCCGGAGTGGCGCGCGGGTGGTTTATAAGCCGGATGCTAATACGTTTCGGGGGCGGACTAATTTGCAGCTTTTGGTGGATTATCTGGAGCCTTTGTAGTGATTCGGCTTGCTGATTTAACCCGCAAATTCCGGTAGAATCCGCCCTCTGTTTTTATCGCACCATTTTCCAAAGCGAGACAAGGTTTCATGGAAATTAATCCCATAGTGACGAAGATCAAAGAGCTTCGCGAGCGCACTGAAGCGCTGAGGGGGTATCTTTGACTACGATCAGCGCAGTGAACGCCTGACCGAAGTCGAGCGCGAACTCGAACAACCCACCGTCTGGGACGATCCCGAGCGGGCCCAGGCTCTGGGCAAAGAGCGCTCAGACCTTGAACTGATCGTCAAAACCATCGACAACCTCACCAACGGCCTGGCGGACGCCGAAAGCCTGCTGGATATGGCCGTGGAAGAGGATGACGAAGGTACCGTCCAGGAAATCGAAGCCGATCTCGAAGGCCTCGATAAAGAACTCGAGAAGCTCGAATTCCGCCGCATGTTCTCCGGCGAAATGGACGCCAACAACGCCTACCTGGACATCCAGGCCGGCTCCGGCGGCACCGAAGCCCAGGACTGGGGCAATATGCTGCTGCGCATGTACCTGCGCTGGGCCGAGCGTCGTGGCTTTAAATCCGAGATCGTTGAACTGCAGGAAGGTGAAGTGGCGGGCATCAAGAGTGCCACCATTCACATCCAGGGCGACTACGCCTACGGTTGGTTGCGCACTGAAACCGGCGTACACCGCCTGGTGCGTAAATCCCCGTTTGATTCCGGCAACCGTCGCCACACCTCTTTCTCTTCGGTATTTGTATCGCCGGAAGTGGACGACAGCTTCGAAATCGAGATCAACCCGGCGGATCTGCGGGTGGACGTTTACCGTGCCTCCGGTGCCGGTGGTCAGCACGTTAACCGGACCGAATCCGCGGTGCGACTGACCCACAACCCGACCGGGATTGTGGTGGCCTGCCAGGCCGGCCGAAGCCAGCACCAGAACAAAGACCAGGCCATGAAGCAGCTCAAGGCCAAGCTCTTTGAGCTGGAAATGCAGAAGCGCAACGAAGAGAAACAGAAAGCCGAAGACTCCAAGTCTGACATCGGCTGGGGTAGCCAGATCCGCTCTTACGTGCTGGATGACAGCCGTATCAAGGACCTGCGCACCAAGGTGGAAACCAGCAACACCCAGTCGGTGTTGGATGGTGACATCGACAAGTTTATTGAAGCCAGTCTGAAGATGGCGCTGTAATCAGCGCCATTCACCCACACCCGGACAATCCCGACTTCTTAGTGAGCCAAAATGACTGAACACACCCAGAACGCTGCACAGCCCGAGGACAACAAGCTGATTGCCGAGCGCCGCGCCAAACTGGCAAACATGCGTGAGCAGGGCAATCCGTTCCCGAACGACTTCCGTCGCGATGCCACCGCTGCCGAACTGCAGGAAAAATACGGTGACAAATCCAAGGAAGAGCTGGAGTCCCTGGGCATCAAGGTGGCCATTGCCGGCCGCATGATGCTCGACCGCAAGGCGTTCAAGGTGGTTCAGGACATGACCGGCCGCATCCAGATCTATGCCTCCAAGGATGTCCAGAAAGACACCAAGCACTGGGATATGGGCGACATCGTGGGCGTGCGCGGTACCCTGTCGAAGTCTGGCAAGGGCGACCTGTACGTCACCATGGAAGACTACGTGCTGCTCACCAAGTCTCTGCGCCCGCTACCGGAGAAGCACAAGGGCCTGACCGACACCGAAGCCCGCTACCGTCACCGGTATGTGGACCTGATGGTGAACGAAGACAGCCGCCGCGTGTTCCATGCCCGGTCGAAGATCATCAACACCATGCGCCAGTACTTCACCGACCGTGACTTCATGGAGGTGGAAACCCCCATGCTGCAGGTGATCCCCGGTGGCGCCACGGCCCGTCCGTTTGTGACCCATCACAACGCCCTGGGTATCGACATGTACCTGCGGATTGCCCCTGAGCTGTTCCTCAAGCGCCTGGTCGTGGGCGGTTTCGAGCGGGTGTTCGAGATCAACCGTAACTTCCGTAACGAAGGGCTGTCGACCCGGCACAACCCCGAGTTCACCATGGTCGAGTTCTATCAGGCCTACGCCGATTACAACGACCTGATGGACCTGACCGAAGACATGCTGCGCACCATCGCGCAGAAAGTGCTGGGCACCACCACCGTGGTGAACACCCGGGTACTGAAAGATGGCAGCGAAGAAACCATCGAATACGATTTCGGCAAGCCGTTCGAGCGCCTGACCGTGGTAGACGCCATCCTGCGCTACAACCCGGACATCACCCGCGAGCAGCTGGCAGACGACGCCCAGGCCCGCGAAGTGGCGAAGAACCTGGGTATCCACGTGAAAGATATCTGGGGCCTGGGCAAGGTGCAGATCGAAATCTTCGAGGCCACCGCCGAGCATCGCCTGATGCAGCCGACGTTCATCACCGAGTACCCGAAAGAAGTGTCGCCCCTGGCACGTTGCAAGGACAGCGACCCGTTCGTGACCGAGCGTTTCGAGTTCTTCGTGGGCGGCCGCGAGATTGCCAACGGCTTCTCCGAGCTGAACGATGCCGAAGACCAGGCTGAGCGTTTCCAGGCCCAGGTGGCGGAGAAAGACGCCGGCGACGACGAAGCCATGTTCTACGACGACGACTACGTGATGGCGCTGGAATACGGCCTGCCGCCGACCGCCGGTGAAGGCATCGGTATCGACCGCCTGGCCATGCTGCTGACCGATTCGCCGTCCATCCGCGACGTTATCCTGTTCCCGGCCATGCGCCCGGAGCACAAGGCCGAGCAGAAGCCGGAAGGCGAGTAAAGCGATGCACCCTGCCGAGGCGCTGGCTCAGCAACTGAAGCCCGGTCGCGGCTGGGATGAGTGGCTGGCGGACGAGTTCCGTCAGCCTTACATGCGGCAACTGGCCGAGTTCCTGGCCGCCGAGGAACAGGCCGGAAAGGTGCTGTTTCCTCCAAGACACCTGTGTTTCAACGCCCTGAACAGCACGCCACTGGATATGGTGAGTGTGGTGATTCTGGGGCAGGATCCCTACCACGGCCCCGGCCAGGCCCATGGCCTGTGTTTTTCGGTCCGGCCGGATGTGCCTCCGCCCCCGTCCCTGGTGAATATCTTCAAGGAAATTGAAGCGGATCTTGGCCATCCGCGGCCTGATCACGGCTGCCTGCAAGCCTGGGCTGAGCAGGGTGTGCTTTTGCTGAATGCGGTACTGACCGTGGAGCAGGGCAATGCTGGCGCCCATCAGGGTAAGGGCTGGGAAACCTTTACCGATAAGGTGATCGAAACCATCAATCGCGAGCGCGACGATGTGGTGTTCCTGCTCTGGGGCAGCTACGCTCGCAAGAAAGGCCGGCATATCGATCGCAACCGTCACCTGGTGCTGGAAGGGCCGCATCCGTCGCCCCTGAGTGCCTACCGGGGCTTCTTCGGCTGCAGTCACTTCTCCCGGGCCAATGACTGGCTGCTCAGCCGGAACCGGCCTGCGATCGACTGGAACCTGCCACCGAAGGCCGAATTGCTACAGCGTTACGGCAAGCAATAATCAGCTTGCCGGATCAGCTTCCCGCTCCGGTACCGGGTAGGGCAGGTCGAGCACTTCGAATTGGCACGAGTCGTTACCTTCCAGGCTCAGCGCCGACTTGTCCGCATCATGGCGCAGAACGGCCAGCAGCTCGCCCCCGTTGTCTGAGCTCATCACCGCATTGACCACATCCCCGGCCTTTTTGTCGCCTGCCAGCAGGTTGCTGCCAGCTTCAGGCGCCTGGGTGCAGCCGGTAAAGGCTAGTCTGTACAGGCTCTTTTTCAGCTGGCCGAGGAAATGCATGCGGGCGATCACTTCCTGCCCGGTATAGCAGCCTTTCTTGAAATGCACGCCCTGAAGATGCTGCAGGTTCAGCATTTGCGGTACGTAGGCTTCCACGGTGGCTGGTGTCAGCCAGGGCACGCCGGCGGCGATGCTGGCGGCGTTCCAGTCGTTTATGGTCAGCTCGGGAAGCCCTTCGGGTAATTCGGCACAACCTTCCGGTAGCCACCATTCGTATCGGGGCAAAGCCCCGGCGCTGTCCTCAATGCGGATCAGGTAGCCGTTCTCTGTGGCCACTACATCGCCCGGGCTGCCCAGTGTGGCGGCGTTGTCTCCGGCAACCGTTACGGCGGCCTCCTGGCCCAGCAGGCCGATAATCCGGGCCTGCTCTACGACATCCATGCGGGTACCGCGGAACAGCATCAGATATTTCTTCAGCTGGCCCAGGGTGGCGTCTGACAGTTCCCGGTCCAGGTCCATCAGCAGGTCCTGCTGGTCCCGCACCAGGCGGGTCAGGCAGTAGGCGCGGCCTTTTGGCGTGCTGGCTGCGGCCCGGCGTGATTGTTGGGGGGTAACGTCGTCCACGTGCTGGGAAAACTGGCCCTGAACAAACTTGTCGGTGCCCGGGCCGCTGATGCGGACCATGACCCTGTGCTCAAGCACCGCGTAACCATGTTGGTTGGCGGTGGTGGGGCGGTTGTTCATAAAGCTCTCCGCAATGGGATGGAAAATTCGTTAAGCCGTTGTTGGCCGGCCGGCTCTCAGCCACATCCGTAACCGGCGAAAATCGGTCTCCGGGGCGTTGGCGCCAAGCAGGGAGCTGGCACCGAGAACCAGTACAAACATAGTTCTGGATGTGGTGTCTGCAGGGCGCAGTTTCAAGGCCAGGAAGGAGGCGCCGAGGCTGCTCGAACCGCAGATTCTTACAGTGCGGGTTCCCCCGTTTGCCAGCTGGCAGGTGAGGGTGTCGGCGTCAGATTGCAGGGCAACAATGGCGTCAGGGCCCTGTAACAGCCCGCAACACCGGAACTGGCGAATAGCCATGATCCCTGCAGGCGCCAGCAGCAACAGAAGCCAAAGACTGCTGGCCGGGGCTGCGACGAGGCTGAACACCATCAGTACCAGCCAGGGCAGGGCAGCCAGTATGCCGGCCGCCCGTGAAGGGGACAGGTTCAGTTCAATCCGGCTGGACACGGTTCAGGATGATCTCCACGATCCGCTGCAGATCCGGGTCCTGCGGCTTGCTGCGCTGCATGAACCACTCGAACATGTCGGTGTCTTCGCAGCTCAGCAGCTTGCGATAGCGCTCCTGGTCTTCCGGATCGAGATCCCGGTAGGCTTCTTCCAGAAACGGCAGCAGCAGTACATCCAGCTCGAGCATGCCCCGGCGGCTGTGCCACCACAGGCGGTGAAAGTCGGTATGGTCGTTGGATGCGTTGGTGTCAGACATAGTCGATTGCCTTGAAAACAGAATGGAATCTCCCGGTCAGGGAGACAGTGTGCGATAGGTGGTGGGTACCAGGACCGTGTCTTGCGGATCGTTCAGCAGGCCCGGGTAGTCCAGTGTGTAGTGCAAGCCCCGACTTTCCTTGCGTTGCAGGGCCGAGCAGATGATCAGGTCTGCTACGGTAACCAGGTTACGCAGCTCGATCAGGTCATTGGTTACCCGGTAATTGCTGTAGAACTCGCCGATTTCCCGGGACAGCAGGTCGACCCGGTGCTTGGCCCGCTGTAATCGCTTGGTGGTGCGCACAATGCCCACGTAGTCCCACATGAAGTGGCGAAGTTCGTCCCAGTTGTGGGAGATCACAACGTCTTCATCGGAATCCCGTACCTGGCTTTCATCCCAGTCCGGTGCCGCGGGTGGTGCCGGAATATCCGATTCCCGGCGGGTAATATCGGCAGCGGCGGCGCGGCCGTACACCAGGCATTCCAGCAGGGAGTTGCTGGCCATGCGGTTGGCGCCGTGCAGGCCGGTGAAGGCTGCTTCACCGACCACATACAGCTGGTTGATGTCGGTGCGGGCGCGTTCGTCGCTGACAATGCCACCACAGGTGTAGTGGGCCGCAGGCACCACCGGAATAGGCTCCTTGGTGATGTCGATGCCAAAGCCCAGGCACTTCTCGTAAATGGTCGGGAAGTGGTGCTTGATGAAGTCTGCCGGCTTGTGGCTGATGTCCAGGTACAGGTGGTCTGCACCCAGGCGCTTCATTTCATGGTCGATGGCCCGGGCGACGATGTCCCGGGGCGCGAGCTCGGCGCGTTTGTCGAAACGGTCCATAAACCGGCTGCCGTCTGGCAGCTTCAGTACACCACCTTCACCGCGAACGGCTTCGGTAATCAGGAATGACTTGGCGTGCGGGTGGTACAGGCACGTAGGGTGGAACTGGTTGAATTCCATGTTGGCGACCCGGCAACCGGCCCGCCAGGCCATGGCAATACCATCGCCGGAAGCACCATCCGGGTTGGTGGTGTACCGGTAAGCCTTGGAAGAGCCGCCGGTGGCAATCACGGTAAACCGGGCCCGGAACAGTTCCACGTGGTTGTCTTCCAGGTTCAGGATGTAGGCGCCCACGCAGCGGTTGCCCGGCAAGGCCAGTTTACGGTTGGTGATCAGGTCTACCGCCACCCGGCCGGATTTCAGGTCGATATTCGGGCGCGCCGCAGCCTGGCTGGCCAGGGTGGTGGATACCGCATGGCCGGTGGCATCGGCGGCATGGATGATGCGCCGGTGGCTGTGCCCGCCTTCACGGGTCAGGTGGTAGTCCGCGCCATCGTCCTGGCGGGTGAACTCCACACCGGATTCAATCAGCCACTCGATGCTTTCCTTGCTGTGCTCCACGGTAAAGCGCACGGCGTCTTCGTGGCACAGGCCACCGCCGGCGTTAAGGGTGTCCTGTATGTGGTTTTCCACCGAGTCGGTATCGTCGAGCACCGCCGCAATGCCGCCCTGGGCCCAGAGTGTGGCGCCCGAACTGATGTCGGCCTTGCTGACCACGCACACCCTGAGGTGTTCCGGCAGGTTGAGCGCTACGGCCAGGCCGGCAGCGCCGCTGCCGATAATGAGAACGTCGTATTCGTAGGACTGTGGCATTGAGTCGATGTCGCGGGCCATAATGTGGACGTGTATTGAACTAAACTTTGCGCTTGCTGTCTATTTGGCCTGAACGAACGCAGGAAAATGCCCAATGACTCAAGCAAATCTTGCCAAGGCCAGAAAGCCAGTGGCCAGCAACAGGGGACACACTGCTGTTTCGTCCATGACACCTGATAAAGACTGGAATCCCGGTGAGCAGTCCGACAGCCAGACGGACCTGCAATTGGTACGCAAGGTTCGCAACGGCGACCGTGCGGCCTTCGACCTGCTGGTGGTGAAATACCAGTCGCGGGTGGCCTCTATTATCAGCCGCTATGTCTACGACAGCCAGGAAGTCATGGATCTGGCCCAGGAAACCTTTGTCAAAGCCTACCGGGCGATTGACCGTTTCCGGGGCGACAGTGCGTTCTATACCTGGTTGTACCGGATCGCTGTTAACACCGCCAAAAACTACCTTGAAGCCCGGGGGCGCAGACCTCAGGGCTCGGCCGATGCTGCCGAAGCCGAAAACTTTGATGATGGCAGTCGCCTGCGCGACGTCGCCTCGCCAGAGCGGCTGCTGCAGCGGGAGCAATTACAGAAAGCCCTGACTGAAGCCATTGCCGGTTTGCCGGAGGAACTTCGGTCTGCGTTTCTGCTCAGAGAGTATGACGGCCTGAGCTACGAAGACATTGCCCGGATTCTGGAGTGTCCGATAGGAACCGTTCGTTCCCGGATATTCAGGGCGCGGGATGCAGTGGATCGCCAGTTGGCGCCGCTGCTGAATCATTCAGAGATATAAACGAGGTTGCACCTGATGGATGATCGTCTCAGAGAGACCCTGTCAGCGATGATGGACGACGAAGCGGATGAACTGTCGGTTCGGCGCTTGTTGTCCCATGCCAACCAGGACGAAGTCCGGGATCAATGGCAGCGCTGGCAGCAGGTCCGGGATCTGATGCACGAAAACCACGGCCCGGCGGAAGGCCTGGATATCGCCTCTGCTGTGCGTGAGCAGCTTGATGGCCGGAGCCGCCGCGAGGTAGCTGCCAGTGAGGTTGCCCGGTCGCCGCGCCGGCGCTGGCACATGCCGGTCGCTGCCATGGTAGTGATGGCGCTGGTGGTCGGCTTTGGTGCCGGTGCCGGCTGGGATTCCCGACCGGGTGACGTTCCCGCAGCCATCGCGGGGCAGGGGGCGGTTGCACCGGTTGCCTTACCATCGGCTGTGGAAGAGGTGGCCCTGCAGCGCCTGGATGAAGAACAACTGCAGCAGATGCGCCAGTATCTGCTTGAGCATGCGCAGCACAACAGCGTGGGCGCCGGGCGCGGTTCGGTAGGCTATGCACGCCTGGTCAGTGCCAGCGGCGGTTATTGAGTTTGGAGCAGTTTCAATGATGGTTCCGGTTGGCATGAATGTCAGGTTGGTGGGTACTGCGCTGGTGACAGTTCTGGTATTGCTTTTTGCCATGCAGCCGGTAAAGGCCGACGAGTCGCCCGCTGATCCGGACCTGGCCATGGCCTGGCTGGAGCGCATGGGCCCGGCCCTGAATATGACGTCTTATCGCGGTGTGTTTGTTTATGCCCGGGGCGACCGGGTTCACTCCATGCGCATCGCCCACCGCTACCGGAACGGCCGGGTGGAAGAGCGCCTGGTGATGCAGGACGGTGGCAGCGGAGAGATTGTCCGCAAAGGCATGAATGTAGTCTGCGTGTTGCCGGATCGTGGCCGGATCAGCCTGGAAGAAGTTATTCCTTCCGGCCCGTTTGCCGAGGCCTTTACCAGCCAGTTGATGCCCTTCGGGCAATGGTATCAGCCGGAGCTGATCGGTGAAGACCGGGTGGCGGGATACGATGTGGTTACCGTGGCCCTGACCGCCCGAGACAGCGATCGTTACAGCCACCGGCTGTGGCTGGAGAAAGAAACGGCTCTGCTGGTGAAAAGCCATGTGCGCAACGCTGATGGTGAGGTACTGGAGCATTTCCAGTTCACCAACCTGGACATAACCGGCGATATTCCCGACGAAGAGTTCGAAGTGCAGACCCGGGGCCGGGAAATTACCCGCACGCTCGACGACGCCGGCCAACCCCGGCAATCGATGATAGCGCGCATGAACGGCTGGACCCTGAACTGGCGCCCCGAGGGCTTTGAGCCCGCAGCAGCGCCTCGTTCCGGCAAGGGCAAGGCAGTTGCTTTCTCTGATGGCCTGGCGGCGTTTTCGGTATTTGTTGAACCCATGGGCCGGCTGAAAATGCCCACCGGGGCGTCCAGAATCGGTGCTACCACCGTATATATGCGTGAGGTGGCGGTAAATGAACGCGCGTTCCTGATCGCGGTGGTGGGAGAGATCCCGCCAGCCACGGCCCGAAAGGTGGCCGATGGTGTGAAAATTGACGGCGCCCTTGGCCTGGTGTCTGAACGATGATCACTGAAACCGGCAAGGTGGTTGCCCTTAAGGGCGACCGGGCCTGGGTGCAGACTATCCGCAACAGCGCCTGCCAGAGTTGTTCGGCCCGCTCCGGTTGCGGCCAGCGGGCACTGGCTTCTGTATCCGGTGGGCGTGCAAACCAGATACTGGTGGCCAACACCGTGGATGCCCGGGTGGGCGATGAAGTGGTGATCGGAGTGGATGAGCAATCGGTGCTGACCGCTTCGCTGGCGGTATACGGGCTGCCCCTTGTGCTGATGGTGCTGGGCAGTATCGGGGCCTATCGGTGGCTGGGGGCGACGGACCTTGTCGCGATTTCCGGCGCGCTGGCGGGCCTGGCTGCGGGCTTTGTCGCAGTCAGACACTGGCAGTCCGGCTCCGGTGACCGGTTTGAACCGCGCCTTGTGAGGGTCAACCGTATCGCAACGGTGAACTGTCTCTGAGTCCTACCGTTTTTTAAGTTGAAAATCAGAGGCCTGACCCCAGAATTAACGCTGTATCACAGTCATAACAGGGGGTTGTAGATGTCGAGAACAAACACAAAAGCTGCCCGGTTGTCCCCGGTCCTGAAGCCCTGGCCGGTGCTGGGCGCACTGCTGATGTTGTCAGCACTGGTGTCGGTCTTCTGGAGTCAGGGCCTGGCGGCCCGCGGCTTGCCGGACTTCACCGAGCTGGTGGAGGAAAATTCCAGTGCCGTGGTCAACATAAGCACCACAACGGATCCGCAAAGCAGCGGCTCCCGCTTCCAGGGTATGCCCTTCGACGAGCGCCAGTTCGAGCAGCTGCCCCCGTTCCTGCAGGATTTCTTCCGTGGCCCCCAGTCGCCGTTTGGCGGGTCTCCCCATTCCCAGCAGCCCAGCCGTTCCATGGGCTCCGGCTTCATTGTTTCCAAAGACGGCTACGTGTTGACCAACAACCACGTGGTGGAGGGTGCAGACGAAGTGATCGTGCGCCTGAATGATCGCCGGGAGTTCAAGGCGGTTATCGTAGGCACAGATCCACGCTCTGACATGGCGGTGCTGAAAATCGACAACGGTGATGACCTGCCTGTGGTCAGCGTTGGTCGTTCTCAGGATCTCAAGGTCGGTGAGTGGGTGTTTGCCATCGGATCGCCGTTCGGGTTCGACTACACGGTAACTGCGGGCATTGTCAGCGCGCTTGGCCGATCCCTGCCATCGGAAAACTATGTGCCGTTTATCCAGACCGACGTTGCCATCAACCCCGGGAACTCTGGCGGGCCGCTGTTCAACCTGGAAGGTGAGGTTGTCGGCATCAACTCCCAGATTTACACCCGCTCCGGTGGCTTCATGGGGGTGTCGTTTGCCATTCCCATTGATGATGCCATGAGCGTATTCCGCCAGATCCGTGACGAAGGCAGTGTTGCCCGGGGCTGGCTGGGTGTGTTGATCCAGGAAGTAAACCGGGACCTGGCCGAGAGTTTTGGCCTGAAGCGCCCCCGCGGAGCCCTGATTGCTGAAGTGATGGAAGGCTCTCCGGCTGAAAGCGGTGGCCTGCAGTCTGGCGATATTGTCCTCGAGTTCAATGGCGAATCTGTCCAGCGTTCCTCAGACCTGCCGCCCATGGTGGGTCGCACTGCGGTGGGCGAGTCGGCCCGGTTGACCGTGTTGCGTGAAGGCCGGGAGATGGACCTGGATGTCGAGATCGGTCGCTTGCCGGAGGACGGTGAAACCGCAGCCAGCCCGGAAGTGGGCAGCAACGAGAACAGCGGCGCCAACCCCCTGGGGCTGGCGGTCGAGTCGCTGAATGATGAAATGGCCCGGGCAGCAGGCGTCGACGGTGGGGTGCTGGTGTCCGGAGTTGGTCAGGGCGCAGCCTACGAGGCCGGAATTCGTCCCCGGGATATCATCACCGAAATCAACCGCAAGCAGGTGCGTTCGGTTGACGAGTTCCGCAAGGTGGTCGCGGGCCTGCCGGATAACCGGGCCGTTTCGGTACGCATCGTGCGCCAGGGCCGGGCTATCTATCTGGTGATGAAGCCCTGACCTGAACGCCCGCGTTCGACAGCTCACAAAGCCCCTGACGTAGTTCACGACACGCTCAGGGGCTTTTGCTATACTTTTTCGACCGATAATAACGATGGCTATGGCACGGATCGCCGGAAATGATGACAAAAAAGGAACTCCCCCTCCGTAAGTTGCTGAAATTCCGGAACGCCTGGGTTGCCTGGGGCGTGTTCCTGGTTTCAGTCATTGCCACCATTCTGCTCTGGCAATTGTCCATCCGCCTGGTGGAAGATCGCACCGAGGCCCGCTTCCGTACCCAGTCCCTTCAGCTGAGAACTGCCATTGAAGAGCGTTTGCTCAATTACGAGCAGGTGCTGGCCGGCAGCGCCGGGCTGTTCGCTGTCAGTGGCCGCGTTACCCGAGAGCAGTGGAGCGAGTACGTCAATAAAGTGGACATCAACCGCTACTACCCGGGCATTGAGGGTATCGGGTTTGTCGAGCGCATTGGCGTGCGACAGATGGCGGATCACATCTCTTCGGTGCGGGCCCAGGGGATATACGATTACCTGGTCCGGCCGCTGGGCAAGGGGCCCTACTATTACCCCATGGTGTATCTGGAGCCGGGTACCGACAGGAACCGGCGGGCACTGGGGTACGATGCGTTCAGCGACCCGGTGCACCGGAGTGCCATGGAGCGGGCTCGGGATGCCGCAGTGCCTATGGTTACCGGCAAGGTGGTGCTGGTGCAGGAATCGGTTGATGAAGACCAGGCCGGCTTTCTCATGTATTACCCGGTTTTTCAGGGCGGTGAGGTGCCGGAAATCCGGGCCGAGCGACGCATGATGCTGGCGGGCTATGTGTTCAGTGCCTTTCGTATGAACAGTCTGTTTGACGGCATTGTCGGGCTGATCTCCCCGTTCCTGGACGTTCGCATCTACGATAACGGCGTAGTGTCCCGCGACACCCTGATGTACGGCTCCAACCTCGGTTCCCTGGAAAACGATTTCAGTTTTGAAATGAGCCAGACCGTGTCGCTCGGTGGCCGGGACTGGTTGCTCCAAACCCGCTCCACTCCAGCCTTTGATTACCTGGCCTCTGACGCGCGCCCGCCGATTGTGCTGGGCTCCGGCTTGGCCATCAGCCTGTTGCTCTGGCTGTTTGCCCTCGCCCTGATCCGTTCGCGGATGATTGCCCAGGCCAGCGCCGGCCGTTACCGGGCCATTACCGAGGGGGCCGCCAACGTAACGCTGGTCCTGGATGAAGAGGGCCATGCCCTGTACGCCAGCCCCTCCAGCAAGGATATTCTGGGCTTTGATCCGGACGCCGTTGATCAGCTGGAGTTTGACCAGCTGGTGCATGCGGACGACTGGTCGGCCCTGAAGCGCGGCTTCAAGGATGCGATGGCAGAGCCGGGCAAGCAGATGCCGGTGGTGCGTGCCAGGATACGGGATGCCCAAAGCCGCTGGCGCGATATGGAAGGTACCTACACCGCCATGCTGACGGTTCCCGGGGTGAATGGCGTTGTGCTCAGCCTGCGGGACCTTACCCAGCTGAAGGCGGCCCAGTCGGAATTGCATCGCCTGGCCTTCTACGATCCGCTGACCGGGCTGGCAAACCGGCAGCTGTTCCGGGACCGGCTGGACCACGTGGTGCGCCGGTGCCGGCGCAGTGGTGAACCGGCCGCGCTGATGTTCCTGGACCTGGACGGGTTCAAGCGAATCAACGACACCCTCGGCCATGACGCCGGTGATGAACTGCTGTGCCAGGTGGCTCAATGGCTGCAGGGCTGTGTCCGGGAAGAAGATTCGGTGGCGCGGCTCGGTGGTGACGAATTTGTGGTACTGCTTTCGCGTATCAGCGATTCCGACGCTGCAGGGCGGGTCGCCGAGTCGATTCTGCGCCGGCTTTGCCAGCGTATCCGCCTGAACGAGCACGAGGTAGGGGTAACTGTCAGTATCGGGATCACCATGATTCCCGACGACAGCGAAGATGCCGGCACCCTGATGAAATACGCAGACCTCGCCATGTACCGGGCCAAGGAGGTCGGCCGCAACACCTATCAGTTCTTTACCCCGGCGATGAATATCAAGGCGGCCAGGCGGCTGTTGCAGCAGGAAGAGCTGGCAACCGCCCTGGAAGGCGACCGGTTTGTACTGCATTACCAGCCGAAACTGGACCTGGCCAGCCAGCGGGTAATCGGGGTAGAGGCCTTCCTGCGCTGGCATCATCCGGAAAAGGGATTGGTATCGGCGCAGCAGTTTATCAGCCTGGCAGAGGAAACCGGCCTGATCATCCGCCTCGGTGAGCTCGCCCTGCGCCAGGCCTGCATCCAGGTACAGGCGCTGGAGCGGGCGGGCTTTGAATCCCTGAAAATGGCGGTGAACCTCTCGGTACGGCAGCTCACAGATTCCGGTTTCCCGGATCTGATGCGCCGGGTGATTACTGAAACCGGGGTATCACCGGACCGGCTGGAGCTGGAAATGCCCGCCGAGCTGCTCAATGAAGACCCGAGACTGGTGCGGGAGTTGCTGTTGTCGTTGAGTGATCTTGGTGTGTGCCTGATCCTGGACGACTTCGGCACCGGTTCCTGCTCTCTGGCTGCCCTGCAGCAGTTACCGCTGAACGTGATCAAGATTGATCACCGGTTTATCCGGGACATTCCCTACAATGTCAGCGCTACCGACGTGGCCTCGGCCGTTATCGCCCTGGCGCACCAGCTGCACCTGACCGTTGTGGCGGAAGGGGTGGAAACCATGCAGCAGCTTAACCTCCTGAAATCCGCCGGTTGTGCCCAGGGGCAGGGTAACCTGTTCAGCTATCCGCTGGACGAAGATGCCCTGATCGGGTTCCTGATTCGCCAGTACGAGAAGCCGCTGATTTCCTGATCATGGCAATGACGGCCGGTAACCGGTAAAATCACGCCGTTCCCGGATCCCGGTAGCGGCCCCTCCGGGCTCAATCCTACGTCTTATATGAGTAATCATTGTCTGTGACTGAACTGAGCCGAATCCGTAACTTTTCCATTATTGCCCACATCGACCACGGTAAATCCACGCTGGCGGACCGCTTTATCCAGATTTGCGGTGGCCTGACGGACCGTGAAATGGCCGAACAGGTCCTGGACTCCATGGACCTCGAACGGGAACGGGGCATCACCATCAAGGCTCAGAGCGTAACGCTCAACTACACCGCCAAAGATGGTGAAACCTACAAGCTGAATTTTATCGATACCCCTGGCCACGTGGATTTTTCCTACGAGGTATCCCGCTCATTGTATGCGTGCGAAGGTGCGCTGCTGGTGGTGGATGCCGGGCAGGGTGTCGAGGCCCAGTCTGTGGCCAACTGTTACACCGCCATCGAGCAGGGGCTGGAAGTTGTTCCGGTCCTGAACAAGATGGACCTGCCGCAGGCCGAGCCCGACCGGGTAGCCGCAGAAATCGAGGACATTATCGGAATCGACGCCACTGACGCCGTGCGCTGCAGCGCCAAGAGCGGCCTGGGTGTCGAGGATGTGCTGGAAGACCTGATCAAGAAGATTCCGCCCCCCAAAGGGGATCGCAGTGCACCGCTGCAGGCGCTGATCATCGACTCCTGGTTTGATAACTACCTGGGTGTCGTGTCACTGGTGCGGGTCACCGAAGGGGTGCTGCGCAAGGGCGACAAGATTGTCATCAAGTCCACCAAGAAAGCGTGGAACGCGGACAAGGTCGGTATTTTCAATCCGAAGCCTACCGATACCAATGTCCTGGAAGCCGGCGATGTGGGCTTCGTGGTGGCGGGCATCAAGGACATTCACGGGGCACCGGTGGGCGACACCATCGTGCACCAGAAGTTTGCTGAAGAAACCCCGATGCTGCCGGGCTTCCAGAAAGTGAAGCCGCAGGTGTATGCCGGTTTGTTCCCGGTCAGCGCCGATGATTACGACGATTTCCGGGATGCCCTGGAAAAGCTGACCCTGAACGATGCTTCGCTGTTTTTCGAGCCGGAAAACTCCGATGCCCTGGGCTTCGGCTTCCGCTGTGGCTTCCTGGGCATGTTGCACATGGAGATTATCCAGGAGCGACTGGAGCGGGAGTATGACATTGACCTCATTACCACCGCGCCCACGGTTATCTACGAAGTGGTCACCAAGCAGGGTGAGACCCTGTCGGTGGACAACCCTTCCCGGCTGCCGGATATTGGCTCCATCGAGGAAATGCGCGAGCCGATCGTAGAAGCCAATATCCTGGTGCCCCAGGAACACCTGGGTAACGTGATTGCCCTGTGCGAGGAAAAGCGCGGCGTTCAGAAGAACATGCACTTTATGTCCACCCAGGTGCAGGTCAGCTATGAGTTGCCCATGGCGGAAGTGGTGATGGATTTCTTCGATCGCATCAAGTCGGCCAGCCGGGGCTTTGCCTCACTGGATTACCACTTTGTGCGTTTCCAGACGGCCAACCTGGTGCGACTGGATGTGCTGATCAACGGCGAGCGGGTAGACGCCCTGGCCCTGATCGTTCACAAAGACCTGGCCCATCGCAAGGGCCGGCAGCTTATCGAAAAGATGAAAGAGCTGATTCCGCGGCAGATGTTCGATATCGCCATCCAGGCTGCGATTGGCACCCAGGTGGTGTCCCGGGTAACCGTTAAGGCCCTGCGCAAGAACGTAACGGCCAAGTGTTACGGTGGTGACGTCAGCCGTAAGAAGAAACTGCTTCAGAAGCAGAAGGAAGGTAAAAAACGTATGAAGCAGCTGGGCAATGTCGAGGTGCCTCAGGAAGCGTTTCTTGCCGTGTTGAAAGTCGATAACTAAAACTAAGGCGCCCGGATGGACATTGATTTTCCACTGGTACTGGTAGTTCTGACATTGGTAACCGGTGTGATCTGGCTTGCCGACAAACTGGTTCTGAAAAAGCGGCGCCTGGCGGCTGCCGGGGCAGAGGATGCCCCCGCCGAGGAAGCACCAGCCGAACCCTGGCTGGTGGACCTCAGCCGGTCGTTCTTCCCGGTGCTGGCCGTGGTCCTGGTGTTGCGGTCGTTCCTGATCGAGCCGTTCCAGATTCCTTCGGGTTCCATGTTGCCCACCCTGGAAGTGGGCGACTTTATCCTGGTCAACAAGTATGCCTACGGCCTGCGCCTGCCGGTCGCCGGTACCAAGGTTGTTGAAATCGGCGATCCGGAGCGGGGCGATGTGATGGTGTTTCGTTACCCGGAAGACGGTTCCACCAACTACATCAAGCGGGTGATCGGCCTTCCGGGTGACCATATCCGCTACCGTAACAAGCAGCTGTTCATCAACAACGAGCCGGTGGCCCGGGACTTTGTGGCGCGTTTGCCACCGATGGAGCGCTGGCGCGAGCAGCTGGGGCCGGTAGAGCATGATGTATACCTGACCATGGGCCGTGTCAGCGGTACCGGTGAGGGCGAATGGGTGGTGCCGGAAGGGCATTACTTTGTTATGGGCGACAATCGCGACAACAGTAACGACAGCCGATTCTGGGGCACCGTGCCGGACGACCTGGTGGTGGGCAAGGCGTTTGCAATCTGGATGCACTGGCAATCGCTGACAAGTCTGCCATCTTTTGATCGTGTAGGCTCTATTGAGTAAACCATTGTTCCGGAGACAGAAAAGAATGAATAACAAAACTCCTGCAGGCCTGAAAAAGCAACAAGGCGGCGCACTGGCCATGATGATCATTGCGCTGTTCTTCGGTGCGCTGCTCACCCTGGCGATCAAGATCGGGCCGGCCTACATTGATGACATTACCATCCAGGAAGCACTGGAAAGCCTTGACGGTACTGACGGTCTCGAGCAGATGGGGCCGGCACAGGTACGCACACTGATCAACAAACGCTTGAGCGTCAATAACGTCCGGGGCTTCGATGCCAAGAACATCACTGTGGAAAAGAACGGTGAGTTTGTGGTGATCAAGGTGGACTATGAGGTTCGCAACAATATCATCGGGAATGTGGACAGCATTGTTCATTTCCAGCACGAGTATGAGTTAGAGGGCAAGTGAGTTCACAACCAGATCTTGATCAGTTACAGCGCCGGATCGGCTACCAGTTCAGGGAACCTGAACGGTTGCTGCTGGCGCTGACCCACCGAAGCTACGGCAACCAGAATAACGAGCGGCTGGAGTTTCTGGGCGATTCCATCGTGAATATGGTGATTGCCGAACATCTGTTCCTCCACTTCGAAAAAGCCCGGGAAGGCCAGCTGAGCCGCCTCCGGGCGCGCATGGTCAAAGGTGTGACCCTGGCGGAAATCGGCCGGGAGTTCCAGCTGGGCCAGTATCTTCGCCTGGGTTCCGGTGAACTCAAAAGCGGTGGTTATCGCCGGGAATCCATCCTGGCGGATGCCGTGGAATCCATCATCGGGGCCATTTACCTGGACAGTGATTTTCACACCTGCCGCGAGCAGGTGCTGCGCTGGTTCAAGGAGCGGCTGGCGAAACTGGATATCCAGGATACCCAGAAAGATCCGAAAACCCGGTTGCAGGAATACCTGCAGTCCCGGCAGTTCCCGTTACCCCGGTATGAAGTGATTTCCGTGGACGGCGAAGCCCACAACCAGACCTTCCATGTGTCCTGCGCCCTGCCGTCACTGGATCGGAAAACCTCCGGCACCGGCAGCAGTCGCCGTATTGCTGAACAGCAGGCCGCCCGCAGTGCCCTGAAACAACTGGGCGTGGAGAACGACTGATGAATGATATTACCCGCCCGGAGAATCCGGACAGCCGTTGTGGCTTCGTAGCCATCGTGGGGCGCCCCAACGTGGGCAAGTCCACGTTGCTGAACCATATTCTCGGCCAGAAGCTGAGTATTACCTCCCGCAAACCCCAGACCACGCGCCACCAGGTGCTGGGCATCAAGACCGTGGGTCCGGTGCAGGCCATCTATGTAGACACCCCGGGCATGCACGAAGAAGAGCCCCGGGCCCTGAACCGCTACATGAACAAGGCTGCGACATCGGCCCTGATCGATGTAGACGTTGTGGTGTTTGTGGTGGACCAGCTCGCCTGGACCAGCGCCGACGAGATGGTGCTGGAAAAGCTGAAGCGCCTGAAGTGCCCGGTCATCCTTGCGGTTAACAAGGTCGACAAGATCGAGAAGCGGGATTTGCTGCTGCCACATCTGGAAACGCTGTCGAAGAAGCGGGAATTCGCCGAGATTATTCCGCTGTCGGCCCTGAAAGAGACCAACCTGAAACCACTGGAAGAAGCGGTGGGCCGGTATCTGCCGGAGAGTGTGCATTTCTACCCGGATGACCAGATTACGGATCGCAGCGAGCGGTTCATGGCTTCGGAAATGGTGCGTGAGAAAATCACCCGGCAACTGGGCGCGGAATTGCCGTATTCCGTGGCGGTCGAAATTGAAGAGTTCAAACATCAGGGCAAAACCCTGCATATTTCGGCCCTGATCCTGGTCGAGCGTGAAGGCCAGAGGAAGATCATCATCGGTGATAAGGGCGAGCGCCTGCGCCAGATTGGCCAGGATGCCCGCATGGATATGGAGAAGATGTTCGGCTGCAAGGTGATGTTGCGGCTGTGGGTCAAGGTTAAGCGGGGCTGGGCAGACAGCGACCGGGCCCTGAAAAGTCTGGGCATGAGCGACTTCTGAGGCCGCCATGGTGGCCTCGAAGGGAGCTGTGCAGCAAGAGCCGGCGTATGTGATCCACCGCCGGCCCTGGCGGGAAACCGCCCTGCTGGTGGACCTGTTTACCCTCAACCATGGCCGCATGAGCCTGGTTGCCCGGGGTGCCAACAGTGCAAAAAGCCCCCTCAAGGCCCAGCTGCAGCCGTTTCAGCCCTTGCTGGTCGACTGGACCGGCCGCAGTGACCTGAAAACCCTGGTGCAGCTGGAAGTGCGCTCTGCACCGTTGCTCAGGAAGACCCTGTCGCTCTACAGTGGCCTTTACATCAACGAGTTGCTGCAACGGGTCTTGCCGGTTGCCGATCCTTATCCCACCCTGTTTGCCAGCTATATCGATACCCTGCAAGCGCTGACCGGCCTGGCTGGCCGGGGTGATCTGGAGCCCTTGCTGCGTCGCTTCGAGCGGGAGTTCTGTTCCGCGCTGGGCTATGACTTTGCCTGGGACCAGGCCACCGATACCGGCTTGCCGGTCAGCGCCGGCCAGGTATACGGGTACGACCCGGCCCAGGGCATTGTGTCCGCGGCCAGCCGTGATGCCCGCCTGAACCAGTTGCCCGGGGAGGTGCTGACAGCCCTCGCCGCCGGTGACTACACCAGTGAGGCCAGCCGCAAAACCGCCAAGCGGGTGATGCGTGTACTGGTAGACTACCTTCTGCAGGGTAAGCCCCTGCACAGCCGCAATCTTTTCAGCCAGACGGTTTCGTCTTCAGGGAGAACGTAATGAACCCCAGAGTGTTGCTCGGAGTTAATATCGACCACGTGGCCACCCTTCGCCAGGCCCGGGGTACCCGTTATCCGGACCCGGTGCAGGCCGCACTGGTGGCAGAGGAAGCCGGCGCAGACGGCATCACCATTCACCCCCGGGAAGACCGCCGGCATATCCAGGACCGGGACGTATTGCTGCTCAAAGAAGTGCTGCAGACCAAGATGAACCTGGAAATGGCGGTGACCGACGCCATGCTGGCCTTTGCCGAACAGGTACGGCCGGAGTGTGTGTGCCTGGTACCGGAAAAGCGGGAAGAGCTGACCACCGAAGGCGGGCTGGATGTGGATGGCCAGGAAGACCGGGTGGCCCGGGCCTGTGAACGGCTGGCGAAAATCGGCGCAGAAGTGTCACTGTTTATTGATCCGGACCCGGTCCAGATTGACGCTGCGGTGCGCTGTGGTGCACCGGTGGTGGAACTGCACACCGGGGAATATGCCGAGGCAGAAACCCCGGAGCAGGCCGGTGCCTCTTTCCGGATTCTGGCGGATGCCGTGGCCTATGCCCGCAAGAAGGGGCTGATCGTCAATGCCGGCCATGGCCTGCATTACCATAACACCGAGCGGGTGGCGGCCATTCAGGGCATCAATGAACTGAATATCGGCCACGCCATTATTGCCCGCGCCGTGTTTACCGGCTTGAAAGAGGCCGTGCGTGATATGCGGGCGATTCTGGATAGCGTACGCCGCTAGGCTTGCGGGCTGGTGGCCGGCTGGTGCTGTTCCCGGAACAGTTGCTGCCAGTCGGTCTGCTCGCTCCAGTCCTGCAGTCGGGCCATCGCGGTCAGCAGCTGGTCTTTCTGGATTTCCAAGTCCTGGGCCTGGCACTTCAGGGCGGTTTCAAACCGGTTGGTGGCCGTGCGCAACTCCGGAACGCCACAATAGCGGGTGGCGCCGTGGAGCTTGTGCACACACTCCAGCAGAACATCCAGTTGCCGCTTTTCCCATAGCTCGGGGATGGCCTTGCTGTCGGTATGCAGCTGTTCCAGCAGCATGCTGAACAGCTCCTCCGCCAGGTCAGCCTTGCCGGCGGCCAGCTGAATACTCTCGTCAATACTTACGCAATCCTGGTGCGTCCGGCGGTTAGACGGCCGCAGACCGCGCCGGGTATCCCGCACCTCGGAAATCTTGAACCGGGGCTGGCTGCCGGAGCACTCGTAGCCCGTGAATTCCCTTACCAGTTCAATCAGCTGGGCGCTGCTGATGGGCTTGGGCATGTAGCCGTCAAAGCCCTGCTTGGCCAGTTTTTCCTGTTCGTCGGCCAGGGCATGGGCGGTCAGGGCAATGATCGGCGTTTGATGGGAGCCGGAATCCAGGGCCCGGATACGGGCAGTGGTTTCCACCCCGTCCATGCCTGGCATTTGCAGGTCCATGAACACCAGGTCAAAGGGCTTCTGCCGGGCTTTGGTCAGGGCTTCGAAGCCGCTGGAGGCGCTCTCGGCATCCAGGCGGCAATCTTTCAGCAGGGTCATTACCAGCTTCAGGTTAGCCTCGTTATCATCCACCGCCAGGATGCGCGGCACCCGGCCGGCGCCGGAGGTTCTTGTGCCGGGCACGGGCTGGGGCAGGGTGCCCCTGCCGGTATGGATTCCGTGAATCAGCAGCAGTAATTCGTCATACAGGGGATCACGGCACACCGGCTTGGTCAGGTGACCGCTGGCCAGCCCGGACAGCGGCAGGTCGTGGGTCTCCAGGGTGGGTGTCAGCAGCAGGGTGCGGCAGTCCCGCTCCACCTCCAGGCTGCGCACCAGGCTGCAATACTGGCTGGAGTTCAGCAGGTGCCGGGTAATGCCGAGCAGGACAACGGCATAGCCTTCCTGGCGGCGCTGGGCTTCTTCTACCTGTTCCATCAGGGCGCCGGGCGAGGCCACCCGGTCAACCGCCACGCCCCATTCCCGCAGCAGGTGTTCCACCGCAAGCCCGGTGGTTTTCTGGTGCTCAAGATAGATAATCCGCTCGCCTTTCAGAGCCTCCCTGGAGAAGGAGCCCTCGCCGGTGACGGACAGTTCCGGTGTCAGCGTGAACCAGAAAGTCGAGCCCCGGCCCAGTTCGCTCTCCAGGCCGATTTCGCCGCCCATTTCTTCGACCAGGCGCTTGGAAATCGCCAGCCCCAGCCCGGTACCGCCATACTGCCGGGCGGTGGAGGCATCAGCCTGGCTGAAGGCGTTGAACAGGGATTGCTGCTGGGCCCGGGACAGCCCCACCCCGGAGTCGGTTACGCTCAGGCGCAGGGTGACCCGGTTGGCTTCCTTGTCTTCGTCTTCAAGGCTGGCGCGCAGCACGACTTCGCCGGTCTGGGTGAACTTGATGGCGTTGTTGACCAGGTTGGTGATCACCTGCTTGACCCGGAGCGGGTCGCCCATGATGTTGTCCGGCACGTCGTTATAGACCAGCGGAACCAGGTCCAGGTTCTTGGCGTGGGCCGCCGGTGCCAGCATTACCATTACCTCTTCCACGATATCCCGCAGCTGGAAGGGCACGCGGTCCAGGATCAGTTTGCCGGCTTCGATTTTCGAGAAATCCAGGATGTCGTTGATGATGGTCAGCAGGATTTCCGACGACTTGCGAATGGTGTTCAGGTGGTCCCGCTGCTGCCTTGGCAAAGGGCTTTTCAGTAGCAATTCGGTGAAGCCGATAATGCCGTTCAGCGGCGTGCGGATTTCGTGGGACATGTTGGCCAGGAATTCCGATTTGATCCGGCTGGCTTCCAGCGCCTCTTTGCGGGCAAAGTCCAGTTCGATGTTCTGGATCTCGATGGTCTCCAGGGTTTCCCGAAGATCTCCGGTGGCCTGGTCGATGTTCTGCTGCATTTCTGCCTGGGCCTGGCTCAGCTCCGACGCCATCTCGTTCAGGCCGGATTCCAGCTGTTCAAACTCCGGCCCGGCCTGGGTGTATACCCGGGTATCCAGCTTGCCTTCCTTGAGCTTGGCCACCGCTTCATTCAGCTGGAATACAGGGTCGGTAAAGGCCCGGCTCAGGCGCAGGGAAACCAGCAGGCTCAGCAGCACGCCGCCAACCACCAGCATCAGGGAGATCAGCAGCGCCTGGTAGGTTTCTTTTTCGGTGCGGATATGAGACATCTCTACCGCCACCCAGCCCAGGGGCTCAGCCAGCTCGGTGGCGGATTCCCGTGCGTCCGGGTCGAGCATGGTTTCGATCATCAGGTCTTGCAGGTACACCGGGGTGACAAACCGGGTGCTGCTGTCTGAACTCAGCTTGACCGGTCTTTCCGAGCCGAGGGCCGAGGCAGGAATGGTTTCGGTGCTGCCGGGGCCGCTGTGCAGCAGGCGTTGGCCGTCCCGGTCGAAGAAGGTGATGGAGCGGACATCCTGCTCTTCCAGCAGTGCCGTGGACAGGCTGCTCAGAAGGCTGCGGTTGGCGGTAAACAGGCCATACTCGGCACCGGCAGACAGTTGGCGGGACAGGGATTCGCCCCGGTCGTTCAGCAGGTTTTCGATGTTCTTCACCCAGCTGTAGGTAAAGAACAGGCCCAGCAACAGGGTGGTCAGAAGGGTGGGAACGAGGGTCACCACCAGAACTTTTTTTCGAATGCCCCAACGCCGCATACTGTGTTCCCGTCAGTCTTACGAGCCCGGTGCTGTGTTGGCAGCCAATACCGGGTACTTCCCTGTCAGCATAGATGATCCGGATCGGAATGACTGTGGCCGCCATCCCGCGTATGATTCAAAGCCGAAAGTGTATCACAGGGTTTGCGTATGATTTTCCCCACCATTGAAGATTATGTCGGCCACACGCCACTGGTTCGTTTGCAGCGGATACCGGGCAATACCTCCAATGTCATTCTGGCCAAGCTGGAGGGTAATAACCCGGCTGGTTCGGTGAAGGACCGGCCCGCCATCAGCATGATCCAGGAAGCCGAGCGCCGGGGTGAAATCCAGCCGGGTGATACCCTGATTGAAGCCACCTCCGGCAACACCGGTATCGCCCTGGCTATGGCCGCTGCCATCAAGGGCTACCGGATGGTGCTGATCATGCCCGATAACCTGAGCGAAGAACGCCGGGCCTCCATGCGTGCCTATGGTGCGGAAGTGGTGAATGTTACGCGCGACCAGGGCATGGAAGGCGCCAGGGATTTGGCAATCCGTATGGAAGCCGAAGGCAAGGGCAAGGTGCTGGACCAGTTCAGCAACCCGGATAACCCCCTGGCCCACTATCGCAGCACCGGTCCGGAAATCTGGGAACAGACCCAGGGCAAGGTGACTCACTTTGTCAGCTCCATGGGCACCACCGGCACCATCATGGGCGTGTCCCGTTACCTGAAAGAGCGCAACCCGGATGTCCGTATTATCGGGCTTCAGCCGGAAGACGGCGCCTCCATTCCCGGTATCCGGCGCTGGCCGGAAGCCTATCTGCCAAAAATCTACGATGCCGCCCGGGTAGACCAGGTGCTGGACATCGGCCAGCAGGAAGCGGAAGACACCATGCGGGCCCTGGCCCGTGAAGAAGGCATCTTCTGTGGTGTGTCTTCGGGCGGGGCCATTGCGGCTGCGCTCAAGCTGTCTGGCCAGGTTGAAAACTCGGTGATCGTGGCCATTATCTGTGACCGCGGAGACCGTTACCTGTCTACCGGTGTATTCCCGGGCGCCTGAATCGTTAATCTTCAAGAGACCAGCCAATATGAGTAAGCGCCGCCGCAAGGTTCTGCCGCAAGAACCCGTGCGTTGTGAAATTGAATCCCTCGGCCATGATGGCCGTGGCATCGCCCGAACCGACGGCAAAGTCCAGTTTGTGGACGGCGCCCTGCCCGGGGAAACGGTGATGGCAAAGATGGTCAGCACCCGCAGCAAGTTCGACGAACTGCGCACCCTGGAAGTGCTGGAAGCTGCCCCTGACCGCCAGCAGCCCCCCTGCGAATTTGCCGACCTGTGCGGCGGCTGCAGCCTGCAGCATATGAGCGCCGATGCCCAGATCCGGTTCAAGGAAGACACCCTGCGGGAGCACTTTGCCCATTTCGGGGGCATAGAGCCGGAGCAGTGGATCGAGCCCATGCGTTCACCGGATACCCTGGGATACCGCCGTAAGGCCCGGCTCGGGGTACGTTACGTAAAGGCCCGGGAATCGGTGCTGGTGGGATTCCGGGAAAAGCGCAACAGCTTCCTGACCGACATTAGCGAGTGTGTGGTGCTGGACCCGCGTATCGGCAAGCGCATCACGCCGCTGCGGGAGCTACTTCACGGCATGGCCGCGTTTGACCGCATCGCCCAGGTGGAAGTGGCCTGTGGCGACGACGTTGCCGCCATGGTGTTCCGTAACATGGACGAGCTGGTGCCGGAAGACCGGGAAAAGCTGATTGCCTTTGGCCAGGCCCACGACTTGCATATCTACCTGCAGCCGAAGGGCCCGCACACCGTGCACCGGATCTGGCCGGAATCGGCAGGCCGGGACGACGAACGCCTGGCCTACCGTATGGATGAATTCGACCTGACCATGCAGTTCCATCCCATGGACTTCACCCAGGTGAATGCCGGTATCAACCGGGACATGGTGCACCGGGCGGTTGAGTGGCTGGATATCCAGCCTGGCGAGCGGGTGCTGGACCTGTTCTGTGGCCTGGGTAACTTTACGCTGCCACTGGCCCGCAAGGGTGGCCAGGTTGTGGGTGTGGAAGGCGACGATGCCATGGTGGTTCGTGGCCGGGAAAATGCACGGTTGAACGGCCTGGATAATGTGGAGTTTTTCGGGGCAGACCTGCACGGCGACTTCACCGGCCAGGGCTGGGCGAAGGAAGGTTTCGACAAGATACTGATCGATCCGCCCCGCTCCGGTGCCGAGGATATCTGCAAGTACCTGACTGCCTTTGGCGCCAACCGGATTGTCTATGTGTCCTGCAACCCGGCCACCCTGGCCCGGGATGCCGGTGTCCTGGTGCGTAACGGCTACCGGCTGGTGCGCGCCGGTGTGATGGACATGTTCCCGCACACCACCCATGTTGAGTCTATTGCCCTGTTCGAGCGCGATCCGCGCTGACCGGTATGGGGAAACCGGCCTCGCCGACGCTCCGGACGGGCGGGGGCAAGGCCGGAAATCTATCAGGTAAGTTATTGCTATGGTTAAAGTTAGGGAAGAGTACGGGGTAACCGGCGACGGTGAAGTGGATCTTGACCGTTGGGTTCAGCACATTGCCGAGCTGACGCACCTGGATAAGCCGGACCAGCTGCGACTGGCCTGCGAGAAAGCGGCCCTGATTGCACTGCAGGCGTTCCGTGAGGACCGCCTGTGGACGCCCGGTTCCAGCAGCTTCCGAACCGGGCTGGAAATGGCCCAGGTGCTGGCGGAACTGCACCTGGACCAGGCCAGCCTGGTGGCTGCCGTACTCTATCGGGCCGTTCGGGAAGAGCGGGTCGCCCTGGAAGAAATCCGAAAGGAATTCGGTGACGAAGTAGCCGGGCTGATCAACGGCGTGCAGCAGATGGCGGCGATCTCGTCGGTTCACCATCCGCTCAAGGGCAACGTGCTGGGCCAGAGTGAAGGCCAGCTGGACAACGTGCGCAAGATGCTGGTCACCATGATCGACGACGTGCGGGTGGCCCTGATCAAGCTGGCGGAGCGAACCTGTGCCATCCGGGCGGTGAAAGACGCCCCGGAAGAAAAGCGTATGCGGGTGGCCCGTGAGGTGTTCGACATCTACGCGCCGCTGGCCCACCGGCTTGGTATCGGCCATATCAAGTGGGAACTGGAAGACCTGTCTTTCCGCTACCTGCATGCTTCCGCCTACAAGAAAATCGCCAAGCTGCTGGATGAAAAGCGGCTCGACCGGGAAGGCTATATCCGCCGGGTGATTGATACCCTGCAGACCGAGCTGAAGGCCTCCGGCATCAAGGGCGACCTCAGTGGCCGGGCCAAGCACATCTACAGCATCTGGCGCAAAATGCGTCGCAAGGGCATTGATTTCTCCCAGGTATACGATGTCCGGGCGGTACGGATACTGGTGCCGGAAGTGCGGGATTGCTACGCCGCACTGGGTATCGTGCATACCCTGTGGCGGCACATCCCCAACGAGTTTGATGACTACATCGCCAACCCCAAGGAAAACGGTTACCAGTCCCTGCATACGGCGGTGATCGGCCCCGAGGGCAAGGTGATGGAAGTGCAGATCCGTACCCATGCCATGCATGAAGAAGCTGAACTGGGTGTCTGTGCCCACTGGCTGTACAAGGGTACTGACAAGAACAACAAGTCCTCCGGCTACGATGCCAAGATCAACTGGCTGCGCCAGGTACTCGAGTGGCAGGAAGAGCTGGGTGACTTGTCCGGGCTGGCAGACCACCTGAAATCCGATGTCGCCTCCGACCGGGTGTATGTGTTTACCCCCGAAGGCCATGTGGTGGACCTGCCCCAGGGCGCCACGCCGGTGGACTTCGCCTATCGCGTACATACCGAAATCGGCCATGCCTGCCGGGGCGCCCGGGTGAACAGCCGGATTGTGCCGCTGACCTACCCGCTGAAAACCGGCGACCAGGTGTTTATCCTGACCTCCAACAACCCGGCGCCAAGCCGGGACTGGCTGAACCCGAGCCTGGGCTATATCCAGACCTCCCGTGCCCGGGCCAAGGTCACCCACTGGTTCAAACAGCAGGACCGGGACCGCAACATCTCGGATGGCCGGGCAATCCTGGAAGACGAATTCAAGCGGCTGTCGATCTATGACGTGGATTTGACGGACCTGGCCAGGAAGGTCAACTACCACTCCACCGAAGACATGTTTGCCGCCGTTGGCGCCGGTGATTTGCGCCCCACCCATGTGGCTAACGTGGCCCAGCAGATGCTGGAGCCGAGAACCGAGCAACTGGATCTCAAACTCACTGGCAACCGCAAAAAAGCCTACGACACCGAATCGGATATCCAGATTCTGGGTGTGGGCAAGCTGAAAACCCAGGTGGCCAAGTGCTGTAAACCGCTGCCGGGTGACCCGATTGGTGGCTACATTACGGTGGGCCGGGGCGTTACCGTGCACCGTCAGGACTGCATGACGTTCCTGAACCTGAAGGAATTCGAACCCAACCGGATCATCGAAGTGAACTGGGGTGGCCAGCCGGTAGCGGTGTATCCGGTGGATATCGAGATCGAGGCCTACGACCGGTCTGGATTGCTGCGGGATATCACCCAGGTGCTGTCGGCGTCCAAGAGTGATGTCATGTCGCTGCATACCCAGACCAATAAAGACGAGAACACTGCCACCATGCTGGTGACTGTGGAAATCTCCAGCCTGGAACAGTTGGCGCGGTTGCTGGCGCAGATCCGCAACCTGCCGAACATCATCGACGTAAGGCGAAAGCGCGGATGAGCTATTCCATCGACGACCTGAAAACCCTGATGGCGCGCCTGCGGGAGCCGGCCACCGGTTGCCCGTGGGATACGAAGCAGACCTTCGCCAGCATCGTGCCCCATACCATTGAAGAGGCCTATGAGGTGGCGGATGCTATCGAGCAGGGTGATTACCCCCATGTGAAAGACGAGCTGGGGGACTTGCTGTTCCAGGTGATCTTCTACGCCCGGATGGGGCAGGAGGAGGGCCACTTTGATTTTGATGGCATTGTCGACAACCTGGTGCGCAAACTCATCCGCCGGCATCCCCATGTGTTTCCGGAGGGCACCCTGGAAAGCCGAATAGACCCGGACAACCGGCCCACGGAAGCCTGGATCAAGGAAAGCTGGGAGCGCATCAAGGCGGAAGAGCGGGCGCAGAAGCCTGCGCCGGATGCCGATGCATTGGTCAGTCGCCTGGACGGTATTGCCCGCACACTGCCGGCCATGGCCCGGGCCGAGAAGTTGCAGCGCCGCGCTGCCCGCCACGGCTTTGACTGGCCGGAGATCGGCGCGGTGTTCGACAAGCTGCACGAAGAAATCGATGAGCTGAAGGAAGCCTGGCAGGCCGCCGAAGACGGCACCGGCGAGCGGGATGCGGTGGAAGACGAGCTGGGCGACCTGCTGTTTGTGTGCGTGAACCTGGCCCGGTTCATGAAAGTGAATCCGGAGCAGGCGCTCAAGCGCACCAATCGCAAATTCGAAATGCGCTTCCGGGCCATTGAAGAGATCCTGGCCGCCGAGGGGCGTGACATGGACGAAGAAAGCCTGGAGGCGCTGGATGCCATCTGGCAGCGGGTCAAGGGCGTGGAAAAAGGGTAACCCCAAGGCCTGATAGACTTTCCCGGGCAATCCTTAGTATCGTAACTCTCTCCTGATTACGCCCTACAGAAGGAACCCGCTGTGACAGAACTGCATCCCGATCTGCGAGAGAACGTACGTTTACTGGGTGAATTGCTCGGCCAGAGCATTCTGCAGCATCCGGGGCAGGAGTGCTTCGACCTGATCGAGGAAATCCGGGCGGCGGCGAAAGCCGATCGCCGCCAGGAGAGCGGTTCCGGCCAGCGGCTTGAAACCCTGCTGCGCCAGCTCAGCGATAACGAATTGCTGCCGGTTACCCGGGCTTTCAACCAGTTTCTCAACCTGGCCAACCTGGCCGAACAGTATCACGGTATTCGCCGAAAGCAGGGGCACCCGTCTGACCTGATGGTGGAATCCCTGAGCGAAGTCTTCGACCGGCTGAAATCCGGCGGCGTTGATGCGGAAGAGCTGCATCGCCGTGTGGCCGACCTGCGTATTGAATTTGTGCTCACCGCGCACCCCACCGAAGTGGCCCGCCGTACCCTGATCCTGAAATACGATGAAATGTCAGACTGCCTGGCCCGGCTGGACCATGATGACCTGATGCCGGCGGAGCGGGGTGAAATCACCGACCGCCTGTCGCAGCTGATCGCCGAAGCCTGGCATACCGACGAAATCCGCCACGAGCGGCCCACCGCGGTAGACGAGGCCAAGTGGGGGTTTGCGGTGATCGAAAACAGCCTGTGGCAGGCGCTGCCGAAGTTTCTGCGCAGCCTGGATGCTTCCCTGGAAGATGCCACCGGCAAGGGGCTGCCGTTGCAGGCGACACCGGTGCAGATTGCCTCCTGGATGGGCGGCGACCGGGATGGCAACCCCAACGTCACCCACGATGTGACCCGGCAGGTATTTCTGCTTGGCCGCTGGATGGCGGCCGACCTGTACCTGCGTGATATCCAGGCCCTGCGGGCGGAACTTTCGATGTGGCAGGCCAGTGATGAATTGCAGGCAGTCACCGGTGACTCCCGGGAGCCGTACCGCCAGGTGCTGGCACAGTTACGGGACCGGCTGATCCGCACCCGGGACTGGGCCGAGGCCAGCGTCAAAGGCGATCCGGCCGACAGCACTGACATCCTGTTCGAAAACGAAGACCTGACCGCACCGCTGGAGCTGTGTTACCGCTCGCTGGTGCAATGCGGCCTTGAGCACATCGCCAACGGGCCGCTGCTGGACACCATTCGCCGGGCCCACACCTTCGGGCTGCCGCTGATCCGGCTGGATATCCGCCAGGAAGCCACCCGTCACGCCGAGGCGGTGGCCGAGATGGTGGACTACGCGGGCCTGGGTGACTATTTATCGTGGCCAGAGCAGGAGCGCCAGGCCTTTCTGGTACGGGAACTGCAGGGCCGCCGGCCGCTGGTGCCCAGAAACTGGGAACCCTCCGAGCCGGTAAGGGAAGTGCTGGCCACCTGTGAAGTCGTGGCACAACAAACCCCGGAAGCGCTGGGCTCTTATGTGATTTCCATGGCCAGCACGCCGTCGGATGTACTCAGTGTGATCCTGCTGCTGCGGGAAGCCGGCATGAAGTTCCCGATGCGGGTGGTGCCGCTGTTCGAAACCCTGAGCGATCTGCAGGGCGCGCCGGACAGCATGGCCGCCCTGTACGAGGTGGACTGGTATCGCGAATACTGTCAGGGCCGGCAGGAAGTGATGATCGGCTACTCGGATTCGTCCAAGGACGCAGGCCAGCTGATGGCCGCCTGGGCCCAGTACCAGGCCCAGGAAAAGCTGACCCGGGTGGCCAGCCAGTATGGCGTACACCTGACCCTGTTCCACGGCCGCGGCGGTACGGTAGGCCGGGGCGGTGGCCCTGCCAACCGGGCCATCCTGTCCCAGCCCCCGGGGTCAGTAAACGGCAGTTTCCGGATTACCGAGCAGGGCGAGATGATCCGCTTCAAGTTCGGCCTGCCTCGGCTGGCGGTGCAGAGCCTGACCCTGTACACCACGGCGGTTATCGAGGCCACTCTGGCGCCGCCACCGGAGCCGGAAGACAGCTGGCGCGAAACCATGGACTGGCTGACTGAAAGGTCCCTGAAGGCCTATCGGGATGTGGTTCGGGAGAATCCGGATTTTGTGCCTTATTTCCGCCAGGTAACGCCGGAAACCGCCCTGGGCAAACTGGCCCTGGGCAGTCGCCCGGCCCGGCGCAAGCCCACGGGTGGCGTGGAAAGCCTGCGGGCAATTCCATGGATCTTTGCCTGGACCCAGATGCGCCTGATGCTGCCGAGCTGGCTGGGCAGCGATGTGGCCCTTGAAGAGGCAGCACAGGCGGATCGCCTGCCGGAACTTCGGGAAATGATGCGTGGCTGGCCGTTCTTCCGCACCTACGTGGATATGCTCGAGATGGTACTGGCCAAGGCCGACCTGCGCATTGCCAGCTATTACGAACAGACCCTGGTGGAAGACGACAAGCTCAAGGCATTGGGCGCCAGCCTTCGGGATCGGCTGACCGGATGCATTGCGCGCTTGCTGGAGCTCAAGGAGCAGCAGGATCTGCTGGAAGGCGAACCGGTGTTCGCCCACTCCATGAAAGTTCGCAACCCCTACACAGATCCGCTGCACTACCTGCAGGCGGAACTGCTGCGCCGTGACCGGGAAAGCGAAGACAAAGGCGAGGTGCCGGAGATGGTCGAGCGGGCCCTGAAAGTTACCATGGCCGGTATTGCTGCCGGCATGCGTAACACGGGCTGATGCCGGGGAGACAATGCGTTTGAACGTATCCGAGCGACTGGAACAATACCTCGCCCGCCGTGGGCTGGCCTGGACACCGGTGGATATTGCGCCGGTTACCAACCTGGATGAGGCGATCAGGGCGTCCGGGCAGGCGGCTGACTTTGCCGTGGCCACGGTACTGATCGATGTAAGCGGCCTGTTGATGGTGGTGCACCGGGCCGGAAATCCGCCATCGCTTGCGCAGCTGCGCAAGTTCACGGGCCGGCCCTTGCAGCAGCTGGAGCCTTTGCAGGCCGCCAGCTTCTTTGACGATTGCCATCCCGGCTTTATTCCGCCGGTGGGCGCGGCCTGGGACCTGGACGTGCTGGTGGATGAAGACATCTACAGTGCCCGGCAAGTGTGTTTTACCTCGGGCAGTGAGCAGGTTCTGATACAGATGGCTGGCGAGGAATTCCAGCGTGCCCTGGACAACGCCCGGAGAATGGATTTCACCGGTAATGAAGCGGGTAACGGCGGGGATGATGAAGCCGATGCCACCCCGACCCTGAACAAGGTGGCAGACCGCCTGAAAGGCCTTACCCGGTTGCCGCCCATGCCAGCACTGGCCGGCCGGATGGCGGAACTGGCACAAGACCCGGAGCAGCACGGTGATGAACTGGCGAACCTGGTCGGGATCGACCCGGGCCTGGCAGCCCAGGTACTGAGGTACGCCCGTTCCGGATTGTTCGGGCAGACCCGCCAGAACGGATCCCTGGCAGAGGCGATAGAATTGCTGGGGGCGGACCGTCTGGCCCATGTGGCCCGCGGTGCAGCCGGTGTGCGTTCGTTCAGGGTTGCCCGGGACGGAGCGCTGGGCATCAACAGCCTGTGGCGCCACTCCCTGTACTGCGCGTTTATGTGCCGTGCACTGGCGGAGCGGCTGGAGCTTGACCAGGATATGGCCTACCTGTGCGGCCTGCTCCACAACTTCGGTTTGCTGCTGATTGCCTGGCTGTATCCGTCTGAATTCCGTGAATTGCAGGCGCTGCGGGAAATCAATCCGGAAAGCGACATGCGTTCGCTGGAGCGTGAAGTGTTTGGCTCCGGCGAGGGCGGCGATACCGTACCGATGGGGCATGCGACCCTGGGCGGATTGCTGTACCGCTTATGGCAGTTGCCGGAGCCGGTCATCAAGGCCGCAGGCCTGCACCAGAGCCCGGACTATCAGGGCGCTGATGAAGACTACGTGCGGATGGTTTTACTGGCCAACGGCCTGCTGAAAAAGCGCGGGATTGGCGACGAGCTCAGCCCGGATGATATACCGGCACTGACCGATGCCCTTGGCCTGGGGTCGGTGGCACTGGAAGAAGTGCAGCAGGAAATCAGCAGTTTGTCGGCGGATCTGGACGCCCTGATAATCCCCCTCGAACCTTGAGTTCAGTCAGTTACTCATCCAATGATACGGAGGTCGACTTTCTATGCGGGGGCTGACTTCGTATAATGCGGCCTCGATTCTGGGCAGGTGTGCCGTTAACCCCCTGGAATCCTGTTGAGAGGTTGCCGCAAAGGCAGGGGTCTTTGCCGCAGTTTTTCAAACGATAATATAAGACAACGGGAGCACAACGTTATGCGAATCATTATGTTAGGCGCGCCAGGCGCGGGTAAGGGTACCCAGGCCCAGTTTATTACCGAGCGTTTCGAGATCCCCCAGATCTCTACCGGTGACATGCTGCGGGCCGCGGTCAAAGCCGAGTCCGAGCTGGGCAAGCAGGTAAAGGAAGTCATGGCTTCCGGCGGCCTGGTGTCTGACGACATCATCATCGCGCTGATCGAAGAGCGTATCCAGCAGCCGGACTGCAAGAACGGCTTCCTGCTGGACGGTTTCCCGCGCACTATTCCCCAGGCCGAAGCGCTCAAGGAACAGGGCATTGCCATTGATTACGTGGTCGAGATTGCCGTAGCAGACGAAGAAATTGTCAGCCGCCTGTCTGGCCGTCGTGTGCACGAAGGCAGTGGTCGCATCTATCACGTGAAATACGATCCGCCCAAGGTAGAAGGCAAAGACGACGAAACCGGCGAGCCGCTGGTTCAGCGTGAAGACGACAAGGAAGAAACTGTACGCAAGCGCCTGGGTATCTACCACGACCAGACCGCTCCGCTGATCGGTTTCTACCAGGACTGGGCCGGTAAGGCGCCGTCTGAAGCACCCAAGTACGTGCGCGTAGAAGGTGTTGGCAGCCTGGACAGCATCCGCGACCAGATCCTGTCCCAACTCAAGTAATATCAAGGCCGGAGCGGCCCCGGAGGCACTGATTCTGTGAAGTTACTGGCACTGGATACGTCTTCCGAAGGCTGCTCCGCCGCGCTCTTGATGGATGGCCATATTACCGAGCGCTTTGAAGTGGCCCCCCGGGGCCACACCCGTCTTCTGATGCCCATGGTGCGTGAGTTACTCGCGGAGCAGGGGCTCACTCCTTCTGGCCTGGATGCCCTGGCGTTTGCCCGGGGGCCGGGCTCTTTCACCGGCTTACGCATTGCCACCGGCGTGGTTCAGGGCCTGGCCTGGGGGCTGGATATCCCTGTGGTGCCGGTATCTTCCCTGGCTGCTGTTGCGCTGCAAGCCATCGACAAGCATCAATTGCCCGAAGGGGCCTGCGTAGCCGTAGCTTTCGACGCCCGCATGGGTGAAGTCTACTGGGGCACTTTCCAGTGCCGTGACGGCCTGCCGGTGTTGCTGGCAGACGAGCGGGTATGCCCGCCATCGGCAGTCAGCCTGCCGGATGTCAGTGCAGATCGCTGGATCGGTGTTGGTTCCGGCTGGGCCTTCGCCGGTGATATGCCTGCGGATGTAGCGGAAACCGTCGCTGTGGTTGATGACACCCTGGTACCCCGGGCCTGTGAAGTTGTCCGGTTGGCGGAACAGGGCTACCGCCAGGGTGAGGCGGTGCCGGCGGAGCAGGCCCAGCCGGTTTATATCCGCGATGAAGTCGCCTGGAAAAAGCTGCCAGGCCGTGACTGAGCCTTCCTCCGTGCCAGGCACCCTTGCGGTGGCCTGCAGCCCGCTGGGTGACCAGCACCAGGCCCGAGCGCTGGCTGAGGAGCTGGCACTGCCCTGGTTGGGCGTCGTCAAGCCGCAACAGGTTCGTGATTACTCCATTCTTCTGTATTCCGACGACCAGGGCCTGGCCCTGCAGATCACCGGTAAAGGTGCGCCTGGCCCGGTACGGGCCGAGTTTGTTACCGGTAAGATGGGTTATCGCCGGGAACACGGTGGCGGTACGGGCCAGCTGGTCGCCAGGGCAGTGGGCTTGCAGAAGACCCGCGCAGGTTTACACGTTCTGGATGCCACGGCCGGGTTGGGGCAGGACGCCTTTGTACTGGCTGGCCTCGGCTGCCGCGTCACCTTGCTGGAGCGAAACCCGGTGATCCATGCCTTGCTGGCCGATGGGCTGGCCCGGGCTGCACTGAACCCGGATTGCGCTCCAGTGGTGGCCAGGATGACCCTGGAAGCCGGCAGCTCCATTGACTGGCTGGCGAAGGCTGACCCGGAATCGGTGGATGTGGTGTACCTGGATCCGATGTTCCCGCATCGGGACAAGTCGGCCCTGGTGAAAAAAGAAATGCAGGTGTTCCGGCAGGTGGTGGGCGACGACGATGATTCAGCTCAATTACTGCAAGCGGCACTGAAGGCTGCCCGTTACCGGGTGGTGGTCAAACGCCCCCGCAAGGCCCCGGCCGTAGAAGGTCCGGAACCGGCTACCCGCATCGAAGGCAAGAGCAGCCGCTACGATATCTATTCCCTGAAAGCCCTGCCGGCCTGAGGCTGACCCAAACTGGCAACCGGTTTCAGGCATCCATCATGGTGACCTGCTGGATGGCCTGGCGTTTCTCTACACTCAATACCAGACGAGCATCCTCGGCCACCTCATCCAGGCCTTCGCCATAACACAGCAGGCCGTTGTCGTCGGTGGTCAGAACCCCTTCCTTCTGCATGTTGGCAATGAAGTTCCGGAACAGGGTCTTGTCGAAGAATTCCGGGGCATTCAGCCCGAACAGGATAGACATCCGCTCGGCCAGCAGGGTGCTCTGTTCCTCCAGTTCGGCGGCGGTCAGCTTTCCGGAACCGTATTTACGCAGAATGCCCAGGGCAATGTGGTAACGCTCCAGGGTCTGGATAATGAACCGGGACAAAATACGCGCCCTCAGCATGGCTTCTGTGCCTTCTTCCGGCCGGCTAAGGCGTTCGTCGTCTACGGTCACCAGCAGGCCCTGGTCAACCAGCACATCAATCCAGTCGTTAATGACGGATTCGATCTCGTCCTGCGAGTATTTCAGGAACAGCTCTGATTGCAGGTAGGGGTAGGCCACGCTGGCCAGGAACACGATTTTGTCCCGGCGCAGGCTGGACTTGTTTTCGAACAGGCTGACAACCAGTGCCGGCAGGGCAAACAGGTGCTGGATGTTATTGCGGTAGTAGGTCATCAGGGTGGCGTTGGAGCCTTCCAGGCCGATGATGTCCCCCAGCTTCTGTGGCTGGCGGGACACCAGCCCCATGCTTTCACAGTAGGCCACCCAGTCCTTGCCGCTGCCCTCGGGAAGGGTCACGGTGCCGGCGTAGGGCCGGGCTTTCAGCAGGCTCGCGTACTGGTCCAGCAGCCGGATCAGCTGGCCTTCGTCCATGGCCAGGCGCTCGGTGCCCAGCAGCACGGTGGCGGTCATTCCAATGGGGTTCACCGCAACCGAGGCGTTGATGTTGCTGGCAACCCGCTGGGCCAGGGCGTCGACGGCATCCGGCAGCCAGGATGGCCTGAACTCCGCATCGTAGGCCTCTTCGCGCCAGCTGTCGTGTACGTTGTCCAGAACCTCGGCTAACGGAATCGGGTCGCCGAAGTTGACCGCTACCCGGCCAAAGGAGTTGGTGAGCTTGCGGGCGGTCTTGGCGAGCCCGAATACGCTTTCCTTCTGCTTTTTCTTGCCCCGGAGTTCGCCCAGGTAAGACCGGCCTTCCATCACTTTCTCGTAACCGATATACACCGGTACAAAGACAATCGGCTTGCGGTGATCCCGCAGGAAGCTGCGCACCGTCATCGACAGCATGCCGGGCCGTGGAGCCAGCATGCGGCCGGTACGGGAGCGGCCGCCTTCCACGAAGTATTCCACTGAGTAACCCCGGGTGAACATCACGTGCATGTATTCGTTGAACACGGTGGCGTACAGGGGATTGTCACGGAAACTGCGGCGCATGAAGAAGGCGCCGCCACGGCGCAGGATCGGCCCGACAACGGGCATGTTCAGGTTGATGCCGGCAGCAATGTGGGGCGGCATCAGACCGTTCTTGTACAGCACATAAGACAGCAGCAGGTAGTCGATGTGCGAGCGGTGGCAGGGCACATAGACCACGGCATTGTCCTGTGCTGTTTCCTTGGCCACCTTGATGTTGTTGATGGCAATACCGTTGTAGATCCGGTTCCACAACCAGGCCAGCACCAGTTCCAGGAAGCGTATGGTGACAATGGACATGCTGGCGGCGATTTCGTCGGCGTACTTGTAGGCCTTGGCCCGGACTTTCTCCGGGGGAATATCGTCCTTGGCGGCGGTTTCGCGAATGGCTTCTTTCACCGCCTGGGTGCGTACCAGGCCTTCCACCAATGTGCGGCGGTGGGACAGGTCTGGCCCCAGTACCGCCTGGCGTACCCGACGGAAATGGGTGCGCAGCAGGCGCGCCAGTTTGCGGTTGGCTTTCTGCTCGTTATCCCGGTATTCCTCAACCACCTGGTTGAGTGACAGCGGCTGGTTGAACTGCACGTAGGTGTTGCGCCCGTGCACCAGGATAATCAGGAACTTCTGTAAACGGCCGGCGACAGACCAGGTGTCAGACAGCAGCAACTTCACCAAGGATTTTTCCTTGTCCGGAGAGCGACCCCAGAACAGGGAAACCGGAACAATCTGTACGTCCTGCTCGGGGTGTTCCAGCCCGAAACGGACCAGGTCACCGAATTCCCTGGTGGGAACGGGCTTGTGCCGGCCGCCGCGGAACAGGCCGCCAATCCGCTTGTACAGAAAGAAAAACGAATGGGATGGCCCGTTCTTGACGGGCAGGACCGGCGTGGCACCGGGCAGCCGGGCCTGGATGACTTCCTGCTCCAGCACCAGTCGGCTGGAAAGCGAGCTGTATTGCAGCACATAGCACACCGGCTTCTGCGGATCGAGGCCGAGGGCTTCAAGGGTGTTGCCGCTGACATCCGTCCTGACCCAAAGGAACAGGATCTTGCGGAAAAGAGACAGGATCAGGCTGCGAATACCCTGATAAAGTCGCATAAGGTGCTACTCCGGTGCTGGAAACAGGCGCCAAGTTTAACGGGTTGGAGCGGGGCCGGAAAGCGCTATGCCGATTCTGGCCGGTGAATGTGATGTGGTACATTGCCACGGAACGTAATCGCTGCAGGTACAAGGCAAGGGTATGGTCGATCAAAACATGCAATGGGTACCGGGTTGGTCTGAACAGGGGCCGGAGCCGGGTGACCTGTTACTGGCGTTTGCCGGTAACAGCATTCTCAAACCCGGTGACGGCTGGTTTCTGACCTGGGGCGGCCCCGAAATGGGTGACAGCCGGCCGGAAGCCCTGATGCTTGGCACCGTCGGTGGCCGAAGGCTATATGTGACGGCATTGCCCGACACCGGCCTGCCCGGGCTGGAAACCCTGAGCCTGCGCGAGGCCATGTTGCATACGCCTGATGCCCCCTCCGAACTGCTCAGTACCGGTTTCCAGGTGTGGCAGTGGTGGCAGGACCATCGCTATTGCGGACGCTGTGGCGAGCGCACGGGGCCGCATCCCCGGGAGCGCGCCCGTTGGTGTGGCCGGTGTAACATTCCCTGGTACCCCAGGATTGCCCCTTGCATCATTACTGTGATTCGCCGGGATGACCGTTTTCTGCTGGCCCGGTCGGCCCGGGTAACCCGAAATTTCTTCAGCCTGATTGCCGGTTTTGTGGAGCCGGGCGAGAGCCTGGAGCAGGCCGTGGCCCGGGAAGTGATGGAAGAAACCGGCCTGGAAGTGACCAATATCCGCTACCAGGCTTCCCAGCACTGGCCATTTCCCCATCAGCTGATGGTGGGCTTCCTGGCAGACTATAAAAGTGGCGAGCTGAAGCTGCAGGAAGACGAGCTGGCCGAAGCAGGCTGGTTCACGCCGGAGGAGCATCCGCCGATCCCGCCGGAAACCACCATTGCCGGCCGCCTGATCAGTGCCATGAAAAAGGAAATCGCCGGTGGGTCGGGTAACTGATCATGGCTGATGCACGTCCCAGGGTATTGGTGTTCGATTCCGGCGTGGGTGGCCTGAGTGTGGCGTCCTGCATTCATCAGGCCTTGCCGGGGGCCGAGCTTGTTTACCTGGCTGACAACGCCGGCTTCCCTTATGGCGATAAACCGGAGCAGGTGGTGATCGAGCGCAGCTGTGGCCTGATCATGGAGTGCCTGGCCCGGTGGTGCTGCGATGTCATTGTGATTGCCTGTAACACCGCCAGTACCGTGGCCTTGCCCAGCCTGCGGTCCAGAACGGACATTCCGGTGGTGGGGGTGGTGCCGGCAGTGAAGCCCGCCGCCGCCTGCAGTGAAAACCGGCGCATCGGCTTGCTGGCTACCCCGGCTACGGTGCGGCGACCTTACCTGGACGACCTGGTGCGCGAGTTTGCGGTGGATTGCCAGGTGGTTCGGTTGGGGCATCCGGGCCTGGTGCTCTGGGCCGAAGCCCTGGTGTCCGGTGCCGAGCCGCCTCAACAAGAGTTGGACCAGGCCATGCAACCGCTGCGGGAAGCGGGGGTTGATACCGTAGTGCTGGGCTGTACCCATTACCCGCTGCTGCTGCCCTGGTTACGCAAAAGCCTGCCGGACGTACGCTATTGGGTAGAGTCTGGTGAAGCGATTGCCCGAAGGGTGGCCTACTGGCTGGAGGAAGCCGGGCGTTTGCCAGAGGCGGAAACACCCAGGGAAGCCGGGCTGCCGGTTGTCCGGGAAGCCTGCTTTACCGGCGAGGTAGCGCCACAGATGGACCTGTTCCTGGCTGAGATGGGGATTCCGGTGGGGCAGGTGACTGGCCACTGGCCCGGCGTTACAGCAGCCGGGTCAGTTTGAACATGGCCAGGAATTCCAGTGCCGGAATTGCCCGCTTGTGGCAGCAGTAGGTTTTGAAGTCATCACCGCGGAAGCGTGACTTGGTGAACTCCAGCCCCTTGAAGTTATAAAGGAAGTTTCCTTTCTCGTAGACGCCGTGCAGCAGCGATTTCAGCAGCCGGCTTTCCTGGTGCTCGGTGGTTTTATCCAGCGATAGCGGAATCAGTCCCAGATCCAGGTAGGGCACGCCTTCTTCTTTGAACACGTCCATGGCATGGGCCATCAGGGTGTAAAAAATGCCCTGGCGGAAATCGGCGTTGGCCCGGGAAATATTGGGCACATAGCTGATGATTTCGTTGTTGCGATACACCGGGTCAAAGTAGATAAAGCCCACCGCCTTGTCGTCCTGGTAGGCGTAGAAGTGGCGCTCGTTCTCTCGGTACTCCATTTCCATCGGCCGGATCAGGAAACGGATTTCATTACTTTTGCACTTGCGGGTACGAATCCAGGCCTCGGAAATTTCCCGGGTGTGGTCGTCACTGAACCGTTCTTTAACGGTAATGCCGCTCTTTTCAGCCTGGTTGAGGGCAGTACGCAGAATCTGCTTCTTCTTACCGCTCAGGCTCCATTTACGGAGGTCGATCCGGGATTCGCTGCCAAACTGGGTGCCGTAGAGGCCAAAGCGCAGGTGCAGGAAATCCACCACCGGCTTGGATACCTGGATGTAGCAGGCATTTGGGAATTTCTGGTGAAAGCGTTCCAGGATGGCAGGGAAGTGTTCGGGCGCGCTGACCGGGTCAGACAAAACAAAGGTGCCGCCCCATTTGCGCATGTAGGCAATGTAGCCCATGCCGGGCACGTCAAAGTATTGCATGCCCGGTTGCAGGGTAGAGAACGACTGGGTGTGGGCTCCGTACCTTTTCAGGTAGTTAACCCGCTCGGAGAAGGAGAACTGGCCATCGGCCAGGTCTCTGACGCTGTCGAGTGCAAGAATCTGGTCGGTCATTGTGAAGCTCCCGTTGTCCGGTTGTTATTGTGTTGGTCGGCGGGGCAGGCTCAGGCCTGTTTTTGCCCGAGAATCGACCAGTAACAGTCCATGTTGAGAAGCTTGAACTTTTTCTTTTCCGTTACCTGCAGGCCCAGGCGCTGCATGTGTTCGGGATAGTTGTAGATTTTGTGGAAAGCGTTGTTGGCAAACAGCCAGAAGGTAAACACCGCCATATACCAGTACATCTTCTTGAACAGGCGGGACAGCAGGTTTCCGGTGGGGTAGCAGAAGTCACCGACAACCACTTTGGCATCGGCCTTGCCCAGCCGGATCAGGTGTTCCAGCACTTTTACCATCATGTCTTCGTCGAAAACATTCAGGAAAAAGTTGGCCACCACCATGTCGTATTGCTCGAACTCATCCACCTTCATGATGTCACTGTGGATGCGGCGAATGGTCAGGTTTGGCGCCTCGCTGTGCTGGGCTTCGGCAAACTTGCGCAGCATGGTTTCGGACAGGTCGACCACGGTCACGTCGGCGCCCAGCTCGGCGGCGCGAATGGCATCGCGGCCATGGCCAACGCCGGCAAACAGGATGCGGTCGCCGGGTTTCACGGTTTCCACGTCCAGCATGGCGGTTTTGCAGCGGTGGATGTTCTTGCCGCTGTAGAGGTTGCTCAGAAAGTCGTAAACAGGGCCGATGTATTTATATTTGTCGCGCATATCACTGCAGCCTTCGTTCTTGTTCCCTGGGGCCGTCACCGTTTTTATGGTTTTTGATCCGGCGTAAGCCGGTGCGGTGATCGGTTGTGATGGATCGAGCTTAGAGAAGGCTGTGGTCGAAATATGTGCAGTAGGCCGCATTTCCGGATACACAAAGTAACGCTCTGCAACGCTTTGCAAACTGCGTCAATATTTATAATAAGAGTGTCAGACAATCAATAATTGAAGTGTGAATTCTGGAATAGAGCCGTGTGCCGGCAGGGTGCAGCTGCCCTGATAATGTGCAGTTTGGTTCGTCATTTTATTGTCGGTCCGGGTTGTGTAAGTTTGCAGTCTGTCACCACCCTGTCACCTGTGGTGTGCAAGAATTGAGCGATATCGTTTTCGTGGCCCGCATTATGCAGGTACCGGTTTGCTGGCATCGTTGCCGGCTACGTGAAGATCAGAGAAGGAGTTCTACCATGACAAAACGGCAGGTCAGCGGCGGTGAAGCATCGTCAAGGGTGCTGGAGCAGTTACGCGGCAAAAAAGTGCTGATTACCGGAACAACCGGTTTTCTCGGCAAGGTGGTACTGGAAAAGCTGATCCGGGCGGTTCCGGATATCGGTGGTATCTATCTGCTTATCCGCGGCAACAAGCGCCATCCGGATGCCCGCAGCCGTTTTCTGAACGAAATCGCCACATCCTCGGTGTTCGATCGCCTCCGCGAGGCAGATACCGAAGCATTCGATGCTTTCCTTGAAGATCGAATTCACTGTGTAACCGGTGAGGTCACCGAGCCCGGCTTTGGTCTGGGAGAGCCGGCCTGCCGCAAACTGGCCATGGAGCTGGATGCGGTCATCAACTCCGCAGCCAGTGTGAATTTCCGGGAAGAACTCGACAAGGCGCTGACCATCAACACCCTGTGCCTGGAAAACATCGCACAGCTGGCCCGCATGAATCCTGCCCTGGCGGTGTTGCAGGTATCCACCTGCTATGTGAATGGCATGAACTCCGGGCAGGTGGCCGAGGCGGTGATCAAGCCGGTAGGCGAGGCTATCCCGCAATCGCCCGAAGGTTATTACGAGATTGAAGACCTGGTGCGACTGCTGCACGACAAGATCGAGGATGTCCGCTCCCGTTACACCGGCAAAGCGCTGGAAAAGAAACTGGTGGAGCTGGGCATTCGCGAGGCCAACCGCTATGGCTGGAGCGATACCTATACCTTTACAAAGTGGCTGGGTGAGCAGCTGTTGATGAAAGCGCTGCAGGGGCGGAGCCTGACCATCGTGCGGCCTTCGATTATCGAAAGTGCGCTGGAGGAACCGGCGCCCGGCTGGATTGAAGGGGTCAAGGTGGCTGATGCCATCATCCTGGCCTACGCCCGCGAAAAGGTCACCCTGTTCCCCGGCAAGCGCTCCGGCATTATTGATGTTATACCGGTCGACCTGGTGGCCAACGCCATCATTATGGGGCTGGCAGAAGCCCTGGCCGAGCCGGGTGAACAGCACATCTACCAGTGCTGCAGTGGCGGTTCCAACCCGGTTACCCTGGGCCAGTTTATCGATCACCTGATGGCAGAATCGAAAACCAACTACGCCGCCTATGACCACCTGTTCTACCGCCAGCCGAGCAAACCCTTTGTCGCCGTAAACCGTGGCCTGTTTGATCTGGTGGTGAGCGGCGTTCGCCTGCCTCTGAGCATCACAGACCGGGTGCTGAAACTGCTGGGCAACTCCCGGGACCTGAAATGGCTGCGCAACCTGGATACTACCCAGTCCCTGGCGACCATCTTCGGTTTCTATACCGCTCCGGATTATGTGTTCCGCAACGACCGCCTGCAGGACCTTGCAGAGCGGATGGGGCAGACCGACAAAGCCCTGTTCCCGGTTGATCCCAAGGCGATTGACTGGCAGCACTACCTGCGCAAGGTCCACCTTGCCGGCCTGAACCGCTATGCGCTGAAAGAGCGCAAGGTCTACAGCCTGAAATCTTCCCGCCAGCGTAAAAAAGCGGCCTGAGCCGCTACCTCACCGGGCCTGGCCAGGCCCGGGTTACTGCCTTTTGAGAATGCCATTTGGACGTTAGTCTAATTCATTGTGTAGTGGCACACATGTTGAACTACGGGTATCTGTCTTAAGAAGGACTGATAAAGTCCCACCACCCTGAATTTTGAAAACCCATAATGACAACAGACTCTTAATAGGGGGAGCACAATGACTGATAAACAGGTATATCCGGTGAGTCCGGAAGTGGCCGAGCGCGCACTGGTTACCCGCGAGCAGTACGAAGCCATGTATCGCCAGTCGGTAGAGGACCCGAACACCTTCTGGGGCGAGCACGGCAAGCGCCTGGACTGGATCAAGCCCTACAGCAAGGTCAAGAACAGCACCTACGACTACAACAACCTGTCCATCAAGTGGTTTGAAGACGGCGTGCTGAACGCCTCTGCCAACTGCCTGGACCGCCACCTGAAAGACCGCGCAGACCAGACCGCCATTATTTTCGAAGGCGATGATCCCTCGGTTTCCCGCAACGTCACCTACCGCGAACTGCACGAAGAAACCTGTAAGTTTGCCAACGTACTGAAAGATCAGGGCGTCAAGAAGGGTGATGTCGTCACCATCTACATGCCGATGATCGTTGAAACTGCCGTTGCCATGCTGGCCTGTGCCCGTATCGGTGCCATCCACTCGGTTGTGTTTGGTGGTTTCTCTCCGGAAGCACTGGCAGCCCGCGTTGTTAACGGCAAGTCCCGCTTTGTGATCACCGCCGACGAAGGCCTGCGTGGCGGCCGTGCCATCCCGCTGAAGAAAAACGTGGATGCCGCCCTCAAGCACGAGGAAGACGCCAAGGTTGACCGCGTGATTGTGGTAACCCGCACCGGCAACGACCAGGTGCCCTGGACCGAAGGCCGCGATGCCCGCTACGAAGACCTGATGAAAAACGCCTCGGCCGAGTGCGAGCCGGAGCCGATGAACGCGGAAGATCCGCTGTTCATGCTGTACACCTCCGGTTCTACCGGCGCCCCGAAAGGCGTTCTGCACACCACCGGTGGTTACATGGTGTATGCCTCCATGACCCACCAGTACGTGTTCGATTATCACGATGGTGACGTGTACTGGTGTACCGCTGACTTCGGTTGGGTAACCGGCCACAGCTACATTCTCTATGGCCCGCTGGCAAACGGCGCCATCACCCTGCTGTTCGAGGGCGTGCCCAACTATCCGGACAGTTCCCGCATGGGACAGGTGGTGGACAAGCACCAGGTCAACATCCTGTATACCGCACCGACCGCTATCCGTGCCCTGATGGCCGAAGGCGAGTCCTGCATGAGCGGCACCAAGCGTGACAGCCTGAAGCTGCTGGGTTCTGTGGGTGAGCCCATCAACCCGGAAGCCTGGGAGTGGTATCACCGGGTTATCGGTAACAGCAAGTGCCCGATTGTGGACACCTGGTGGCAGACCGAGACCGGCGGCATCCTGATTTCTCCGCTGCCGGGCGCAGTAGACCTGAAGCCGGGCTCCGCTACCCTGCCGTTCTTTGGCGTACAGCCGGCGCTGGTGGATAACGAAGGTAACATCCTGGAAGGCAAGACCGAGGGCAACCTGGTCATCATGGACAGCTGGCCGGGCCAGATGCGCACCATCTACGGTGACCATGAGCGCTTCATCCAGACTTACTTCAGCACCTACAAAGGCATGTACTTCACCGGTGACGGTGCCCGTCGCGACGAAGACGGTTACTACTGGATTACCGGCCGTGTGGACGACGTACTGAACGTATCCGGCCACCGCCTGGGTACTGCCGAAGTTGAAAGCGCGCTGGTTGCCCACGAAAAAGTGGCCGAAGCCGCTGTTGTAGGCTATCCGCACGAGATCAAGGGGCAGGGCATCTACGTTTACGTAACCCTGGTTCAGGGCGAAGAGCCGTCTGACGAACTGAAGAAAGAACTGGTGCAGTGGGTGCGCAAGGAAATCGGCCCGATTGCCTCTCCGGACGTGATCCAGTGGGCGCCTGGACTGCCCAAGACAAGATCGGGCAAGATTATGCGCCGGATTTTGCGTAAGATTGCCGCTAACGAGCACGATCAGTTGGGTGATACTTCTACCCTGGCTGATCCGGGCGTAGTGGATGAGCTGATCGACAGCCGGGCGTTCAGGTAACGCCGGCCCTCGACAGCCCTTAACCTGAGAGGAATCTGTTGAATGACACAAACAATTATCGTCGCTGATGATCACCCGTTGTTTCGGGCAGCATTGAAACAGGCGGTCAATCAGGCGGTGCCGGATGCCGAGACCGTAGAGGTCGACAGCATCAAGGCCCTGCAGGCGGCGGTAGAGTCGCACCCGGATGCCGATCTGATCCTGCTGGATCTGAATATGCCGGGTGCCCACGGCTTCTCGGGTCTGGTGTTCATGCGTGGCCAGTACCCGGGCTTGCCGGTGGTGGTTGTGTCAGGATCGGAAGACTTGCAGGTTATGCGCCGTTCGGTGGACTACGGTGCCTCCGGGTTCATTCCCAAGAGTGCACCGCTGCCAACCATTACCGAGGCCATTCAGGCGGTTCTGGAAGGTGATGTCTGGCTGCCGGAAGGCGTAGCGGACAAGATCGAACGCATGCAGGCTGAAACCACGGACTTCTCGGAGCGCCTGGCGTCACTGACGCCGCAGCAGTTCCGAGTGCTGGGTATGCTGGCCGAGGGGCTTCTGAACAAACAGATCGCCTATGATCTGGATGTTTCCGAGGCGACCATCAAGGCGCATATTACAGCGGTGTTCCGCAAGCTTGGGGTTCGTAACCGGACCCAGGCGGTAATTGCCATTCAGCAGATGGAGCTGGATCCTTCGGAGCAGTCGCTTTCGGGGGGCTGAGGTTTTAGCTTTTAAGTTTGTTTCAGAACGGGAGCCTTTGGGCTCCCGTTTTGTTTTGGGGCCCTTGAGTTCAGGTGTTGTGCCGCAAGGAGCGGTTTTTGGAAGCCCCTACCCGACCAGTCGCTCCGGTGCCGGAGTCTTAGCTAACCAGCGTACCCAAGCTCCTTATTGACGAGGTTGAACAGCTCCCCTCCCTGATGCCACCGGTCAAAGTTCTCCAGGAACTGATCGGTCAGCGCCCGCTTCCAGCCGATGAAATCGCCCGCCATGTGCGCCGTCATAATCACATTCTCCCGCTCCCACAGCGGATGATCAGACGGCAACGGCTCTTCCTCGAATACATCCAGCGCCGCCCCGGCAATCTCGCCTTCATCCAGCGCCTTCACCAGGTCCCCGGTTTTCACAATCGGCCCACGGCCAATGTTGATCAGGCGGGCAGATTTCTTCATCACCGCAAAGGCCTTGGTATCAAACAACCCCTTGGTCTGGGGCGTCAGCGGTGCTGCAATCACCACAAAATCCGCGTGCCGGAGCTGGTCATAAAGTTCGTCATTGCCGTGCACCGCTTCAAAATCCGGGTCTGTCTTTCGGGGCGTGCGGGCAATGCCGTGGGGGTGCATGCCGATGGCCTTCACCAGCCGGCCGATCTGCCGGCCGATGGAGCCCGCGCCCACCACCAGCACCTGCTTGCCTTCTGCCCGCTCGGTATCCCGGTGCTGCCACTGGTGCTTGTCTTGAAGGCGGATGGAGCGGGGAAAGTCCTTGGCGAACATCAGAATGCTGCACAACACATATTCGGCAATAGTGCGGTCGAAAATACCCCGGGCGTTGGTGACGATAACATCGCTCTTGATCAACGCCGGAAACATCAGGGCATCTACCCCGGCACTGGTGGCGTGAATCCATTGCAGGCGGTCTGCAGCCGGCCAGGCGGCTTCCAGCGCTTCGGTGCGGAAGTCGGTCACCATCATCACGTCGGTTCCGGGCAGGGTGTCCCGCAGTGTTTGTTCGTCCCAGGCAAAGCGCACTTCGGCCCGTGCCTTGACGGCTTCGATGCCGGCCGGGGCATCTTCGCCCGGGGCGGTCAGAACAGTGATAACCGGTTGGCGGGATTCGGTCATTTCAACTCCGGAGATTGCTGAAGGCGTTTAATGGTCTTTTTATAGTCTGGTAGCGGGGCCGGCCGGGGTCAATGTTGGCGGTTTCCTTGTACCTCTCATTTTTCGTGACTACGCTGCAATCAGGCCTTTATTTCCTGATGCGTGGAGGTGCATATGGCAGACCCGGTGAACAAGGACACAGGTGAGTCCAAGCCGCGGAAAATGAAGTACCGTAAGGCGAAGGCCAGCTGGAACCCGGCCATGCAGGCCATCCCGGTATCCGGCATTCGCCGCCTTGTGAATATGGCAGCCACCATGAAGGATGTGATCCATCTTTCCATCGGCCAGCCGGACCTGCCAACGCCGAAACACATTATCGACGCCTACGTGGATGCCCTGAATGCCGGCCAGACCGGTTACACCATGGACGCCGGCCTGCCGGAGTTGCTGGTGGCGCTGCGGGACTACTACGGCAAGCGATACAACCGCAAACTCACCCGCGATAACATCCTGGTGACCAGCGGTGCCACCGAGGCCATGTACCTGGCCATTTCCGCCACGTCGGCCCCGGGGCGGCAGTTCATCGTGACGGACCCGTCGTTCCTGCTATACGCGCCACTGATCCGCATGACCGGGGGCGAGGTGAAGTTCATCCCGACCCGGGCAGAGAACGACCACCAGCTGGACCCGGACGAAGTGATCCGGGCCATGGGCTCGCGCACCTTCGCGCTGATCCTGAACAACCCGAACAACCCCACCGGCGCGGTTTACCCTCGCAGTACCGTGGAGACGATCCTGGAAGAATGCGCCTACCGGGGCATCCAGGTGTACGCCGACGAGGTGTACGACCACATGCTGTTTGATGACGATGACTTTGCCAGTGTGCTCAACTGCTCCATGGACCTGGACAACATCATGTGCATCAGCAGCTTCTCCAAAACCTACAGCATGGCGGGGCTGCGGGTAGGCTGGGTGATTTCCAGCCAGGCCGCTATCAAGTCCCTGCGCCGGTATCACATGTTCACCACGTCGGTGGCCAACACACCCGCCCAGTTTGCCGGGGTGGCCGCACTGAACGGCGACCAGCAATGCGTAAAGGATATGGTGGATATATACCGGGAGCGGCGGGACAAGATTGTGGACCTGATCGACCAGACGCCATACCTCACCGGTTACAAGCCCGGCGGCGCCTTCTATGCCTTCCCGAACCTGCCGCCCCACGTGGACGGGTCTGATGTGGCCTTGCGGATGCTCAAGGAAACCGGCGTTTGTGCCGTGCCCGGGGATGCCTTTGGCGAAAGCTGCACCAACGCCTTGCGCTTCAGCTTCTCCACTCCCTGTGAGCGGCTGGATGAAGCCTTCGACCGGATCATCCCCTGGATGGCCAAGCAACAGTTCTGATACCGGAGTTTAAGTTGTCAGTGCCCCGGAGATGCCGCACTATAGTGGCATTTCCGAGGAGACTGACTTATGACGGACGTATTGAAACCTTTTCTGAGACTGGCTGCGCTGTTTGCCGTGGTGCTGGCCAGCGGCTGTGCCAGCTTTTCCCCGTATTCCATTTCCGAAGGTGAAATCGAAGGCCACCTGAAAAATGCCGTGGCCAAGTACGACCGTGAGCAGCTGAACAGCGGCTCGCCGCTCAGCCTGAGCCTGAGTGATGCCGATATTACCCTGGGGCCGGACGGTCGCGATGTGGCGGTCATCGATCTGAAAGGGCAGGTGGCCCTGAACGCGTTGATGACGAAGTTGCCGGTAGACCTGGCCCTGAAAGTGGAAGGTGCCCCGGTCTACGACAGCCAGGAAAAAGCCGTGTATATCCGCCGGCTGCAGTTGCTGGAAAGCTCTATTGATTCACCCTTCTTCAAAGGCGACCTGGCGCCGGTTACCGATACCGTGATGCGGGTGGTGGCCCAGATGCTGGAAACCATGCCGGTATACCGGCTGGATGAAACCGATACCGCCCAGCGCATGTTCGGCCTGGTGCCCATGGATATCCGGGTAGCCCCGGGCCGGCTGGGGTTTGTAATGGCGGAGTAACCTGCCTCGATTGTTGACCGGCATCCATAAAAAACGCCAGGTGGTTTCCCGCCTGGCGTTTTTCGTTGTTGCCGGTTTAAGGATCAGGCGGTGGCTTTAAGGGCTTCCTCGAAGATTCCGCACGCCTCGTCAATCTGCTGTTCGTTGACGATCAGCGGCGGCAGCCAGCGTACGATTTCCTGGTAGGGGCCGCAGCGCAGCATCAGCAGGCCCCGCTTCTCGCATTCCTTGAGAATCTTGCCGGCCCGCTCGCCGTCCGGGCATTCGCCCCGGCGCATTTCCACCCCGATCATCAGGCCCTTGCCACGCACATCGGCCATGTCCGGGTAGTCTTTCTTCAGGTTATGCAGGTTGTCCCACAGGCGTTTGCCCATGCGGTCGGCGTTCTGCACCAGGCCTTCTTCCTGGATCACCTCGATGGTTGCGATGGCCGCGGCTGCAGCCACTGCGTTACCGCCGTAGGTACCGCCCTGGGAGCCGGGCCAGCCCTTGGCCATGGTTTCCTCAGACGCCGCCAGCGCGGAAATCGGGAAGCCGCTGGCCAGCCCCTTGGCAATCATGATGGCATCCGGCGTTACCCCGAAGTGCTCGTGGGCCCAGAACTTGCCGCTGCGGCCGAAGCCGGCCTGAACTTCATCGAATACCAGCATGATGCCGTGCTTGTCGCAGCGTTCCCGCAGGCCTTGCATGAAGCGGGCATTGGCCGGCACGTAGCCACCTTCACCCTGAACCGGCTCGATCAGCATGGCAGCGGTTTCTTTCGGGGCGGAATAGGTGACAAAGATGCGGTCCAGTTCTTTCAGGCAGAAATCGGTGGCTTCGTCTTCACTCCAGCCGTAGTGGAAGGCGTGGGGGAAGGGGGAAACCACGACACCGCCCATCATCGGGCTGACCCCGGCCCGCAGGCCGACGCTGGAGGTGGTCATGGACAGCGAGCCCATGGTGCGACCATGAAAGCCGCCATGGAACACAATGATATTGGGGCGGCCGGTTACCTGCCGTACCAGCCGGATAGCCCCCTCGGCCACTTCGGTGCCGGCGTTGGAGAAGAAGAAGGCATTGAGCGGGTCTGGCGTGAGCGCACCGAGTTTTTCCGCCAGCTCCGGCAACCGGGGATTCATCACCGTGGTGGCCTGGGCGTGAATCATGGTGGCCACCTGTTTCTGGGCGGCTTCCACCACTTTCGGGTGGCAATGGCCGGTACTGGTTACCCCGATACCCGAGGTGAAATCCAGGTAGCGACGGCCGTCTGTATCAACAATGTAGGCGCCTTCGCCCTTGGCGGCAGTGATGCCGGTAGCCTGCTTGAGCAGGGGAGAAAGTTTGCCTTTGTGGTCGGTCATGGATACCTCCCGAAGTGAATGGAACAGCTCTCTATTGCAGCCTAGTCACGGGGCCAGCCGTTTACAAATAGCGTCGCCGATTTCACGGGTGGCGCGCCGGTCTCCGCCGTGTTCGGCCAGGTCTGCCGCCACCGCATCGAACAGTTCCTTGCCGGCCTGGGCCAGGGTCGGGGCTTTACGGCCCAGCCAGTCGAGCATACGGGCGGTGGTGAACAGCATGGCGGTGGGGTCGGCAATGCCCTGGCCGGCGATATCCGGGGCGCTGCCGTGGGTGGGTTCAAACATCGACGGCATGTCCGGGTCTGTGGGGTTCAGGTTGCAGGAGGGTGCCACCCCCATACCGCCGGAGATCACTGCGGCCAGGTCGGTCAGTATGTCGCCCTGCAGGTTGCTGGCCACCACCACGTCAAAGGCCCAGGGGCTGGATACAAACTTCATGCAAGCGGCATCCACCAGTTCGTGGTGGGTGGCCACATCCGGGTATTCCCGGGCGATTTCCTCGAACACCTCGGTGTACATGTCGCCCCAGTAACGCAGGGCATTGCGCTTGGTTATCAGGCACACCTGGCTTTCACAGGTGGAACCGTCGTACCGGTGGAAGCTGCGGGTGCGGCCGTCCTGAACGCGCTCGGCGGCGCGCTGGCGGGCCTGCTCGAAACCGTAGCGGATAATCCGCTCGGTGGCCCGGCGGGTGAATACTTCCATCTGGGTCGCCACTTCATCCGGCGTGCCCTGGCGCAGGCGGCCGCCCTGGCTGACATACTCACCTTCGCTGTTTTCGCGGATCACCAGCATGTCGATGTCTTTGGCTCGGTCATCTTTCAGGTACTGGCGGGCGCCGGGCAATAACCGGGCCGGGCGTTCGCACACCCACTGGTCAAAGCCTTTGCGCATCTCCAGCAGGGGCGCCAGGGACACGCTGTCCGAAAGCAGGTAGCGGTTGGTGTCATCGATCGGCCCGGGATCGCCCAGCGCGCCCAGCAGAATGGCGTCGTAGGCTTTCAGTTGCTGCAGGGCATCCTTCGGCCAGCTTTCGCCGTATTCCTCATGCCAGGCGTGTGAGGGCCAGGGAAACCGTGTCCACTCCAGGGCCAGGTCGTGCTTTGCACGCAGGGTTTCCAGGCAGCGGACGGCTTCTGCCACCACTTCCGGGCCAATGCCGTCACCGGGGGTAACGGCGATGCGAGCGGTCTGGGCCATTCCCGAACCTCCTTCATGCTTTGCTGTAGGGTGTGATGCAACACCGTCAGTGTAGTTCCCGGCAGGTCAGATGCCAGTGGCAAAGCCGTGTTTCCGGATTTGTTGTTTTACCCCTGAAGACATGCTGGCTATAGTGGCAGGTAATTGATTTCCGGAACGGCTTACTCAGCCGGATTAACCTTCGGGGTGTTTGTGGAAAAACCTGAGATTCTTTACGACGAGTCCCATTGCGAGCTGTGCGCCTGCGGCACCGGACTGGACTTCAGTTTCAGCTTTGCGTTTCAGCCGATTGTGGATGCGGTGAGCAGGAACGTGTATGCCTACGAGGCATTGGTGCGGGGTACCGAGGGGCAGGGGGCCATGAGTGTTCTGTCCCGGGTGAACGAGAAGAACCGCTATTCCTTTGACCAGATCTGCCGGGTAAAGGCCGTGAAACTGGCCGCAAAGCTGAAGATGCAGCCGCTTTTAAGCATCAACTTTATGCCCAATGCGGTTTACCGTGCGGAATATTGCATCCGCACCACGCTGGCGGCTGCAAAAACTTACAATTTTGATACCCACAAGATTATCTTCGAGATTACCGAAGGTGAAGACCTCACTTCGGTGGAGCATCTGGCCTCGATTATCGAGGCCTATCAGAGCATGGGTTTTCGCACCGCTATTGATGACTTTGGTGCCGGTTTTTCCCGGTATAACATCATGATGGCAAGCCCGCCCGACCTGCTGAAGCTGGATATGGGGCTGATTCGAAACATCCACCAGGATCTCAACAAGCAGGCGGTGGTGGCCGGGATCATTACCATGATGCGCCAGCTCGGTGGCCGCATTGTGGCCGAGGGCGTGGAAGTGCCCGAAGAGTATTACTGGCTGCGATCCCAGGGCATTGCGCTGTACCAGGGCTATCTGTTCGCCCGGCCCGGATTCGAGTGCCTGCCGGAGCCGGTGTTCCCCGATTGATCATGTTTTAACAGGATGCCCACATGCTGTATCGGATAATGACCCTGATTGGCGGCCTGGTGTTTGTGGCCGCATTGTTTGCCCTGGTGTGGTTCTTCTGCAAGAAGTTCCTGGAGCACCACGATGTGACCGACCAGACCTCTGACCGGGCCATGGTGCTGGCCACCTGGACCTTTGCCGGCATTGCCATCGGGCTGGTGTTTGCCGTGGTAGGTGCCTTTGTACTGGGCCCCTGGGCTTTCTATCGCACCTTGCGGGGCCATGGTGTGAACATTTCCGATGGCGCCGCCATCTGGTGGGGGTTCGGGATTGTGGCGGTGTCGCTGGGCATTACCGCCACCGGCTTCTTCGGTTTCCTGATGCTGGTGGGGGCTTACTGATTCCCCGACAGGCTCCGCAGTAGATCCCGGAACCACACCAGTGCAGGCTCTCCTTCATAGGCCTTGTGCCAGTACAGGTGTACGTCTAACGACGGCAGCTGTGCCGGCGGGCCCATCACCTGAATGTCGGAACGCTCAGCGATAATCCGGGCGTAGGTTTCCGGCATGGTTAGCAGCAGGTCCGAGCTTTCCACCACCCGGCAGGCCGCATAGTAATGCTGGCAGCGCAGACGGATATTGCGTTGAACGCCACGGCGTGACAGCTCGAAATCCTCAATGCCCGGCCCCTCGGTTCGGGACGACACCAGCACGTGTTTCGCCTCCAGATAGGCGTCCATATCCAGCCCCCTTTTCACCACCGGGTGCCCTGCACGGGCCAGCACCACCAGCCTGTCCTGCCTCAGCAATTCATGGCTGGTGTGGTTGCTCACCGGCAGCAGCACATCAATGGCAAAGTCCAGCTTGCCGGCTGCCAGCTGGGTTTCCATATCCCGCCGCGGAATTCGCTGGCTGACGATTTCCATTTCCGGGTAAGGCTCCAGCCGGTTCATCAGCTGGGGCAGGAAGGTGGACTCCAGCACATCCCGCAAACCGAGCGAGTAGGTTTTCCGCTGAGTGGCCGGGTCGAAGGCGTGAAACTGGTTCACCGCACTCTGGATCTGATTCAGCCCCGGGCGCATGGACTCCAGAAACCTCCGGGCCAGCGGCGTGGGCACCATCTGGTTACCCTGGCGGGTAAACAGCGGATCGTTGAAGTGATCCCGCAACCGGGCCAGGGAATGGCTGATGGCGGGCTGGGTCAGGTGCAGGGCCTTGGCGGCACGGGTCAGGCTGCCCTCCCGGTAGATGGTGTCGAAAACGTGCAGCAGGTTCAGGTCCAGTCGATTGAGGGCCATGAGGGAATCCGTTATCTGAATTAGTGGTGCTAATGATAAATGATAAGAACAATTCAGTCGCGTAATAGCACATGGGCTCCTAGACTGTTCGCCATCTGACTGAAAGTGCGCCCCCAACGGGGCAGGCAAGCGCGAGGAGCTGCACCATGGATTTCAACATTTCCGAGAAAGGCCAGGATTACCTCAACCGCGTGAAAAAATTCATGCGTGACGAGATCTATCCCATCGAAGAGCAGTACCACAAGGAGCTTGCCTCCCAGGATAACCGCTGGGTAGTACTGCCGGTCATCAAGGAACTGAAGGAGAAAGCCAAGGCCCAGGGCCTGTGGAACATGTTCTTCCCGGACGACAAATACGGCTGCGGCCTGCTGAACTCCGACTACGCCCTGATTGCCGAAGAAACCGGCCGCAGCTTCATCGCCCCGGAAATCTTCAACTGCAACGCGCCGGACACCGGCAATATGGAAGTGCTGATCCACTACGGCTCTGAAGAACAGAAAGCCGAGTGGCTGCCGAAACTGCTGAGTGGCGAAATCCGCTCCGCCTTCTGCATGACCGAACCGGCCGTGGCCTCCTCCGACGCCACCAACATGGAAGCCACCGCCACCGTTGAAGGCGACGAAGTCGTACTCAACGGCCGAAAATGGTGGAGCACCGGCATCGGCCACCCGGACTGCAAAGTTGGCATCTTCATGGGCGTAACCGACCCGGACGCCCAGAAACACCGCCGCCACTCCATGGTACTGGTGCCGCTCGACACCTCGGGCATCACCGTTGAGCGCATGCTGCCGGTCTTCGGTGCCTACGACGAGCCCTATGGCCACGGCCAGGTACTGTTCGACAACGTACGCCTGCCCAAAAGCGCCATCATCGCCGGCCCCGGCCGCGGCTTCGAAATCGCCCAGGGCCGCCTTGGCCCGGGCCGCGTACACCACTGCATGCGCGCCATCGGCGCCGCCGAACGCACCCTGGAAATCATGATCAAACGCGCCATGACCCGCGAAGCCTTTGGCCGCCCGATCGCCAAGCTGGGTGGCAACCCGGACATCATCGCCAATGCCCGAATGAACATCGAACAGGCACGGCTGCTGACCCTGAAATGCGCCTGGGCGCTGGACACCAAGGGCATCATGGGCGCCTTGCAGGAAGTCTCCATGATCAAGGCAGTGGTGCCGAAGATGCTGCAGCAGATTGTAGACGAGGCGATTCAGATTCACGGCGGTGCCGGCGTCAGCGACGACGATTTCCCGCTGACGGCGTTGTTCGGTTACGCTCGGGTTCTGCGGTTGGCCGACGGTCCCGACGAAGTGCATCGAGCCATGGTGGCTCGCCTGGAGCTTCGGAAGTATAAGTCCTGATTTTGGGCTTGGGTGCTTTGGCTCTTCTGGCCTCTTGGCTCGGAGTGGGTGGCCGTTGGGGTGGCGCTTCTGAAAAGCGCTCCTTCGGCACGTCCATGTGGCGCTTGTGTTCCGCCATCCATGGCTCCACAAATTTTCAGAAGCGCCACCCCAACGGCCACATCCAACTTTTGGGAGGGACCTCCCTGAACAAATGCTGGTGGTTTTGCCAAGGTGGATCTCGAATGGGTTACCGAGCGGTGCGCCAAAGAATTTTCTTCTTTTGAACAGCATACTGGAGAGTATGGGAGTTGGTGCCAGAGGGCCCTTTCCAAAAATTTCGGAGGCCATGGATGGCCGGAGAGAAGCGCACATGGATGTGCTTGTAGCGGTTTTTGGAAAGGGCCCTCTGGCACCAACTCTTTCTCATAAGCATAAAGAACGCGAACACCAAAATACAAAACGAACTCAAACGTAGAAACGGTGAGCACGAACATGACACAGAGAGTATTCATAACCGGCGGGGCCAGTGGCCTGGGCCGGGCGATTGCATTGCGGTTCGCCAAAGAAGGCGCGAAAGTCTGCATCGGGGACATCAACCCGGAACAGGGTGTAGCCGTTGAAGCGGAGCTGAACAACGCCGGTGGCGAAGGCTACTTTGTTGAATGTGATGTACGCCGCCTGAGCGACTTCGAGAAAGTCCGTGATGACCTGGTGCAGAAATGGGGTGGTGTGGACGTTGTCGTCAACAACGCCGGCGTTGCCTCTGCAGGCTCCATTGAAGACACCACCATGGCAGACTGGGAGTGGATCCTCGACATCAACGTACTGGGCGTTGTGCGTGGCTGCAAAGCTTTCACGCCGCTGTTCAAGGAGCAGGGCTCCGGCGCGTTTGTGAATGTCGCCTCCATGGCCGGACTCATGCTTGCCCCCTTGATGAACAGCTACAATGTGTCTAAAGCTGGCGTGATTGCCCTTTCGGAAACCCTCAGCCAGGAGCTTCGGGATGCCGGTATTCATGTCAGCTGCGTGTGCCCGGCGTTTTTCCAGACCAATCTGACCAGCTCCATGCGCTCGGATATTCCCGGCATTCAACAGAACGTGAACAAGCTGATGAAGCGCTCCAGCATCACCGCCGAAGACGTGGCCGAGGATATCTTCCGCAGTGTGAAAGACAAAGACTTCTGGGTACTGCCCCACGCCAAGGAGCGCCGTATGTGGGTGCTCAAGCGCCATGCGCCCTGGGCGTTTGACTGGCTGATGCACCAGGAAACCAAGCGCTGGATGAGCAAGATGGGTGGCAAGGCGAAAGCCTGAACGGATGACAGGAGAGAATGAATGACACAGATCGACCAGGCCGTAGACATCCGCGAGGGCGAAGAGCTGGATGTTGGCGCTGTTGACCGGTTTATGAAGCAGGCCATTCCGGGCCTGGAAGGCCAGCCGAGCATCAAGCAGTACCCGGGTGGTGCGTCCAACCTGACCTATCAGGTGGATTACGGCGACCAGTCCTACGTGCTGCGCCGGCCGCCGTTCGGCAAGATTGCCAAGTCTGCCCACGACATGCTGCGGGAAGCTCGCGTGATGGAGGCCTTGAAGCCGGCGTATCCCTACGTGCCCAATATTGTCGCCATCTGCGACGATCACAGCGTTCTGGGCTGTGACTTCTACGTGATGGAACGGCTCAAGGGCATCATTCTGCGCCAGGATTTCCCCAAGGATTTCGAGCTGAGCGCTGAAGACACCCGCAAGCTGTGCCTGAACGTGATCGACAAGCTGGTAGACCTGCATACCGTGGATGCCAGGGCCGCAGGCCTGGACAAGCTGGGTAAGGGCGCCGGTTACGTGCAGCGGCAGATTGGCGGCTGGAGCGATCGGTTCCGGAAGGCTCGTACGGAAGACGTGGGTGACTTTGAAGAAGTGATGGCCTGGCTCAATGACAAGATGCCGGACGACATTGCCCAGGTGGTGATCCACAACGACTACCGTTTCGACAACGTGGTGCTTAACCCGGACAACCCGTTTGAAGTGATCGGCGTGCTGGACTGGGAAATGGCCACCATCGGCGACCCTCTGATGGATCTGGGCAACAGCCTGGCCTACTGGATTGAAGCGGACGACGAAGGCCCGTTCCAGATGCTTCGGCGCCAGCCCACCCACCGCCCGGGCATGCTGACCCGGAAGGAAGTGGTGGACTACTACATGGAGAAATCTGGCTTTCGAGCCGATAACTTCGATTTCTACGAAATCTATGGCCTGTTCCGGCTGGCGGTGATCATCCAGCAGATCTATTACCGCTTCTACCACGGCCAGACTAAAGACAAGCGCTTTGCCGCCTTTGGCCATGCCGCCAACTATCTGGAGAAGCGCTGCCAGCGGCTGATCAGTGAGAGCAGCCTGTAATGGCCACCATCTATCTGGTACGCCATGGCCAGGCCAGTTTTGGCAAGGAAAACTACGATCAGTTGTCTCCCCGCGGCTGGGAGCAGGGCAAGATTCTGGGCCGCTGGCTGGCGGACAAGGTAGAACCCGGCGCCATTTTTGGCGGTAACCTGCAGCGGCATCGCGAAACCGTAGAGGCCATCGCCACCGGCTATGGCACGGCCTTGCCGGGCATGCAGGTGCTCGAAGGCCTGAACGAATTCGATCACCTGCAAGTGGTGGAGCGCCTGCGCCCGGAGTGGGCGGATAAACAGGTAATGGCGCGGGACCTGGCCAGCTTTCCCAAGCCAGCCAAAGCCTTCCAGCAAGCGTTCGAGAAAGCCGTGGCCCGCTGGGTCAGTGGCGATTACGACCACGAATACACCGAAACCTGGATCGGTTTCCGGCAGCGGGTCGGCGCAGCGCTGGATGAGTTGATCGAGCTGGCCGGTGGCGCTGATGTGATCGTGTCCACCTCCGGCGGCCCCATTGCAGTGATTGCCCAGCATCTGCTGGAACTCTCAGACCGCAAGGCGCTGGAGATGAACAACGTGATCGCCAATACCAGCGTGTCCCGCATCCTATATTCCGGTCCCCGGCGCAGCCTGGCCGTGTTCAACAACTATAGCCACCTGGAAGCGGAGAACCCTTCCCTGGTGACATACCGATAATTCTTTACCCGAAAACCAAGAGGGAACCCCATGAGCAACCTGAACCTGTTTGATCTGAGCGGCAAAGTCGCCCTGGTAACCGGTGCCAGCCGTGGCATTGGCGAGAGCATTGCCCGCACACTGGCCCATTACGGCGCCCACGTGATTGTCAGCAGCCGCAAGATTGACGGTTGCGAAGCCGTGGCCAGCAGCATCAGGGAAGACGGCGGCAGCGCTGAAGCCTTCGCCTGCCACATCGGTGAGATGGACCAGATTGAAGCGGTGTGGGAGCACATTGCCAACGAGCACGGCAAGGTGGATATCCTGGTGAACAACGCTGCTGCCAACCCGTACTTTGGGCCGGTGGAAGATACCGATTTAGGTGCCTTCAACAAAACCGTGGACGTGAACATCCGTGGCTACTTCTTCATGTGTGCCCGTGGCGCCCAGCTGATGAAGAAAAACGGCGGCGGCTCCATTGTGAACGTGGCGTCTGTTAACGGCGTGAACCCCGGCCACTTCCAGGGGATCTACTCGGTAACCAAGGCGGCGGTGATTTCCATGACCAAGTCCTTCGCCATGGAACTGGGCCAGCAGAACGTGCGGGTGAATGCCCTGCTGCCGGGCCTGACCGACACCAAGTTCGCCAGCGCGCTGACCACCAACGAGGCCATCAAGAAACAGGCCATGGCCCACATTCCAATGAAGCGTGTGGCGGATCCGGACGAAATGGCCGGCACTGTGCTGTACCTGGTGTCCAATGCGTCCAGTTACACCACCGGCGCCTGCATTAACGCGGACGGTGGTTACCTGACCGTTTAACGATTGCAGCGTGCCTAAACAAAAAGCCCGGATGACGAAAAATCATCCGGGCTTTTTGTTTGGCTGAATGAAGACTCAGCTACAAGTGAGGGTGGTGAAGTCGCCGTTCAATTCGCCGGCCTTGGCCAGTAGATGTTCCTGGTGCCGGCTGCTGCCTGCCTGCAGCAGGTTATGCATCAGCTCTGCCATGGCTTGCTGGCTCTCATCCAGCATTGCCTGGTACTCAGGCCCCCGGGCTGCCTCCGAGTTTACCACCAGCTCCCGGATATTGGCGCTGAAGCCGGGCTGATTCCGGTTTTCCAGCGTGGCCAGAAGGGCTTTTTGCCAGTTCTCCCGACCTTGCAGCCAGATTTCGGTTTGCCGGCCCCGGTCGGCAGACCAGGCCTCAACCAACGCCTGCTGCTGCGAATTCAGTGAACCCAGCCAGTGTTCCAGCCGCTCGCTGGTTCTTTCCGCTCGGGCCCTGGCTGTTTCCTGCTCGGTGCCAGCCAGCATTTCGTCTTCCAGTTCCCGCTGATCACGGGCCATGTTCCGGGCCAGCTCCTGAACCTGGTCATCTGACAGGGTTTTCAGCAGGTTGACTGCGACCGGCACGGCCCTGTCGAGCAGGTCCGGGATAAAGGCAGTGAGCTGCTGGCGGTGGTAGTGAATAGTATCGACATCGGGCGTACCAAGGGCCAGGTCGGCTTCCAGTTCATCCAGCCAGAGGGTGTAGCGGGGAAGCTCCGCGGAGCAGTGCCACTGACGAAGAGTATCAAGGTCCCGGTTCAGGGTGGCTTTTTGTTCACCGGTCAGGTCGACGTAGTCTTCCACCCACCAGACCACACCCCAGTCGGCATAACGGTAGGCCAGTTTGGTTGAGCTGCACCCGGCAAGTATCAGCATCAGGACTGCGAGGCCGAGGAAGCCAGGGCGTTTGCTGAGCCTTCGATGATCCATCATGAAAGTCTCTCGGTAATAAGCCGTATGGAAAAATGTTGCATGCTTACTAAGATGCAAGCCTTACCTATACAATACGCCATCGCCGGCGGAACAGATGCCGGCAGACCCGATGGAATCCTGGAGTTGGAATGTCAAAGTTTACTGTAGCCCGTGCGCGCCAGTTTATCTTCTCGCTTTATATGTCCTGCATCATGTCGCTGATGATCTCCGGCATTATTACGCTGATCAACACAGGGATGGCGGACGGGTTCTTGTCCCGGTGGATCGGCGCCTGGCTGGTGGCCTGGGCGATCGCTTTTCCGTTGGTGATTTTTATTGCGCCGCTGGCGGGCAAGATGGCGGATGCCACCGTTGCGAGGCTATCAGGCCCGAAATAATTTTCGGGCCTATTGAATAGAGGTACTGGCGGAATCTGCCCGGGACACGGCGGTACCGGTAGGCGGCCGGTAGTGCAGGGAGTGCAGAACCCGGTCGAGTACGGCCCGGCCGTTCCAGGCCGGGGAATTATTGACCATACCAACGATTGCCCAGGTGGTGTTGTTCTCATCGCGGGCAAAGCCTGCAATGGAGCGCACGTCTGCCAGGGTACCGGTTTTGATGCGCCCTTCACCATCCATTCCCGTGTTGCGTAACCGCCTGGCCATGGTTCCGTCCATGGCAATGATCGGTAGCGAGGCCATCAGGTCAGAGGCGTACCGGCTTTCCCAGGCATGCTGCAGAATTCGGGCACCCTGCCGGGCGGTGATGCGGCCATGGCGGGTCAGGCCGGAGCCGTTGTCGATCACCATGCCAGCGGTGTTGATGCCTTTCTGCTCGAGCCAGTCATAAATGGCCCGGATACCGGCTACCCGGTCATCGTTGTCCGAGTCTTGCCGCACTTCTGCGCCAATGGCCAGAAGCATCTGCCGGGCCATTACGTTGCTGCTCCACTTGTTGATGTCCCGCACCATGGTTACCAGGTCGGGCGAGGTGGTTCGCATGACCAGCCGCAGGTCTTCCGGAGCTTGTTCAAAACGATCGCCGCCGCTCACGATAATGCCCATTTCTGACAGTACCGTGCGAATGGTCGAGGCCGCGTAGTGATCATGGGGTAGCAGTGACATATAGGTAGTGGTGCGGCAACCCTGAGGCAGCTCGCCGGTCACCTGCACGGTCACCCGCTGGTCGTCATGAAACACCGGTTGCCATTTGAAGTCCCGACGGGATGGGCAGGGGCCCTCCGGCACGGCGGTTACCCGGTTGTCGATGGTGACTTCGCCAAGGTTGGGGGTGGTCCAGGCCTGGGTGCCACGTTCGTCTGCCCGTACCTGGAAATGCAGCAGGTTCAGGTTGGTGAGGTAGGCCGAGGGCTCCACCAGGAAAGGCGCGTACGGGTTATTGCCATTATCTTCAAAATGCGGGAAGCCACCATCAACCCGGAAATAACTGCCGTCCAGCACCAGATCGCCGCTGATGCGGTTTATTCCCATGTCTTTGAGTTCCCTGAGCGTGCCCCACAGCCGCTCCAGGGTCAGCTTCGGGTCGCCGCCGAAGCGTACATAGAGGTTACCTTCCAGGGTATCGCCTACCATCTGGCCGTCGGCCAGAAAATCGGTATTCCAGTGGTGATTCGGGCCAAGCAGTTCCAGTGCAGCGTAGGTGGTTACCAGCTTCATGATAGAGCCGGGGTTCATCAGCTGGTCAGCGTTTACATACTGGTCGATGCCCGGGCCGTTCAGGGGCACGGCGGCAACGCTCAGGCCTTGCTCGTTGTTCAGGGATTTGGAGGCGTAGTCACGGATCTCGGAAGCCCACAGCCCGGAACTGGAGAAGCTTCTGGCCGCCTCCTCCTGGCTTTGGGCCAGTGCCGGCGCGCTGAGTGAGAAGGCTGTAGCCGCAGCAATCAACAGACGGCTGGATTTTGAAAATCTCCAGAGTGAGCATGCACTCACCCTTGAACCTTGCAGTCGCATGGCCTGAGTCCCTTGTTAGCTTCTTTTCCTACCATAGCCCATCTTACGGGTTTGTACTATGCAAAAAAGTGATACATGACGTTAAAAAATGACAGTAGCCACGTTGTTTCTATTGAGGTTTTGTTTCGATTTTCTGCTGGGCTTTGTGAATCAGTGAGTTACTGTGACCCTGGGTTTGTGGCCCTGCAGCCAATGGTGTGTGCAAAATATGTGGGACAATGCCTGAAACACTCAACAATAAAGGGAACTCTCCATGTTTCGAGCCCTGAAGCATCAAATTAACGTGCTGGAATCTGTGGCCACCTCTTCGTTCTCGGCCTGGCGCGGGTGTCTTGTGGTCAAGGCCGTGCCGCAACCGGAAAAGCCGCTGATTCTCTTTGACATTGAAGCCTGCCCGTTCTGCCGCAAGGTGAGGGAAGCGTTGACTGCCCTGCACCTGGATGCAGAGATTCGCCCATGCCCGAAAGGGGGCCGGATTTTCCGGGCGGAAGCCGAGGCCATCGGCGGCAAAAAGCAGTTTCCCCTGCTGGTCGATCAGAACACCGGTGAAACCCTGTATGAGTCAGACGCGATCGTGGAGTACCTGTTCCGCCAGTACGCCAATCGTCCTGTGCCGGGATATTACAAAGGTAAATCCTGGCAAACGGCCCTGGGTGCGGCTGGCTCTGCCGCCAGTGAGTTGAGGGGCATGCGGGCGAGGCCTGCCAAACGCCCGGCCCAGACGCTGCATTTGTGGAGTTTTGAGGGCAGTCCCTTCTCCCGTTTGGTTCGAGAACGCCTGTGCGAATTCGAAATTCCCTACACTCTGCATAACCTGGGCAAAGAGCATTGGACCGAAATCGGCCCGGCGGTTCAGCGCATCAAGCCCGGCCCCTATGAGCCCGAGGCTGGCGGCAAGCGTGATGCGTTCTTTCAGGCGCACGGTCGGGTACAGGTGCCGTACCTGGAAGACCCCAACACCGGCCAGAAGCTGTTTGAATCTGCCCGTATCCTGGCCTACCTGGAAAAAGAATACGCCATGTGACGCGCAGGCTGCTCCGGGTATGGCAATCGTGCCCGGAGCAGGTATCATCGGCGCCGGTAACCTGACAGCCGATTCCGGGAGAGTGCGATGTATACGGGCCAGTGTTTGTGTGGCGAGATCAAGTTTGAATACGATGGCCCGCTTGGCCCCATCGCGTTGTGCCATTGCAGCCAGTGTCGCCGTGCCCACGGCAGTGCCTTTTCGGCCAGTGCGCCGGTTCAGAAAGTGCGTTTTCACTTTACCCGGGGCGAAGACAAAGTGACCGAATTCGAGTCTCGTCCAGGCAAGTACCGGGCCTTCTGCAGCTGCTGTGGCAGCCAGTTATACAGCCGGGTAGACGCCATTCCCGGTATTCTGCGTTTGCGCATCGGCGTGCTTGACGAACCGGTCGGCAAGAAAGCGGCCCAGCATGTTTATGTGGGTTCGAAGTCTGACTGGTTCGATATTACCGATGATCTTCCGCAGTTCGAGAAAACCGAAAGAACCAACGATCCGCACTGACCGTCTATTTCGCCGGAACCATTCGGTAAACCTTGCCCCTTGGTGAATCTGTCAGTAACCAGAGGGCACCATCTGGCCCCATGCGTACATCCCGGATGCGCTCACCCAGCTCGGTCAGTAAATCTTCCTCTTCGGTAACCTTCTCGCCATCAAGACTCAGGCGCACCAGTTTGCGCATTTTCAGCGCGCCAACGAAAAGATTGCCCTGCCATTGCGGAAACAGCTCTCCGGTATAAAACGCCATGCCCGATGGCGCGATGGAAGGATCCCAATAGTGCAGGGGATCGGTCACGCCCTCCATGGTGGTTCTGCTGGAAATCGGAACGCCGGAGTAATCGATGCCGTAGGTCACTTTCGGCCAGCCGTAATCGTTGCCAGCCCTGATGATGTTGATTTCATCGCCACCCCGGGGGCCGTGTTCGTGGCTCCAGACCTCACCGGTGTCCGGGTGCAGGGTCATGCCCTGAATGTTGCGGTTGCCGTAAGTGAAGAAGGTGTTGTTGATGTCCGAATTGCTGAGGAAGGGATTGTCGGGTGCCGGCTCTCCGTTAATCGTAATCCGGTGTACGCCGCCGGCATCGTCCCGGGTGTCCTGGGCCCGCTCCATCTCGCCGCGGTCACCAACAGAAATGTATAGATAGCCATCCTGGCCAAACACCATGCGCCCGGCAAAGTGCCGGGTGGTGTTGCCTCGCGGCGATGCTTCGAAAATTACCTCCGCATCACTCAACGCCTTGCCGTCAAACCTGGCCCGGGCTACCCGGGTGGTCATGCCCTCACGATTTCTGTGGGCATAGCTCAGAAACAGCACCTGGTTATCTTCAAACTCCGGATGCAGCAATACATCCAGCAGGCCGCCCTGGCCGGCAACTACCAACTGGGGCACGCCGGTAACCGGCTCCTTGTGCAGCTCCCCGTCGCGAATCACCCGCAGCCGGCCGGCCCTTTCGGTGACCAGTTGCGAGCCGTCTGGCAGGAAGGCGAGGCTCCAGGGGTGTTCGAGGTTGTCTGCAACCACCGCCAGTCGAAAGCGAAGGTCATCGGCCTCATAAATATCAGCAGCTCCGGCTGCCGCCGTGTGGGCCAGAAAAGGAGCAAGCAGCAACAAAGGGATGCGGCCGTTCATGGTGAAAGACTCCTGAGAGGATCAACTTAGTCAACCATAGCACCGATTTACGACTCCCGCGGCCCGCGCAGTATTTTCCACTATTCTGGCCAAAACTGTCGTCATCAACCGCTACACTGAATCGTTCAGAATAAACGCGAAGGAGGTGTGCAATGCCAAGTCGTTATCAGGATTTTCATTTGCAGCCGCTGGCGGGCGAATGGCGGGAAGGCAGCAGTGACAAGCTTCGCCCGGTGTTAAACCCCTATTCCGGAGAGGAATTGGTGAGCATTCGCCTGGCGAATTCTGAAGACCTGGATAAGGCATACCGTATGGCCCAGGCTACCCAGCAAGAGTGGGCCAACCGGGCACCTTCCGAGCGATCCGGGGTCTTGTTTCGGGCCGTATCGATCTTCGACGAGCGTAAAGAAGAAATCATCGACTGGCTGATCCGCGAATCCGGCAGCACCCGCCTGAAGGCGATGGTGGAGTGGGGAAGCGCCCGGGCAATCACCCAGGAAGCAGCCAGCATGCCGGCAAGGGCTCACGGCTACACCATGGCCAGTGATATTCCGGGCAAAGAAAACCTGGTCTACCGGCGGCCATTAGGGGTGGTTGGAGTGATCAGCCCCTGGAACTTTCCCCTGCACCTGTCCCAGCGTTCCGTAGCACCGGCGCTGGCGCTTGGTAACGCGGTAGTCATCAAGCCCGCCAGCGACACGCCGGTTACCGGCGGCCTTTTACTGGCCCGTATTCTCGAAGAAGCGGGGCTGCCCGCGGGTGTGCTGAGCGTTGTGGTGGGTGCCGGTTCGGATATTGGTGACGACTTTGTGGCCCACCCGACCCCGGCGCTGATTTCGTTTACCGGATCCACTCCGGTGGGCAAAAACATCGGCCGAATTGCCACCGGTGGCGACTACATCAAGAAGGTCGCCCTGGAGCTGGGTGGTAACAGCCCCTTCGTGGTGCTGGATGATGCCGATATAGAACAGGCCGCGAAGGCTGCTGTGTTCGGTAAATTCCTGCATCAGGGCCAGATCTGTATGGCCATCAATCGGATTATTGTCGACCAGAGCCGCTACGATGAATTCGCGGCCGCTTTCGTCGCCCAGGTCAAAACGCTGAGGGTGGGCGACCCTTCCGACATCGAAACGGCTATCGGCCCGATCATCAATCAATCCCAGCTTGAAGGCCTGCAGAAAAAGATTGCAGACGCCAAGGCACAAGGCGCCACCGTCTTGCTTGAAGGCGAGGTGAGTGGGCAGGTGCTTCCTCCCCATGTGTTCGGTGATGTGACGCCGGATATGAAGTTGAGTGCTGAAGAGATCTTCGGACCGATTGCCGGTATCCAGAAAGCCCGGGACGAGCAGCATGCCCTGGAGCTTGCCAATGGCACAGAGTTTGGTTTGTCCAGTGCGGTGTTCAGCGGCGACCCTGAGCGCGGCTTGAGCTTTGCCAGAAAGGTGCGGGCGGGGATGACCCATGTGAACGATATGCCGGTGAACGACGAGGCCGCCTTGCCGTTTGGTGGCGAGAAAAATTCCGGACTGGGCCGCTTTAACGGTGACTGGGCCATCGAGGAATTCTCAACGGTGCAGTGGGTCAGTGTGCAACGCACACCCAGACAATACCCGTTCTGAACCGGCGCATTTTCTGAATTGAGCGAGCCCCGGCCCAGTCCGTCGGGGCGTTACTGTGTACAAGGAGACTTCCATGGAAATCAAAGCTGCAGTAACCCACAGACAGGGTGAGGCATTCAAACTGGAGCCGGTGCAACTGGCTGATCCGGCGCTGGGCGAGATCCGGGTCCGAATTGTGGCGACTGGCGTGTGCCATACCGATGCCGTGGCACGGGATCTGGGTATTGCCCCTTTTCCAATCGTTCTGGGCCACGAAGGCGCCGGTGTGGTGGATGCCGTGGGCGAGGGCGTGACCGACCTGAAGCCGGGCGATCACGTGGTGCTGTCGTTTGCCCATTGTGGTGGCTGTGGCAACTGCCTGACCGGCCACCCGACCGTGTGTGACACATTTAACGATCTTAACTTTGGCGGCGCCATGGACGATGGCAGCCACCGCTTGAGTCAGGGTGATCAGGAGCTGGCGACGTTCTTCGGTCAGTCATCCTTCGGCACCTATGCGGTGGTCAGTGCCCGTAACGCCGTGAAAGTGGACCCCGAGGTGGATCTGGCCCTGCTGGGGCCATTGGGCTGTGGAATTCAGACCGGAGCCGGAACCGTGCTTAACCGCCTGAAGCCGGATTTTGGCTCAAGCATTGTGGTTTATGGGTGTGGTGCGGTCGGCCTGAGTGCGGTCATGGCTGCCCGTATTGCCGGTTGCCAGCACATTGTTGCCGTGGATGTTCACGACAGTCGCCTTGAGCTGGCCCGGGAACTGGGTGCCACCCACGCGTTCAATGGCAAGACCACGGATGTTGTTGAAGAGGTAAGAAAACTGACCGGCGGGGGCAGCCACTTTGCTGTGGAAACCACGGGTGTGCCGCAAGTGGTGAAGCAGTCTCTCAATGCCCTGAGGCCTCTGGGCACCTGCGCTATTGTTGGCGTGACTCCGGAAGTTACCCTGGATGTTCACAACGATCTTATGGCTGAGGGCAAGAGCATGATCGGCGTGATTGAGGGCGATTCCGTGCCGCGGGTATTCATTCCGCAGCTGATTGCCTACTTCAAGGCGGGGCAATTCCCGTTCGATAAACTGGTTCGGTATTACGAGTTTGACCAGATCGACCAGGCCTTTGAAGATTCTGCCAGCGGCAAAACCATCAAGCCGATCCTGAAAATCGGTTGATCCCTTCCCGCCAGAGGCTCCGGGCCTCTGGCGATTCTCCCGACTTTACTTCCCGCGCGTGTTTTTCTGCAGCCATCGGTCCAGCTGGTCGGCAAATTCCTTGCGATCGGCCTGACCAAACGGGGCCGGGCCACCGGTCACCTGGCCGGCACTGCGCATCTCTTCCATGAAGTTACGCATGGCCAATCGCTGGCGGATGTTTTCCTTGGTGAATGCCTGGCCGCGGGGGTTGAACACGTCGGCGCCTTTTTCGATGGCTTCTGCGGCCAGGGGAATGTCCTGGGTGATCACCAGGTCGCCTTTGCTCATCTGGTCCATGATTTCGTTATCGGCGACATCGAAGCCCTGGGGTACCTGCCGGCGGCTGATGTAGGGGCTTGGCGGCAGGGTGATGGCGTGGTTGGCGATAAAGGTGGTCTGGATTTGCCAGCGGGTAGCGGCGCGGCAGATGATTTCCTTGATCGGCACGGGGCAGGCGTCGGCGTCGACCCAGATAGGCATTTCACTTTTCCTTCGGTAACTTGTTTGTGGCCAGTTTAACCGCTCGGTGCGGGTGCGGGTTAGTTTTGGCCCGGTGATTCCTGGTAGTGGTATAATTCAATGCTCATTCAATTAACAGGAAATGATAATGTCTCAACTTCCCCCATGCCCCCAGTGCAATTCTGAATACACCTATGAAGACGGCGTTCAGCTGGTTTGCCCCGAATGTGGCCATGAGTGGACCGAAGCTGAACAGGCGGAGGCCGCAGCTGGCAAGGTGGTTCGCGATTCCAACGGCAACGAGCTTCAGGACGGTGATACGGTAACAGTGATCAAGGACCTGAAGGTGAAGGGTTCCAGCCTGGTGGTGAAAGTCGGCACCAAGGTGAAGAATATCCGGCTGGTAGATGGCGACCATGATATCGACTGCAAAGTGGATGGCGTGGGTGCTATGAAGCTTAAGTCAGAGTTTGTCAAAAAGGCCTGACCGCTTTAATGGCCATTGCCGCAACCACCCTGGCTTTTGGGGGTTACCTGTTGGCTGTTGCGGCAAGGCCTGCCATATGAGCGGTGGGATGATTGAGTCTCAGCCCTGGCTGACGGCCCGCACTTGTTGATCAAGCTCTTTGGCCAGGCCGGGGTCGAGGTTCAGGGCCGCGGCCAGTTGGTCCAGCCACGCTCGTTCCATGGCGTTCTGGTCATCAATCATAACGGCGCTGACCACATAGATTTCCCGGCTTGCCTGAGGGGAATCCGCGTTTTTGGCAAGCGCCTGGGCGTCCAGCGGGGCATCAAACTGTTGTTGAATCCAGTTGTGTAATTCGTCGTCTGGCCCCAGTTTTTCGATTTCCTGAGTGAGCAGTGCGCGTTCGTTGGCATCTACGTGGCCATCAGCCCGGGCAGCCATGATCATGGCCTGCAGTATCTCAAGGCCACGCTTTTCCTGCTCGGCACCTTGCAGTTGTTCAAGAGGCCGGCCCTGCTGGGCTGGCGCTTGCTGAGGGACGCCCTGTGCGTTGCTCTGGTAATTCTGGTAGGCCTTCCACGCCAGCGCGCCTACACCTGCAAGAGCGCCATATTTCAGCGCCGTGCCGCCCATCTTCCTGCCGCGTTTGGAACCCAGCATCAAGCCCAGAGCACCGCCGCCCAGCAGGCTCTTGACGTCAATCCCGCTGCCGCCATTCCCGCCAGAGACCTGGTTGCCAAGGCTGCCCATCAGGCTGTTTATATCCATTCCACCGCTGCTTCGGGATTGGCCACCTTGAGCCTGGCCCATGATCTGATTCAGTACCGACATGACGTTCATTGTTCAGCTCCTTCGAGGGGCGTTGCCCGTGTTTGCTCATTGAGTTTAGCCACAATAAACCATAACCAACATGAATCCGGGATGAACGTATTGTCAGGCGCCTGCCCGTAAAGTTCCTTTGATCATTTCCGAACCATCGTCTAAATATTAAACAGGGTGTCCGTTAGCACCCGGAGAAATCCCGCAGCGCGTAACCCGCGCCAACAACAAGACGAACCACCCCACCGCTGCCGTTGCCCGCCACAAGCAGGCTTTAGTGCAGCCAGGCTTTTATCGCGAAGCCGGGGGACAGGAGGATGGGATGAAAGAAGTCCACGAGTTTCATGTGGATAGCACCCGCTATCTGGATGATCACGGCAAGCCCCTGAGTGAGCTGCCGCCCCAGGCCGGGAACACCGACAGGGTTCTGGCCGCCTACCGCAACATGGTGCTGACCCGCACCTTCGATTCCAAAGCCATTGCCCTGCAACGTACCGGGAAATGCGGTACCTATCCCTCTGTGCTGGGGCACGAAGTGGTGGGTACGGCCATTGGCCAGGGCATGGCGAAGTCCGATGTGTTTGTGCCGTACTACCGGGACCAGGCTGCCCATATTCTGAGGGGCGTCAGCCTCAGGGAGTTGCTGCTGTATTGGGGCGGCGACGAGCGCGGCAGCGCCTGGCAGAACTGCCCGGAAGACCTGCCAATCTCTGTACCCATTGCCACCCAGTGCTGCCATGCCGTAGGTGTGGCCTCGGCCATGAAAATTCGCGACCAGCAGCGGGCGGTGGTGTGCTGCATTGGCGATGGCGGTACCTCCAAAGGTGACTTTCTGGAAAGTATCAACCTGGCCGGTGCCTGGCACCTGCCAGTGGTGTTTGTGGTGATCAACAACCAGTGGGCCATTTCCACCCCACGCAGCCTGCAAAGCAGCGCCGAGACCATCGCCCAGAAAGCCATCAGTGCAGGATTGCCGGGCCACATTGTGGATGGCAACGACTACTTCGCGACGATTGAAGCACTGGACGCTGCTCTGGAGCGGGCCCATGGCGGCAAGGGTGCAACCGTGATTGAAGCGGTGACCTACCGGCTGGGCGACCACACCACCGCAGATGATGCCACCCGCTACCGCACCGCCGAAGATCTTAAACGCGCCTGGGAAAAGGATGGCATCAAGCGCCTGCAGAACTGGCTTCATGACAGCGGACACTGGAGCCCGGATAAGGAAAAAGCCCTGCAGGCGGACTGCAAGCAAGCCGTAGAAAAGGCCGTGGAGGAATACCTGGCCACCGAGGCCGAGCCACCCACCGCTATGCTGGATTATCTGTTTGAAACTCTCCCCGCGGCGCTGCAACCCCAGCGTGAGCAGATTGCCAACAAATACCGGGGAGGTGCAGCATGAGTGCGGCAGAGCGTTCAAACGAAACCCGTGACGTGACCCTGGTGGAAGCGGTCAACATGGCCCTGCACCGGGCCATGGCGGATGATGAAAACGTGGTGGTGCTGGGCGAAGACATCGCCACCAATGGCGGCGTGTTCCGCGCTACGGTGGGCCTGAAAGAAGCCTTCGGATTCAAGCGGGTGATGGACACACCGCTGGCGGAAAACCTGATTGCGGGCACCGCCATCGGCATGGCCACCCAGGGCCTGAAGCCGGTAGCAGAGTTCCAGTTCATGGGCTTTATCTATGCCGGTATGGAGCAGATTGTCAGCCACGCTGCGCGTATGCGTAACCGCACCCGGGGCCGGCTGCATTGCCCGCTGGTGTTCCGGGCCCCGTTCGGTGGCGGTATCCATGCGCCGGAACATCACTCCGAAAGCACCGAAGCCTTGTTTGCCCATATCCCTGGCCTTCGAGTGGTCATCCCCAGTTCGCCACAAAGAGCCTATGGCCTGCTGCTGGCGGCCATACGAAACCCGGACCCGGTGATCTTTCTGGAGCCCAAACGTATCTACCGGGCGGTGACCCAAAGCGTCGAAGACAACGGCGAGGCGCTGCCGTTAGATACCTTCTTCACCCTGCGAGAAGGCGATGACGTGACCCTGATCACCTGGGGTGCCTGCGTGATGGAAACCCTGCAAGCGGCCGATAAACTGGCAGAGCAGGGCGTGAGTTGCGAGGTGATCGATGTAGCCACCGTCAGCCCGCTGGACCGGGAAACGCTGCTGTGCTCAGTCGCCAAAACCGGCCGGGCGGTGATTATCCATGAAGCCTGCCGAAATGGCGGAGTGGGCGCGGAGGTAGCCGCTTCCATTGCCGAAGCGGCTTTTCTGGACCTGCAGGCGCCCGTGGTGCGGGTGACGGGTTACGACACGGTGATGCCTTACTACCGGAACGAGCAGTATTACCTGCCCCAGGGGGAAGACATTGTAACTGCCGTTGAACAGGTGATCGCGCTCTAGGAGGCCAACCATGAAAAACTTCAAACTCCCGGATCTGGGCGAGGGCCTGCCAGAAGCTGAAATTGTTGAATGGCATATCAAGGTGGGCGATGCCGTAGAGGCGGACCAGGTACTGGTCAGCGTTGAAACCGCCAAGGCCATCGTGGAAGTGCCGTCGCCGCAGGCCGGTATCATTGCCAAACTCTACGGCGAGCCTGGCGACATCATTCACACCGGCGAACCTCTGCTGGCCTTTGAAGGGGCGGGTGACGACACCGGTACGGTGGTGGGTGAGCTGAAATCCTCCGGCAAAGGGGATGGGCAGGGCGCTCAGAAAGACCAGTTCATTGTCGGCGCAGCTGCCTCCAGCAAACGGGCCCGTGCCAACCGCGCGACTCCGGGTGTGCGGGCGCTGGCGGAGCGGCTGGGTGTCAGCCTGGAAACCATCAAAGGCAGCGGGCCCGGCGGCCTGATCACCACAGACGACGTGCACAAACAGGCCAGCCACCAGAAACAGCTGGGCGATGCCGAACCCTTGCGCGGCACCCGCCGAACCATGGCGAAGAACATGGCGTTGTCCCACGCCCAGGTAGTGCCAGTCTCCATTTTTGAGGATGTGGACATCGGCGACTGGAAAAAGGGCACCGACACCACCATGCGCCTGGTCCAGGCCATCGGCAAAGCCTGCGATGCGGTGCCGGAGCTGAACTGCTGGTTCGATGGCGACAACCTGAGCCGTCAGTTGCTGAGCGAGGTGCACGTAGGCATTGCCGTGGATACGCCCGACGGCTTGTTTGTGCCGGTGCTGAGAGACATTACCCACCGTAACCTGAAAGACCTGCGCAAAGGGCTGGAGAACCTTCGGGAAGCGGTGGCCACCCGCAAGATTCCGCCGAAGGAGATGCAGGGAGCCACCATCACCCTGTCCAATTTCGGCACCATGACCGGCCAGTATGCCAACCCCATTGTCAGCCCGCCCCAGGTGGCTATCGTGGGCGCCGGGCGTATTCGGGAGAAGGTGGTGCCATATGATGGCGCTGCGACCATTCGTCGCATTCTGCCCCTGTCCCTGACCTTCGACCACCGGGCTGCCACTGGTGGCGAAGCCTCGCGGTTTCTGGGCGCGCTGGTCGATGCGTTGCAGAAAGCAGGCTGAACGCGCGGGCCGGTGTTCGCCGGCCTGCTGTTCCGGGTACTTGCCAACCGGCGCGTTGGCGACAACACTAAGGGCCTTCAAATGCCTGAAACCATCACCGTGCGAGACACCATGAACCGATTCAATAAACTGACCTCCGCGCTGCTGTTGGCCTGTACCACCCTGGCAACACCGTTACTGGCGGCTGATCATGGTAACCATGCTGGGCACAGCATGGTCCAGATCGACAGCCCCTGGAGCCGGCCAACACCGCCGGGCACGCCCATGGGAGTGGGTTACCTGGCCATCACCAATAGCGGCGAGCAGGACATCACCCTGGTTGCGGCACAGAGCCCGAGAGCTGGCCATGTCTCCATCCACGAAACCTCCATGCACGAAGGCGTAATGCGCATGCAGCCGGTGAAGGGTGGCCTGGCCATTCCGGCCGGCGAAACCGTGGAACTGAAACCCCGCAGTTATCACCTGATGTTGGAGCAGTTACCCCAGCCCCTGGTTGAAGGCGAGAAAATTCCGGTGCAACTGGACTTCGACGGTGCGGACGACATGGATATTGAGCTGGTGGTTCAGCCGTTGGATGGCATGCCTGTGGACCACTCGAAGATGGATCATTCCAAAATGAAACACTGAGGCGGCCTGAGGGTGTTCTGGTCCGGAAACGCTTAACGCTTCACGCAGGCAAAGATCGCGTTTCCGGATTCGCCATCCCAGGGCAAAATGCGTTCGTAGTCGTGCTCGAAGATGTGTACCTCGAACCACGGCTTCAGCAGCGCTTCGAACTCGCCGAAGCTGAGTGCCACCATCGGGTGCTCATCCTGCCAGGACTCGCAAACACCGTTGGTGTTGCGGTCAATACTCAGCCGTAATGATTGCCGCTCACCAGGGCCGGCGTAGTGCCAGCCGGAACGGAAGCTGAACTCGCTGCCATCATGCTGTGCTGTGTGGCAGACATACAGGTTGTTATTGATGCGGGTTTTGTCCACCGCATTGAAACAGAACAGTCCGTTTTCTGATAACGCCTGGTGGGCACTGCGGATGCAGCCTTTGAGTTTCTCGATGCCATCGCTGTAGTGGATGGAGTACAGAAAGCAGGTGACCAGGTCGAACGGCTGCGCTACCTGAAACGCACACATATCCCCAACGCTGAATACCGCCTCCGGGCAACGCTGCTGCGCTACATCCAGCATCGGCTGGTTGATATCCAGCCCCTGACACTGAAAACCGTCATCCAGGAAGTGACAAATATGCGGGCCGGTACCACAGGCCAGGTCCAGGTGGCTGTTGCCTCCGTTACCGAACAACTGATGCAGGCGCCGGATACCCTGGCTTTGAGCCCGATAGTCGATATCCGCACACATCAGGTCATAGTACCCGGACAAGTCCGTGTATAAGGCATTGGTAGACAATGGAAAGCCTCTGCAGGATTAACTGGATCACCTCTGGCGATCAGCAGCTGCAGGGCAGGTATGGCGCAGCGGGCGGGCGTTTCGAGGACGGGGTATGGTACCGAATTTGCCCGTTAGCCGGTAGCACTTCCAGAAGCGGTTTCCGGCTTATATTGACGGGTGGCATAAAGTCATTGTGGTCACTCTCCTTCGCTATTACCGCACCGCCTTGCACCTCGGGGCGTTGCGGCGGTTCTGAATTGAATGCAGAATGCCGTAACGGTTTAATCTGCTATTCAACAGCCCCGAGAGTGGAGTTCAGCTATGTCGCCAAAGGATATTGTGGCGCAGTTTATTTCAGACATTCACGCCCAGCGTTTTGACGAGGCCAAGACCTTGCTGGCGGAGGATGGCTTCGAGTATGTGGGGCCCAACATGCGCTTCCTCAGCCGGGACGACATGCTGGCTTACCAGTTCGGCATGGCCGCGATCCAGAAAGACCTGGTGCTGCGGCAGCTAAGCGCAGACGGCGAGCACGTATTTGCGATCCTGGACTACCGGACTCATTTCGAACCCATCGGAGATGTGCGGCTTGCGGTGTGGTTTCGAGTTCGTGATGACAAAATCCATACCATGGAAACTTTCTATAACGCCGCAGTTGTAGAGAATATGTTGGGGGGTAACCTGCCAACGGCAGGCTGAACAAGGCAGGGTTCCCCTGTTCAGCCTTAGCAGACTGCCTTCAGGCACGCTCCCTGAAGGCAGGTTCTGATTACTGCCTTGCGCGCTTGCGGGCAGCGCCCAGGCCAAGCAGGCCCAGACCCAGAAGCGCCATGGTGCCGGGCTCCGGCACGGGCAATTCGGTGACGTTGAGGCGGGCCATCAGATTTACCGACGTAATGGCATTTTCCGCAGTCAGGAAGGTTTCCAGGTCGCCTTCAAAACCGAGAAGGTCCAGGCTGTAGAGGTTGTTGCCAAGCTGGAAATCGGTGCTGGTTACGTATTCATCGAGAATCCAGATCTGGTCGTCCACGTCACCAACATTTTCGACGACATCAATCTTGCTCCAGTCCAGGCACAAGAACAAAAACCAGGACGCGCAGGTGTAGGTTTGCCCTGTTACCACGGGCGCTGTGTTGGGCGTTTCGTCGTGGGCAAAGACGAACGTGCCCGATGAGCCGCCGTTGTCACCAAATCCGTCAAAGCCCAGATTGACTGCCAGGTCCACCCCGGTAATGCCATCACCGGTCACCGGCTTGTTGATGTGAGTCAGGCTGCCCAGCACAAAGGCATCGTTGTCCAGAATCGTCTGGGGCAGTGGAGCTGTTCCATTAAAGTTATAGCCACTCTGGCCATAGCCTGAACTGTAGCCCCAGCGAATCTGGCTGGTACCTTCACCGTTAACGTTGGAGCCACCAACGGCATTTTCAAAGCTTCCAGATACAGAAGTCAGGTTAACGGGAAACGCAAACGCAACGCTGGCGGTCAGTGCGGTTGCAGTTGCGACTAAGGCTTTTGCTAACATTTTCATTATTCGTTCCTTCGTTTTGAGTGAGTCCGTTCTTGTTTAGCAAGTTAAGTGCCATTTCTTTAGGTTATTGATTTTTAGCTGGTTTTATGATGCCCTGAAAACATGTGTCAATTAACCTGACATTTGCGTTGTTCTTAGGCTGTTCCAGCGCTGCTTATCGCTGCTGGGAGCGGTAATGTGTCCACATTATTTACAGTATTTTGGTCGCGCCTGGACTGTAGCGATCTCTCGTTGCCATACGGTAATGCTCCCGGCATGAAGAAACCGGCAAGCCGTGCTATCAAGTGAGAGGGATTATTATTTTCTTCTGAAGGAATGGGCATGGCTTACTGGTTGGTGGACAGCCCGGGTTCTGGCGATGGCTCTCGCGACAGCGATTTCTGGCTGAAGCACCTGCGCGAGCAGGGCATAAATGAGGTAACCGTTTGCAAGCTGGGTGATGCCGAAAATTGGATTCGTCATGTGTCTGAAGGCGACTGCCTGATGGCTGCAGGTGGTGATGGCACGGTGAACGGGGTGGCTTCGCTGTGCCTGCGTACCGGGGCGACCCTGGCGGTTCTGCCATCAGGCACTGCTAATGACTTCGCCCGAAACCTGGGCCTTCCTGAGGATCCTTCAGAGGTTGTTCGGCTGGTGGCAGAGGGTGGCTCGCAACGGATTGATGTGGCGGAGTTTGCAGATCGCATCTATTTGAACGTGGCTCATATCGGGCTTGGTACCTTGCCCTCCCGAAAGGCCAGTTCCCCAACCAAGCAAGCTTTGGGCAAGTTCAGCTACCTGGCCACCCTGTTTCAGCAGGTGGGTGCCAAGCGGGGCTTCCGGGCCAGGATTCAGACGGATCGCTCATCGCTCGAAGGCCGCTGGCTCTCCATTGCGGTTGCCACGGGAGCCTACTTTGGCGGCGGCCAGGAAATACCGGAAGCCTCGGCTGACGATGGACTGCTGGATATCATTGCTATACGCCCCCGCCCGCTAGCCCAGTTGTTACTGACCTTCCTGACGGTCCGATTGAACCGGAAAACGCCCCGGAGAACCAGCACGGTTATTCAAGTCAAAGGCAAGTGGTGCCAGATAGACACCCAGCAGCCCAGAACCGTAACCGTAGACGGTGATGTAGCCGGCAAAACGCCCTTTCGGGCGACTTGCCGGCCGGGTGCTATCCGGGTGATTGGCAAGAGGGTAGTGCATACCGGCGAGCAGCCGGCAACGGGTTAGACTGAGATGCCGGCTTTACGGGCCCGGGCCGCGTGCAGCTTTTTGTAGCTCTCGATCATCTTCAGGTGGCGGTCGAGGCCGCGCAGGTCCATGCCGGTTTCTTCAAGGCCATAGAAACGCACGGTGCCGTTGATGGAACCCTCGACGGCATCCATCACTTCGTCACCAAACATGCGGCGGAAGTTGTAGAGGTAGTCTTCCAGCTCCAGTTCTTCGTTCAGCGTGGCTTCCAGGGCTGCGTTCATGGCCTGGTAGAACAGGCCGCGCTCAACGGTGTTATCGTTGAACTGCAGGAACATCTCCACCAGTTCCTGGGTCTCTTCCAGTTCACCCAGCGCCAGGTAGATCAGCAGTTTCAGTTCCAGAATGGTGAGCTGGCCCCACACGGTGTTTTCATCGAACTCGATACCGGTGAGAGTGACGATGGTCATGTACACGTCCAGCTCGGCCTCTTCCAGCCGCTCCACCAGGCTGGTTAGTTCGTCCTCATCCAGGCGGTGGAGATTGAGGATGTCTTCCCGGAATTCCAGCGCCATGTTGGTGTTGTCCCACACCAGGTCTTCCACCGGGTACACTTCGGAATAGCCGGGTACCAGGATGCGGCACACCGGGGCGCCCAGATAATCGAAGCCGGCTACGTAGCACTCCTTGCCCATGTCCGCGAGCATCTGGAACAGGGTGGCGGCTTCTTCTTCGTTGCTGCCGGAGAAATCCCACTCGACAAAATCGTAGTCGGATTTGGCACTGAAGAAGCGCCAGGACACCACCCCGCTGGAGTCGATAAAGTGCTCAACGTAGTTGTTAGGCTCAGTCACCGCCATGGAGTTGAAGGTGGGGGCGGGCAGGTCGTTCAGGCCCTCGAAACTGCGGCCCTGCAGCAGTTCGGTCAGGCTGCGCTCCAGCGCTACGTGGAAGCTGGGGTGGGCGCCAAAGGAGGCAAACACGCCGCCGGTTTTTGGGTTCATCAGGGTCACGCACATCACCGGGAACTGGCCGCCCAGAGAGGCATCCTTCACCAGTACCGGGAAGCCCTGTTCTACCAGGGCCTTGATGCCTTCGACAATCCCCGGGTACTTGGCCAGCACGCTATCCGGCACATCCGGCAGGGCGATTTCGTTCTCGATGATTTCTTTTTTCACTGCCCGTTCGAAGATCTCGGACAGGCACTGCACCTGCGCTTCCTGCAGCGTGTTGCCCGCGCTCATGCCGTTGCTCAGATACAGGTTTTCGATCAGGTTGGAGGGGAAATACACGGTTTCCCCATCGGAATGGCGCACGTAGGGAATGCTGCAGATGCCCCGCTCCGGGGTGCCGGAGTTGGTGTCGAACAGGTGAGTGCCCAGCAGTTCACCGTCGGGGTTGTAGATGGCCAGGCAGTGGTCGTCCAGGATGCCCTCGGGCAGTTCGCCTTCCGGACCCGGCTGGAACCATTTCTCGTTCGGGTAATGCACGAACTCGCTGTTGGCGATGTCCTGGCCGAAGTACTGGTCATTGTAGAAGAAGTTGCAGTTCAGGCGCTCAATAAACTCGCCCAGGGCCGAGCACAACGCGGCTTCCTTGGTGGCACCCTTGCCGTTGGTGAAGCACATATGGGCGGCGGTATCGCGCACGTGTAGGGACCAAACATTGGGCACGATGTTGCGCCAGGAGGCAATCTCGATCTTCATGCCCAGGTCCGCCAGGATGCCACTCATGTTGGCAATGGTCTGTTCCAGCGGCAGGTCTTTGCCTTCGATGTAGGTGCTGGAGTCTCCGCCCGGGGCGGCAGTCAGCAGGGCCTGGGCGTCTTCGTCCAGGTTCTCCACCACTTCAATCTGGAAATCCGGGCCGGTTTGCACCACCTTTTTGACCGTGCAGCGGTCGATGGAGCGGAGGATGCCCTGACGATCCTTTTCGGAAATGTCTTCCGGCAGTTCCACCTGAATCTTGAAAATCTGCTTGTAGCGGTTTTCCGGGTCTACAATGTTGTTCTGCGACAGCCGGATGTTGTCTGTGGGAATATCCCGGGCATTGCAGTAAACCTTCACAAAGTAGGCTGCGCACATGGCCGATGAGGCCAGGAAGTAGTCAAACGGGCCGGGCGCCGAGCCATCGCCTTTGTAGCGGACGGGCTGGTCTGAGATGACGGTAAAATCGTCAAACTTGGCCTCAAGCCTCAGGTTGTCGAGATAATTGACTTTGATTTCCATGGGCAGCTTACCGGATTCAGAAATATGAGCAGTTTACGCGGAATAGACGAGGTGATCCCCGATGCGCGGGATGGTCTCACAAAAACGGAACGGACGATACTTTACGTCCTGAGCGAGACCCAGAAGGAATTGGGCGGCCGTAATGTGCCTACGGTGATGCTGTATGGCCGGGTGCTGGAGTATGTGAATATCAGCGTTGAAGAGCTGCACCTTTACCTTGACAGGCTGGGCGTTAAAGGGGACGGGCTTTAGGTCTTGTGGGTGCTGAAGTCCCTCGGGTCTAACCGATAATAGCCGCACATCGCCTTGTAGACCTCCGGTTGCGCCTCCAGCAGGTGTTCCGGCTGCTGGAAAAAGGTTTCCGTCAGCACCGCAAAGAACTCCGCCGGCTCGGTGGCGCCGTAAGGGTCCAGCCAGGGTTTATGGTGGTGTTCCAGCCGGTGTTGCAGGTGGTCCCAGGCCTTGGTCATGGTTTCCTGCCAGTGCTTTGCGTCCTGCCCGCTCAGTGGCGGAGCCCCGTCTGCCGAGCCATCCAGGTAATCCAGCTGATGGGCGAATTCGTGAAGAATTACATTGTGCGGGCCATGAGGATTGACGATGGCTTGTTCACACTGGCTCCAGGCCAGAATCACCCGGCCGTGAGACCAGGCCTCCCCGGCCCTGGTTTCTTCACTGGTACTGACCACCAGGCCATCGCTGTCGGTGTCCTGTACCCGGTAGATATCGGGGTAGACCAGAATGCTCTTTACATCGTCGTAGTTCGAGAACGCTCGTTCCAGCAATAACAGGCAGGCATGACCGGCGATGGTCACCCGTACCCTGTCATCGATGTGAAAGCCTGCGCATTCGTAGAACTCCTTTTCTGCGATAAACAGCTGAACCAGGTTCTCCAGCCGGGATTTGTGGCTGGTGGAGAGCCGGTTATAGATGGGGACATTGTCCTTGAGGTGGCGCCGCCAGGGCTCAGGGAAGGGCTGTTGCAGTTCTCGCTGGCGTCGCCAGTTGCGGTAGAAAAACAGGTAGAAGACCGACGCCGAAACCAGGAGAGCAGCGGCCAGGGAAAAGATCAGTGCGGGAGACATGGGTAGGCCTGTTCAATGGTCATGATTCAGTCTGTGCAGTTGCAGGTCTTTCTCCAAACGGTAAGTGTCGAAATCCCGAGCCAGGAACAGGTGGCCCTTGTAATGCTGCAATGCCTCAGCGGCGAGCTGATTGATATGAGGCGTGCCACCCGGGGCGGATTGGTAGCGGGAGCTGAAGTGGGTGAGTGCCAGGTTGGGGAGCTTTACGCTCTGGGCAAACCGAGCGACCTGCTGCGCCGAGCTGTGCTGGGGCCAGGGGCCGACCCGGTCGGCGACGTCCTGGGTGTAAGTCGCTTCGTGGATGAGTACATGAGTTCCCTGGCTGGCCTCTTTCAAAAGCTCCGGTGTGTCATTATCACCACCCACAATGATGCGCCGGGCGGTTCTGGGTATCTCCGTGTAGTCATCGCTCCTCAACAACCGGCCGTCATCCAGCAGCACGTCCTTGCCCTTCTGCAGATCGCCCCAGGATGGACCAGCCTCTATGCCGTCCGCCGTCAGTTTCTCCTGCCTTAGCTGGCGTTCCAGATTTCGTTCAGTAAAGACATAAGCGCGACAGGCAACCCGGTGCGAAAGCGCCACGTTGGTAACCCCCACGTTGTCATCCTGCCAGTAGAAATCCGGCGCTTCGGAATTGATGAAGTTCAGGGGGTAGCTCAGGCTGGAGTCGCTGTTATCTATTGTCGCCTCGATGAAACGGCGCACCTGTGGCGGGGCGATGATGTCCAGCGGCTCTTTACGGCCCAGCATGGAGGCACTGGTGAGCAGCCCGGGCAGGCCAAAGATGTGATCACCGTGGATGTGGGTGATGAAAATCGCCCGCAGCTGCATCACCGAATAGCGGGTGCGCATCAGCTGGTGCTGGGTGCCTTCGCCGCAATCGACCAGGTACCAGGGTTTGGGACCGGACCGGCAAAGGGCCAGCCCGGTGACGTTGCGTGACCGGGTTGGTGTTCCGGCAGATGTGCCCAGGAAAGTAAATTCCATCGTGCCTCGTTTCGCGGTAATGTGCCCCCTGATAATACGAAACCCTGCTCTGAGATGATACGGAACCCATCATGTCTGAACTCGCAAACTACGAAAGCTTTAACATCGAAGTAAAAGACCACATCGCCCACGTACAGTTCAGCCGTCCTGAAGCGCTGAACTCCATGAACAAGGCGTTCTGGCTGGAGTTGCCCCGCTGCGTGCAGGACATCGAAGCCAACACAGACGCCCGGGTAATTGTGATCTCCTCCACTGGCAAGCATTTCTCCGCCGGCATGGACCTTGGTGTGTTTTCTGATCCGAAATCCGTGCCCATGAGCGGTGATCCCGGCCGTATGGCCGAGAACCTGCGCAGAGTCGTACTGCAGTTGCAAGACACCCTGAGCTCTCTGGAAAAAGTACGCCTGCCGGTACTGGCTGCAGTACACGGCGGCTGCATTGGTGGTGCACTGGATCTGGTGTGTGCCGCCGACAGCCGTTACTGCACGGCGGATGCCTACTTCACCATCAAAGAGACTGAGCTGGGTATGACGGCCGATGTGGGCACCCTGCAGCGTTTGCCCAAGCTGATGCCCGAAGGCGTCGTGCGGGAGCTGGCCTACACCGGCCGCAAATTCGGCGCCGAAGAGGCACAGCGACTTGGTTTCGTGAATACCGTTTACGAGAACCAGGAGGCGATGCTGGAAGGTGTGATGGCCATTGCTGCCCAGATTGCCGCCAACTCGCCGCTGGCGGTGACCGGCTGTAAGGAAATGATCAATTTCAGCCGTGATCACAGCGTGGAAGACAGCCTGAAGTACATGGCCACCTGGCAGTCCGGCATGTTCCGCCCCGGAGACATGATGAAATCCTTCCAGGCCAAGGCCCAGAAACAGGCTCCCACCTACGATGCTCTGTTCCCGGTCAAGGATCTGTTCGACAACTGATCCATGTCTGAGCGCGGCAGTTCCTCCATGCCTTCAGCCACCGCCCTGATGTTTCAGGGCGGCATTGGTTTAATCGGCCTGTTTGCTGTCTGGCTGTTTGAGATCCCGCTGCTTCTTGATGGCCTGAATGCTGTTGAGGTGGCGCTGTTCGGTGCAGTGGGGGCGGCTGCTACCTACCTGGTGCTGGTGTTGTTATCCCGCGTGCCCTGGCTTTTTCCGGATAACCTGAGCGGCCAGATGCAAGCGCTCTATAACTTTGCCGCCAGTTATCGCTGGCCGGTACTTGGGGCGTTGTCTTTGCTGGCGGGTGTCGGGGAAGAGTTGTTGTTTCGCGGGGCTATTCAGGGCTGGTTGTTGCAGCACACCGGTCCCTGGACGGCGGTTATTGCCGCTTCTGTGTTGTTCGGCCTGGTGCACTATGTTTCGTTCACCTATTTCGTGATGGCCACAGGCCTTGGTGCAGTGTTGGGCGTTGCCTACCAGTTCAGCCAGAGCCTGGCGCTGGTCATGGCCTGGCATGCACTGTACGACATGGTCGCGCTCTATTGTCTGCTGCGTTATCCCCACTGGTTTGGTGTTCGCCGGCCCCGGCCCTGAACCAGAAGAGTTCCCACCTGTGAGGCGCGCGGGTATCCTTGCGCCAGTTTTTTCGGAGTAGTTGGAATGCTTGAGAGTTACCTGACCGGTCTGCTGGTGTGTGGCGGTATTATCGTGGCCATTGGTGCCCAGAACGCTTACATCCTGAGCCAGGCCATTCGCCGGGAGCACCACTGGTGGGCAGCCGGGTTGTGCATGGTGTCAGACGTGCTGCTGTTTACGCTCGGCATGTTCGGCGTGAGTGCGGCCCTGATGGCGGCACCCCAGGCGCTGGAAGTCTTGCGCTGGCTGGGTGTTGCCTTCCTGGGCTGGCTGGCCCTGCAGGCGTTCGTGCGGGCGGGCCGTGGCCGGGCAGCGCTGAAGGCATCTGGTGATGTGGGGCGAAGCCTGAAACGGGTTATCCTGACCACCCTGGCCGTAACCCTGCTTAATCCGCAGGTTTACCTGGACACCCTGTTGCTGATCCCGGCAGTGGGTGCCCAGCAGAGTAGTGCCGTGACTTTTGTGGCCGGCGCCAGCAGCGCGTCGATCCTCTGGTTTGGTGGTCTTGCCTGGTTCGGCTCCAGGCTGGCACCGGTTCTTTCCAAACCCGGTGCCTGGCGAGTGATTGATGGCGTTATTGGCCTGATGATGGCGGCTATCGCTTTACAGCTGGCCCTTGGCGGCCTTTGATATCTCAACTTGTTCCAGAAATGCACGGATATCCTCGAAGGCTTCTTCGGCTTCTGGCAACAGCGGTGTGAAGATGTGCCACACATGCACCATGTTCTGCCAGGTGTGCAGTTCAACCGGTGAACCTTCAGCCCTGGCCTTGGCTGCATAGCGGGTAGAGTTGTCCAGCAGCATTTCTGTGGAGCTGGCATGGATCAGCGTTGGCGGCAGGTTGTTCAGGTTGCCGCGCAACGGGGAAGCCACCGGGTTGGTGGGGGAAATCCGGAATGCCGCCAGTGTGCCCCACCAGAGCACCGGCAAAGGAATCTTGGAGAGCCCGCCAAACACCGGCCCCAGCAGGGGGTCGGTGCGGATGTTGTCGCGGTTGCTGGGGGCCGTCAGGGTGAGGTCTGTAGACGGCGACAGTGCCACTGCGGCATCCGGCTGGCGGATACCATTGTCCCGAACCCAGGCAATCAGCGACAGGGTATGGCTGCCGCCTGCGGAATCACCAGCCACCACCATAAAATCTGCAGGTTCTTCACCGTCCGGGCCGTGGGCTAACAGCCACGTATAAGCCTGGCGGCAGTCACGGATGCCATCCATAAACCGGTGCTCCGGCATCAATCGGTAGTCGAGGGCGAAAACGGCGGCATTGGCCAGCTGCGAGAACCTGTCGGTAATCGCCCGGTGGCTTCGGGGGCTGCCGGCGGCCCAGGCGCCACCGTGGATATACAGAACCCGTCGGCGGGTGTCTACGCCCGGGGCGATAACCCATTCGCCCCTGGGCTGGTCGTTATGACGAATCTCTGAAGTTACTTCAACATCCTCACCCAGACTGTCCAGGTGATTCCTCAGGGCAATCAGCCTGGCTTTGCCTTTCAGTCCCTTTGATGCCCGGCCCATATCTTTAATGCGTGACAGCACCTCATCGTGAGCCGGATTGGGTGCGACTTCCTTCACTGCCCACTCGTTGCCGTCAAATTCGGACAGGTCTTTGACCCGGAACAGCAGGAAAGTGGCAACAACAATCAGCGCGACAATGGCGAGCAAGGTCCAGAGCATGGGTGTTCCTTTTCGGGGAGCAGTGGTTTTATTCTGTGGATCACTGAAATCCTAACACGGCAACTATCACATCCGTGCGTTGTGTTGCCATTGGCCGGGCGGCCGGGGTGCAGGGCAATGTTCGGGAGGCTTGCAGGAAAGGGGGCAGAGAAAAAGGGCCCGGCGAACCGGGCCCAATCACGGCTTAGTCGTGGCCGTAGATACGCATGCGGGTGTTCTGAACGGACAGGTTATCCAGTGTCAGGGAACCGATATTGGTGCCGCCAACCAGAACCTGGCCGATCTTCATGTCTGCATCGAATTGTTGCAGATCGATAGCCAGGGCTTCGTCGGTGCTGCCGAAACGCTGGTCTTTGTACACGTCCAGAGTTATGTCAGCAGCCGCGTCCAGTATACTGGGGCCACTGCCTCCAGTCGCTTTGCCGGCAACTTTTTCCAGATAGGTGTTTTTGGTCATTTGCAGGTCGCGAATGCCAATGCCCAGGAAGTCAACGTCAACGTCCAGATCGGAGATGCCGATCTTGGTATCCAGGGTCAGCTTGTCCGTGGCGGTATCCACCCGGATGCCCACTTTGTTAAAGATACCGACCATGTTGAAGTTGCTTGCCAGCAATGTGGAGTCAGTGTGACCTTCCAGGGTCCACTGGCCAGTGCTGATCGCGAAGTCGATGGGGGCAGCGGTGATCGGCATGACGTCGATAACGGCGTCGCCATCATCAGCAATGTCAATATTGATGGCAATGTTGTCAATCAGGTCGGTGTAGTTGACAAATGCACCCCATTCACCATCACGATTGATATCGATGTCCTTGAACATCTCATCTTCCATACCTTCACCAGCACCGCCGATGCTGATGTCTTTAATGGCGAGGGAACCTTCATCGGTATAACGGAATTCGCCAATGTTGACTTTGGTTTCCAGCTCGATAGTCACACCGGCCTGACCGGTGATGCTGCCCATCTGGGCGTCATCAATGGGTTTCAGGTCGGCCTGGGCCACAAACGGGAGGCCTGCAATGGCCAGCACTAACGCAGATTTTTTCAGGCTTTTCATTTCGTCGTTCCTTTTTTGGTTTTGTTTTCTCTTCTTTCCTGATTCGGGTTACAGCCGGCGGATACCGGCTGTAACCCTTTCCGGTCAAGCCGGAACTTTTAGAACTGAGGAGTCAGGTCCAGGTTGATGGTGTTGCCCGGGCCAGTCATGAACTGGTTCAGCAGGCTGGTCAGCAGGCCGCAGTTTTCCAGCGCGCCCAGCTCGTAGACACCGCTTACGGTACCGCCAGTGGCCGGTGAGAAGTTGGAGCCCTCAACCGACTTCAGCTCGATGTTGATCGGATCGCGGGTCTGACACTCGGAACCACCACCAATGCGAATTGGCAGCCAGCCGATCTTGATAGCAACCTTGGGTACTTTCACATACAGCTGGGAGTTGGCAGTCAGCTTGCCGTTTACCAGGGAGCCGGTGGTTACCGCAGCCTGCTCGAATTCCACGTTGGCGGCAGCATTGATCTTGCTGAACAGAACCTTGATGGAGAAGTTGCCGGAGGTTGGCTGAACTTCCAGGTCTGCTTCAAAGGTGCCGGCAGCCAGGTCGAGAAGGGTAGCGATAGAGCCAGTCAGGGGCAGGGAACCGCCGGTTGCCTTGATCAGTGTGGAGCCTTCCAGGCCCAACAGCAGTTCAATGGGGTCTGGGCCGCCGGTGCTTTCTTCATAAGACTCTGCGCGCACCGGAATGGTTACGGTGGTGTTTTCTTCGTCGCTGGAGTTCACGACCAGGGCCGCGCTATACACACCCGGTGCACCGGCAGCAAAGCTCAGGTCGACAGAGCAGCTGGCGCCAGCGGCAACCGTGGTGCAGTTATTGGTCTGCAGGAAGTCAGCGGCATTGGCGCCTTCCAGGACAATGCTGTTGATTTGCAGGGCGGCATTACCGTTGTTGGCAATGGTAACCTGCGCGGATTCGCTGGTTCCGGACAGAACGCGACCCAGTTCGACCGATTCCGGAGATACCGAGATTTCCGGTGTCGGAGCCAGGGTGCCGCGGCCAGACAGGGCAACGTCGATGCTCGGGGTTTCGGCATCGGTAGACTCGATGGTCAGGGTTGCGCTACGGGTGCCATCGGTGCTTGGAGCAAAGGTGACATCAACCGCACAGGAAGCTTCCGGCGCAAGGCTGGAGCCACACTGGTTATTCAGGGTGAAGACGTCAGCATCGTTACCACTGATGGCAATGTTGTTCAGGCCCAGGGCTGCACTGCCGGTGTTGGTGATGGATACGGACTGCTGAGCGCTCAGGCCGGCCTGTACCGCACCGAAGGCCAGTTCTTCAGCGCCTACGGTGATGCGCGGTGTTTCAACCACTTCACCACCCACGGTGATGGTTTGAAGCAGGTTGTCCTGGCCTGGCAACTGAACACAGTCAGTCAGGATTTCACCGATCGGAGCGGGCGCAATGGCGCCATTGGCGGTGCGCGCAGTCAGGTCCAGTTGCAGGGCGCCAACACGGATGACCAGTTCGCCAATATCATCCTCTGTAACCAGGAATTCCGGAGACATGCCGGAGGCCGGAACATTGAATTCGCCTGAAGTTTCGGGAACAGGCGTGGGCGGAATGTCCAGCTTCACAATTTGTTCAACGGTTCTGCCTGCGGTCACAACACTGTTGTAACTGGTGGCAACGCCTTCGAGTGTGGCGGACTGAACCAGTTTAAGACCGGTGCGGGCATCGTCATTGACCACGGTGATGGCATCAACGGTGAATGCGGGGATGGTGTCACCTACAGACACTACGGAAGGAATATCCGCGCTGATGGTAGCCCGGATGGGCTGGTCGCCAATCAGCGGGAATGGGCATTCAAAGGCCAGTTCGGTAGAGACCTGTTCGGCTGCCGCATTTGATGCACCGCCGGCCATCAAGGCCGCCGCCGCAACGGCGGGACCGAGCTTGCGAACGCTCGTGTTGAGGTTCCTGAGTTTCATGAGTTCGTCCTCTGTGTATCTTCTTTGTTGTAGTTGGGGTTGCAGACAACACCGATAAGGACTGCTCGATCGGACTTGCAAAGATCCCGTGCCATACGCGTTTACGCATGAATGCAGGGTTATTAGACGGGGAGTGGGTGCCGCCGGTCATTGCTGGTGGCGGCACCATTTTTGTCTTAAACGGAAATCAGGGTGGGTTATTGTTCAAACCGTGAACGGTGTCAAAACGGCCGGGGAACGCCGGTCACTTTTTACTGCGGGCCTGCCGGCGAATGTCGCCCGGGGTCAGGCCAGTCCAGGAACGGTAGGCTTTGGTGAAACCGGCCTGGTCACTGAATCCCAGTTTTTCTGCAATGGATTCCAGCGGCACATTGGTGTCTTTCAGGTACAAAGTGGCAAAGTTTTCCCGGATTTCGTTACGCAGTTCCCGGAAGGATGTGCCGGCGCTGGCAAGGTGCTGCCGCAATGTGCGGGGGCTGATCTCCAGGCGGCGGGCGATGTTCTCGGTGGTGCAGGGGCGCCCGGGCTGGCTCATGATCAGTTCCCGTACCTGCATAACGGTCTCGTCTGCTTCCCGGGGTGTCTCCCGGGCACCGTGCCGGGTCCTGGCCACCAGGAATTCCAGGCTGGCATCGTCTTTGCGAATCGGGGTGCCGTTCAGGGGCATGATCACCTGGCTGATGCCGGCATCGAATTCGAACTCGCTGTCTGGTGCCAGCAATTGCCAGTCTTCCTGGCTGGCTTTGCCCGGGAAGTCGAACTGGAAGGTGAAATGGCTGCATACCTGGGAGGAGACCCGGTGAATGCTGCCCATGTAGATCTTGGTCAGGCAGGGCCGAAGATCGCCCACTCCCCAGGTATCGATCAACCGGATGCGAATGGTGGAGCCGCTGGATTCCAGCTCCATATCCATCAGTGGCAAGCCCACCCGGAGGTATTGAACAATCATACTGACCAGGCGACGGGGATTTTCCTGGCCCAGCACGGCAAAGCCGAGCAAGCCGTGGCTGGGCAGGTCCAGCTGCTGTCCGAATTCGAAGGCGGCCCGTTCGTCGTGCATCAGCCAGTCGGCCTGGCGGAGCAGGAGCAGCACCTGGCTCATGGTTACGCTGGCATCGGGGTTGTTCAGAAGGTCGTCGGTAATGCCGGTTTCCGCCATGATGGCGTGGCGTTTAACGCCGCGGTTTTCCATAAACCGGATAAAACGGCGGGCATAGCGGGCCGAGATAATCGGCACCTCCAGTGCAAGGTTGTTCAACGAATCCATGTTTCCGTCTCTGTGCCGAGGCTGTGTACGGGGTTAGTATAGGCGCGGTGTTACGGTGGATATCCGGCAACGGGTCACAAATTGGCCGCATGGCCGGATATGACAATGAAACTTCAGACAGGTTTGTCTCCCATGATTTCAGGTGGTGCCACAGCATCCAATACAGAGTTGTCCGAGTGCTGTTCGGTTTGTGAGAGCCGCACACTCGCACCGTTTATGGAGGTAGAAGGCAAACTTTACCTGCGTTGTGGCACTTGCCAGGCAACCCTGATGGCGCCGGGGTTCTACTTGTCTGAGCAGGAGGAACGGGCTGTCTACCAGTTGCACGATAATCAGCCAGAGGACCCGGGCTATCGAAAGTTTCTGTCAAAGCTTGTCGGGCCTCTACTGGCAAAGCTTTCCCCGGGCGCCCACGGGTTGGATTTTGGCTGTGGTCCCGGGCCCGCGCTGGCTAGCATGTTTGAGGAGGCTGGCTACCCGATGGCGGTTTACGATCCCTTCTTCAGACCAGAAAGGGAAGTGCTGAACCAGGCCTATGATTTTGTGACCTGTACCGAAGTCGTGGAACACCTGCACCAGCCTGCCCAGGTATTCAGACAGCTCGATACCTTGGTAAAGCCCGGAGGCTGGCTGGGTATCATGACCTGTTTTCAGAACGCTGATGACCGCTTTGCCACCTGGCATTACCGCAGAGACCCGACCCACGTGGTGTTCTACCGGGAAGAAACCTTTGCCTGGCTGGCCGCACATTTCGGCTGGGAGCTGGAGGTGCCGAGAAAGGATGTGGCGCTGTTCCGAAAGCGGGCCTGACCCGGTTCAAGGCGCCTCGGCGGGACATTGGGGAATGGCCGGGCATTGCTGCGTGGCGTTTTGGATGGGGCCGGGCAGGTTGTCTGCTGTAGTGTTGAAGCGGTCAGGGGCAAGGGCGCCGGCGCAGCCCCGGGCGTTCCCGGCTGTTTCAGGGCAGTCATTGGCCGCCAGGGCATAGGCCAGGTTGTTCCAGCTTTCAGGGGCTTGCGGGAATAGCTTCACAGCTTTCAGAAAGTGCTCGATCGCTTGTTGCGGCTGTTGTTGCGCATAGGCCAGGTTACCCAGTGCCATGATCGGGGCAGAGTGTTCGGGCCAGCGTGTTTGCGCGGTCTGGTAGGCCTCCCGTGCCGCACGGCTGTGACCGGTGGTTTCCAGGTCATGGGCGGCCCTCAGCCAGGGCAGGGGCTCGGCGGTTGCCGGTAACGTGTCCGGTGGCAGGATCACCACGGCCCACCGTTCAGCCCGGTTCCAGGTGGCGTGAAAGGCTTTGTAGGGCATCCGGTAATGCTGGCGGGTATCGGTGTTCAGTACCAGCTCCTCCTCCCGGGCGTCGTAGCCCACCACCACGGCAAAGTGCCATTGCGGCCACCAGTTGAAGCGCAGGTTCTGCATGACCAGTACCGGGTTGCCCGCCGCAACTTCCGCCAGTACGGCATCAATTTCCGGTTGCAGTGGATACACCACCATATTGTGGGAGCGCGCCCCGGCAACCATCTCCACCTGCAACGAGCCTTCCCGGCCGGGAATGTACACCAGCTCTTTCAGGATGTCCGGATCGGTGGACAGCCCCTGACTGTTAAGCATGGTGGCCAGCGAGGCCGGGCCACACTGGTACTTTTCCTGGGGATAGAAGGGCACTTTCTCCAGCAAGGTGGACGCGGGCTCCAGCAAGGCGGACGCGGGCTGTGCATCATTGTTGGTGGCTGATGGTTCGGGCCAGGGCGGGGTAGTTGCGCAGCCGACCAGCAGGACCAGGCCCGTGAGGGCCATCAACCTGCTGAAACCGGCGAGCTTCCTGAGCATGGCTCGGTGGTTTACCGGATACAGTTAATGAACGAGAAGAGATCGGTGGCGCACAGCATGTCGGTGATGATGAACACCAGCAGGAACAGGACGATCACACCGACAACCCCTTCACCGGTGGGTGCTTCGGCCAGTTGCTGCTCGAAGTCTGCCAGTTCGGCGGGGGTCAGGTTCTGGATGCGCTCGGCCACCTGGTCTTCACTGACACCAAGCTCGGACAGCTTTTCTTTCACTTCCTGCTGTTCCAGCATCTCCAGCAGCTGTTGCCGGTCGAGCTCGGTCTGTTGTTGCTGGATCAGCTCACCGGTGCCCACCATGCCGGCGTGGGCAGAAACGGAGAAGGTGGTGGCAAAGGCCATCAGCAGGGCCATCACCAGAGAAAACTGCTTGGTGTAACGTCGCATGGCGTTCATTACAGACTCCTTTCTCAGTTGTTTACAAAGACACTAGTTTGAACTGTGTCGCTGTTCAACATACAAAACGTTCACCAAGAAGAAAGGGTTCCTCAGAAAGTGGAAAGCCCTGTGGCTTCCATCACCCGGTACTGCCAGTAACGGAACCTGGACGCTTCCTGCCAACTTGCCCACGGCAGGCTGAGTACCGGATTGCTGTCCGGGCCATGGTTCCAGTGCAGCTCGAAGTAATCAGTCGCCTTAGTGGCAACGGGGTGGTCGGCCGGGAGCTGCACCCATGCGTTGGATTCCAGGTTCAGGTCGTCCAGGTTGCGCCGGGTGAAGTTGGCAGAGCCCAGCAGCATTTCCTGTTGGCCATCGCTACGCGTTCGGATCAGCAGCTTGCTGTGGCACTGCTCCCCGCGGGTGTTACACCAGCGGACAGCAACTCCTGCCTGGTTCAACTCGTTAGCCGCCGGGCGGTTGGGAATGCCGTTCTTCTCGTGGCCGAAGGCGTCTTTATTGGCATCCAGCAACAGCCGGACGCTCACGCCCCGCTGCTGAGCAGCTATCAGGGCTTCGATGATGGGGCGGTGGGAGAGGTAGAACATGGCCATGTCGAGGCTTTCCCCGGGCTGGCTCTGGTCAATCATCGCCAGGGCCTTGTCCCGGATGGCGGATTCAGTGAGTACCTGAATGCTGCTGCCGGATTCCTGGTGTTCGCCGGCCATGGCTTCCAATGTGTTGATCCAACGGTCAATTGTGGTGGTATCTGCGCCGGACATCTGCATAACCGCGCGTTCGCTGCGAACCACATCGGTGACTGCCGGGCCATTGAAGGCCAGGGCGGTGTTGCTGTGTCGGCTGCTGCCATCGTGGGGGTTGGCGGAGGTGATCACAGCACGGAAGCGATCTCCCTCGTCGGCAACCAGTACCTTGCGATGGTTGGCCTTGAAGTTGGGCAGGGCCAGATAGCTGCGAACGGTGGCGGGCTCCGTGCCCAGTGCGTTGGGCAGCCAGCCACCATCGGGGTTGTTGCCCAGCCACTGGCAGCAGAGCCGCCATAAGGATGACCAGGCCGGGTTGCTGTCCCGTAGGGGTTCCAGCCGGGTGATGACCAGTTGAATGCCCGCATTTTCGAGGGCTTCGAACAGCGTCGATCGGGTGCCGCCGTAAAAGGTGTTAAGCGGGTCTGTGATGACCACAATGTCGATGCCGGGCTGCGATTGCTTTCGGGTAATCAGCGCATCGACGGTCTGCTGTGCCAGGGGCCGTAATCCCTTGTCTTCGGGGCCGGTACTGTTGAACAGGAACATATCCAGCAGGATGAATGTTTCGGCCTGCCCGATCAGCCGGAACATCTCGTCGAAAATTTCGTGGTCCAGTTCGGAGCGGCCATCAGGGAAGTGCAGCGTGGTGTCGGTCAGCAGTTCAGGCGCTTCGAGGGGCAGAACATCGCCCTGGTAGGCAAGGCCGGCCGGCAAGGGCTTGTGGGTGTGCCATAGCCCGAGGCTGACCAGGATCAATAACAGGGCTGCGGCGAGTAACTTCATTGTCATGGCAGCATCATTCCTTTGAGTGTGGGGCGCCTGGCTCAGGTTTCGCTGTGCCGGAGGATCCGTTCCGAAAACAGCTGCAGCAGGCGGGCTGCGTCTTCGGCCGGTTGCACCGAGGCCATCAAGCCATTGGCATCCAGCCCCTCGGCCTGAAGGTCAGGGTACTGGACTTCCAGATAGGCCTTCATGATGTGTTCGGTGAACTCGGGGTGAAACTGCACACCCCAGGCATTGTCACCGACCCGGAAAGCCTGGTGCGGTTCGAAGTCGGATTCGCCCAGCAAAACAGCGCCAGGAGGGAGCTCCAGCACCGATTGCTTGTGAGTCAGCTGAGCCGGAAAGGTTTGCGGTAGCAGGCTGAACAGGGGATCGCTCTGTGCAGCAGCAAACAGGCGAACCTGCCGGGTGCCGGTTTCCCGGCCTTTGGGATGGTAATCCACCTTGCCGCCCATGGCATGTGCCAGAAGCTGGTGGCCGTAGCAGACACCCAGAAGCGGAACATTGGCTTCTACGGCCTGGCGCACCCAGTTGGCTGCTTGTTCGCTCCAGGGTTCCCGGTTACTGACCATGGCCGGCGAGCCGGTGATAACGATGCCTTGCCAGTCCGAGGGGTGGCCCGGAGGCGAAGCACGGGTTACGTCGACGACTGTCAGTTGCAACTGGCTGGACAAGCCACGGGTAAACCAGGCATCAAAGTCTCCGAACTGATCCTTGATCTGCGGATAGGTGCTCCCTGTTTTCAGGATAACCACCCGCGGGGCCTGTGTGTTGCCTGTGCCAGCCATACTGCGCTCCGGTGACAGCTAAACGGGAGAGGATTATTCCTCTTCCGGAAGTTCCGCGTTGTGGAACACGTTCTGAACGTCGTCCAGGTCGTTCAGCATGTCGAGGAACTTCTCGAACAGGGGAATATCGTCGCCCTGAACAACTGTAGTGGTCTTCGGCAGGAACTGGATCTCGTCCACATCGAACTCGATGCCTTCGAAGGCCGCTTCCAGTGCCTGCTTGGCCTTGGCGTATTCGGTGTTGGGCGTGAATACGGTGATCTTGCCGTCTTCATTTTCGATGTCGGTCACGTCAACATCGGCTTCCATCAGCGCTTCAAGAACGGCTTCTTCATCCTGGCCGTTGAACGCGAAAATAGCGCAGTGGTCGAACATGTGGGCAACCACGCCGGGGGTGCCGATCTTGCACTTGGTCTTGGTGAAGGCCAGGCGAACGTCGCCGAAGGTGCGGTTGGGGTTGTCGGTCAGGCAGTCGACAATCACCATGCAGTTGCCGGGGCCATAACCTTCGTAACGGGCTGTCGAGTAGTCTTCACCCGCGCCGCCCTTGGCCTTCTCGATGGCTTTTTCAATAACGTGTGTGGGGACCTGGTCTTTCTTGGCGCGCTCGATCAGGCCGCGAAGCGACAGGTTGGCCTGGGGGTCGGGGCCGCCAGACTTGGCGCTCATGTAGATTTCCCGGCCGTACTTGCTGTAAACCTTGGTTTTAGCCGCGGCCGTCTTGGCCATGGATTCTTTACGGTTCTGGTAGGCTCTGCCCATCGTTGGTGCCTCTCGGATTTACGATCAAAAGCGGGATTTTACTGAACCTGAGGGATTTGCGACAGGGGTGATTGCGCAAGGAATGCAGAAGGAGGTTTCCGCATCCCTGCGGAAACCGGGGAAATCACACAAAATCGACCGGCGGACGGTAGTTGTCCTGGGTCATCAGGTCGATGCCGCAGTCCATGCTGCTGACCCAGTTCAGGAAGCGGTCAACCATGGCCGGCCCCTCAAAACGCTTGCCGTGCTGGGGCACGATCATGGCCACGTCCATATCGCGAACCATGTTGGCCCACAGCTGGCACACCTTTTTAGAGGCAATATACCGGCGGTGGAAGCCAATCATGTGCTGGATGTGGTTGTCGAAGTCTTCCACCGGTTTGTGATCGTCTTCACCCCCGAGCGATGCGCCCAGATCTCCGGAGAACAGAATCTTCGAGACCGGATCATAGAACTGCAGGTTACCCACAGAGTGCATGAAGTGGGCTGGCAGACACTGGATATGGGAGTCGCCGAAACGCACTTTCGCACCCTGGTCCGGAATGCTGATGATGCGATCGTACACGCTGCCGCTGAGCTGGTTGGTTACGTAACTGGACACCAGGTGGGGCAGGAAACGGGCCCACAGCTTGGAGGTTACGATGCTGGCCTTGGTGTGCACAATCCAGCGGTCAATCGCACCGATGATGTCCGGGTCCTGGTGGGAGGCAAATACATAGTCCATCTCACGGATGTTCATGTACTTGGAGGCAGCCACCGACAGCGGGGTATAGGTAAGGTCTCCGCCGGGATCCAGCAGGGCTTCGTGGTCACCATCTACAATCAGGAACTGGTTGGACTGAACGCCCTCGCCGGTTACCAGGGAATCAAACATCAGGCACTTGTGGTGCCCGTTGTCGAACAGAACGATCGGCTCAACTGCCATTAGGGTCTCCCGCACAACAATAGGTTACAGGCCATGACCGCGGTGCCCAGGCACCGCGATGGCCGGATATTGCAATAAGGTTTGGAGACTACCGAACAGCGGGAAGCCGGGCCTTGCCACAGGTCAATTATCTGATATTCATCAAGTAACGGATTGTTGCTATGGCTACGCCAGCTCCGGAACCCGGCGGATGCCACGCTTCAGGCCCTGCTCCAGCGCTGCACTGACCACCTTGCCTGAAAACGGCACAATATCTTCGAAGGTGATGGTATAGCTGACCCGGGTTTGACCTTCCTGCGTGTCATAAAAACGAATACGCCCCATATGATTTCGAATCGGGCTAAGGCTGGTGATGGTGTATTCAATCAGCGAGTCAGGCTCGAAAACCAGTACGGTTTCCTGCAGCGACAGGGGGCCAATGCCGATTTTACGTACCGAGCCGGTACCGTTCGGATCGGCCTGGTCACTGTCTTTGATGCGTTTTACCGGAGCACCGATCATTTTGCCGAAACGGTGATGGTCGGCAAACAGGGCGAAGACTTTTCGCCTTGGCACATCAAAAATTTCCTCAATTTCAATGGTGTAGCTAGCCATTGTCATGCTCTTGTTGTTGGTTGTGGCTGCCAGATTACCTGTTTACGGTATTAAACAAAAGTCGAATACTGTCCGGCCTGACCCCAATGTTTCCGAAGTCCGGCTTTGCGGTCAATTCATGCAGTATTTGAAGGGTTAAACTATACAGAACGCTAACAATGAACCTTCAGTGCGAGAGGGAAGAACCATGAGCACCAACGCCAAGCTGCCACTGGATATGCTGTACCAGTGGGAAAACAACCACAAAGACCGGCTCTACATGACCCAGCCCATGGGCGACGGCACGGTGGATGAATTCACCTGGGGCCGCGCGGTGGACGAAGCCCGGCGCATGGCGGCTTACCTGAAGTCTCTCGATCTGCCGGAGAAGAGCCGGGTCGGGATTATCTCCAAGAACTGCGCCCACTGGATCATGACCGACTGGGCCATCTGGCTGGCCGGGCATATTTCTGTGCCCCTGTACCCGATGCTGAATGCCGACACGGTGAACTACGTACTCAACCACGCCGGCTGTGAAGTGCTGTTTGTGGGTAAGCTGGATGACTGGCCGAGCATGAAGCCGGGTGTTCCGGAGTCTGTGCGTTGCATTTCGTACCCGCTCAGCCCGCCCAACAACTATGAAACCTGGAACACAATTGTTGCCGGCAACGAGCCGCTGCAGGGCAACCCGGTGAGGGATGCAGAAGAGCTGGCCACCATTGTTTATACCTCCGGCAGTACCGGGCGGCCCAAGGGTGTGATGCTCAGCTTCGACAACATGGCCTTTGCCGCAGAAGGTGGCATCAAAACCCTGAATGTGGGGCCGGATGAGCGCATGCTGTCTTACCTGCCCATGGCCCATGTGTTCGAGCGTACGTTTGTCGAGCTGGGTTCGCTCTATGCCGGTTTCCAGCTGTTTTTTGCCGAATCCCTGGATACCTTCGTGCAGGATCTTCAGCGGGCGCGGCCCACGCTGTTCTTGTCTGTACCCCGCTTGTGGGTGAAGTTCCAGCACGGCGTGCTGCAGAAAGTGCCCAAGCACAAGCTGGACCGCCTGCTGAAGATCCCGCTGGTGAACAAGCTGATCAAGAAGAAGGTGCTGAAGAACCTGGGCCTGGACCAGGTAAAGCTGGCTGGCTCTGGCTCAGCGCCCTTGTCCCACGATGTGCTGGACTGGTACCGCAACCTGGGGCTGGAATTGCTGGAAGGCTACGGCATGTCTGAAAACTTTGCCTATTCCCACATGAACAAGCCGGGGCGCACCCGCACCGGCTACGTGGGCGAAGCATTGCCGGGGGTAGAAACCCGCATCAGCGAGCAGGGCGAAGTCCAGGTGAAGAGCCCGGCCACCATGATGGGTTATTACAAGGATGACGAGAAAACTGTGGAAGCTTTCACCGAAGATGGCTTCCTCAGAACCGGCGACAAGGGCGAGATCGACGAGATGGGGCGCCTGAAGCTTACCGGCCGACTGAAGGAAATCTTCAAAACCAGCAAGGGTAAGTACATTGCACCCGCCAAGCTGGAAAACCTGCTGATGGCCCATGAGTCCATCGAGGTGTGCTGTGTATCCGGTGCTAACCAGACCCAGCCCTTTGCCATGGTGATGCTGAACGAAGAGCTGCGGCCCCTGGTGCAAGACGATGCAGCATTGAAAAAGGAAATCGAGGACAGCCTGAAGCAGCTCATCCAGGACATCCACAAGCAGGTTGATCCCCACGAGCAGCTGGCGTTCATCATCGTGATGCAAGACGAGTGGACCATCGAGAACAGCTTCCTGACCCCGACCCTGAAGCTCAAGCGTAACGTGGTGGAAGACACCTACCAGCAGAAGGTAGACGCCTGGTACGGGCAGAAGAAACCCGTTATCTGGCAGTAAGTTTTGCCAGCATAAGCAGTAACGAAAAGAGCCCCGGTCGGGGCTCTTTTCAGTTGAGGTGTCAGGAACTTCAGCTGCTGGCTTTCAGGGGCAGCCTGCGCTGGCGAACGCCGGTCAGCCGGAACAGGGCGTTGCCCAGAGCAGGGATAACCGGTGGAACCCCGGGCTCGCCGACACCGGTAGGTGCCTCGTTGCTGTCCACGATATCCAGTTCAACGTCTGGCAAGTTGTGCATGGCCATCACTGGGTAATCGTGGAAGTTGCTCTGCTGAACCTTGCCATCTGCCAGGGTGATCTCGCCCCACAGCGCTGCTGACAGGCCGAACAGAATGCCGCCCTTGATCTGGTCGCTTACCACCGACGGGTTTACCACCTGGCCGCAATCCACGGCGCACCACACCTTGTGTACCTTGATCTCGCTGCCTTCAATGCTCGCCTCAACCACCTGGGCTACGAAGGTACCGAAGCTCTGGAACACTGCCACGCCCTTGGCACGCCCGGAAGCACTGGCGCTGTTCCAGCGGGACATCTCTGCCACCCGGTCAAGTACCTGAAGGTGCCTGGGCTGGTTCTGAAGCCTGGCCCGGCGGAACGCAATGGGGTCTTCCCCCAGTTCATGGGCGATTTCGTCCATAAAGGTTTCCACCGCAAAGCCGTTATGGGAATAACCCACCGAGCGCCACCAGGTGATCGGGAAGCCCGGGTCGCTGTGGGTATGTCGCAGCTCCACATTAGGCACCTGATACGGATAGTCGATGGCGCCTTCAATGGCGGAGACATCTTTCGGCGTGGCTAACCCTTCGGCAGCCAGGCCCACCCGCCCCAGGGTGTTGTAAAGCATTTTCGGAGCCCAGGGGTACTGGGCCGGTGCCGCGTTGGTGATATACCAGTCAAGGATCTGAGGCCCGACAATCTGGTGGTGCCAGCCTTCGAGCCTGTTGCCGCTGACCGCGGCCCGCATCCGGTGCAGCATGGCCGGGCGGCAGGGGCTGTGTTGGGTATCTTCCTCCCGGGACCAGACCAGCTTTACCGGGGCCTTCATGCGGTAAGACACAGCAGCGGCTTCCTCGATGTAATCGTTGGTCAGCCTCCGGCCAAAGCCGCCACCCAGAAACGTGGTGTGTATCGTGATATCGCCCGGTGAAAGATCGCAGCCCCGGGCGGCAGCAATGCGCCCGAGGTCCGGGGCCTGGGTAGATGCCCATACTTCCATGGCGTCGCCCTTGTACCAGGCGGTGGCATTCATGGGCTCCATGGCAAAGTGGGCGAGGTAGGGCTGTTCGTAGTCAGCGTGCAGAACCTTGCCGGCCTGCTCTTCGGCCTGCGCATAGTCGCCGTCTTCCCGTTCGCTGACACCGGCATCCTGTTCCGAATCCTTGTAGTAATGGTGGAACACGCTCTCTGTCGACAGGGTGATGGCGTCGTCGTTATCCCATTCGACCTGAAGGGCTCTCTGGGCCTTACGGGCACGCCAGTAGGAGGTGGCGACCACCGCCACACCCCGTTCAATCTCGAAGACATCCTTTACGCCGGAATGGACGGTGACATCCGCCTTGTTGAAAGATTTCACCTTCGCGCCATAGCGGGGCGGGCGGGTAACCACGGCATACAGCATGCCCGGCTGTTCGATATCAATGCCGTACACGGCGGTGCCGGTGGCCTTGGCTTCGGCATCCAGCCGTTTCATCTGCTTGCCGATGTACTTCCACTCGCTGCGGGGCTTCAAGGGAACCTCGATGCGGGGGATTTCACTGGCCGCCAGGGATGCCAGCCTGGCGTAGGGCAGGCTGTCGATGCCGTTGGGGTGTACCACCCGGCCATCCTGCGTGCTGCAGTTGTCGGTTTCTACCTGCCAGACCTTCGCTGCTGCCATCATCAGCATATAGCGGGCTTCTGCACCGGCCCGGCGAAGGGGTTCCCAGGAGGTGGCGACACTGGTGCTGCCGCCGGTAATCTGTAACTTGTAGGCAGGGTTCAGGTATTCCTTCGCTACCGGTGCAAAGCGGGGCTTGATAGAAGCCGGCTCTACATCCAGCTCTTCGGCAATCAGCGTGGTCAGGCCGGTGTAGGTGCCCTGGCCCATTTCAACCCGGGCCAGAGTGAAGTAGATGTTTCCATTGTCCTGGATTTCCAGCCAGGCATCCGGGCGCCAGGTACCGGCGTTTTCAGAGTAACCGGTATCAACAGTGGCACAGCCGGGCAGTGACAGTGACAACACCAGTCCACCAGATGCGCTGGTGGACACTTTCAGAAAGTCCCGTCGGTTCATCGCCATGGGTACAGCCTCGAATTCTTGTGATCAGGTGGAAGACGCCGATTTAACCGCTTCGACAATTCGGTGATAGGTGCCGCAACGGCACAGGTTGCCGGCCATCGCGTTCACAATATCGTCCTCGCTGGGGGAAGGGTTCTGCTCCAGCAGGTGGGCGGCGGTCATGATCTGGCCAGACTGGCAGTAACCGCACTGGGGCACACCATGTTCTACCCAGGCCTGCTGCAACGGGTGCAGTTCACCGTTTTTGCTGAGGCCTTCTATGGTGGTGATCTCCTGACCGTTTACGGCCTCTACCGGAGTCTGGCATGCGCGGGTGGGGGTTCCGCCCACGTGCACGGTGCAGGCACCGCAAAGCCCTGCACCACATCCAAACTTCGTGCCTTTCAGGTTGAGTTCGTCTCTGAGCACCCACAGCAGCGGGGTGTCTGAGTCTACATCCAGGGACCGTTTTTCTCCATTTACGACAAGAGTGATCATTGGGAAAACCTTTTGTATTTGTAGATCGCTGACTCGGCATATTAGAGGCGATTATCGAATTATGTAAACCGATCTCCGCCTTCTATCGCCCTGGAAGCCCTCGTAATTCTTAAGCTAAGCGAAATTTGGCCTGATATGACGACCCTGATTACGTGATGACCTATTACATTATGTTTCGCAACATAAAGTAAGTATACGTACTGCAGTACGATATAGATCATTAACAAAAACAAAAAAGGGGATTACCCCGAAGAGGAGGTCTGCTGTGGCTGATGAATTCCGCCCGCGTGGTCTGGCATGTTTTGCGTTAGCCGGTTTGGTTCTGGCTTTGTCCGGTTGTGGAGGAGGCGACAGCGGCTCCGATGCGGTTGCAGATGAGAGCGGGGCGGCTGCGCAGCAACCCGCTGAAAAGGAGCCGCCCCAGGCTGGAGCCGGTTCGCAGCCTGAGGCCCGTGCCTACGCCTGGAAAGACACCCGCTACCAGTTTGCCAACGGCTGCTACAGCCTGCAGGCGGATGGTTTGTATGTATCCGAGGTAGCTGATGGCCAGTACAGCGTAACTCCGGATGCCGGAAAGGCCGCCCGCTTCACCATGCGGCCCACCGAGCTGGGCTCTTACCTGATGATGTCCGGTTTCTCCCGGGAAGACAGCCAGATTGGCCAGTTTGAACTGCTGGGCATCAGCGATCCGGGCGGTGAGTTCCTGGATGCCGGCGGGCACTTCATTGGTGAACTCAGTTACCTGGTGTCCGGGTTGGGAGATACCGTCAATCTGGTGCTGGATCCGGTGCTGCCATTGGGCGGCATTCTGAGGGAGCTGGGTGAAAGCCTGGATTTTGCCGGCGGGCAACTGGGTAATGTGGACCTGCTGCCCCGACTGGCCGCCGTCGACCGGCCCAGTGACCTGGCGGTCTGGAAACTGAACAAGCATGAAGGTGCAGACCAGTACACCATGACCTCGGCGGTCACCGGTCTTTTGTTAGGCACCTCGGAAGAGGGATTAACACTCTCGTCGCCGTCCCTGCGCAATGCCGCCAATACCTTTACCTTCACTGAAGCCGAAGGCTGCACCGAATACCCGGAGGCCGGCCTGAACCTGGAGGTGGCCGACCACCGTGGCCCGGCCATCTACCTGAAAGAAGTAGATCGCTTCAAAGGCATCCAGGGCATCGATAACGACGATATCTACGGCTACGTGGATACCCATTCCCATATTTCCGCCTACGAGTTCATTGGCGGGCGCATCAACTACGGCGCTCCCTTCCACAAATTCGGCGTAACCCATGCGCTGGAAGACTGCGAAGTTGCCCACGGCCCCTGGGGCACCACCGGCTTCCTGGAACTGGTCACCAGCGGCACAGGCCCCCACGATACCCAAGGCTGGCCAAGCTTTAACGACTGGCCCCGGTACAACTCCCTGCAACACCACCAGAGCTACTACCGCTGGCTTGAGCGGGCCCACTATTCCGGTATGAAAATCCTGGTGAACCACCTGGTGCACAACGAGATCCTGTGCCGCATCAATCCCCAGAAACAGAACGACTGCGACCCGATGGAGTCCATCCTGCTGCAGATCCAGCGCATGTATGAAATGCAGGACTACATTGATGCCCAGCATGGCGGCCCCGGCGAAGGCTGGTTCCAGATTGTCACCAGTTCCGGCGAAGCCCGGGACGTCATCGACGATGGCAAGCTGGCGGTGGTACTGGGCATTGAAATGTCCAAGGTGCTTAAGTGCGGCGAATTCCTGGATGTGGCCGAATGTACCCGGCAAGACATCGTGGAGCGGCTGGACAAGCTGTACCAACTGGGTGTGCGCAACATTTTCCCGGTTCACAAGTTCGATAACGCCTTTGGCGGCCACTTGCCCGATCTGACCTCCGGTGTCGGCATTGGCCCGGTGCTCTATGCCGGCAACCTGCTGGAAACCGGCCACACCATCGAATTCGAGGAATGCCCCGAAGGCACTGAATTTGTTGGCGATGAAACAGACCAGAATGCTGCCATGCAGCCCTTCGGCATCCTTGACCAGCTGCTGTTCCAGATGGACTACATCGGCGACCGTTTCCCGGAAACCCCAGAACAGCTGCAAGCGCTGGACCCGCGCCAGGGCACTGAACACCTGTGTAACCGCCGTGGCCTGACAGATCTGGGCGATTTCCTGGTCCAGGAGCTGATTCGCCGCAAGATGATGATCGAAACCGACCACATCAGCCGCAAGGCCGCCGCTCGCATCCTCGACATTACCGGCCGGCTGGGTTACCCGGTGATTAACAGCCACGGCAGCTGGGGCGGCACCGAAGCCCTGCGCGACCGCATTGCCAGCCAGGGTGGCATTACCGCTTCCTTTGGTGGCACCCGTGAAAACTGGGTCGACAAACTGCTGCGCGACGGCAACCGCCCCCGCACCGAAAACCTCAAGGTTGGCCCCTTCGGTGGCGCCGGCTTCGCCTCGGACGTCAACGGTATCGCCCAGCTGGCGAGCAACCCCGGTACCCCGGAAGACGACGCCCGCCTGTACCCGTTCGAATCGGTTGATGGCCGGGTGATCTTTCACAAACAAAGAACTGGCGACCGCGAATTCGGCCTGTACGACGGCCGCGGCGTGGCCCATTACGGCCTCTACCCGGACCAGATCGCCGACATGATCCTCAACACCGATCGCCCGAAAGAACAGGTCGACGAAGCCGTCAACCAGCTCTTCACCTCCGCCGAGGCCTACCTCCGGATGTGGGAACGCATCGAAAACGCCCCCCTTTAAAAAGGACGCGACTGATATGAAACTCACAACAAGAACTCACTTACCCTGGCGCACCGGCGCCACGGTGCTGGGCATCAGCGCTTTGCTTTCCCTGAGCGGCTGCTTTGGCGGCTCGGGAGGCTCCTCCGGCAGCCCTGCAGCAGAGAGCGATAACCAACCGGAGCAGGAAGAAACCGTCGCCAGGTTCAGTGAAGGCCGGGTGTTCAAGGTGGAGCCCGGTGAACGGGCCACCGAAGACATGGTGGCCGCGATGATCCAGCTGCGCCCGGGGGATGCACTGGAGTTTGGTTGTGGTTACTTCGACCTGTACCACGGCCTGTTGATCCAGGCCACGGAAGATGTAGAGATCCGCGGTTGTGGCAAAGATGAAACCGTCCTCAACTTTCGCGACAGCGACAACGTAACCGGCCTGGAAGCCCTGAACGTTCGGGGTATCACGGTGAAGGATCTCACTATCCTCGACTCACCAGGCGATGCCTTCAAGCTCAAGGGCGTGAAGTGGGGTACTTTGCTGAACGTGCGGGCCATCTGGTCCGGTGGTGGTGAACCCATTACCCGGGAAAACTACGCCTCCCGCTTGCAGGTGGAATGCACCACCCCGCCGTTCAACGAAGGCGACCCGGCACCGGATTACGTGCCCAGTTCCGACAGCGGCCGTTACGGCATCTACCCGGTGGAATCCGAGAACATCCTGGTGGATAACTCCGAATCTATCGGTGCCTCGGACGCCGGCATCTACGTTGGCCAGACCAACACCGCCATCATCAGGAACAGCCGCGCGGCCTATAACGTGATGGGCTTTGAGATCGAAAACGTCCAGGGCGGCGAGTACGACAACAACCTGGCGGAATGTAACACCGGCGGCTTCCTGATCTACGACCTGGAAAACATCACCCAGTACGGCGACACCTCGGTGATGCTGAACAACGTCTCCCGCAACAACAATACCTACAATTTCGCCCACAGTGGCCTGGTGTCTGCCGTGCCCCGGGGTACCGGATTTATCACCCTCGGGTACGACAACATCGAGGTGTACGACAACGTCTTCGAAGACAACAGCACCGCAGCCGTGATCTATACCAGCTATGAGCTGATTGATGGCAAGGGCAAAACCTCGGACAAAAAGCTGGACCCGTACACCGAAGGCCTGCACATCTACAACAACGTCATGAAGAACTCCGGCTTCGATTTGCCGGCTCCGAACCTGGAGAAAGTGATCGGCGAAGGCGAGGTGGAAACCCTGCTGCCCACGCTGATTGGCATCAAGAACATCCATACCCCGGGCAAGGGTGCCCACATTGTGTGGGATGGGCTGCTGGATGACTACGATGCCGAGTGCCCGTACCCGGTGGATGCCAGTGGCCAGCCGGTGCCGAAAGATGAGAACGGCAAGCCCATCCACACCAACGAGCACCCGAACCCGGCGTGCCATTACAACGCCTACAAGTTCAACGCACAGGGCGAGCGCAAGCTGCCGGAGTGGGGTTCGTGCATCTACAACAACGAGATGTCGTCAGACAGCCAGGATTACATCAATTTCCACGGTATGCGTGGCCTGGAACTGGTATTGAATGTTGTGGATTTTGACTTGGGTGCGATCTTTTCGTGGCAAGGGCTGCAGGACACGCTTACCGGCCCGCTCGAATTCTTCGCGGACACCGAGCTGGAAGACCACGACTGCAACGCCCGTTTCGGCCGTACATTGGCCAGCCTGCCCCGGGTAACCATTCCACCGTTCGAACGCAGCGGTTCAGTAGACCCGGCACCTACCCAGGAATACATCAACCAGCTGTGTGAAGCGCCGGTGAAACCGGGTGAAATCAACCGTGAGGCCCTGGTTGTCGACTGCCCGCGCCTGGACCAGTACAACCTGTTCGCCAACGCGCAAGACCCGCGCAGCATGCCCCACGAAGGCGGCGTGCCGTTCGTGCTCAACTCCAAGCTGTTCTCCGACTACGCCACCAAGTACCGGGTTGCGTTCATCCCGCCCGGCACCAAGGCGGTGTATATGGATGGCCAGAACGGCGGCAACCTGAATGGCACCATTCACTTCCCGAATGGCACCGTGATCGCCAAAACCTTCGCCTTCACCGACGAAAGCAAAGGCACCGAAGAATTGGTGGAATCCCGCTTGCTGATCAAGCGCACCTCCCAGAGTGGCAAGGCAGTCTGGAGCGGCCCCACCTACAGCTGGAGCACTGACGACAGCGGCAAGAAAGTGGCCAAACTGGTGCCGGGCGGCGAAACCCGCAGTGTAAGCTGGCACTATGAAGACCAGCACACCGGCAAGTTGCTGGCCGGCTCCACCGACAGCTACGCCATTCCCAACCAGAACCAGTGCATCACCTGCCACTCCAACGACGACCTGGAAGCGGGCGCCGCGCCCATCGGCCCGAAACCCCGCAACCTGAACCGTGCCTACGTTCCGGAATCCCGCTTCATGGGCACCGAAGGGCAGGGCGGTTTCCCGCAGGTGAACCAGCTCAAGTACTGGCAGGATCAAGGCATCCTGGCCAACGTGCCGGCGCTGCAGATAGATGGCCGCGGCATCGCCACCAACATCGAGCGCCTGCCTCACTGGAACGTACCGGGCGACAGCGGTGCCACCGCCGGCTCTGATGCCGACGTGGAAACCCGCCTGCGGGCCTACATGGAAGTAAACTGCCAGCATTGTCACAACGACAAGGGCGCGGCCTCCAACACCGGCTACTACCTGGACCACTACCGCAAGATCGACGCCGGCTACGGCATCTGCAAGAAGCCCACCGCCACCGGCGGCGGCTCCTGCGGCCGACAGCACGTGGTGGTGCCCGGCAGCCCGGATCAGTCCATCGTCTCCTGCCGTGTGGAAAACGCCGATGACCCGCAGCGCAAAATGCCGCCCATCGCCAAGAGCGTAAGCCACACCGAAGCCGTCGAACTCCTCAACAGCTGGATCGCCAACGTCGTCAACTCCGACTACGAAAACGGTGAAGCCTGCAGCGGCACCGGCATCTTCCAGTCCCTCAACCAATAACAACGGCGGGTCAGACCCCCGGTACATTTCGAATGGTGAAATGTATCGGGGGTCTGACCCCGTTTACAAAAGGTGAAAGCATGATGATTAACAGAAATACGTTACGGGGTGCCCTGGTGCCGCTGGTGGCGCTGACTCTGGTGGCTTGTGGCGGTGACTCCGGTTCGGAACCGGTCACTGAAACGTCAGTTCAAGCATCTGCAAACCCGAAACCTGGATCGGCGCAGCCGGGGAATAACTCCGGTGCCGGCAATGGCTCAGGCGACACCGCACCGGAAGTCGAGCTTGGCCCGGTGGTTCCAGCGGTGGCCTACGCTACCGACACCCGCACTGAAAATAGAGATCCTTTCCCCAACATTCAGCCGATCATTTCCGATGCCCCGCCGTCATGCGCGCCGGAAGGCCGGCCCCTGGCTTCGGGCCCGTCCTGTGATGACGTGAAAGCCGCAAGCTACTACCGGGACAGTCCCACCACCTGGCTTGATGCCCAAGTATTCATTCCAGAGCATCGTGAAGGGGAAAAACTGCCGGTTATCCTGCATAGCCATGGCTGGGGCGGGAGCAAACTTACCGGCCTGCCGGAGCAGCCTTATTGTGAAGAGCACCTGAAACCCTATAACTGCCCGGTCAACGAGGGCGGTGGCCTGCTGTCGATGTTTGGCCAGTTGGATGATGTACTGGCAGACCTTCACAACAGTGGTTACATCGTAGTGAGCTTCTCCCAGCGGGGCTTCGGCGATTCCGAAGGGCAGGTTATGGTGATGAACCCGTACCACGAAACCCGTGATGCTCAGGCGGTGATCGACTGGATTGCCCAAAGGGCGAGTGATGGTCGCCTGCCGGTTGCCGTGGATGACACGGGAGACTTCCCGCTGGGCCTGTTTGGTGGCTCATACGGCGGTGGCTTTCAGTTAACACTGGCCGCGCTGGACGAGCGGGTAGACACCATTGTTCCGGTAGGCACCTGGCACGCCCTGGAGCAAGCCATTATGCCGAACGGCGCAGTCAAAGGCGGCTGGGGCAACCTGCTGTGCCTGTTGTCGACCGGCAAATCCCGCAGCCCTCTCCTGGATGAAGCCTGTACAGGCATGTTCTTCCCGTTCATCCGCACCCGCGACGCGGTAGATCCGACCGGCGAAATCCTCAAGTTCATGAGCCAGAACGGCCTGCACTACCTGAAATCTCTGGAAGTGGCCCAGCAGCCGTTCCGCGAAGGGGATGCCCCGTTCCGACTGCGCCCTATCGATACGCTGTTGATTCAGGGCAACCGCGATGTGCTCTTCCCGTTACAGGAGGCAATCAACAACTACCACTACCTGAAAATCGCCGGTGGCGATGTGCGCCTGCTCTCCAACCAGTCCGGCCACATGAACCCGCTGGCCAACCAGGTGGATGGCACCACTTCCTGTGGCGGTGTGGATATGTTCAAGGCCATCCGCATCTGGTTTGACGTGAAACTGCGCGGGGCTGATGAAAGCCTGCTGGAGCAGATTCCCGGCGTGTGTATTACCCTCGACAACGAAAAAGCCCTGATTGCCGACGAAGTGCCGGGCCTGAATTTTGAGGCAGACCAGGCCATGGGCCTGGACCAGACCTGGCGTTCATTCCACATGGACATCGGGGCCCTGAGAGGCGCTCAGGAATGCCAGACCATTTACGACGTTCCAGCCGGCGAGCGCAAAGTACTGGCGGGTATCCCGAGGCTGCGTGACTTCAGGGTAAACGGAGACCTGGTTGGCGGACTGGGCGTGGCCTATATGGGCGTTTGTGTAGTCCGGGACGGCCAGACCTTACTGGTAGATGACATGCTCACCGGCTTCATCCCGGGTGACTACCCGAACCACGAACTGGTGGCAGTGGGCGAAGCCCTTCGCCCCGGCGACAAAGTCGGTGTAATGGCGTTCAAATCCCAGGAAAACATGAACTTCATGAGCACTGCCACCGTTGGCCAGGTTACCGAACTGCTGCTCAACGGCTTCAGCCCCGGTAGCGGCCTGCCAGGCAGTACCGTTCAAGGATTGCTGGATCCCTTGCAGGGCCTGCTGAGTTCAGTAATCGTCAACGCCTACACCGTTTCCGGTGAAATCCAGCTACCCGTGCTGGAGTCTGAACTCCTGAGCCAGCGCACTGCCGATCCTTACTACGGCACTCCCGAAAACTTCAACCAACAGCCCTGGTAACAAAAGCGGGTCAGACCCCCGATACATTTCGAATGGTGAAATGTATCGGGGGTCTGACCCGGCTGTACAAAAAGTGGACAATTTGGCGGTTGGCTGCCATACCTAAGCTGAAGCCAGTTGTGAACTCGCATCAGGCACAACTCTATTGCGCAGTGGGTCGGGCTTGTCCGGGGGATGGCAGGTCTGAACTTGTGCACAGAGGAACGTGTCATGAAAAACATAGTGTTTAACTATCTGTTTGCTTTGGTGGTTGCACTGGCACTGGCTGGTTGCAACAGCGACAGCTCTTCCTCAGGAGCTGATGATGTTGCTTCTCCCACGCCTACCACACAGCCCCAATCTCCAACCCCCTCCGAAACCGACCCCGAAACTGATCCACCTATGCAGTCGGCTGATCCATTGGTGCCGGTAGCGGGGGAGGGGTATGCCCAGAAGGGCCCTTATCAAACCGGTGCGACGGTTACAGTGCAGGAGCTTGATAGCGAGGGCAGTTTGACCGGGCAAACCTGGTCTACCCAGACGGACTCGAACGGAAAAATCCGGTTCGAAGGAATTGGCTGGCAGGGGCTGGCCATGGTGACGGTAAATGGTCATTACTTTAATGAGTACAGCGGTGCCTATACCCCCGAGCCCTTCCGCTTGCGGGCAGTCATGTATGTATCTGACGAAACCCTGGTAGGAAACGTAAACCTGTTCACCCACCTGATCGCCCGTTACATGGAATATTGGTTGCCTGAAGGTTATACCTACGAGGAACTGCGTGGTTGGGCGAATGACTACATCATGACCTGGTTTGGCCTTATGACGCCTCCGGAGAACCTGAACCTGCTCGACAGCATCGATCCTGCAACGGATCGCGACAGCTACATGCTGCTGTTGTATTCGGCCGCTATGGCGAAAGCAGGCCTGACCCAGGCAGACGTTGATGCACTGGCAGAAGATTTTGCGGTTACCGATGCCGGCTGGGAAGATGAATGGCCTGAGGGCCCGGGTAAGCAAGCGCTGATGAAAATGTTCAATGAAGCCCAGAACAATGAAGCAGCGTTGATAGAGCAGGCCCGGAAGGCGCTGCAACAGGAATTTGGCCGGGTATTCCAGGCTACCGAAAGTGGCGCTAACCGGGTGGCAGGAACCATTTGTGTCTATGCCGGAGTGCTGTGCCCCTGGGGCGACCTCACTAATATTCCGATCAGCCCGGAACCCAGGGATATTCCGGTAAGTGTGCCGTATTCCGGCTCTTACGGCTTCCTCATGTATTTCAATGATAACGGTTCGGGCGCAACAGCCAGGTTTGGCCGGGCTCCGGGAGATAACTCTATCCGCAGTGTGTCAGGCAGCGTGAGCGATTTTCTGGAGTTTATGATTCAGCCCATCGAGGGGGATCGACGCTACAACCTGGGCCTGAGCAGCACCACCAACAAAACCGTCACAAGTGTGAGAATGTTCCAGCTCAGCCAGGGCATCAAGAAAGATCCGTACCCGCTGGTTGTTGGCGATAACGCCGGGTTGGTCGGGATTGAGTGGGGTATCTTCCGAAACACCGACAGCTACTACCAGCTGATTGCGGGCCCCGGGCGCTATCGTTTCACCATTGGCGGCTACACCTGTGGCACCAGCACTGCACCGGTGGTCGTCAGGGGCTATCAGTGGGATTGGGATATCCGCGAGCCGTTGCCGGAGGACCAGGCCGGTAGAACGCCGTTCGACACGGCTTCGAGTGCACAGTCCAGTGAAAACCAGTGCTCGCATCAGATCGAGTTGATAAACGACACCCATCCCAACCGCCTTTATCTGCATGTGGAGGCTATTGGTATCAGGGATACAAGCATCAACGCTAACCGTGCAATTTCTGAGGATTTCACAATCAGGGTTGAGCGGATCTAAGGGAGGCGGGTCAGACCCCCGGTACATTTCGAGTGGTGAAATGTATCGGGGGCCTGACCCCGTTTTGGTACTTGGGGTTAGGCTAAACTACCGCAACCAACTGGCCGAGCATAGTATGGCGGGTTACAGATCGGGGATGCCGGTCTTGGCTGCACAAACTCGGCTGACTTCAAACTCTTCCAGCACTGATAGTAGCTCAAACCCCCCGCTGAAGATCTCAACTGCGTCGAAGGGTTGGCTGGTTTCAAACACCAGATACTCAAAGTCACCGCTACCGATAAGTTGCGATAGACCTAGCAGATCCAGGTCTGCACCCACGCTGCCGCCGGTTTCTTCCTGTACTTCACCGTTGAGCAAGGTTCTGACCTGAAGCCCGCCATTGGTTAATAGTCCGAGTTTGACAAGTTGTGGAGCATTGCGGATAGCAACTCCTACATAGTTGTTGGCCGGATAGACAAAGTTCGTACCGCTAGCAATGCGCAGGGAGACAGAAGACAGGCCCAGCAAGTTGGTGTTGTAGATCGCTGCAGTGTTGGTTAAGTCATCATCTACTACATTATTGGGGTTATTGACTCCGCAAAGCAGGCTGCCAGCATCACCTGACAACAGACACCCGGTGGTGTTAACCGATGTCGTAGCCTTAACAGCACTATCGTTGGCCCGCATCGGGCTATAGATTCCCTCGACAGAGCAAGAGAAACCGTCTTCAATGCCCGGATCGCAAGCATCACCAATGCCGTTGCCGTTTTCATCGTTTTGTCCGGGATTTGCAACAACTGGGCAGTTATCGGCGTCATTCAGCACGCCGTCACCATCAATGTCTTTATCGCAGGTATCTCCAACGCCGTTCCCGTCCAGGTCTGACTGGCTTGGGTTAGCGATATCCGGACAGTTATCCCATGGCTGGCCAACTATGTCTTGTGAAATGAACGGCTCAATGGTCGGGTACAGGGTGGGAAAACCATCGCCGTCCGGATCAACTGATTCATTACACAGCGCCGGATCAACGCCCGGCACACGGGGGCATGGATCGTCCTCGTTCGGAACGCCATCGCCATCCCAATCATCTTCCGTGGGCTGAAGAGGCAGGTAGGGGTTTGACGAGTTTGACTCGTCACTATCTCCACTCCCTTCTCCTCCGGCGCTGCCATCTTGTTCGGTGCCAGCCGAGAGTTCGTCGAGTGGTAGTCTGGAGTCGCTGTTGTCCGAGCGGCAACCCAGCATGGTTGTTGTGGATAAAACGAGTAGAGCGAACGTGAAGAAATTCAGTTTTCTGAGCATTTTTGAAGTCCTTGTTAGAAAATATTCCAAGTTTATATGTAGAATAGGGTCTCTTATGCGAAACAAGTTTGTAGATATTTAATGTGGTGATTAGCAAGATCGCGCCTTGAACCTGGCTATCACTGGATCATGTTTGAGTGCCGCCCAGTCGGGCGGCACGATCCTGAACGGGTCAGTCCTGATCCTTCTTTATGATTTCGGAGTACTGCCCGGAAACTATTGCCTCAACCCGGCGATTCTGGGCCCGGCCAGCTTCTGTTTGGTTGCTTGCGATTGGCTGTGATTCGCCCATCCCTGTCGTGCGAATACGGTCCGGGTTGATCATGTACTCGTCAACCAGAACTTTCATCACTGCGCCTGCCCGGCTTTTTGACAGCCGCTGGTTGTATGAAGCTGGCCCAGTGCTGTCTGTGTGGCCTTCGAGCAGAATACGCGATGTAGGGTACTGCCGTAAGATGGTGGCAAGCTTGCCAATATCGTCGAAGTATTCAGGGCGCACCATGGTCTTGTCGTGCTCAAATTCAACATAAAGCGTTTCTTTTATGTCCCTCGTTAGCTCTTTAGCACAGCCGTCATCGTCAACCAGAGCCCCGGTTGGTGTATTCGGGCACTTGTCGCGATAGTCTGGTACACCGTCGCCATCCGAGTCTGCTGGCGGTGTGGAAATCTGTGACAAGTCAAGCGCCTCCCGGCTGGAAGGAGCTTTCCGGAACTTCCGCCCGAACATATAATGAACGCCAGCAAAGAGCTGGGCGTCAAAAAATTCGTCTTCAACTTCCAGCATGCCCCTTGCGCCAGCCTCCGCCAGGAAGCGTGGGGCGATCATTTTCTGCAGACCCCCTTCGGCGTATATCAGGTCTTCATTTTTGGAAGTAAAACCGGCGTCTATGTTCTGGTAGGTATAGCCTGCGCCGGCAAAGGGGCGCCAGCCACCAAGCCGATAGTGCGTGGGGTGCAATCGGCCGCCCAACATTCCTCGCCATAGCTCGGTGTCGACCTTTGTATTACGGGTTTCTGGCTCGGCATAGCCGCCCTGCAAGAGCATGCTGACATTTGGGTTAAACTGGTGTGTGAAGTTAACGCCCAGCGACCAGTAATTGGACAGATCACCCACCGAGCTGGACTTGTTCTCGGAGTTACCAGAGTCAAGATAGCTGGTTTCAAGACCCAGAGTGCTGTATCGCTGGGGGAAATCCTGCGAGGCTAGCGCCAACGAAGGTAGGGTAAGTGCTGCGGTGAACACTACAGACTTAAAATCCGGCATGGCTGAAATTCCTTGTAGTCTACTGACATTGCTTGTCATTTCAAATCTGATTCGGAAGGTATAGTACTATACATATGATATTTTTGTTAAGTGTTGGTTTATCGTGTCAAGCCGGTCTTTATGGATTCGCGGCCAGTTTGATAGGGTAGCTACTGAGGAGCGCCATGAAAGCTCTCCTGCTCACTGTTAACGCTAGCATGATCATTCTGTGGTCGGTTGTTTTGAATGCGGGGAAGTAACCCGCTACCGGCGGCGGTTCAACCGGCTTTCCGGCGAGAGGCTTACACCCGGAACTGGGTATCAGAACTAGTGCTCGCGAATGGATAGGGTGGCTATAGCGATGCCATATCAGGACATTCGGCTCCCGGTGTCTGGAACATGACGTTAGTGCCAGGCGGAATCACGGTGGTTTCGTCGGTACGAATGGCGTCCATGTTGAACACGGTGAGGAATTTGGCAGCACCAAAGCGGGTTTGCACATCGTAGGCGATGGCGTTCAGCTCGTTGTAGGGCGGCAGGGCAACCAGCTTGTCCAGCAGGTCCATCCGGTTGGAGGCTTTGCGGGGGAAGTCTTCGTTGGGGGCGCCTTCTTCATCCAGCCAGCGATTCCAGTGCTGGTTTATATCATCCAGCACTTCCCGGTTAGCCCGCTGGGGCAGGTTCAGGAACCGGCAGTGGCCAAAATTATCCAGCTTCTGTTTGTTGGCATCCCACTCGCCGATATCGATTTTAACGTCGGCAAAGCAGACCCCGGCGCCAGAACTGGCGCTCTGGCGGACCGCAGCGCCAATCAGGCTGCCGGGGCCTTTGTGGCCGTACAGCAGGGTAACGCCACTGGCCGGCAGCCGGAAGCCGTCTTGCTGGAAGTAGTCTGGCCTGCAAATAATATGTGTGTCGGGCTGGGAATCACCCTCAAAAAAGAAGAACGTTTTGGCCCCGATAACAGACACGTTAGTGAATCCTTGTGACAGTTCAGTGCGCCCCATGCGGCGCTACGGCAATATTGCCAGACTCAATAATTGGTTATGTTAACATCGTACACATTTTCGGAAAAACATACCCTATACCATACAGGTACTGTGCATGCAGCAATCCAGAAGCCGGCAATCCCGGAATGAGCTGACCCACCCCTCGGCACCGATCAGTGGTAATACGCTGATGAACCTTAAACTGGTTCTCGAAAGTGTAGTGGGTGATGGGGAAGTCCGGGACCTTGACCTTGCCATGTTGCTGAACGTGCCGGTAAACCGCCTGGGCCGCCTGAAAAAGGCCGGTGCCCCCGCGGGCGCTGCTGAAACGCCGGAGCCGGATGACGAGCAGGACGATGCGACCGCCGCAACAATCCGCCCCAACCAGGCCATCCTGGTTCGCCTTCTTCTGAAACACCCGGAATACGCGCCGCTGACCATGCGCCCGGGTAATGCCGAAATGTTCGAACTGATTGCTCCGCTGATGCCGGGCACAGGCAGCAATGGCAAGATGGCCGGCAAGCAGGGTTACGCGCCGCTGTTTGGCCGCTCCTACGTGTCGTCATACAAAATGCTGGCCGAGGCGGAATCCACCAGCTTGCCGGTTGTCCGTTTGCAGTTGTTGATTGTTGGCCGGCTGGGGGAAATGTTCCGGGAGCTGTGCCTGACAAAAGTACAACAGGCCGCCAAGAAAGTACCGGACTATGTCATGCAAAGCCTGAAGCACGATGCCGGTTGGCAGCTGCTGAGAGCCAGGGACTCCCTGACCGACTGGATGCCGGATGTGGTTTTCGAGGAATTCAGTGCCGAGCTGCTCAGCCAGTGGCGCACCTGGTTCAACGAATGCTACCTGACGGCACTTCGCGACGAGGCGTTGTCACGGGACCTGGACCCGGACAAGGTGGCACTCAAAGGTAACTGGACCAACCGGAAGAACGTAGAGCCGGCAGATCTCCAGAACTACGACCGGGCCACGCAACCGATTCTCGGCTGTGAAGACAGCCTGTTCAGTATTTTCCGGGAAAGCTTCGGGCTGACCAGTGCCGAGGCGTTCTGGGCGCTGGGGCTGCAGGTGAAAGCTTTTTACCGTTTCCGCCAGCGCGCCCGGCAGCGCATCGACGCACCCTCAGCCCTGCTGGTCCGTTACCTGTTCCGTTACCCGGACGACATCCGCCACATTATTCCTGCACCACCCAGTGGCGAAAGCATCCTGCAAAGTATTCAGCAGGACGATCCGGCCTTCCGCACCAGCCAGCTGGGCCCGATGTTTGGTGCCTCCCGGGTGATGAGCTACGAATTTGCCGCCGACCAGAATTCCAGCCCGTTTTTTGCCCGCCGCCTGGCCACTATTTACGCCGAACAGAAGCGTCGGGGCCAGCCGATTTACAGCCAGTTGCGGGAATGCGTGGAAGACGAGCTGAAGGCGAGAGGGCTGGATTCCGGGGAGTTCTGGCGTGATGGGCGTTGGAATCCTTGAACTTCATGTGGTTAGAGCGTGAAGGCGTGTGTTAGGCGTGTTTCAGGGCGTCCGCCTTACGACAGCGGATGAAGAACGGTTCACTTTTCTTTACAAAATTTTGCATCCTTAGGGTTCCCAGATTGCAATAAGTAGATATCATAACGTTATTAAGATGATTCAGGTCAATATTGGATAACTTGATCGATGTTAGGCGGTGCTTTTGCCGTTTGGTGGTTTGAGGTTTAATCAACAACAGGTAGCTAGAGGTGATCAGTTATGAAGCTCGATAAAGCAGCAGTTGCTCGGATTAAGAATGCTACGCCTAAGAAGCAGAAGGGGGCTTCGGCGATCGAGTATTTGGTTCTTGCAGGGGTAGTGATTGCGATTATTGTTGCTGTTTTCGCATCGGGAAATGGCGACACTATAGCAACTTGGTTTGATGAGACGATTATGAGCCAGTTCGAAACGACGACGCCCCCTGAGTGAAGTTGGTGTCAGTCTCAATTAGCTCTTCCAAATTCTGGGGGGGATACTGGATAACTGTCGCAGCTTGAGAGGTTTTAATGTGCGCTCACAATACGTGTCTGGTGTGGTTGCCTTGGAATTTCTCCTTATCCTTCCCTTAATCATAGGCCTGCTTTATGCAGGTCTCGTCTACGGGGTACTGTTTCTTTCCAAGGTGGAGTTGCAGCGGGCGGCAGATGGGGCGGCAGCTTCTGTCTACTACTTGGATCGCCGTAACCTGAACCCCGATGACGTTGATGGCTTTGAAGTGGCAGTGCGTGATCATGCAGAAACAGCTCTGGAGCGTTCGTCCAGTTTGTTAAGTCGCCGGCTACTGGTGGATGTTGCTGAGTGTGAGACTCCCGGTGCGGGTGATTCGGCCGTTGATGTTGTGTTGTTGAAATGCAATATATCCGTAATTCCGTCTGATGGACGGGTGTCGTTTCTCCCCCAGCTCAACATGAGTTTCTTGGGTAGCTTCCCACCACAGCCGGCGACTTTGTCAGCTACAGCTGCCGTAACATTTTGAGAACAATGAGGAGCCATAGCTCCCTGAACAACATGGACAGGACCAACGATTATGAGGACAAGGCTCGTGTCCACCCTGCCAGCCCTTCTGCTGGCCCTGGTGGCGATCATTCTGGCGGTTGTGGGGTTGGTCAGATACAACGATCAGCCTGCAGCTACCTCATCATCGACAACCGGTCAGGTTGCCCGGTCTGAGCCGGCCGGCGAGAAGGAGCCGGAAAAGCCGACATTCACCTACCTGTTCGCTAAAGAGGACATCGAAGCCGGCACTGAGTTGAAGCCGGAGCTGTTCTCTGAAGTAACCACCACGGTTGAGCTGCCGGGCGCCCTTGCTAAAGACTCAGCGACCTTTGGCGAAGCTATCCCCAATCCCCTCAAAGCGGGTGCCCCGCTGACCGATTACGCCATGGAAGACGCCAGCATTCTGCAGCGCGAGCTGCCGGAAGGCATCCGTGCCGTGGCCTTTGACCTGAACCCCTTGTCTGGCATCGGTGGCCTGTTGCGCCCTGGTGATCTGGTTGATGTGGTGGCTACCTTCAAAGGTAACTCCGCAGACAGTGCCCTGAGCACCGTGTTGCTGCGGGAGGTCGAAGTGCTGGCCATGCGTGGAACAACCGATCCATCAGGCGGAGCTGATGACGATGACCGTCGGCGCAACAGTACCATGGTGCTGGCAGTGCCGGAAGCCGAAGTGAACCGCCTCGCCCTTGCGTCTGCGGAAGCAAACCTGCGTTTTGTTGCCACCCGGCGCGGTGTATCCATGGCGGAGCCTGTGGGGGGTGACAGCGAAACCGAAGTGGTCACCCAGGCTGATCAGAAACCGCAAGAGCCGGAAGCCATCTTCCTGGCCGACATTCGCCCCCTTTCTCCGGAAGCAAAAGCCAAAAAAGAAGCAGAGGAAAAAGCCCGGCGCCAGGAAAAGCAGAAAGAAGCAGACAACGGGCTGAAGGTCCAGATCTTTGAAGGTTCCGACACAAGGACAGTCTATGTTCGCTGATAAAACGAAAATGGCCCTTCGGGGGCTGGCTTGTCTGATGTTGGCGGGATTGCTGCCGTTCACCGCCCATGCCCGGGACGAAGCCCCGGTAGCCCTCAGCCCCGGACAACAGCATGTGCTGGTGTTTGCAAAAGAACTGGAGAAAGTCGCTGTGTCCAGCCCGGATGTGGCGTCCGTTCAGGCCAGTGCGGAAAAAGAGGTGTTGGTAACCGCGAAGGCAGCGGGTGAAACAACGGTCCGTGTATGGCTGAAGGGTGATGACACCCCTCGGGTGACGGACTACGCGGTGTCGGCCATGGCGGGTAAGCGTCAGCCGGTGCCGATGCAGGTGCAAACAGACATCCGGGTGGTAGAAGTAAACCGCCAGGAACTGAATACCCTTGGCTTTCATTACTCCAAACTACTCAATGGTGGGGAGAATGCGTTTGGCCTGTCTCCCAATGGTGGCGGGTTCACCAGCCCTGGTGGCGTCCCCGGAAGCGCTCCCGGGCTGGGAACTGAGGGCTTTAACCTTTTCAGCTTTGGCCCCAGTTCACTGACCGTCATCAACGCCCTGGAATCCGGCGGTTTCGCCTATACCCTGGCCGAACCGTCACTGGTCAGCCTGAGCGGCCAGAACGCAACCTTCCTGTCTGGCGGTGAGTTCCCGGTGCCTATCTCCGGTGATAACGGCGAGGTGGAAATCGAATACAAGGAATTCGGTGTCAGCCTGTCTTTGACGCCCACCGTGGTAGACGAAAACCAGATCATCCTGAAAGTGGCGCCGGAAGTGAGCGACCTTGATTTCACCTCCGGCGTATCCTCCGGCGGAGTGTCTGTCCCCGGGCTTCGGGTTCGCAGAACAGAAACCATGGTGTCCATGGCGCCGGGTGAGAGCTTTATCATCAGTGGCCTGGTTAGCCGCAGCACCTTCAACAACAGCGACCGTCTGCCGGGGCTGGGTAACATCCCCATTCTGGGCGCACTGTTCCGCTCTGACCGCATTTCCAACGAAGAGCGCGAGCTCATTATGGTGGTTACCCCCAGACTGGTCAGCGCCGTGCGGGAACTCCCGGAATCGGCGAAAAATTTTGGCAAGAAGTACGAGTACAGCAGCACGGAGTGGGGCGATATGGTCATCAACCCCAGAGAAGGAACCGAACCTCTGGAACATGGCCTGAGCTGGTAAGGAGCCCGACACCATGAGTGAAACCCTGATTTGCGTTGTTGAAGATGTCGGAGTGCGTGTCTGGCTTGAGCGTGTCCTGGAAGATGAATGGAGCCTGGAATTTGTTTCCGCCTCTGACCTTTCCCGGGTAGCCGGCTGGCTTCGGCAAGCGGTGCCAAACTGGCTCTGGTGGCCATCAGCGAGGATGACCCGGAAAAAGCCGTAAAACTGTTTTCGGCCCTGCACCAGTCCAATCCGGGGGTTACCCTGGTTGGGGTTGCCCGGCATATTTCCCAGGACGCGCTGCTTCAGGTAATGAGGGCAGGTGCCCGGGATTGCCTGATCACCGCCGTGGATTCAGACCGGGCGAGGGAGCGGGTCCAGAGCCTGGTCAATGAGGCGGCCGCCGAACGCCAGCAAAACGGTGAGCAAAAGCGCCGAAGCATTACCCTGGTGGTTGGTGCGTCTTCGGTGGTGGATACCCGTTTCTTTGCCCAGAACCTGGCGAGCGAGTTGAACGACCTGTACCCGGAGCAGCGGGTGTTGGCGGTAGACACCATGGCCACAGAGAATCACGCTTTCTACTTCGACAGCCTCAGCCGGTTGTCGCTGAATGACCTGGTCAACCGCACGGATTCCATTGACGAATCCTTCGTTAACACCGCGCTGGAAGAATGCAGGCCGGGGCTCCGGCTGTTGTCTGGCCAGATTATGGCGGACCAGCTCTCCGGTGACACGGCAGCGGACCTGTTCATTGCGATCTCCCGGCTGGCTGAGTTGTTTGATCACCTTATTATCCGGGTAGTGGAGCACCAGTCTGCAGATTGGCTGAAAATTCTCGGGGCTGACCTTTCGCGGCTGATGATTGTGGCCAATCCCATGGTTGAGCATGTGCAGTATGTGGAGACCATGCTGGCAGGTACAACCCAGTTGCTGGGCAGCAAGTGCCAGACCAACGTGGTGATCGACGGCTTCGACAAGAAAGCCACGCTGGCGCTGGCCGATATGGAAAAACGGATGGGCACCCAGGCAAGCCTGAAGCTGCCCCTGGATTGGCTCAACCGGCTGGACTCCATCAACGCTGGCGTACCCTTGTCGGCCTTGCTGCGCCGCTCTTCCTACCAGAAAGGCCTTGCGGAGTTTGCGAAGCGACAGTACAGCGAACAGTCGTCTGGTGCCGGTGCTCTCGGCTTCTTCAAAAAACGTGCGGCGGGCAAGGAGTAAACCGTGGCTACTCGTATCGATGAAGAGTACCAGCAGCTGAAAAAGCAGGTGCACAGTCATCTGATCGAGCGGCTGGAAGAAGAGGGTATCGAAGTAGAGCTGGCTGAAAAAGCCCAGCTGGAGCATTTTGTGCAGGCCAATGTGGGCCAGTACGTCGCAAGCCAGCGAATTCCCCTGGCTACCTCGGATCAGTCCATGCTGGCCCGGGAAACCCTGGATGAGATTGTCGGCTTTGGCCCGCTGGAACCGCTGCTGGACGACCCGCAGGTGAACGACATCCTGGTGAACGGGCCCAACAGTATCTTCGTGGAAGTGGCCGGGGTACTGCAAAAAGCCCAGACCCGCTTCATCGACGACGACCACGTGATGCGCATTATCCGCCGGGTTCTGGCACCGCTGGGCCGGCGCCTGGATGAAAGCAGCCCGATGGTGGATGCCCGCTTGCCGGATGGCTCCCGGGTGAATGCGATTATTCCGCCTATTGCCCTGGATGGCCCGTCTATTTCCATCCGGAAGTTTACCCAGAAACACCTCACTGCCAGCGACCTGGTCAACCTGGGCTCTATGACCCGGGAATGCCTGGAGCTGCTTACCGGGATTGTCCAGAATCGCCGCAACCTTCTGGTCAGTGGTGGTACCGGTACCGGTAAAACCACCATTCTGAACCTGCTCAGCCAGTTCATCCCCAAGGATGAACGCATTGTGACCATTGAGGACTCGGCCGAGCTGCAGCTTAACCACCCCCATATTGTCCGGCTGGAAACTCGGCCCGCAAACGCGGAGGGAACCGGTAAAGTGGCCGCCCGGGATCTGGTGGTCAACGCCCTGCGTATGCGGCCAGACAGGGTCATCGTGGGCGAGGTGCGTTCCGGCGAAATTATCGAGCTTCTTCAGGCCATGAATACCGGCCATGAAGGCTCCATGAGTACCATTCACGCCAACTCCTCGAAAGACGCGCTGATCCGGATTGAAACCCTGTTGGCGGTAAATGGTTATGATGCTGGTGAGCGGGCCATTGGCCGGCTTATCGGTTCGTCGCTGGATGTGATTGTGCAGCTTGCACGCTTGCCAAATGGCCGGCGCCTGGTGAGTGAAGTCGTCGCCATGACGCCGACCCGCGATGACCCGTACCAGATGGAAACCCTGTACCGGGCCAAGGAACTGGATGCCCAGGATATGGCGGGAGCTCAGTTGTGAGTGTTCAGGTGATTTGGCTGGCAGCGCTGTTCTTTGGCGCCCTCGCGGTTGTGGTTATGCTGCTGCAGCTGGTGATCGGCCAGGTCCGCCATGACCGCAACCTGAAAAAGCTCAGTAAGAACCGCCTCTATCCGCAGATTGTCACAGAAGACCAAAAGAAAGCCGGTATCGACATCGGGCCGCTGGAGCAGCTGCTGATTCGCGCCGGTATCCGCATGTCGGTAACCAAAGTGGTTGTGGTTGCGGTACTTTTCTTTGGTTCCCTGACCGGTGTTTATGTCTACCGTGGGCCCATTGAAGCCCTGGTGGCCCTGGTGGCCGTTGTGCTGATTGGCGTTACCCTGTGGCGGGTGAAGTTCGAGCGCCTTCGCCGGCAGATCTTCGAAGAGCTGCCGGGTATTGTGGATGCGGTACTTCGCTCTTTAGTGGCCGGTCGCTCGGTGGAGCAGAGCCTTCTGGTGGCCTTTGCCGATGCCTCCGATGTTTTCCAGCCCCTGAGCTTCCGCTTGCGGGGCGCGGTCAGCCAGGGCCGGGACTACACCCGCATCTTTGACGACTTCGCCGAGTTGTACAGTATTCCTCCGTTTACCCAGATTGCCATTGCCCTGCGCACGTCTGCCCGTTTCGGCTCGTCGGTTCGCCCGGTTCTTCAGGAAGTCTCCAAGGCCATTCGTGCACGGCAGGAACTGCGCCGGGAGTTTATGGCAGCAACGTCAGAAACCCGTTTCACGGCCGTGGTCTTCGCCATTTTGCCGCCTGCTATGGGGGCTTACATCGTTTTGATGAACGAAGAGTTCTCCGAAGCACTGCTGCACACCAGTACCGGCCACACCATGATGATAACCGCCGGTGTGCTGCAGGTGCTGGGAACCCTGTTGATCTGGAACCTTATCCGGGGGGTGGGCCGTGGATAACGTCTGGTTTGCGGCAGCTATCGTGTTTGCCATGGCGTCTGTGCTGTATGCCCTGGTCTGGGCGCCGGCCTGGGCGATGCGGGCGCGGGTGACGGCTCGGTTACAGCGCCGGCATCTGTCGGCAGATGATGCCCGCGAGGATTCGCCGCTGGCAGGTTTTCTGTACTGGCTGGTAGAGAAGCCGCTGTTTGCCGGGGATTTCCGAGAGCTGGAGCCGGCACTGGATGCCACAGGCAAAACAGCGCTGCAGGCCCGGGGCCATTATGTGTTGATGTGCTGGGTGTTGCCGGTTGTAGTGGGGGTGATTGGCTATATCACCAGCGACTTGCTGACCTTACTGATTGCCTTTGTGCTGGCCTTTTATGTTTCACGACAGTTGATTCGTGCGGCCGGCCGCACGGCGGAAAAACAGCAGAACCGTGAAGCCATCGAGCTGTGCCAGATGACCCGCATGCTGATGCAGGCGGGCCTCAGCCCGGAGCGGACCCTGAAGCTTATCGCCCACCAGGCCCGGGACCTGATGCCATTGCTGGTGCGTCGTATCGACCGATTTAACCGTGTGATGGAAAGTGGCGCCGACCGCACACGGGCGCTGGATGAGCTGGGCCACAACCGCAACCTCACCGTGCTTCGCAACTATGTAACCATTCTAAAGCAGGCCGGCAGCCTGGGGGCTGGGGTGTCCAGCGCCCTTGAACAGATTATTACCGAGGCCCACCACGAAGAACGCAGCAAACTGAAAGAAGAAACCAACCGTGTGGGGGCCAGGATGACCATCATCATGATGGTATTTATGTTGCCGTCACTGTTCATATTGATTGGCGGGCCGGCAGTGCTTTCCATTATGGATGCGCTGCAGCGGTAATCGACGAGTGATCACCAAGCTTTCCGGGAAGGAGCGTTAGATGAAGTACAAGAAAGTTGTCCGGTTACCAGCGATGGCGGTTTTTGCCGCGACCCTGGTGTCTGGCTGCGCCATGACACCTGAGACAGACGGTTCCGCTGACAGGGCAGACCGGGATCAGGGAACGCCGCTCCATGTGAGCTGCAAGACCAACATGACGCCGGAGCACCGGGTAGAGCTGGAAGCCATTGATTCCATGATGGAGAAGTCCAGAAACTACGCGGCATTGGCCCGGCTGGAAGAGCTGCCTTTCCAGACTCAGCATCACTGGCTGCGCTGGGCCCAGCTGCTCGCGAAGGTGGAGCAACTGGATTATTCCGAAGAAGTTTACCAGAAGATTGCCGAAAGCTGTGACAGCGCACAGGCCTATCATGGCCTTGGAGTGGTGTATGTGAAACGCAACAAGCTGGAAGAGTCCCTGACCGCACTAGGCACCGCCAAGGCGAAGGCGCCAGCCTCCTCCGATATCCGCAACGATTTTGGCGTGGTGCTGATGCAGACCGGTTTCTATGGCCAGGCAGCGTTCGAGCTGCGCACGGCCTACGAGTTATCTGGCGGTAGCGAGACCACCGGCCGCAATATGGTAGCGGCTTATTACCTTCAGGGTGGAAACAGCTCCCTGGCCCGGTTGCAGCAGGACCTGGGGTTGAGTGACCAGCTGCTTGCCACCGGTAAGGAATTCTCCAAACGCTTTGCAGGAGGTTCACGATGATCCGCATGACCTGCCTGGCTGGCGCACTGGCGCTGGCTGCTACGTCCGCGCTGGCAAACCCGCCGGATAATGATCTTGGGCTGGCGGGCGTAAGCTTTGACCAGGATGACCGGACAGAGGCCCGTAAAGCCATGGACGAACAGGCGCAGCGGCCTGCCCGTGGTGGCGAACTGAGTTCCACCATTTACATAAAAACCCAGGAGCGGCTGGCGAAGTCTTTCGAACAGCCAATCCGGGACAAGATTGGCGAGACCACCAGTGAATAAGATCCGTCGTCAATCCGGGGTGCTGGTTTTCCTGACCCCGTTTTTGATTGTGGCACTGGCCGTAGTCGCCGTGCTGGCCATGGATGCTGCCCGCCTGTATTCGGTGAAGGCAGACATGCAGCGTGTGGTGAATGCGGCGGCTACAGCTGCTGCAGATGAGGCTCAAGCTTGTAGCATGAATGCAGATATCGGCTTGATGAAAGCTAGAGCGCTTGTTGCAGCTAGGCAGGTAGGCTTTAACGGTAATGCCGAAGAGCTGGAAGTTTTTGCAGGCGTATTTGAGCCTGCTGGTGATGGCTCAAGTACGTTGAGTTTTACTCCCCAGAGTGACATTGATAAAACAAACGCAGCGGTTGTTCGTTATAAGCGCCAGGAGCGATTGTCATGGTTGTTGCCAGAATGGTTGTTTCCACCAGTAGAGTTGTCTGTTAACGCTGGGTCCCGCAAGGAGCTCTATGCTGCCCTGAGCGCGAGTGCATCGACGCTAAACCTTGAGGGGGGGCTGCTTGGTAACCTGCTGGGTGCAGTCCTCGGTCAGAGTAACTATTCACTTGATCCGACAAGTCTTCAAAGCCTTGAGTCAACTCTTTTGGGAGTTGGGGATCTGTTGACGTTGTTAGGCCTGGCGGATGTTACAGCTCTGCTGAATGCTCCACTGGTAGACGTGCTAGATGCGACCGTAGATTTGGTTGGTGGAGTGACTACCCCTGTAGGAACGTTGGTTAGTGAGCTAGCGGAAAGCGGGGGTCTCTCCGGGCTTGATACGGGGGCGGTTTTGTCGGTTGCGGGAGATGCTGATGCTGCCAAGAACGCAGAATTCCCATTATATGACTTCATTGTAAGCGTCGTGTTGAATAGTGCAAAGGCGCTTTCTGATGATGGCCAGGGACTGATTAATTTATCTGTTGATCCGTCAGAGTCACCAGTGTTAGAAACACTGCTTAATAACTCCTTGCTTGGGAGTATTGATATCCAGCTAAGGCTAGGTATTGATAATCCGGCTCCGGTAGTAATTGGGCCTGCTCGTCAAGGTAAGAACAATGAATGGCTGACTGAAGTTTCGGCGACGGACATTTCTCTCGAAGCCTTAGTAGATCTCGAGCTGTCCATCGGATACATAGGGGATCTCATCAGTGCTTTGACGTTGAATATAGTTAAAGCAGAGACGTTAAATGACATCCGCATACCGCTAGTTGTTCAAGTGGGTGGAGGGTCGGCTGAGTTTACTGGAGCCCAGTGCGCCCGAGGTGGCTCCAATGAAGTCGATTTGGCGGTTTACGCGAAGCCTGCAGTTGCAAATGTTGAAACCGGTACGTTATCAGCTGTTGGGGATCTTGTGCGAGAGCCAATTCATGCGACCATACTAAAGCTTAGTATTGCTGAGCAGCCTTTGTTGAACGTTTGTGTGGATGCGGACCTTGGAGCAAAACTCCCCGTTGTTGAAGATGAGCGATACGTTCAAGGCTACCCTCTTCGTTGTCCAGATGGCGACTGTAGTCGTGTGTTAGAGAGTAGCGGGCCGACTTGGGTTAAAGGGTTGGATGTGCAATTGGATAACTTGGCTTTGGATTGCGGGGAAACGAGTCTTTTGAGTATTTTGAATCCGGTGATTGACCTATTGAAGCCGGTTATTGAAACGTTGTTGAATATCGTTACCACGGTCGTGCTGCAAGGAATTATTTCTCCGTTGTTGATGCTCCTCGGTGTGGATTTATCAGGCCTTAACGTGGCTGTGGTTGGAGCGGATCAGTTAGGTAATCAACTCATAGAAAATGTAGAAATGTAAAGCCACAAGCGCTTGCCTTGCACGCTATGAATAGGAGCGAGTATCCTCGTGGGCTCGAAATCATCAACATATTCCGAAAGCCGGCATCGCCAGCTTTTACTAAACCGAAAATAGGGCAGGGCGCAGTGCGCAAATTAGTTTGGTTGCCAATGGTTGCCGCGATTGCATCCGGTTGTGCGGTGAGTTCCGATGCACCGGGGCAGAAAGTGACGGGTGTATACGCTTATGAAGTTGGTTCCGGATCGGAGCCAAAGCCATCCAGCCCCCGTGAGGAGCCGGAACAGTCAGAACCAGAGGCCGTAGAGGCTTCTCCGGCCCGTGAGAGCGACAAGGCGGCAACCGCTCCACCGGAGACCGTAGCCGAGCCCAGCCCTGAGCCACCGCAGTCCAACTCACAAGCGGAGGCCGGACAATCCGTTTCGCCTGCTGCTTTGATGTCTGCCCAGACGGAGACAGGTGAAATCGATATTCAGCCGGGCCAGTGCTGGGTCTACGCCCAGATCCAGCCCCGGCCGGTGCAGGAAAGTGTTCAGGTTAAGGTTCGGGATTCCGAGGTGCGCCTGGATGTGACCCCTGCGGAGTTTCGCCGTGGCGTGAAAAAGGTGGTAACCCGGGAAGGCACCAAAACCTATCGTGTGAAGGCCGCCACTTATAAGGAAGTCACTGAAGAAGTGCTGGTCAAGCCGGAAACCACCAGGCTGGTGATTGAGCCTGCAGTGTATGAAGAGGTTGAGGAAGAGGTGGTTCTGGAAGCCGCCCGAACCGAACTGGAGCCCTGCCGGACCTCCGGTGCTGTGGCTTACGGAAATGCCTCTCCGGCCTTCGGGTTTTGTGCGGTAGAGATTCCTGCCCGAACCAAGACCGTGAACGTCACCAAGCTGGTGAAGCCGGAGACCACCCGCACCGAAGTCATCCCCGCCGAATATAAAACGGTGACCCGTTGGGTGGTTGATCAGCCGGCGCAGGTGATTCCGGTGAAAACGGATGATGAGATTGAAGCCTTTGAGGTTTCTGAAGTGGTGGAGCAGCCGCAAACCCGGGAGACGGCGATTCCTGCAGAAACCCTGCAAATGAACGTGAAACGCTACGAAGGTAAGCCGAGGATTGTTGCCCGACAAGCCGTGTGCGACCGCAACCTTACCCGGGACATGGTCAGGGAAATGCAGGAAGCACTGGTGGAGCTTGGTTACGACGTTGGCGAGATTGATGGCTTGCCGGGCCCGGATACCATTGATGCACTAACCCTGTACCAGGTGGATAACGGCCTCGCCTCTGGCGCTATAACCATTGAGACCGCCGAACGCCTGGGCGTTCTTGACTGAGCGCTATCATGATTTCTGAAGCACTGCATTTACCCCTGACGGGCCTTTTGGCCGCCCTCGCAGGGGGAGTGCTTCTTTTGGCGCTGATGCAAAGACGCAAGCATCAGCGCCGACACCGTGAGCTCCAGCACGAGTTCTACGACCTTCGCAGGCAATACGCCTCCGCCCAGGAGGATTCCCGCGCACAGCTTGATCAGCTTCCCGCCGTTATTCTGATTTTTGATCGCCAATGGCCGAAACTTCTCTTCGCTAACCGCCTCGCCAGGGAGGTTTTCGGGTGCCAGACCGAAGAGCAGCTGATGGACCGGTTGTTTAGCAAGCCGGATGCCTGGTTGCTCGGCCCCCACAGCCTGGTGGATTTTGAAGATTGGCTGGCCAGCGCCCGGGATTTCGGTATGGCCCGGCGGGAGTGGTGTTTTTCCACCGGGCCGGATGAAAGCCTCTGGCTGGATTGCGAGGTGGGCAATACCATCTTTGCCGGGCAGCCGGCACGGTTGTTTTCCGGGGTGAACATCCACCATCGCAAGATGGAGAGCATCGCCGATAACCTGCGTGAACGGGCGCTGTTCGGGATCAATGCCGGCCGCCCCCTGGATCGCCTTATTGAAGCCGCGTCCAAGCTGCTGGAAGTTCAGATTCCCGGTACCCGGTGTATTGTTTCCCTTTACGACGAGCAGCGTGACGTTCTGGTTTCCCAGGGTAAGTCCGGCTTTGCCAAAGAGTTCTCTACCCAGGTACCGTCTGTGCCGGCTCGTTTCGGTGCTACATCCATCGGTTCGGCCGCCCATACCCGCGCCAGGGTGACCACGGAATCCATCTCTGGCGACCACCAGTGGCAGGGCTACAGTCAGCTTTGTCAGGAGCTCAATGTAGACGCAGCGTGGTCTGAGCCGGTGCAGGATCAGCACGGAAACCTGCAGGCGGTGATCACCCTGTTCAGCTCGGCGCCCCGAAAACCGGATAGTGCGGTCATCCAGCAGTTCTCATCGGTGGTGTCTTTGCTGGGGCTGGGGATTGAGCGTGAGCAGTGGAAGCTGGCGTTGGAGGCTTCGTCTGCCCACGAACGCTTCGTTCGCGAAATCAGTGTCGAGATCGTGAATGTGCGTGCCGACGATTATGCCCCTGGCCTTCAGGAGGTGGCTCGTCGCATCCAGGCACACTATGGCCTTGGTGCCCTGAATATCTGGCAGGTAGAGCCGGATGAGAATCTTCTGGTGCCTGTGGCCGGAACAGCGGGGCCGCAGTCCGGAGAGAGTGGCGCCAGCACCCTGCAGGTGACGGTTGACTGGTTTGAAGGTGTCTTCCGCAGCCGGGAGCCTAAATATGTCATTCCCCAGGATGAGCTGTATGCCCGTATCCGCCATAGCGGGCCACCCAAGCCGGTGCTGGTGGTGCCGCTCTATAGCGATGCCGCCCGTGGCCCTTTGTTGGGACTGCTTACGGTGGAGTCCCGCCACCAGTATGTGAAGAAATCCAGTATCGAATACCTGAGTGTGATAGGTTCGGTTATCAAAACCAGTCTGATCAATCGCCGTTTGATGACCAGGCTGTCTGATGCAGCCGATACTGAGCGCCGGGCACGGCAGAAGCTGGAGGGTGAACTGGATGTGGCCAGGAGTATCCAGATGTCGATGGTGCCGGGTTCCGGGTCCTACCTGCAGCAGTTCCGGGCCTGGAGTATCGAGGCCTGGCTTAGCCCTGCAAAGGCGGTTGGCGGTGATTTCTACGAGCTGATTACCTTGCCTCAGGGTCGGTTGCTGGCGGCGGTAGGGGATGTGTCCGACAAGGGTGTGCCGGCGGCCCTGTTTATGGCCAGAACGGTGAGCCTGTTGAATTTTCTGGCCCGTAGTAAAGATGGTAACCTCCGGGATATTGCCGAGGGCCTTAACCGGGAGCTGTGCCGGGGCAATGATGCCTGCATGTTTGTAACGCTGGTGCTGGTCCTGGTGGACCTGGCTTCGGGTAAGGCGGACATGCTGAGTGCCGGCCATACTGCACCGCTTCAACGATTTCGGGGCCGTCTGCCGCTGTTGTGGCGAGGGGAAGTGAGTGCCCCGCTGGGCCTTTATGACGATGTGCCATTCACCGCCGCACCGCTGGACATCCCGGACGGCAGCAGTCTTGTACTATACTCGGATGGTGTAACCGAGGCCTTCAACAAGGACGGTTCGGAGTTCGGTGAAGACCGGTTGCTTAACCTTGGCCACAGAGTGGATGGCTCGGGCGACAGCTTTCTGGCCCATATGCGCGGGCAGTTGTCTGAATTTACAGAGGGCGCCGAGCAGTCAGATGACATAACGATAATGACCATCAACCATCACGGCTTTTAGGTATGAGACTCAACGTTCATCCGGCAGACCCCGTCAGTTATGTGCTGGTAAACATGGCGGGTGAGTTTGAGAGGCATAACGTGGGTGCTGGCGTTGTACATGATTGCCAGGTAATCATAGACGAAATCTACGCCAACCTCCGGGCCCATGTGCTTCCTGATAACCCGAACCTCACCTGGACCATCACCCTTAACCCTGCCGAAGACCACCTGGAAATGGTGGTGGAATACCCGGGCCCTTTTTTTGATCCAACCCGGCCATTACCTGTGGGCTACAGGCACCCGGCCGTGCGCCCGGAAGGCGGTATGGGGTTGTATCTGATGTCGGAACTCAGTGATGATCTAAAGCACACATACCATCGGGGCGTGAATACCCTGACTATCCGAAAGGAACTTAGCAGTAACTACAAGGAACATTCGTTATGCCGCTAAACATCAAGGTGGCCCAGGAAAGCGACGAAGCGCTGGCCCTGATGCTGACAGGGTCAATAGACAGCGATACCGCACCTGAGCTTGAAGCCACACTGGCAGACATGGTGCACCCGCAGATTTCCTATGTGGGCCTGAACATGGCCGGGGTGACCTTTATCAGTTCTGCCGGCTTGAGGGTGGTGTTCAAGGTGCTCAAGCAGATGAAGGCGCGGGAGGGCCAGCTACTGGTAACGGAGATGAGTCCCCGCGTGGAAAAAGTCTTCGAGATTGTAAAAATGATTCCGGACCTGTCGATATTCGCCAGTCACCAGGAAATGGACGACTATCTGGCAGTGATTCAACAGCGCGAAAGCGACGAGGGGTAGGCATGGCAATAATTCTGGACGGGTCGCTCGGTATTCAGCGTGATGAAGAACAGCAAATCGCGAATATTGAATGGTTCCTGTACGGCTTGCCGGACACAGAGGCCGCGCCGGAAGACGTGGTGTTCCTGAATGAATCCTTCGGTACAGACTCGCCGCAGATGGTGAGCTTTACGCTGGAAGGCGAAGAGTATGCGGTTTATGCAGACTGGCAATCCGTGGCTGACCGGGCCAATGCCGTGTCTGTGCGGCAATTTTATAAAGAGTACGGATATATACTGTTGTCGGGGCTGTTGGAATCCAATAGTCTAAGCGATAAACCGAAAAAGAAGGAATGGCTGGTTCCTGTGCAATACTTTGATGACTATGTGACGATGGTCAATAAGTTGTCGCACCCGGCCTGATATTTTCGGTCAATGAATTTGTCTGGAGACATAATGTGGCCACAGTCTACGATCAGCAGTATCTGGAAACCGTAAAAGGTATGGCCCAGGCCGGTATGGAAATACGCCTGGTGGTGGGTGACAGCCTGCGACGTAAAGCCGGGCAGACGGCCGGTGCGATGCCCGCAGAGCTTCGTACTGACGTATCGCGCCTTGCCGAGTGCACCCTGGAGCTGAGCGAATTCAGTGCCGAGCAGCTGGCTAGCCGTAGTGCTGACGCATCGCCAGCCCGGACCACAACTGGCGCGGGTCATAAAGTGGAGAGCTGACGCCCGGGCTTCAGCACTTCCGGAGAGTGCTGTTGCAAGAACTCAACGGTTGCCGCGGATGGCAGGGGCGGTGATAACCAGAATCCCTGGGCATAGTCACAACCGAGAGCCTGGAGCAGTTGCCATTGCTCTCGGCATTCCACGCCTTCTGCGGTAACGCTTAAGCCAGCCTTGCGCGCCAATCCGATCAACTCCTGCACATGTCGGCGGCCGGCATGACTGTCGATTCCGGCGGTGTCTTTCTTGTCTATTTTCAGTTCCCTGGCCTGAAACAGCTCCATTCTTGAGGGCTGGTTGTGGCCCTGGCCAAAATCATCCAGCGACACCTCAATACCGTAACGGGCAAGGTCTTTGAAGGCTTTTATGGCCAGCTCGGTATTGTCCAGCGGGGCGGTTTCGGTGAGCTCGAACATAATGCGCGGGTGCAGGGTAGACGACAGAATGCGCTTAACCGAGCGCAGAAAACCTTCGTTCCCCACGCTGCCGGCGGACACGTTTACCGATACCGGCTCCAGGTTGAGCCGCAACCATGCCGGCCATTGGCTGATCTGCCCCAAGGCCTTCGAAAGCACGTGGCAGTCCAGCTTCGGCGCAAGCCCCTGTTGTTCTGCGCATCGAATAAAGTGGTCTGGCTGTTGCCAGAGTTTTGCGCTGCGCGGGCCGGGCCATCGGGCCAGCACCTCTACACCGCAGGCCGCTCCGGTCGCCACGGAGAACTTGGGCTGATACACCAGTGCCAGCCCTTCGGTATCGATTACATCACGAAGAAAACCTGCCTGTGTTTGCCCGGATGGTTCTGAATTGGCGACTGATGTCATGATTCGGCCTTTGTTATGTATTATCGAATGACATATTTTATGCCTGAATAATGCTTTGGTGTCAATTGCATCAAATGGCGGTAGCGGCAGTCCTTGTTGTCATTAGAGTCAAGGTAAAAATATACATAGTCATACTATATTAATCAAAAATCGGGGTCAGACCCCGGCCTGGAATGACAATAAGGAGCCCGTCATGGCCCGTAACAACAAAATACGATTTCGGTTAGCAATGCTGGGTGCCCTTGGCCTCCTGTCCCTGGCCGGTTGTGGCGGCGATTCATCCGAAAGCCCTGCCCCCATTGCCGAGGCCTCTCCGGAAGCTCCCATGAAGGAACAGCCCGGGGAGGTTGAGCAGCCCCGCGCAGTTCAGCAAATGATGACGCTGGGAACCCGGCAACAGGAGGCTGGCCAGGTTCAGGTGGCCACCAGTGAGTCGCGCCAATGGCAGCCATACGAAAGGGCGCCGGAGTTCAGCCATATGGTGGCCTTGCCCAACCAGGTGATCACTATGTCTGACGGTACCCAGCTGTTTGCGAAGGTGACCTTGCCGGGCAGCAGTGCTGATGAAGCCGCAACAGGGCCGTTTCCGGTGGTGTTAACCCAGACCTCGTACAACACGTCTCTGGGTAGCTTTGCGACTGCGGTTGGCGGGGCAAATGAATTTCTGGTGAGCCGGGGTTATGCCCACGTAGTGGTGGATGTTCGTGGTACCGGTAACTCGGGTGGTAACTGGGAAGCCTTCGGGGAGCGCGAGCAGCAGGATTACGGCGAAGTGGTGGACTGGATTGTGCAGCAGCCCTGGGCCCAGCCCCGGATTGGTGTTGAGGGGATTTCCTATCTGGGCATTACCGCTATTCTGACCGCCCAGCAGAATCACCCGGCGGTAAAGGCTGCGTTTCCGATTGTCCCCATCGGTGACGGTTACCGGGACATTGTGTTCACCGGAGGCAACGTGAATGCCACCTTCATTCCCATGTGGATGGGGCTGGTGACGGGGTTGGGTGCAGTGCCCCTCGAGATGGCTCCAACGGATCCGTTCGCATTCTTCAAGGCTCTGCCGGAGCGGTTGTTTGGAGCTGCCCTGGACTTCCAGTTGCCCACTATTCTGAAGGCACTGCTGGGGGAGCCGAAAACCGCCTATGACGATGACTTCTGGGCAATTCGTTCGCCGCTGGAAAATGCCGACAAGGTGAATGTACCCACATTTATTGTTGGCGGCCTGTTCGACCTGTTCCAGCGCAGCGAGCCCCTGTGGTTTGAGCAGCTTAGCGGCCGGGTGGACACCAAGCTGCTGATTGGCCCCTGGAGTCACATTCAGGCCGCGGGAATTCCGGACAACGGTTTGCCGAAGGATGGCGTGCCAGATCTCGATACTCTGCGGCTGCAGTGGTTCGACGAATACGTGATGGGGCTGGATACCGCTGTGGCGAGCCAGCCGGATGTGACCCAGTACGTGCTGGGCCTGGAGCGTTATGAAACTACCAGCCATTGGCCACACCCGGACATGCGGGCGGAGCGATTCTACCTGGCCCCGTCTGAGGAAACCGTTCCGGCCATGGGCAGCCTTGTGCAAGAAGCTCCTGAAGCCGTGGGTGAACAAAGTACCATCCAGTACCCGCTTAACGGGCTGTGTTCGTTCAGCCTGAACCAGTGGACGGCAGGCTTTGTCGGCCTGATGCCGATTCCCTGCGCTGAGGACAACAGCTATGCAGAGGCAGAGGCCATCAAGTTCGAACTGCCCGCAGGGGAAGACGGGCTATACCTGAATGGCCCCATGCAGGCCGACTTGTGGGTTTCTACCACTGCCTTCGATGTGCAGATTTCCGTACGGCTGGATACCGTACACCCGGACGGCTCCACCAGCCCTATCACTAACGGCTTGCTGACAGCCAGCATGAGCACCGTCGATGAAAGCCGCTCCCGTTTCGTAAACGGCGAGATGATCCAGCCCTGGCACACCTACAGCCAGGAAGATGTTCGGCAGCACGACCCCGGCGAGATTCGCAAGGTTTCCGTAGAAATCTTCCCGAGCAGTGCATACATACCACCGGATTCCAGCCTGAGAGTGTCAGTGAACACCAGCAACATGGCCCAGGGCATACCACCACTGATCACCACCCTCAAATCCGCCCTCGGCGTGATGACCCTGCACACCGGCCCGGAAACACCCTCCAGCCTGGTGCTTCCGGTAGTCCCCGCCGCCAACCTTTAACCCCCGGCGGGGTCAGACCCCCGATACATTTCACCACTCGCAATGTACCGGGGGTCTGACCCGCTTTTCACAACAAGAAACTGAGGAGACTGTATGACCACCAAAAACCATTTCCACAAAGCCGCGCTGGCGTCTGCGTTGCTGGCCGTCGCCCCGTTGACTGCGGATGCGGGTTTGTTGTCCGGCTTGCTGAATGGAGGTGCGCAGGAGCCCGCTGAGGAACAGGCTGATAACCGCGCGATTCCCCAGCGGTACATTGTGACGGTGGATCCGTCCCTGTCATCGATTCTGGGTGTGGGTGGCCCGCTGCTTGCCGGTATTGAACAATTGCTGAATGCCGTTGGTGGTGGAAAGGTTCTCTATTTGTACGAGAACGTGATATCTGGCGCGACGGTTCAGCTTACGGACAGCCAGGCTCGGATGCTGGAGTCCCTGCCCGGGGTTGAGCGGGTAGAGCCGGATAGCTGGATGACGGCCAGCGGTACGCTCACTCAGCAGAATGCCACCTGGGGGCTGGACAGGGTAGACCAGGCCACGCTGCCGCTGGACAGCCAGTTTACCTATCCTGAACTTGCCGGGCAGGGCGTAAACGTTTACGTGCTGGATACCGGTGTTCTCAGCACCCACGTGGATTTTGAAGGGCGCGCCAGCGGGATGAACTTTCACGATGACAGCGGCCTTGCCGGACTGTCTCCGGGGCTGCCCATTGTGGGTGACCTTCTTAACCTTCTGCTGGGCGGTTTGCTGCCGTTTAAAAGTGAAGAGAGCATTTCCGCCTACTCGGCCGAAGACTGTAACGGCCATGGTACCCATGTGGCCTCCACGGCTGCCGGGGAGGAGTTTGGCGTCGCCAAGGAGAGCAATATTATCGGCCTGAGGGTGCTGGGCTGTAATGGATCCGGCGCCACCAGTGCCATCATCGAGGCGCTGGACTGGATGGCCGAGAACGCCGAGAAACCTGCCGTAGCGAATATGTCGCTGGGCGGTGGCAGCTCCCAGACCCTGGATGAGGCGGTTCAGGCGGTAGTTGCCCGGGGAATACCGGTGGTGGTAGCCGCTGGCAATAGTAACGCAGATGCCTGCAGCGGTTCGCCGAACAGAGTGCCGGAAGCAGTAACCGTAGGTGCAACCGACAACCGCGACCGCAGAAGCAGCTTTTCAAACCATGGAAGCTGTGTGGATATCATGGCGCCGGGCACGGACATCACCGCAGCCTGGTACACCGGTGATACCGACACCAACACCATCAGCGGCACTTCCATGGCATCACCCCACGTGGCCGGCGCAGTTGCCTTGATGCTGGGCCAGAATCCAAGCCTGAGCCCGGAGCAGGTTGACCAGGCCCTGAAAGCACAAGCCAGTACCAACCAACTGCAAGACCTCAACGGTTCGCCAAACCGCCTCCTGAACGTTAACCCGTAACCACTGCGGGGTCAGACCCCCGATACATTTGCCATGGTGAAATGTATTGGGGGTCTGACCCGCTGTGACGAACTGCACGCGGGCAATCCCCGGCGGTTTGTAATCGCGGGACGGGTGGTTATAATCGGCGCTGCTCAGGACGAGTGAGTTATAACCATCTAAACTTCAGGGACCGAAGTCATGCCCCAGGCAAGCGGATTGCAGTTCACCGCCCGTGTAGGCGAATTCCCCTCTGATCACTTTTCGGTAGTTGGCTTTGCGCTAACCGAGCAGCTGTCTTCCTTGTTTCATGGCCGGTTAGAGCTGGCCAGTACTGACCCAGACGTGGCCGCTGCCGACATTCTGGAACAGCCGGTAGACCTGGTGGTTTGGCAGGATGGCCAGCCCCTGCGCCGCTTCACCGGTGTGGTGAACGAGTTTGTTCGTGGCAACACCGGCCACCGCCGCACCCGCTACGAAGTGGTGATTCAGCCCCCGATGTGGCGCCTGGGCCTGATGCACAACAGCCGTATCTTCCAGACCCAGGCCACGGACACCATTGTGCGAACCTTACTGGAAGAGCGGGGCATTGTGGATTCGGTGTTTGATCTGAAGCGCCCGCCGGCCGAACGGGAATACTGCGTCCAGCACCGGGAAACCGACCTGCAGTTCCTGGAAAGACTGGCCGCCGAAGAAGGCTGGCACTACCGCTACCAGCACGGCAGCATGGATGGCGACGAGCAACCAGCGTTAATCATTGCCGACCACCACGGCGATGCCCCGAAACTGGAACCTGTGACCTGTAACACCAAAGCCGGCGGCAGCACCCAACAAGCCTGCGTTTTCAGCTTTGCCTATGAAGAGCGGGTGCGTGCTTCCTCCGTGGCGATGAAGGACTACACCTTCAAGAACCCGGCCTATGCCCTGATTCACGAATACAGCGCAGCCGGTGTGAATCACAGAGAAGATTATCAACACTACGACTACCCCGGCCGCTACAAGGCCGACGCCAGTGGCGAACCGTTCACCCAGGCCAGACTGGACGCCCTGAGAAACGATGCCTCCCTCGCCAAGGGCAAAAGCAACCGACCGGACTTCGCTCCCGGAGCCAAAGTGGAATTGCAGGAACACGACAGCCAGACCCTGAACCGGGAATGGCTGCTCACCGCTGTCACCCACACCGGCAAACAGCCCCAGGCGATGGAAGAAGAGGGTGGCAGCGAACCCACCAGTTACCACAACGACTTCACCGCCATCCCGGCGGACAAAACCTGGCGCCCCCTGTGTAACCACAAGCCCATGATGGACGGCCCCCAGATGGCGATCGTCACCGGTCCCGAGGGTGAAGAGATCCACTGCGACCAGTACGGCCGGGTGAAAGTACGATTCCCCTGGGATCGCTACTCGAAAAATGACGAGCACAGCAGCGCCTGGCTGCGCGTCACTCAAGGCTGGGCTGGCGGCCAATACGGCTTTATGGCTCTACCCAGAATCGGCCACGAAGTGATCGTTTCCTTCCTGGACGGCGACCCGGACCAGCCGATCATTACCGGAAGAACCTACCACGCCACCAATACACCGCCGTACGCGCTGCCGGAACACAAAACCCGGACCACATTAAAAACCAAAACCCATAAGGGCGAGGGCAGCAACGAACTGCGGTTTGAAGACGAAGCTGGTGAAGAACAGATCTATATCCACGCCCAGAAAGACCTGGACCTGCTTACGGAAAACAATCGCACCGAAGTCATCAAGAACGACAGCCACCTGACGGTGGAGAACCACCAGTTCAGCCATCTAAAAGCCGCTGAACACTGTACGACCGACGGTGAAAGCCGGCTTTCCGTAGGCGCAGACTGCAGCCAGACCATCGCCGGCAGTTTCCACCAGAAAACCGGCCGCACCATGGCCTCGGAAGCCGGTACAGAAGTTCATCATAAAGCCGGTGCGAAAGTGGTGCTGGATGCCGGGGCGGAGCTGACGATTTCTGGTGGTGGGAGCTTTATCAAGCTGGACCCCAGTGGGGTTACCTTGAGTGGGCCGGGGATCAAGATTAATTCTGGGGGGAGTCCGGGGAATGGTTCAGGGCAAAGTTCTGCTAATCCGGAACTACCAAACCTTGTTGGCAAAGATGGGACGGCAACGCCACAGCCTTCCGAACTGGCAATGGTCGGCCAGCGCAAAACTGCCTCTCCTGACCAGGTGGAGTTTGATCAGTTACCGGGCTCCGATCGAAAACTGATCATTGATGTGATTGGCGGGCATCTTGAGCGTGGCTCTGTGGAAGCGATTAAAGGGACTGATGGGGAGGAAACTGTATGACAGGTGCCGTGGATTTTGCAGATGAGTCCCGGGATCGCTCGATTCTAAGAAGAGCAGATTACGACGATACCGATCCTAAGGATCTCGTACTGACTGTGCCCAAGCGCGATGGCGGCAAGATCTCGATTCCTCTCCTGAAGCACGCAAGATCTAACATTGAGCGTGAAGATTACCAGGATAATACCCTCGTAAGGATTAAGCCCCTGGCAGAGATCGCCAGCAACTTACCTGTTAGACGTGGCTCCAATGCCCCCGTTTATCAAGGGAAAGGCGTAGCACTGTTGCGGCCTGGTTTTCTTTATATTTTCCGCGAAGACAAGCTCTGGCGAGAATTAGAGATCAGTCAGAACTCCCAATTCAGCGATATCGATCTTCAGGCAGTGCGGGCGGAGGTTGGTGACCCAGAATCTGGCTTGAGAATGGTGCGCCCATCAGCCGGACAGTGGTTGGACGATGTGCTTGTTCCAGTGTTTCTCCAGGGGCAAGCGGTGATGCACGATTTCCGCATGGCCTACAGTGAAATCCAGTGGGATTGGGCCTACATCCAAAAACTTGAAGAGAGTGCAGCGACTCGTAATGCAAGGACGACGGGTGTGGGTCACGCCTGGGCTGTCACATCGGTTGATTCGTTGAGTTTTGAAACCGGATTTCCTGCATCACGTGTTGAAGATGTTCCGAAACTGAGGCACAGGGATCTGGGCATTGAACTGATGATAGAGAATCCCTGCGACTTCGTGCTCAGTTTTGAAGGGCCGGGTGAAGACGAACTATGCAGCAAGCTCTCGAAGTTATTAGAGAGCAACGAGAAGCAGGCGAGGGAGTCGGCGAACATTCTTGACCTTACCTGCCCACCTGGAGCGGATCTTTTGCAGCATCTTCGCTCGCAGAAGGGGGGCGTTTGCGTGGCTATCCCGGATCCTTTTTTCCTGTTCCGCCACGCCCTGGCCCAGTTGCACTTGGCCATGCATTATCTGGATGCCATCGATATTGCTATAAAGGACAAACCCCTGGTCCATTCCGCCATGTTAATCCGCCAGGCAGTGTTCGACCCGGCGCCGAGTGGCCAGAGCGGAGACCTTGCGAACTACCGGAACGCTATCAACCGGGAACAGCTGGATGACATTCTGGAAACGGCCGAAAGGAATCACGCTGTTCGGAACATAGAAGACCAGACGCGCCGCCTGAAGAAATTGATGAAGAGCTCGTCATTCAACTCGGTGTTCGACGATTATCTGCAAAGCCCGGATGTAGCCGCTTGTGAAGCCTTTTTGCTGTGCGCGGACAACTTGAATGTACTGCAGCAAATCCCAGGGGTACTCAAAGCACAGGGGGTGGATGATGATCAGGGGATCCCTGGCGCTCTGGCAAAGTGGCTATCGGATGAATCAATGTTGGCAAAGTGGTCGCCGGGAATCGCCGCCGAAACAGGGGAGGAAGGCACGCAGCCATCTCCCTACGAACAACTTCGGTTGCTCGCCAGCGACCAGACGGAGATTAACGATCAGCACCTGGGCCGCCTCAACCTCCAGGCTCTGGCGTATGCTGAGAAACAGTTCCAGTACGACGAGGAGTCCACTGGCGAGAAAGTCGCCGGGGAGGTGAAGGATGCAGGGCGTGTTGGGGCACTGGTAAGTGGGGTGCTGGGGGAGTGGAGTGCCTCAGTACTGACCGCCTGCAGAAGGCTGATGGAAGACGGTAGCGTGGAGGTCATCCAGGTCCAAAGAATCATGCAGGCTGCGTCTGCCAACGCCATCCTTTCTGATCCAGGTCTGGTGGGGGTGGATCTGATGCGTCGGGGCGACGTAGACCCTACCAAGCACACCATTATTGGCGTGGAGGGTGACGGCATTCGCCGTGGCCTGACTGACTTCGACCGCGGCCAGGGTGGGCTGCTCACTCGCGCCAATGATTACCTCTATGCGGATCTTGTGGATCGGTCTGGACAGGTCCAGGGTTCCACCAGCCCCGCCCGTGCCTCTGGTGAGCTGGAAGAAGCTATCAAGAAAATCGCTGGCAATACTTGGGTCTACGTGGTGCCTGCCGGACACCCGGAGGCAAGGAAGCTCAGTGTATTGAAGGTGGATCTCGCCAAGCGTGTTGGGGCGGTGGTGGATGGCCCGGGCGTGTCTAGTGGTTTGGTGGCATTGGCGGCGTTTAATTTGTTTTTGGAGGGAACATCCGCGGTTAAGGCTTACCAAGCTAATGATGGGAAGCGAGGGTTAGCTGTAGGGAAATTTGCGGGAGCCATCTTTGACCTCACTGCAGCGTCAATGAAATTGAGCATAGTTGCGCACGAAACTGCGGGGGTTGAGTTAACTCAGTCATCAAAGATCTATAGGGTTTCCAGTCGCCCACTCTTTGATATGAAGGGGTGGCCATTAATTGGCAAAAGGCTCGCAAAAGTTGGAGCAAGCACCCTTGTCAGAACGGTTGGCCTTGCCAGTTTCGTAGCAGGAGGTGTGGCAGTTGGGTTGAGCTATTGGGATATGAGGATCAGTCTGAGCCGGGGGGATCTTGATGCTGCGAATGGGCACGGAATAGCGGTCGCCGGTGGTTTGATCTTCCTGTCAGTACCATTGATAGGCGGGCTGCTGGCGATTCCGGGTTGGGGGTGGGCCGTTCTCGGAATGAGCATGGCTTTGGGTGGGTCATTGTATGCGGGAAGCGTGGCCGACGACCTCTTCGAAAGGGTGCTGAAACAGGGGCCATTGGGGACGCACCCGCAGGACTCCTTGGTGAACCTGGACGATTTGGCCTATTACGGGCAGTTGCTAACACTGCTTTCCCCGGTCAATATTTCCGCACAAAGATACGGGGATGTCGATCCGGATCCGGCGTTGACTAGCCCGGACCATCCGCCACAGCCGAATGATTATGTCATCACTTTACAAACTCCAGTGGTCAGTCGGTTGAAGGTGCTACAGGAGTGTCGTCCAGACCTGCCAACCCAGCCTTTCAAGATTGTGGTGCAGGAAGTGGCGTACATGAACAGCCGTGCCGAAACCTCCAACATAGCGGTTGGCACAGTGGAGCAGGAAGTCATGTTGTCGACTACTCCACTTACACAAATTGTCGCGAGGCAGTCCCTGCCTGATGAGTCTGCCGTGCGTTTTCTGGTTAAACGGGAGCTCCAGAGCAGCAGCCTCCAGAGTTTTGGATATCAGGAAGACGTCAGTACAACGATACGGGTTGGATTGCAGGCCGTGGTCGGCACAGAACAGGGACCTGTGGTCTTTCCCACGCCTGTGATGGAGAGCTATGAACCTTATAATGATACCCGCCATGGCGGGGCACCGGATAAGTCCCGCAGTGTTTTAAATCCGCATTCCGAGCCATTAGTACCCTATTGGTTCCTTAAGGAAGTTTCTGTATGACCATACCGATAGAGACACAAGAATATGCTTCGACCGCCTATCGGTCTGATCAGGCGGTGGAGCTACCCGAAACTCGAGCTAAACGGGAACGAGTGGGGGACGAGCTTCAGCCGTATGGTGCCTACGCTAACCTTAACCCGTATCACAGAACCGTGGAGGATATTGATACCGTTCAGTCCAGTGAACGAGACGATCCAGAATTCTATAAGGAACACTGGTGGTGGGATCACCAGCGATTGCGTTTCCTCAATGAAAAAACGGGGCTTAAATTTTTAATATTGCTGTTGCCATTTACCTGGATATTCACACTTCTTATCGGGGGGGTGGCTTTAGTTGGTTGGAGTGTAATTAGTGTTTCTGACCATTTTGAGTTGCCAGCCTTTCTTTTCATGTTATTGCTCTTAGTATTGGTGCCATCGTGGATTTTCTTTGCATTCTGGATCATTCCCAGCACTACCAACTGGCTTATGACCAACGTCGTTGGAGCTATCCTGAAACCATTCGAGAAAACCCTGGAAAAGAAGTTGGACGAAACCCTGGAAGATGGCTGCAGCGAGTTCAACCGGGTCACCGGGCAGGTAAAGTTCGCCCTAGGCAAGGGACGTTCTTTTGAGGCACCGTTTGTGGAGTTCGATGCCTACGTGGAGCGAGTGGTCCAGCGGGGCGGTATCTTCTACCGGCTGATGTTCGTGCATCGTTACACCCAGAAGCAATTCAACAAAACCTCCCTGAGCAACATTGAAGCAGAGAAAACTGAGGTGCTGGCCCTGTGGGATATGTTGCAACGCTACATGGACGTCACCCAACCCCTGCCAGACATGCCCCGGTTGGAGCCGTTTCGCCACCTGGACCCAGTGACCGCCAAGTACGACCAGACTACTAGCCGTAACCCCCGCTACTGGCGAGACCTCGATCTGGAGGACTGGCAGAAGGGAGAGGGTGCGGAGATATTGAAAAAGCAGCGGCAGTATGCGTGGGGCCGCAGGCAATGCAGAGTCACTCCGCAATTGGGCAGTGTGGATATGCCCACCTATCGCCAAAGTCGGCCTGAAACAGCCTGTGTCGTGTAAAGCCCTCCTTCAGGTTTTGGTTGGAACTCGAATGGCTACGTTTGCCCACTGAGGAATAGTTTTGTGCTGAAACCCAAGCAGATCAGCGTATGAATGCACAACAGCCCGTGTCCTGTTTTTCAGACACTGCATTTCGGGCAACTGACATTGGGCCCTTGCCAAAATCCCCCAAAGAGCGAGCAAGGGTTGGAGAGGACCCCGCAACTGGGCAAGATTTCGATGGGTGAATACAGAAAACTACGCCCGGCTGATGCCTGGCCGATTTAAAGGCCCTTATTGCCCCCGTGGTTCCCTTTCGTGTTGCAAAATGCAACACCTGTAGCAATCTGTGCATACGGTTAGCTGAAAACATTCAGAAGGGCACCATGGCGACAGCAATTCGAATTGACGACAGGCTGATCCGTGAAGCATCAGCGGAGGCGCAGATTCAACGTCGCTCTACGCCCAAGCAGATCGAATACTGGGCGGAGATTGGGAAGGTTGTGGCTGGAGAGGTCTCAGCAGAGGATCTGATTTCCATTGTGCAGGGTAATCGTCGGGTGAGGGTAGAGCCGTTAGTTCCGGAGCCGGTGTCCAGTGATGACTTGTGGGCTGAGGTTGATGCGGCTCGTGACTCGGGTGAGCTTGCTAAGACTATCGCTCACAGTCGAACAGTATATCAGTGCTCGATAGACCCGCCCGGCTATCTCGAAGCCATTCACCCTGACGGTACTCGTGAATTAGTGCAATCTTTCTCGTCAAGCAAATGAGGCCAAAGGCCACTCCCCCGGCACCACAAACCACCGCCCCCTCTCAACCCAACACCCAAGCCCCGGTTGCCACTCCACCCGAGCAAACAACACCGGCACGCCTTTGGCCTTCACAAACTCCAGCGCCTCCCGTGCAGCTCGAACATCCGGCTGCTCACTCTGCCTCCAGGGCCCAATCCAATGGGGCTTTTTCAACGGCACCCAGCCGGTCAGGTCTGAGTTCTCCAACTCGCGGGCGTAGCACCAGCGCCCTTGCAAATGCTCCATCGGCACGTAATCCGGCAGTTCCACTCGATTAACGGGATAGAACAGGTAACCCGGCATAAACACTTTCGGTGTAATGGCTTCTGATATCCCCAGCTCTGCCAGCAACGCCCGAGCCTCCACCCGCTGCGCCATGGGGCTTTGGTGGTTCAGTATTCGGTCTGCTTTCAGGTCCAGCCGGTCCTTTGCGTTGGGGCCGTACCATCGGGTGCCGGTTTCGCCTTCGTTCACGCCCAGATAGTATTTAATGGCGATCTCGTGGTGTTCCAGGCAATCGGTCTGGCGGTTACGCACTACGAAGTCCAGCTCGCCAATGGTTCGGTTGTCGGCTTTGATTTGCTGGTTCTTCAGTAACAGCTCCCACCCCAGCAAGTCCTTCAGAAGCACTTCATACAAGCGCTCAAAGTAATGGCCTAACCGGCGCTCTGCGGGCTGGGCTAGCCTTGCGGGCATGGCTTCCGGTTGTTGGTCCCAGTGCTGCAATATTTCCAGGTAGTTGTCAGGTAACCGTTGTGGCGGATAGAAAGACACAGGGGCTTCGAGCAACTGCGGTGCAGAGCACAGCCACGCCAGGTGGCGCACGGTGGGCGTCTGAAAGGTGAGTGGGGTTTCGGTATCTGCGTTTGTCGTCATGGCCCGAGAATAACGTAAACTGTGGCGGTTTAAGAGCCATTAAATTCAGGAGCCAACCATGCAATACCTGCATACGATGATTCGAGTCAGCAATCTGGACGACACTCTCCACTTCTTCTGCGACCTGCTGGGTATGGTGGAAATCTCCCGTAAAGACAGCGAGCAGGGCCGCTTTACCCTGGTGTTCCTAGCCGCTCCGGAAGACGAAGCCCGTGCCCGGGAAAATCAGGCACCGATGGTGGAGTTGACCTACAACTGGGATCCGGAGGAATACACCGGCGGCCGTAATTTCGGGCACCTGGCGTTCCGGGTGGAGAACATCTACGAGCTGTGCGACAAGCTCCAGGCCAATGGCGTAACCATCAATCGCCCACCCCGTGATGGTCATATGGCCTTTATCCGCACGCCGGATAATATCTCCATTGAACTGTTGCAGAAAGGTGATGCACTGGAGCCACAGGAGCCCTGGGCCAGTATGGGTAACACCGGTACCTGGTAAGCGGTGTTGTGAGACGTAGTTCACACTTTTGACGCCGCCCCCGGGCGGCGTTACCAAAGCCTGTTCATATAGCGCCCGCTTATCATTTGTTGACTTTTGCACCTTCGGGTACACAAACAACAACAAATGAGGTGGCCGTTATGTTCTCCAGAAATGCACTGGTAGCAGCCGTTGTCCTTGCCCTGGCCGGTTGCGGTGGTTCTGGTTCGGATTCCGCATCAGTGTCGTCCGGCACAGGTTCGGAAAATGCCCAACCCGCAAAACCCGGTGGCCCGAGAGCGCTGCCAGAGGGCGAAGGCGAAATCCGGGTGCTGTCTAACCGGGCAGACCTGATCAGTGGCGGTGACGCCCTGGTGGAGGTGGTTGCAGCAAACCTGCAGGATGCCCGGGTATTCCTGAATGATGAGGATATCACCGGGCAGTTTCAGGAAGCTGGAGAAGGTACATGGCGTGGCCTGGTTAACGGCCTCAAGCTCGGCAGTAACACGCTGGAAGTGTTGTTGGAACGCGGCAAAAGCCGGATCGCCACCAGTATTACCAACCACCCCAAGGGTGGTCCGGTTTTCTCCGGCCCCCAGGTTCAGCCCTGGAACTGTACTAACGCGGCGGCAGTAGACGAGGCCTGCAATCAACCACCGGAGTTCAGTTTAAAATACGTACCCGCAGAGCAACTCACCCGGCTGTTCACCGAATTTGACCCGGAGGATCCGGGGCTGCCGGATGCCTTCTTGCCATACGACCCTGAAAACCCGCCTGCCGATGAGGATATCGCTACCGTCACCACTGATGAAGGCATGGAGTTGCCGTTCATTGTGCGGGTAGAGACGGGGGTGCTGAACCGCGACCGCTATCAGGTCATGTCACTCTATCAGCCCGGTGAGGAATGGACGGCACTGGCTCCCCAGGAACAGTGGAACGGTAAGGTTCTGGTTCACCACGGTGGAAACGTGGGGGTGAGCTATGGCATGGGCAATCCCCCGAATGGCGATGTGTCGGGCCTGACCAACGGCAACGAGCTGTTGCTTGGCGACAGTATTTCAGTGGCCCTGGCCCGTGGCTTCGTTACCCTTTCCACTGCGCAGTCTAACCTGGGGCATAACGCTAACCTGGTGACGGCAGCTGAATCCCTGGTGATGGCCAAGGAGCATATCGTCGAGCGGTACGGGCCGATTCGCTACACCATCGGTACCGGTTGCTCCGGAGGCGCAATTGCCCAGCAACATGTTGCCAATGCCTATCCTGGGATCTATCAGGGCCTGATCGTGCAGTGCTCTTATCCGGATGTCTGGACAACCGCTACCCAGTTTGCGGATTACAACCTGATCAGCAATTACCTTGGCTTGCAGGCACCGGAAAGCCCTGAGGATGCCCCGGGGTTCTTTGAAGGGTTGCTGAACAATGGCCTGCTGCCTACTCAGTGGCCGTTTTTGTATGGTCACTTGCCCATCAATCCGGTGGTTTCGGACCTGGCATTTTTCCCCGCTGCGTACCCGGATCAGGAGGATTGTCCGAAACTGCCTGATGGCGTTGAGGTGTATCACCCGGAAGAGCGGCCGGGCGGTCTTCGCTGCGGCTTGATCGATTATATGAAGAGCCAGTTTGGTGAGCGGTCTCCGGAAGTCTGGTCGCCAAATGAGCAGCTGCTGGGGTATGGCTTTGGCGGCATCCCACTGGATAACGAAGGCGTACAGTATGGCCTTCGGGCACTTCAGGAGGGATTGATCAGCGGGCAGCAATTCCTGGACCTGAACCGTGAAATCGGTGGCTTTAACGTCGATATCGATTACCAGCCCGGGCGCACCCGCGGTGACTTGCAAGCGATCACCAATGCCTACCGGACCGGCGCGATCAACACCGGGGAAAACTTCGAAGGCGTGCCGATTATTGACCTGCGTGGGCCGGATCCCGGTTTAGCCCACGATGCCTACCACTCCTGGCAGACCCGTGCCCGTATAGAGGCAGTGCAGGGGCACTCCCTCAACCATGTGATCTGGTACGGTGCATTCCCCATTGCCGGTGATACGGTGTTTACCACGGAAGCACTCCTGGTGATGGACCAGTGGCTGGCGGATATAGAGCAGGATGAACAGGGTGGCGAGTTGCCGGAAAAACTGGTTCGAAACCGCCCGGACACTGCCCGGGATCGTTGTCTCTCTTTGTCTGGAGTAATAACGGCGGACTCCGGCCTGGTGCTGCCGCTGACGGGTGGCTTGCTCTACCCGGATCCGGTTGTTCCGGGGCTGGAGTATTTGCCCACCTTGCCGCCGGAAGTCGGCCAGATTCTGGATGTTGCGACTGGCCAGGTGTGCGGTTTGGATCTGGGAGAACTTGGGTTGCCTTCCCTGGTGACCGATGTTTTGGCACCCATTACCGAGCCCGTCGTTGAGCTGCAGGCGTTACTGGTGCAAACCCGTTTCGGCACCCCGCGCACCGTTGCCGGCGACGATATCCGTACCCTGAACAACAAATGCCAGCTGAAAGCGGTTGATCCGGCCGATTACCCTGTCAATCTGACAACCGGAGTGCTGAATTCTGAAAACTTCGCCAGGCGCGTGGCAGAGATCTTCCCCAACGGCGTTTGTGATTACAGCAAGCCGCCGGTAGGGCAGGTGCCTACGCAGGTCTGGTTGCAGTACGGCAATCCGGAGCAAGTTGTCTACGGAGGGGAGCCGTTACCTGAGTCGGAAACGGCCGTGAGCGGCTGGGCTTCGGATGCCTTTGAGGTCACCCTCTCGCAGTGAGATAGCCCGGAGCAACGACAAATCCTTGCGCAAGTCATCAAAACCGCCGGCTTGTCGTTGCTCCGGTTCTCCCGGGTCTCTAGAATTTGCGACCGTTTTCACAATCGCATCAGGATGATGCGCCTCTCATGACCAAGGAAGGAGTTGCCGAATGGATGATTGGCAAGCTTGCCTGTCTCCGGCCTGCCAGAGTGCATTGGTTCAGGCCCGGGACAGCGTCGACCGCCGCGGCGGTTCGGTAATCACTGCAGAAGATTTCCTGTTGGCGTTGCTGGACGCGATTCCGGACATCGCCCCGTTTCTCAAGCGCCAGGGTGTCGACCTGGACGAACTGGTGCGCACCATTCAGGGCGAACAGCCAATCGTTACCGAAGTCCGGGGTGATGGCGACCTGTCTTCCCAGCTGATTTACTGGATTTCCGGAGCCCGGGAGGCTTATGGGGTGTCCTGGCTCGAGTGGCCGCACCTGCTCAGGCAGTTGGCGTCGGGTGCTGAACGGCTGCAGGACAAAGCCTATGTGGCGGTGCTGGAACTGGTCAGCCACTGGCCGGCGCAGCATGAGGAGCCACCGGCACCGGTTGTCGGCGTGGATCAGGACATTACTCCCTTAACCGTTACCGATCCGGCCTGGCTCGAGTTGGCAGAAGAAGTGGTGGTCATCACCGCAGCCAACTCCCGGGCGCTGATCTGGCTGAAGGGCGATGCCGGGTCCGGTAAAACCAGTTGGTTGAGCGTGCTGAAGTCTATGCCCGGTTTTCTCTGGGTTCAGGTGGACCCCCGACGGCAGGCCGAGATTATGGCGTCAGACCAGCCTGTCGCACCAACAGCTGAAGCCGGCCCGCTGCACTGGCCTGCCCTGATGTTGGACAACGTGTCTCCTGCCGGGTTGCTGGAGCTGATTCAGCAGCCGGATGGTGTAGTGCATGAGCTGGTTACTGGCTGGCAGGGCCCGGTACTTCTGTTGTCTGAAGATAGCGGCGATTCAGGTGCGCCGGAGCGATTGGCTCAGACGCTGGGCCGGGCCATCGATTCGCTTATGATGCCGGAGATGAGTGCAACCCAGCGCAAGGCCATCCTGATGGCGCACCAGCCGGCAATTGAGAAACGATGGAACATCCAGCTGTCTTCGGCAGCAGTAGACTATGCCAGCTCCCGGAACAGCAGGATGGTTGCGCGGCCCGGTGGCATGCTGGAGTGGGTGCGCCGGGCGGCAGCGCGGCTTGACCTGTTTGCCAGTCGGGGACCACTGGGCGCCCTTGCGGTTGCAGGCCGGCAGGATGCGCTTCGGCGCCAGTCGTTGGTGGCGCTGGCGAGGGGTGATGATTGGGCGGTTTCCGATCAGGAACTGGCCCGGTTATCGATCCAGCAGGCGGCCGCCGAAGTCGGCTGGCATGAACGTCAGCGTTCCGGAACCCTGCGGCGCCTTCTGGCGGAAGATCTGCGCGAGGAACTCGAACGATGGGTTGCAGGCAAGCCCGGGCCGGTTCACTATGTGCTGCATTGTGAACAACAGCATGGAGAATCCTCGGGTGCAGGATCTGGAAATCTATATTCGTGACCTTGAGTCGGGCGCGGTATCGCGCTGGCTGGAAGGCCAGCTTGACCAGTTACAGCTGGATGATTCTGACGTGTCATCGGTGGCGAAGGGTACGGCTTCCTTCAACGGCGCTCGCCTTCGCATCAGTTTGTACCCCGGTGCCTTTGGCAAACGATTTACCTCTCTGGTACTGGAAGGTGAAGACCTGCCCTGGAACAGTGATCTGGAATGCGCCCGAAGTGCCTGGCGGGCGATGGAGGGTGAGATCCGTTGCAGCCTGGGTGACTGGAAAGAAGGCGATCCGGTAGAGGATGAAAAGTGGTGGCGGTTGGATCACCGGGGTGAGCAGCAGGTGGTGTGGAACTGACAGTTCGACCACCCATATAACGCAAAAAGGCAGCCAACTGGCTGCCTTTTTGCTGTCTTCAGAGCGGAATTATTCGCTCAGGATAGACACGTTGTCGGCTTGCAGGCCTTTGTCAGCTTCAACCACGTTGAAGCGAACCAGCTGGCCCTGGCGCAGAACACGACGGCCACGGCCACGGATGGCGCGGAAATGTACGAAGATTTCGTCGCCACTGTCACGAACGATAAAGCCGAAGCCCTTCTTCACGTTGAACCATTTGACGGTGCCCTCTTCGTTGCCTTCCGGGGTGCTGTCGTCAAAATCGTCTTCGTCGTCATCGTAGGTGTTGGCAGGCTGGCTGGCACGGGCCGGACGGCTTTGGCTGCGGGCATTGTTTGCGGTTGCAGGCTGCTTGCCGGCCAGTGCAATTGCCAGGAAGCCGGCAACGGCGAAAAGAACGAAGGCAATGATGTAGGCGGCAATGCCACCGCTGGCGCCCAGGGCCTCAAGGCCTTCGCCAATGGCGAGCAGGCGCAGGGGGTCCGGAGTGGTGGTAAGCAAAAGGCCCAGTATAAAAGGAGCCGGAATCGCGATCAGAACAGCAACGAGGATCGCCTTGGCTGGATTACGCATTGGCTGATTATTCTCCATGGGTTAACACTAACGATAAAAAGCCGGGCATCAGGTAACATGGCATGTCCGGCCGATGAGCGCCGCCTGGCCAGAAACCCGGCTGTGGCGGTAAAAGGCGGCATGATACCAGATTACTGAAAGGGCTGACCAAACCTCATGAGCAAAAACACCCTCGAAGACAGAATTGCGGAACTGGAAATGCGACTTGCGTTCCAGGATGACGTGATTAATACCCTGAGTGAGCAGGTGGCCAGGCAGGAAATGGATATTCGGGAGCTGTGGGATGCGAAGAAGACGCTGCACAAGCAGCTGAAGGATATTTCGCCGTCCAATATCCGGCCGGAGGAGCAGGAGGTGCCGCCTCCTCACTACTGATTCCGTAGTCGCCCGCTGGCTCTGGGGGGGGTAGCCGCCGCTTGTCATGTTTTAGCCACGGAAGGACACGGAAAAATGAAAAGATAAAGACGGTTTTGCCACGAAATCCACGAAAGAACACGAAAGGAAAGACAAAGACGTTTTGGTTTTTAATCCCTCATCTTTGTTCGTGTTTTTTAGTGGATTTCGTGGCAAGAAAAATCTTTTAAGCTCTTTCTTTTTCCGTGTCCTTCCGTGGCAAAAAAATCACCCCAGCAGTTCCACCAATATCTGCTCATAGATCTCTGACAGGGTATCCAGATCGTCAGCCTTCACGCATTCGTCCACTTTGTGGATGGTGGCGTTGATGGGGCCGAGTTCTACTACCTGGGCGCCGGTGGGGGCTATGAAGCGGCCATCTGAGGTGCCGCCGGAGGTGGAAAGCTCGGTTTCGCGGCCGGTGACGGTGCGGATGGCGTTCTGGCTGGCAGACACGAGGGCGCCTTTGTCGGTCAGGAAAGGGCGACCGCTGAGGTGCCACTGCAGGTCGTACTTCAGGTTGTGGCGGTCCAGCACGGCCACCACCCGCTCTTCCAGGCTTTCGGCGGTGTTCTCCGTACAGTAGCGGAAGTTGAAGTGCACCAGGCATTCCCCGGGGATGATGTTGCTGCCAACACCGGACTCAATGCGGGTAATCTGGAACGTGGTCGGCGGGAAGAAATCGTTGCCGTTGTCCCAGAATTCCTTTGCCAGGGCATCCAGTGCCGGTGCCACGGTGTGCACCGGGTTTTCCGCCATGTGCGGGTAGGCTACGTGGCCCTGTACCCCGTGTACGGTCAGGTAGCCGTGCAGGGAGCCACGGCGACCGTTCTTGATGACGTCGCCCACCTGGTGCGTACTCGACGGCTCACCGATCAGGCACCAGTCCATTTTCTCGTTTCGGGCTTCCAGGGTTTCCACCACCTTTACCGTACCGTCCTGGGCCGGGCCTTCTTCGTCGCTGGTGATCAGCAACGCGATAGAGCCCCGGTGGTTCGGGTTGTTCGCCACAAAGCGTTCGCAGGCGGTTACGAAGGCGGCCAGGCTGCCTTTCATATCCGCAGCGCCCCGGCCGTACAGGTAACCGTCTTTGATCACCGGCTCAAACGGTGCGTGGGCCCAGTTCTTCTCCGGCCCGGTCGGCACCACATCGGTATGGCCGGCAAAGGCCAGCACAGGTCCCTCTGAACCCTTGCGGGCCCAGAGGTTGTCGGTGTCACCAAACCGCATGTTCTCGCCAGCAAAGCCCAGTGGTGCCAAGCGTGACATCATCAACTCCTGACAGCCAGCATCGTCTGGAGTGACCGACGGACGGCTGATGAGGTCCATGGCGAGTTCTAGGGTGGGGGACAGGGACATGTGACGGCCTTTAGTTGTTTGCGTGCAGTTCTTCGTTCAGTTCAATCGCGGTTTTGTTGGTCTTGCACTCGACCGCGCCGGTCAGGCTGTTGCGGCGGAACAGCAGGTCGTTCTTGCCGGCCAGGTCGCGGGCTTTAATGACCTCCACCAGATCGTTGTTGTCGTCCAGCAGATTCACCTTGGTGCCGGCGGTGATGTACAGGCCAGCTTCAACCGTGCAGCGGTCGCCCAGCGGGATGCCGATGCCGGCATTGGCGCCCAGCAGGCAGTTTTCGCCGACGGAGATGATGATGTTACCGCCGCCAGACAGGGTGCCCATCGTGGAGCAGCCGCCACCCAGGTCGGAGCCCTTGCCGATGATCACGCCGGCGGAGATGCGGCCTTCGATCATGCTGGTGCCTTCGGTACCGGCGTTGAAGTTGATGAAACCTTCGTGCATGACGGTAGTGCCTTCGCCCACGTAGGCGCCCAGACGAACCCGGGATGTGTCGGCGATGCGCACGCCCTTGGGTACCACGTAGTCGGTCATCTGCGGGAACTTGTCTACAGATTTCACTTCCAGGGTGCGGCCTTCAATACGGGCTTGCAGCTGGCGCTCCGGCAGTTCGTTCAGGTCGATGGCACCTTCGTTGGTCCAGGCGAGGTTCGGCAGCAGGCCGAAAATGCCGTCCAGCTTCAGGGTGTGGGGCCTGGCCAGGCGATGGGAAATCAGGTGCAGCTTCAGGTAAACCTCGGGGGTGCTGGAGGCGGTGTCGTCTGTCGCCAGTACAGTAACCACCACCGGGCGCTTGCTGTTGGCAGCCTGCTCGGCCAGCCTGGCCTGCTCGGTCTGGCCCAGCTGGCGCAGGGCGTTAGCAAACTGGCTCAGCTGCTCGGCGCCGGCTTCGATGGCCTGGTTGCCGCCTTTGTAGTCCAGCGCGGTTTCAACCACGTCGATCAGGTCTTTGCCTGGGGTCATGATCGGCTGCTGGTAGTAAACCTCCAGCCACTCGCCCTGGTTGTTCTGGCTGCCGATGCCAATGCCGAATGCAAAACTCATCTGATCTGCTCCTGTACTAAAAATTAAAGAATGTTTTCCGTGGCCGAAAAAAGTCAGTCAGTCCACGCAGCCCACTGGTCTGCGTTAAAGCCCACGCTGACCTCGTCGCCCCGTTCAACCACCGGGCGTTTGATGATGGAGGTGTTCTCCAGCATGATCTGGTGGGCACTTTGGGCGCTAATGGTATCACGAACCTCATCCGGAAGTTTCCGCCAGGTGGTGCCGCGTTTGTTGATCAGCGCTTCCCAACCCAGGGCCTGTTCCCACTGGCTCAGCTTCTCGCTGGAGAGGCCGTCTTTCTTGAAGTCGTGGAACTCGTAGGCGATGCCGTTTTCGTCCAGCCACTTGCGGGCTTTTTTGACGGTGTCGCAGTTTTTGATGCCGTATAGTTTCATGGTTTAGGGCCTTTTTTTGCCACGGAATCCACGGAAGGACACGGAAAGAAAAGACGAAAAGATTATTTTTGCCACGAAATCCACTAAAAAACACGAACAAAGATGACGGATAAAAACTAAAAAATTCTTTGTCTTTCCTTTCGTGTTCTTTCGTGGATTTCGTGGCAAAACAGTCTTTATCTTTTCATTTTTCCGTGTCCTTCCGTGTATTCCGTGGCTAATCAATTTTGTTTAACAAACTCCACAATCCGCCGAGCCGCCTCCACACACTCCTCCAGCGGTGCCACCAGGGCCATGCGTACGCGGTTTTCGCCGGGGTTGTGGCCATCTACGGTGCGGGAGAGGTAGCGCCCGGGCAGTACGTGTACGTTCTGCTGGGCGGATAGTTCACGGGCGAAGGTTTCGTCGCTCATGGGCGTTTCCGGCCATAGATAAAAACCGGCATCCGGGAAGTCTACGTTCATCACTTCACGCAGGATGGGCACCACGGCCTCGAACTTGGCCCGGTAGGCGGCGCGGTTCTCCCGTACGTGGTCTTCGTCGTTCCAGGCAGCGATGCTGGCCAGCTGGTTTTGAACGGGCATGGCGCAGCCGTGGTAGGTGCGGTATTTCAGGTAGCCCGCCAGTACCTCGGCGTCGCCCGCCACAAATCCGGAGCGAAGGCCCGGCAGGTTGCTGCGCTTGGACAGACTATGGAATACCACGCAGCGTTTGAAATCGTGCCGACCGATGGCGGCGCAGGTTTGCAGCAGGCCTTCGGGCGGGTTGGCTTCGTCCGGGTAGAGTTCGGAGTAGCATTCGTCGGAGGCGATCAGGAAATCGTGGCGGTCGGCCAGTTCGATCACTTTTACCAGGGTTTCCCGGGGAATCACGGCGCCGCTGGGGTTGCCGGGGGAGCACAGGAACAGGATCTGGCAGTCCTTCCAGACCGATTCCGGAACCGCATCGAAGTCCGGAATAAAGCCGTTGCTTGCGTCGCAGGGCAGGTAGACCGGATCGGCACCGGCCAGGAACGCGGCGCCTTCATAGATCTGGTAAAACGGGTTTGGGCTCACCACGGTGGCTGGCTTGCTGGAATCTACAACCGCCTGCACCAGGGCAAAGATACCCTCGCGGGTACCGTTAACCGGCACCACGTGTTTAGCCGGGTCCAGTGTGCCCTCGGCTAGTTGGAACCGGCGGCTGGCCCAGTTGGCGATGGCTTGGCGTAGCTCGTCCAGGCCTTTGGTGGTCGGGTAGTTGGCGAGTTTGTCCAGGTTGTCGGCAATCACCTGTTTAACAAAGGCGGGTGACGGGTGTTTGGGTTCGCCGATGCCCAGTGAAATCGGTGCCAGGTGCTCCGGCACGCTGATGCCGGCTTTCAGTTTGGCCAGCTTTTCAAAGGGGTAGGGGCGCAGTCTTTCCAGGTTCGGGTTCATTGAATATCGTCCAGCATTTTACTCATGTGCTGTTGCAGGGCCTGGCACACGTTCGGGTCGCTCAGGGGTTCACCGTGTTCGTCGGTAATAAAGAAAACGTCTTCTACCCGTTCGCCCAGGGTGGCAATCTTGGCGTTGGTCAGCCGCACCCGGTGTTCCAGTAATACCTGGCCAATCCGTGCCAGCAGGCCCGGACGGTCGGGGGTGATGACTTCCATCACCGTGCGCTGATTAATGGTGTCGTTGGAGAAAGTCACTTCGGTAGGAAATGCGAAGTGCTTCAACTGGCGCGGAGTGCGCCGGTGGATGATGTCGGGGTAGTCTTCCGGATCGTCCAGTTCTTCGATCAGGCGCTTGCGAACCCGCTCTTTGCGGGCCGGGTCAACACCCAGCGGTTGGCCCTGCTCGTCCAGAACCACGTAGGAGCTGATGGAGTAGGGGCCTTCACTGGAGTTGATGCGGGCGTCGACAATGTTCAGGTTCAGCTGTTCCAGTACCGCGGTGGTGGCGGCAAACAGGGCAACCCGGTCTTTCATATAGATGATGATTTGCGAGTAGCCGTCTGTGGGGCCGCCCCGGGTGTCGCGGATCAGTACCAGCGGGTCCGGGTTGTCGCCATGGCGGATAATCGCGGCGGTTTGCCAGGCGATATCCACGGTGGAATCCTGCAGGAAATATTCCTCATCGACCGTGTCCCAGATTTTGTCGACCTGCTCGTCAGTCATGTTCTGGGCGCGCAGGATTTCCCGGGCCTCTTCGCGGGTGGCGTCTATCCAGGCCTGGCGGTCTACCGGGGTGTCGATACCCCGGCGCAGGGCTCGCTTGGCTTCGATATACAGCTGGCGCAACAGCGAGGCGCGCCAGGTGTTCCAGAGTTTCGGGTTGGTGGCACTGATGTCGCACACCGTGAGGATGTACAGGTAGTCCAGGTGGGCCTGGCTGGGCATGGCCCGGGCGAAGGCCTGGATGATATCCGGGTCGGAAATGTCCTTGCGCTGGGCGGTCATGGACATGAACAGGTGGTTCTCCACCAGCCAGGAAATCAGCTGGGTATCCCGCTCGCTCAGGTGATGGCGCTGGCAGAAGGCCTCGGCATCAATGGCGCCCAGTTCGGAATGGTCACCACCCCGTCCCTTGGCCACATCGTGGTACAGGCCGGCAATGTAAAGGGTATCCAGCTTGGGCAGCCGATGAATCAGGCGCGAGGCCAGGGGGTATTCGCTCTGGGCCTCGGTGCCGGTCAGTCGCACCATGTTGCGGATTACCCGCATGGTGTGGGCGTCTACGGTGTAAATATGGAACAGGTCGTGCTGCATCTGGCCGATGATCTGGCCGAATTCTGGCAGGTAGCGGCCCAGCACGTTGTACTTCTTCATGGCGGACAGGGTCTGGTCCAGCGCATGGGGCGTGCGCATCAGTTCCATGAACAGGGTAGTGACGGCCAGGTCGTTGCGGAAGGCATCGTCAATCAGGTGCCGGTGCGCCCGCAGTGAACGGATGGTGGTGGCGCGAATGCCCTTGATCTCCGGGTGCTGCGCCATTAGCACAAAGATTTCCATGATGGCGTAGGGGGCGTAGGCGAACACCTGGTTGTTGATGGCTTCTATATACAGGTTGCGCATCTGGAAGCGCTTGTTGAGCGGGCGGATTTCGTCTTCCGTGCCGCTGCCGATAATCGCTTCGTCGTAATACTGCAAAAGCACATCGGTGATTTCGGCCAGGGCCAGCACCGTGCGGTAGTACTGCTGCATCATCAGTTCGACGCCCAGCCGCTTGCCCTGGTCCTGGTAGCCCAGCATCTGGGCCAGTGCCCGCTGGTGGTCAAACAGCAGGCGGTTCTCGTTGCGGTCGGCAATCAGCTGCAAGCCATAGCGCAGGCGCCACAGGAAGGTTTCGCCTTCGTGCAGAATCTGGTGCTCTTCCTCGGTGAGGATGCTGAAGCGGGTCAGGTCGGCGATGCTTTGCAGGCCGAAGTGGCGCTTGGTAATCCAGCCAATGGTCTGGATGTCCCGCAGGGCGCCCGGGGAGCCTTTTACGTTGGGCTCCAGGTTGTACTCGGTGTCGCCGTATTTCTTGTGGCGTTGCTGCTGCTCTTCCCGCTTGGCCACAAAGTAGGCCTTGTCGGAACTCACCTCGTCGGAGTAGGCCTGTTCGCTCAGGGCTTGCCGCAGGCTGTCTGGCCCGGCAATGGTACGGGTTTCCAGCAAGTTGGTAAGTATCGAGATATCTTCCCGGGCGGCGGCGATGGATTCGTCCATGCTGCGCACGCTGTGGCCGATATCCAGTTTCAGGTCCCATAGCAGGGTAATGAAGGCGCCCAGATCGTCTTGCCACTCGGGCGCCATGCCCTTGCGGGTGAGGATCAGCAGGTCAATATCGGAGTGGGGGTGCAATTCGCCCCGGCCATAGCCACCTACGGCAATCAGAGCGATGTCTTCGGAGCGGGCGAACGGATATCGATTCCAGATCAGCCGGAGCACGGTGTCTACGGTGTCGGCCCTTGAGCGAACCAGGACCCGGACGTCTGCGCCCTCGCGGAATGCATCGGCATCGGCGTCGTAACTCTCCCGCAGTAATTGCCGGGCCGCGGAGACCGGTGAGCGGTCGCTACTGATGCGGGACTCCAGCTCACTCCGGTCCACTTAGAAGGACTCTTCCGATCGCTTGGTCAGCACTTCGTGGCCATCGGCAGTTACCAGGATGGTGTGTTCCCACTGGGCAGACAGCTTGTGGTCCTTGGTCACGGCGGTCCAGCCGTCGGCCAGCATCTTGGTGTGGTACTTGCCCTGGTTCAGCATGGGTTCGATGGTGAACGTCATGCCTTCTTTCAGTTCCAGGCCGGTGCCGGGCTTACCGTAATGCATCACCTGTGGCTCTTCGTGGAATACCGCGCCAATGCCATGGCCGCAGTAATCCCGAACGATCGAGTAACGGTGTTTCTCGGCGTGCTGCTGGATCACATGGCCGATGTCGCCCAGGCGTGCGCCCGGCTTGACCAGTTCGATACCTTTATAGAGGCACTCCTGGGTAATCTGGATCAGTCGCTCGGTGCCGGGCTTGGGCTTGCCGACAATCCACATCTTGCTGGTGTCGCCGTGGTAGCCATCTTTAATAACTGTCACGTCGATATTAATGATGTCGCCGTCTTTCAGTACTTTCTTGTCTGAAGGGATGCCGTGGCAGACAACGTGGTTGACCGAGGTGCAGATAGACTTCGGAAATCCCTTGTAATTGAGCGGGGCCGGAATGGCTTTCTGCTCGTTCACAATGTAGTCGTGGCAGATGCGGTCGAGTTCCTCGGTGGTTACGCCGGGCTTCACGTGCTCGCCGATCATCTCCAGAACTTCAGCAGCCAGGCGGCCGGCTACGCGCATCTTTTCGATTTCTTCGGGGGTCTTGATAGATACCTGCATCGGACTTCCTGTTGATTTGCGTCAAACAGCCATTTTAAGGGGCATGGGGGTAAGGTACAAGGCGGGGTGGTGCTATGGATGCCATAGCTCCGGGTTAAGTTACGGGGCAAAAATAATGGCGTGCGGCAGGTGCTTTGTGGTATAAACGCGCCCGCTGGAAACGAATCCGGCAAATTCACACACGTGTCAGCACGTTGTCCCAGGGTGCCGGTACCTGCTAGCAGCTCACATAATGCGCTTGCAGAGACTGGTTGGGGCAATCGGACGCGTGGAGGTCTAACCCGAAGCTAAAAGGTAAATATCATGGCTCAGGTAAATATGCGTGACCTGCTGAAAGCAGGTGCTCACTTTGGTCACCAGACTCGTTACTGGAACCCGAAAATGGGCAAGTTCATTTTCGGTGCCCGCAACAAGATTCACATCATCAACCTGGAGCAGACTGTTCCGGCCATGAATGAAGCCCTGAACTTCATTCAGTCCCTGGCTGAGAACAAGAACAAGATCCTGTTCGTTGGCACCAAGCGTGCTGCCGCCAAGATCATCAAGGAAGAAGCCGAGCGCTCCGGCCAGCCGTTCGTTAACCACCGCTGGTTGGGTGGCATGCTGACCAACTACAAGACCATCCGTCAGTCTATCCGTCGCTACCGTGACCTGGAAGCCCAGAGCAAAGACGGTACTTTCGACAAGCTGACCAAGAAAGAAGCCCTTGAGCGTACCCGTGAAATGGACAAGCTCGAGCGCTCCATTGGTGGTATCAAGGATATGGGCGGCCTGCCTGACGCGCTGTTCGTTATCGACGTAGACCACGAGCGTATCGCCATCAAGGAAGCCAACAAGCTGGGCATTCCTGTAATCGGTGTTGTTGATACCAACAGCGATCCGGACGGCGTTGACTACGTGATCCCGGGTAACGATGACGCCATCCGCGCCATCCAGATCTACGTGAAGGCTGTTGCCGACACCTGCCTGGAAGCTTCCCAGTCTGCAGGCGGTGCTGACGAGTTTGTTGAAGTCAGCGAGAACGCCGAAGGCGCTGCTCCGGCCGCCGAGTAACACTTAAACTTCACGTTTGAGTTGTAAGGTATGCCCGCCTGTTTATCCGGGCATACCTCCCCACCGAATTCGGAAACGATTTAAGAGGATTGAACATGGCTGCAATTACCGCTGCAATGGTCAAAGAGCTGCGTGAGCGTACCGGCCTTGGCATGATGGAATGCAAAAAGGCACTGGTTGAAGCTGGTGGCGACGTTGACGCTGCAATCGAAGAGCTGCGTAAGTCTTCCGGCCTGAAAGCCGCCAAGAAGGCTGGCCGTACCGCTGCTGAAGGTGTGTCTCTGGTAAAAGTGTCTGACGACAACACCGTTGCCTACATTCTGGAAGTGAACTCCGAGACTGACTTCGTTGCTCGTGACGACAACTTCATGGGCTTCGCTAACGACGTTCTGAACGTTGCCTTCGAAAAAGGCGAAACCGACGTTGCAGCCCTGATGGCTGGCGACCTGGAAGCCAAGCGTGAAGCGCTGGTTCAGAAGATCGGCGAAAACATCACTGTTCGTCGTATCATCAAGGTTGAAGGCCCGGTTGTAGGTGGCTACGTTCACAGCAACAACAAGATTGCTTCTGTTGTAGCTCTGAGCGCCGGTAACGAAGAGCTGGCCCGCGACATCGCCATGCACGTTGCCGCTGTTAACCCGCGCGTTGGCAAGCCGGACGAAATGCCTGCCGAAGAGCTGGAAAAAGAGAAGGAAATCATCAAGGCCCAGCCGGACATGGAAGGCAAGCCTGCAGAGATCATTGAAAAGATGATGGGTGGCCGTATCAAGAAGTTCCTGGCTGAGAACAGCCTGGTTGAGCAGCCGTTCGTCAAGAACCCTGACCAGAAAGTGGGTGATCTGATCAAGGCCGCCGGTGGCGACCTGGTTGGCTTCGTTCGCCTGGAAGTGGGTGAAGGCATCGAGAAAGAAGAAGTGGATTTCGCCGCTGAAGTGGCTGCTGCCGCTGGCACAGGCAAGGCCTGATCCCTCTTCCCGGCCCGGTCGCGCAAAGCGGCAGGGCTACCTGAGTCTGCCACGTCAGCCGGGTTTTCCCGGCTTTCGTGGCGGGCTTGTATCTGAGATACCCCTTTTTCGAGGAGTATGTCAGATACAAGCCTGCAGCGGGTTTGATACCGGATAGCCAACAGACGAGAAGGGGATCACCATGTCGACATCTTCAAAAACCCAGCCCAGATACAAGCGCGTTCTGCTCAAACTCAGTGGTGAAGCCCTGATGGGCGAGCACGATTTCGGTATTGATCCCAAAGTTCTTGACCGCATGGCCCTGGAAATCGGTGCCCTGATAGGCATTGGTGTTCAGGTGGGGCTGGTGATTGGTGGTGGTAACCTGTTCCGTGGCGCCGCACTGAGCGCTGCCGGCCTGGACCGCGTAACCGGCGACCACATGGGTATGCTGGCCACGGTGATGAACGGCCTGGCCATGCGTGACGCCCTGGAACGCTCCAACATTCGTACCCGCGTAATGTCTGCCATCCCCATGAGTGGTATTGTTGAACATTACGACCGCCGCCGCGCCGTGCGCGACCTGAAAGAAGGCGACGTGGTGATCTTCAGCGCCGGCACCGGTAACCCGTTCTTTACCACGGATTCGGCGGCCTGCCTGCGCGGTATCGAGATCGAAGCAGATGCGGTACTCAAGGCCACCAAGGTGGATGGCGTATACTCTGCCGATCCCAATCTTGATCCTACCGCAGTAAAATATGACCACCTGACCTACGATGAGGTTCTGGAAAAGAAATTGGGTGTGATGGATCTGACAGCCATCGTCCTCGCCCAGGACCACGGTATGCCGCTGCGGGTTTTCAACATGAACCAGCCCGGCGTTCTTACCCGAATTGTGACGGGTGAGAGAGAAGGCACACTGATTGAATAACGAATTGAGGATTTTTACGTGATTAACGACATCAAAGCAGAAGCCGAAAAGAAAATGAAAAAGAGCCTGGAGGCTCTGGGTTCGGCGTTTAACAAAATCCGTACCGGCCGTGCCCATCCGGCCATTCTCGACAGCGTCATGGTGAACTACTACGGCCAGGAAACGCCCCTGAAGCAGGTGGCAAGCGTGAACGTAGAAGATAACCGTACCCTGTTGGTGGCGCCCTGGGAAAAGAACCTGGTACCGACCATCGAAAAAGCCATCATGATGTCTGACCTGGGCCTGAATCCGTCCACCAATGGCGACGCCATTCGCGTACCCATGCCCATGCTGACTGAAGAAACCCGTAAGGAAATGGTCAAGCAGGCCAGGGCCGATGCCGAGCACGGCCGGGTTTCTATCCGCAATGCCCGTCGTGACGCCAACAGCATGCTGAAGGATTTGCTGAAGGACAAGGACATCAGCGAAGACGACCAGCGCCGTGGCGAAGAAGAAATCCAGAAGCTGACCGACAAGCACATCGCTGAAGTCGACAAGCTGCTGAAGGTGAAGGAAGAGGACCTGATGGCGGTATAATCGCCCGGGTCTGTTCAGAGCAGAATGAGCGGCGGCTGGATGTCCGCCGCGCAGAGGATTTCATGACGGGACAAGTAACCGCAGAAATTCCGGTGGAGGCAGACAGCCGCCCCCGGCACGTGGCCATTATCATGGATGGCAATAACCGCTGGGCCAAGGCGCACCGGCTCAAGGGAGTGGCAGGCCACAAGGCCGGCGTGGATGCGGTGAAAGCCGTGGTAGAAACCTGTGCCCGGCAAGGCGTGGAAGTGCTCACCCTGTTTGCGTTTTCCAGTGAGAACTGGCGTCGTCCGAAAGACGAGGTTTCGGCGCTGATGCGCCTGTTCCTGATTGCCCTGGAGCGTGAAGTCCGCAAACTGCACAGGAATAACATTCGCCTTCGCATTATCGGCGACCGCTCCGCGTTTAATTCGACCCTCCAGGAACACATGGAGCGGGCCGAAACGCTCACCCGTGACAATACCGCCATGACCCTGGTGATTGCCGCCAATTACGGCGGCCACTGGGATATCACCGAGGCCACCCGGCAAGTGGCCCAAAAAGTGCGCGCTGGCGAGCTGGAAGCTTCAGATATCACTGATGACCTGATCCAGCAGCACCTGAGTATCGGTGACCTGCCCATGCCTGACTTGCTGATCCGTACAGCTGGCGAGCAGCGCATCAGCAATTTCCTGTTGTGGCACCTGGCGTACACCGAGTTCTATTTCTCTGAGGTGTTCTGGCCGGACTTCAAGGCCGATCAAATGCAGAAGGCACTGGAAGCCTACGCCGGGCGCAAGCGCCGGTTCGGGCAAACCGATGACCAGATCGCCGCCCGCGCCACAAAACAATAACGATATAGCGACCAACACCGTGTTAAAAACCCGAATTATTACCGCGCTTATCCTGGCCCCTATCGCGATTGGCGGAATTTTCTTCCTGCCTCCGGCGAGCTTCGCCCTGTTTACCGGTGCCATTATCTCCCTTGGCGCCTGGGAGTGGGCCAATATGTCCGGTATCGAAGGCCAGCCGGGGCGCGTGATTTATGCCCTGATCATGGCGGGGCTTCTGGCCGTGATCTGGCAGTTGCAGGTGCCGGCCATAACAGTTCTCTGGCTCGCCCTGCTCTGGTGGCTGGTGTGCTTCGGGCTGGTAAGCCGTTACCCGGCGGGCTCCGATCGCTGGGGTGCTATGCCGCTACGGGCCCTGATGGGGCTGTTTGTGCTGGTTCCCGCCTGGGTAGGGCTGAACCATCTGCGTACCGGCAGCTTTCAGTTCGGTGAGCTGACCAATAACCTGCTGGCCATTCTCTATATCTTCCTGGTGGTCTGGGTAGCGGATATCGGCGCCTATTTTGCCGGCCGGGCCTTCGGCAAGGCGAAGCTGGCACCGAAAGTGAGCCCCGGTAAATCCTGGGCTGGCGTGTGGGGCGGCCTGGCTGCGGTTGCTGCCCTGGCAGTGGCGGCCAGCCTGGTTGCCGGCGCCGGTGCCGTGCAAACCGTTCTGCTGGTGCTGGCAAGCCTCGTCACCGGCCTGGTATCGGTGCTGGGGGATTTGCTGGAAAGCATGCTAAAGCGATTCCGTGGTATCAAAGACAGCAGCCAGTTGCTGCCCGGGCACGGTGGCATTATGGACCGTATTGACAGTCTTACCGCCGCGATTCCCGTCTTTGCCCTGATGATCACGCTGCTGGGCTGGTTGTCTACGGGTGTCTGGAATCTATGATCACACGCAGCATTACGGTACTGGGAGCAACAGGCTCAATTGGCCTGAGTACCCTGGATGTTATTCGGCGGCACCCGGAGCGTTTTTCGGTTCACGCCCTCACGGCGGGAACCCGTGCACCGGAATTAGCCGCGCTTTGCCGCGAATTCCGCCCCCGGGTAGCGGTGATGGCGGATGCCCGGGCGGCAGAGGAACTGGCTGGCCTGCTCGCTGATTGCCCTGACATTGACGTGCTCAGTGGTGAGCAAGGGCTTATCGATGTGGCAGCAGATGAACAGGCCGACACCGTAATGGCTTCGATTGTCGGGGCTGCCGGGCTGGCGCCGACACTGGCGGCGGTGCGCGCTGGCAAACGAGTACTGCTGGCCAATAAAGAAGCCCTGGTGATGTCCGGCCAGCTCTTTATGGATGCCGTGGCTGAATCCGGTGCTGAATTGCTGCCTATCGATTCGGAACACAATGCCATCTTCCAGTGCATGCCGGCAGACAAGGTGCGTGATCCGCAAGCGGCTGGCATTACCCGCATTCTGCTCACCGCCTCTGGCGGCCCGTTCCGCACTTTGCCGGCCGAACAGTTGCGCTCGGTAACGCCTGCCCAGGCCTGTGCCCACCCCAACTGGTCCATGGGCCAGAAGATTTCCGTAGATTCTGCCACCCTGATGAATAAGGGCCTGGAACTCATCGAGGCCTGCTGGCTGTTCAATACCTCGCCGGACAAAGTGGAGGTGCACGTTCACCCCGAAAGCATCATCCATTCCATGGTGGAGTATGCAGACGGCTCGGTGCTGGCGCAGTTGGGTAGCCCGGATATGCGAACTCCGATCGCCAATGGCCTGGCCTGGCCGGAGCGTATCGAAGCCGGGGTCGCTCCCCTGGACCTGTTCGCCATCGGCCGCTTTCACTTCGAGCGCCCGGACTTGCAGCGTTTTCCGTGCCTGAGGCTGGCTGCTGAAGCCTTCGCCACCGGTGGCACCGCGCCAGCCGTCCTCAACGCCGCTAACGAAGTGGCCGTGGCGGCATTCCTGGAAGGCGGGCTGTGCTTTGCGGACATCCCCGTTATCATAGAGCGAACACTGGCGGCCACCGAAGTGGTATCGGCGGACAGTTTCGATACCATCTTCCGGAAAGACGCCGAAGCCCGCGAACGGGCAATGGAACAGATTCGCCTTTTATCGGTCTGATTCCGGCGGGGCGTGTTGCGCCGGCTTTCAGTTATCAACCGGACAGTCTATGCAGATTATTCAAAGCGTACTGGCACTTGCACTAACCCTCGGCATTCTGGTGACGCTGCACGAGTTCGGCCATTTCTGGGTCGCTCGCCGCTGCGGAGTCAAAGTGCTGCGTTTCTCTGTGGGTTTCGGTAAGCCGCTGTTTTCCTGGTACGACCGCCACGGCACCGAATTTGCCGTAGCCGCCATCCCTCTTGGCGGCTACGTGAAAATGCTGGACGCCCGGGAAGGCCCTGTGCCGGCCGAACTCGAAGACCAGGCCTTCACCTCCAAGCCGCCATCCCAGCGCATTGCCATTGCGGCAGCAGGGCCCGTCGCCAACTTTATTTTCGCTATCTTTGCCTACTGGCTGATCAGTGTGGTGGGAGTGACCACGGTGGCGCCCATTGTTGGCGAAGTGGCGCCAGACAGCGTGGCCGAGCGCGCGGGCCTGCAGGAAGGTATGGAAATTCTGGGGGTGGATGGCCGCCAGGTGACGTCCTGGCGCGACGTGAACATGCGCCTGCTGGAGCGGGCAGGGGAGCAGGGCCCCATTTCGCTGGAAGTTTCCCGTGATGGTGTCCGTGGTACCTTTTCAGCCCCGCTGAACGGCTGGAACCTCAGCAACGATGAGCCCAATCCGCTGGCGGAATTCGGCATCACCCCCTGGCGCCCGGACGTACCGGCGGTGCTGGGTCAGATCAGTGAAGACGGCCGCGCCTCCATGGCGGGGTTGCAGCCCGATGACCGGGTTACCGCTGTAGACGGTGAGCCGGTGGCGGACTGGTTCGCGCTGGTAGATATCATTCGCGAGTCCCCGGAGCAGCAGCTGCAGTTAACCGTGGAGCGGAACGGGCAGACTCTGGATGTTCCGGTAACGCCGGCCACCAGAACGCTGGAAGACGGCCAGGACATCGGTTTTGTGGGCGCCGGGGTGCAGGCCATAAGCTGGCCGGATAGCGTGCTTCGGGAGATTAGCTACGGCCCGCTGGCGGCGATTCCCAATGCGCTTGAAGAAACCTGGGCCGACACCCGGCTGACACTGGTGGCCATCAAGAAGATGGTCACCGGCCTGTTGTCGCCCACTAACCTGAGCGGGCCGATCACCATCGCCCGGGTGGCGGAAGCCAGCGTCAGTTCCGGATTCGAGGATTTTGTCCGGTTCCTGGCGTATCTGAGCGTCAGTCTCGGGGTTTTGAACTTGCTGCCGGTTCCGGTTCTGGACGGCGGCCACATCGTGTATTACACCATCGAAGCCATCCGCCGGAGGCCGGTGTCGGAGCACGCGCAGGCGCTGGGATTACGAATTGGTATGGCTTTGATTCTGAGTTTAATGGTGTTTGCTCTTTACAACGACCTGATGCGGTTGTGAGAATTGCGGGCTCCTTACCGCACATTAACCAGGCGATAAAACTGAATGAGACGTTCCCTTCTAGCTGTAGCCGTTGGCCTCGCCATTACCGCAACCGGTATGAAGCCAGCGCTGGCGGATGAATTTACGGTTGCGGACATCGAGGTAGAAGGCCTGCAGCGGGTATCCGCCGGTTCCGTATTTGCCGGATTCCCGGTCAATATTGGTGAGCAGATTGACGAAACCCGCCTGGCGGGCGCCATCAAGGATCTGTTCGGCACCGGATTGTTTACCGATATCCAGGCCAGCCGTGATGGTGGCGTGCTGATTCTGACGGTGAAGGAGCGGCCATCGATTTCCTCGATCGAGATCGAAGGCAACAAGAACATCGAAACCGATATGCTGATGGATGCCCTGGCCGGGGCGGGCCTGGAAGAAGGGCAGGTGTTCCGCCGGGCCACGCTGGAGCGCCTGGAGCTGGAAATTCTGCGGTCCTACATTGCCCAGGGCCGATACAACGCCCGGGTCAAGGCGACCGCAGAAGAGTTGCCCCGCAACCGGGTAGCCGTGCGCCTGGATATCAACGAAGGCTCGGTAGCCGCCATCCAGCACATCAACATCATCGGCAACAAGGATTTCAGCGACGAAGAACTGATCGACCTGTTCGAGCTGCGCACCAGCAGCTGGTGGAACTCGCTGACCAACAAAGACAAGTACGCCCGGGAACGCCTGAGTGGTGATCTGGAATCTCTGCGGTCGTTCTACCTGAACCGCGGTTACCTGGATTTCAGCGTCGAATCCAGCCAGGTGTCCATTTCACCGGACAAGAAGCAGGTGTTCATCGCCATCGCCCTGGATGAAGGCCCCCAGTACACGATCTCTGACATTAACCTGCGCGGTAACCTGATTGTTGAAGAAGAGGAATTGCGCAAGCTGATTCCGGTTAAAGAGGGCGATGTGTTCTCCCGGGCCCAGATGACCGCCATTTCCGAAGCCCTGTCGTTCCGCCTTGGCCGTGAGGGCTATGCCTTTGCCAACGTGAACGCCGTGCCGGAACCGGGCGAGGACAATACGGCTGCGGTGACCTTCTTCATTGAGCCGGGCAAGCGGGCCTACGTGCGCCGGGTCAACTTCGAAGGCAACGTTTCCACCAAGGACGAAGTGCTGCGCCAGGAAATGACCCAGATGGAAGGCGGCGTGGCATCGTCTGACCGCATCGAGTTTTCCAAGACCCGCCTTGAGCGCCTCGGCTTCTTCCAGACGGTGGATGTGGAAACCGTCCCGGTACCCGGCACCGATGACCTGGTGGATGTGAACTACAGCGTGCAGGAACAGCCGACCGGCAGCCTGTCGGCGTCTGTGGGTTTCTCCCAGAACTCCGGTGTGATCCTTGGTGCCTCGGTGTCTGAAAACAATTTCTTCGGCAGCGGCAAACGGGTGTCGTTCGGTGTAAACGTGAGTGACTCGGTCAAGAGCGCCAATGTTTCCTACCTGGACCCGTACTTCACCGTCGATGGCGTAAGCCGTGGCTTCAGCCTGTTTGCCCGGGAAACCGACTACGAGGAAGAGGATATCTCCTCCTACCTGCTGGATGAATATGGCGGGCGCCTGACCTTCGGTTATCCGACAGATTCCATTACCCGCCTGAGCTTTGGCGCGGGCATTACCCGTTCCGATATCAAGCCCGGGGTGTTCTCTGCCCAGGAAGTCCGTGACTTCGTGGCGGAGGAAGGCGACTCCTTTACCAACTACTTCCTGTTTGGTAACTGGCGCCGCAGCACCCTCAACCGGGGCGTGTTGCCAACCGACGGTTACAGCCATTCGCTGTCGCTGGATGTCGCGGTACCGGGCAGTGACCTGACCTTCTACAAGGCTTCACACCGTACCGACTTCTACTTCCCGGTGACTGATGCACAGGACTGGATTGTGAGGGCCCGAACAGAAATCGGATACGGGGACGGTTATGGTGACCGCACCCAGATGCCGTTCTTCGAGCATTTCTACTCCGGTGGTTATGGCTCGGTGCGCGGTTACCGCGCGAACTCGCTGGGTAACCTGGCCAAGAATGCCGAATTTGATAAGTCTGATCCGGACCCATTTGGCGGTAACCTGCTGACCGAGGCAGGCCTTGAGCTGATCTTCCCGACACCGTTCGCCGGGGATTCCCGCTCCATGAGAACTTCGTTCTTCCTGGATGCCGGGCAAGTGTTCGATACCGAGCGCGGGTTTGATCCGGAACTGACAGAAGTGCGCACCGCCGCCGGTGTCAGCTTCCAGTGGATCACGGCCGTGGGCCCGCTTGCATTCAGCCTGGCCAAGCCGCTTAATGACAAGGCAGGTGACGATACCCAGGTATTCCAGTTCTCGCTGGGCCAGACGTTCTGACGCCACTATAAAAAATAAAGGATGAAACAAAGGAGATTGATGATGAACCGTGTGACTGCTTTGATTGGTGCCGCCTTGCTGGCCTTTTCTGCCCAGGCAGCTGCAGAAACCCGCATTGGTGTGGTGGATCTGCGCCAGGCCCTGTTTTCCTCGGATGATGCCCAGACCTTCAGCCAGCAGCTGCAGCGGGACTTCGCCGGAGATGAAGAAAAGGTCCGCCAGGCCCAGGAAGAAGCCCGCAAGCTGAAAGACCGCCTGGAGAAAGACGGTTCGATGATGAACGAAAGCGAACGTAACAAGGTGGCGGGCGAATTCCAGGAGAAGGTGCAGGAGTTCAACTTCCTCAAGCAACGCCTCGACGCCACGGTTAACCAGCGTAAGCAGCAGTTCCTTGAAAATGCCCGCCCGGAAGTAGACGTGGCTGTCAAAGAACTGCTGGAAGAGCATGACCTGGACCTGATCCTGCCCAGCGAAGCGGTGGTGTACGTGAAGCCGGAAATGAATCTGACGTCCCAGCTGCTGGACAAACTGAACAAGTAAAGAACAAGGGGCTCCCCGCCCCGGTGTTTGGAGAAGGCAATGTCACAGAAGTCCTATCGGCTCCAGGAAATAGCCGATGCGTTGGGAGCCAGTCTCCGGGGAGACCCCGATATCATGGTCAGCGGCCTGGCCACCTTGCAGGCCGCCGGCCCGGATCAGATCAGCTTTCTGGCCAATCCGGCCTACGGCAAATACCTGCAAGACACCCGGGCCGGTGCGGTTATCCTCTCACCCGCAGCCGCGGATGATTGCCCTACCAATGTCCTGTTACTGGACAACCCCTACATGGGCTATGCTCGCCTCAGTCACTGGTTTGACCCTGCGCCGGTGGCCTCAGCCGGTGTTCATCCCACCGCTGTGGTAGATGAGAGCGCCAGCATAGACAGCACTGCCAGTGTAGGCCCTCACGCGGTTATTGAAGCCGGTGTGCATCTTGGAGCCCACGTTGTAATAGGCGCCGGCACCGTCATCGGCGCACGCAGCCGCATCGGAGACCACACTATCATCCGCCCCCGGGTTACCCTGGCCCACGACATTGTAGTGGGGCAGCGTTGCCATATCCTCAGCGGTGCGGTGATCGGTTCAGACGGTTTCGGCTTTGCCAACGAGCGGGGCCAGTGGCACCGCATTGCCCAACTTGGCGGTGTGGTGCTCGGTGATGATGTGGAAGTGGGCGCCAACACCACCATCGACCGTGGCGCGCTCGACAGCACAGTCATTGGCAACGGTGTGAAGCTGGATAACCTGATCCAGATCGCCCATAACGTTCATATCGGTGATCACAGCGCCATGGCTGCCATGGTCGGTATCGCCGGCAGTACCCGCATTGGCAAACATTGTGTGTTTGGCGGCGCCTCCGGGGTGGCTGGGCACCTTGAGATCGGGGATCAGGTGCATCTTACCGGCATGACGCTGGTAACGGGTGATATCCGCGAGCCGGGCGTGTATTCTTCCGGCACCAGCGCCGACACCAACCGGAACTGGCGCAAGAACGCCGTGCGTTTCAGGCAACTGGACAGCCTGGCCCGGCGCATAAAAGAACTGGAAAAGAAATCAGAGGGCTGAGGCCGATCAACATGCAGATGAAGATTGATGAGATTCTTGAGTACCTGCCACACAGATACCCGTTTCTGCTGGTAGACCGGGTTACCGATGTGGAGAAAGGGAAGTCGATCAAGGGCTACAAGAACATCTCCTTCAACGAGCCGTTCTTTACCGGGCACTTCCCGGATAACCCGATCATGCCTGGCGTGCTGATTATCGAAGCTATGGCCCAGTTGGCGGGCATTCTCGGTTTTGTGACCGTAGAACGGAAACCCTCTGATGGCGTGATACAATATTTGGCTGGCTCCAGCAAAGCGCGCTTCAAGCGCCCCGTGGTGCCGGGAGACCGCATGGATATGGAGGCTGAATTTGTCTCCGCCAAGCGCGGTATCTGGAAATTCAATTGCCGGGCACTCGTTGATGGCGAAGTGGTGTGCGTGGCAGAAATCATGACCGCTGAGAGAGAAGTTTGATGGCGACAAATGACTGGTCGGGTGTCCATCCTCAGGCGATTGTAGACCCGTCAGCCAAACTGGCAGACAACGTAACCGTAGGCCCCTGGAGTTACATCGGCCCCGGTGTGGAGATCGGCGAAGGTACCGAGATTCTCTCCCACGTGGTGGTCAAGGGCCCAACGGTAATCGGTCGCAATAACCGTATTTTCCAGTTTTCCAGTATCGGGGAAGAGTGCCAGGACAAGAAATACGCCGGCGAGCCCACCACGCTGGTGATTGGTGATAACAATGTTATCCGTGAAAACTGCACGATTCACCGTGGCACGGTTCAGGACCGGGGTGAAACCCGCATTGGCAGTGGCAACCTGCTGATGGCCTATGTACACGTGGCCCATGATTGCATCTTAGGCGACAACACCATCCTGGCCAACTGCGCCACCCTGGCCGGCCACGTCTCCGTAGGCGACCACGCTATTCTCGGTGGTGGCACCATGGTGCACCAGTTCTGCCACATCGGCCCTCACAGCATGGCGGCTGGCGGCAGCATCGTACTCAAAGACATTCCCGCCTACGTGATGGCGTCTGGCCAGTCTGCCCAGCCCCATGGCATGAATGTGGAAGGCCTGAAGCGTCGTGGCTTCAGCAAAGACGTGCTGATGGCTCTGCGCCGCGCCTACAAGGTGGTTTACCGTCAGGGCCTGACCACCGAGCAGGCGGTTGAAGAACTCGAGAAGTCCTTCAATGACGTGCCGGAAGTCCGCCCGCTGATTGACTCGCTCCGGGGAGCAGGTCGCGGCATCATTCGCTGAGCCAGGAGGCCCTGGTGGCAACCGCTGAAACCGGGCAGGTCAGCTCCCGCAAGGTAACCATTGCAATCATCGCTGGCGAGGCATCGGGGGATATCCTCGGTGCCGGGCTGATTCGCTCGTTGCGCAAACGCTATCCGAAAGCCCGCTTTGTGGGCATCGGCGGCGACGAAATGATCGCCGAAGGCTTTCACTCCCTGATACCCATGGAACGGCTTTCCGTGATGGGGCTGGTGGAAGTGCTCGGGCGCATTCGCGAGCTGTTCAGTATCCGTGCCCGCCTGCTGGAGTACTTCTTCACCACACCGCCGGATGTGGTCATCGGTATCGATTCCCCGGATTTCACCCTGGCGATTGAACGCCGCTGCCGGGAAGCCGGTATTCCCTCGGTTCATTATGTAAGCCCCTCGGTCTGGGCCTGGCGCCAGAAGCGAATCTTCAAGATTGCCAAGTCTGTCGACCTGATGCTCACCCTGTTTCCCTTCGAAGCCCGTTTCTACGAAGAGCACAATGTGCCGGTGGCCTTTGTGGGGCACCCGCTGGCAGACCGCATTCCCATGCGGCCAGACACAGACGCGGCCCGTAAGGCACTTGGCCTGAATCCCGACCAGCCTGTTCTGGCGGTATTGCCGGGCAGCCGGGGTGGGGAAGTTGAGCGCCTTGGTACCCTGTTTCTGGAGGCCTCCCGCTGGCTGCAGGAGCGCCGTCCAGACATCCAGCTGGTGATTCCCTGCGTCAACCGGGACCGGGAGAAGCAGGTAGAGGGGCTGGTCGAGGCGCTGGAAGTGAAGCTGCCGGTTACCCTGGTACGCGGTCGTTCCCGGGAAGTAATGGCCGCCAGCGATGTGGTGTTGCTGGCATCCGGCACGGCAACCCTGGAAGCCATGCTGCTCAAACGCCCCATGGTGGTGGGTTACCGGTTGAGTGATCTCAGCTACAAACTGCTGTCCCGTCTGGTGAAGGTGCCCTGGGTGGCCCTGCCGAACCTGCTGGCCCAGAAAGGCCTGGTGCCGGAGTTGCTGCAGGATGACGCCACGCCGGAGGCCCTGGGCGCCGCCGTGCTGGAGCGCATGGAAAACACCGAAGAGCGCGAGCAGTTGCAGCAAGCCTTCACCGAATTGCACGAAAGTCTGCGCCAGAATGCGGACGAACGTGCTGCAACCGCTATTTCCGAGTTAATGGAGCGCCGGCGCTGATGGCCGCAAAAGACCTTCCGCCGTTTGAGTGCAGCTACAAGGGCCGGTTACTGGCCGGCGTTGATGAAGTGGGCCGTGGCCCGCTGATTGGTGCAGTGGTGACTGCGGCCGTGATCCTGGACCCGGAGCGGCCCATCGAGGGCCTGGCCGATTCCAAGAAGCTCACTGAAAAACGCCGCCTGAAGCTTTACGACGAGATCCTCGAAAAGGCCGCTGCCTGGAGCCTGGGTCGTTGTGAGGCAGCGGAAATTGACCAGATCAATATCTACCAGGCTACCTTGCTGGCCATGACCCGTGCAGTGGAGGGCCTGGCTCTCGAACCTGAATACGTATTGGTAGACGGCAACCGTTGCCCGGATTGGCGCTGGCCCTCCGAGCCGGTGGTGAAGGGCGATGCCAGGGTAGAGGCGATCAGCGCTGCGTCTATCCTCGCCAAAGTCACCCGCGACCGGGAAATGGAGATGCTGGAACAGCAATATCCCGGCTACGGACTGGCCCAGCACAAAGGTTATCCCACACCCGTGCATCTGGAAGCGCTGAAGCGGTTAGGTGCAACGCCGGAGCACCGGCGGTCGTTTCGTCCCGTCCGGGAGTGTTTGTAAAATGAATTCGCACATACTTGCCGCCGTGTTTGCCGCAGTTTTTATGGGCACCATTGGCGCCATCTCGGTGTATGCCGGTGTCAGCGCGGAAACTGTCACCTTCTATCGCTTGTTTATAGGCGCGGCATTAATGGCCGCGTTTCTCCTGCTGACTGGACAGCGAGCAAAGGTATTCACCTGGCCCGGTTTCAAGGTTCTGGTGACCGGGGCATTCCTGGCCTGTTTTATGCCCTGTGCGCCATGCTCTGCTACGCCGCGTTTATCCTGACCAACCGCTTGATTCACGAACGGGTGCATGTACTGACCCGAAGCGGATACCAGATGCTGGCCGGGGCGCTTTGCATGCTGCCGCTGATGCTCATGCAGGATGAGGCCATTCAGGCCGGGCAATGGGGCTGGTTGGCGGCGGCCGGCGTGCTGCCCGGCAGCGGGTTCCCGGCGATCTCTCAGTTTCAGGTTCCGATGAAATTTCAGAGCGGTATGACGCCAGCGTAGGTCTGACCAGTTATGAGATCGACTTTTTTGCAAAGACCCGTAATCTCTCGGCGGCGGCGCTTGAGAATTACCTGGCCACTGCACAGGCGAAACGCAGCTTTCAGACATCGCTGATTAGTGAGGTTGCCAATACCTATTTCTCCTGGCGCACCAACCGCAAACAGTTGGCACTTGCCCGGGCGACGCAGCGAAGCTTTGAACAGAACCTAGCCTTGATTCAACGTCGATATGACAGCGATGTGGCATCGGCACTGGAACTTACTCAGGCGGAGACGCTCGTGCACCAGGTACGAACCCAGGTTGCGCAGTTCGACAGACTTGTCCGGCAGGCGGTTAACGCGCTGGCCTTTTTCTCAGGCCACAACTTGCCGGAAGGTATGACCAGTTCATTGCCGGAATCGCCGCCGTTGAACATTGCGCCATTGGGTGCGGGATTGTCGTCCGACTTACTGAAACGCCGACCAGATATTCTGGAAGCGGAGCATAGGTTAAAAGCCGCCTATGCAGACATCGGAGCAGCTCGGGCCGCGTTTTTTCCCAGCATTACCCTGACGGCGAGTGCCGGCACCGCCAGTAGCGAGCTCAATGAGCTGTTTGACGGCGGCAGTGGTAGCTGGTTGTTTGAGCCGCGAATCAATCTGCCAATTTTTACGGGCGGACGAAACAAGGCCAACCTGGAGGTTTCCGAGACTACCAAAAAGATTCGCCTCGCCGAATACAATCGCGCTATTCAGCAGGCGTTTCGTGAGGTGGCCGACAGCTTAGCCGCCCGCGACACCCTTTGGGACCAATTGAACGCGCAACAGGCGTTGGTTGACACTTTGGATGAGTACTATCAACTGGCCCAGAACCGCTACGATGCCGGTATAACCAGTTACCTTGCCGTTCTTGATGCCCAGCGTGAGCATTTTTCTGCCCGACAACAGCTTCTGTCTGACCGCTTCAATCAGCTATCCGCCGAGATTGAGTTGTTCCGATCGCTAGGTGGAGGTGTGGGCTCCGAGATCGCTCGGGTAGACCGGAGCAGAGCGCAATGAAGTGATTTACGAATTTAGTGAACCCCTGACCGAGGTGGAGAATTCAATAAGATAAATAGAGTCGTCTATCAAGTATGCGTTTTTAGTGCGGCTCTGATCGGCCAAAGTGTGACTGCAATAGCAATAGCCAGAGCAAGCGAAGGAAGTTAAGCTCTACTCCAAGCCCTTTAAAAGCAGCTATAACCACGTACGCTTTGGCCACAGGAGTCCCCACCCAGAAATCCTCCGCTACCTATTAGATGAAGGGGGGTAGCGCTTTGTGGGCCAGGGGGAGATTCAAGCGATTGTCGAGAAATGACTGGCCGCCGAAGCGTCCTCTGACGATGCGTTGAATGTGAGCCTTTTTCCGCCGCGCTTTGATCGGCGTTAGGAGACCTGACAGTTGTCCATAGTAGTTACTCTTTGTGCCAACCGGAGATACGGGATTTGAGTCGTCGCTGCGAATGTGCCTTCCTGTTGCTCTTCGTTATTAGTGTTCTGCCAATCAGCCTCAGGGCAGAAGTTGTTAACCTGTCCTGGGACAACGACCTGCTTACTGGAACAGATCGCGGCTATACAAACGGGGTACGCTTTTCGTATCTGACAGACACCGCTGACGAGAACGATGGAAAGTCGGCAAGATTTGCCCGGACTCTGCGTGATGAGCTGCGCTTTCTGCCAGGTATTGGAACTGCTGATTCAAAGCAGGCGGTAAGCCTGAGTTTGCGGCAATTCATGGTCACACCTGAAGATATTACGGTTGAAGATCCGCAGTTCGACGACATTCCCTATGCCGGCCACCTGTCGCTCAGCGGCACACTATGGAGCTGGAACGCCGATACGATTACCGGCTTTGGTGCTCACATTGGTGTTATTGGGCCCGAAAGCGGTGCCGAGTCGGTTCAGAAATGGGTGCACAAAGCCACGGGAAGCGACAAGCCGCAAGGGTGGGGGAATCAGCTTGGAACCGATGTGGTGGGTGGCATACAGGCTGCGCATGGCCGAAAACTGTTGCAAGCCGGGCAGGGCGGCAACATTGAACAGCGTGTGTCGGTGATCGGATCCGGACTACTGTCGAGTTTTCGAACCTCCGCTAAAACCGGGTTGGTCTGGCAGCTTGGCAGACACCTTCCTATAAATTTTGTGCCGGACTACGCTGGTACCTCCTCAACCATCGCTTTGCCGGGCTCGTTCAAGGATTC
>NZ_NEFY01000005.1 GCF_002258215.1 Marinobacter vinifirmus
CGGGCGTGTTCACCCGCCCGGCTTGGGGCGAAGTCGTAAACGGTGGCTTTCAGGTCCGAGAACGGTGTGGTGCAGTAAGCCCAGACGTAGGCCTTGTGGGTTTTCTTCTTACCCGGAGCCAACATGCTGACCGGCGTTTCATCGGCGTGCAGAACGTTGTGTTCCAGCAAGGCGTTTCTCAACGCATCTGCCAGGGGCTGCAACTGCACACCGCAGGCACCGACCCATTCGGCGAGTGTTGAACGGGGTATTTCCAGGCCGGCACGGCCGAAGATGCGTTCCTGACGGTACAGTGGCAGGTGGTCCGCGTACTTGGCCACCAACACCTGAGCCAGCAGGCCGGCGGTGGGGATGCCCTTGTCGATCACCTGCGGTGGTACCGGTGCCTGGACCAAGGTCTCGCACTGGTTGCAGGCCCACTTGCCCCGGATGTGGCGCTCCACCGTGAACTCGCCCGGGACGTAATCCAGCTTCTCGCTGATGTCTTCGCCAATACGCTTGAGCTGGCAGCCACACTGGCACCGGGTATTGTCCGGTTCGTGGTGGATCAGGGTACGGGGCAGCTCCGGTGGCAGCGGGGTGCGCTTGGGCTTCTGCTTGGGTCGAGCGGCCTTCTGCTCCTCAGTCATCGCCTGGTCCAGCTCGGCTTCGATGGCGGCCAGGTCGCTGTCGATCAGCTCGTCCAGGAGCTTGCCCTGAACGGCATCGAGTTGCTCACTGCGGCGGGCGAACTTGTGACGTTTGAGGACGGCGACTTCGTGGGTCAGCTTCTCGATGATGGCATTGCGGCGCACCAACTCCCGCTCCTTCCGGCCCAAGGCTTGATCCTTGGCGTCCAGAGAGTCCATCAGTTCCGTCGCCAGAGCGCGGAGCTGATCGGCTGAGAGTTGGTTGATATCGGGGCGCTGAGTCATGCCGCCTAGTATGCCAAGTCCCTGTTCGGCAGGCGATTCGCGGTTCTGGCTATAGCGGCATCACAGCACTTGTGATTACAGGATGCAGATGACGCCCTCCGCGCCAATGCGCTGCCAGGGCAGGCCCTGAACCAAGGCAGACAACTGTTCCTCGGTCAGGCGCAGTTGGTCACCGCGCCAGGTTTCGCCCCAGTGGAATTTACCCCGGTTCAGCCGGCGGGCGCACAACCAGATGCCCAGGCCATCATGGATCAGCACCTTCATCCGATTGCCTCGCTTGTTGGCGAACAGGTAGGCGCAATGGGGTTTAGCCGAACCGAATACCTGAATAACCCGCGCCAGGGCCTTGTCGGGTCCGGCCCGCATATCCAGCGGTTCGGTGGCCAGCCAGATCTCATCAATGCGGATCATCCCAACAGATCCCGAAGCAAAGCCGCACACTGATGGGCTTGCTCCGCAGGCCACTCCACCACAACCGCACCACCGGCGCGGGGAATCTTGATGCGGATGGTGCTACATTGATTCGAGACTGACAGGGTGTCCGGCACAGGCGCTACGGCTGGCAGACGGACCGGAACGAATCCAGGTGCTTCCGGAGTTTTAGCCGCCCTTCGCGCTTCGCTCATCCAGCGCCGGACCATGTTGGCGTTGAGACCGTTATCCAGCGAAATCCGGGAAACAGACGCCCCGGGCTTCAGACATTCGGCGACGATACGAGCCTTCAGCTCTTTGGAGTAACGACGACGTTTTTGGTAGGGCTTGGTTACGCTTATGTTGGTCATGTTAAGTGTCCACTTAAAAATAAGTGGACACTATCCTGACGGCCGCAGCGCCTGGCTCAAGATGGGTTTACCGGACGGTTACGTTAAATTGATATGGAAATCGAGTACGCATATAGCTTTTCGGAAAATGTCTTTTACGCGGGCTTGGGGATGTTGCGCTTTTACTTTTGGCTCATTCCCTTCGCACTCATCTATAGCTACCACAAGCGTAGAGGGTCTCTACTGAAGCTTTTTTGGGCCTTGTGTACGGCATCGTTGCTTTTTTACTGGGAATATGACGCGCTAAGCAATAAATTTGGGAGACTCGCATACGACGAGAGCGGTGTAACTCTGGAGCAGAAAAATGGGCAGCGTGTCTCATTAGATCCAGAAAAAATAGAACGTTTCTGGTCCATATCGATAGGCCGGAGTGGCGGTTGGTCCTGCTATCTTTTGGTAAAAGCAGAAGATCATGACTATGAGAGTTTCATTGTTCGTAAGCGGCAACACCTCTGTGAGGATGATGCGAAATTGCTTAATGCCTACTATGGCAAGAGATAAATTTAACAAGTCGCTGTAGTACGCGGCCGATGGCCGCCGGACGCCCTTTTCATTGCGGCTGCGCCTCCATTACAAGGTCGCCGCTAAGCTCAGCGTTATAAAGTGAGGAGACTCGAGGTTGTCGATGGAGCGCTATGAGGCTTTCATGAAGCATCTCCCCGTGGGGTCAAGAGATAAAACCTTGATTGCACTAAAGGGACACTTGTTACTCGAGACAGCTTTGAGAGAGTATATTTACCGCCGAGTTTCTCTCCCTGAAAGATTAGAAAAGAAGCAAATGAGCTTCGCAAGTTTGATCGATTTTGCCTCTTGTCTTGAGTTTAACGCTCGAATCGATTGGATCTGGAAGGCCCTTCGCAAAGCGAATCAAATCAGGAATCAGCTTGCGCATCAGCTTGAGCCTGCAAAGCTAGAAGAAACGGAAGACGCTCTTGTTGAATATGTGGAAGCTAATGACGGCGAGTTCAGCGTAGCCGCTGGCGACGATCTTATGTATGAGAAGCTCGCTCTCATATTTTTTCAGCTCTTCGACGTTTTAATATCGGCACCTACGACGGATGAGAACATCCAGCAGGACGGTATGAAAAAGTACAAAGGGCTTTCATTTGATCAACTGCTCGGCAGTGCAAGCAATGGTGCATCACTGGGGCCTTTGGAAGCAATCGATAAGGTTCTCGGCAAGAAGCCTGGCTACACTCCGCCTCCTAGGTCTAAAAAACGGCGGCGCCAGTGGTGAGCCTGTATAACCAGTGCAGGCATGGCGACGCCCATTACATTGCGCCTTCGGCTCCATTCCATGGGCGCGCATGCTGCAAGCGTTATATTTTTAAGGGAGCTCAATGATAAAAACTGTCGCAGAAATGCTCCAAGGATTCGTCCAGGAGGAGACAAAAAAGCTTGATGCGTACGCTATGAAGCACGGCCCGACTATCGGCGACATGTATGAAGGCTTGTCTGCTGAGCTTCTTAATAAATCTATTCCCGAGCAGCTTGACTTGAGTATTGTCAGTGGCTTTGTGACAGATGGAGGTCAGCATCTTTCTGGTCAAATGGATTGCATGCTTGTTCAGGGAAAGGGTGAGAAAGTCCCTTACACAAATGCGTACAAATGGCATGTGCGTGATGTTCTTGCAGTCTTAGAAATAAAAAAGAATCTTTACTCTAAAGACCTAATGGATTCCTTTTTTAAGCTTCGCCAAGTATCCGAGAGCTATTCAAAATATCTATTCGAAGGAGAGCACGAGAATGATCGGCGAGTCGATCTATCCTCCTCTTATCGAATATTTTCCCAGATCACCGGGATTGCTGCACCAAACTACCATGAGAGAGAAAAGCTTAGTAAAGAGAATGAATTGATCTACACGGCTGTATTCATGGAACAGCTGACACCACTCAGAATTGTTCTTGGCTATCATGGTTACTCAACGGAGCACAGCCTAAGAGAGGGGTTGGTCAAGTTTTTGGAAGAGCAAGGTAGTGGCCCAGGGTTTGGCGTGGGTTCGTTTCCGCAGCTAATTGTTTGTGGCGGCAATTCCCTTGTAAAGGCGAATGGAAGACCCTATTTGTCCCCGATGCGCGATGGATACTGGGACTTCATGTGCTCAAGCAGAGCTAATCCAATTGCTTTTATTCTAGAGCTCATTTGGACGAAGTTGGAGCTTGAGTTCAATGTTCGGATGCCATGGGGTGATGATCTCGAAGTTGAGACGTTGAACGAGTTTTTGAGAGCCAAGCCTGTTTATGGTGAGGAGAAAAGTGGTTGGCAACTGATGTATGACGAACTCTCACCAAAGACTCTCGAATCCCGAGCCACAACATCGGACTGGAAGCCTTTGGAGGTGACAAGTTCCCAATACGTTATCTTCTCGAGATTGACCAATGAAGATGTGGATATTAACGACCCGGATTTCAAAGAGTTTGCAGAAAAAGAAGCTGGGTCAGTCGATGAATTTCTCAAGCCTATGATTGCCTCTGGCCATGTGGCTCTTGATGGTTCACTACTGCAGCTAACCACGGAGAGTCTTGTTGCAGTGATTTCTCCGGATGGAAAATTCTTGGTTGCCGAAAACAATACTGGAAGGGTAGAAGCTTGGATTGAAAAATCCTTGGGTAAAAAAATATAACCAGTGCAGGCACGGCGACGCCCATTACATTGCGCCTTCGGCTCCATTCCATAGGCGCGCATGCTGCAAGCGTTACACCTCACTGATCCGACCTTGACGTCTGTACGGCAACGCCGTACATTTTGGCAATACTATTCATCGAAGCTTCAACGTTCACCAAGCTATTGCCGAACTACCTCACGGACGAGGAATATCGTGGGCTTCAAACCTACCTTTTGCAGAAGCCGGATGCCGGGGATCTAATCAAAGGCTCGGGTGGCGTTCGTAAAGTTCGATGGGCACCAGCGGGTTCGGGAAAGAGCGGTGGTATCAGAGCCATTTACTACTGGAAGAAGTCTGACCACGAGATATGGATGCTCACGCTGTACAGTAAATCAGGGCGCGCCAGTATTCCTGGCCATACGCTCAAGCAGATAGCAGAGGCAATCAAAAATGGGTGACAGGAACCTTGGGGCAGAGATTCTTGATGGCATCAATGAAATCAAGCAATTCAAGAAGGGCGAATTGGCTCTACGAACTCATGAGCTATCAGAGCCTTCACCGCCTAAAGTGATCAGGCTGAAGTTGAACATGTCGCAATCTGCGTTTGCCGGTCTTATGGGTGTGAGTGTGCGAACCCTTCAGGATTGGGAACAGGGTCGGCGCGAGCCGCAGGGGCCGGCGGTTGCGCTTCTGCGCATTGCTGAGCAACACCCGGAAGTTTTCAATCAGCTTCACTGACCAGAGTGAGGTGTCACCAGGCCATGCACCGGATGCCAAAACCTCCGCTTCGCTGCGGTTCTGTCACCAGTGATGGTAGGCGTTATGTTTCTCTCAGGGCCGGCTCAAGTCCAAGATGATCAACAAAGGGGATAAAGTCACGATCCAGGAACAACAGAGGTAGCTCCTTCTCTATGCAAAATGTCGCGATGATCACATCGGCAGTCTTTCTGATCGTGATGCCCTTTTTATGAAGCGCTCGATAATTGTCGGCACACTTGGCTGCCATATCTTTGCCAAACATTTCATATTGATCCAGCGCCATCAGGCTTTGTTTGGTCTGACGATATTGTTTGTCGTTGCGGATGCCTTGCAGTATTTCCAGAAATATGAGGTCCCCGATAGCGACAGATCCTTGGACTATCGAGGCATCCAACAGGTCAGTATGTGGGTTAGTGACTCCGTTGAAATAGTCAATCCAGACGCTGGTATCCACCAGGATCATCCGGCGCTCCGCATTTCATTCAGGTCGCCTTCCCACTTGACCTTGCCGCGCAGCTTTCGAATTTCCTGCTGCTTGCTCAACTGGACCAGAAGTTTCAGGCCTTGCTCAACAGCTTCTTTTTTGGTTTCGTAGCCAGAGGCTTTGAGGGCTTCGGCCATCAACTGGTCGTCAATGACAATGTTCGTTCTCATGGTGCACCTATGTGTATAGTTTGCAGTTTCTATACACAATCTAGCACTTCGGGGAAAACATAACAATCGGCTGCACAGCGACCGATTTTACGCCGCTTCGCGGCTCCAAGCCGGCGCGTGAGCCGGGCGTTAAATGCCGGTTACAGCCAGGTCCAGAGCTCCAACAATCTGGTCTCTGAAATGTGAGAGGGAGCCAATAGGGCTCTTGAGATGTTTTTCAGGCACGGAGGAAATTTGGGGAGTTAATAGCAACAGCTCCTGATCGGCGAAGCTGATTTCGGGAGTGAGCCTTGCTGATTTTGCTCGGGTTGGGGTACACATCGAATTGTGCCATCAGAACTCCCTGAATTCGTCGCCGAAGCATCCATGTTGTTCGACGAAATCGTTGTAGCTTTTTATCGCAGCGCGATTCTCTTCAACCCATTGAGCGGCTTCGCGTTTCGAAAGCTCTTCTTTCAGAGCTCGTTCCAGGGTGGCAGACAAATTAATGTTCAGTTCCCGGGTTCTACGCAGCAGATCGCTGTTGATTGAGAGGTTCGCTGCTTTTTTGGGGGCGGCTGAATTATAGAGTTCTGCCATGAGGGCCTCCGAGAAGATCTAGAATACACAGCTTGATCTTATGCGCATGACCATGCGCATACAAGCATTTAACCAACGGCTGTTGTCGGACGCGCCTGCGCTGGCGCTCCGGCACGCCGTGAAGCTCCGCGTTACGTCTCTTCCCCACAGTCCATGGAAGGAGTTCTGATGACTGATCATTCCGGTTCTTGCCTGTGCGGCACCGTAACCTTTGAGGTAAAAGGCGAGTTCGACAGCTTTTACCTGTGCCACTGTCAGCATTGCCAAAAAGATACAGGTTCGGCCCATGCGGCAAATCTGTTTTCGCACTCAGCCAGGTTGGTCTGGCTGTCGGGTGCAGATGCCGTAACGTCCTTTACGCTTCCTGGCACTCGTCATAACAGGAGCTTTTGTCAGGTGTGTGGTTCAGCATTGCCAAACACCCAGGTTGCAGGTTTGCTTGTCGTGCCAGCAGGGTGTTTGGACACAGACATTGCCATGTTGCCTACGGCGCATATCTTCTCGTCGAGCAAAGCTGTCTGGGAAGAGAGGTTAGGGGAGGTGCCCGCGTTCGCGGGGCTGCCAGAGTAGCTAATCAGTCGTATCCTAGTAAAATGATTCGCCAATCAAGCCCAAGACCAAAAGGACTTCCGCTTCATGTTTCAATCCGTCTTCCAGCGCCACTGGAACCCCTATGTTGTGCTCATCGTCGCTGGCTTGCTCAGCGCACTGTACTTCGGCCTGACCTCAACGGTCTGGGCGGTCACCGGTGAATTTACCCGGCTTGGGGGCGAGATCCTGCAGGTGTTCGGGGTGGATGTGTCCGGGTGGGAGTACTACCAGATGGTCAAGCTGGACGGTTCCACCTGGACCCGCCCGGATGGCTGGATTGTCTGGGGTATGTTTGTCGGGGCGCTGATGATGGTGCTGCTGAGTAACAGCTTCAAGGTTCGATTGCCGCAACAGAGGCGCCGTTATGTGCAGGGCTTTGTCGGCGGCATTATTGCCGGTTTTGGTGCCCGCCTGGCGCTGGGGTGCAACCTGGCGGCCTTCTTTACCGGGGTGCCGCAGTTCTCGTTCCACTCCTGGATTTTCATTGTCGCCACCGGCATCGGTACGTTTTTCGGGGCTAAGTTAACGAAGATGCGCTGGTGGAAGGGCAAGCCGTCGCTGGCGCGGGGTGCGGGTAAACCTTCCGTTGCCAAAACCCGGGTTATCCAGCCTTATGTGGGTGGTGCTATTGCCCTCGTTTATCTGGGCTTTGTGGTGTACCTGTTCTCTACCGGGCAGAAGCTGCTCGGCCTGGGTGCGCTGTTTGGCCTGGCTTTCGGTGTGCTGATTGAGCGCGGCCAGATCTGCTTTACCTCCGCCTTCCGGGATCTGTTCCTGGTCGGGCGCAGCCTGATGACCAAGGCCATCATTATCGGGATGACGGCCAGTTCGGTGATCACCTTCGTCGTCATTTCTGTCTATGACATGACGCCCATCACCCAGATTGCGGCGCTCAGCACCCTGGTGGGTGGTGTTTTATTCGGCCTGGGCATTGTGATGGCTTCGGGTTGTGAAACCGGCATGATGTACCGGCTGATGGAAGGTCAGGTGCTGTTCCTGCCGGTATTTGCCGGCAATGTGATCGGTGCTACGGTACTGGCCTATGGCTGGGATAACCTCGGCATCTATGATGTGCTGGTGCAAGGTGGTGATAAGATCAACCTGATCGCCACGCTGGGCCCGGCCGGTGCCATCCTGAGTACCCTGGTAATGCTGGGTGTTTTGTACGCCCTGACCGTGTACCGGGAGAAGAGCTACCACCGTAATTTCGAGCTGAAAAGGGGCGTTGCATAATATGGAAGCCATGAAAGAGGCAGACTTCACGCTGGATCTGCGGGGCGAATCCTGCCCCTATCCGGTGATTTATACCCTGGAAGCGCTGGAAGGCATGAACAAGGGCGAGCTGTTGCAGGTGATCACCGATTGCCCGGGTTCTTTCCGCAATGTGCCGGAAGAAGCCATCGCCCACGGTTATACCTTTGCCCAGGATCCGGTGAAGAACGGACAGGAATACCTTTTTTATATTTATGCCTAGTGAATCCGGGGGTTACTGCCGCCATCAAACCGTCACCGGAACAACACATACTGGTTTTCCACAGGATTGAAACGGCGGGGCGAGGCCCCATATCTGGTTGGGTAGCAGGATAACGCCGTACCGCTGCGGGCCGAGAGGCAGGATTTTTATCAGGATAGGCTGAGCCTATCCTGAGGTTGGAAATAATCAATTTTTACCGAATTGGCAAAAGCAGTATTCTTTGCACCGATTCTTAGCCATCAACCCAAACTATCAACAGGAGCTATTCTGAGATGGGTATTATTAACAGCGAAATCAAACCGTTCAACGCAACCGCATTCAAGCAGGGCGAGTTTGTAGAAATCTCCGAAGCAGATGTTAAAGGCAAGTGGGCCATCTTCTTCTTCTACCCGGCTGACTTCACCTTCGTTTGCCCGACCGAGTTGGGCGACGTAGCTGACAAGTACGAAGAGCTGCAGAAGCTGGGCGTTGAAGTGTTCTCCGTGTCTACCGACACTCACTTCACCCACAAAGCATGGCACGATACTTCCGACACCATCGGCAAGATCCAGTACTACATGGTAGGCGACCAGACTGGCACCATCACCAACAACTTCGGTGTTATGCGTGAAGGCCAGGGCCTGGCAGACCGTGCTACTTTCCTGATCGATCCGGATGGCGTTATCCAGGCCATGGAAATCACTGCTGAAGGCATCGGCCGTGACGCAGACGACCTGCTGCGCAAGGTTAAAGCTGCCCAGTACGTTCGCAACCATCCTGGTGAAGTTTGCCCGGCCAAGTGGAAAGAAGGCGAAGAAACACTGGCTCCGTCTCTGGACCTGGTTGGCAAGATCTAAGTTTTTCTGCCACAGAAAAACTGACTGGAAAGAGGCCTGTCCGCAGGCCTCGATCCTCCGAAAACCCCGGCTCTGCCGGGGTTTTTGCGTTGTGGTGTCCGCAAAACCCGCAATCTTGCCACCGGTCATGCCCTGGGCTTCCGATATCGTCTACTGTTGAAGTGAAGCTTGGGGTATTCGAGCGGCTGTGGTGGCCGGGGTTCAGAGTGGGGATGGGTTAACGCGCATACTATAGCTCTGCCCTATTAATCGTTTTACATCAATTAATTTGAGCTTTGTATTGCAGGGCCGTATCGTACACACAACTTCTTTTAACGATTCACTTTGAATTCAGCCACTTGGCTACGACAGACATCAAGGAGACCCCCTAAATGTTGGATGCAAACATCAAGCAACAACTCCAGGCGTACATGGAAAAGCTGCAGCAGCCGATCGAGCTGGTGGCAGCCTATGACGACAGCAAGAAGTCCCAGGAGCTGAAAGAGCTGCTGGAAGAACTGGAGCCGATGTCCTCCAAGATCAGCCTGCGCACCGAAGAATCAACCGACGTGCGTCGCCCGTCTTTCGCGATCAACCGTATTGGTTCCGATGTTGGCGTACGTTTCGCCGGTATCCCCATGGGTCACGAGTTCACCTCACTGGTACTGGCGCTGCTGCAGGTAGGCGGTCACCCGTCCAAGGCGTCACAGGAGCTGATCGAGCAGATCCAGGAGCTGGACGGCGAGTTCGAGTTCGAAACCTACTTCTCCCTGTCCTGCCAGAACTGTCCGGACGTGGTACAGGCCCTGAACCTGATGAGCGTGCTGAACCCGAAGGTGAAGCACACCTCCATCGATGGCGCCCTGTTCCAGGACGAAGTCGAGCAGCGTGAAGTGATGGCGGTACCGAGTGTGTACCTGAACGGCCAGCCCTGGGGCCAGGGCCGCATGACGCTGGAAGAAATCGTAGCCAAACTGGACACCAACTCTGCCGAGAAAGAGGCCGAGAAGCTGAACCAGAAAGACGACTTCGAAGTTCTGGTCATCGGTGGTGGCCCGGCTGGCGCTGCGGCGGCGATCTACGCGGCCCGTAAGGGAATCTCCACCGGTATTGCGGCCGAGCGTTTCGGTGGCCAGGTGAGCGATACCATGGGTATCGAAAACCTGATTTCCGTGCCTTACACCGAAGGCCCGAAGCTGGTCTCCGCCATGGAGCAGCACGTTAACGAATATGAAGTCGACATCATGAACATGCAGCGCGCCGAGAAGCTGATTCCGGCAGCGCAGCCGGGCGGCCTGCACGAAGTGAAGCTGGCCAATGGTGCTTCTTTGAAGTCCCGTACCCTCATTCTGTCCACCGGTGCCCGCTGGCGCCAGATGGGTGTGCCGGGTGAAGAAGAGTACCGTAACAAGGGCGTGGCTTACTGCCCGCACTGCGACGGCCCGCTGTTCAAAGGCAAGCGCGTGGCGGTCATCGGTGGCGGTAACTCCGGCGTGGAAGCAGCCATCGACCTGGCCGGTATTGTTGGCCACGTTACCCTGATCGAGTTTGGTGATCAGATGCGTGCAGACGAAGTGCTGCAGAAGAAACTGCGCAGCCTGGACAACGTGAAGATCATCACCTCGGGCCAGACCACTGAGGTAGTGGGCGAGAACGGCCGGGTAAGCGGCCTGAACTATACCGACCGCACCACCGGCGAAGCGCACCACATCGAGCTGGAAGGTATCTTCGTGCAGATCGGCCTGGTGCCGAACACCGAGTGGCTGAAAGGTGATATCGAGCTGAGCCAGCACGGCGAGATCATCGTCAACGACCGTAACGAAACATCCATTCCGGGTGTGTTCGCGGCCGGCGATGCCACCACCGTGCCCTACAAGCAGATCGTGATCTCTATGGGCGAAGGTGCCAAGGCTTCCCTGAGTGCCTTTGACTTCCTGATCCGCAACTCTGCGCAGTAAGTTTACCCAAGTCTGACAGCCTCAGGCTGACCCCTGAAACCGGTATCTGCGGGATGTGGATACCGGTTTTTTTATGGGCTTACGAGCCGCCCGCCATGTCCTGCTCCAGGCTACCGCTTACCGGGCCAGCCTCGCCCTGCGGGGTGAACAGGTGGCCGTAGGCCGCCTGCAGGCCTTCCAGAATAAAATCAAAGGGCACGTCGTCGAACACACCGTGGTCGTTGATGTATTCCATATGGGCGTGGCCATCCTCGGTGAATTCCTGGAACACCGAGTCGTTCACGCCGTCGAACTCCAGCGGGTCTACCTTCATCATCTGGCACAACTGCTGGTTGAACGCCGGCGTGGCCTTCACCCAGCGGCCGTTCAGGTACAGCTCGATAAACCCGTGCATGCGGAACACATCCGACTGCAGCCATTCAATCAGCTTGGGGCTGGACAGGTGGTTGCGTACATCGGCCAGGCCCAGGCGGCTGGGGATGCCCAGGGCCCGCGCGGCCGCGCCCAGAAGAACGGCTTTGGGGATGCAGTAGGTTTCGCCGGATTCCAGGGCATAGCTGGCGGACAGGGTGTGGGGTTCCGCCCGGAACACATAGGGGTTGTACTGGATGCCGTCGCGCACCGCCAGGTACAGCGCCTTCATTTGCTCTACCGGGTCATCCGGAACACCGGCCAGCTGCTCCTGGAGCCAGGCGCTAACTGCGGGATGGTTGTAGTCGAAGAAGGGCGTGGCTTTCAGGTAGTTGTCCATGTCCGGATTCCAGGGTGTGCGCGTGATTGAACGATGATGGCCTGATTAGCAAACTAAGGGCAATGGCATTTTGTACCAAAGGTATTGCTCGCAGGCACCACCAACTGCGTGGTTCAGCGCCGGCAAATATGGCAGTCTGGTGGTTTTGACGATGAGGGCGCGATGGCAGATCTGATCGCAGGCATGACATTGGCACAACTGCTTGGCCAGCTGGCGGGCCTGGTGGCCCTGGCTTTCTGTATTGCCGGCTTTGCCAACAAGAACGACGACCGGCTGATGGTGCTGCTGATCTCTGCCAATGTCGCCTTCGCCCTGATGTTTGCCTTCTTCCAGAGCTGGACCGCTGCCGCCTTGACGGTGCTGGTCATCCTGCGCATCGCCCTGGCGCGCAGCTACCAGGGCAACTGGAAAATCATGGCCGGCATACTCGCCGTCAATCTGCTGGTGGCCTGGGCCACCTGGAAAACCGCCACCGATGTGTTCCCCCTGACCGCCGCCACCCTGGGCACCGTGGGTATGTTCATGCTCCGGGGGATACCGCTTCGCATTGTGCTTGGCCTGGCCGCCCTGGCGTGGATGCTCAACAACATCGTGATCGGTTCGGTGGGCGGCATTCTGGCCGAGGGCATGGTGCTGGTTACCAACATCATTACCATCGTCCGGCTGTACCGGTTGCAGAAAAAGTACCCGGGGTTAAAGCCGTGAGACAAGCAGGTTCCGGCCGGACGTGTGCAGGTGGTTTGGCCCTGCATACGGCTTCACGGGGGTTGTCAGGCCAATTGAAGTAGCGGGCCGGCGGCGTAACGTGGGCGTTATTCAACAAGAAAGATAACGCCCGGGAGACCTCCGCATGAACCAACAACACTACGATGTCCTGATCATCGGTGCCGGGGTATCCGGCATCGGCATGGCCTGCCATCTGAAACGGGAATGCCCCGGCAAGCGCTTTGCCATCCTGGAGCGCCGCCAGTCGCTGGGCGGCACCTGGGACCTGTTCCGTTACCCGGGCATCCGCTCGGATTCTGACATGTTCACCTTCGGCTATAACTTCCGGCCCTGGACCGGCGGCAAGGTGCTGGCCGATGGCGCATCCATCAAGCGTTATGTGGCGGAAACCGCGAAGGAAAACGATGTCGAAAAGCACATCCGGTACAGTGTGGCGGTAAAAACCGCCGAGTGGTCCAGCGCAGATAAGTGCTGGACAGTGACCGCCGAGAATGAGCAGACCGGCGACCAGGAAACCTACACCGCTAACTTCCTGGTGGGTTGTACCGGTTACTACAACTATGACCAGGGCTACAAACCGGATTTCCCCGGCGAGAGCGACTTCAAGGGCCAGGTTGTGCACCCCCAGCACTGGCCGGAAAACCTGGACTACACCGGCAAGAAAGTGGTGGTGATCGGCAGTGGTGCCACGGCCATTACCCTGGTGCCCACCATGGCGGAGAACGCGGCCCATGTAACCATGCTGCAGCGCTCGCCCACGTACCTGATGCCGCTGCCGTCAACCGATAAAATCACCCTGGCCATGCAGAAAGTACTGCCGGCCAGGACCGCCTACCGGCTGACCCGGGCCCGTAATATTTCCATTTCCCGGTTCCTGTTCGAGCGCTCCCGCAAGAGCCCGAAAGCCATGCGCCGCCTGTTCCTGTCGATCATCAAACGCCAGCTCAACGGCAAGGCTGACATGCGCCACTTCAGCCCGGACTACAACCCCTGGGACCAGCGCCTGTGCGTGGTGAAAGACGGCGACCTGTTCGAGGCCATCAAGGCCGGCACCGCGTCGATCAAAACCGATCACATCGAGTGCTTTACCAAAACCGGCATTCGCCTGAAGTCCGGCGAGGAACTGGAAGCCGACATCATCGTTCCGGCCACCGGCCTGGATATCCAGATGCTGGGTGGCATCAAACCCCGGGTTGATGGCCGGGAGGTGGTGTTGAAAGACAAGGTGATCTACAAGAACGTGATGCTGGAAGGCATGCCCAATGCCGGCATGATCTTCGGCTACACCAACATCTCCTGGACCCTGAAAGCGGATATCGCCAGCGAGTACCTGTGCCGGCTGATCAACCATATGGACCGCAAGGGTTATGAGGTGGCGGTGCCACGGGATACCGAGAACAGTGGCGGTGATGAAACCATTCTGGGCTCGCTGGACGCCGGCTACATCAAACGAGCCGAAGACCGGCTTCCCCGCCAGGGCACCCATGGCCCCTGGAAGGCCTCGCAGGATTACCTCACCGATGTGAAGATTCTGCGCTTCGAGCCCATCGAAGATGGCTACCTGGAATTCGACGGCCAACGCAGCCTGGCCGGACAGCCCCAGAGTACCGGTTTCCTGCGGCCCCTGCGCTCGGCCCTGTTCGGCTCCTGAGTTACTGGAACGCTGGCCGGATAATGTCCCGGTAGTTGCGGATACGCTGCACGTAGTGCACCGGTTCGTAACCCCGGGCGTAGCCATAGCGGGTGCTGGGGTAGTAGCGTTTGTCGGCTTTCAGGGGCAGTACCTTTTCCATGTCGTCCCAGGAATCCGGGTTCTTGCCCAGGTCCCGGGCCAATTGCCGGGCATCCAGCAGGTGGCCGCGGCCGATGTTGTAGCTGGCCAGGGCCAGGAAGGTGCGGTCCGGCTCCGGGATGGTTTCCGGCAGGCGGCGATGGCGGTCGGCCAGGTAGCGGGCACCGCCGTCAATGGAAGCAATTGGGTCCAGCCGGTTGGTTACCCCCAGGGATTTTGCGGTGTTCAAAGTCAGCATCATCATCCCCCGCACGCCGGTGGGCGACCTGGCTTTCGGGTTCCAGTGGGATTCCTGGTAGGCCAGCGCTGCCAGCAGGTCAGCCGGTATGCCGGTTTTCTGCTCGGCCGCCCGGAACAGATCGATGTAGTTCGGCAGCCGGTCTTCAATCCGCCGGTTCAGGGCCCGCAAATCGACAAAGTCGAAGTCGCCAATGTAGGCGTAGTAGAGGTTTTCCATCCGGCCCAGGGCTTCGTCACCTTCCTTGCTGTTCATCCACTCTCGGGTGTCTGCTGCCAGCTCGTCTGAGCCGGCCGGCAGGTACCAGCCCAGATTGCGCCCTTCAGTCAGGTTCATGGCCACTTCCAGGTGCGGGAAGTGCCGGCGCATCACCTGCACAATGTTGGAGTCTGCCACGGTGCAGCCCACATTCCTGTCTGCCACTTCGGCCAGGATCACTTCGGTGGTGCGCTCGCTGTCTTCCCGGAACTCAATTTCCGGATGCTGTCCGGCCAGTTCGTTCAGTGTGTCCACATAGCTGGACCCGGCGGTGACCGCAATATCGATTCCCTGAATGTCTTCAGGTTTGCGGGGCAGGGGGCGATCGTCACGGTGGCAGACCAGTTGCTCGGTGATCTCGGTGTGGGCCGGCCCCGGCGTGAACAACTCGTTGCGGCTGTGCAGATGGGTAAGGCCGGAGGCCGCCAGGTGGGTAGTACCGGCTTCCAGGGCGGCGAGCACATCGGCGGTGGAGTCCAGCATGGTCCATTCCACCTCCCAGCCACGGGCCTGGGCGTAGTCGGAGACCAGGGCGTACTCCGGGCCGACAGGGTTCTCGTGTCGGTCAAGGTAGTAGGTGGTCGAGCCGTTACGGGTGGCGACTTTCAGAATACCGGTTTCCGAGGGCGGCTTGAGCCCGGTGCTTTGGGCGGGCGTTTTTTGCTGCTCGCTGCACCCGCCCAGCATCATTAAAACGGCGGACAGGCCGAGGGTGAATTTCCATCCGGACTGCATGATGGATCATCCTTTTTTCTTATGTCGTGAATTTATATAGATCTTACTCTCTGTTAAAACTACGCACCGATCAACCCTGTGGATTTCCTCCCCGGCATAGCTCAGGGCTGTGTTATCACAAATGCTGATAGGCAAGGGCCCTTAGCATCCTTACGATAACGGCTTCCCGTTGTTCGAATAAGGACACCACCTTGCCTACCGGATTACGTTCGGCCTTTGCCTACCTTGCCCTGACTGCGGCCGTGCTTTCGCTGCTGCCCGGTATGCCGTTGCTGGGTGCGGCGGCGGCTGGTATGGCGATACTTCTGGGTTGGCAGGACATGCGTAACGTGCCCCGGGCGGTGTTTGTGGTGGCCCTGGCCATGCTGATCTTTGCCCTGGGCTACGACCCGGCGCTGATCGTAACCGCCGCCGGCAACATGACCCGCCTGGCGGGCCTGATGCTGGCGGTGATGCTGTTGTCGAACGTGCTGGCCCGCACACAGGACCTGCAACAGATTTCTTCCAGCCTGTTTGGTGGCAAGCCGCTGACCCGTTATCTGAGCCTGGCCTTCGGTACCGCGCTGGTATCCATTCCCCTGAACTTTGGTTCGGTCGCTGTGGTGGGCAGCCTGGTGGGGGAGCGTATCCGTCGCAATGGCGATTCCGAATCTACCCGCAATGCCACGCGAGCTGTTTTGCGGGGGTTCGGCGTGGCACCCTCGTTCTCGCCCCTGTCTATCTCGGTGGTGCTCACCCTGACGCTGCTGCCACAGGTGAGCCTGTTGTCACTGTTGTCCCTGGCCGTGCCGTTTTCTGTGTTGATGCTGCTGGCGGGATTACGCTGGCGTGAACCAGAACCGCTGGAAAACACCGAGCAGGGCGGTACTGGTGCCGGCGCGGGCAGTTGGCTGCGGTTTGGTGGCCTGATTCTGGCAGTGTGTGTGGGCGTACTCTGGCTCAGCCATCAGTTCGGGCTGAGCTATGCCCATGCGGTGGCTCTGAGCTGCCTGGGGGCGGTGCTGTTGTACCGGGTTCTGGGATGGCTGCGAGGGCAAAATCCGCCCATGACCAGCATGGCCAATGTCAGTAACGAGCTGGCCATTGTGGGTGGCTCGGCCTTTATCGGGGCGGTGCTCAGTGGCGTGGTATTGGGCCAGATCAGTGGTCAGCCGGAATTGCCGGTGTGGCTCTGGGCCCTGCTGGCCGCCGGTGTGCCCTGGGTGTTCTTTGCCGCCGGGCTGGCGGGTATGAACCCCATTATTATTGCCACCCTGGTGGGCGGCATTCTGGGTTCCCTGTGGCCAGCCGCGGCCCAGCTGGGCCTGGCGATTGCCATGGTTACCGGCTGGGGTATTACTGCCTTCGGCACACCCTTTGCGGCCAACGCCCTGATCATGGAACGGCTGACCGGATACCGGGCCCGGGATGCCTCCTTCCGCTGGAGCCTGCCGCTGTCTCTGTGCGGTTTGGGCGCGGCCAGCCTGCTGGGCTTCAGCCTGACGATCTGGCTGGCCTGAGGTAAGCCGGGTCGAAGCGTTCGAGGCTCCGGGCCAGGCTGGCGCGGGACAGTTCGCCCATGTGGGTATCCACAAGGTGGCCCTGGGCGTTATAGAACAGGGTGGTTGGCAAGCCGTGGCTGCCGACTACCCGGCCAAAACGGTTCTGCCTGTCGCTGAGTACGTGGCTCAGGTTCAGGTTCTGTTCCATCAGGAACTTGCGGATGGTTTCCGGGTGCTCGCCCTGGTTGGCGAAGACAAAGTTCACGTTCGGATAACGCTGCTGGGCTTCTTCCAGCACCGGCATCTCGCGGATGCAGGGCGGGCACCAGGTGGCCCACAGATTCACCACCGTAGGCTTGTCACCGGCCAGGCTGGCCAGGTCTACCGGGCGCTCGTTCAGATCGGTCAGAGCGACTTCCGGCAGGCCCTGGGTTTGCTGGTTCATCAGGGCGATCAGGCCACTGATGCCGCCCCAGGTGATCAGCCCGGCGGCGACGGCCGAGCCCAGTGCCCGGCGCATGGCGGCCCGTTTCCACATCAGGTAGCCGGTGAACGCCAGGGCAGCCAGCAGGCCGGTCACCATATCGAAGCCGCCATCGCGGATGTCGATCATGCCCAGCCAGTCGCCCTGATACTCGCCAAAATACCGCACCACAAAGCCGATACGGGCACTGACCATGGCGACCAGGAAGATATCGGCCAGGGTGCCGGCGACCGGGGTTTTTTCTTTACGGCCGGTCAGGGCGCCTACAATCAGGGCGACCACAAAGGCCAGCACCAGAAGCAGGTGCCCGATGGACAGGCTGAGGGGGCCAACGCCTACGCTGAGCATGGAATCTCCGGAATCCAGTGGGTTTTTATTGGCATACGGCGGCTAGTGACCGGAGACATTCATGGGAGTTCCATGTTTTTGCATAAATGAAAGCCTGCTAATAAAAACCACCTATAGCTATTTGCCGGGTGCTCTGTTACCGTGCCTGCATCCTGCCTCTAGGGATTCCGCAGTTTCCGGCCAACGGCCGCTTTGCGAACCATCCATACGACCTGTCAGAGGACGTCACCCCGAACCCGGCGCGTGACCGTAGTCGTCTTTTATTCCATGAATGTTCATGGCATCTGCCCGCATTCGCCGTATCCGGTGTTCGTGGAGGCAGAATCAATCAAGAGTACACCGTATATGAGTTTTTCTTCCCTCGGTTTGTCCGAGCAGCTGGTCCGTGCCACCGCCGATCAGGGTTATGAAACCCCGTCTCCCATTCAGCTGCAGGCAATTCCTGCCGTTTTGTCTGGCAAAGACGTAATGGCCGCGGCCCAGACCGGCACCGGTAAAACCGCTGGTTTTACCCTGCCTTTGTTGCAGCGCCTGGCGGAAAATCCCCGCACCGGCAAAGGCCCCCGCGCCCTGATTCTCACACCTACCCGTGAACTGGCCGCGCAGGTACACGACAGCGTGAACCTGTACAGCAAATACGTTCCCACCAAGGCCGCCGTGGTTTTCGGTGGTGTAAAGATCAACCCGCAGATGATGAAGCTGCGCAAGGGCCTGGACGTACTGGTGGCAACACCGGGCCGTTTGATGGACCTGTACCAGCAGAACGCTGTGCGCTTCAACGAAGTGGAAATCCTGGTACTGGACGAAGCCGACCGCATGCTGGACATGGGCTTTATCCGCGACATCCGCAAGATCCTTGCGTTGCTGCCGGCCAAGCGCCAGAACCTGCTGTTCTCTGCCACCTTCTCCAACGAGATCCGCACCCTGGCCCAGGGCCTGCTGGATAATCCGGTACAGGTGGAAGTGGCTGCCCGCAACACCACCGCCGAGAAAGTGAAGCAGTCGGTATACCCGGTTGACCAGAGCCAGAAGACCGCGCTGCTGAGCAAGCTGGTGCGTGACAACGCCTGGGACCAGGTGCTGGTATTCACCCGCACCAAGCACGGCGCCAACCGCCTGACCCAGAAGCTGGAAAAAGACGGCATCACCGCCGCCGCCATTCACGGCAACAAGTCACAGGGTGCCCGTACCCGTGCGCTGGCCGACTTCAAGGCTGGCGAAGTCCGTGTGCTGGTAGCCACTGATATCGCTGCCCGTGGCCTGGACATCAAACAGCTGCCGCAGGTAGTGAACTTTGAACTGCCGAACGTGCCGGAAGACTACGTGCACCGCATCGGCCGTACCGGCCGCGCCGGCGAAAGTGGCCATGCGTTGTCGCTGGTGAGTGCCGATGAAGGCAAACTGCTGGCGGGCATCGAAAAGCTGATCAAGAAGCAGCTGCCGCGCAAGGAAGTGGAAGGCTTCGAGCCGAAAAACAACCTGCCGCTGAAGCCCAAAGCCAAGGCAGACCCGAGCAAGGCCCGCAGCCGTCGCCCGCAGGGTGGCGCTGGCAAGAACTTTGGCCCGAAACCGGCTGCTCGCAGCGGCGGTCGTGGTCGCGGTGGTCAGGGCGAAGGACAAGGCCGTGGCCAGGGGCAGGGCAGAACTGGCCGCCCGGCCCAGCGCCAGAGCGCGTGATCTGATCCGGTTTTCCGGACAATAAAAAAGCGGGGCTGAAGAGTCCCGCTTTTTTGTGTTCTGAGAGTGGTTCCTGCGGCAGCTCCGTGAGTTGCGAGCTGCCGGGGAGACTCCGGATCAGAACTTGTAGGTGAAACCTACCATGTAGACCATGGGGTCGATTTCTACTTCGAATTTGTCGGTTTTAGTGACACCGTCTGCCAGAGTCACTTGTGCATCGGTATTGATATCTGCCCACCATACGGCGGCGTTAAGACCGAACTGTTCGCTCAGCATATAGTCCACACCGAATTCCACGGCCACACCAACGCTGTCATCCAGATCCAGCTCACCCAGAACCGTTTTTTCTTCGAAGAAAGTCGTGTAGTTAACGCCTACGCCTGCATAGGGCTGTACTGCAGATGAACTCTTCATCGGATAGTACTGCAGGGTAATGGTTGGTGGCAGGTGCTTGGTTTCACCAATGTCACCCAAGGCTGCAATATCACCAGCGCCACTGATGTTGTGCTTGAACGGCGTAGCCGCAAGTACACCCAAGCCAAGGTTGCTGGTGAACATGTAGGTGCCACGAAGACCCAGCTGTGTGTTGGAATCAACTGCAACACGGGCGTCCGCACCGAGAGCAGCAACAGAGCCTACGGTAATGACATCACTAGAATCATCTGGTGCGACATGTACAGCACCCGCGCGAACAATGAAATCACCTGCTTCAAAGGCCTGAGCAGCGGGCGCAACAGCCATCACGGCCGCAGCCAGAACACCGAGTTTGAAAGTACGAGACATAGCCATTTCCTCACTTATTAAAAGTCGATGGAGTGAGGGTAATCGCTGGGGAAAGGGAAAACTTGATTTAAGACAATTAAGGACGCCACCCCGGCAGGCTTCGGCGGCACGGTTGACCCAACTCAAAAAAACGGAGGCGCTTCGGACACTTCGTATAGTCAGCCCTGGTTGCTGGCCTTCTCCAGGTCTTCCGCCACCAACACATCCCGGATGCTCAAGGGTTCGCCTTTGGCGTTCTGAACCGTCACGGCCTGGATAGGCTGGCCACTCTCCCGGTCACGAAGATCCAGCGGCTGGCCGTCTGGTGCCGGGTTCCATTTGTCGCCCCACTGGCGCAGGGCTACCACCACCGGAAACAGGTCCCGGCCTTTTTCGGTCAGGCGGTATTCAAAGCGGGAGCCATGCTCGCCCACATCTTCCTTGCGCAGCACTTCGTTGTCCACCAACTTGGCCAGGCGGTCGCACAGGATGTTCTTGGCGATGCCCAGCTGCTGCTGGAAGTCCACAAACCGCCGGGTACCGTACATTGCATGCAGCACAATCAGCAGGGACCACCAGTCGCCCACTTCATTGAGGGCGCGGGCGACGGAACAACTGGAATCATCAAAACGTTTTCTGGCCATGTCAGGGAGTGTACCCAATAGGGTTGCATTTTGAAACCGGATTGAATAGGGTTGCTTTACGAAACCAAATTAAGAAGGTTGCATACTGTTTATGAGCATGAATCTAGGCCCGTTGTTTGAACCGTTTGAACTGCACAACCTCAAGCTGCGTAACCGCGTAGCCATGGCTCCGATGACCCGCAACTTCTCGCCCAATGGCGTGCCGGGGCAGGATGTGGTGGATTACTATCGCCGCCGTGCCGAAGCCGGTGTTGGCCTGATCATTACCGAGGGCACCGTAGTGAATCACGCGGCGGCCAACGGTTACCCGAACGTGCCGGCCTTCTATGGCGACGAAGCCCTGGCGGGCTGGAAGCAGGTGGTTGATGCCGTGCACGAAGCCGGCGGCGCCATCTTCCCGCAGCTGTGGCACGTGGGCGCGGTGCGCAAAGAAGGTATCGAGCCGGATCCGTCTGTTCCCGGTTACAGCCCTTCAGGCCTGTTTGCCCCGGGCAAGCCCAACGGCAAGGTGATGAGCAAGGAAGACATCCAGGATGTGATCAAAGCCTTCGGCGATGCTGCCCAGGATGCCAAGGCCCTCGGTTTTGACGGCGTGGAAATCCACGGTGCCCATGGTTACCTGCTGGACCAGTTCCTGTGGGAAGGCACCAACCAACGCGACGACGAATACGGCGGCAGCATGGAAAACCGCCTGCGCTTCGTAGTGGAAATCGTCGAAGAAGTCCGCCACCGCGTAGGCCCGGATTACCCGATCATGCTGCGTTTCTCCCAGTGGAAGCAGCAAGCCTATGAAGCCAAACTGGTCGACAGCCCGGAACAACTGGAACAGTTCCTGAAGCCGCTGGTGGATGCCGGTGTGGATATCTTCCACGCCTCCACCCGTCGCTTCTGGGAACCGGAATTTGAAGGTTCCAACCTGAACCTGGCCGGCTGGACCCAGAAACTCACCGGCAAGCCGACCATGTCTGTTGGCAGCGTAGGCCTGACCGAAGACTTCATCAGCGGCACTTTTGCCAGCAAGAAAGAAGCCGTTGAACAGTCCGGCATCGACGAGCTGGTTGAGCGTATGACCAACGGCGAATTTGAACTCATTGCCGTCGGCCGCGCCCTGTTGCAAGACCCGGAATGGCTGGTGAAAGTGAAAGAAGGCCGATTGAACGAAGTGGAAGCCTTCGCCAAGAAATCCCTGGCCAAGCTTTACTGATCGAACTACTCCTTCGATCCTGCTTGCCGCGGCGCCTGCTCAGGCCCCGCGGCTTTTTTGTTCCTGCAGCGCCAGGAGATTTTCTACTTCAACCCCCTCCAGCAGCGCACCCCGAAACTGCCGGTTGATAAACCGCTCTGTCTCCAGCTGAATCCGCTCCCGCTGCTCCGGCTTCTCGATGTAATCCATGGCCCGGAACAGGATGTAGCGAATGGTCATGTGGGAAATCTCGTGCACCACCGCGGCGTCTACCCCCGGCACCAGACCCCGCTCCAGAATATCCTCCGCCATCTCCCGGGCACTGGCATCCAGCTGCGCCTCCAAAGCCCGGCGCAACACCGGCGACGGCCCGTGCAGCTCACGAACAGCCACGGTGGTGGCAGCCGGATTGGCGAGGAAGTAGCGGTACACAAAAGTGACGGTATCGTGTGACGCCTGCTCGGAAGAATCCGCCATCTGCCGCAGCTGCCGCACCCCGGTTTTCATATCCTCGGCGATATACCCCAGCACCTGCAGCCCGAATTCATCCAGGCTTTTGAAGTGCCGGTAAAACGTATTCGGATTCAACCCCGCCTCACGAGCCAGCTCCCGCAGCCCCAACGACGTCAGGCTCCGCGTTTCGGTAATCAACCGCAGAGCGGCCTGAACCAGTTTGAGTTTTCCACCGGCCAGTGTGTTCATTTTAGCCTCATATTCTGGAGTTGGGCCGGGCGGTGGGCCTTGTTCACAGACACGCTACGAGCACATCCCTGTGCGCTTGTTTCAGGCCGTCCCTGGCCTTCAACAGTCTGTGAACAAGGCCCACCGCCCGGCCGTTCTAACAGTGAGTATGCATGCCTTCTCAGATTCAGCATTTGGGAGACGGCCGACACATAAGTTTGAAGGTTGGTTTGGGGGGAGGCTGTCCAAAAATGTGCGGAGCCATGGATGGCGGAGCAGAAGCGCCACATGGGCTCAGCCGAGCGCTGATGAAGCGAAGCTTCATGCGACAGCTGAGCGACCGCAATCTGTGATTGCGGGCCGGACCCCGAAGGGGTGCCGCAAGGAGCGGTTTTTGGACAGCCTCCCCCCAAACCAACCAACCCCCCGAAGCCAGCGGCCAGTAGATCCCGATCACCCCAGCAAGGCGCCACACAGGCCAACAATCTGTCACCCAAGGCCAAACACCCGAACCGGAGTATACAAGTGTCTACTCATGGCGGTATACATGTGTCTACCGGTCATGATGACCACCGAAACAACAACAGGCAAGGCCCAAACAGGCCACACAGGAGTGCTGCAATGACACAAACCGCCCAGATCGCCATCATCGGCACCGGCTTCTCCGGCCTCGGCATGGCCATCAAACTCAAGGAAGCAGGATTCCACGACTTTGTGATCCTCGAACAAAGCGACGACATCGGCGGCACCTGGCACGAAAACCACTACCCCGGCTGCGCCTGCGACGTGCAATCTGCGCTGTACTCCTTCTCCTTCGAACAGAACCCCAACTGGAGCCGGATGTTCGCCACCCAGCCGGAGATCAAAGCCTACCTGCGCCACTGCGCGGAAAAGTACGGCCTGATGGAGCACATCCAGCTTAACACCCACGTAGCCGGTGCCCGCTGGGATGAAAGAACCGGTGCCTGGACCATCGAAACCTGCGACAGCCCCGAACTCTGGGCCTATATGGAAAAACAGGGCCTCAAGCCCGGTGATTCACTGGATTGCAGTGACAAAACCCTGCCCAGATTCCGCAAACTGCACGCCGGGGTGCTGGTGTCCGGCATGGGTGGCCTGAGCACGCCGGCGTACCCGGACATCAAGGGCATGGAGTCTTTCACCGGCACTCGCTTCCACTCCCAGAACTGGGACCACGACTATGATTTCCGGGGCAAGCGGGTGGCCGTTATCGGTACCGGCGCCTCGGCCATCCAGTTTGTGCCGGAGATTGCCAGGAGTGCGGCCCACCTGGACCTGTACCAGCGCACGCCGCCGTGGATCATGCCCAAGCCGGATCGGGAAATCCGCCCGCTGGAGCGGATGATGTTCCGCAAGTTCCCGCAAACTTTGAACGCTTTCCGCCAGAGCATTTACTGGATGCTGGAAGCCCGGGTGCTGGGCTTTGTGGGTAACCCGCGCATCCTGAAAATCGGTGAACTGCAGGCCCGCCGCCACATCCGCAACCAGATCAAGGACAAGGCGCTGCGCAAGAAAGTCACGCCGGATTTCCACTTCGGCTGCAAGCGGGTGCTGATCTCCAACAACTACTACCCGGCGCTGGACCAGGATCACGTGGATGTGCTCACCGATGGCATCCGTGAAGTGAAGGGCAACACCATTGTGGATAACAACGGCACTGAACGTGAGGTGGACTGCATCGTGTACGGCACCGGCTTCAAGGCCCAGGAGCCGATTCCCCGGGGCGTGATCTTCGGCCGTGGCGGCCAGGACCTGCTGGATGCCTGGCGAGAGGGTGCGGAAGCCTACAAGGGCACCACGGTGGCCGGCTTCCCCAACTTCTTCATGCTGATGGGCCCGAACACCGGCCTCGGCCACAGTTCCATGGTGTACATGATCGAATCCCAGGTTCAGTACGTGCTGGATGCCCTGAAGAAAATGCAGCACCGGGGCTGGAAAACCGTGGAAGTGAAAGACGATGCCTTCAGCCAGTACAACGCCTCGATTCACGCCAAGCTCGGCGATTCCGTGTGGCAGACCGGCTGCAAGAGCTGGTACGTGAACGAGAACGGCAAGAACACCACCCTGTGGCCGGGCTTCACCTGGCAGTTCCGGCAGCAGACCCGGCTCTTTGATGCCGAGCAGTATGTGTGTGAAGCAGCAGAGGTGATGGAGCAGGGTGGCGAGCCGGCGTTGGCCGGCTGACCATTGCAACAGGGCCGGCGCAGTGGCTGGCCCTGTAAACCGGGTTACATCTGCCCGGTTTCTTCGAAGCGGTGGTGCCAGCTCAGGGCTTCTTCCAGCAGGTGCGGGGTGTGCATACCGCGGCCGCTGTTGCAGGCGCGTTCGAAGTAGTCCCGCAGGCGCGGGCGGAAGTCCGGGTGCGCACACTTTTCGATGATGTTCAGCGCCCGCTGGCGGGGCGGAAGGCCTCGCAGGTCGGCCAGGCCCTGTTCGGTCACGACAATCTGCACATCGTGTTCGGTGTGGTCCACGTGGGACACCATCGGCACAATCGTGGAAATAGAGCCACCCTTGGCGGTCGACGGGGTCATGAACACCGACAGGAAGCCGTTACGGGCAAAGTCGCCGGAACCGCCGATGCCGTTCATGATGCGGGTGCCCATCACGTGGGTAGAGTTCACGTTGCCGTAGATGTCGGCTTCAATCATGCCGTTCATGGCAATGATGCCAAGGCGGCGGATCACTTCCGGATGGTTACTGATTTCCTGGGTACGCAGCACAATGCGGTCCCGGTAGAAATCGATGTTGTCGGCCAGCTCCTGGTTGGCTTCCGGGCTCAGGGAGAAGGCGGTGGCTGAGGCCTTGGCGAGTTTGCCGGATTTCAGCATCTCCAGCATGCCGTCCTGCAGTACTTCGGTGTAGGCGGTCAGGTTGTTGAACGGGCCTTCGTTCAGGCCAGCCATCACAGCGTTGGCAATGTTGCCGACGCCGGATTGCAGCGGCAGCAGGTTGGCCGGCAGGCGCTTCTTTTCGACTTCGCTGGCGAAGAAGTCCAGCAGGTGGCCGGCAATGCGACGGGAGTTTTCGTCCGGGTCGCTGAAACGGGAGTTGCGGTCCGGCGAGTTGGTTTCCACTACCGCAATCACTTTCTCCGGCGGGCACATCAGGTACTTCTCACCAAAGCGCTCGTCCGGTTTGGTGATCGGGATCGGCTTGCGGCGCGGCGGCAGGGCGGTGCCGTAATAGACGTCGTGCATGCCTTCCAGGCCGGCACTCTGGCCGTGGTTCACTTCGAGGATGACCTTGTCGGCCTGGTCAATCCAGGTTTTGTTGTTGCCGATGGATGACGACGGAATCAGCCGACCATCTTCCGTAATGCCTACCACCTCGATGACGGCAATATCCAGCTTGCCGAAGAAACCGGACCAGGCGTGCTGGGCCACGTGCGACAGGTGGATATCCATGTATTCCATCTTGCCTTCGTTGATCTTCTGGCGGCAGGTGGGATCGCTCTGGTAGGGCAGGCGCATTTCAATGCCGTCCACTTCGGCCAGCGCGCCGTCCAGTTCCGGGGCGGTGGAGGCACCGGTCCATACGCTGATGCGGAAGTTCTCGCCACGGGCGCGGTGGTCACGGATGTGCTCGGCCAGGGCCTGGGGCACGGCTTTCGGGTAGCCCGCGCCGGTGAAGCCGCTCATGCCCACGTTCACGCCGGAGGGGATCAGGCTGGCAGCGTCTCGTGCACTCATAATACGCTTGCTAAGTTTTGGGCAACGAATCCTGGATTCGGTCGACATGATCCACCTCTTGTTATGCGGTTAACGGCCCCGGTTCCTGACCTTGTCGGCAATGGGGCGAACAGAAAAGCGCCATATTCTAACAGCGAAACAAGAAAGCATGCTTAATGGTGTTAGTGAAACTACCTAATTCTTTAGTCTAATGCTGGTGTAAGTTCCAGATAACACTGGGATAGTTTGGAGGGCGAGCCGCGGTTTGCCGGTTGCCGTAGCGGCCACCCGGTGGGATGATGCCCGCATTCGACCGTGAGTTATCCCATTTCCAGGCATCCGGCAGGGCTCCATGAACACCAGAACCTCCACCCGACTGAACAAATACATCAGCGAGAGCGGCATGTGCTCGCGCCGGGATGCTGACCGCTATATCGAGCAGGGTAATGTTCACATCAACGGCCGCCGGGCCCAGGTGGGCGACCAGGTGTTGCCGGGCGATGTGGTGAAGGTGAACGGCCAGGTGGTGGAACCCCGGGATGAGGAAGACCTGGTCTTTATCGCCCTGAACAAGCCGGTGGGCATTGTCAGCACCACCGACAGTGCTGAGAAAGACAATATCCAGCGCTTTGTCGGCCACAGCGAACGGATTTTCCCCATCGGCCGGCTGGATAAAGACTCCCAGGGGCTGATTTTCCTCACCAGTAACGGCGACCTGGTGAACAAGATCCTGCGGGCCGGTAATAACCATGAGAAAGAATACCTGGTGACGGTGGATAAGCCGGTCACCCGGGAATTCGTCGAGGGCATGAGTAACGGCGTGCCAATCCTGGGCACCATGACCAAGCGCTGCAAGGTCGAGAAGGTTTCCCGGTTTGTGTTCCGCATCATCCTGGTACAGGGCCTGAACCGCCAGATCCGCCGCATGGCCGAGCATTTTGGCTACGAGGTCACTCGGCTGGAGCGGGTGCGGATCATGAACGTCAGCCTGCAGGGCCTGCCGGTGGGGGCCTGGCGGGATCTCACAGAAAAAGAACTGGCGGTGCTGTTCGATGCCATCCGGGATTCGTCGTCGGAGGCCTCGCAGCCGGCCGGTAACAAGCCCCGCAAAAAGCCTGCTTCAGCGAAGGGCGGTCGCCCGGGTCCTGGTGGTAAGCCGGCCAGGGCCGGAGCAAAGCCCGGCGGAAAAGCCCCCGCAGGCAAAGGCCGCAAAGGCCCCGGCCCGAAGGGCAAACCGTCGAAACCCGGAAAGCCCCGCAAACCATCCATCAAGAAGCGCTGAACACCCATCATAGGTTCTCTTCCTTACGGCAGAACCGGCAAACCGGCGCTATGCTTACCGGCTTTAAACCTGTGCCGGATTTGCCTCAATGCTTGAAACGTTTTTCTCGACCTACCTCAGCAGCACCATTCGCTTCCTGTTCCTGCTGGCGCCGTTTTTCGTGGTCACCATGTTCCTGGCGCTTACCCGGGGGTTACCGGCAGCCGAGAAGGCGTCGATCATCCGCCGGGCCTGTGTGTCGGCGTTTATTCTGGGGGTGATCCTGTTCTTTGCCGGCCCGCTGCTGTTCAACGCCATCGGCATTACCCTGAATTCGTTCCGCATCGGGGCCGGCAGCTTGCTGTTCCTCACCGCCATCAGCCTGGTGAACAGCGGTACCCGCAACCATGCCACCGGCCTGCCGGATGAAGACCGCGATGACATCGCCGTGGTGCCCCTGGCCATTCCGGTGATGATCGGCCCGGCAACCATTGGTGCCATCCTGGTTTACGGTGCTGAACTCAAGGCGGTGCCGGAAGTGGCGGGCGGTTTGCTGGGGCTGGTGTCTGGCTTGCTGATCCTGGCGGTGTTGCTGCGGTTGTCCAGCTACCTGGAAAAAGCCCTGGGCAAGACCGGCCTGAACATCATGTCGAAGATCAGCGGCCTGATTCTCTCGGCCATGGCGGCGGAAATCGTTCTGACCGGTATTGCCGGGTTTATGGCATCAGTCGCCTGAAGGTAAGGCCGGAAACCGGTATTTTTCCTGCAGTTGCTGTGGGATTTCGGGGTTCTGCTCAAGAAAATCGGCCAGTGCGTTGATGATGTCCGGGTGCCGGGCAGATGACAGATGGTAGCTGCTGAGGCTGACCGGCAGCAGGTGGGCCGCGGTTTCAAAGCGCCCTGTCGCGTCCAGGTTGCGGAAATGGTACTCCGCCACCGGCGCCGCCAGGTTGATCACTTCTACCCGACCGGCCAGCGCCATCAGCACCAGGTTTTCCGGCGATGATGCGGTAATCAGTTCAACATTGCCCTGGTCGATCCGGTCCTGGAATTTCCACGGGGTAAAGCCGTGTATGGTGCCGTAATCGGCCATCTGCTCCCGGGTGATGCCGGCGTTTTCCCGCAACACGTACAGGCCATCGGCAAAGTGCAGCAGCGGCGGCGAATAGCTCAGCTCCATGCCCAGTTTTTCGGATTTGTTCCAGTTGGGGTGATCGGGCAGGGCGAAGTCATACAGGCCCCGGGTGTACTCCCAGATCATCCGGCGCACCGGCCGCACCTTGTACTCGAAGCGGATAGCCTCGGCCGCAGCAAAGGCATCCATCAGGTCCCGCAGGTAACCGGAATACTCGTTACTGGCTAAATCAGCCTTGTAGATGGGATAGTAATCAATATCCTGAACCACCACGCTGTAGGTGGGTATTGGCTGGCTGTCCGGCTCGGCTGCGCTAACCGGACACTGGATGAGCCAGCCGGCAAAGCTGGCCAGAAGCGCCAGCCGGATTGAATGAAAAACCTGCAATTGAAACGTCTCCCGGATATGTCAGGACAGGAATGACTGCTAATACTATCGACCACAATCGGGCCCGGTACAACTTTGAGGGTATCGAATCGGTATGGCTGTTTGGCTATGGCTCGCTGATTTACAAGGTGGATTTCCCGTTTCTGGAACAACGCCCGGCCACTATTCGCGGTTGGGCGCGGCGGTTCTGGCAGGGTTCCCACGACCATCGGGGTACACCGGAAGCACCGGGGCGGGTGGTTACCCTGATTGAGCAGCCCGGAGCCCGATGCAAAGGCATGGCCTACCGGGTATCGCCCAATGTGTTCGAGTACCTGGATGTGCGGGAGAAGAACGGCTACCTGCGCTTCAGCACCACCATGACCTTCGACGACGGCAGCCACGCCGAGGGGCTGGTGTACATCGCCACGGAGGATAACGAGGCGTTTCTGGGAGAGGCTCCGGAAGCGGATATCGCCGCCCAGATTGCCGCTGCCGCCGGGCCCAGCGGCCCGAATTCCGAGTATCTGCTGCGGCTGGCGGAGTCTTTGCGGGCATTGGGCGACGACTGTGTGCATACCTTTGCGATAGAAACGCACCTGCTTGGCAACGAACCTGTCGCGGTTAAGGACCGTTAAACGTCAACCGGTGTAAAGCTTGTGCAAATTCGCCCTTCGGGCGCTGACAACACCCTTCTGTTCGGTAATCTGACGGCAAGGCTTCACGGAAAGTTTCCGTATAGCATGGTTTCAGTCGGTCAACAGATGGGAGAGTCATCATGAAACGACTACTGATCAGCAGTACCCTGATTGTCGCCCTGGGCTTTGCCGGCCTGGCACAGGCAGACGGCTACCGTGGCCACGGCCACCCGCCGGGCATCCAGAAACAGCTGGAACGGGGCAAGGCGCTGCCGCCGGGGCATCAGAAGAAGTACCTGCGCTCGGAATGGCGGGACCGCGATCATCGTGGCGACCGGCACTACAGCCGGGACCATGATCGAAAATACTGGGAAAAGCGGCAAAAAGCGCGCTACAAACAGGAAAAGTACCGCGAAAAATACCGGGACCGCCACGATCACTACCGGTATCGTGACGATCACCGGAACGGATACCGCACCAGCTACGGCTACGACGACCGTCTGGCGCCGGAGCATCGGGTAGCGCGGATTATCCGCGATACCCAGGCGATCATTGAGCAGACCCGCTGAACCCGGGTTCCAGCTCTTTCTGCGGTGTTTCCCGGCTGGCGGGGTTAAAGCCCCGGGCCGGTGAACGCCGTCTCCGGTGCCGCAGGCCAATCAGTACCAACGGCACCACGATCATCATGCTGCCGGCGAGGAACCACAGGTCCGGCACCTCACCAAACCAGATCCAGCCAATGGCCACCGCCCAGATCAGCCCGGTGTATTCGGCGCTGGTGACCTGGTTGGCATCCACCTGCCGGTAGGCCAGCAACACGGTGATGTTGTAACCCAGGATGAACAGGGCGGAGCCGGCGGCGCTGACCAGGATCTGCAGGTTCCACGTTGCCCCTTCCCAGAATGCCAGTGCGCCTGCGGCCGGTATGATCAGCAGGTAGTTCAGGAACAGCTTGTGCACGGTGGTTTGTTCTTTCGGCAGCTGCCGCACCATGACGGCGTTGATGGCCAGGGCAAAGGCCGAGCCCAGGGCGGCGATGACGGCCCAGTTGAACTCCACCGGGCGCAGTATCACGATGATGCCGGCAAAGCCACTGAACACGGCGGTGACGCTTAGGGGGGTGAGTTTTTCCCGGAAGAATACGGCCGACAGCACCATCACCAGTATCGGCGCGGCGTAGAACAGGGCGTTAGCGGTAGCCAGCGGCAGGTTGGTGAGGGCGATCACCATGCATACGATGCCGACCAGGTGGATGTGGGCGCGGATGGCGTGGACTTTCAGGCCGCCGAAGAGGTTGCCTGTGTCGAGTTTGCGGGCCAGCGGCAGCAGGAACACCAGGGTGAGTACGCAGCGCAGGAAGGCGAACTGGAAGACGGGGGCGCCGGGGTCCATCAGTTTGATGAAGACGTCCGAGAGTATGGCCATGGCGTTGCCGATGACCAGCAGCAGAATGGCGCTGTTGACGGTTTTGCCTGACACTTTGGTGTTTCCTTCCTTTATCCAGCCTTCATCGTTTGGTGGCAGGATCAGTCCGGGTTGTCCCTCCGAAAACCGCTGCGAGTACATCCATGTACGCTTGTCTCCGCCATCCATGGCTACGAACATTTTCGGAGGGACAACCCGGACTGATCCGCGAAATTCTGTGGTGAGTCTAATGAAGTGCTACTATCCGATAAAATGATCATTATTGAACAGTCATTAGAAAAATAGATAGCTGGCGTCAATGAGACTACCCCCACTGAAAGCCCTCCCCGTATTCGAAGCCGTTGCCCGGCTGAACAGCTTTTCGGCTGCCGCCGAGGAACTGTCGATCACCCAGAGTGCAGTCAGTCACCAGGTCAAACAGCTGGAGACTTATCTGGGCGAACGGCTTTTCTGGCGTTCCGGTCGCGCGGTGACGCTGACCGACGAAGGCCGGCAGTATTTTGATGCGGTCGGGTCGGCGCTGTTGCAGATTGAACGGGCCAGTGAGCAGTTACTGGGGCATGAGGAGTCCCGGTTGCGGTTGTCGGTGTTCAGTTCGTTTGCGGTGCGCTGGCTGGTGCCGCGGTTGCCGGATTTGCAGCGGTTGCACCCGCAGATTGACCTGGCGCTGGAGATGAGCAGCGAGAACCCGGTGTTGTCGGATCGGGTGGCGGATTGTTTTATCACCATCCACACCACGGCGCCGGCCTACAGCTACGAGCATTTGTACACGGAGCGGTTGTTTCCGGTGTGCAGTCAGGATTACTGGCAGCGTATCCGGCGGGAGTTAGGGCGTGACGCGGAGCCGGAGGGGCGGTATGAGGATCCCCTGTCGCCGGAGGATATCGCGCGTTTTCCGTTGTTATCGACCCACAGCATTTTCGACAAACCTGCCGGTGACTGGCAGGCGTGGTTCCGGGATGTGGAGCAGCCGTTGCCGTCTGCTGCCCGTGTTCAGCATTTCAGCCACATGCTGCTGGCGCTGGAAGCTGCGCGGTTCCATCAGGGAATCGCCCTGACCAACGACTATATGCTGAGTACCCGGAAGGATTCCCAAGACTTCGTTCGTTTACCGACCCATTCGGTGGTGACCGGCGATAAGTTCTACTTTGCCTGGAAAACCAGCCGCCGGCGGGAACGTGGGATTCAGACCCTGCGCCGGTGGCTGGTTGATGAGGCGATTCGGGGTGGGCTTCGGGGGGAGTGATCCTCCTAGCCTGCTGCTTCGGTGCTTTGAACAGGGCGGGCGAGCCTTTCCAGAAAGCGCTCTAGCCTTCCATGGGCGCTTATGTTCCGCCATCCATGGCTCCACAAATTTCTGGAAAGGCTCGCCCGCCCTGTTCAGCTATGCCTTGTGCAGTTCGCTTTGTTAAAGTCGGATTTTCGGGGCGGCCTGCACATGGTCTGGGGAAAGCCTTGGCGGGAGGGGGCTCCAAAAATGTGCGGAGCCATGGATGGCGGAGCAGAAGCGCCACATGGATGTGCCGTAAGGAGCGGTTTTTGGAGCCCCCTCCCGCCAAGGATTGACCTCCACCCATACAAGTAACCCTACTCCGAAGACCGCTCGACAACTTTACGCTTACCGGTCGCCGCTTTGGCCAGTGCTTTCAGGCCATCAGCATCAAACGCATCTACGCGGATCACGTCGTACAGGGCTGTCAGGGCTTCTTCCAGTTTCGGGCACTCGTCGGCTGTTACGATACCCTGGGCACAGGCCCAGTCCACCAGCTCCTTGCGCTGATGCCCCATCAACAGGGCGATGCCGTCCAGCTCGTCTTCGTCGCGGCTGCGGATGGCTTCGTGCAACCGCTGGCGCATGCCGGCGGTTTCGTTGGCCAGTTTGTAGGCGTTGAGTACCCGCCCCAGCGGATCGTTCGGGTCCAGGTTTACGAAGGTGCCGCGGCTGATGCGCTGGCGTACCGGGGTGTCTTTCACAATGGTGGCGGCCACTCTGGCACCCAGTTTGTCATTCGGGCCGTTCAGGCCGGTGGCGCCGAGCGGGAACACCAGCAACCGTAGCGGCCAGCGCAGGGCCGGGACCGGGAAGTTGATGATGGCTTCGCGCATGGAGTTCTGCAGGTCGTGCAGGCAGGTTTGCAGGCACCATTCCACCAGGTCTCGCTGGTCGTCCGGGTAGCCTTCTTCGTGCCATTGCTTGATCACCGCCGTGGCGTAGTACAGTTGCACCAGGCAGTCGGCCATGCGGCCAGACAAGCGCTGGCGGGCTTTCAGGCCACCGCCGACGGTCAGCAGGGTGACGTCGGTCATCAGGGCGAAGGCCGCAGAGAAACGGCCCAGCTGGCGGTAGTACTTCTCGATGTCGCCGTGGCGTGGCGCGGTTTCCAGCCAGCCCTTGCTCAGGCCCAGCACGAGTGCACGCAGGGCATTGCGGGTGGTGTGGGCCAGGTGGCGGTAGAAGATGCCGTCGAATTTCTTGGCAGCCTTGTCTTCGTCTTCCATGCCGGCCGCTTCGATTTCTTCGACGATAAACGGATGGCAGCGGATGGCGCCCTGGCCGAAGATCATCAGGCTGCGGGTCAGGATATTTGCGCCTTCTACGGTAATTCCGATGGGCACGGCCTGGTAGGCCCGGGCCAGGAAGTTGCGGGGGCCGGTGATCACGCCGCGGCCGGCTACTACGTCCATGGCGTGGTTGATCACTTCGCGCATCAGGTCGGTGTTGCGGTATTTCAGCACGGCCGAGGGCACGGACGGCCGTACGCCCCGGTCCAGCATACCGGCGGTGAGCAGGCGGGCAGCGTCCATCATGTAGGTGTAGCCGGCAATGGGTTCCAGGGCTTCCTGCACGCCTTCAAACTGGCTGATGGAGCGGCCGAACTGCTCCCGGGTGTAGGCGTACGATCCCGTAGCCAGGCTGGCCAGTTTGCCGGCACCGGTGCCAAGCGCCGGCAGGGAGATGGAACGGCCGATGGACAGGCATTCCAGCAGCATTTTCCAGCCCTTGCCGAGCATGTCCTGGCCGCCGATGACCTGTTCCATGGGAATAAAGACTTCATTGCCCCAGGTGGGGCCGTTCATGAATACCGTGTTCATGGGCAGGTGGCGGGCGCCGGCGTGCACGCCGTCGGTATCCCGGGGTACCAGCACACAGGTAACGCCAATGTCATCTTCGCCGCCCAGCAGTTTTTCCGGGTCATACACCTTGATGGCCAGGCCGATCAGGGTCGCCACCGGGGCCAGGGTGATGTAGCGCTTGTTCCAGGTGACCTTCAGGCCCAGTACTTCCTTGCCGTTCCATTCGCCCTTGCAGACGATGCCTTTATCCGGAATCGCGCCGGCATCGGAGCCGGCCACCGGGGATGTGAGGGCAAAGCAGGGAATCTCTTCGCCACCGGCCAGGCGCGGCAGGTAATGCTGCTTCTGGTCGTCGGTGCCGTAGTGCATCAGCAGCTCGCCCGGGCCCAGGGAGTTGGGCACCATCACGGTGACTGCAGCCGATACGCTGCGGGTGGAGATTTTCATCACGATTTCGGAATGGGCGGTGTTGGAGAAGCCCAGGCCGCCGTCTTCCTTGGGAATGACCAGGCCGAAGAAGCCGTTTTCACGGATGAATTTCCAGGCTTTTTCGGGCAGGTCGTAGTGTTCGTGGGTGATCTGCCAGTCGTCCAGCATCTGGCACAGCTCTTCCACCGGGCCGTCGAGAAATGCCTGCTCTTCACTGGTCAGGTGCGCGGGGGCGGCGTCCAGCAGCTTGTTCCATTCCGGCTTGCCGGAGAACAGTTCGCCGTCCCAGTCTACAGAGCCAGAGGCCAGGGCTTCCTGTTCGGTCGGCGACAGCTTGGGCAAGCGGCTGCGGACCCAGCCCAGCAATGGCCGGCTGAGCTTGTCCAGGCGGAGGTCTCCGGGCAGGGTGATCAGCAGGGCCAGTGCCAGCAGGATACCGCCAACCAGAAAGCTGAGGATGTGCCAGTCGTCGTTGGCCACCCCGATCAGGGTGGCGACGGACATCACGATCGCGGTGGTTTTGCCACCAATGCTGAAATAGATCAGCACCAGGGCACTGAGAACCAGAAGCAGGACGCTCATCAACAGATCTCCATATCAAAATGTTTGCCTCTAACCATCGGCTATAGATCAGTCAGTTGCAAGTGAAACCACCGGCTTTCAGAGGCTGATGCCCAGCACCAGCAAGGCCAGAGTGGACAGCAGTACGGCGACGTTGGCACCGAGTACCTGATTCAGCGCGGCGGGGTTATCCAGGCACGCTGGCAGTTGCCGGCTCAGCCACAGTGCAACGGGCAGTGGCAGCAGCGCCAGCAGGCTCCAGGCTGGTATCAGGTTGAGCCAGGCGGCAGTGGCAATAAGCCCGAAGCTGCCCAACAACAGTGCTGCGACCAGCTTGCTGGCGGCGCGGGGGCCCAGGGTGATCACCAGGTGCCGGCGGCCGGCTTTGCGGTCGGCCTCGGCATCGGGGATCTGGTTGATCAGCAGCAGCTCGCTCACCAGCAGCAGGGCGACGCCGGCGCACACCAGTGCGGTGGCATCCAGACGGGCGCCCAGGGCAATCAGTGCACCCAGCACCATCACCGGGCCAAAGCCGATACCGGGGGCCAGCAGGCACAGCCAGGGGGAGCGGGTAATCCAGCGAGTGTAGGTGAGTACCAGCATTACGCCGGCGGCGCCCAGCACAAACATCGGCAGGCCGCGCAGCCACAGAAAATACAGGCCAATGGCAATCACCAGGGCCAGGGTGCCAAGGGCGGCCAGGAGCACCCTTTTGGCCGCCGAGGGGGTTTCCGGCAGGGCTCCGCTGCCGCCGGAAAACGGCGTTCGCCGGGTGGTCAGGTCGAGGCCCGAGACAAAGTCTTCATACTCGTTCAGCAGGTTAACGGCGGCATGGGCCAGAACCGCGCCGATGAACACCAGCAGGGTATCCAGCAAGGCGGGTGGTTCACCCTGTTGCCAGGCCACGGCCAGCCCGAGCCCGACACACAGCGGTGCCAGTACCAGGAAATTGGGGCGGGAGGCGCGAACAACTGCTACTGCTTCAGACATGGAATACCGTACCTGGTAAATCGAAATCGTGCGTTGAAACCCGGTTAGACGTAGCCGGCGGAAAATACCAGCCCGAGCACCACCGGCATTACCACCAGGCTGCCGAGGTTGCTCAATAATACCAGCGATGCCACCTTGTGGGGTTCCTGCCGGTACTGCTCTGCCACCATGTAGTTCAGTACCGCCGGCGGCAGTGCCGCGAACACCCACAGGCTGGCGACCTGAAGGCCCGGCAGGTCGAGCATGGCAATCATCGGCCAGGCCAGCAGCAGCCCGCTGGCGGGGCAGGCGATGGCGCCGATCAGCCCCAGTTTCCAGTCGCTGAAGTCCACATCCAGCATGCGCACCCCCAGGGCAAACAGCATCAGCGGAATGCACACGCCGCCCAGCATGTTCAGGGTTTCCAGCAGCCAGCCGGGCAGGGCTACGCCACTGAAATTCACCGCCAGGCCGGCAATACTGGCAAATACGATGGGCAGGCGCAGACGTTTCACGATCGAGGTATGGGGGTCGAGCATGTACAGGCCCACCGAGAAGTGCAGCAGCATTTCCACGATAAACAGCACAATGGCGGCCGGCAGCGCTGCTTCGCCAAAGGCCAGCACCAGCAGGGGGATGCCCATGTTGCCGGAGTTGTTGAACATCATGGGGGGCAGGAAGGTTTTCAGGTTCAGGTCCAGGGCCCTGGCCAGCGGGTAGAGCACAACCCCGGAGCCAAGCACAATCACCGTGGCGGCCAGTGCCAGCCCGCCGTATTCCTGCAAGGGAGCCTGCTGGTCGGCGAGCACCGCAAACACCAGCATGGGCACAAACAGCTCGATATTCAGCACGTTCAGGCCCTGGATATCGGGCGTGCGGTAGCGGCCATACAGGGCTCCGCAGCCGGCGATCAGGAACACCGGTAGCATGGTGGACAGGATTTGCGCGATCATAGCGGGTTCCGATAGCGAGTGCCGAAGCGGCCTGTTAGCAAAGCCGACAGGTTCGCAAGTCCCCGGCCATTGGGCAAGTGGCCGTTGGTATCGGGCAGCGAAAAACCATCAATGGAGAACGCCTGTGATTGCGGATTTTGACCAGCCGATCCCGAGGGAAAACACCCATTCCGTGAAGTTCGATGTGCGCCGGGCCGTGTTCGGCCGGGAGGATGTGATCCCGGTGTGGGTAGCGGACATGGATTTCGCCGCCCCGGAGGCGGTCACCCAGGCCCTGAAAGCCCGGGCCGAGCATCCCGTGTACGGCTACACACTGTTTCCGGACAGCCTCTACCAGGCCATGATCGACTGGTTTGCCAATCGCCACGGCTGGCACATCGAGCGGGACTGGATTCTGATGGCGCCGGGGGTGGTGCCGTCACTGCATGCCGCCTGCATGGCCTACGCCGGGCCCGGTGAGGGTGTGATTATCCAGCCACCGGTTTACCCGCCGTTCTTCAGCTCGGTGCGGGACAGCGGCCGGGAAGTGATCGAGAACCCGCTGTGGCTGGATGAAACCAGCGGCCAGTACCGGATGGACCTGGAACACCTGGAGCAGTGTGCCGCCCGGGCCGATGCCCGGGTTCTGATGCTCTGCTCCCCTCACAACCCGGTGGGCCGGGTCTGGTCGGAGGAAGAGCTGGAAGCGGTGCTGGATATTGCCCGCCGGCACCAGCTGGTGATTCTCTCGGATGAAATCCACTGTGACCTGACTTTTCCCGACAAGCCGGCTCATACCGTGCTGGCCAAACTGGCCGGGCCGGAGGACGCGGTGGTCACCGCCGTAGCCCCCAGTAAAACCTTCAATATGCCGGGCCTCGGGCTGTCTGCCCTGGTGATTGCCGACCCCGGGCAGCGCCAGGCCATGAAGGCGGTGTTTGATTCCATGCACCTGCCCCAGTGCAACCCGTTCAGCGTGACCGGTTTTGAAGCCGGATACCGCCACGGGGCGCAGTGGCTGGATCAGTTGATGGCCTATTTGCAGGCCAACCGGGATTACGTGCATGGCCAGGTGGCGGAGCGGCTACCGGGAATCAAGGTATCCCGGCCCGAAGGCACCTACCTGATGTGGCTGGATTGCCGGGCGCTGGGGCTGGATGATACCGGGCTGAAAAAATTCTTCGTGCAGCAAGCCGGGGTGGGCATGAACCCGGGTATTTCCTTTGGTGAGCCGGGCAGTGGCTTCATGCGCCTGAATATCGGTTGCCCCAGAGCCGTTCTGGCGCAGGTGCTGGAGCGTATTGAATCCGCCCTGAACCAGCGCTGACGCCTACTCCTGGTAAACCGGCGACCGCCGCACCACCCGGGTGGCCAGCAGCAGGCCGGCCAGGATCAGCAGGGCGCCGAACAGGTGGAAAAGCCCCAGTGTCTCACCCAGGAACAGGATGGCGAGGATGGAAGCAAACACCGGCGTCAGGTACATGAAAATGGCTGCGTTGGCGGGGCCGATTTCGTGCACGGCGTGGTTCCAGAACGCGTAGGCCAGAATGCCCGGGAAGATGGCAAAGAACGCCAGTGGCAGGGCGGTGCTTCCGGACAGTTCGAAACCGCCGCTGAACCACAGCAGGTCACCCAGATAGAACGGCAGGATGACCAGGGTGCCCAGCAGAATCTGGGCGGTCAGAAAGGTCAGCGCCGGCAGGGGCACGACGTGTTTGCGCAGCAGCACCGAGAACACGCCCCAGCTGAACACCGCCGCCACCATGATCAGGTCCCCGGGCTGGGCTTGCAGCTGGGCAATAATCCGAAGATCCCCCCGCCCGATCACGATCAGTATGCCGACAATGGCCAGCCCGATACCCAGGGCCTGGACCGGCCGCGTGCGTTCCCCCAGCAACAGCCAGGCCAGCAGGGCGACAAAGATCGGGATGGTGGAATTGATCAGGGCGATGTTGGTGGCGGTGGTGGTCATCGCCGCGTAATACAGCAGGGAGTTGAAGGCCGCTACGCTGAAGGTGGCCAGCACCAGAAGTGTCACCAGGTGCTGGCGGATCACCTGCCGGTGCCGCCAAAGCCCGGGTAGCCCGAATGGCAGGATCAGTGCCAGGGCGATCACCCAGCGCCAGAACGACATGGACAACGGCGGAATGTGTTCCACGGTAGCCCGGGCGACCACGGCATTGCCGGCCCAGAACAGCGGCGTCAGCACCAGGCCGATATAGGCCAGGCCCGGAATTTTCGACAGCATGCCGGCGTTATCTGCAGCCACGGAGAGTCCTTGGGATCAGTGCATCAAACGCCTAGCATACTACTCTCCCGGGACTTCTGCCTCCGTACCAATGTGGTAGGCGGCAAAGCCGGCCATCACCACCTGGTCTACCGCCATACCGATTACCCGGCCGTTGGAATTCGAGCGGATGGGGTATTGTTCGTTGGTGATCGGGTCAGCCACGTAGCCGAGGATTTCACCCTCGGAAATCCGGTCACCCAGATCCACATCGCTGAACAGAATGCCGCCATGCTGGGCGCGAATCCAGGTGGAGTCGTAGTAAACCGGCTGCGGATCGCCCCAGACAAACATCCGGGAAATCATGCCGTGCTTTTCCATCAGGCTGTTGAGGCTGTTTACGCCGGCTTCAATCTGGTGTTCCTGGATGCGGAGCGATTCCCCCGCTTCCAGGGTTACCGCGCGAATGCCCGCGTTGACCGCAGCCGTGCGCAGCATGCCCGGTGAACCGCTGCTGTGCACCACCGCCATGCGATCAAAGCCCCGGGTGAACTCGGCCACTTCCGGGTTGTTCATATCGGCCCGCAGCTGGGGCAGGTTGGTACGCTTGAGGGAACCGGTGTGGATATCCACCAGCATGTCGCAGTGGCCGATTACATCGGTGAACAGGGAATGGGCAATCCGGTCTGCCAGGGTGCCGTCGGGGCGGCCGGGGAAGTACCGGTTGAGGTCTCGCCGGTCTGGCAGGTAACGGCTGCCCTGCTGGAAACCGCTCAGGTTGACGATGGGAACTCCCACCACGCGGCCGCTCAGCTTGGCCGGGTCCAGGTCGTACATGGCCCGGCGCACGATTTCGATACCGTTCAGTTCGTCACCGTGAATCGCGCCGGTCAGGCACAGGGTGGGGCCGGTGTGAGCACCGTTCACCACCAGAACCGGCGTAGTCTGGGACAGCCCGGCAATCTGGATATTAGGGGACCATGCCAGGCGGGTAGAGGTTCCGGGCAAGACTTCCTTGCCCAGCAGGGTGAAGGTTTCCGAGGGTACCGGTTCGGGCCCTGCCAGTTCCGATTCCGATTCTGGCTCCGGTTCCGGCATGGGCGCCACTTTCTTCAAGTCGACGTTGGGGGCAATCTTGCGCGGCTCGGACTGAACCACATCTTCGACATTTTCATCTTCCGCGAGCTGCGCGATCAGTGGGGCCGGCAGCGCCGTACCGGTCTGAGAGCTGCGGGCATCAGCAACAGCGCCCATTGGCACCAGCGCCAGCAAAAAGCAGGTGAGCAGGGTGTGGTTTGCGGAGTAGTCGCGTTTGGGAAACAGCATAAGTCCTCAAGTACCTTGACCAATCGGCCCAAGCATAGGGCCCGCGGGGTGTCATGAATACCGCTGTGACGAAGCTTTAATGCCACTTTCATGATTCATGGCCGGATATTGGCCGGCCTGTTGTGTATAACAGTGCTATCTTGCAATGATATGAACCGTTATACGCTCACCAAGGAGATAACTGTATGGACCTTTTGCGAATTCTGATTGCGATTCTGTTACCGCCGTTAGGTGTTTTTTTACAGGTAGGTATCGGCAAGCACTTCTGGATTAACATTGTGCTCACCCTGCTCGGTTATATCCCGGGTATTGTTCACGCCGTCTGGGTGATCGCCAAGAAGTAGCCCGTCGGTCAGGCCGGGTGCACAGTGTGCCAGAGCTCATCCTTCTGGAACGCCCTGTGCTCGGCCTCCAGTTTCAGCAGGTGCGCCAGGGCCGAACGGGCCGCCAGGCCATGAATGGCCGCGGGTACATCGTCATAGGCCTTGGCGGTGAGATCTTTAAGGGAAACCGGTGCCAGGGCTTCCAGCGCCCGGAAAATCTTGTGTTCCCGTGACAACCGGTGGGTGATCAGATAATCAATCACCGCCTCCGGCTTGCCCATCAGAAAGCCGTGGGCGGGGGCAATAAACCGTACCGGCTCTTCCAGCAGTTCGTACAAAGACTCCACATACGCCTTCATATCGCCGTCCGGCGGATTGATCACCACCGTTGAGCCTTGCATGATGTGGTCGCCGGCGAACAGCAACTCCTGCTCCAGCAACAGAAAACACAGATGGTTCGAAGCGTGGCCGGGCGTGTGCAACACCTTCAGAACCCCGGCCTCGGTAACAATCAGGTCCTCATGCCCCGGTTCATCGTCCGGGGTGAACGCCTTGTCGTGGCTGGGCGCATCCGGCGCCGGCCAGCCGAACACCCGGCAGCCGGTGCGTTCCTTCAAAACCCGGGCCGCCGGCGAATGGTCCATATGGGTATGGGTGGTCAGCACCTGATCCACCACCCCGCCAGTCAGCTCCAGAATCCGCTCGATGTGAGCCTCGTTCGCCGGCCCCGGATCAATCACCGTAAACCGCTCATGGCCCAGAATGTAGGTGTTGGTACCCGGCCCGGTCATCATGCCCGGATTCGGCGCCGTCAGCCGCACCACACCAGCTGCTACCTCCACCGGCTCACCTGGCACAATCTCAGCCCGGGTGGACCCTTCGCCTTCCGGATCCAGCTTCACCGCTTCGTCGTAGGCTGGGGCATTGGGCTCCAGCAGCACCGGCTGGCCCTTGCGAAGCGCCGGCCACGGGTCGGTCGGAAATGCCTCCGGCGGATTGGCGTGGGCATAGCGCATCAGCTCGGCGGTGGTGCTGAAATCACACAACACCCGCAACGTGCGAATCGTCGGCAACCCCAACAACCGCTGCCCGCCCCGATGCTCCTCCAGCGCCTGGGCCGGCGAAATCCACACATGGTCAATGGTCTCGGTGCCATCATGACTGGCAACCTGACCCTCCGGCGCCACCGCCACAAAAAACCGCGTATCAAACCGCCGCGGCGGCCCAGGCGGGGTCACCCAGTGGCTCAGATACGCCAGCCGGTCCAGCGGCAACGTCAGCTGATGCTTCTCACACAACTGCGCCAGCGAAACCTCCTCCCGGAACAACGCAAACCGCTCACCATGCACCGCATGACCGGAATCCACCAGCTTCCCGGAACCCTCCTGAGCCAGCAGAATCCCCGCCTCCTCAAAACACTCCCGAACCGCCGCCAACATATAATCCGCGCCGCCCTCATCCAGGCTCATGGTCTGACTGATGTCAGCATCTTCAACCCCGATCGAATGCGCCCGCGCCTCCGGCTCCTGTTGGTTAACCGCCCCGCCGGGGAACACAAAATACCCCGGCAGAAACACTGCCTCCCAGGTGCGTTGCAGGAGCAGGACTTCAATGCCGTTGTCAGTATCTCGGGTCAGAGCCAGGGTGGCCGCAGGGCGAACGTTCATAACGTACTCTTGTTTTTGAATATCAAAAGGTGCGCGCACGGGGTCTGGGCGGGGATTGGCGGTAGGCCTTCCAAAACTGTGCGGAGCCATGGATGGCGGAGCCCAAGCGTCACATGGATGTGCCGAAGGAGCGTGTTTTGGAAGGCCTACCGCCAATCGCCGCTTACACCGCAATATCAAGCGCAGGGATACAAAGCAAGATACCCGAATAACCCGCAGGATGAGAAGGGACAAAGGTAGGAGTATGATGCAGCCCCAACACCAAAGCGCAAACCAAGGATCCCTGCCGTGGCCAGAATCAAACTCGAATTCCCGGACAACGCCTTCTGCTTCGAAACAAGGATGCCGGTCAGAATCACCGACATCAACGGCGCCAACCACCTGGGCAACGACGCCCTGATCTCCATGCTCTCCGAAGCCCGTGCACAGTTCCTGGTGGAATACGGCGTTGAAGAAGGCGGCGAGGACGGCTCAGGCATCATCGTCACCGACCTGGCGACCATGTACCAGGGCGAATCCTTCTACCCGGACATGCTGCGCTTTGAAGTGGGCCTCATGGACTTCAACAAATACGGCGGCGACTTCGTATTCCGGGTGACCAAGGCCGACAGCGGCCAGCCCGTTGCCCTGGCCAAATACGGCTTTGTGTTCTTTAACTACAAAACCCGCGAAGTCACCCCCATGCCCGAGAGCTTCCGCGCCCGCTTCGCCTGAGCTGCATCATGCGGGCCGGCGCAGCCGGTTCATACCTTGCCGGTACAGGCTATAGGCCATGGCACCGGCCAGCAGGTTGCCAATCAGCGCGCCGGTCATCAGGCCGGTCAGCCCGGATACCTGCCCGCCAATCCAAAGCAGCGGCAGGTAGCAGGTAAACAGCCTCAAGGTGGAAATCAGCAGCGCCCGCATGGGCATGCCCAGGGCGTTGTTCACCGACACCATCAGAATGCACACTCCCAGCCCGCTGTAACTCAGCGGCACCCGCAGCAGATAGCTCAGCAGAGTGTCCTGTACATCGGCATCCGGGCTGAACAGGGTTGATACCACGCCCGAGGCGCCCAGCCACACCAGCCCGATAAACAACTGCCAGCCCAGGATAAAGCGCACGGCAATACGCACCAGTTTGCGGATATTCTCCAGCTCACCGGCCCCGAGCATACGCCCGATCATCGGCGGCATGGACATGGTCAGCGCCAGCACCACCACAATGGAAAAAAACTCCAGCCGGGTACCCAGGCCCCAGGCCGCCACGGCGGCGGAACCAAAGCTGGCCACCAGGGCGGTGGCCAGCATGGCCGAGATGGGTGGCATCAGCTGGCTGACCATCGCCGGGGCCATGATGCCACCCAGCTGGCGGACAGCCTGGGCCAGTTGCAGCTGGAGCAGGTCAAAGCGCAGCCAGGCCCGTTTGAGCAAGGTGGGAAACACAATCAGGGCGCCGATGCTGAACGCGGTGATGGTAGCCCAGGCGGCACCGGGCAGGCCCCAGCCGAAGACAAAGATATACAGCGGATCCAGGGCGATGTTGAGCAGGCTGGTGATGATCATCATGTAGCCGGGCAGGCGGGTGTCGCCGTTGGCCCGGCATACGGCGTAGCTGAAGTACACCATGGCGCCGGTCCAGGCCGACAGCAGCCAGGGTGCCCAGTATTCGCGAATCACCGGGCGCAGGGCCTGTTCGGCTCCAAGCAGGTCCAGGATCACGCTTTGCAGTAGCCAGACCGACAGGCAAAGCGTCAGCGCAAGGCCGGCGCCAATGGCGATCACCAGGCCGCCGAGGCGCTGGGCGCGCAGGTCTTCGCCCTGGCCGAGGGTTCGGGAGATGATGGCGGTGGTGGCGATGCCCAGGCCCACGTACATGCCGCTGACCAGTTGTTGCATGGGCACGGTGAAGCCCAGGGCTGCCAGTGGGTCCCGGCCAAGTTGGCCGACGAAGAAGCTGTCGGTGAGCTGGAAGGTCATCAGGGAGAGCACGCCGAACAGCATGGGCCAGGTCATGTGGTAGAGCTGGCGGCCCAGGGAGGCGTTTTGCAGGTTTTTGTGCACGTCGAGTTGGGTGCCTTGGTTCTGAGTGTGGCGGGATTCTAACAGGTCTGGCTTTTGGTGCATGCAAAGGGGAGGGGATGGCTTTCCAAAACACGCTCCTTCGGCACCCCTGCGGGGTCCGGCCCGCAATCACAGATTGCGGTCGCTCAGTTGTCGCATGAAGCTTCGCTTCATGAGCGCTCGGCTGAGCCCATGTGACGCTTGAGCTCCGCCATCCATGGCTCCGCACAGTTTTGGAAAGCCATCCCCTCCCCTTCGTCCCAGCACTGGGGGGAAACCGCCATCACTCCAGAGCGAGAGGCGGTTCGGTCGGGGCTGGGGGTATCAAAGTACTTTCAGCGCCGCATCATAATCCGGCTCGTTCTTGATCTCGCTGACCAGTTCGCTGTGGATAACTTTGTTATTTTCGTCCAGAACCACTACCGCACGGGCGCACAGGCCGGCGAGGGGGCCGTTCTGGATGGCTACGCCGTAGTCTTGCTGGAAGGCGTAGTTGCGGAAGGTGGACAGGGTTTCCACGTTGTCCAGGCCTTCGGCGCCGCAGAAGCGGGAGGCGGCGAAGGGTAGGTCGGCGGAGACGACGAGGACGACGGTGTTGTCGAGGCCACCGGCTTTTTCGTTGAATTTTCGGGTGCTGGCGGCGCAGACGCCGGTGTCGATGCTGGGGATGATGTTCAGGATTTTGCGCTTGCCGGCCCAGTTATCGAGTTTCACTTCTTCCAGGCCGCTGCTGGTCAGTGTGAACGGGGCTGCGTTGTCACCGGACTGGGGGAATTTGCCGTCGATTTCGATGGGGTTGCCGTCCAGGGTTACGTTGTTCGCCATGGTTTGCTCCTTGCTGATTGGTTTCGGGAATTTGTACTTACTCTATGTAGCCTAGTTTGGATGAGTTTTCATCCATGCGGTTTGTGGGGCTATTCGTTCAGGAGCTGGCGTTCTGAGTTTTAAAGTCTTGTGCCGGGTAGCGTTGCACCATCAGAAGGTAGCCGAGTAAGCCGAGGGCGGCGAAGCCGGCGATGAGGGTGGCCATGACCATCGGGGTGTCGTCGTGCAGCAAGCCTACCAGGGCACCGGCTCCGGCGGCGCTGGTCATCTGGGTGAAGCCGAGCAGGGCCGAGGCGGAGCCGGCCATTGTAGGGTGGTTAGCCAGGGCGCCGGCCATGGTTTGAGGTAGCACCATGCCAGTTCCGGCCATGAACACGGCCTGGGGCAGGATGACTGCCCAGGGGCTGTATACCTGCTGGTAAGCCAGCAGGGCCATGGTGGCGCCGGAGGTGACGGTGATGATCAGGCCGTAGAACAGGATCTGGTCCGGCTGGAAACGGCTGGCCAGGCGGATGGAGGCCATGTTACCGAGCACGTAACCGCCGGCGGTGAGGGCGGTGTACAGGCCGAAGTGTTCCGGGGCCACGCCAAGTACGTCGATCAGCACGAAGGCGGAGCCGGACAGGAAAGCGAACAGGCCGCCGTAGATGGCTGCACTGGTGAGGGTGTAACCGATAAAGGTCCTGTCGGTGCTGATGCGGCGGTAGTTACGCAGCAGGCTGCACAGGCGGAACGGCTGGCGGTGTTCGGGGCGCAGGGGTTCCGGGATGCCAAAGGCGATGACGGCGACCATGATCAGAGCGTAGGCGGCCATGACGATGAAGATCCAGTGCCAGTCCATAAAGGCAACGATAAAGCCCCCGAGCGTCGGCGCGATGGCCGGCGCCAGGGCCATCATGCCGGCGAGCAGGGCGAGGATTTTTGTGGCGTCTCTGGGAGTGTAAACGTCTCGCACGATGGCGCGTGCCAGTACCGGGCCGGCGGAGCCGCCCAGGGCTTGCAGGAAGCGGAACAGTTGCAGGGTTTCGATGTTGCTGGCCAGGGCGCAGCCGACACTGGCGAGGGCGAACAGCAGCATGCCGCCGATCATCACAGGCTTGCGGCCAAAGCGGTCGGCCAGTGGACCGCAGACGAGCTGGGCGAGGGCAAAGCCAATCAGGTAAATGCTCAGGGTAAGCTGGACCTGATCGGTGCCGGCGCTGAAATCGGCTCCGATCTGGGGCAGTGCCGGCAGATACATATCAATTGCCATGGGCGCGAGAGCCACGGCAGCCGCCAGCAGAATGGTTGTCCAGATACTTGTTAGTGCTAGCACATTTGTTCCTGACTTCGGTGGAGTGTCAGGTTGGGGGACGGCTTTCCAAAACCTTGCGGAGCCAGGGATGGCGGAGCAGAGCGTACAAGGATGTATTCACAGCGTGTTTTGGAAAGCCGTCCCCCAACCTGACAAGCGACATGTGAAGCGGAAGTCTAGGGCGATCAGTCGGGAAAAATAATGGCCTGAGCTTTCATGCAATATATGAATGAAATCGATTAATTAAGCGTGCAAGCCATTCATGGTGGCGGCCACCGAATTCACCTGGTTACGAACCCAGCGGTGGGCGGGGTCGGTCTGGTGGCGGCGGTGCCAGAGCATGAGCAGGGTAAACGGGTTGTACTGGAACGGCAGCGGCACGTACTCGAAGTCCCGCATCAGGCCGTTGCTCATGCGTTCGGGGGCGGAGGCGAGGAGGGTGGTGCCTTTGAGGAACGCCGGTAGCCCGGAGAAGTTGGACACCGTCACCGCGCTGTGCCGGTTCATGCCGCGGGCTTCCATGGTGCTGTCGAGCCCTGGCTTTTCGCCGGTGGCGAACAGCACGGTGATGTGGTCCGCGGCCATGTACTCCTTCAGATCCGCCGGCGCTTGTCGTTCGTTCTGGTCGTAAAACACCACCATCCGGTCCGCCATCAGCCCGCGCTGCATGATGTCTGTGGCCTCCGGCGCGAACGGACTGATCACCAGGTCACAGGCCTCCTTGCGCAGCAGATCGGCATTGGGAATACCGGAGGGAATCACCTGCAAATGAATCCCCGGCGCCTGCTCCCGCAGAGTCCCGGCCAACCCCGGCAGCAACAAATCCCGCTGATAGTCGTTGGCGGCAACGGTAAACGTAAACTCCGCCGTCGCCGGATCAAACGGCGGCCCCGAAGGCAGCGTGCGCACATCGTCCAGCAACTGCCGGATATGAGGCCCGGTGCGCAAGGCATAGTCCGTAGGCACAATCCCCCGCCCGGACTTCACAAACAACGGATCCCCGAACGCCTGCCGAAGCCGGTCCAGGGTATGACTCACCGCCGACTGACTAACCCCAAGCCGAACCGCCGCCCGGGAAACACTCCCCTCGTCCAGCACAGCCAGAAAGGTCACCAGAGACCGCAAGTCCAGGTTCAATATATCAATGGATTTCATGGATGGAAGTGTAGGGCAGGAAAGCCCCCAAGTCATCGTTGTAAGACCAGAACCACAGGTAGTAAGAAGAGCAGGAAGGCTCTAAAGATGTCGGCGGAGGCAGGTAGCAGGGGGGAGACTTTCCAAAAATGTGCGGAGCCATGGGTGGAGCGCGCTAGCGCTTCACGGGCTGGCCAGGGATGGCCTGCCCAGGACTCTCTGTGCGACGCAGGAGCAATTAGCACTGAGAGGCGGAGCAGAAGCGCCACAAGGATGTGCCGCAAGGAGCGGTCTTTGGAAAGTCTCCCCCCTGCTACCTGCCGGCAATCTCCAAAACTCAATTCAGTCAGACCGAACCGAAAGCCACTCCGCAAGCTCCAACCATGAAGCCCGCGGCGCCTTGCTCCCAGCCAGGATCCCCATATGCCCACCCGGCGCCACCCGGAAGGTCTTGTCCGCAGAGCTGACATGGTCCATCACCCGCTTCGCCGCCCCCGGCGTCGCCAACGTATCCTCCTGGCCGGCGATGGCCAGTAAGTTGGCATTCACATTCTCCAGCCGCGCAAAATCCTCACCGATCTGAATTCGCCCCTTCGCCAGCTGGTTATCAATCCACACCCGCACCACCGTGTCCTGAATCACCCCGCCCGGGTAGGCCACCATCCGGTCCAGGAACGCCGACGTCGTGGCATGGTTAGTCACAAACTCCCGATCACCCAGGCGCACCAGCAGCTCCCAGTAACCCATCACACTGCCCACCGGATTGGTCAGCTTGAAGCCGATGGTATTGGCCCAACCAGGCGTGTAGAACCAGTGGGGTTTCAGGTCATGCAGCTTGAACCCGGTGCGCTTGCGCACCACCTCCGCCACATCGGCAATGCGCTGGTACATCCAGCCGATGGCGCCCGAGGCATGGCTGTCGATGGGCAGGCCCAGCACGATGGCGTTGCGGATATGCTGGTCTTTGCTTAAGGCGGAATAGAACAGGGTGAACATGCCGCCCATACTCCAGCCATGCAGCGACAACTCCTGCTCGCCACTGTGGTCGCGCACCCGGTTCAGGTAGGCCGGCAGCAACTCCGCCACATAGGTGTGCATGTTGTAGTGGGTGTGTTCCCGTTTCGGGATGCCCCAGTCAATCAGGTACACCTCGAAGCCCTTGGCCCGCAGGAACCGCACCAGGCTGCGCTGGGGGAAAAGATCGTAGATCAGCATATTCACCGCCAGTGGCGGGATGATCACAATCGGGGTGCGGTGGGTTTTCCGTTCCACCGGAATCACCATGCCGTCCAGCTCGATGAAGTCTTCCTGCAGCGGCGGGTAATAACGCAGGCTCACCAGGCCGTCACTGTGCAGGGTTTCGAAAGGGGTTTGCCCGGCCTGTACCAGGCTGGCGGCGCGGAACACCCGGTCAAAGGCATTGCCGGCGTAAAGTGCACCCTGCCGGGTGAGGCCGGAGGCGGTATTGCGGACCGTTTTCAGAACACTGGGCATGGGCCTTCCATTATCGACTGCTGTTCAGGGAATGGGGTAAGGATAGGGTGGCGGTGGTGCCGGCACCATGGCAAATCCGTCACAGATGACCGGCGCAATGGTCACTTCGGGCCACTGCCCAAGTGCCCCGGTGATTGCTATGATGCAGGCCTTCGGAACCAACAACCTACAACAGGACTACCATGCTGAGTTTTCTGCCTGCGCCCCTGATCGGCATTCTCAATTCCATTCTGCTGGGTATCAATACCCTGTTCTGGTGCCTGCTGTTGTACATTCCGGCTATCCTGAAACTGATTGTTCCCCACAAGGGCTTCCGGGTGCTGTGCACCAAGGCTATTATCTGGGTGTCGGAATCCTGGGTGGCCTGCAATACCGGCTGGATGAAACTGACCCAGGGTACCCGCTGGCAGGTGACCGGTGCGGAAAACCTCAAGCGCGAAAGCTGGTACCTGGTGTTAAGTAACCACCAGAGCTGGGTGGATATCCTGGCCATGCAGCGGGTGTTCAACCGCAAGGCACCGTTTCTGAAGTTCTTTCTCAAACAGCAGCTGATCTGGGTGCCAGTGATCGGCCTGGCCTGGTGGGGCCTGGATTTTCCGTTCATGAAGCGCTACAGCCGGGAGTACCTGATCAAGCATCCGGAAAAGCGCGGTGACGACCTGATTGCTACCCGCAAGGCCTGCGAGAAGTTCCGTTATACCCCGGTCAGCGTGATGAACTTTGTCGAAGGCACCCGCTTTACCCAGGCCAAGCACGACAAACAGAAATCACCCTACCAGCACCTGCTGGTGCCGAAGGCCGGCGGAGCGGCGTTTGTGCTGGATGCCATGGGCGACTCCATCGACACGCTGGTCGACGTCACCATTGCCTACCCCAACGGGGCGCCCACTTTCTGGGATTTCATCTGTGGTCGGGTGCCGGAGATCCAGCTGGATATCAGTACCCGGAGCATTCCTGAGCACCTGAAAGGGCGGGACTACTCCAGCGATGCCGAGCATCGCCGGAATATGAAAGACTGGCTGGGCGAACTCTGGCGCGCCAAGGATGAGCGCCTGTCCAGAATGCTGGAGAAGTAAGTAAGAGGGCGGCGTCAGCCGCCCTCTTTGTCTGTACCAGTGGGGATTTCTTCGACGCTCAGCAGCTTGAAGTTGATCTGCCGGCGCTCGTCGTCCACCCCGGTAAAGCTCACGGTTACGCGCTGTTCCAGCTGGAAGATGCGGCCGTTCTTGTTGTGCACCAGGCGCAGGGTGACCGGGTCAAAGCTGAACTTGCCGTCCAGGTCCTTGCAGCTGACAAACCCTTCCAGGCCGTTGCAATCCAGCCGCACAAAGAAACCGGAGGGCATGGTGCGGCTGATGGTGCCTTCCATGGGGTCTTCCGGCAGGGTCTTGGCGTAGTCGGCCTTCAGCCAGGTTTCCAGGGTATTGGCGGCCTGGCGAGCGCGGAACTGGGTATTCTGCAGGGCTTCCAGCTGCTGGCTGTTCAGGGCCTTGATGGGGCAATCCCAAAGCGCGGCCTTGATCAACCGGTGTACATAGAAATCCGAGAACTTGCGCAGCGGTGAGGTAAAGGTGGTGTAGGCGGCCAGCCCCATACCCTGGTGGGGCGCGGCTTCAAAACCCAGCTCTGCCCGGGCCAGCTGGCGGGACAGAATGGATTTAACCGGTACTTCCGCTTCCAGTTGCTCGGTGTGTTTCATCAGGGCCTTGAAGCCTTCGGCGGTGCTGGCATCGTGCTCAGCCAGGTGCGGCGCGTAGCCTTCCAGCAGCTTGCGGATGTTGTCGGCCCGATCGTCCCGCAGGCCCGGGTGCTGGATAAACAGCCCTTGCCCCTGCTGGTTCAGGAAGTCAGCGGCGCAGCGGTTGGCCGCCACCATGCACTCTTCCACCAGCCGGTGTGCTTCGTTCTGGACCGCAGGCTCGATCAGCCGGATGCGCTTGTTCTCGTCCAGCCGCAGGCGGAATTCCGGCCGGTCGTTGCTCAGCAGTGCGTGTTCGGCGCGCCATTTACGCAGGGCGGTGGCGGCCTGGTGCAGCTGGTCCAGGCTGTTGGCCACCGCGTCCGGCAGGGCCTTGATATCGTCGTCTTCCCGGCCTTCAATCAGGTGCGAGACCAGCTCGTAGCTGAGCTTACCCTTGGAGCAGATCGTGGCCTGGTGAAAGCTGTAGTCACCCAGGCTGCCATCGTTGTTCACCTGTAGGTCGCACACCAGCGCCAGCCGGGGTACATCCGGCATCAGTGAGCACAGGCGGGTGCTGATGGTGTCTGGCAGCATGGGCAGCGGCTCGCCCGGGAAGTAGATTGCCGTGGCCCGGTTGAAGGCTTCTTCCTCGGCCGGGCTGCCCGGTTCAATCATCGCCGTCGGGTCGGCAATGGCAATGGACAGGGTCCAGCCGGTGGCGTTGGGTGTGGCCATCAGGGCATCGTCCATGTCCTGGGTGCCCGGGCTGTCGATGGTTACATAGGGCTGTGCGGTGCGGTCTTCGCGGCCATCGGTATGGGCGGAAACAGACTCTTCGCCCAGGGCATCGGCCTGCTTCTGCACTTCGTCCGGCCAGGCGTCGGCCAGGTCGAAGTTGGCCAGGGTGAAGGCCCGTTCGATGCCCGGCTCACCGGCCTTGCCGATAACCCGAAGTACCTTGGCCTGGCCCTTGCCGTCCTTGAACGGGTGGCGATGAATCTGGCAGTAGATGAAGTCGTCCGGCTGGGCGTTCATGCGCTCTTTCGGCGGAATGAAGATCCAGCGGTTGATGCCCGGGGTTTCCGGCGCCACAAAGTGGCCCTTGCCCTTGATCAGGTAACGGCCCACGAAGGTGGTCAGGTGCGATTCCAGAAGCTCGTCCACCACGCCCTGGGTTTTGCCCTTTTCCACTTCCTGTTCGGTAACGTTTACCCGGTCGCCGGGCAGCACCTTCTGCATTTCCTCGGGCGGCAGGAACACGTCCCGTCCTTCATCCAGGGCCACAAAGCCGAAGCGCCCGTTGGTGGGCTTGACGGTACCCGGGAAGACCACCTTGTTCTGCTTGATATCGGTTTTCAGCTGGCGCAACTGATTGAGAGCGTCGGCATTGAGCATGGAGAAATAACCTGGCTAAAAATGTGTGATGCAGCGGAGTATAACGGTTCTGCCAGAGGGAGTCAGATCTGTCAGGCCGGATGAAAGGCTTCGCCCGTCGGCGAGAGGATGCAGACCCGGTTCCGGCCTTTTTTCTTGGCTTCGTACAGGGCCCGGTCGGCAGTGCGCAGCAGGGTATCGAAATCTTCACCAGGCTGGCAGTAATAGCCGCCCACGCTGATGGTAACCGGTGTTCCGCTACGCTTGCTTTCCCGCTCGACACCGGCGCGAATACGGCAGGCAATCTGCTCCAGTGTGGTGGCATCGCACGGTGACAGCAGTACCACGAACTCGTCACCGCCCCAGCGCCCGGGGTGGTCATAAGGCCGAACAGCCGCTTTCAGCCAGAGTGCAACCCGACACAGGATCTGGTCACCGGCCTGGTGGCCCTGGCTGTCGTTGATGGCCTTGAAGTGATCAATGTCCAGCCATAGCAAGCCGAAGCCTTTTTGCTCCCTCTCAGCGCGTTGAATCTCCTCATTCATGGCTTCGTCGAGCCCCCGGCGGTTTTTCAGGCCGGTCAGGGCATCAACCCGGGCCAGGCGCTGCAGTTCCTCGGTGCGTTGCGCCACCTTCTGCTCAAGATCGCGGGTGGTATCCCGCAGGGAATGGGACATCTTCTCGAAATGGTCTACCAGGCGGCCAATCTCGTTGTCTGGCTTGGGCAGGTAGGGCAGGTCAAAGCGGCCGTCCCCTAACCGGTGCACGGCTTCCTCAAGGCTGACCACCGGCCGCAGGATACGGGACTGGATGATCAGGTGGAACAGCACCAGTGTCACCAGAAGGCTGACCAGGAACACCGATATCAGCGGCCAGAGATAGCTTCGGGGAATCAGCGCATCCAGGTCGAGCAGGGTAATCTCGAACCAGCCGATGGCGGGCAAAAAGGCTACGCCGGCGAGGTGTTTGCGACCGTCCACCGTAACGAATCCGCTTTCTACCGCGCCGTATTCGCCATTGCGCTGTTTTAGAAGCTGCAGCATGCCGAGAATTTGCTGTTTGTCCTGGGGGTCTTCGAACAGCAGGTCTACGGTGTTCTTCTGGCCTTCCGGTTTGATGATGGTGGCAAAGTCGATGTAGTTGCGATCCCGGTAGAGCTGGATGGCACCGTTGTAGTCCACGAACAGGGTGGTGATGCCTTCCTGGCCGATATCGACTATGTCTTGCAGAAAGTCGTCCAGGTTCAGGCCGGTGCCGACCATGCCGACGATGTTGTTGTCTTCGTCACGCATGAGTGCGTCGATCCATAGCTTGGTAACGCCCAGCTCGGTGTCGGGATTGACGTTCAGGTGAAAATCCCGGCCTTCCTCGATCAGCTGGAAAAACCAGGTGTCATCGGGCTTGTCCGGATTCAGGGTATAACGATACTGGTTGCCGGCGTAGTCGTTGTCAGCGTTGTTGTAGTAGTAATGGCCGTTACCACGCAGCGCCACAAAGTAGCTGTTATCGCGGAAGTTGCTGCGGAAGCTCTCCATCTGACGGATGGCCTGGGCTTTCAGTTTCGGGTCTTCCGGTGACCGGGCCCACTGAATCAGGGCCGAGGAACTGGCCATCTGCCGGGCCAGCCCGATTTCCCGTTCCAGGGACTGCAGCAGCCGGGCGCTGTCGTAGCGCACCTGGATCTCGGCCACCTGCTGGCCCCAGCGCTCAATAATGTCTTCCGATAACGCCCGGTAGGCCAGCCAGGAAGCGGTACCTGCCGCGACGATCAACAGCGCAGCCAGCCCGAGAATGCGGGTTTTGAGGCTCAAAATGTTTCCTTGCCAGTATTGTTCTGAATCCATGTTCCATCATAGAACAGTGCGGGGCTGTCGTGTAGAAAAAATAGGCAGATTTCGGGCGCAGGTGTGCAACCTGCGCCCGACACAGCCCCGAAGGGCGAACCATCAGTTGTGTTGATTAAAGATCCGGGTCTGGCCCTGTTCATTGAACAGAATCACCTTGTAGTGATCTTTCCGGTCGCCCATTTCCATACCCGGAGAGCCTGCCGGCATGCCGGGCACGCTCAGGCCGGTAGCTTTGGGTGCCTCGGCAAGCAGGCGCTTGATATCGTCTGCCGGTACATGGCCTTCAATCACATAGCCGTCCACAAAGGCGGTGTGGCAACTGCCCAGGCCCGGAATCAGCCCGGCTTCGGCCTTGATCTTGCCCATGTCGTTACTGTTGGTGGCGGTTACCTCGAAGCCGTTCTCTTCCAGATGGTCGATCCAGTCGCCGCAGCAGCCACAGGTGGGCGATTTGTATACATGGATGCTCTGGGCGGCACCGCCAGCCAGGGCGGTTGTGGAAAAACCCATTGCAGCAATCAGGCCAAGGGCCAGGGTGTGTTTTTTCATGGCGGTTACCTCAGTGTTGGTGTTCTTCGTTATTGCCAGATTTTCTGCCAGAGCCGGGCAGCCAGAACCACCAGACAATGGCGGCCATCAGGGCGACTCCTGTGGCATTGACCAGAAACGCTGCCATCAGTTCTGCTCCCTTTTTTCAGACGAGTGTGCCGGTTTGTGGCTGGTCTTGAACAACCGCAGCCGGTTGGCGTTGGTCACCACGGTGACCGACGACAGTGACATGGCGGCGCCGGCCAGGATCGGACTCATCAGGATGCCCCAGACAGGGTAGAGCAGGCCCGCAGCCACCGGAATACCCAAGGAGTTATAGATGAAGGCGCCGAACAGGTTCTGGTGAATGTTCTTCACCGTCGCCCGGGAGATCTCGATAGCGTCCGGTACCCCGTGCAGGGAGCCGCGCATCAGGGTGATCGATGCGCTTTCAATGGCCACATCGGTACCGGTGCCGATGGCAAAGCCGACATCGGCCGCCGCCAGTGCCGGGGCATCGTTGATGCCATCGCCGACCATGGCCACGGTGTAGCCTTTGCCCCGCATTTCGCTCACCACCTCGGCCTTGTCCTCGGGCAGCACCTCGGCCCGGTAGTCATCGATGCCAGCCTTGGCCGCAATGGCTTTGGCGGTGGCGTCGACATCACCGGTGACCATCATCACCTTGATGCCGGCGTCGTGTAGTCGCCGGATAGCGGCTTCGGAATCCGGTTTGATGGCATCGGCCACGCCGATAACACCCAGCACTTGTTGCCCTGATGCGAGGAACAGCGGTGTGCCGGCTTCCCGGGTAATGGCTTGGGCGGCTTCATTCAGGGCGTCTACAGACAGCCCTTCGGCTTCCAGCCAGCGCCGGTTACCCAGACGCACTGTTTCGCCGTTAAATTCACCTTGAACACCTTTACCGTTCAACGCTTCAAAGCCGTTGACGGCTTCCACGGAGACCTCATCTTCTTTGGCACGCGCCAGAATCGCCTCCGCTAAAGGGTGCTCGGAATGCTGCTCCAGCCCGGCGGCCAGCGCCAGCAACCGGTTTTCATCGCCATCGACGGCATGCACCCGGGTGACCGCCGGATGGCCTTCGGTGATGGTGCCGGTCTTGTCCAGAATCACCAGGTCAATCTTGCCGGCGGTCTGCAGGGCATCGCCCTGGCGAATCAGGGCACCGTACTCTGCTGCCTTGCCGACACCGACCATCACCGACATGGGCGTGGCCAGGCCTAACGCACAGGGGCAGGCAATGATCAGTACTGTGGTGGCGGCCACCATCATGTGCACTACCGCCGGCTCCGGCCCGACGTTGTACCAGACCAGCGCCGACACTACGGCAATCAGCATCACCGAGGGCACGAACACGGAAGAAATCTTGTCCGCCAGCCGCCCGATGGCAGGCTTGGAGCCCTGGGCCTTCTTCACCAGCTTGATGATCTGCGCCAGCGCGGTCTCGCTGCCTACCCGGGTGGCTTCATAGATAATGGAGCCGTGGGTGTTCAGGGTACCGGCGGAGACCTCATCGCCTTCGCCCTTGCTCACCGGCATGGGCTCACCGGTCAGCATGCTTTCATCGATACGGGTGGAGCCCTCGGCAATCACCCCGTCTACCGGTAGCTTCTCGCCCGGGCGTACCCGGATGCGATCGCCTTTCTGCACGTCTTCCACCGGAATGTCCTGCTCCTGGCCATCGCGGATCACCCGGGCCGTCTTTGCCTGCAAATCCAGCAGCCGGCGCACCGCCTCCGAGGTCTTGCCCTTGGCCCGCAGCTCCAGCGCCTGGCCCAGGTTGATCAGGCCGATAATCATCGCCGAGGCCTCAAAATACACATGCCGCGCCATCTCCGGCAGCGCCTCCGGCACACTGGCCACCACCATCGAATACAGCCAGGCGGTACCGGTACCCAGGGCAATCAGCGTGTCCATATTGGCGTTATGGTGTTTGAACGCCTTCCAGGCCCCGGTATAGAAATGCCCGCCAGTGGCAACCATCACCCCCAGGGTGAGAATACCCAGATTGATCCAGGTAAGCTGATTGGCCTCGGTCACCATCATCGACCCGAAGCCCATGCCCCAGATCATCAGCCCAAGGCCCAGCCCCAGACTGATGGCCATCTTCACCAGCAGCACCTTGTACTGCTTCTTGTCCTCTTCCTGCTTGCGATCGTCTGCCGCATCCGGGTCTTCAATCACCCGCGCGCCGTAACCGGCGCTCTCCACCGCATTAACCAGCGCCTGCGGGTCGGCATCTCCGCTGGCGGTGGCGGTGTTATCCGCCAGGTTCATATGGGCATGGGTTACCCCGGGCACCGACATCAGGGCTTTCTCGATAGAATTCACACAAGACGCACAGGTCGCCCCGGTCACCGCCAACACCACCGCATCGCCATCGGCCGGCACCTCAGTTGCGCTCGCAGCCTCTGCTGCCGGCTCATCCGGCTTGTGGGTTTCTTCCTGCGCCTTGCTGCTACAGCAGGACGTGGTTTTCTTCGACGCACAACAGCTGCCGGACTCCGCCCCCGGCTCGGCAATGGCCTCTGCCGGATACCCCGTCTCCGTCACAATCCGCGCCGCCTCGGCCACATCCACGCCCTCAGGCAGGGCCACCGTCTGTGCCTCGAGATTCACCTCAACCAGCTCGGTACTACCGGCCAGCGGCTCCAGGGCATTGCGAATCTTCTTCGCACACCCCTGACAAGACGCCCCGGAAATCGACAGTGCTGTTCTCAGAACCGGTGCTTCACCCATCACTCACTACTCCCACAGCAAGACCCGGCAGAAGGATCATCCCAATGCTCGATCAACCGACAAATCGTATGCCCATCCGGCGTCCCATCCGGCATCTCCTGCCAGGCCGACAACGCCGACACCATCCGCTTGCGCAACAACTGCAACTCCGCAATCTCCCGCTCAACCTCCGCCAGCCGCTGCGTAAACACATCCCGCACCATCGGGCAGGGAGAATGATGGTCATCCGCCTGCTCCAGAATCTGCCGGATCTCCGGCAACGAAAAACCCAGCTGCCGCGCCTTCCGGGCAAACCGCAACCGCCGCAGATCCTCGGCATCATAAAGCTGATAGTTGTTATCCGGATTCCGCACCGGACGCAGCAGACCTTCCCGGGTGTAGAACCGGACGGTATCCGGGTTAACCCCGGCGGCGGTGGCGATTTCTTTGACTTTCATAAGCAACGTCCAGCGTTCAGGAAGCAGGGTTTTGAATCCACGAATCAAGTCAGCGGAGTGCTGGTGCGGGGCTACCCCCGTGCCAGCGCGGCAAACTCACTACGTTGAAGGATAGACTAAAACCTGTGACCAACTCACAGGTCAAAGGTTTCAGAAAAGGAAATCAGGAAGAGGAATTTTTAGAGCGAAGAAACACACCACAAGACTTGCACTGATCAGGCGCCATCAGCTTCGCCTGCCAACCGATCTTCTCGCCACAGGCCGGACACCGAAGCCGAAGCTGAAGCACAACAATCGGCGCCACCAGCAACGCCAGCAACACCCCCAGTGAACCCCAGTCATCGCCGGAAGAAATCCCCAGCTGACTGCTGAACACCAACACCACAATCAACGCCACAAACGCGAAGACAAAATAATTGCGATTCCACCGCTCCCAGCGGCGAAGCTTCGCATCCTGCTCCGGAGTCAGATACCTGGCAGACATAACAACCACCCGAAAAGAATTTACCGGAAGTTTGCAGCCAGCGGCAGGCAATTACAATCGGGAAATGGCCGGCTCACGGGCGAATGGTGCTTCCACCATGATGGAACTCTCCAGCTCCTCCGGCGGCACCGGATGATTGATCAGGAAACCCTGGGCCAAGTTGCAGTGGTGCCGGCGCAGGAAATTCAGCTGGTCCCGGGTCTCCACACCCTCGGCCACCACCCGGATGCCCAGGTTGTGGGCCAGGTTGATCACCGCCCGGGTAATCACCGCATCATCGTGGCGGCTGGTCACCTCGGTGATAAACGACCGGTCAATCTTCAGCATATCCACCGGGAAATCCCGCAGGTAGCCCAGCGACGAATAGCCCACCCCGAAATCATCAATGGCCAGGTGCACACCCAGCTGGTGCAACTGGCGTAGCTGATTGAGGTTGTGCTCGATATTCTGGATGAAAATCTCCTCGGTCAGCTCCACCTCCAGCATGGCCGGGTCCACCTGCTCGGCCAGCAGGGTGTCCCGGATATGGGCCACCAGGGACTCATCGTCCAGCTCCCGGCCCGACAGGTTGACGGCAATCCGGAGGTTTTCGCAGGGCGTGCCTTTCCAGCGCGCCAGCTGGCGGCAGGCGGCCAGGACCACCCAGCGGCCGATCTCGGTAATGCGGCCGCTTTCCTCCGCCAGGGGAATGAACTCACAGGGTGCCAGCAAGCCCCGGCGCGGGTGCTGCCAGCGAATCAGTGCCTCGACGCTGGTCACCTCGTTGGAGTCCAGGTCGAGCTGGGGCTGGTAGTACAGAACGAATTCGTCATTGGCCAGGGCCTGGCTCAGATCCTTGTCCAGTTCCAGCCGCATCACCTCCCGGTCCTGCATGCCTTCCATATAGAACTGATAGGTGTTGCGGCCCTGCTCCTTGGCCCGGTACAGGGCAATGTCGGCGTTGCGCAGCAGGGTGTCGGCATCCAGGCCGCTCTGGGGATACAAGGCCACGCCCATGGTGGCGGTAATGCAGTGGCGCTCGCCCTGAACCTCGAACGGCTCCTGGAAGCACTGGCTGATTTGCCCCAGCAGATGAATGACATCATCGATATCGTCGACCTGTTGCTGGCACACCATGAACTCGTCACCGCCGGAATAAGCCACCAGTACCAACTCGTCGCTGAGGCGGTTCAGCCGTTCCGACACGCTAATCAGCAGTTCGTCGCCAAACTGGTGGCCGAGGGTATCGTTGAGCATCTGGAAGCGGTCAAGGTCGAGCAGGATCAGCGCTGCCTGGCGCATCTGCCGGTCGGCAATGCCGAGGGTATGGGCCAGGTCTTCCATAAAGAAGCGGCGGTTGGCCAGGCCGGTGAGGGTGTCGGTGGATTCCAGCCGTTCCAGGTCTTTCTGCACGGCTTTGCGCTGGTCGATCTCCCGCTCCAGCTCTTTACGGGTTTTCAGCAGGGCCTGGTTGCGCCGGAGGATGGCCTGGACCAGCACCGTGGTCAGGCTGGTGAGCAGCCCGAGCAGGAACAGGCTGGCGAAGATAATCCGGACGTGACGGCTGTCTTCCTCGATCAGCCCGCTGCGCAGCCAGAAGCCGACGGCCAGGAATACCATCAGAATTAGCACAGGGAACGCCGGGCTCATCAGAGCACGCACGATCGGTTTCAAGGCTGTGTCATTGCCCGGCATACTTCTCAACCACATGGCTCGGCCAATCTTATGATTATTATGGGACCACGGATCACCCCCCGAAGGGGGTGCGGATACAATCGCTGCAGGCTAGGTTATGACAGGCTGGGCAAACGGGTAACAGTTGTTCGCCCAAACTGTGACAGGCCTCTTGGTTCGAGCGGGAATCAGCGGCCGGATGCGGGTGTGGCAATGCCCAGTTTCGGAATTTCCTGCTTCGGGCAGCGGTCCATGACCACTTTAAGCCCTGCGGCTTCCGCCCGGGCAGCACCGTCTTCGTTGATCACGCCAATCTGCAGCCAGAGCACCGGGATTTTCTGTTCGATGGCCTGGTCGATCACCGCATCGGTGCGCTCCGGAGCCAGGAACAGGTCTGCCATGTCGACTGGCTCGGGCAAGGAGGCCAGGTCGGCATACACGGTCTCGCCGAGAATTTCCTGGCCGGCCAGTCTCGGGTTTACCGGAATCACCCGGTAACCGTGGCCTTGCAGGTTTTCCATCACCTCATGGGAGGGGCGGTTGGTTTTCTCGCTGGCGCCCACCAGGGCAATGGTGCGGACGGTCTCGAGAATTTCGCGAATCTGTTCAGGGCTGTTACGGGACATTCAGAGTTCCTTGTGGGTTTCACGACGGGCTTCAAGGCAAACAGAAACCGACTCCGCATAGCGTAGCGCATGGGGCTTGTCGATCTCGACACTGGCCCAGTTTACCGCCTTGTGTTCCATCACAATAGCCAACACTTCGTGGGTCAGCCGCTCCAGCAGGGCAAACCGGTTGCCATCCACGTGGCCGATGATCTGCTTGGTGATGGTGCGGTAATTGAGTGCGGCGGAGATCTCGTTCTGTTCGATGGCCTCGGAGGCATCGTAGGTCAGGCAAACGTTAATCACCACATCCTGCTGGTTGTTGATCTCTTCATCCTTGATGCCGATGTAGGCGCGCAGCAGCAGGTTTTTGATGCGGACACGGGCCAGGTGGTCGCCGGTTACGTTTGCCATGGGTTCTCCTGTCGTACGTGCTGTCAGTGGTTACTGCTGATCAGGTTCAGAAACTCGGTACGGGTTGCCTGGGATTTGCGGAACTGCCCCAGCATCATTGAGGTCTTCATACGGGAGTTCTGCTTCTCGACACCGCGCATCATCATGCACATGTGCTGGGCTTCGATCACCACCGCCACGCCCTTGGCGCCGGTGACGCTTTCCACGGCTTCGGCAATCTGGCGGGTCAGGTTTTCCTGGATCTGTAGCCGGCGGGCGTACATATCCACAATGCGGGCGAACTTGGACAGGCCCAGCACCTTGCCCTGGGGCAGGTAGGCGATGTGGCACTTGCCGATGAAGGGCAGCATGTGGTGCTCACACATGCTGTACAGTTCGATGTCCTGCACCACCACCATTTCGTCCATGGCAGATTCGAACACGGCGTTGTTCACCAGGTCCTGAAGGTCCTGCTGGTAGCCCCGGGTCAGGAACTGCATGGCCTTGGCGGCGCGCATGGGGGTGTCTTTCAGTCCTTCGCGTTCGGGGTTCTCGCCCAGGCCGTCAAGGATGGAGTAATAATGACCGGCCAGGTCATCGAGGGGTAGAGTCATAATGGTTTCCGGTAGTCTGTGCCTAACAAGGGCCAAAGCTTAAGGGAATTCGGGTCGTATCTCCATGCTTTACGATACCCCGGCCGGAACAGACCAGTGCGCTGCCGGCCGGGCTATGGCCGTTGCTGGCGCTTTCATCTAAAGTGACAGGCTTGGAATGTGTCAGGGATCTGCCATGGAACAGCTTACGACCGGGGCTGGCGTTTCCGCCGCCGGTAAACAGGACATATCGACCCTGGATGGCTGGCAGCAGGCCGGCAAATGGTTCAGCTACGGCGGCCACGCTATATTCAGCCGCATGGCCGGCCAGGGTGAGCCGCTGGTGTTGCTGCACGGTTTTCCGACCGCCAGCTGGGACTGGAGCCGGGTGTGGCCTATGCTGGCCCGGCACTACAACCTGCTGACCGTGGATATGCTGGGTTTCGGGTTTTCCGACAAGCCCCGCAACTACCGCTACAGCATTGAAGACCAGGCAGACCTGGTTCAGGGCTGGATAGAAGGCCTTGGCCTGCCTGGCATTCACCTGCTGGCCCATGATTACGGTTCCACCGTGGCCCAGGAACTGTTGGCCCGGGACCAGGAAGGCGGCCTTGGTTTTACCGTCGACAGCCTGTGCCTGCTGAACGGCGGCATCTTCCCGGAAGTGCACAACCCCCTGTTAATCCAGCGCGTATTGGGCAGCCCTTTAGGCGGACTGATCAGCCGGGGCCTGACCCGCAGCATGTTCGAGCGCAACTTCTGCCGGCTGTTCGGCTCCCGCAACCCTCCGGGCCAGCAGGAGATGGACGAATTCTGGCACCTGCTGACCTACAACAACGGTCGCGGCATCCTGCATGAGCTGATTCACTTTATGGAGGAGCGGCGGTGCCACCGTAACCGCTGGGTGGGGGCACTGCAGAATGCCCGCCAGCCGATGCGGCTGATCTCGGGCACGGCGGATCCGGTGTCCGGTGCCGGTATGGTTCGGCGTTACCGGGAACTGATTACCGATGCAGATGTGGTCACCCTGAGAAATGTGGGCCATTACCCCCACTTCGAGCAGCCCTGGGATGTGTTTACGGCGTATCGGGCGTTCCGGAAGCAGCCGGGCCTGAGCTGACCGGTTGCAACGGTGCCGGTGACCGCTGCCATGGCTCCGGCGGCATCGGGGGCTGCCGGCTGGCTGGCGCCAGCACCACCTGGTTGCGGCCCCGGGCCTTGGCTTCATACAGCGCCTGGTCGGCGCGGTTGAGCCACACAGACCAGGTTTCACCCCGTTCGACTTCGGCAATGCTGGCGCTGGCGGTTACCCGGATGTCGTCCAGAAATGGCCGGGCGCTGATACTGGTCAGTAATTGCTGGGCCAGGGTATGGCCGTCTTTCTGTCGGGTTTCCGGCAGCACCACCATGAATTCTTCGCCGCCGATGCGGAACAGCTGGTCGTTCTGTCGCAGCCGTTTGCGCACCCTGCCGGCCATTTCCTTCAGTACCCGGTCGCCGGCCAGGTGGCCCCACTGGTCGTTGATGTTCTTGAAATAGTCCAGGTCGATCAGCACCAGGCTGGACACCCGCTCATAGCGCTCCCGCATCTGGATCTGGCTGTTCAGCACATCGGCCAGTTGCGAGCGGTTCAGGCAGCCGGTGAGTGGATCGGTGGTCGCCAGCCGGGTCAGTTCCTGCTGCAGACGCCCCACCAGCCAGGCAAAGATCATGGCAAACAGACAGCTGAGCCCGAGCGAAAAGGTAATGCGCCAGAAGTCCGCCTCGGGGAACTGCAGGAACGACACCACCGCCATAACCGCGACGAAAATGACGTTGCAGACGATAGCTTCCTTGATGGGGAGCAGGAAGAACAGGGCGATGGCCGCCGGATAGGCCCAGTACAGGCCGGCGTGGCCGTTGATGGCCGTGGAGTAGGCCGCGCAGACGACAGCCAGCAGGGGGAACAGCCGGCCTTTCAGAAAGTAGGTGTTGCGAAACCGCAAAAACAGCAGGACCAGTGCGGCATTGGCGCAGAAGAATACCAGCAGGGCCGACAGCAACAAATTGCCGTGCTGCCACTGCACCATCACCAGCGGGGCAACGGCAATAAAGGCCCAGAAATGCAGGTGGTACACCAGCTGCCGTCGAAAACCCAGTACCGCCAGGGTAGGGTTGGTGTTTGCCGTCCCCGGCGGGGCAGATTGATTCACCGCTTGCTCCTGCTGCAGTCCTGCTTCCTTGGAAGGTTTTCGATCGAGTCTAGCACGCAGATCCGGCGTGCCAAGGAAAAAGCCGGTTTTCTTGGCTGCTGCAGCCCGGGTTCGTTAAACTCCCCGCACTTCCAGAGGAACAACAGAATGACGGCAATACATATCAAACAGCCGGCGTTGACCATTCGCGTTGGACGGCGGGCACTGAACCGGTTGCAGCAAAAGCCGCTGGGGCCGGAAGACGTACACGTTATTCCCGGTGCTGCCGGTGGCCCGAAAGCCCTGGGCCTCAGCGGCCTGGATAAAGCGATCTTTGGCGACTGGCTGCCCCGTGTGGAACAGGAACGGGCGCTGATCGGCTCGTCGATCGGTAGCTGGCGCTTTGCGGCGGTGGCCTCCTCCGACGACCCCCGGGCCCAGCTGGCAAAGCTGGCGGAGCTATACACCAGCCAGCGCTTTGCCAAGGGCGTCAGTGCGGCGGAAGTGACCCGCAAGAGCATCCTGTTCCTGGAGGAGTTGCTGGGTGGCCGTGAGGATTACCTGCTCAACCATCCCTGGTACCGCCTGAATGTGGTGGTGGTGCGCAGCCGAGGCTTTCTGGAGCACGACACCCGGGGCCGGCTAGGCCTGGGGCTGATGAGTGCCATCAGTGCCAATATGGTAAGCCGCCGGCATCTGGGCCGTTATATGGAACGGGGCATTCTGCACGATGGCCGGGTACGGGCACCGGTGTCGAAACTGGTGGATTTTCCCAGCCATGAAGTACCGCTGACCCGGGAAAACCTGCTGCCGGCGTTGCTGGCCTCTGCATCCATTCCGCTGGTGATGTCCGGTGTCCGCAACATTCCGGGTGCGCCGGAGGGGGTGTATCGGGATGGTGGATTGCTGGATTACCACCTGGACCTGCCCTACGAGCAGCCCGGGGTGATTCTTTACCCGCACTTCACCGACAAGGTGGTGCCCGGCTGGTTCGACAAGACCCTGCCCTGGCGCCGGGGTGACGCGACCCGGCTGCAGGATGTGCTACTGGTGTCACCGTCCCGGGAGTATCTGGACAGCCTGCCGAACCGCAAACTGCCGGACCGCAAGGATTTCGAGAAATACCTGGGCGATGACGAAGATCGTGAACGGGACTGGCGCAAGGCCATCGCCGAGAGCGACCGGCTGGGTGACGAGTTCCTTGAACTGCTGGAAACCGGTCGCCTGATGGACCGGCTCCAGCCGCTTTGACCGGCGGGTGGCTCAGTGGCTGCTCTTGCGGGCCGCTCCGTAAACCAGCAGGAAGCTCAGGAAGGCGGTCACCACCACCGACGGGCCGGCGGGGGAGTCCAGGTACCAGGACATACTTAACCCGCCGGCAACTGCAATGAAGCCGAACACCACGGCCAGCGCCATCATATGCTCGGGGTTTTTCGCCAGCCGCCGGGCGGTTGCCGCCGGGATCACCAGCAGGGCGGTAATCAGCAGCACCCCGACAATCTTCATGGCGACTGCAATCACCAGCGAGAACATCAGCATCAGTGCCAGCCGCAGGCGCTCCACCGGAACACCTTCCACCCGCGCCAGTTCTTCGTGGATGGTACTCATCAGCAAACCGCGCCAGAGCACGGCCAGCAGGGTCAGTACCACCGCCGCGCCGCCATAGATCCACAGCAGGTCCTGGCGGCTCATGGCCAGCAGGTCACCAAACAGCAGGCCGGTGAGGTCTACCCGTACTTCCGGCATAAAGCTGAGGGTAACCAGGCCGATGGCCAGGGCCGAGTGCGCCAGGATGCCCAGCAGGGTGTCGGTCGACAGGGCCCGGGTACGGGACAACAGCACCAGCGCCAGGGCGATCACTACACAGGTGATGATCACCGCCAGGTTGAGCGGTACGCTGATCAGAAAGCTCAGGGCAATGCCCAGCAGGGCGGAGTGGGCCAGGGTGTCGCCGAAATAGGCCAGCCGGCGCCAGACCACAAAACAGCCCAGCGGCCCGGCCACCAGTGCCACCCCCAGGCCGCCGATCAGGGCTCGCCAGAAGAAATCGCCCAGCACCGCATCAATGATGCTCATGGTTACAGGCTCCCTGATGGCCGGTGCCGGCAACAACGTCGCCGTGCAGGTTATGTTGGTGGTTATGGTGGTGGTGATACACCGCCAGCGATTCCGCTACCTGGTGGCCGAAGGTTTCGATAAAGGCCGGGTCGTGGGAAATATCCGCCGGATAGCCGCTGCAGCAGACGTGCTGGTTCAGGCAGATCACCTTGTCGGTGGCAGCCATCACCAGGTGCAAATCGTGGGAGATCATGATGACGCCGCAGTGCAGTTCGTCCCGCAGCTCCCGGATCAGTTCGTACAGTGCGGCCTGGCCGTTGATGTCCACGCCCTGGGCGGGTTCGTCCAGCACCAGCAGGTCCGGTTTGCGCACCAGCGCGCGGGCCAGCAGTAAGCGCTGTTTTTCGCCGCCAGACAGGTGATGCACCGAGGCCTCCAGCAAATGGCTTACCCCGGTCCGGGCCAGCGCCGCCTCGCAATCTGCCAGCGGCTTGCCGCTGAGCAGCATGAAACGGCGCACGCTCAGGGGCAGGGTGGCTTCCAGGGTCAGGTGCTGGGGCACATAGCCGGTTACCAGCCCCGGGGCCCGTGATACCTTGCCGCTGGTGGCACGCTGCAGGCCGAGTACGGTTTTGATCAGGGTGGTTTTGCCGGCTCCGTTGGGGCCGATGATGGTGATGATGTCGCCCCGGTGTACGGTCAGGCTGACCCGGTTGACCACCAGCCGGTCATCAAACTGAACGGTAACGCCCTCCAGGTTTGCCAGCGCCTCAGTCATGGGCTTCTGCTCCCTGGCAACGGGGGCACAGACCAGAAATTTCCAGGGTGATGTCGTCGGGCCGGAAACCTTCGGCCCGGGCTGCGGCTTCAATCGATTCGCTGACCGTCGGCGCATCCAGTTCCAGCACATTGCCGCACTGGCGGCAGATCAGGAAGGTGCCACGATGGTGTTCGCCGGCATGGGGGCAGCCGATAAAGGCGTTCAGGGAGGCAATCCTGTGTACCAGTCCGTACTGCTGCAGGAAATCCAGGGCCCGGTACACGGTCGGTGGCGCGGCGTTGTGGCCCTCTTCGCCCAGCCGGGCCAGGATATCGTAGGCGCCCAGCGGTTTGTGGGACTGCCAGATCAGTTCCAGCACCCGCTCACGGATGGCCGTCAGGCGGGCATTCTGTTGCCGGCAAATGGTGCGGGCGTCGGCCAGGGCATGGCTGACGCAGGCATCATGGTTGTGGGGGCGGTAGGGGAGCGCGCGTTCGGGCATGGTCCGTGTCCTGCAAAGTTTGCAACATTATAACATTTGCAGGATCGGCTGCCATGGCCCGGGATGGAATCAGTTCCGGGCCTGCACCGCCAGGGATTCCAGGTATTCCAGGTTGGGAATCCAGGCCGCTTCGCCTTCTACGTCTACCAGCATCAGGTCGGCGGGGCCGGGCTCTCCGTCCAGCTTGCGCAGCTGGCTTTCATCCAGGCGGGCCTGGCTCGGAATGCCCTGGGTCACCAGGGCCATGAACGGCGCCTTGTTGTGGTCCGGGCCAATGGTGTTGAGCACAATGATACGGCCCCGGTTATCGCCCGGAACCGTGAGCGATCCGCCATTGGCGGCATCGTAGGATATGACCGGCAAGGTCAGTCCGCGCCAGTCCAGAAAACCCACCAGCCAGTCCGGGGTGTTGGCGCCGGCGTCTGTGCTGTTGAAATCCACCACCTCGGCGATGGACACGTTGGGCAGCAGCAAGTGACGGTCGTAGACAGGGATCATGACGCAGGGAAGCGTTTGGCTGTTCTCGTTCATTGTGTGTCCTCAGGCAGAATCCCGTTTTTGCCGGCCCTTGAGCAGGCAATGGTTTTCAATGGTTTTGATCAGTTCGCCGGCGAGCTGGTCCGGTGTGCCGCAGAAGCTGGCGCAGCCGGTGGCAGCGACAGACTCGGGCATCGAACTGTTGCCACAGCTGGCACTGTCCTGGACCCAGATCCGGCTGCCCCGTTTCTTCAGCAGCGGTGCGGCGATGGCGCCGTCGTTGCCCATCCCGGAGAACAGAATCGCGTGGCAGTGCTCGCGGAAGTGGTCAGCCACGTTCAGCAGCACCTGGTCGATAGACGGGCCATAGGGGCCGGGCCAGGGCTTGCCGGTGGCGGTCAGGCTGCCGTCGTCGGCGAACGACCACTCCTGTTCTACCGGCATCAGTACCACATCGCCGTTGCGAACCTTGTAGCCTTCCTCTGCCCGCTTCAGCTGGTAGTGGGCGTGGCGGCCCAGTACCCGGGTCAGCACGCCGGTAAAGTTGTCATCTATATGCTGGGCGTAGACAAAGCCGACCGGCAGGCCGGCCGGCAGGTGGTCCAGAAAGGTTTTCACCGCAGCGGGACCGCCCAGCGAAGCGCCCAGAACCCAGATCTCCTCGGCTACCGAACCCGGAGCCGCCGGGGTTATCCACTGGGGCAGTTGTGGTGCCTCGGGTGATGGCCGGGCGTGGACTTCCAGCTCTTCGATGTCGTTGGCGGAGTCCAGTTTCTCCAGGTGCCCCAGCTGCTTTTCCAGCTTGTTGAGCAAACGCCTTTCCCAGCGCACATAGTCCTTGGTGCCGGGCTTTGGAGCCTGGTCCATCCCGAACAGAACCGGGGCATCGGTGTGCTCCAGCAGGTGTTCGAACAGCGCCGGGTGGTCGGCTTCGTCTTCCAGGGTTACCAGCCACAGGGCGGCATCGGGAAACCCCGGATAATCCATCAGGCGGTCGGGGCCGCCGGAAAAGCTGACCTCAAGTCCGAACTTGCCGGCAGCCACCTGCAACCGGTGCCGCTGCAACACCACATCGGACACAATGCCGATGCCGGGCCGGCCGTCATGGCCGGTCATTACCCGTTCCCGGTCAGTCGTTTGATGGTTTCAAGCAGCTCGGCTTCCTGGAACGGCTTGCCCAGATATTCGTTGACGCCGATGGCCAGTGCCCGTTCCCGGTGTTTCTCGCCGGTCCGGGAGGTGATCATACAGATGGGCGTCTCTTTCAGGTTCTCGTCGTGGCGCACAAAGCTGGCCACTTCGAAACCGTCCATCCGGGGCATTTCGATATCCAGCAGGATAATGTCCGGACGATGGTCCTGCAGCTGGGCCACCGCATCCAGGCCGTCCTTCGCGAGGATAACCTCCATGCCGTTGCGCTCCAGCAGTCGGGAGGTAACCTTCCGTACGGTAACCGAGTCGTCCACCACCATAACCGTGGTGGTCTGGTCTTCGTAGCGGCCGGCTTCGCGGGCCTTGTCCAGGTTAGCCAGGCGCTGGCGCTCAGACAGGATGTCGGAACGGAGCATGGCCGGCAGGTCAAGAATCACCACCACGTTACCGTCACCCAGAATGGTGGCACCGGAAACGCCACGAACCGAGCTGAACTGCGGGCCGAGAGACTTAACCACGATTTCCCGGCTGCCCATCAGGTGGTCAACCTGCAGGGCCAGTGGCTGCTCGGCACCCCGTACCAGGATCACCGGCAGCGGCAGGGCCTGGCCTTGCAGCTTGGGCTGGTGGTCACTGTTCAGCAGGCTGCCCAGGTACTGCAGGCGATATTCCTGGCCGGCGTATTCGTACAGCGGTGCATCCGGCTTGTAGTACTCTTCCAGCTCGTAGGTGCTGACCCGCACGATACCTTCAATGGTGTTGAGCGGGATGGCGTAGAAGTCTTCGCCGGTGGCGACCATCAGGGCCCGGTTAACCGATACCGTGAATGGCAGGCGCACCGTGAAGGTAGTGCCACGCCCCAGGGCCGAATCGATATCCAGGCTGCCGCCGAGCTGCTTGATCTCGCTGGATACCACGTCCATACCCACGCCCCGGCCGGAAATCTGGGTCACCTGCTGGGCAGTAGAGAAGCCGGGCTGCAGGATGAACTGCAGGACTTCCCGTTCGGTAAGGTCTTCGTCTGCCCGCAGCAGGCCCTGGCGAATGGCCTTGTCACGGATCACTTCGGCGGGAATGCCTTTGCCGTCGTCGATCATGCGCAGCACCACGTCGCCACCTTCACGGGTCAGCGAGAGCACGACTTCACCGGTTTCCGGCTTGCCGGCACGGGCCCGGTCTTCGGGGCTTTCAATGCCGTGGTCGAGGGCGTTCCGCAGCATGTGTTCCAGCGGCGCAATCATGCGCTCAAGGATGTTGCGGTCCATTTCACCTTCGGCGTTGCGCACGTCGAAGTTGACCTTCTTGCCCAGTTCGTTGCTGATCTGGCGCACAATCCGGCGCAGTCTCGGCACCATGGAGGCAAACGGAATCATCCGGGTCTTCATCAGACCTTCCTGGAGTTCCGTGTTGATCCGGGACTGTTGCACCAGCAGGGTTTCGGTATCCCGTACCCGGTCAGACAGGGTTTCACGCAGGTCTGCAAGGTCGGAAGACGATTCGCTCAGTGCCCGTGACAGCTGCTGGATCGAGGAGTAGCGGTCCATTTCAAGCGGGTCGAAGTCGTCGCCGTAATCCGGGCCGTGTTCCTGTTCGGCACGGAACAGGATCTGGGCTTCGGTTTCGATATCCATCCGTCGCAACTGTTCGCGCAGACGCTCGATGGTAGCGGCCATTTCCTCAAGGGTGTGGCCGAAGTCGCTGGTCTGCTGTTCCAGGCGGCCGCGGGTAATACTGGTTTCACCGGCCAGGTTAACCAGCTCGTCCAGCAACGGTGCCGATACCCGGATGGTTTCCTGGGCGGCACGCTGGGCTTCCGCTGCTTTGTTGCGGGCCTTGGCCGGAGCCTGGGCCGGCTTGGCGGGCGCTGGCGGTTTCGGGGCTTCGGGCACCGGTGTTTCCGGCTCGGCGGCCTGCGGTTCGGGCTGCTCGTGTTCGGGTGCGTCTTCCGCGGGCTGCTCCGGCTGGACCACCGGGCTACCGTCGGCAAAGCGCCGGCGAACGTCGGAGACCAGCTCGATGACGGCGTCGTGGTCCTGGGTGATCTCCTGCCACTGGCTGTCGCCCGGGGCATTGCCGCCCAGGTCGATCAACCGGGTCTCCAAGGCATGGGCTTTGTCGCCCAGCATGCTCAGCTGGGACAGGCGGGCGCCACCTTTGAGGGTATGCAGGGCCCGCTGGGCTTCCTGGTTGTACTGGTGGTTGTTCGGGTCTTTGCGCCAGTCATCGAGCACCTGCTCGAGCTGGTCCATGATCTCGCCGGCTTCTTCCAGGAAGATTTCCAGCACTTCCGGGTCAACCGCATCGGCTTCGTCAGCGGCCGGTTCTGCCGTGGCTGTCGCTTGATCGCCCTGTTCAGCCGGTTCGGCCTGAACACTGCGGAAGGCTTCGATCAGATCGCTGGCGGCGGCCGGTTTATGGCCGTCTTCCAGGCTGTCGAGCATGCCCTTGAGGCTGGCGGCACCCTGATCGCTGAGCGCCAGCAACGCCTGTTGGTTGTTGCCGCCGGAGAGCAGGGGCTCGAGGCTGTCAGACCAGGCTTCGGCAAGGTCGGCCACCGGGTCGATATCGGACAACCGGGCACCACCCTTGAGGGTGTGCAGCTCCTGCTGCAGGCGGGTCAGAACGGTCAGTTCGTCCGGATCTTCGCGCCACTGGTCGAGGCACTCGGTAATGGCTTCGTGGATTTCCAGACCTTCATCCAGGAAGATGCCGGCCAGGTCGTCACCGCCCATGGCTTCGAAGGCTTCGGTGAGGTCTTCGTCAGCCTCAAGCCCGGTGTCTGGCATCCAGCCGGTGTCATCCGCTGTGTCTTCGGTAAGGTCTTGTGCCGGTTCCTGCCCTTCGCTGGCCGGTGCTGGTGTTTCACCGCGGAGAATCGCTTCTACCTGCTGAACCAGGTCGTTGGCCGGCGGGCAGGGCTTCTGGGTGGCAACCTGTTCCACCATTTGTGCCAGGCGGTCATGGCAGGCAAACAGCAGGTCGGTCATGTCGTTGCTGGCGGCCAGCTGGCCCTCGGCCACTTTTTCGAACAGGTCTTCCAGAACGTGGGTCAGGTCGCCAATGGCGTCGACACCGGCCATTCGCGCGCCACCCTTCAGGGTGTGCACATCGCGCTGCAGTTCTGCGGCCACGGCCTGGTTCGACGGATCTTCGCTCCAGGTGTGCAGGGCACTGCCGGTGGAGTTGATCAGGTCGTAGGCTTCTTCCAGGAAGATGCCGGTCAGTTCCGGGTCAAGGTCAGACAGGCCGGCCAGGGCATCCCCATCGGCACTGTCTGTGGCTTCCTCTTCGCTGTCCGCATCGAACGCGGCTTCGGCCTGGGCCAGAATGTCGTCGTCAAAGTCGGTCGCCGGTTCGCTACTGGCGCCGCCATCCCGGGCGCCATCGATCCAGGCATGGATATCGGCAATCAGGTCCGGGGCTGCTTCGGGCTGGTTGCCGGCTTCCAGGGTGTCGACCATGTTGGCCAACCGGTCATGGCACCGGAACAGCAGGTCAGACAACGAATCGCTGACGGCAAAACGCTGCTCGGTCAGGCCTTCGAACAGGGTTTCCAGTTCGTGGGACAGGTCACCGACGGGCGCAATGCCGGCTAGGCGGGCGCCGCCCTTGAGGGTGTGAAGGTCGCGCTGCAACAGGTGCAGGGTATCCAGGTTGCCGGTGTCTTCGCTCCAGGTCTGCAGCGAGGTTGCGGTGCTGTCGACCAGGTCCCGCGCTTCTTCCAGGAAAATGGCAGCGAGTTCGTCGTCCAGTTCGCTGTCTTCGTCGGTGGCAGCTGCAGTTTCGAACGCAGGTTCTTCGCTCAGCCAGCCTTCGCCAGGCGACTCGGGTTCCGGCTGCTCGTCGGGCTGGCCGAGTTCGTCGAATTCCAGGCTCAGGTCGATTTCGTCGAGATCGCCGGAGAACTGTTGCTCGAATTCCTGCTCCAGCTCGCTCTCGTCTGCCCGGTTCGCGAGGGCGTAGAGTTCGTCGATCAGGTTGTCATTGCTCTCGGTGGCCAGGCCGGCGGCGACCTGGTCCATCAAGTTGATCAGTTGCTCATGGCCGGTGCGCAGGGTGCCGAAGAAGGTATCGTCCGGCTCCAGCTGCTTTTCGGATACCGTGCTGTAGGCCTGGTTCAGTGCAGCGGCCAGCTCGGTAACATCCACCAGGCCGGCTTCCGCCGCGCCGGCAGCCAGTTGTTCCAGCTCTTTCTGCAGGGTCTCCACAGACTGGCGCTGGTCCGGATGGCGGGACCATTCATCCAGGATGCTCTCGGCATCCAGCACAATGTCCAGGCCCTCGTTCAGGAACAGCTGTACCAGCTGGGACGGTGCCCGGGTGTCCGGTTGCAGTTCATCGGCCGGGTCAGAGGACTGCAGGGTACGCTGGTACACCTGCTCCAGGCGGGCCAGGTAGTCTTCGGTACCTTCGAGGTCTGCCTGCGGGTTATCCCGGAGCTGGGCCAGGCCGCGGGTCAGGAACTCCTTGGCATCGGCAATCAGTTCCAGTACATCACGGTCTGCCCGCTTGTTCTGGGCACGGGATTCCTTAACAAAGCGTTCCAGCGGGGTGATGACGGCGGCGATGGGGGTAATGCCAGCCGTGTTCGCGCTGCCCTTGAGGGTGTGCAGTGCCCGGGACAGATCGTCGGTGTAGCTGACGGTGGCCTTGTCGCCGGCGGTTGCCAGGTAGTCGTTGATGGTCTGCAGGTGGGTTTCGGTTTCGTTCTCGAAAATTTCCAGCAGGATCGGGTCAACGGCGTATTCATCGTCGTCGTAGTCAGCGGCTTCAGTGGCTTCAGCGTCGCTGTCGGTTTCCTGGACGCCAACGGTGTCAGGTTCAGCCAGTGATTCGGAGTCGGCTGCCGGCATGGTGCTGGCGTCCGGGATCTCTCCGTTGGCCAGGGCATTGGCGCGGGCTTCAAGGGCCGAGGTATCCAACGCTGCCGGGCGGCGGTTCTCGAAGTCGGAAACCAGGCCGGGCACGGCATCGGTGACATCCTGCAGCAGGCTGGCCACGTCTTCGGTCATGAAGATGCTGCCATCAATGACCCGGTTCAGCATGTTTTCCACAGACCAGGCCAGTTCGCCGATCACACTGGCGCCAACCATGCGGCCGCTGCCTTTGAGGGTGTGGAATGCGCGGCGTACTTCGGTCAGGGCGCTGCGATCGTCGTGCTGGCGCAGCAGCATCGGCAGGTATTCGCGAATGGTGTCCAGAACTTCGCCGGCTTCCTCAACAAAGATCTCGAGGATTTCGTCGTCGATCAGGTCGTCGGCGTCCGCCTCTGTTTCGCCAGTGCTCTCCGGCTGGGCCAGTTCCGGTTCCGCTTCGGGTTCCGGAACCGCGGCCGGGGCCTCAGTGACGGTCTCGGTTGCTTCGGTTGCTTCGGTCGCTTCCGTTTCTGCGGTGCCGGTTTCGGTGCGGCGGGTGGTGGCCAGGGCTTCGGCCCGGCTGATCAGGCCATCAACATCGCCGGTGTAGTCACCCCGGCGGAATTCCTGGATCAGGGACGGAATGCGTGCGTTGACCTCGTCGACCAGGGCGAAGGTGTCGTCATTGAGCTTGAGGGTCTGGTCGATCACCCGGTTCAGCAGGTTCTCCACAGACCAGGCCAGCTCGCCAATGGAGGTGGCTCCCACCATGCGGCCACTGCCCTTGAGGGTGTGGAAGGCCCGGCGTACTTCGGTCAGGGCATCGCGGTCGTCGTAATTCTGGCGTAGACGGGGGTAATGCTCGTGGATGGTCTGCAGCACTTCCTCGGCTTCTTCGACGAAGATACCGAGGATTTCGTCGTCGACCAGGTCCTGGTCGGAGGTCTTGGCTTCCTGGGCGGGCTCTTCGACGGCCGCCCCGGTATCCAGTACCGGCAGTTCGTCCGGCTGGAGGTCCTCTTCGGCTTGCTGCCAGGTGGGTTCCTGGCCGACCGGGAAGCCGAGGCTGGCCAGGCTGTCTTCGGCAACGCGCAGGATAGCGTCGTTCTCGGTGATGCCGTCGGCCAGGTGCTCCAGGTAGTATTCAATGCTGGTTACCGCATCGGCCAGGGTGTCGAGCTGTTTCCAGTCCGGTACCTGTTTGCCGTTGAGCAGAACGTCGGTTACGTAGCGTTCGGCGGAGGCCAGCATGTCGGCTACACGCTCCAGCGGCAACAGCGACAGGCCGCCGCGGATGCTGTGCAGCAACTCAGGAACGTGTTCTACTTCCCGGGTATCCCACTGGGAAGCGATAAAGTTCACAATCGAGGATTTGACCTGTTCCAGGGTGTTGCGGGATTCCCGGATCAGCGCTTCGTTAGCCTCGCCCAGTTCCTGGGAGCCAAGGTGGAATTCACTGTCGCCGGTGGCTGCCGGTTCGTGGCGATCGCTGTCCAGTCCGGCCAGGCTGGCCTCGACGTAGAGCAGGGCGCCGGCGATATCCATCAGGGTGCCGTCGTCGACGGTGTCGCTCTGGGTGCTGAGCTTTTCCACCAGTTCGATCTGGTCAGTAACCACTTTGCGCGGAATGCCCAGGCCGATCACTGCCAGGGTGTTGGCTACCTGGCGCATACCCGGCAGCAGTTCTTCCAGTTCATCGTTCTGGCGCAGCTCGGCCCGGACAAACAGGTCCAGCTGGTCTTTCAGGCGAGCCAGTTCTTCGTTCAACGCACTCACCACCGAATGGATGGCGTCCCGGCCCGGGCCGGAAACCCGGGTGCGGGCGGCGTCGACATCGCTGTCCGAGGGCAGGGCATCATCCAGCTGGTAGGCCTGGCGCAGGGCGCTGACCTGGGGCATGTCCAGGTCGCGGGCGCGGGCGACGTAGTACAGCAGGTGCTTGAACAGGGCTTCGGGTACCGGCTGTTGCAGGATGCTGCTGTGTTCGTCGGTGAGCCTGCGGATTTCCGCGTCCAGCTCCCGCAACAGGGATTTGACCGCAGTGTTGACCGGGTTGGCACCGCCCTGGAGTGTTTCGATAAAGCCGCTGGCGGCTTTGTAGAGTTCACCCCTCGGGGTTTTCTGGCACAGGCGGATCAGGCGCTGGAGCACCTTCTGCATGTAGTTGAAGTGGGCTGAGAGGCTTTCCTCGCGCACTACGCCGGCCAGGGCAAACTGGTACATCTGGCGCAGTTTGCGCAGGTGGCCGAGAACCTTGGGATCTTGCAGGCGTTCTGAAACAGCGGCGCTGACCTGCAGCTGTGAGGGGGTCAGGTCAGGCTTGAACAGTGAGGTATCAGACAGCAGGGAATCGCCCCGGGCAGCCCGGAGGTCGTTCAGCAGGGGCAGCAGCACCATCGGGAAATCGTCCTGGCTGCTGTCCAGGTGTTCCAGGTATTGCGGCAGCTGCAGGATGGCCTGCATCAGTACTTCAACGGCATCGTCAACGCTGGTGACGGATTCGTTCAGAATGGCCTGGGTCAGTTTCTCCATCTCTTCGGTGAGCAGGGCTGCACCGTAGAGTTCCACCATTTGCAGGGTACCGTGTACCTGGTGGAGGTAGTTCAGGCAGAAGCGCAGGCGTGCGGTGTCGTCGCGATTCTCGACGTACGCTTCCAGTGCATGCTGGCCTTGAGTCAGCGTGTCCTGTATTTCGCCCCGAACCCAGTCGAGGGCGATACTGTCATGGTGATTGCCCATAACCACTCCGGTTATTCTTCGTCGGGCTGGCGCTTGATCCACGCCAGTACATGTTCCGAGGGAACCCTCTGCAGGCCCGGTGGCTGCCAATCGGTCAGTTCACCCTGGCCAAGCACCAGTAAGCCCCCCGGTGCCAGACGCTCTGCTAGCCTTTTCACAATGTCCCGCCGACGCCAGCGGCGGAAATAAATCAGCAGGTTCTGGCAGAAGATAATGTTCATGCCGTGCATGGGTGCCTTGCCCAGATCCATTACGTTGAGCCTGGTAAAACACACCCGTTCACGGATGCTGTTCACGATTTCTACGGTGTTCCTTTCGGCAGGGCGGAAGTACCTGGCTTTCAGGTCTTCATCCATACCCAGCAACTTGCGGGCGCTGTACTGGCCCAGCCTGGCCTTCTCGATGGCCGGCTGGCTGATGTCCGAACCGGTTACCCCGAACAGGGGCTGCAGAGCCAGCTGGTTCATGCATTCGTTCAGAATCATCGCGAGGGTGTAGGGCTCCTCGCCGGTGGAGCAGCCCACACTCCAGGCTTCCAGTGCACGCTTTCTCAGTTGCTCCCGGGGCCGGGTCAGTACGTAATCGGCCACCAGCCTGAAGGCATCGGCATCCCGGAAAAACCGGGTTTCCTGCACGGTCAGGCGGTCCACCAGTGTGGCCCATTCCCTGATGGCATCCGGGCCGGATACGATTTTCTCGTAGTAGGCCTGGTAGCTGCTGCAGCCGATTTCCCGCATCCGGATTCCCAGGTTGGTTTCCAGGAAGGAGCGGCGGTCGGCCGTCAGGGTCATGCCGGTACGGTGTTCCAGCAGGGTCTGCCACTGGTTGAACTGCGCCTCGTCCATATCCGGAAGCCGGCGCAGTGCCCAGATCCCTTCGGCGGCTGACAGCTGGTTATGCATCTGAGCCATAAACCGTTATCTGCCCCGGGCCGGTGATCAGCTGACCACCGGGATATCGTTGTCCTGCTCTTGTTCCTGGTCGGCCTGGTCTTCATCCGGCAGGGTGAAGCCGGCAACGGAGGACCGCAGCTCGGACGCCATTTCAGCCAGGTTACCGATAGACTTCGCCGTGGCGTTGGTACCGGAGGAGGTCTGCGAGGTGATTTCCTGGATAACGTTCATCGTGTTGGAAATGTGCGCCGCAGAGGACGATTGCTGGCGTGCCGCGTTGGAGATGTTCTGGATCAGCTCCGCCAGGGACATGGATACGTTCTCGATTTCCTCGAGGGCGATACCCGCGTCCTGGGCCAGACGGGCACCACGGACCACCTCGGCGGTGGTGTGTTCCATGGAGATAACCGCTTCGTTGGTGTCAGACTGGATCGTCTTAACCAGCGCTTCAATCTGCTTGGTTGCCGCAGAGGAACGTTCCGCAAGGCGCTGAACTTCGTCCGCAACCACCGCGAAGCCCCGGCCCGCGTCACCGGCCATGGAGGCCTGGATTGCTGCGTTCAGGGACAGGATGTTGGTCTGGTCGGCGATGTCGTTGATCAGGGATACGATGTCACCGATTTCCTGGGAGGATTCACCCAGACGCTTGATCCGCTTGGAGGTCTCCTGGATCTGCTCCCGGATGTTGTCCATGCCGCGGATGGTGTTCTGTACCACTTCCGCGCCTTTCTTCGCGATCGCAACCGACCGCTCCGCAACCGCTGAGGATTCCGCGGCGTTGGAAGATACCTGGTCGATGGACACCGCCATCTCGTTAACCGCGGCAGAGGCGCCGGCAATTTCCTGGGCCTGGTGCTCGGAAGCATCCGCCAGGTGCATGGCTGTGGCCTGGGTTTCCTGGGCCGCACCGGCTACCCGTACGGCAGTACCCCGGATGGCCTGTACCAGCCCGCGCATCTGGTCGATCGCGTAGTTGATGGAGTCGGCGATGGCACCGGTGAAGTCCTCGGTTACCGTGGCCTCGGTGGTCAGGTCACCATCGGCCAGGTCGGCCAGTTCGTCCAGCAGTCGCAGGATCGCGTTCTGGTTCTGCTCGTTCTGTTCCTGGGTGGTGGCCAGTCGGGACTGGGCATCGCGGTACAGGGCCAGGCCGATGAACACTACAATCGCTACCATGGCCGCCAGGATGAAGAAGGCCAGGGTGGGGCTGACCAGGCGGGAGCCGGACTGGGAGCCAAAGCCGTCAGCCAGTACCGACAGCTCGGCCAGCAGGATTTCGGAGTTCTGGAAGATGTCGCTGGCAGCGGTACGAACCTTGAAGAGGTCGGGAGAGGCTTCAAGAATCGCGTCAACGTTCTGGGAAACGAATTCGAACAGCTCGTCAACCGCTTCCAGGCCGTAGATGGCGTCTTCATCGGCGACCCGGGTGATGCCCATGGCCGGGTTGCCGTTGAGCTGGCCTTCGAGTACCCGGCCGAACAGGCTGGCGTCGCGGCCGAAACGGTCGGCGGCGATAACGGCGTCTTCGTCACCGGACAGTACGTTGTTAACGGAGCGGACAATACGCTCGGCCAGCAGGGACTGGCGCTGGGCCAGGGAGATCTGCTCGGCGGGTGCGCCGTTATCCAGCAGGATCTGAACGATATCGTCGTATTCCACCTGCAGCTGCGGAATGGTTTCGTTCAGGGTGCGGGCTACTTCATGCAGGCCCAGTACCGCTTCCCGGGTAGACAGGATGCTGTCGGCGTTTTCGCGAACACTGTTCCAGTGCTGCTGTACACCGCTCTGTTGTGCCAGTTCACTGGCCGGAAGGCCGGTTTCCGGATTGCCTTCGGTAACACTGGTCCAGAGTTGCTGGAACTCGTCCCGGGAGCGACGCAACTGGTCGAACGCTTCGGCGGTACCACCGGCAGCCTCGGTCGCGTTCTTCGCAATCTCCTGGGACAGCACCCGCATTTCTGCAGTGTTGGCAATGTATTGCTGATCGTTCTGGCCGTCCTTGTTGATGATGAACAGCACCACAACGAGCAGGACGGTAAGTGCAATCAGCGCTGCGATCAGGCCGGCAACGAGTTTGTTGCCGCCCTGTCCGGTACTGAGTCTTCCGGCTCTGTTTTTCATTTTCTGGCTCCCGGCCTCTTTCTTCTGGAAATGGCAATATTGGTGTAGCGGGCTTCAGATGGACAGGGTGATGTGCCTGCCAGTGCCATCACCCTTACCACTGTGCAACATCAAGAAAGCGTTCGTCTTCCACCAGGGTGGCGGCAGAGAATACTTTCCAGATTTCGTCGTTACGTTCGTAGCCGCCGTTCACAAACGGCTGAACGTTTTCGGGCACACCGCTGGTGCTGGCCCTGAAACTGTCTTTTGCGAAATACTGCATGCCCAGCACGGTGTCGACCACCAGGCCGCTGAATACATCGCCCTGCTCAACCACCAGCACCCGCCGTTCACGGGCATTCCGTGAAGAGCGGGGGATGTCGAAGAAGTTGGCAAGGTCAACCAGCGGCAGTAACCGGCCCCGGACGTTGGCGGCACCCAGCAGGAACGGGCGGACGCCCGGAATGTGGGTAAACCGGGGCACGTGCAGGATTTCTGTGACTTCCCCCATCGGGGCAACGTAGTGCTCGCCGGCCAGGATGAAGCCGATACCGTTCCACAGTTCAACGGCTTCTTCCTGCTCCGGCAGGCCGGCCGCCATGGAACGGCTGCGCCGGGCGATATCCGTCAGAACAGCAAAAGGGGCGGCCTGGGCGGACATGCGAACTCCAAAGTCAGGGATCAGGCAATCAGGCTGTTGATTGTCTTGATCAGGTCGTCTTCGTTAACTGGCTTGACCAGGTAACCCTTGGCACCCTGGCGGGTTCCCCACACCCGGTCAGTTTCCTGATCCTTGGTGGTTACGATCACAACCGGAATAGATGCGGTTTCCGGTGCGCGGGTCAGCTGGCGTGTCGCCTGGAAGCCGTTCAGGCCGGGCATGACCACGTCCATCAGCACCAGGTCCGGAGTTTCCGCGCGGGCCTTGGCTACGCCGTCGGCGCCGTTGTCGGCGGTCAGCACTTCGTGCTTGTGCTTTTCCAGGATGGTGGAGATTTTCTTAACTTCGGTTGGCGAATCGTCAACAATCAGAATGCGGGCCATGGTTTCCTCGATGGTTCTGGGGGTTCAGCAGGTTTTACTGTTCCGCCTGCGGCATGTAGTGGCGGATGGTGTTGAGCAGCTCATCCTTGCTGAAGGGTTTGGTCAGATACTGGTCGGAGCCTACGATGCGGCCTTTAGCCTTGTCGAACAGGCCGTCCTTGCTCGAAAGCATGATTACCGGCGTCTTCTTGAAAGAGGAATTGTTCTTGATCAGTGCGCAGGTCTGGTAGCCGTCCAGGCGGGGCATCATGATGTCAACAAAGATGATGTCCGGCTGGGAATCGGCAATCTTGGCCAGAGCGTCAAAGCCGTCAGTGGCAGTGATGACCTCACAACCGACTTTTTTCAGAAGGGTTTCTGCGGTGCGACGAATGGTTTTGCTGTCGTCGATCACCATGATCTTCAAGTTCTCGAAGTTGTCATCCATTGTCCAACTGCCTTGCGCTCTAGCGACTGTCGTTATTTTCGAACGGGGTTTTTAACACAAACATTAAGGTTGATCTATAAACCCCGCACATTTATAGAATATCGATGGCCGGATAAAAAGCATTAGTTTGTGACCAAATGTACTTCTGCCCGCTGCGTCACGGATTGATGTGGCGATTTATCCGGATGCATTTATGGCTCGGGTACAATACCATCTAGGGTTTCAGCATAGCACCTTGCACCGGTTTGCTCTGTATACCGGTTCGTGTTTTTGACGGAGCAACTTCCCGCTCCCCAACCGACTTTCCAGGAGACTCTATGACAATCCGGCTCGGGATCGTGATGGATCCGATCGAGGATATCCATTTCAAGAAAGACAGCTCACTGGCCATGTTGCTGGCGGCCCAGAAACGGGGCTGGGAAATCGAGTACATGGAATTGCCGGATATGTACCTGGCCGGTGGCCAGGCCCGTGCCCATACCCGCAAGCTGACGGTGCATAACGATCCGGAAAACTGGTTCAGCTACGGTGCCGCTGAAGACACGGCACTGGGCGACCTGGATGTGATCCTGATGCGCAAGGATCCCCCGGTCGACAGGGAGTTCCTGATGGCCACCTATATACTGGAAGCGGCGGAACAGCAGGGTGCCCTGGTGGTCAATCCGGCCGCCACGTTGCGGGATTGCAACGAGAAGCTGTTTGCCACCCAGTTTGAAGACCTGACACCGCCGCTGATCGTGACCCGCTCCTCCCAGCGTTTCCGGGATTTCTATGCCGAGCACGGCGACATCATCATGAAGCCCGTAGATGGCATGGGTGGTCGCTCGATTTTCCGCGTTAAAGAAAACGACGCCAACCTGGGTGTGATCATCGAAACCCTGACCAACCATGGCGCGCACCAGGCCATGGCCCAGAAATTCATTCCGGAAATCACCGACGGTGACAAGCGCATCCTGCTGATTGATGGCGAGCCGGTGCCCTACGCCCTTGCGCGCATTCCTTCGCAAGGCGAGAATCGCGGCAACCTGGCCGCCGGCGGCCGGGGTGAGGGCCGTGAACTGACCGCCAGGGATCGTGAAATCTGTGCCCGGGTGGCGCCGGTGATCAAGGCCAAGGGCCTGATGTTTGTGGGCCTGGATGTGATTGGCGACTACCTCACCGAAATCAACGTAACCAGTCCCACCTGCATCCGGGAACTGGACGCTGCCTTCGGCATCGATATTGCCGGTATGTTGCTGGACGCCGTGGAGCGCCGGTTGTCACAGGGCTGAACAGCACCGGTAATGCGGGCACAGAATCAGGATAGGTAATGGCAGTTCAGGTAAGCGATTTCGACCGGTTTTCCTTCACCCTGTTCATGGCGCTGGCGGTTCACGCCATCGTCGTGCTGGGCATTACCTTCGCCCCGGAACCGCCCCGCAGCTCTGCCCAGACCATGGAAATCACCCTGTCGCAGTTTGACGACGAAGAAGCGCCGGAGAAGGCCGATTTCCTGGCCCAGACCAGCCAGAAGGGCAGTGGTACTGAAGAGCAGGCCATGGAAATGACCTCGCCGCAGCCGGCGGAAGTCAGCCAGCCCGAGGTGGCCGAAATCCAGCCGGAGCCGGCAACCACGGCAGAGCCCAATCCGCAGGAAGAGCGGGCCGTGGTGCAGACCGAAAGCAAGGCCCACCAGCAGGTCCGGCAGCCGGAAACCCGGGAAGATCCGGAGCCGCTGCCCCGGGCCGAGCGCAAAAGCCTGATGGAGCGCAGCCTGGAAATCGCCAGCCTGGAAGCCCGCTTCGACGCCCAGCAGCAGGCCTATGCCCGGCGCCCCAGGGTCATGCGGGTAACCGCGGCGTCCACGCTCAAGTCGGATAACGCCTGGTACGTGCAGAACTGGGTCAGCAAGGTGACCCGGGTCGGCAACATGAACTATCCGAACGAAGCGCGCCGTTCCGGCCTGTATGGTGACCTGAGGATGCTGGTTTCTCTGCGCAAAGATGGCACAATCAAGCAAGTGGCGATTCTCCAGTCGTCCGGCAGCACGGTACTCGATGATGCCGCCATCCGGATTGTGCGCATGGCAGCGCCGTTTGCACCCTTCCCGGAAGACATGCGCGAGCAGGTCGACGAACTGGAAATCATACGAACCTGGTCGTTCCAGAGGCGGGGGCTGACATCCGGATGACAACCGGCACGGATACCAAGGCAAGTCTGCGGCACCATTTCCTGGTGGCATCGCCATGGCTGGCCGATCCCAATTTTCACGGGGGCGTGATCTACCTGTGCGAGCATTCCTCCGAGGGTGCGCTCGGGTTGATGATCAACCAGCCTCTGGGCATTCACCTGGGTGAAATCCTTGAACAGCTCGATATGCACGGTGGCGAGCTGGACCTGCCGGTATTTACCGGTGGCCCGGTGCAGCCGGAGCGAGGCTTTGTACTGCACTCTCCCGGGCAGCACTGGCAGAATACTGCCACGGTAACCGACGACGTACTGCTGACCACCTCCCGGGACATCCTGGAAGGCATCGGCCGCAACGAAGGGCCGGAAGAGTTTCTGGTGGCGCTGGGTTATTCCGGCTGGGGTGAAGGCCAGCTGGAGGAAGAGCTGGGCAGCAATGCCTGGCTGACCTGCCCGGCCAGCACCGACATCCTGTTCCGCACCCCGGTGGAAAAACGTTACGAGGCGGTGTTGAAACTGATCGGCATAGACCTGAACCAGCTCAGCGATTCGGTGGGCCATGCCTGATACCGGTAACCGCAGAATCCTGGCGTTTGACTTCGGCACCCGCCGCATTGGTGTGGCAAGCGGCCAGGAGCTGCTTGGCACCGGCCAGCCGCTGGCCATGATCCCGGCCCGTGACGGCATTCCGGACTGGCAGCAGGTCGAGAAACTGCTGGCGGAATGGCAGCCGGATATCGTGGTGGTGGGCCTGCCTTTGAATATGGACGACACCGAGAACGACATGTGTGCCCGGGCCCGCAAGTTCGGCAAGCGCCTGCACGGCCGCTACCATGTGCCGGTAGAGATGGTCGATGAGCGGCTGACCAGTTTTGAAGCCAAGGGCGATGTGATGGCCGCCGGCGGCAGCCGGGATTTCGGCCGCCACGGCGTGGACGACCGGGCTGCCGTACTGATTCTGGAAACCTGGTGCCGGGAGCAGACCGGCAAACCTGACTGACGAGGCATTAATGACCGCATTGCTTGATATCAACCAGCTGCTGGATGAACTGGAAGCCGGCCTGCGCCGGATTCTGGCAGAGCGTGGCGTCGACAACCCGGCGCTGATCGGCATCCGTACCGGCGGCGTGTGGCTGGCGGATGTGATGAGCAAGCGCCTGGGCCTGGCCGAACCCTACGGCGAGCTGGACATTTCCTTCTACCGGGACGATTTCAGCCGCATTGGCCTGAACCCCAGGGTAGCGCCCTCCAGCCTGCCTTTCGATACCGAAGGCCGTGACATCATCCTGATTGATGACGTGATCATGAGTGGCCGCACGATCCGGGCAGCCATGAACGAGATCTTCGATTACGGCCGTCCGGCAAGTATCATACTGGCCACACTGATTGACCTGGGCGCCCGGGAATTGCCGGTGCAGCCGGATGTCACCGGCAAGGCACTTGCGCTGGACGCCCATCAGCGAGTAAAACTGCGCGGCCCTGATCCGCTGCGCATTGAATTCCAGGAAACCGGGCAGTAATACTCCCCACCAGACAACAGGCGAGCCATGACCGCGAACGACCCCTCCCCGAACCACTTGCAGCTGACCCGGGACGGTCAGTTGCGGCATTTCCTCACCCTGGATGGCCTGGGCCGCGAACTGCTTACGGACATCCTCGACACCGCCGACTCGTTCATCGAAGTAGGCGAGCGGCGGATCAAGAAAGTACCCCTGCTGCGGGGCCGCACGGTGGTTAACCTGTTTTTCGAATCCAGTACCCGCACCCGCAGCACCTTCGAGCTGGCCGCCAAGCGGTTGTCCGCCGACGTGCTGAACCTGGATATCAATACCTCCGCCACCTCCAAGGGCGAGTCCCTGTCTGACACCCTGCTCAACCTGGAAGCCATGGCCAGCGACATGTTTGTGGTGCGCCATTCCCAGAGCGGCGCGCCGCACTTTATTGCCGAAAGCGTGACCCCGGGCGTGGCCATCATCAACGCCGGCGACGGCCGCCATGCCCATCCGACCCAGGCCATGCTCGACATGCTGACCATTCGCCAGCACAAGGGCAGCTTCGAAGGCCTGAAAGTGGCCATCGTTGGCGATGTGCTGCACTCCCGGGTGGCCCGTTCCCAGATCCGTGCCCTGAACGTACTGGGCGCCGGGGAAGTGCGGGTGATTGCACCGGGCACCCTGCTGCCCAGAGACGTGGAAGACCTGGGCTGCACCGTGGAATACGACATGGCCCGGGGCATGCAGGACCTGGACGTGGTGATCATGCTGCGGCTGCAAAAAGAACGTATGGAAGGGGCGCTGCTGCCCAGCGAGCGGGAGTTCTACCGGCTGTACGGACTGAACCAGGACAAGCTTGCACTGGCAAAGCCGGACTGCATTGTGATGCACCCGGGGCCCATCAACCGGGGCGTCGAGATTGAATCAGCGGTGGCCGACGGCCCGCAATCGGTCATCCTCAACCAGGTGACCAACGGTATCGCCATCCGCATGGCGGTGATGTCCATGGCCATGGGCGGCCAGGTGGCCGAACGACAGCAGAAACACAGTGATCACGAGGGAGCCCGGGCATGAGCCACCAGCACAATGACAGTCTGAAAATTACCGGTGGCACCCTGTTCGACGGTTCCGGCACCGAAACCGACAACCCCGGCCTGCTGGTTCGCAACGGCAGGATCGAGGCCCTCGGCAGCGCTGCGGTAAGCGCCAGCGCGGCCCAGGAGTTTGATGCCAGTGGCTGCGTGATTGCGCCGGGTTTTATTGACCTGTGCTGCAACCTGCGGGAGCCGGGCAATGGCCAGAAGGGCAACATCGCCTCGGAAACCCGGGCCGCGGCCCATGGTGGCTTCACCACCGTGTGTGCCTCGCCGGAAACCTCGCCGGTTAACGACTCCAGTGCGGTAACCCACCTGATCCGCGAAGGCGCAGACTCCCGCGGCTCGGTCCGGGTACTGCCGGTGGGCGCCATCACCCGGGGCCTCGACGGTGAAATGCTGAGCGACATGGCGGGCCTGAAGAATGCCGGTTGTGTGGCGGTGGGCAATGGTTCCCGGGGTGTGCGTAATGCCCGGATCCTGCGCCGTTGTATGGCCTATGCCCAGACCTTCGGCCTGACCGTGATGTTCAGCCCGGAAAACCAGGCCCTGGCGGCTGACGGTTATTCCCACGATGGCCAGGTGGCTACCCGCCTGGGTCTGTTGGGTATTCCGGAAGTGGCGGAAACCGCGGCGGTGATGGAAATGCTGCTGCTGGCGGAAGAAACCGGTGTGAAACTGCACCTGAGCCAGCTGTCCTCGGGCCGGAGTGTGCAAATGCTGGCGGATGCCCGCAAGCGCGGGATTCAGGTCACGGCCGACGTGGCCATGCATCAGCTGAGTTTCACTGAAGAGGCCCTGGCCGGTTTTGACAGCCGTTTCCACGTGCGCCCGCCGCTGCGCTCCGAAGCCGACCGGCAGGCGCTGGTGGCCGGTGTTCGGGATGGTGTGATCGATGCCATTGTCAGCCAGCACCAGCCCCACGACAGCGCTGCCAAGCAGGCACCGCTGCCGGCTACCGAGCCGGGACTGTCCAGCATCGAAAGCGTGCTGTCGCTGGGCCTGGAACTGGTCGCCCGGGGTGAGCTGGAGCGCGCCCGGCTGCTGAGCGCGCTGACCGCCGGCCCGGCCTCGGTGCTGGGTCGAAACGCGCGGCTGGCCGAAGGCGAGGCGGCAGACCTGTGCGTGTTCGCGCCGGAGCAGTCCTGGCAGCCGTCAGTGCAGACCCTGGTCTCCGCCGGCCGGCACGCGCCGGTACTGGACCGCGAATTGCCTGGCCGGGTCCGGCTCACGCTGGTGGCCGGCAGAACGGCCTGGGCCGACCCGGCCTGACCTGCCTGTCCTGAAAGTGCGGCAGAGGTTGTCCGGCCTCTGTCGACACTGTCACAGAATCCTTCCTGTTGCTGAAAAACCCTTGATAACAGGCACCCGAGCCAACGTATCCTATGGGGTGACCCCTTATGGTTGTCCCAGGACACGAGCTGCGGCTGCCTGACTGCAGCGCGCGCCAGAGAATAATAATCAGGAGTGAACCCGTGAAGTTATCCAGTCTTTCCCGCCGGGTGGCGGCGGCTGCTGCCCTGAGCGCCAGCCTTGTTGTTCCCGCCCTTGTCCCGCCCCTTGCCCATGCCCAGTCCGAGATTATCGAACGCAGCTTCTGTGTGTTTGACCCGGTGGGTGCCAATGGCCCCCTGTTTGCCATTACCAAGGAGTTTCAGCCGGTTGCCCTGCAACAGGGCATCAAGCTTGACCTGCGCGCCTACACCGATGAAAAGGTAGCGGCCGAGGATTTCAAGGCCGGCCAGTGCGATGCCGTGCTGCTCACCGGCACCCGCGCCCGGGAGTTCAACAAGTTCACCGGCAGCCTTGAAGCTATGGGTGCCGTGCCGGGCGAAGAGGAAATGCGCCTGCTGTACAACACCCTGAGCCAGCCCAAGGCGCGCCCCTTCCTGATCGATGGTCCCTACGAAGTGGCCGGCGTGTTCCCCGGTGGTGCCATTTACCTGCACACCCGTGACCGCAACGTCGATTCGGTAGAGAAGCTGCAGGGCAAGCGCATCGCCACCCTGGACTATGACTCCGCGTCTGTGCGCATGGTGCGCCACGTAGGTGCTTCCGTGGTGGGCTCGAACTCCGCCAACTTTGCCGGCAAATTCAATAACGGCAGCGTCGACCTGGCCTATGCCCCGGCCGTGGCTTACCAGCCCCTGGAACTGTACAAGGGCGTGGCTGAAAAGGGCGGCGTGTTCAAGTATGCGCTGGCGTATATGAACTTCCAGGTGATCATCCACCGGGACCGGTTCCCGGATGAAGCGGGCCAGATGGTGCGTGACCAGGCCATCAAGCGGCTGGATGAAGCCTACGCGATTATCGCCGAAGCCGAGTCCGGCATTCCGGATAACGTGTGGATGCATCCGCCGGCAAAAGACGTAGCCGAGTACGACAAGATGCTGCGCCAGGTCCGCTTGTCGCTGCTGGAAGACGGAGTGTATGACGAGCGGGCGATCAAGCTGATGAAGGCGATCCGGTGCCGGGTAGACGGTGCCCGTTCGGAATGTGCGTCCTGATCAGCCAGGGCAGGGAAGGTGACAGGCCCGCATAGCTGCGGGCCCTGGCGGTCAGCGGATGGCGTCTTTCAGGGCCTTGCCGGCCTTGAAGCCAACGGTCTTGCTGGCCGGAATTTCAATGCTGGCCCCGGTCTGCGGGTTGCGGCCGGTGCGGGCTTCCCGCTTGCGGACATTGAAAGTGCCGAAGCCGATCAGGGTAACGTCATCACCCTTGGCTGTGGCGGCGGAAATCTGGTTGGTAAAGGCGCTGATAACGTCGCTGGCTTTTTCGCGGGTAAGGCCGGTCTGGTCGGCAATCGCGGCAGCTAGTTCAGGTTTACGCATCGAAAACTCCTGTTCTTGGTTCTGTTTGTTGTTTTTTGCTCCAGACCGCCGACCGTGCCGGCGGTTGAAGCAATCTATAGTGGCTTCGGGGCCAATGTGCAAACCCCGGCGTGTAACGATATGTTCGAAAAAATAAAAAAGGACACGAATGTTATGAAAGACTTCCGGACCTCCCTGGCCTGTGGCAAACGCCTGCGCGGCTTTGCTGCAGCGGTTGCGGCCAGCGTCGCCCTGAGTGGCTGTGGCGTGGTGAACCACATGATCTACAAGACCACCGGCGATGTAATGCAGGGGTTTTCCCGGAACCATACCGTGCCCTACCTGATGGAATCTGAAGACCTGGCCATGGGCTGTGCCATGAGCGAGGCCACGGCGCCGCTGCTGATGTCGTTCGGCCGGGTGACCAGCGAGCCGGACCAGCTGGCGGTGATGCTGTATCTGTCGTCCGGCAGCTGCGCCGAAGAGCAGGCCATGGAGCATGAGCTGGCAGGCCTTGCGGCCATGCACGGCATGGATGGAACGGCCGCTGAAGATGCCTTTATCCGCCAGAAGCGCGCCCATACCCTCGCGGCCAAGCGCTATCACCGTGCCTGGCAGCACCACAACGCCTACTATGGAAACCCGGAAGAAACCGAGTGCCCGGATTTTGACGATGACATGGATGAATTCATCTACATGGCCGGCTTGCTGTCCGGACTGCAGGCCCTGAATGCCCAGATCCAGGCTACCTCTTCCATCGGCGTGCCCTTCAACACCGGCTCTGTGGTGGGGCGGGCTACCCAGTGCCTGGACAACAAGAAATGGTGGGGTGCCCCCATGGGCCTGAGGGCAACTGTCTGGGCCATGATTCCCGGGACCAGGCCCGAAGGTGAAGTTCCGCTGGAGCGACTAGCCATTGCCAGCGAACAGGGCAAGCAGGCCGGCGTGCGCCTTGGCCACGTGTTCCAGGCCATTGCCGCGGGCAACAAGGGCGACGAAGCCCTGGTGAAGGCGGTTATCCGTGACCACGCCGAGTCCCTGAAAAATGACGATGCCAACGAAGAGTGGCGCTTTGTCGATGCCATGGCCACCAACATGCTGGTGGCTATGTCTGACCGGCTCTGGGTAGAAAATACCGGTCATCGTACCCCGATGGGGCAGTTCGGCAGCTTCTGGGATGACCAGCAGGCGCCGACCGAAACCATGGATCTGGATGATCTGTTGTAACCCCCAATTCCCGGAGTAGGTAGTTATGGCCCCGAGTGGTTTTCGTCGTACCGGGCTGGAATGGTTTTCCTCCTTGCCGGCTTGCCTGTTGCTGCTGGCAGTGGTGCTGTTCTCCACCAGCAGTGATATTCACAACCAGATGCTCCGGGGCGGGGAGCAGCTCTGGAGCGGCTACTACAAGCTCCGGATGGATCCAGCCAAGCCGGAGTGTGATGCCAACCGGGATATCGAGGCTGCGGTGGCCGAGGAAATGGCCAGGGAAGCCCCGGCGGATGATCCCATGGCCTCCTTGCTGGGCACCGTGGAAAAAGACCCGGCCGATGTGCGCCTGGCGATTGAGCGTTCGGTAGCGGATTGCCGCTCGGCCCACGCCAGCTATGAGTCGTTACAGGGCCAGCTGACTGCCGGGGTAAAGGCCTACCGCGCCGTTGAGCTGTTTGTGGCTGACCTGATTGCCTTCGGGCTTAGTGCCCAGCGCTACATACTGGTGATCCTGGTGATGCTCTGTGCCGTCACCGCAACCCTGACCCGCCACCATATTGCCATGCGGGCGATGGAAACCCGCCTCGACTACACCGTTTCCCTGACCCTGCAAACCATCGCCAATGCCATGTTGCTGGGTTCCAGCCTGATTTTCCGGCAATCCACCCTGGCCAGCAGTACCGCAGTGTCGGGCGAGGAGTTGTTGCTGCACAACTTCTGGATCATCGGCTTTGGCTGTCTCACCCTGGCCAGCCTGTACCGTCTGTTCCGGGTGCCGGATGGCCTGTCCGCCGGCGGCAGCCTGGGCCAGGCCTTCCTGTCGGTACCGCTCTACACGGTGATGTGCCTGATTTCCGGCACTTATTTCGCGATGATTGGCCACTCCTCGGGCATCGGTATTTACCTGGGCAAGATGATGGAGCTGGCCGACATGTTCCTGAACGTGGGGTTGTACGTTTGGGTGGGCATGATGCTCAAGCAGACCCGGCTGGCGACTCTGGTGTTCAACGTGTTCCGGCCCTGGCGCATGCCGCCGGAGCTGCTGGCAGTCGTTGCCGTGCTGGTGGCAGCAGTGCCCACGGCCTATACCGGCGCCTCGGGCATTTTCGTGATCGCCGCCGGGGCGGTGATCTACAGCGAGCTGCGGGCGGCCGGTGCCCGGCGCCACCTGGCGCTGGCAGCCACGGCGATGTCCGGCTCCCTGGGTGTGGTGCTGCGCCCGTGCCTGCTGGTGGTGGTGATTGCCTACCTGAACCGGGAAGTGACCACCGACGAACTCTTCGGCTGGGGCATCTGGGTGTTTGTGCTGACGGCGACCATGTTCAGCCTGGTGGCGGTTACGGTGAACCGCCAGAGCCAGTTCAACCTGGCCCCGGTGACCGATGCCATGCCGGCCTCGGTGCTGGCCTTGCGGCCGCTGGTACCCTATGTGCTGGTGATCATTGCCGTGGTGCTGTTCTATCGCCTGGCGCTGGATGTGAAGATGGATGAATTCTCCGCACCGCGCCTGCTGCCGGTGATCATGCTGGCCATCCTGGTGTACGAGCACTTCAGTCGCAAACGCCGGCAGGACGATACGGCCGGCGACACGGATTACCAGGGCCTGGAAACCAGCATTCGGGGAGCCACCAACGACACCACCGCCGAGATCGGTGCCCTGCTGTTGTTGCTGGGGCTGTCCGTGAGTATTGGCGGGGTTATCGAACGCTCCCATATCATGGAAGCCTTCCCGCAGGCGTTCGACAGTGCCTGGTCTGCGATGTTGCTGATGGTGGTGATCCTGGTGATTCTGGGCATGATCATGGATGCCTTCGGTGCCGTGATCCTGGTGACGGCTACGGTGGCAACCATTGCCTATTCCAGTGGTATTCATCCGGTGCACTTCTGGATGGTGACCCTGGTGGCGTTCGAGCTGGGTTACCTGAGCCCGCCGGTGGCCCTGAACCACCTGCTCACCCGGCAGGTGGTGGGCGAAGCGGAAGTGCTGGCGGCGCAGCAGGAAGGCGGTACTTTCTACCAGCGCCATGAGCGCATCATCATGCCGCTGATTGCCATGGGCATCTCGCTGGTACTGGTGGCGTTTGTGCCGCTGCTGTTCTACGCAAACTGAGCAGGGTGACCGCTTCCGGCGGCCTGGCTCAAAAGCCACCGATACAAAAAAAGCGCCGTGCTTTCGCAGGGCGCTTTTTTTTCAGGCCGGGGAAACTCAGTCGAGTTTCGGGCCGGCTTCGACGATGGTGTCTGCCACGTCGAACTTCTTGAAGTTCTCTACGAACTGGCCAATCAGCTCCTGGGCCTTGCCGTCGTAGTACTCCGGGCTGGTCCAGGTGTTGCGCGGGTTCAGCAGTTCGGTCTCGACACCCGGGATGTGCTTGGGCACGTCCAGGTTCAGGGCGTCCAGGTGCTCGGTTTCCACGTCGTCCAGGTCGCCGTTCTGGATGGCAGCGATGATGGCACGGGTGGTCGGGATGCTGAAGCGCTTGCCTTCACCGTAAGGACCGCCGGTCCAGCCGGTGTTGACCAGGAATACCTTGCTGCCGAACTCGTCAATACGCTTCATCAGCAGCTCGGCGTAAACGCCGGCCGGGCGCGGGAAGAAGGGTGCGCCGAAGCAGGTAGAGAAGGTGGACTTGAGCTTGGAGGAAGAGCCCATTTCGGTGGAACCCACCAGCGCGGTGTAACCACTCAGGAAGTGGTACGCAGCGGCTTCGCGGCTCAGTACCGATACCGGAGGCAGAACGCCGGTCATGTCGCAGGTCAGGAAGATGATGTGCGACGGTTCACCGGCACGGTTCTCGATCACGCGCTTCTCGACGTGCTCCAGCGGGTAGGCACAGCGGGAGTTTTCGGTCAGGGAAACGTCGGTGTAATCCGGCTCGCGGGTTTCCGGGTCGATCATCACGTTCTCGACGATGGCGCCGAAACGGATGGCGTCCCAGATGATCGGCTCGTTCTTCTGGCTCAGGTCGATGCACTTGGCGTAGCAACCGCCTTCGATGTTGAAGACAGTGCCGGGGCCCCAGCCGTGCTCGTCATCACCAATCAGGTAGCGGTGCGGATCGGCAGACAGGGTGGTCTTGCCGGTGCCGGACAGGCCGAAGAACAGGCAGGTTTCGCCGGTTTCGCTCACGTTGGCAGAGCAGTGCATCGGCAGTACGTCTTTCTCCGGCAGCAGGAAGTTTTGCACAGAGAACATGGCTTTCTTCATCTCACCGGCGTAGTGCATACCGGCCAGCAGCACCTTGCGCTTGGCAAAGTTGAGGATAACGCAGCCGTTGGAGTTGGTGCCGTCACGTTCGGGCACGCACTCGAAGTTGGCGGCGTTGAGGATCTGCCATTCCTGCTTGTCGGCCGGGTTGTAGGCGTCCGGGCGGATAAACAGGTTGCGGCCGAACAGGTTCTGCCAGGCGGTTTCGGTGGTCATTTTCACCGGCAGGTAGTGCTCGGGGTCAGAGCCAACGTGTACGTGAGAGACAAACTGGTCTTTTTCAGCGATGTAGGCTTCAACACGGTCCCACAGGGCGTCGAACTTGTCGGCGTCGAACGGGCGGTTGATCGGGCCCCAGTGGATGTCGTCGGAGGTGCTGGGCTCCTCAACGATAAAACGGTCCATGGGAGACCGGCCGGTGCGCTCGCCGGTGGTAACCACCAGGGAACCGTTTGCCGCAAGCTGGCCTTCCTGCCGTGCCAGTGCTACTTCAACCAGTCTTGCTGTACTCAGATCACTATAAGTGTTGCTCACTTCGACCTCGCCCTCGGGATGTCTTCGTGATTGCCCAGTCCTTGCCCCCGAACACTGGCGGAATTCTGAACAATCGGGTCAATTCAGGCGCGCTATTATGCCAGAGACGCCGATAAAAAACGACTGCCCCGAAAGCCGCGCTACTGGCGGCTTTCGGGCAATGTTAAAGAGTAGTCAGTGTAGCGTATGACCGGTGAAAAGGTGATCAATGTCATTTCTATTGAAGCGATAGTTTGCGTGGCAGAACTGGCAGTCCATGTCGATGCTGCCCTGTTCGTCCAGAATGCTGTAGCACTCTTCCTTGCCGATCGATTCGAGCGCCGCCAGGGTACGTTCGCGGGAACAGCTGCAACGGAATTCCACCGGCTCCGGCTCGTACAGGCGCACGGTTTCCTCGTGGAACAGGCGGTGCAGCAGGGTTTCACTGTCCAGTTTCAGCAGCTCTTCCGCTTCTACGGTGCGCGCCAGGTGGTTTACCCGGTTCCACAGGTCATCGTCTTCCTCGGTGTGGCCGGGAAGGCGCTGCAGCAGCAGGCCGGCAGCGGTATCGCCATCGGCAAACAGGAACAGGCTGGTGGCAATCTGCTCGGAGCGCTCGAAGTATTCTTCCAGGCAGCCGGCCAGGTTGTCTGCTTCCCGGGGGACCACGCCCTGGTAGCGCTGGCCCTTTTCCGGGGTAATGGTAATCGCCATCCGGCTCTGGCCCAGCAGCTCGTGCAGGGTCTCGCCGCTCATGGCCTGTTCGTCAAAGCGGGCCAGGCCGCGGATCTTGCGATCGTGGCTGCATTCGGCCATCAGGGTGCGCAGGGCGCCTTCACCGGCTGCCTGCAGTGACAGGGTGCCCTCGAACTTCAGGGTGCTGCTCATCAGTACGCTGGCTACCAGGGATTCGCCCAGCAGCTGGCGTACGGAATCCGGGTAGGGAGCCTGGTTGATGATTTCACGGAAGCTGTCGCCCAGTTGTACCCAGGCTCCCCGCACCTGGCTGTGCTCGAAGATAAAACGCTGGAACTGATCCTGGGAAGCCATGATGTCTCCTGAAACTGTCTGTTGATTCACTGGTGATGCCTGTAAGGATGTAAGTTGCGGTGCAATGCCTGAAACCAGGCTGGGCGAGCCGGTTCTAAAGGCCGTTCTGGTCCCGGAAACGCTGGATATCCCGGCGGTCTTTCTTGCTCGGGCGCCGGGCCGGTGGCAGCTGGGCGGCCTGCATGGTCTTACGCTGCCAGGCCAGGTCTTCGCGTTTTTTTAAGCTGTCGTCGGTTTCGTGGTACAGCTTCTGCGCTTCCGGTGCGCCCCGGCGCCGGTCACTGATGTCGTCCACCACCACAATTTTTTCCTGCCAGCCCAGACGCAGGGAGACCCTGGCGCCGGTTTCCACGATCTTGCCGGGCTTGGTGCGCTGGCTGTTGTAGTGCACCTTGCCGCCCTCAATGGCTTCTTTTGCCAGCGCGCGGGTTTTGTAGAAGCGCGCGGCCCAGAGCCACTTGTCGAGCCTCACTTTCGGGTCGTCGGTGTTTGTTGCTGCCATATCTCCCCACCTGGCAGGCCAGGTTGTCCTGACCTATGGATAACTGTGCGGATTATAACCGGCCTGTCATTGCGATGGCAGTGGCGGGCGGGCTTGCAGCGTTGGCAGGACCTCGTCGAAGTGACGAATGCCCGGTATTTCCGGGTGCCCGGTCGCCGGGGCCTGGGTGCTGTCCGGTGCCAGGATCGCGAGGCACTGGCCGATACCGGCATCCCGGGCACTTTCCAGTACCGGGAAGCTGTCGTCCACCATCAGGGTGCGCTCCTGGCGGTAGGGAATCCGCCTGGCCAGGTCGCTCCAGAACGCCCGGTCTTCCTTGGGCTTGCCCAGTTCATGGCTGGATACGATGGCATCCACGTGGCGGTCCAGTCCGGTACGGCTGAGTTTCAGTGCCAGGGGATCCGGGTGGCAGTTGGTAACGATCACCGAGTGCAGGCCGGCTTTGCGCAGGGAGGCGAGAAAGTCCGGCACGTGGGGACGGTAGCCGATGCGGTCACTGACCTCCGCTTTCAGCTGGTTGATATCAACCGACAGCCGTTCGCTCCAGTAGTCGGTGCAATACCAGTTCAGGGAACCCCGCTCGGCCATGATCATGGCCAGCAGCTGGTCTTTGGCCTGTTGCGGGTGCAGGTCGTATTGTTCGGCATAGCGCCAGGGCAGGTGTTCGAGCCAGAAGTGCGAGTCGAAGTGCAGATCCAGCAGTGTTCCGTCCATATCCAGGAACACGGTATCGAGGGTTGACCAATCCACCATAAACAAAAACAGCCTGAAGAATTTGCTTCAGGCTGCCTCAGTTTCCGGCCTCTGGCAAGCCGGGATTCTACGGACGAATGCCCGGGATCAGTCTTCGGACTGCTCCACGGTTTCCGCCTTGCGGCCACTGCGGGAACAACCCAGGCACCTTACAAAGGTAGCCTTGGCCGGGCCGACAACCAGGACTTCGCCAGCTTCACCGGCATTACCGCCCAGGGCAGAGAACGGCAGAGACACCAGATACACCGCGCTGCCCACAATGGTGGTGGCCAGCAGAACCGGGCGCAGAAGCACGGCGTCGGTGGTCATGGCCAGCGCCGACGGGCTTTCGTCAATCGCCCTGGCATGGCCCAGAGAAGAAAAAGCGAGCAGACAGGCTGCAACCGTGGCCATCAGGGTGCGGGAAATCTTGCGGGTCATCGTTATTCTCTCCTGTTAATACTCTGTTAACTATGAATCATATTGCCCCAATTTCAAACGATTTTTCGATATCCGGTTGGCAACTCTGGCGGTTGGCTAGCGCTGGCAGCGGGGGCAATAGACGGTGCTGCGGTTGTTCATGCGGATCTCTTTCAGGGTGGTGGCACATTCGGGGCAGGGGTTGCCGCCGCGACCGTACACCAGCAGGGACTGCGCAAAGTAACCGGGTTTGCCGTCGCTGTTCACGAAGTCGCGCAGGGTGGTGCCGCCCATCAGAATGGCTGCGCTCAGGGTTTCGCGAATGGCTTCAGCCAGTTTGTGGTAGCGGTCCAGGGAGATACGGCCGGCTTTCCGTTTCGGGTGGATGCCGGCTTTGAACAGGGCTTCATTGGCGTAGATGTTACCCACGCCGACCACAATGTGGTTGTCCATAATGAAAGACTTGATGGGCGTTTGCTTGCCCCGGGACAGCCGGAACAACCAGGGTCCGTTGAATGTATCTGACAGCGGCTCAGGCCCCAGGTCCCGGATCAGCGGGTGTTCGGAGCAGTCATCGGCCCAGAGCCAGCAGCCGAAGCGGCGGGGGTCGTTGAAGCGCAGGGTGCGGCCGTTGCCCAGGGCAATCTCCACGTGGTCGTGGGCGGCGGCGGGGCTGTCGTCGGTAATCACCCGCAGGCTGCCGGACATGCCCAGGTGGACAATCACAGTGCCGGCATCCAGGTGCAGGAACAGGTACTTGGCCCGGCGGTCCACTGCCCGGATAACCTGGTTCAGCAGTTTCTCGGGCAGGTCATCCGGTACGGGCCAGCGCAGGCTGGGGTTGCGGATTAATACCCCGGTCACAGTCTGGCCTTCACAATGGGGTGCAATGCCCTGGCGGGTGGTTTCAACTTCCGGTAACTCAGGCACGGGGCCTCCGCGGATAACAGGTTTCTCGGCCGCCAAGTGTAATCAGTAACAAAAATGGCGCCAAACCCGGTTGTTGTTGCGTACAAGTGTACGCTAAAGTGACGAGGTAACTTCCCCTTCGAGTACCAGCGAAAACCTCCGCAGTATCGCCTTGTCGAAGTTGATTGATTTTTGAGGATATTTTATGTGGTTTAACGGTCTCCTGGACCTCTCCGCGTGGCAGCTGATCGCTGTTACCCTGGTGATGACGCACATCACCATCGTCAGTGTAACCCTGTATCTGCACCGCCACTCGGCCCACAATGCGCTGGACCTGCATCCGGTGCTCAAGCATTTTTTCCGTTTCTGGTTGTGGCTGACCACGGCCCAGAATACCAAGGAATGGACTGCTATCCATCGCAAGCACCACGCCAAGTGCGAGACCGAGGAAGACCCTCACAGCCCGGTGGTTCTGGGTATTCGCAAGGTTCTGTTTGAAGGTGCGGAGCTCTACGCCCAGTCGGCAACCCCGGAAAACCTGGAACGTTACGGCCAGCGTACCCCGGAAGACTGGATCGAACGCAAGGTATACACCCCCTATAAAATGGGTGGCATTGCCCTGCTGGCCGTCATCAACCTGCTTCTGTTCGGGGTTAACGGTATCTGGATCTGGGCCGTGCAGATGATGTGGATTCCGCTCTGGGCCGCCGGAGTGGTTAATGGTATCGGCCATTATATGGGTTACCGCAACTTCGAGTGTGCCGACAACGCCCGCAATATCTCCCCCTGGGGTATCCTGATTGGCGGCGAAGAGCTGCATAACAACCACCATACCTATCCGAATTCCGCCAAGCTGTCCCGTCGCTGGTATGAGATCGACATTGGCTGGGGTTACATCCGCCTGTTCCAGTTGTTCGGCCTGGCCAAGCCCAAGGGCTACCGGCCCATTGCCCACTATGTGCCGGGCAAGCAGGAAATGGATGTGGAAACCGTGCAAGCCATTACCAACAGCCGGTTCGATATCATGCGCCAGTATCGCAAGCGGGTGATGGAGCCGGTGCTGCGCCAGCAGAAGTCCCTGATGGACGATGAAATCCGCCCCCGCTACCGCAAGCTCAAGCGTCTGCTGTCCCGGGAGGTGTCGCTGATCCATCCCCGCGAGAAAGAAACCCTGGATTCGGTGCTGGAGCGTCATGAAATGCTCAAGCTGATCTACGACAAGAGCCACGAGCTCCAGGCCCTGTGGCGCCAGCGGGGCCTCAAGCCCCAGGACAAGCTGCAGGCGCTGATGGACTGGTGCAAGGAAGCGGAAACCAGCGGTGTCCGTTACCTGGAAGAGTTTGCGGCGCACCTGCGGGCCTATTCACTGCGCCCGATGGCCTGATTGGCCGCAGATGCAAAAAGCCGGACGGGATTCCCCCCCCCTTCCGGCTTTTTTGTAGCTGACCAGTTAGTCCTGGTCGGCTTCCGGCGCCACCCGGTATAGGTTGTAGGTTACCTGGCCGGCGGTTTTCTGGCGGTGCAACTGCCAGCCTTCGGGTACCGATAGCCCGGTCAGTTCACTTTCGTGTTCTACATACACCCAGCTACCCGGTTTCACCCAGGGGCCGGCGGCGATCAGCGGCAGCAGTCGCGCCAGCCAGCCCTGCCGGAAGGGGGGGTCCATGAAGATAATGTCGAACGGCGGTCGGTTCGGGCTGCGCAGGTAACCTTCCACGTCCTGGCAGACCACTTCGCCGTTTTCGGATTTCAACAGCCGCAGGTTATCCCGCAGGGCTGTAGCCAGTGGAGGGGTATGGTCCACCAGGGTTGCCTTTGCGGCACCCCGGGACAAGGCTTCCAGGCCCAGCGCGCCAGAGCCGGCGAACAGGTCCAGGCAATCGCTGCCGGCCAGCTGGAAATTCAGCCAGTTGAACAGGGTTTCGCGGGTTCGGGCCGGGCTGGGGCGCACGCCGCCGGCATCCGGAAAGCGGAGCTTACGGCTGCGCCAGTCGCCACCGATAATGCGCAACTCGCCCTGTCCGCCGGCCTTGGCGGCGCCCGGGGCGGGTTTGCGTTGAGGTGGTCTGCGCTTGGCCATGGAGCTGCTCCGGTGGGTGAAACGGTGATCAGGTTCGGGCCGATATGTTACCGGAAAGCCCGCAGCAGGGGATAATCGGAGCCCCCATCACTTAGTGCCGGCAGTCTGCTAGAATACCGGCTTTCTTTTCGCCCGCCCATTTTCAGACAGATGGTAAGACTATGACGGCAGAGTGGATTTCAATCGGCCTCCTGGCCCTTCTTGTCCTGTTCTTTGTGCTGGATATCGCCGGCAACCGCAAGCGCGCCCCGCGCCCGGAGAAGGTGGCCCAGCGCAAGCCGGAGGTGGCCAAGGGCCCGGCACCGGTTGCCCCGGAGCAAGCACCTGAACCGGAAGTACAGCCTGAGCAAGCGCCGGAAGTTCCCGTGGCTGAGGCCATACCGGAGGCTCCGCCCGAAGTGCCTGCCGAGCCGGCACCGGTAGAAGAAGCTGCCCCGGCCGTCGAGCCTGCTCCAGAGCCAGAGCCAGAGCCAGAGCCAGAGCCAGAGCCTCAGCTCAGCGTCTTCGAGCGCATCAAAAAGGGCCTGGGCAAGACCCGCGCCAGCCTGACCGGCGGCCTGGCGGACCTGTTCACCGTTGGCAAGAAGATCGACGAAGACCTGCTTGAGGAAATCGAAACCACCCTGCTAATGGCGGACGTGGGGGTAACGGCCACTTCGGAAATCATCGAATCCCTGACCGACAAGCTGGAACGCAACCAGCTGAAAGACGGCGAAGCCCTGCGCAAGGCCCTGAGGGAAGAGCTTCATGGCCTGCTCAAGGATGTGACCAGGCCGCTGGAAATCGATACCGGCAAACAGCCCTACGTGATCCTGATGGTGGGCGTGAACGGTGTTGGCAAGACCACCACCATCGGCAAACTCACCAAGAAATTCCAGGCGGAAGGTAAGTCGGTGATGCTGGCGGCTGGCGACACCTTCCGGGCCGCGGCTGTGGAACAGCTGCAGGTATGGGGCGAGCGCAACAATGTTCCGGTTATTGCCCAGCACACGGGTGCCGACAGTGCCTCGGTGATTTTCGATGCCATCCAGTCTGCCCAGTCCCGGGGTACCGATATCGTGATCGCCGATACTGCCGGCCGGTTGCAGAACAAGGACAACCTGATGCACGAGCTGGAAAAGGTGGTCCGGGTAATGAAAAAACTGGACGATTCCGCGCCCCACGAAGTGATGCTGGTGCTGGATGCCGGCACCGGCCAGAATGCCCTGAGCCAGGCCCAGGTGTTCCAGCAGGCGGTGGGCGTGTCTGGCATTACCCTGACCAAGCTCGACGGCACGGCGAAGGGTGGTATCGTTTTCGCCATTGCCCGCCAGTTGCAGCTGCCTATCCGGTTTATCGGTGTCGGCGAGCAGGCGGAAGACCTGCGCAGCTTTGATGCAGAAACCTTTGTAGACGCCCTGTTCGACGACTGAAGTACCGGCCACGGAGCCAGCCCCCGATGATCGAGTTTCGTCAGGTAACCAAGCGCTATGACAGCGACCACACCGCCCTGCGCCAGGTGAATTTCCACCTGGACCGGGGCGAGCTGGCCTTTCTGACCGGCCACTCCGGTGCCGGCAAGAGTACCTTGCTGAAGCTGATCATGGTGATGGAGCGTCCCACCGCCGGTGAGGTGATCGTGGGCGGCCAGAAGCTCAACAGCCTGCCCCGGCGGCAGATTCCCTACATTCGCCGGCACATTGGCGTGGTGTTCCAGAACCACCAGCTGCTGTTTGATCGCACGGTGTTCGACAACGTAGCCATGCCGCTGGAAGTGATGGGTGCGTCGCCGGATGACATCGGCCGGCGGGTGCGGGCGGCCCTGGACAAGGTAGGCCTGCTGAACAAGGAAAAGATGAACCCTATGCAGCTGTCGGGCGGTGAGCAGCAACGGGTGGGCATTGCCCGCGCCGTGGTGAACAAGCCGCCGGTGCTGCTGGCGGATGAGCCCACCGGTAACCTGGACCCGGAGCTGTCGGCAGACATCATGCACCTGTTCACCGAGTTCAGCCAGGTGGGTGTTACTGTGCTGATTGCCACCCACGATATTGCCCTGATCGACCAGATGAACAAGCGCCGGCTGACCCTGGACCATGGCCGGATGATTGTCGGCGCAGATGCACCCCTGACCGGAGGTGTAAGTGGTTACTGACTCACGCCAGAAGCCTGAGAAGCGCAGGGGCGCCAACCGGGGCCGCTCACCGGCCTCGAACCAGGCCCGGAGTTATCTGGACCATCACCGCAAGGTGGCGAAAGATTCCGCCCAGCGGCTGTGGCGCAGTCCGGTGGCCAGCATGATGACCTGGATGGTGATGGGTGTGGCCCTGGCTTTGCCGGTGGCGCTGTTGCTGTTGCTGGGTAGTTTGCAGGGCGTGAGTGCCGGCTGGGAAAACAGTGCCCGGATTACCGCCTACCTGTCACTGGATGTGCCGGTGGAGCAGGCCCGGGAGCTGGCTTCCGAGATTGACGGTGATGGCCGGGTGTTGTCGGTAGAGATGGTAGACAGGGACCAGGCCCTGGCTGAATTCCGGGTGTCGTCCGGGCTGGATGATGCCCTGGATTTCCTGGACGACAACCCGTTGCCTCACACCCTGCTGGTAACGCCGGAAGACAGTGCCCGCTCTGCCGACGGCGTGCAGGCCCTGGTGACCTTTATGGAAGGCATGGATGCCGTCGAGCGGGTCCAGGTAGATCTGGGCTGGCTGCAACGGCTCAATGCCATTACCGATATCCTGGCGAGGGCCGTCTGGGCGTTGGCGCTGTTGCTGGGTGCGGCGGTGATCCTGGTGATCGGTAACACGGTGCGGCTTTCCATCGAGAACCGCCGGGATGAAATCCTCGTGGCCAAGCTGGTGGGAGGCACCGATGCCTTCGTACGCCGGCCCTTTCTTTATACTGGCGCCTGGTTCGGTTTGGGCGGCGGCGTGGTCGCCTGGGTGTTGATCCAGGTTTCGCTATGGTGGCTGAACGGCCCCATCGAGCGGCTGGCGAGCCTTTACCAGAGCGAGTTTGTGATTCACGGCCCGGGCTTTGATGGCGCCCTGGCATTGATTATCACAGCCATGGTGTTAGGCTGGCTTGGCGCCTGGGTGGCAGTGAAGCGTCATCTGGATGACATAGAACCGGGCGATATTGCCGGAGGGTGATCCGGATAGCGGGAAAACCGTATTGAAAATACAGCTTGTTCCAGCGTAGCTTGGTTACCGGTTATCGACGCTGGAATGGCATTCAGGAATTCCCCAGATGTATGATTTTTAACGTGTTACTGGGAAGTTCGGGAACTAATCAGGTGCTTGGCGGTCAAAGTTTCAGTTGTTATATTTAACGGCTGTCAGGTTCGGAGGTTATTGCATGGGTACGAGTTTACAGCTGGTTGACAGACTGGTTCCGGGCGCGAATCTCGAGTCTTACATTCAGGCTGCGAGTCGCATTCCGGTTCTCTCAGTTGACGAGGAGCGGGAGCTGGCAGAACGGCTTCACTACCATGGCGATGTGGAAGCCGCCCGTCATCTGGTGCTCTCCCACCTGCGCTTTGTGATTCATATCGCCCGCAGTTATTCAGGCTATGGCCTGGCTCAGGCTGACCTGATCCAGGAAGGTAACGTGGGCCTGATGAAGGCGGTCAAGCGCTTCAACCCGGAGTATGGCGTGCGGCTGGTGTCGTTCGCGGTGCACTGGATCAAGGCAGAGATCCATGAGTTCATTCTGCGCAACTGGCGCATTGTGAAGGTGGCCACCACCAAGGCCCAGCGCAAGCTGTTCTTCAATCTGCGCAGCCAGAAGAAGAAGCTGGCGTGGCTGAACCACGATGAGCTTCAGGCGGTCGCGAAGGACCTGGGGGTAGAGCCCAGGGTGGTGCGCGAGATGGAAGGTCGTCTGGCATCCCAGGATACCGCGTTCGACGGTCCGATGGATGACGATGAAGACAGTGCCTACCAGGCGCCGGCGCATTATCTGGAAGATCGCCGCAGTGATCCGGCGGTGCAGCTGGAGAATTCCGACTGGTCAGAGGACTCCAACGGCCGGTTGATGCAGGCGATGGAAAACCTGGATGAGCGCAGTCAGGATATTCTTCGCGAGCGCTGGCTGACCGAGAGCAAGTCGACGTTGCATGAGCTGGCGGACAAGTATGGTGTGTCTGCGGAGCGGATTCGGCAGCTTGAGAAGAATGCGATGAAGAAGATCAAGTTGCAGATGGCCGAGGTTGCCTGAAGCTGATCATTGGCCCTTGGGGTTTGAAAACGCCACCACCGTTCGCGGTTGGTGGCGTTTTTGTTTGTATAATCCGTACTGGCTTTGACAATTCATACCTCCGGGAGGAAGGGATTGGGGTGGGCTTTCCAAAAACCGCTTCTGCGGCACCCCTACGGGGTCCGGCCCGCAATCACAGATTGCGGTCGCTCAGCTGTCGCATGAAGCTTCGCTTCATAAGCGCTCGGCTGAGCCCATGTGGCGCTTCTGCTCCGCCATCCATGGCTCCGCACATTTTTGGAAAGCCCACCCCAATCCCTTCTTCGGACTTTTGAGTGGGATTCCCGAAAATGAATGCAAATTCTCCCCATATCGCTTTCCTCGGTATTGGCCTGATGGGCGCGCCGATGACCCGTAACCTGCTGGATGCAGGCTTTCCGATGACCCTGTGGAACCGGACAGCCAGCAAGTGTGAGCCATTCCGGGAGGAGGCTACGATTGCGGCGACGCCGGCCGAGGCGGTGGCGGACGCGGATTTGGTGATCACTATGCTGGAGAACGGGCAGGTGGTTGAGGATGTGCTGGTGCATCAGGGCGCGATCGGGGCATTGAGGGCCGGGGCGCTGGTGGTTGATATGAGTTCGGTGCAGCCGTCGCTGGCCCGTGAGTTGGCGGGGCTGGCTGCGGAGCGTGGGGCCGGGTTTGTGGATGCGCCGGTTTCCGGGGGTACGGTGGGGGCTGCGGAGGCTCGGTTGAGTATTATGGCCGGGGGTTCAGAGGCGGATGTTGAGCGGGCGTTGCCGGTGTTCGGGGCGCTGGGCAAGTGTACCCGGATCGGGCCGGTGGGGGCCGGGCAGTTGGCGAAGCTGGCGAATCAGGCGATTGTGGGGATTACCATTGGTGCGGTGTCTGAAGCCTTGTTGCTGGCGGCTAAGGGTGGCGCGGATCCTGCCGCGGTGCGGGAGGCGTTGCTGGGCGGCTTTGCCGGTAGCCGGATTCTGGAGTTGCACGGGCAACGGATGATTGACCGGGACTTTGCCCCCGGGGCGCCGGCGCGGATTCAGTTGAAGGATATGCGTATGATCCTGGATGAGGCCCGGGCCGAGGGGCTGACGTTGCCGCTGGCGCAGCAGACTCATAACGAATATTTGTCGCTGGTGGCCAATGGCCACAGCGATGTGGACCACAGCGGTTTGTTGCTGGAGCTGGAGCATATGAACGGGGCCTTGCTGGGCTCGCTGGGCCGTGGGCCAAAGGACTGAGGAGGCACTGATGCCACGTTTTGCCGCGAATTTGTCCATGTTGTTTACCGAGGTGCCGTTTCTCGAGCGTTTCGAGCGTGCTGCAGCTTCGGGTTTCAGGGCGGTGGAGTACCTGTTTCCCTACGAGTGGCCGGCAGAGGAGCTGGCGCAGAGGTTGCAGGCGAACGGGCTGACCCAGGTACTGTTCAACCTGCCACCGGGGGACTGGCATTCGGGAGAGCGGGGAATTGCCTGTTTGCCGGATCGCGTTGAGGAATTCCGGGCTGGTGTCGAGCAGGGCATTGCCTATGCCAGGGGGCTGGGTAATACCCGGCTCAATTGCCTGGCCGGGCTCAAGCCGGCGGAGTTTTCAGAGGAGGAGGCCTGGAGCACGCTGGTCGAGAATGTTCAGTATGCGGCGGACCGCTTTGCCGAGGCGGGGCTGACACTGTGCCTGGAGGCGATCAATTCCCGGGTGGATATGCCCGGCTTCCTGCTGGATACCACCGGCAAGGTGATGGAGCTGATTGAAGCGGTGGATGCCGATAACGTGCGCCTGCAATACGACATCTACCACATGCAGGTCATGGAGGGAGATCTGGTTCGCTCCATGGAGTGCCTGTTGCCCTGGATTGCCCATATTCAGTTTGCCGATAATCCGGGACGGAACGAGCCCGGTACCGGCGAGATTAACTTTTCGAATGTTTTCGCTGCCCTCGACAGGTTGGGCTACGCTGGCTGGGTCAGTGCCGAGTATCGGCCTTCTGTTGTAACCGAGGCGTCTCTGGGCTGGTTCCGGCCCGGTTGTTGACCGTCGTCATAGGCGACACCCTCTTACAAGATCGTAACTGGCCGGGTTCCGGTGTTATTCGTAACCTTGTAAGCAACCAAATCCGCTATCAGGAGGAGTCACCGGTGAAAGCGCTGGTAATCGAAGACGATCAGGATGTAGCAAGTTACCTGGTGAAGGGGCTGAAAGAGTCTGACTTCGTGGTGGATCATGCGGCCGACGGCAAGGAAGGCATGATGATGGCGGCCAGTGAAGAATACGACATCATGATTGTCGACCGCATGCTGCCGGGCATGGATGGGCTATCCATCATCAAAACCGTGCGGGCCACCGGCAACCAGACCCCGGTGCTGATTCTCAGTGCCCTGGGTGATGTGGACGACCGGGTGGAAGGCCTGCGTGGCGGGGGCGATGATTACCTCACCAAGCCGTTCTCGTTCACCGAACTGCTGGCCCGGATCGAGTCGCTGATCCGCCGTAACCGGCAGGCGGCTGAAACCGAAACTGTGCTGAAGGTAGCAGACCTGGAAATGGACCTGCTGGCCCGTACCGTGAAGCGCGCCGGCCATAATATCGATGTCCAGCCCCGGGAATTCCGCTTGCTGGAATATCTGATGCGCAACGCGGGCCAGGTGGTTACCCGGACCATGTTGCTGGAGAAAGTCTGGGACTATCACTTTGACCCCCAGACCAACGTAATCGACGTGCACATCAGCCGTCTGCGCGCCAAGATCGACAAGGAATTCGACACACCCTTGCTGCAGACAGTTCGGGGTGCGGGATACATGTTGCGTGAAACTGCTTAGTCAGCTCAGAACGTCATCGTTCCAACTGGCACTGCTTTATATGGTGGTGTTTGCCACCTCTGTATTCCTGCTCCTGGCATTCATTTACTGGCGCACGGCCGGCTTTATGACCGCCCAGACCGACGAGACCATCGAGGCGGAAATCGCCGGTCTGGCGGAACAGTATCGCGGGCGTGGCGTGAACGGGCTCATTACCATCATCCGTGAGCGTGTCGCCCGGGATCCGAACGCCAAGTCCATCTACCTGCTGACCACCGATGACTTCCTGAAACTGGCCGGAAATATTGAAACCTGGCCGGAAGGCAGTCGTTCTTCCGACAGTGGCTGGATCAATTTTACCCTGAACCCGACCGTGGGCTGGCAGGGGCCGGAACGCCTGGCCCGCGCCCGTATCTTTGATGTCCAGGGTGGCCTGCGCCTGCTGGTCGGCCGGGATGTGGATGAGCTGACCAGCCTGAAGCGGGTGATCGAGACCGCCATCAACTGGGGCATGGGCATCACCCTGGCCCTGGCCCTGCTGGGTGGTTTTCTGATGAGCCGAAGTACCACGCGGCGCATCGAAGTAATCAACAACACCTCGCGACGGATCATGAACGGGCACCTGTCGTTGCGGATACCCACCCGGGGTACCGAAGACGACTTTGACCAGCTGGCCGAAAACCTGAACCAGATGCTCGACCGGATTGTGTACCTGATGGAAGGTATCCGGCATGTATCGGACAGCATCGCCCACGACCTTCGCACCCCGCTGACCCGCCTGCGTAACCAGCTGGAAAACACCCTGATTGCCGTCGATAACGACGAGGCCCGCGAACAGGTAGGCCGGGCGGTTGCGGAAGCCGATCAACTGCTGGCGACTTTCAACGCCCTGCTGCGGATTGCCCGGCTGGAAACCCGGGGTAATTCCGCCGATATGAAGGTGGTGTCGCTGGATGAGCTGGTCAGTGATGCCTGCGAGCTTTACGAAGCCCTGGCGGAAGACAAGGAGCAGACCTTTACCCAGGAGATGGCGTCCGGGGTGATGATTGAAGGTGATCGCGACCTGTTGTTCCAGATGGTCAGCAACCTGATTGATAACGCCATCAAGTACACCCCCGAGCATGGTGGTATCGTGGTGGCGGTCCGCCGGGAAGGTGCTGCGGCGGTGTTTGAAGTGCGGGATTCCGGTATCGGCATTCCGGACGACGAGAAAGACCAGGTGTTCCAGCGTTTTTACCGGGTCGGCAAGAGCCGGTCATTGCCGGGTAATGGTTTGGGGCTGAGCCTGGTCAGTGCGGTGGCCGAGATTCACCAGGGCCAGATCCTGCTCAGCGACACCCATCCGGGCGAGGAGCCGCCGGGGCTTACGGTCAGTGTGCGCATGCCGGCCTTCACCGGCGTGCGAAAGCGGATCAAGGCCACCACGGTGGAGCCTGCAGCGGATTCCGCTGATGAACAAACGTCAACGGCGGAACCCGGCAAGGCCTGACTGCTTACTGGCTGGCGCGGAACCGGTTCACCCGGCTGAGTACCGGCCCGATGACGTTGTCGGCCCGGCTTTCGACGGCCTGTGCCAGCTGGTCAAACTGGGCGCGACGACGGTCAACCCTGGCCTGCAGGCTGTCCCATTCCCCTTCCAGGTGTTTTTGTTCTGCCATCACAAAGGCGGCAATATTGTGCCGGTTGAGTTTGCTGGTAATGCCCATGTCGTCCAGGCGGAAGCCCAGGGTATCAATGCCTTCCAGTGCCAGGTTCAGCAGCTTCTTGGTGTTCATCGGTGTGTCTCCGTTAACAGGGAAATCGGGTCAATTACCTGCAAACTAATGGCGGGCGCTAGAGTGTTCAACCTAATTTCCGGCCGGAGCCAAGGGCGTGATGTCTTGCCAAAAGGTAATTCCGTGGCCACAGGCAGGTAATGAGAGGTGAGGATAATGGGTACTGTAGATGCGGAGGCGGGTGACCCGTTGCCTGCCTCCCCCTCCAGCACAGCGCTAGCCTTAACCCCGTTACCCGCGGGGTTTTTTTATGGCTGCTGGTAACAGATTCGATCGATTTCCCACAGCTTGGTCGACTCCGGGGTTCTCACCATGATTTCGTCGCCTTCGCTTTTGCCGAGGCAGGCTTTGACCACCGGCGCATGCACCGAGACGTAGTTGTTTTTGCCGTAGATCTCGTCCGGCCCGACAATCCGGAAGGTGAGTTCGTTGTCGTCTTCGTCCACCAGGGTTACCCAGGCGCCAAAGAAGGCCTTGCCTTCCTGCACCGGGCTGTACTCCACCACCCGCAGTTTCGACAGCCGGTTTCTCAGGAATCGCACCCGCCGGTCGATTTCGCGCAATCGCTTCTTGTTGTACTGGTAATCCGCGTTCTCTGAACGATCGCCCAGGCTGGCCGCCCACTGTACCTTCCTGGTCACTTCCGGGCGTTCCTTGCGCCACAGCTCGTCCAGTTCCTGCTGCAATTCGGCATAGCCTTCCGGGGTAATAACGTTGGTATCCATAAGGCCTTCAAAGGTCAGGTGAAAGAGTTTGCCCATTCATATCGCCGGGGCGGATCCGGGTCAACTGCTGAATGGCCTGCAGGGACACGTGAAGGTGGTCACACTTTGACCAGTCTTGCCGGAAAACTCCCGGGGTTGGCGATAAACTGAACAGACTAAGTGTGCGCAGGGCGTTATCAGTGATGTGCCGCACCGGATAGCCAGGATTCAGGAAGATACCATGAGCAGCAACAGACAGAGCACAGAGCAACCGTGGCTAAGGCCGCCCCTTATGGCGGGTATGGTGCTGGCTATTACGGTGCTGGTGCCGGCTGTGGTGCAGGCGCAGAGTGCGGAGTCTGCTTTCGAACCTGAGCAGCGTTCAACCATTGAAACCATCCCGTTCCGGGCCATCGGAGAGGAAGCCCTGGCGAACACGGTGATCGAGGGTGGCCTGGAGGCGCCGGCAGCCGGTGTGCCGGTGCAGGTCGGAAAAGATGATGACTTCTACCTGGACCCGCTGGCGTTTCAGCCCAGGGACGACCGCACTGACCTGGGCCGCTCGGAAATTCCCGTGGATATCCGTTTCAGCAACCCGAAGGTGATTCCCGGCCAGACCCACAGCAACAACTATGTGATCCGGCCGCCGGAGAACCGCACCTACGACACCTTCAATCTCAACATGACCGAGCGCCGGTAGCCTTCAGGCCGCCGATTCCAGCGCCACCGGTTTGCCCAGCACATCCCGGTAGAAAAATGTCAGTGCCTGGGTAGCCTGGTTCAGCCGGGCCCGGGACAACTGCATCTGGTCACTCAGATACGCCAGAAACTGCCTTTGCTCTTCTTCGGCAAGGTTGTCGGGGTCGGTCAGATCGTGAAACAGCACAAAGCGGCTGATCCAGTGCAGGTAGGTTTGTTCGGCACGTTGATTGAGCTGGTGTTTGCGAATGGCCGCCTGAACTTCGTCGACCATGCCGGGTCGTGACTGCTCCAGCGCCTGGGTAATATTCATGTTACGCACTCTTCCGGAAAGCTTGTTGTTGTTATGGTGCGCGCATCATATGACAAACGTTTGAATGGTGCAAAAAAGACCTGCAGCCACCGGGCGAGGGGCTGTCTGCCCGGAGCAGGGGGCTCCGGGCCCAGGGCGCGCCTTGGTTACTTCAGCGCTTCCAGCTTGTCGATATACTTCTGCATGGCTTCGTCGCTGGAGGTGCCTTTGAGCTTTTCCCAGGCGTCGTACTTGGCGCGGCCGACAAAGTCCATCATGCCCGGGCGCTTGCCGGAAACATCGCCTTCGGTGGCTTGCTTGTACAGTGCGTAGAACTCCAGCTTCAGTTCGTTGGAGGGTTTGAAGTCGCCTTCGGCGGACTGGATGTAGTTTACCGCGTCATCGAATTTCGCTTTCAGGTCACTCATGGTCTGGCTCCTTGGTTTTAATGGTTTTTTCCTCTGAGGGTGGGCCGAGTATAGCCCTGGTGTGAATCGCCGTCATTGACTGAAAGCGCGTTATGACGGGCGGCAGGGCAATCTGGCAAAAGTTTGCCCGACTGCACATTTCAGGTCATTTCTCGCCAGCGCCTGCTTGAGAACAGCAGATCATCTGTGTACAGTTTGCGCCGTTGCCTGCCAGGATGGCTGGCTTCAGGGATTGAACGACACTGCAAATGAATTGCACAGGGAGCACGCCATGTCTGCCAAAGACGGTTCTGTCGCGCCTAAAGAGCGCATCAATATCAAGTATGTCCCCGCCACCGGCGACCAGCAGGCTGAAACCGAGCTGCCGCTGAAGATGTTCGTGGTTGGCGATTTCAAGGGCCATGCTGAAGAAACCCCCATCGAAGACCGCAAGGCCATTTCCGTTGACAAGAACAACTTCCGTTCGGTCATGAAGGAAGCGGGCCTGACCCTCTCCACCACCGTTTCCAACAAGCTCGAAGACAATGCCGACGACCTGCCGGTGAACCTGGACTTCCAGGGCCTGGACGACTTTTCTCCGGACAGCATCGCCCGCCAGGTGCCCGAGCTGAAAAAGCTGATCGAACTGCGCGAAGCCCTGGTTGCCCTCAAGGGCCCACTGGGTAACGTACCGGCCTTCCGCAGCAAGCTGCAGGAACTGCTGGACAACGACGGCGCCCGGGAAAAACTGCTGGCGGAGCTTGAGCTGGCCACCGACGGCGGCGAATAAGCGCGCCACCGGAACCCGGTAACCAACACCGATTATCAATCACGTACTGAAGGGATGTGGTATGTCTGATACTGCTGTGCAGCAATCTGCTGCCTCCGAATCCGTAGCACAAGGGTCCTTGCTGGACCAGGTTATGGCCAACAGCCGCATGGCGCCGGCCGACGAAGGTTACGATGTTGCCCGCAAAGGGGTGGCCACGTTTATCGCCAACCTGCTGAAGAGCGACGAAAAAGGCCAGCCGGTCAACAAGGCCCTGGTGGACCAGATGGTGGTGGAGCTGGATCGCAAGATCAGCGCCCAGATGGATGAAATCCTGCACGCGCCCAAGCTGCAGGAACTGGAATCGTCCTGGCGCGGCCTGAAGCTGATGGTGGATCGCACCGATTTTCGCGAGAACATCAAGGTGGATATCCTGCATGCCACCAAGACCGAACTGCTGGAAGACTTCGAATTTGCCCCGGACGTGACCCAGACCGGCTTCTACAAGCACATCTATGCCGCCGAGTATGGTCAGTTCGGTGGTGAGCCGGTGGGCGCGATTGTTGGCAACTACGCCTTCAGCCCGTCCACACCGGACATGAAACTACTGCAGTACGTGTCGTCCGTGGGCGCCATGTCCCACGCGCCATTCCTGTCCTCGGTGGCGCCGTCGTTCTTCGGTGTCGACAGCTACCAGGAGCTGCCGGCGATCAAGGAACTGAGCGCCGTTTTCGAAGGCCCGAAATACGCCAAGTGGCGCTCCCTGCGGGAATCCGAAGACGCCCGTTACCTGGGCCTGACCGCACCGCGCTTCCTGCTGCGGGTGCCCTATGACCCCACCGAGAACCCGGTGCGCAGCTTCAACTACAAGGAAGAAGTGTCCGGCGACCACGAGCACTACCTGTGGGGCAACACTGCGTACCTGCTGGCGACCCGACTGACCGAAAGCTTCGCCAAGTACCGCTGGTGCCCGAACATCATCGGCCCGCAAAGCGGTGGTGCGGTGGAAGACCTGCCGGTGCACACCTTTGAATCCTTCGGCCAGCTGGAAGCCAAGATCCCGACCGAAGTGCTGATCACCGACCGCCGCGAATACGAACTGGCGGAAGAAGGCTTCATCGCCCTGACCATGCGCAAAGGCAGCGACAACGCGGCGTTCTTCTCCGCCAACTCGGTGCAGAAGCCCAAGCAGTTCCCGAACACCAAGGAAGGTAAAGAAGCGGAAACCAACTACAAGTTGGGCACCCAGCTGCCGTACATGATGATCGTGAACCGCCTGGCCCACTACATCAAGGTACTGCAGCGCGAGCAGATCGGTTCCTGGAAGGAGCGCCAGGACCTGGAGCGTGAGCTCAACACCTGGATTCGCCAGTACGTGGCCGACCAGGAGAACCCGCCCGCCGACGTTCGCAGCCGCCGCCCGTTGCGTGCCGCCCACGTGGAAGTCTCCGATGTGGAAGGCGATCCGGGCTGGTACCAGGTCTCCCTGGCCGTGCGCCCGCACTTCAAGTACATGGGTGCCAACTTCGAACTGTCGCTGGTTGGCCGCCTGGACAAGGATTAATCCGTGTTCGGCGACACCGGCACTGACGGCGTTCGCAATACCGGCAGCCTGTTTGAACGGCTCGAACAGGCTGCCGCTCCCGCGGGGCAGGGAATGGGTGAAGTGACCCATGTGGTGGAATCCATCAAGCGCCACCTGGTGCGCCTGCTGAACGCCCATCCGGGCAACAGCGCCAGCGTACCGGATCTCGGGTTGCTGGATTTCAACGATGCCACCTTGGGGACGCTGGATCTGAGTATCCAGATTCGGGGGGCGATTCGTCAGTGCATCGAGAAGTTTGAGCCGCGGGTGAAGCGGGTGGATGTGGTGGCCTTGCCGCCGGGGCCGGACCCGTTGCAGTTGAAGTTTCAGGTGACGGTTTACCTGCAGGTTGCCGGGAGTGACGACCGGACCACCATTGACCTGGTTTTGGATGACAAGCGGTATTACCGGGTGGTTTAGGCTTGGTTGCATTGGCCCGTGGGGGCTGGAGGGGGTGGGGGACCATTTTCTTCTGGGAAAAAACAACTCGCTTTGCTCAGACATCTTTTTTCCCGCCAGAAAATGGTCCCCCACCCCCTCCGTCAAACCTGGATGAATGCCGTCTGGATGTTTTTTGAAGGCACGGATGAGAGCGAGGGTGTGGTTGGTCTTTCCAAAAGTGTGCGGAGCCATGGATGGCGGAGCTCAAGCGCCCCACGGACGGGCTCGAAGCGTCTTTTGGAAAGACCAACCACACCCTTGCTCGGAGCCAGATAAGGTGCAGTAAGAATGAAGTTGAACAGGTTCTACAGGGATGAGTTGAGCTTTCTGCGGTTGCAGGGCAGGGAATTTGCCGAGGCGCATCCGCAGCTTACCCGCTTTTTGTCCGAACAAAGCACCGACCCGGATGTGGAGCGGTTGCTGGAAGGCTTTGCCTTTCTGACCGGCAAATTGCGGGAGAAGGTTGAGGACGAGTTTCCTGAGCTGACCCATTCGCTGCTGAACATGCTCTGGCCGAATTATCTGCGGCCGGTGCCCAGCTGCACCATTATGCGCTTTGACCCGCAACTGCACGCCATTAGTGAGCGGCAAACCGTTGAGCGTCATACCGAAATCAAGAGCCGGCCCTTGGGCGAGGCCAGCCGTCAGACTCAGTGCCGGTTCCGGACTTGCCGGGCTGTGGATATCTTTCCGGTCAGTGTGGCGGAGGCCCATGCCGAGCATTCCCGGGAAGTGTCTTCCGTTACCGTCGACCTGGCCCTGCATACGGACCAGCCGTTGAATGGTCTGGGGCTGGACAGCCTGCGGTTCTATCTGGGTGGGGATAACCACACCGCTGAAACCCTGTACCTGTGGCTGAACCATTACCTCAGCCGTATGGAGCTGGTGGTGGGCGACAACGTCTACAACCTGCCGTCGTCGTTGCTGCAGCCGGTGGGTTTTGCGGCGGATGAGGCGATTCTGCCGTATCCAAAGAATGCCTATGCCGGGTACCGCATCATCCAGGAGTACCTGAGCTTTCCGGAGGCTTTCCGGTTTGTAGATATCGGCGGGCTGAAGTCCCGTTTGCCGGCGGTGCAGGCGGATGAGATCAGTCTGCGTTTTCATTTCAGCCGGATTCTGCCACCGGATGCCCGGGTTACCCGGGACTCCCTGCAGCTGTACTGCACGCCGGCGGTGAATCTGTTCAGCCACGAAGGGGAGCCGGTGGATTTGAACGGCCGGCAGACCGAGTACCGTATTTCGCCCTCCAGCCGCTGCCCGGAGCATTTTGAAGTGTTCAGTATCGAGCAGGTGGAAGGCTGGCTGGAAGGGCGTTCCGGGCGCGGTGAGCCTCGGCTGTATACCGCGTTCGAGAGTTTCCAGCACGAGGTGGAGCGGGATCGGGGCCGTACGGCGCTGTATTACCGGGTGCGTACCCGTGAAAGCGTGCGCGGTGATGGCTTTGATCACTACATCTCGTTTGTCCGGGGCGACGAGTCCGAATGCATGAACCGCCAGGAAGCGGTGTCGCTGACATTGACCTGCACCAACCGCCAGCTGCCCCAGCAACTGGCGGTGGGGGAGATCTGCATGGCCACCGAGACCACGCCGGCGTTTGCCTCGTTCAGCAACATTACCCGGCCCACGGCCACGCTGCGGCCAACGCTGGATGGCAGCCTGTTGTGGACGCTGATTTCCAATCTGTCCCTGAACTACCTGTCGATGCTGGATGTGGATGCCCTGCGCACGGTGTTGCGGGTGTACGACTTCCGTGCCCTGGTCGACCGGCAGGCGGAACGGGTTTCCCAGAAGCGGTTGGCGGGCATCAGCGAGATTGCCACCCAGCCGGTGGACCGCATGGTGCGCGGCTTGCCGGTGCGGGGCATTCGTTCGGTGCTGAAGCTGGATCAGCAGAATTTCGGCAGCGAGGGCGATCTGTACCTGTTCGGCACGGTACTGAGTCAGTTTTTTGCGCTTTACGCGAGCATTAATGCCTTTCACCAGCTGGAAGTGGTGAATACAGACAACCAGGAACGGTACACATGGACGTTACAGCAAGGTCAGCAGCCGCTGATGTAGCCGGGCTGGAACCTGTCCTCGGCAACGCGCGGCGGTACAGTTTTTTTCAGTTGGTGGACCTGATTCACCGGCACCACGGCGACGACCTGGAAAACTCCGGCAACGGCGAGCCCCGGCAGGAGCGTATCCGGTTCTCGGCCTCGGCCGGTCTGGGCTTTCCGGGCAGTGATGTGGTTTCGGCCCTGTCGCCGGAACATGAACACGCGCCTTACCAGATGGAAGTGAGCTTTCTCGGCCTGCACGGCTCCCAGTCGCCACTGCCCGGTTACTACCTGGAAGACCTGGCCTGGGAAGCAGGCCAGGATCTGGGGGTGCGCCGGCACTTCCTGGATTTTTTCAATCACCGGCTGGTGACCCTGTTTCACCGGGCCTGGCGCAAGTACCGGTATTACGTGCGGTTTCAGCCGGGTGCCAGCGACGGCTTTTCCGAACTGGTGTTTGCCCTGGTGGGGCTGGGTGACAGCCGTCTGCGGGAAGCCACGCCGGTCAACTGGTCCAAGATGCTGGCCTACGCGGGCCAGATGGCGGGCCGTAGCCGGTCGCCGGAAGTGGTCAGCGGCATTGTCGCGCATTGTTTCGACCTGGAAGACGTCAGCATCGAACAGTGGGTGTTGCGTAAGGTGGCCATCGGGCCAGACCAGCAAACACGGCTGGGCCAGGCCAATGCCAGCCTGGGCCAGGACACCCTGGTGGGCTCCGGCATCCGGGACCGCAGCGGCAAGTTTATCCTGCGCCTGCGCAACCTGAGCCGGCGCCGCTTTGCGGATTTTCTGCCCAACGGACGGGACCATGAGCGGCTGGTGAAGCTGGTGGAATTCACCACCCGGGAGCAGCTGGCCTACGACCTGGAACTGCAGATGCGGCCCAGGGATATCCGGCCTATGCAGCTGGGTGAGGACGTGCGCCTCGGCTGGAATTCATTTGTAACACCGGAGCGGGCCCGTGAACGCCCGGCGGTGCGCATCCAGATACGACGATAAGGCAAGGAGCCAGACAGGTGTCAAACCGGACAGCAGCATTAACCCTGGTGATCATCAACCCGACCGAAACCGGCGGTGGTGCCAGCATTGAACACAAATTCAGTACCGGTGGCGGCTCTATCGGCACCGCCGCCAACGATACCTGGCGGTTGTCGCCCCATCGCACCGGGGCTGTAGCCGGCCATGCCGAGGTTCGTTACCTGGATGGCGGCTTCTGCCTGATCGACCGTAGCGGCCGAACCTACATCAACAGCAGCAGCCAGCCTGTTGGCCGGGGCCGCAGGGCGCGGCTGAACCATGGTGACACACTCACCATTGGCCGGTACCGGATGCGGGCAGAGCTCAATGGCGAGGCGGCCTTTAACAAGGGGATGGAAGAAGACGCCGGCCAGCACAGGCAACTGGTGGATGTGGCCGAAGGCTCGTTGTTGCGGTCGGAATCCGGCCAGGCACTGCCGGATGGCCGCGAGCCTCTTGAGGGACTGCACACCCCGGCAGGGGAACCGATCAGCGAAGACCCGCTGGCTCCCTGGCCAAACACACAGGAGCGACAGGGCATGTCAGAGTCCACGGAACAGAGTCGGGAAGCCAAAGACACCAGCCGGAAACACATCAGCGGTGCCCCCCTGATGCGCGGTATGGAAGCCGAGATTGATTTTGCCGACAGCGATGAAATGCGCCTGTTTCTGGAAGAGGCCGGCCAGACCCTGAAAGCCACGGTCGAAGGCCTGCTGGCTTTGCATCAGGGCGAGGATTCCCGCCACCGGGCCCTGCGCACCCGCCTGCAGCCGATTGAGGACAATCCGCTGCGCCTGGGTGATGACTATGCGGGCACCATGCAGACCCTGTTTGCGGCCGAGCGCAGCCCGGTGCACCTGTCTGCCCCGGCCGCTGTTCGCGAAAGCCTGGAGAGCCTGAACCATCACCAGCAGGCTACCCGGGAAGCTATTCGGGAAGCGCTGGAAGCGATCCTTTACGCCTTCTCACCGGAGGCCCTGTTGCGCCGGTTCCACGGTTACCGCCGTGGCCTGCAAGACAACGAAGACGAAGGCCGCTGGGCCTGGAACATGTACCAACACTATTACCGCGAACTCAGATCCAGTCGTCAGCAGGGTTTCGAGCGCCTCTTCCAGGAGGTGTTCGACCAGGCTTATGACCAGCATCTGCGCCAACTACAGAGGGAGAATGTTTGATGAAGTACTGCAAATGGAGCTTGCTGGCGGTTGTTATGTTAATGGTGGGGTGCAGCACCCCGTACAACGCGGTGACCAAGACCGCCAAGGTGCTGTGGGATCCCGACATTCCCGTGGGCTATCCGGAAGACCTGCCCAGCCGCGTGGACCTGACCATGCTGGCGGAACCGAATGTAAACCCGAACGAATCCCTGGCGCCCACGCCCATCGCGTTCCAGATCATCGAGTTGCGGGACAGCTCGCTGCTGATGGCCGGTGATTTCGACCAGCTGCTGACCGACCTGGAAGATTCCCTGGGCCGCAACTATGTGGACCACAGCGATTACACCCTGGTGCCGGGCCAGTTCAAGTTTGTGGAGCCGTTCGAAATCAGCAAGGACACCCGGTTTATCGCTGTGATTGCTTTCTATGCCTACCCCAACCTGTCCCAGTGGAAAAAGGTGGTCAGGGTGGACCCCATTGGCGGCCGCTACCACCTGTTGGTCAACCTGCGCGAGCGGGAAGTGAAACTGACACGTTCGGATGAAAGCTGATGGCAGTCACCAACCGAGTGGTCTGGAGTGACGGGCTGTTCATCAAGCCCCAGCATTTCCAGCAGCAACAAAGATACCTGGAGCACCAGATTAACGAGCGGGCGCTGGCGGTGTCTGACTACCTGTATGGCTTCAGTGACCTGGAACTGAACGCCGAGTACCTGAGCTTTGGCCGGGTCGGGCTGGTGCGGGCCTGCGGGCTGTTTCCGGACGGCACCCGGTTCAACCTGCCCCAGGACGACGTAATGCCGGAGCCCCTGGAAATCACCGATGCCTCGGTGGCCAACCAGGTGGTGTTCCTGGCACTGCCCCTGGGCAGCGATACCCTGGCAGAAGTGGAATGGCCGGATGCCCCGGTCGCCGGCCGGTTCCGGGCCCAGGCTGTAGAAATCCGCGACCTGCATTCGGTCGATGGCGATGCCCACAGCATCGATGTGGGCCGGGTGGCGCCGCGGTTGGTGCTGGAGCGGGAAGACCGCAGTGCCTACGCCAGCCTTGCCGTTGGCCGGATCCTGGAAAAGCGCCCGGATGGCAGCCTGGTGATGGATCCGAACTTCCTGCCCACCATGCTCAGTGTGCGTTCCGCGCCCCGGCTCCAGCGGTTTGTCGGAGAGATGGCCGGGCTGATGCAGGAGCGGGCCCGCAACATCGCCGAACGCGTGGGTGCGCCGGGGCAGGGTGGTGTGGCCGATGTGTCGGACTTCATGCTGTTGCAGATGCTGAACCGTGCCCACCCCCGGTTTATGCACCTGGCACGGCTGCGCCAGTTGCATCCGGAACGGCTGTATGAGGTGTTGCTGGAACTCTGCGGCGAGCTGGTGACCTTCACCGACGAAAGCCGCTTGCCAAGGGAGTTCACCCCCTACGACCACGACCTGCCAGTGGCGTGTTTCAGCCCGCTGATGCAGATTCTGCGGCAGGCCCTGAGTACCGTTCTGGAGCCGCGGGCCTTGTCGATCGCCCTGCAGCAGCGCCAGTACGGCCTGACGGTGGCCCCGGTCCAGGATGGCCAGCTGATCAGGGATGCCGAGTTCATCCTGGCGGTGAAGGCCGACATGCCGCTGGACGACCTGCGCAAACAGTTTGTGCAGCAGTGCAAGGTGGCCTCGGTGGAGAAAATCCGCGATCTCATCAGCCTGCAGCTGCCCGGCATTCCGCTGTCCGCCTTGCCGGTGGCGCCGCGCCAGTTGCCGTATCACGCCGGTTTTGTGTACTTCCGGCTGGACGACCAGAGCCAGGCCTGGCAGATGCTCGATAACGCCAGCGGCTTCGCCTTCCACGTGGCCGGCAGTTACCCGGGGCTGGAAATGCAATTCTGGGCAATCAGGAGCTAGATCATGGCAGATGCACCGGTAATGGACAGACCGCGCAGCACCAGGGATTCGGGTGATCGTGCATTCAGTGACCTTCTGTTTGCCGACAACGACAGCCCGGGTTCCCGCAATGACTTTGCCAACAGCGGATTCCAGCTGCGGGGGCAGGAAGAAAACCGCCTGATCGACGCGGCGACACCTCTGCTGGGGCTGGTTATCCGGGTTCGCCGGCTGGCGGATTTCCGGGATGTGGAAAGCCTGTACCAGCAGGTAACCGACGAAGTGGCGGCCATCGACCGTGAACTGGTGGAGCAGGGCTACGAACGCCCCACGGTGGTGGCATACCGCTATGTGCTGTGCGCATTTATCGACGAAGCGGTGCTTGGCACCGACTGGGGCGCCCACAGTGTGTGGTCACAACACTCCCTGTTGTCCCGTTTCCACAACGAAACCTGGGGTGGTGAGAAGGTGTTCGCCATCCTGGCCCGGATGGAAAAAGAGCCGGAACGCTACCGGGACATGCTGGGTTTCATCTACCTGTGCCTGTGTCTGGGTTTTGAGGGCCGTTACAAGGTGATGGAAAACGGCCGCGATGAATACGAGAAGATTGTCCGGGGCCTGTACGAACAGCTGCGGGAACTGCGCGGTGATAGGGAACCCCGGCCGCTGACCGATGCCTTGGCAAACCTGGCCCCTGCCCGTAACCGGTTGCGCACCGGGTTGCCCGCCTGGCTGATCGGCGGGCTGTTTGTGGCGGCCATGGCCGGGATTTATCACCTGTACAACATTGCGCTGAACGAACGCATCAGGGATGTGCTCAGCGTACTGGACCAACTACCGAAATAAGGACATCACTGTGATTCGGGTAGAACTGCCGGCGCTGATCGGGCGCCTCAACGACATTTCACGCCAGGCGCTGGAAGCCTCCGCCGCCCTGTGCATCAGCCGTCAGGGCGCCGAGATTACCCCGGCGCACCTGTTGTTCAAGCTGCTGGAAACACCGTTTTCTGACGTGCGCCAGATCCTGGAACACACCGGCATCAACCACCAGCAGCTGCAACCGCTGGTGGGCGACAGCCTGAACGGCGAACCTCAAACCGCCGAGCCGTATCCCTCGTTCTCGCCGCTGCTGGTGGAGCTGATGCAGGACGCCTGGCTGCTGGCCTCTACCGAACTGGGCCATACTGAACTGCGCTCCGGCGCGGTGTTCCTGGCCCTGCTGATGAACTCCGACCGCTACCTGATGCCCCGGGTGGCCCAGGCCCTGGTGGACATCAACCGGGAACAGCTGCGCAAGCAGTTTGACCGGCTAACCGAAGGCTCCGTTGAGCGCCCGCAACTGACCGAAAACGGCGCGGCCAGGCCTGTGGCGGATGCCGACATGGACCCGCTCAAGCGTTATGCCACCGACTTCACCAAGCTGGCCCGGGAACAAAAGCTGGACCCGGTGGTGTGCCGGGATGCCGAAATCGACCAGATGATCGACATCCTCTGCCGCCGCCGCAAGAACAACCCCATCGTGGTGGGCGACGCCGGCGTGGGCAAAAGCGCCCTGGTGGAAGGCCTGGCCCTGCGGATTGTGAACGGCGACGTACCGGACCGCCTGAAAACCGTTGAACTCTGGACCCTGGACATGGGCGCCCTGCAGGCCGGAGCTTCCGTTAAAGGTGAGTTTGAGAAGCGCCTGAAAGGCGTGATCGAAGCAGTCAAAGGTTCTGCCACTCCGATCATCCTGTTCATCGACGAAGCCCACACCCTGATTGGCGCCGGCAACAGCGAAGGCGGCTCTGACGCCGCCAACTTGCTGAAGCCAGCCCTGGCCCGGGGCGAGCTGCGTACTATCGCCGCCACCACCTGGCGCGAGTACAAGAAATACTTCGAGAAAGACCCGGCCCTCAGCCGCCGCTTCCAGCCGGTCGCCCTGGACGAGCCGACCCCGGGCGAAGCCGTCCACATCCTCCGCGGCCTGCGTACTGTCTACGAAAAAGCCCACCAGGTACTGGTCGCCGACAGCGCCCTGAAAGCCGCCTCGGAAATGTCTGCCCGTTACCTGGCGGGCCGGCAGCTGCCGGACAAAGCCATCGACGTACTGGATACCGCCTGCGCCCGGGTCAGCCTGAACCTGAGCACCCCGCCACGGCGCCTGAGCCACGTGCGCAGTGAGCTGCACCAGCTGGCCATGGAGCAGGACCTGCTGAGCCGGGAACACGCCCTGGGCCAGAACGTCGACACCGAGCGGGAACAGGAACTTGAACAACTCATTGCCGACCTGACCGCCGAAGCCGAAGCCCTGGAGCAAAGCTGGAACGACCAGCGAGAACTGGTAGCCCGACTGGTCGAAATCCGCGAACAGCTGCTGACCGGTGAACAGCCTGCGGCAGAAGCGGATCAAAACGCTGCTGATCTGGATACCGAAGAACGCCCGGACCTGAAAAGCGAAGCCGCCGCCATCGAACAGGAACTGGCCGAGCTTCAGGCCGACGAGCCCCTGGTCCACGCCCGGGTCGACGCCCGCCAGGTGGCCGAAGTCATCGCCGACTGGACCGGTATCCCGGTCAACCGGATGACCACCGACGAGCTGGAAAAAATCACCCACTTGCCGGCCTACCTGCAGGCCCACATCAAAGGCCAGGACACCGCCATCGACTGCCTGCACCAACACCTGCTCACCGCCCGCGCCGACCTGCGCCGGCCGGGCCGCCCCATGGGCGCCTTCCTGCTGGTCGGCCCCAGCGGCGTTGGTAAAACCGAAACCGTGGTGCAATTGGCTGAACTGCTCTATGGCGGCCGCCAGTTCCTCACCACCATCAACATGTCCGAATACCAGGAGAAACACACCGTCTCCCGCCTGATCGGCTCACCCCCTGGCTACGTCGGATTCGGCGAAGGCGGCATCCTCACCGAAGCCATCCGCCAGAAGCCTTATTCCGTGGTGCTGCTCGACGAAGTCGAAAAAGCCCACCCGGAAGTCCTCAACCTGTTCTACCAGGCCTTCGACAAAGGCGAACTGGCGGACGGCGAAGGCCGGTTGATCGACTGCAAAAACGTCGTCTTTTTCCTAACCTCCAACCTCGGCTACCAGACCATCGTCAACCACGCCGAAGCACCGGAAAAGATCGAAGAAGCCCTGTACCCGGAACTGGCCAACTTCTTCAAACCCGCGTTGCTGGCCAGAATGGAAGTGGTGCCCTACCTGCCGCTGGGCGAAGACACCCTCAACCGCATCGTCGGCGACAAACTCCAGCGCCTGGCCGACCAGATCAAAGCCCGCTACCACACCGACGTGGAGCTGGAAGGCGGCCTGGTAGAAGCCATCCGCAGCCGCGCCACCCGAAGCGAAAACGGTGCAAGGATGCTGGAGTCGATCATCGAAGGCGAATTGCTGCCACCGGTATCCCTGGCACTGCTGGAGAAGCTGGCGGCCAGGGAGCCGGTGACCAAGGTCACCCTGGGTGTGAGCGACAACAAGTTCACAGGCGTTGTTGCCTGACGTTTAAATCGAACGGAGCGTAGCCTGCGGGGTGGCTTTCCAAAACCCTGCGGAGCCATGGATGGCGGAGCGGAGCGTACAGGGATGTATTCACAGCGTGTTTTGGAAAGCCACCCCGCAGGGTGCGCGGGCGACGATCTCCTAAGTAATTATTCCGGGATGGAAAGCATGGGAAGGATGCAGAAGGAACTGCACACCGGCATAGACCTGGCGGTGGCACTCATCAAACAGGATACCCTGCCGGCGCTGTTGAACACCGCCACCCGCCAACTCGAAAACGCCTTCGCGCTCAGCAAATGCTGGGCACTGGAACTCGACCTCAGCGGCCGAACCCTCCACTGCGGCAAACTGGACGAAGCGGGCGAATTCGACTGCAACGACTTCAGCCATCCCTTCGCCCACGTACTGCAAACGGGGCAACCAAGGGAACTGACCCGCGCCGCCAGCTACCGCCTGGACCACGCCGGCTTCCAGAACCTTCTGGAACTCAGTGGGCGCCCGAGAAGTTTCTGGCTGGAACCGTTAAAAGGCACAGATGGCCGCACGCTTGGCATGCTCGTACTGTGTGGCGACCACCCGGACTGGCAAGGCATCATCAGCCAGCCCCTGTACGCCGGCATCAAACAACTGCTGGTGCACCAGTGGATCAGCCAACTGCAAGCCCGCGACCAGGTCTGGCAGCGGCGGCTGCTCAAGCGCTCCCTGGACCACCTGCACGACGCCGAAACCCTGCGCCAGCGCTGTAACCAACTGGCCCACACCCTGGTTGGTAACTCTGAAGCCATGGTCAACCTGCGGGCCCAGGTAGTGCGTGCCGCCGGCAGCCGGCTGTCGGTGCTGATCCAGGGCGAAACCGGCTGTGGCAAAGACGTCGTTGCCCGGGGGATCCACGACATGTCTGACCGGGCCAACGGCCCCATGGTGGTGGTCAACTGTGCCGCCATCCCGGACAGCTTGCTGGAAAGCGAACTGTTCGGTCACACCAAGGGTGCCTTCTCCGGTGCGGACCAGGCCAAGGAAGGCCTGCTGGCCCGGGCCAACGGCGGCACCCTGTTCCTGGATGAAATCGGCGACATGCCCATGGCCTTGCAATCGAAACTGCTGCGGGTACTGGAAAGCCGCCAGTTCCGCCCCCTGGGTGCCCGGGATGAACAGCACTCCGATTTCCGGTTGGTAGCAGCAACCCATCAGCCCCTTCAGGAAGGCATCGAAGATGGCCGCTTTCGCCGGGACCTGTTCTACCGCCTCAGCCAGTTCCCGCTGCGGGTCAACCCCCTGCGGGAGCGCACCGAAGACCTGGAAGCCCTGAGCCGGCATTTCATCCGCCTGTATACCGAGCGTGAAGGCAGCGGCCCTTTGGGTATCAGCAGCCACGCCCTGCACACGCTGGCCGGTTACAACTTCCCCGGTAACGTGCGGGAACTGCGCAACATCGTGGAACTGGCCTGCCTGCAAACCCCCGCCGGTGACGATGTCCAGCCCGATGTACTGCGCCTGGATGATCTGTTTGCCGAACCCGGCCAGCCCCTGACGGCAAGCGTGGCGCCCAAAACCGTGCCGGGGGTGCCGGGAGTCGACGACATCCGCGACCTGAAAGCGGCCTCCCAGGCCTTTGAAGCCGCCATCATCCGTGACCGCCTGCGCCAGTACGGCGGCAACCGTGCCCAGGCGGCCGAAAGCCTGGGTTTGCCGAAGCGCACCCTGGCCCATAAATGTCTGAAGTATCAGGTAACTGACCTATGACCCTGAAAGACCCTGTTCGAACTGGCCTGCTGGCCCTGGCCATGCTGTGTGCCAGCAGCCATGGCGTCGCCGATCCGCGCCTGACCGCGGCTGGGGCCTGCACTGAAGAAGCCAACCGGCTGGAGCGGCTGGCCTGTTTTGACGAGGTTTTTGCCACACCGCTGGCCCCTTATCAGCCGGGTGCCGGAGAGCCTCGGATGAATCGCTCCGAACGCTGGCGCCAGGCCTTTGCCCTGGCTGGTAAGGGCGATGCCTCCGGGGTGATGTACCGGAACACCGGGGCAACCGCCGGGCACCTGGTCACCGTGACCGCCCTGGGAGCAAAGCCCCCGCGCCCGGTACTGACCCTGCAATGCCACAACAACATTACCGAACTTGCGGTCATGCTGCCGGAGCCGATTAACCGGGAGCGGGTCAATGTGGCCCTGGGTGCCGAACGCGCCTGGTGGCGGGTGCGGGATGAGGGGCTGGTGGTCAGTGCTGGCCGTGGCCTGCCCGCTATTCGCACCGTTCTGGCCATGGTTCGGGAGCCGGATACCCGGGTTCAGGCCGATGTGGCGGAACTGGATGGCCTGTTGTTTGACCTCACCGGCTACGCGGAGGCCATCAAGCCTTTGCGCCAGGCCTGTGGCTGGTAAGGGAGCAATGTGATGCAGGTGATCGAACAACATCCGTACGTAGACCAGGTGCTTGGCGCTATCCCGAGTGAGTCTGCCGTGGGTGAAAGCCTGGCCGAGGACAGCGCACTGGAGTTTCTGGAAGACGAAGTAATGAAGGTGGGTTCGCTGGCCCACAACGATATCGACTGGAACAAAGTGGAAAGCATGGCGCTGCAGCTGCTGGCGGACCGCAGCAAGGATATCAAGGTGCTCGGGTTTCTGATGCTGAGCCTGCAGCGGGGTGGGGATGGCGAACGCTTTGTGTTGTCTCTGTATCTGCTGCACCGGGTGCTGGACGACTGGTGGGAAGCGGCCTGGCCTTACCCCGGAGCAAAGGGCCAGAGGGCCCGGAAAATGCTGTTCACCCAGATGCTGCAGCGGGCCCTGAAACCGGTGGAAAGTCTGGGGTTTGATGCCAGTGCCGGCGATGGCCGGCAGTTTTGCCTGGACCTGATTACCCGGCTGGATGACCAGGCCCGGGCGCGGGATTTGCCGGATGATGTTCTGTTTGACCTCAAACGGGCCGTCGAAAAGCTGCCCCGGCAGGATCAGCTCACCGGTGGCCAGAGCGCAACAGAACCCGCTTCGACGCCGGCGGGCACGACCCAGGGCCCGGCAAGCCCTGAACCTGCAGGTTCAGCGACGACACCGGCAGCTCTGGGCAACCTCACCCTGGACCCCGGTAACGAACGGGCCACCCGCCAGAGCCTGCTGAAAGTGGCCGAACTGCTGACCGGCACCGAGCCGGACAATCCCCTGGGTTACCGGATGCGCCGCCATGCCATCTGGCAAAGCATTACCAGCCTGCCACCGACCCGGGATGGCAAGCGCACCGACCTGGCCGCCGTGAGTGCCGACCGGGTGTCGGAATACCGGGAAGCTCTGGAGAAAACGCCTGACAACGAACTCTGGCAGCGCATTGAACAAAGCCTGTCGGTAAGCCCGTTCTGGCTCGACGGCCACTGGTTGAGCGCCCGGGTAGCCGCCGCCCTTGGCCACGGCGACTGCGCCGAGGCCATCCGGGAAGCCCTGAAAGCGTTTGTCGAACGCTTGCCGCAGCTGGCGGAACTCACGTTTAACGACGGCACCCCGTTCCTCAGTGACCAGGCCGCCGACTGGCTGCACACCACGCCGGTTTCCGCCAAGGGCGGTGGCGGTGGGGCCAATGCCTGGGAGCAGGCCCTGGACAGCGCACTGGAGCTGGCGGGGCAGAACAAGCTGGCTTCGGCCATGGAGCTTCTGGAGCAGGGACTGGCAGAGGCAAGGGAACCGAGGGAGCGCTTTTACTGGCGCCTGGCCAGTGCCCGATTATTGAAAGAAACCGGCCTGAAAGCCATGGCCGGCGAACACTTACAAGACCTGAAAAACCAGGTTCAGGGGCTGGTCCTGGAAGACTGGGAACCGGGCCTGATCAAACAACTGGAACGACTGGCGTAACGCCCGCACGCATCAAACGCAGGAATGGAAACCATGTGGAGAAAAGCATTACTCATTGGTCGTTGGCTTCTGCCATACATTCGTAACGCCGCCCCGGTCACCCTGGTACTGGGCGTGGTTGCCTTGCTGGTGGCCACCTGGTGGCTGGGGCCAAGGCTGGAAATCCACGGTGAATACCCGCTGATGGCCTGGCAGATGCGGGCGCTGGTCACCCTTGGGGTCATCCTTCTGGTTGTGGTGTTCTGGGGCATGGCCCTGGCTCGCCGGTTGGGCAAGGTCAACAAGGCCAAGGCCGAAGAACAGCAGGAACAGGAAGATCCTGTCCTGCCTATGGAGCGCCGGCAGCAGCGTTTGCTGGACCGCCAGTTACAGGCCCTGAAGAGCAACCTGCCGGGCCGCAAGGGGCTTTACCGCTTACCCTGGTATCTGGTGATGGGGCTGGAAGATGCCGGCAAAACCAGCCTGATTCAGCGGGCAGGGCAGACTTACACCCTGACCAACGTCACCCGTAATAATCGTGGTGACCGCAATCCGTTCAGCTTTGACTGGTGGATTGGTGACAACGGCGTACTGATCGACCCGGACGGTGAACTGCTGAGCCAGAACCAGGGTGAGGGCGCCACCGGTGAGATCCAGAACCGGCTGTGGAACCACTTTATCGGCTGGCTGGAGCGCAGCCGGGCTCAGCGCCCGCTGAACGGCGTGATCCTGGCCGTGGACCTGGCGCGCCTGAGCACCGCCAGCGACCAGCAACGGGAAGCCCATGCCATCCTGCTGCGCACACGGCTGCGGGAACTGATGGAGCAGCTGGGGTCACGGCTGCCGGTGTATGTCACTTTCACCAAAATGGACCTGATGTACGGCTTTGCGCCCTTTGTTCGAACCCTGTCGAAAGCCGAGAAGGAAAAAGCCCTGGGCTTTACCTTCCGGCTGGAGAGCCAGCAGGACCATGATCACTGGCTGGAGCAGTTTGCGGGCAGCTACAGTGAGATGGTGGAGGAGTTGTCCCAACGCCTGCCGGACGTGCTGGCGAACACCCGGGATAACGAGGAGCGGGCAGCGGCCTATTCCTTTACCCGCCAGCTGGCCGGCCTGAAATCGACCATGGAACAGTTCCTGGCCGACCTGTTGTCAGCCGATGCCTTCTCCACTCCGGCACTGGTGCGCGGCACTTTCTTTACCTCGGTTCTGCAGGAAGGCGTGCCCGAAGATGCCTTTGTCTCTGCCGCTGCCCGTAACTACCAGGTGACCGGCCCGATTCAGCCGGCCCAGCGTGGCGGGCAGTCAGCCAGCCTGTTCACCCGCAACCTGTTTCCCGACATCGTTTACCGGGAGGCCGGACTGGCCGGCGATAACCGTAAGGTTGTCAGCAAGCGCCGGCGCAAGGTGGCGTTTGCCGCCATGGTTGCCCTGTGCGCTGGTGCCGGTGTAACCGCCGGCTGGCAGCATTACTTCATCAAGAACGCCGAGGCGGCTGCCCAGGTGAAAACCCGGGTGAACTCGTTCATCAACGACTGGCAACCGGTGGGTTATGAGCCGGACAGCACCGGTCGCAACCTGCTGCAGCCCCTGGACCAGCTGCGGGAAGCCACCCTGGCCTTCGGTGATTACCGCAAGGAGTGGCCGCTGGTTACCGATATGGGGTTGTACCAGGGCCACAAGGTCGGCCCGGAAGTGGATGCCGCCTACCTGGATATGCTGGCCTACCAGTACCTTCCGGCCCTGATGTTCGGCGTGATGGAAGAAATGGGTCGCGCGCCGGATGACAGCACCGAGCGGCTGGAACACCTTCGGGTGCTTCGTATGCTCTACGATGCCAGCGGTCGCCGCAGTGACCTTGTCTCCGGCTATATGCGCGAATACTGGCAGTCCCGGTTTCCGGGCCAGCGGGATGTACAGAACCGGCTGTATGGCCACCTGCAGTACGCCATGGCCCACACCGACCTGGCCGGCATGGCTGCCGACGGCGACCAGACCGCCGCCATGGCCCTGGCGCCCTTCCGCAGCAGTGTGCAGTGGGCGCAGCACGAGCTGGGCCGCATCAGCACGCCCGATCGCGTTTACCGTGACCTGGAAGTGGAAGCCGGCCGGGAATTCCAGGCCCCGCTGGAACTGGCCCGCAGCTCAGGCCCTGCCTTCACCACGGTGTTCACCCGGCTGGATGCCTACGGCGAACCGCTGGGCGATGAGCTGCCGGGCACGGAAGATCCGCTCTCCATTCCGGCCCTGCTGACCCGTGACGGCCTGGAGAAGTGGTTCCTGGGCAAGTCCGGGTCTGTAACCGAGCTGGCGCTGGTGGATGCCTGGGTACTGGGCCGCCGCAACGATGTGGACTTCAGCAAGGCGGATGAAGCAGAACTGCTGGCCAGTCTGCAAACCCTTTACGCAGAGAACTACGCAGACGCCTGGCGCACGGCCATCAGCCGGGTGGATATCCACCGGTTTGAAGACCTGAACCACGGTGTGCGCATGCTGGAAAGCCTGACCAGCGGCCACCAGCCCCTGACTCGCTTGCTGGCCCAGGTACAGAACAACACCCGCCTGATTCCTGTGGGCGAAGGGGAAGCCGAGGCCGCCCGCAAGCTGCTGGAACAGTCGCCCCACTACCGTATGCTGCAGGATATCGAACGGCAGTTCTCGGACCTGAACCGCCTGTCGGACAAGCAGGGCGAACAGCCTTCGGGCCTGGAAGAAATCATGCTGGTGGTCGGCGAGTTGCATGAGTACCTGCGCAACATCCAGGAGTCTCCGGATGCCGGTAAGGCCTCCCTGGCGGCGGCCCGGGCCCGCATGGGCCTGCAGGGGGCTGATCCGATCTTCACCCTGCAGCGCATGGCCAACCACCAGCCGGAACCGCTCAACCGGATATTGAACCGGCTGGCCTCGGAAAGCTGGCGGGTGGTGCTGGACCGGGCGGTGGCCCAGTTGGAGCGTGAGTGGTACCGGGAGGTTTACCAGCCGTTCCAGCAAAACCTGGCCCGGCATTATCCGTTCACAGCCGGTGCCGGCCGTGATGCCGCCCTGCAGGATTTTGAACGCTTCTTTGCTCCGGATGGGATCCTGGAAACCTTCTACAACCAGAACCTGAAGCTGTTCCTGGAAGATCATCCGGAGCACGTGGGCGACGCCCGCCGGGCCAGCCTGGTGCGGCGTGACGTGGTGTCGGCCCTGGACCGTGCCCGCCAGATCCGCCAGGCCTTTTTTACCCGCAGCGGTACACTGGATGTGGAATTTGCCCTGGAACCGTTGAACCTGACCAACAACAAACGCAGGGCGGTAGTGAACATCGACGGCCAGCTGGTGGAGTTCTCCCATGGCCCGCGCCAGAGCATACCGCTGGTATGGCCCAACACCCTGCGGGATTCGGTGGAAAGCCGTATTACCCTGGTGCCGGTTCAGGTTAACCGTTCGCCGCGCAGCATCTCTGAAAGCGGCCCCTGGGCGCTGTTCCGGCTGCTGGATAAAGCGGAGATTGCCGGCGTGAGCAGTAACGCTGTCGACGTAAAATTCAACGTAGACGATGGCGCCATGCGTTATCGCCTGCATGCCGCCAGTAATACCAACCCGTTCACACAGCAGCTGCTTGCAGGGTACCGAATACCCCGCAGCTTGTATTAGACTATGGCCCGCGCCCGGGCCTGAACGCCCGGGCTGATCGCAGCCCGTACCCGGATGGTGTGGGTTTGAACAGACATGTCTTTCTTCAGGGATCGAAGTCATGCCCCAGGCAAGCGGATTGCAGTTCACCGCCCGTGTAGGCGAATTCCCCTCGGATCACTTTGTCGTTGTCGGCTTCGCGCTGACCGAACGGCTGTCCGATCTGTTCCATGGCCGGTTGCAGCTGGCCAGCACCGACCCGGATGTGGCCGCCGCCGATGTACTGGAACAGCCGGTAGACCTGGTGGTGTGGCAGGACGGCCAGCCCCTGCGCCGGTTCACCGGCGTGGTGAACGAATTTATGCGGGGCGACACCGGCCACCGCCGCACCCGCTACGAAGTCGTCATCCAGCCGCCCCTGTGGCGCCTGGGCCTGATGCACAACAGCCGCATCTTCCAGACCCAGACCACCGACGCCATCGTGCGCACCCTGCTCGAAGAGCGGGGCATTGTGGATTCCATCTTTGACTTCAAACGCCCATCGGAAGAACGGGAATACTGCGTCCAGCACCGGGAAACCGACCTGCAGTTCCTGGAACGCCTGGCCGCCGAAGAAGGCTGGCACTACCGCTACCAGCACGGCAGCGTGGATGGTGAGGAACAACCAGCCCTGATCATTGCCGACCACCACGGCGACGCCCCGAAACTGGACCCGGTCACCTGCAACACCAAAGCCGGTGGCAGCACCCAACAACCCTGCGTGTTCCAGTTCGCCTACGAAGAACGGGTCAAAGCCGCCTCCGTGGCCATGAAGGACTACACCTTCAAGAACCCCGCCTACGCCCTGATGCACGAACACAGCGCTGGTAGTGTGAACCACCGGGAGGACTATCAACACTACGATTACCCCGGCCGCTACAAAGCCGACGCCAGCGGCCAACCGTTTACCCAGGCCAGACTGGACGCCCTGAGAGGCGACGCCTTCCTCGCCAAGGGCAAAAGCAACCGACCGGACTTCGCTCCCGGTGCAAAGGTAGAACTGCAGGAACACGACAGCCAAAACCTGAACCGGGAATGGCTACTCACCGCCATCACCCACACCGGCAAACAGCCCCAGGCGATGCAGGAAGAAGGTGGCAGCGAACCCACCAGTTACCACAACGACTTCACCGCCATCCCGGCCGACAAAACCTGGCGGCCTCTTTGTGAACATAAACCCATGATGGACGGCCCTCAGATGGCCATCGTCACCGGCCCCGAGGGTGAAGAGATCCACTGCGATCAGTACGGCCGGGTGAAAGTCCGATTCCCGTGGGATCGCTATTCAAAAAATGATGAACACAGCAGCGCCTGGCTGCGCGTCGCCCAGGGCTGGGCCGGCGGCCAATACGGCTTTATGGCCCTGCCCAGAATCGGCAACGAAGTGATTGTTAGCTTCCTGGACGGCGACCCGGACCAGCCCATTATTACCGGAAGAACCTACCACGCGACCAACACACCGCCTTATGCGCTGCCGGAGCACAAAACAAGAACCACCCTGAAAACCAAAACCCACAAGGGTGAAGGCAGCAACGAACTGCGGTTTGAAGACGAAGCCGGTGAAGAGCAGATCTACGTCCACGCCCAGAAAGACCTGGACCTGCTCACCGAGAACAACCGCACCGAAGTCATCAAGAATGACAGCCACCTGACGGTGGAGAATAACCGCTTCAGCCACACCAAAGGCAACAGCCACCACACCGTAGATGGCGAAAAGCGCGAACAAACTGGCAAAGACCACAGCTTCAACGTAACCGGCACCCTGCACCTCAAAGCCGGCACCGCCTGGCTCAGCGATTCCGGCACCGAGCTGCATATCAAGGCGGGCCAGAAAGTCGTCATCGAAGCCGGCGCTGAGATCACCCTGAAAGCTGGTGGCAGCTTTGTAAAGATCGACCCCAGCGGCGTGGCATTGGGTGGCGCGAGTATCAAAATGAATGCGGGCGGGGCTGCAGGGAAAGGCAGTGGGCAGAAGGTGCAGGTGCCGGAGAGGCCGGGGTTGGTGGATACCGGTGGTGCGTATACCGAGCCTGCTGCGCTGGCCACGGTCGGTCAGAGAACCAATGCGCAACCGGATGCCCAGATTCGCGCGCTGCAGGAAGGCAAAGCCCTGACCTCTGTTTGCCAGTCAGGAGAGAGCACATCGGGAGATGGGTCCGATGTTTGATGTTTTCGACGCACCTTCACAAACCATCGCTCAGCTTCAGGACATGCATTTCAATTATGTCCTGATTGATGGCAGCAAACGCGCAGAGGCGGAACGCTGGCTGTACGAGCTTGTTGACACTCCGGACTATCGCAATCTGTTTGATGGCACTGAATGGGCATCGATTCGCGATGTTGCACCGTTGCTGGTGCGCACCGACCGGGGCCACGCGTTGTTGGAACAACTGTCTCTGGAAGGCAAAGCACAAGAGTGGGGTTACGCGATTGCCAGCGATGAATCGTTGGATGCGTTAGCTGATCATCTACGCCGGTTTGTCACGGTACGCCACCCCTTGGGCTACAACGTCATGTTGCGGTTCGCCGACCCCACCGTCGCAAGGATCCTGCTGGCTTCTTCCGGTGATGGTGGGGTGCCCGAATACTGGTCTCCGTATACTGCGGTAAAACTCCCGGACGCGTTATGGGATGGCTGGCACCTTCAAATACGCCCGGATTGGTTACCGGAGGTTGGCGTTGGACGGAACGTGGAGAGTAGTGCGTCATTTCGACTGGGAGAACTCACTCTCAGCGGTTTAACGGACACTGATCGACGCGCAACGTTGGTCAAATTGGTGCAGCACCTTGAGACCTATTTCCCGAGTAGAGTGGCGTCAAACGTAAGGCAGGCTTTGATAAAGGATATTCGGACCATCATGGAGCAGGCGTTGGCCAATGGCTATGAATCGCTACAGGCCTTGCTCCACTGGTGTACCGTATACGGTTATCTGGGAGAGCTGTCGCTATGGGAAGCAGCAGCCCCTGGCATTTATGACCTTTTTCATCGGTGGCCAGGAACGGCCGCAGAAGCCCAGGCCAGAGAAGCGGCGATGATCGCCATGTCCTCTGCTGGAGCCCAAGTGCAAGGAGAGCCGATTCATGGGTAAGCAACTTACTAACCCCATAGCAGCCGCCGACCGCGCAAGCCTGGCAAGCACCACGGCTCAGGGTGCCTGCCCTTTGACCCGTGCGGATATTCAGTTGATCCCGGTACGATACGCTTATGCCGATGAGGCGGCGGAACACCCCTCATTGGAGCCGCGGTTTAACCTCGAATTTCAGCCGATTGGCATTCGCCAGATACGGGATGGCTACCTGTACCTGTTCCATTCGGATGCGCCTGACATTCTGCATGAATACGAAGTCAAAGACGGCGGCGCGGTCACCAAACGTTTATGGCAAGGTAATGAAGCCTCTCAGGATCAGCGTACCGGAACCCCCGATACACCAGCTATCGTGGTGCCGCGCCGTGGGCATGTCGATGTGTTTTTCTCGTCCACGCAGCTGACCGCGAAAAAGTGCAGCATGCTTATTAGCTGGGAAGATTACCGTAAACAGGTGATGCAGCGGGTGAGATTGTCGGGTTATTGCCCCATCAACGGCAAGCCCCAGCTATTGAGCCAGGCAAGTCTGGAATCGCTACTGACCCACCCGGACACGCAAACCGTGCCCATGGATGGGAAAACCCATTTACCCTCCTGGTACTGGGCCCAAAATACACTGGATACCGGCTCTGAACCGTTCGCCCATCGATTGGCGGCTTATGATCTGGACCATGCGTACATCGTGGTTGATGATTTTATGGGCCACATTGACGACCTGTTGGATGCCTGGGCCATTGTGGATACCAACCATAACGCATGGTTGGAGGCAGAGGACGCGAAATACTATCCTGCGCGCTTCATCAGCGATCTGATTCGATTGGATGACGACCGAGTCGCTGAGTTGGCCCGCGCGTTTTCGGAGCAGGTCGAAGATGAAGATGCCAAGGCATTGTTTGAAAAGGTTGCTGTGGGGAGCCGCGACCAACATGTTCAGTTGAAGGAACTGATCGAAGACTTCCCGGAATATCAGCAAAGCGCCCGAAAAGTCGCCGGCCCCAGCACCTATAGCTATATGCCGTCCGACCATGAGCGGGTCACCAGAGTGCGTAACGCAGCTGACGCGCTGGCAACAGACATGGGACTGTCGCAGCGCGAATTGTTCAGTATCGTCGAGTCCATGTCGGACTATCAGTCCAACCTTGTTGACGGCTCCGATTTCGCTGGTGAGCAAGGCATTGCTGACCTGGTGAAGCTTGACGACATGAATGCCTATCTGGAACAGGCGCAGCAACACCTGTCGAAATTCTCCGAAGAGAAACGACGCATCGTCACGGATATCCAATCTTTGTTGTCCACCTTCTACCTTCATGGTCATCTGTATGACCGGAAAAGCGAAGACAGCTACATGGCGCTGCTGAAAATGGACAACGGTCTGATTGCAGTGCTCACGGAGTGGGCACAAGCATCGGGTGATTTTTCATTCCTGAAGCAATTCTACTTTGAGGAGATCGGGCATCAGCATCTGATCTCGCTGGATCTGAAACCCGAGATCATCCCCGGCACGTTAAAAGATGTAATTGACGGCCTGAAATCCATTATGGACGCCAAGCAAGCTCCGGCGGCATACAAGGAATGGGTTCAGCTGGTTGAGCGGAGCCCTCATTTGCAATTTCCATCTCTTTCAGAGGGCGCTGCCGCACAACTCAGCCACCATTTGGCCCAGCTCAACATTGCCGGTCGATTGGCGGTATTCGAGTTGGTACAGGCGGCGGATGCCGCCGATTTACATGGCCGCCTAAAGCAAGTGTTTGAGCGCATGGACCCTGGCCTGCGGGCCCACATTTTCGAGAACCAGAGGCTGTACCAGATTGATCTGGAGATTGCCGATGTTGATAACCTTGCCAGGCATGAATCTCTCGTCAAGGAAATCGAACGGCTAGCCAAGTTGCGTGAGGAGGTTTTGGAGCGGGAAAACCGCCTTCAGCAGCGGCATAGCGAGGCCAGCACCCGAGACCGTCGCCGATATAAACGAGAGTACGACGAACAGATCCAAGCCATTCGTGCTCAAAAGCAAGAACTGACCAATCAGCTCCGTGAGCGAGGTTTTCAACTAATGGATACGTCCCCGGTTGAGGGGGATAACCACAGCGGAGCTCTCCTGATTGCTGGGTTGACCAGGACCGCCTACGGCCGTGCCGTGCAATCTGAAGTTGATGAACTGAAGCGCTTGAGAGAGCGGGGTGGGCTTACCCGCATGATGGATTATGGTCGGGGCATACTGACCCCTGGGCAGGACAAGTTGGATCTGCCAAAACGCATTGGCGGCATGGGATTGGTGTCGTTTATGGGATTGGTTGGGGCAGTTGGCGCTTGGGATGCGTTTAGTAAATGGCAAAAAGATAAAACCTTCGACAACTTCCTGCCTATGTTTGGTGGCGTAACGGGTGCAATCGGGGCGGCTGCCAGTATTTTGACGATCGTCGGCAGTGCCCGCCTGAATTATTACTACCAGGCCATCTCCCAGGCGGATGAGGTTCTGATGCGGTTGGCCCGGGTGAATGTATGGGGCGGCACGATTGCCGCTTGGGCTGGGTTCTTTTCAGCGCTAGCCGATGGCGCCAAGCAATTTCTTGAATTAATTAGTCCCAAGAGCGATAACGGTGTTCGTGTTGGGAGTGGAATTACTCTTGCTGGCGATACATTGCTCACTGTGGGAAGCTGGCGAATGGCTCGAACCGGATCAGCCGGCATCTATCACGTCCTCCGCAAAACCTCTGCGGACATCACTTGGAAATCGGTCAATCGGGGGATGTTGTCACTGGCCGGTGGTTTGTTCCGGGGGTTGAACGTTTACCTGTGGATAGGCACCGCCCTAGTCTGTATTGGCAACTGGGTAAAAAGTTATTTCAAGCGAACGGACGTGCAGCGCTGGTGTGAGCAAAGTACCTGGGGCAATGACGCTAAAGGTTGGGATACGGATCAGCAACGCCACGAACTGGCCAAGGCCATCTACCGGCCAAACTTGTTGGTGAAGGCGGAACAGGCTGCTCTGGATGGGCGCACGAGCTACTGCGCATTCCGGATCGAATTACCGGGACTGAGTTTGCTGGAAGCGGATAACATGGAATGGGCGATCCTGCGGCAGGAAGGGACGGCTTGGGAGCCAGACCACGACTACTGGAATCAGGCCATTACTACTAATAGCATGGGCGCGGCGGGCGTTGCCCTTGAATTGTCCCTGACCGGAGCTGACCTGGATGCGGTCGATGGATTCTATTTGGCTTTTCGCTACAAGGCTGCAAACTCCCCCAACTGGTTGCCAGAGACAGACGAGGCGTACCATTACAAGCTGACCTTGCACGAGCAGGGTAATTTACCGATGGTAGGCGCTAACGAAACGAAAGAGTGGCAGCCGATAACACCGCTGGATGGGCCCGACACTCGATTGACCCCGTTGATCATCAACTACCATGCCCCGGTAAACTACCCCATTAAGTCCTGACTATGACCAAAGCTAACGAAAGCCCATCATCAACTCAAACATCGCCTGAGCCCGACTGGGAAGTCGGAGCGCGCCGAACCACTAAAGATGGTCGGTTACTGGCTCTGAGTCCGGAGCCGGCAACGACAGGTGAAAGGGCGGTAGACGTCAATGCTTGGATTCGACGGAAAACCGAGGGCTGGCTGGATTTGCAGCATGGCAACCTGTTGTTTGGGGCCGAATTTGCGTTGATGTTTTTAAGCCTATTTATCTTAATGATGCTGTTCGCTACGGCTATCACAGTTGATGCCTATCTCCAGGATGGGCAAATGACATGGATTCCGTACAGTGTTGTGGGGGGGATGAACATGTTAATCACGGTCCCTTGGGGTCTTTACATGCATTTCCTGGGTAACAAAGCCGTGAAAGAAACGCCTCCGGTGAGACTGAACCGGCATCGCCGGGAAGTGGCCATGCCGCGCTGGACGGGAGGAAAGGAATACAAACTGCCATTTTGGAATGAAAGTGCAGAAGGATGGGCTTATGTGACGGTTGTATTCACCATTGTCGCTGTTTTTGCGCCATTTATGTTGGAGGATGCGACAAAAGAGTATCGCAATACGATAATAATGTGGGCCTTGGCTGTGCTTGCAATAGAGTTTTTAGTTATCGGCACCTACCTCTTCTTCGCCCTCCGCTTGAAGAAAAAACACGACCCCAAACTCGTCTACGAAATCTACCCGTGGGAGAAACTGGTCGCCTACATCGAAACCCGCCAGGACATCGGCCCCGGCCTGATGGCTACACACACAGTGCTCACCCTGGCGATTCCGAAACCCAACGATCCGGAATCGGCCCTGGCCGCTGCCAGCATCAACGTCGGCCATGAAACAGCCGGCCTGGCCCAATGGGAGTGTATTCGCCAGTTTATGGAAAATGGCCCCGAGGCCTGCCCGGATCCGAAGAACGACGAAACTTTGGTCCACTACAAAGCCAAATGCCGCCAGGCCCGCAAAGAGATGTCTTTGTTTCCTTGGCTGGGCAAGAAGGTGGGCGACTGGTTCTTCCAGCGTTACCTGGCCCACATCATCACCGAACGCCGCATCAAGACCCTGGCCCTGAAGAGCCTGCCAGAGGAACTGAAAGCGTGGTCCGCGCCTTTGCCTAAAGAGCAATGGGCCAAACCATCCGAGGCACTACTGAGCCTGAATCAACAGCTTGCCCGTGCTTACGAGCGTGGCCTGAAGTTTACCCAGATGGGGCCAGTGTCTGGTTGGCAAGCGGGGCGTGAGGAGAAGCAGCAACAAAAGCGAGGGAGAGGGCGTTTCCGAGCCTGAGCGTCTTATTGATCAATGGGTTTTACCCCTTCGAAAGTCGTTAAAAGCATTATTCGAAAAGGAATTCAGTTATGGCTCGCAGGCTTCTCATCCCTTTATTTCTGGTATCCCTTGGTACGTTTTCTCACGCTGCCGTCTACCAATGGACAGATGCCAATGGCCAAACCCATTTCGGCGATCGCCCACCGGCGCAGGCGAGTTCCAGTGAGGTACGCGTGAATGCTGCCCCTGCACAGGCCGATACTGCCGCCCGTGAGCGGCATCAGAAAATGACGGAGTTCGTGAACCAGCAACAGCAGGAGCGGGAGGCGAGACAAGCGGCAGAAGCGAAGGCCCGGATGCAGGCCGAGCGACAATCAGAGGCCTGCCGTAAGCTTCACGCCCGCCTGAAGCATATGGAAAGTATCTCCACCTTCTACAACCTCAATGATAAAGGGGAGCGGGTGTTTGTCTCCGAAGAACAGAACCTGCAGATACGAGACCGGTTCCGGGCCAGTGTGCGCGAAAAATGCGGTGGCTAATCGCATCTTACGGCCGATGGCCCTCGGGTTGACGTTGATCAAGAGCGCTCTCAGGCCACAGGCATACAGTGAACTCAGGCACCAACAAAACCCAGGAGAACACCAGGAATGACCATCGAAAAGCATGATCTGTTGCACGAGCTTCCCGAGTCCAAGGAAGCCATTCACCAACTGAAAACCAGCAACAGCCACTTTGCCAAGCTGTTTGACGAGTACCATGATCTCGACCACGAGGTTCACCGCATCGAAACCGGTGTTGAGAACACCTCAGACGAGTATCTGGAAGAGCAGAAGAAAAAACGCCTGCACCTGAAGGATCAGCTCTACACCATGATTCGTGAGCATGAGGCTTCCGTCGCGGGCTGATACCTACATTAAAGCCGGCCTGTAGGTTAGACTGGCCGGCTTTAATTCAGCTTAAGGAGCCCAAAATGATCTGGACCGTATACCTTTCCGGCGAAATCCACACCGACTGGCGTGAGCAGATTGCTGCGGGTGCCGAGGCGGCCGGCCTGCCGGTTGAGTTCACCTCTGCCAATACCGACCACGAATCCAGCGACGCTGCGGGCGACTTCCTGGGCAAGCCGGAGAGCAACTTCTGGCGTGATCACCAGTCTTCCAAGGTGAACGCCATCCGCACCAAAACCCTGATTGAACAGTGCGACCTGGCGGTTATCCGCTTTGGCGACAAGTACAAGCAGTGGAACGCCGCCTTCGACGCCGGCTACTGTGCCGCCATGGGCACGCCATACATCACGCTGCATGATGAAGATATCGTGCACCCGCTCAAGGAAGTAGATGCAGCTGCCATGGCCTGGGCACAAACGCCGGAGCAGGTGGTTGAGCTGCTGAAGTATGTAACGGCCTGAGCAAAGAGTTTTTCGGAATACCATCAACAGGATGTAAAAAGGGCAAAGGAACATGCCACTCTTCACGACCGGCAGTGTCAGGGCAGCAGCCCTGGCACTCAGCCTGCTTTTTCTTTCGTTACTTGCCACTTATCCGCCTCAGGCTAATGCGGGGCCTCCGGCCATTCCCCTGGCGAATGTCTATCACCCGGGTGTAAACCTCGAGGATTACTGGGTCAGTGAAAAACTGGACGGTGTCCGGGCTTATTGGGATGGCGAGAAGCTCTGGTCCCGGGGCGGGCATGTGTATGCGGCGCCGGACTGGTTTACGGCGCAGTTTCCGTCACATCCGCTGGACGGTGAACTCTGGAACGGTCGCGGGCGCTTTGCCGAGCTGTCCGGGGTGGTGCGCAAGGCTCAGCCGGTGGACGAGGAATGGCGTCAGGTGAGGTTTCACGTGTTTGACCTGCCTGTTCCTGAAAAGGTGTTCGAGCAGCGTTATCGCCAGTTGAAGCAGCTGGTCGAAGCGTCTGGTTCACCGTACCTGGCCCTGGTGGTGCAGCGCCCGGTTGCCAGCCATCCTGAACTGATGGCAGAGCTTGAACAGGTCGTGGCTGCCGGTGCGGAAGGCCTGATGCTCAAGCGCAGAAACAGCCGGTACCAGGCCGGCCGTTCAGATGATCTGCTGAAAGTGAAAACCCACGACGACGCCGAAGCCACGGTGGTTGGTCACCTGCAAGGTAAGGGCAAGTACGAGGGGCTGATGGGATCGCTGGAAGTGGAGCTGGCCAATGGCCGCCGCTTTCGTATTGGCACCGGCTTCAGTGATGTTGAGCGACACAATCCGCCGACTGTTGGCACGGTGATTACCTTCCGCTACCGGGGCTTCACGGCCACCGGCTTGCCCAGGTTTGCCAGCTTTCTACGAGTGCGAAATGATGAGCCGGAGGTGAGCCCCGATTAGGGCTCTACCGCCTTGCTGCTCTCGGCGAGCTCTTCCAGTGTGCTGTATTCACATTCCTGTTCGGCAACAAAGCTTCTGGCGGAATCGGTCAGGATGTTGTCATCCCGCATAAACCGGCGGCCCAGCAGTACCGGGTAGGCGAACTTGCCCCGGTCGGTGAGGGAAAACTGGGTTTCGTGCATCTTGCCGGCGATACAGAATTCCATTTTCACCACATGCCGGCGCTGGGAGGGTGCACCTTTGCGCTTGATCAGCACCGTGCGGTAAACCGGTCGCTCGAATTCCAGGATCACTTCATCGTGTTCCAGCTCACCTTCGCTGGGCTGGTCTTCGTGATCGCCCAGCGGGAGCTGGAAGCGCACCCATTCCTCGTTGTCTTTCTCGAAAGATTCCACGTTCACTGCATGCAGCGACGAGGTCTTGGCGCCTGTGTCCAGGCGCGCTTTCAGCCGGATGCCGGTTTCGCCCATCACCACCCATTCAATAAAACCGAGCACTTCCGGTTCGGCAGAGCTTTCTGGTTGGGGCTCGGCAAGGGCCGGGCTGGCTGAGAACAACAGGCTGGTCAGGGCGATAATGGCAAATCGCATAGGCTACTTCCTCTGGCTGCTCAGTGGACAACAGGCGCGCACGGCCGGTTTGGGTGATACGGGCACAAAGACTAGCAGGATCAGGTGTCTGTCGCCCTTTCGGGCAGATTACCAAACGTTGAGCCACGGCGCTCCGGTTTGCCCCGGGGCCGCATTCTGGCCTGAAAATGGCCAGTGCAAAGCACCGCCAAGGGCGTACACTGGAAGGATACACGGGAGATAACCATGGTGTCTGTTCCTTCCGCTGGGCGAGTCCAGCAACACATTTCAGCCATTGCCAGCGGCTTTCTGGGTGACTGGCTGGAGCACCGGGGCAACGCACTGGCGGTGCCGATGACGGTGTTTGCCGACGGCGAGCCGCTGGATCTGCTGAACCCCCGGCCCGCTGCGCCGGGCAGTGTGCTGTGCCTGTCCATCCATGGCTTGATGGAGCTGGAATCAGTATGGGATTTTCCGGGCCAGCCAGGCGAGCACTATGGCACCCGGCTGGCTGAACGGTTGGGGAATGCCTCGGCACTCAAGCTACGTTTCAATTCCGGCCGGCCCATCTATCGCAATGGCCAGGACCTGGCTGCGCTGCTGGAACGGCTGGTCAGCAACTGGCCGGTACCGGTAACACGCCTTGTCCTGCTTGGCCACAGTATGGGCGGCCTGCTGATTCGCAGTGCCTGTCATTACGGGGCGGAAAATGATGATAGCTGGGTCCGGCTGAACCCGGACTGCGTGTACATCGGCTCGCCCCACGACGGTTCCTGGCTGGCAGTCGGTGCCCACAAGGCCGCCGGCTGGCTCAACCGGGTGCCCCGGGATTACCTGAAGGTGGTGGGCGAGGTGATCGACCTGCGCAGTGAAGGCATTCGCAACCTGTCACGGGGCGAGGTGTTTGAACCGGGCACGGCGCACCAGCCGCTGTTAGCCGGCGCCCGGCATTATGTGATCAGCGGCCTGCTGGTCAGGGGTGAAGAGCACCTGGTGAATGCCTTGTTTGGCGATGCGCTGGTGCATGAGGCCAGCGCCCGGGGTGCCAGGCAGCCGGGCTGGCAGCTGACCGGCACAGCGAATTTTCCGGGGGTGGATCACATCCGCCTGGCCCATCATTCAGCCGTAGCACGGCAACTTGAGGAGTGGCTGGTATGAAACCAACCCATAGCAATGCCCATTGGTGGCTCGGCGTGGCAGACCTGCTGGCCCATGGCGTGCAACACGGAGCGGTCAAGCTGCAACGGATTCACCTTTCGGTGGCGGATGAGAGCTTTCGGGTGCTGGAAGCCATTCCCGCAACCCGGCACAGCAGTCGCATCGTGCGTGTCTGCCACCACGAAATATCCCGCCTGAGCTATACCGGCTTGTCGCTGGCCGGGCGGGCAGCCGCCGGACTGGCCGCCAGGGCCGCTGCGGGGCATGCCCGGAAACATGACCTGAATGTGAATAATTCTTAGTACGGTTTTAACCCAAAACGCGAAATTTCCCCGGTAGGGTAGGTTCACGCAATCGGGAACGAGTCGTCCCGGTTGTTCGTTTCGACGAATGGAAACCTGACCACAGAGGAAAACGCGTTATGAGCTACAAAGCCAGTTTTGCGTGTGCCACCGTTCTGAGTGCTGCTGTATTCACCGCCCCGGCCGTCTGGGCGCAGGACAGCGTCAGCCGTGATCAATCCGGCCCCTACATCAGCGGTAGTTACGGGGGCTACAAGGCCCACGGTGGCGAGTTCGAAGACGAGAACGACCTGCTGGGAGCTGCACTGGGTTACCAGTTCAACGAATTCTTCGCCCTGGAGGCCGAGTACATCGATTTCGGCAACTTCGGTGATGACGAGGTAGAGGGCAAGCTTAAAGGTGCCGGCCTGAGTGCCATTGGCCGCCTGCCGCTGACCAACAGTTTCAGTGTGTATGCCAAGGCAGGTGCCTTTGCCTCAGCGTTTGATGTAGACGCTTTCGATGAAAGTGAAACCTACGATGAAGTGAACCCGTTTGTCGGCGCCGGTGTGGATTTCCGGGTGACCGAGCAGCTGACAGCGTTCGCCGAATACAACCGCTACAACGTGGATATCGATGAAGACGACTTCAACGGCCAGGTGACCAATGACGGCCCGGACTTCGATACTGGCCGGGTGGGCCTGAAGTTCCAGTTTTGAGCCGCCTGAAACCAAAAAGCGCAGCCCGGCGAGGCTGCGCTTTTTGCGTTTAAGGAACCCGGATTACTGCTGGTTTTCCAGCTCACCAAAGGTGTCGGCAAACAGCGCCGTAGACAGGTAGCGCTCGGCGGAATCCGGCAGGATCACCACAATGTTCTTGCCCTGATGCTCCGGTTGTTTGCTCACCCGCACGGCGGCGGCTACTGCAGCTCCGCAGGAGATGCCGCACAGAATGCCTTCTTCTTTCATCATCCGGTGCGCCATGGCCATGGCGTCTTCGTTGCTGATGGCTTCAACCTGGTCCACCATGTCCATATCCAGGTTGCCCGGAATAAAGCCTGCGCCAATGCCCTGGATTTTATGGGGGGCCGGTTTCGGGTCCTGGCCGCTGCGTACCTGGGTGATGATCGGCGAATCGGTGGGTTCCACGGCTACGGTGGTCACAGCCTTGCCCTTGGTCTGTTTGAGGTAGCGGGAAACACCGGTCAGGGTGCCACCGGTGCCCACGCCGGAAACAAAGATGTCCACTTCGCCGTCGGTGTCGTTCCAGATTTCCGGGCCGGTGGTGTCTTCATGGATGCGCGGGTTGGCCGGGTTCTCGAACTGCTGGGGCAGGAAGTGGTTGTCCGGGTCTGCCGCCACCAGTTCTTCCGCCCTGGCAATGGCGCCGGCCATGCCCTTGGCGGGTTCGGTCAGTACCAGGTCGGCGCCCAGGGCTTTCAGCACCTTGCGGCGTTCCAGGCTCATGGAGGCAGGCATGGTCAGTACCAGCTTGTAACCCCGGGCGGCTGCCACGTAGGCCAGGGCAATACCGGTGTTGCCGCTGGTGGGCTCAACGATAGTCATGCCGGGCTTCAGAACGCCGCGTTTTTCCGCATCCCAGATCATGGCGGCGCCAATGCGGCACTTGACGGAATAGGCCGGGTTGCGGCCTTCAATCTTGGCCCAGATGGTGGCGCCGTCGTTCACCCGGTTCAGCCTTACCAAGGGGGTGTTGCCGATGGAAAGGGAATTGTCGTTATAGATGCGTGCCATGGTTTGCTCCTGGTGTCTGATAAGATCTGCAGATCCTACCCCTACAGGTCTGGCCAAGGCCAGACTGTGAGCGGGCATATTCAGAACCAAGCGGAGTAAGGTTATGAACGAAACCCCCTTCGACTGGGCACAGAGTCCGGCTGCGGTCTGGCGTCGCCACCGTTCGGGCCTGCGGGCCATTCGCCGGCTGGACCCGATCAGCTGGGACGATCTCACCGGCATCGCGCGACAAAAACAGGCCCTGGCCCGCAATACCGAGCGTTTTCTGGCCGGTGAGCCGTCCAACAACGCACTGCTCTGGGGCTCCCGGGGTACCGGCAAGTCGTCGCTGGTTAAAGCCCTGCTGAACCGATACCGGGACCGGGGGCTGCGGATGATCGAGGTGGACAAGGACGACCTGGTGAACCTGCCGGAAATTGTCGATGACATCTGCGACCTGCCGTATCGGTTTGTGATCTTCTGCGATGACCTGTCGTTCGATGTGGGGGAGTCCGGTTACAAGGCGCTGAAGAGCGTGCTGGAAGGCTCGCTGGAGTTACCGCCGGAGAATGTGCGGGTGTATGCCACCTCCAACCGCCGGCACCTGATGCCGGAGTTCATGAGCGACAATGTGAAAAGCGAAGTGCGGGATGGCGAGTTGCATCCGGCGGAGGCTGTCGAGGAGCAGGTGTCGCTGGCCGACCGGTTTGGCCTGCAGCTGTCGTTCTATCCGTTCTCCCAGGATGTATACCTGCAGGCGGTTGATGCCCTGTTCCCGCAGGTGGCAGACAGGCAGCAGCTGCATATCGAAGCGCTGCGCTTTGCCACCGGCAAGGGCGTGCGCAACGGCCGCACCGCCCAGCAGTTTTTCCGCCAGTTTGCCGGTGACCCCCGGTTCACCTGAGGCCGGCTACTGCCGGCGGGCCATCTTGATAAACCGGTGGTGAATCATGCGGATGCCGATGAACACCAGCACCATCACCACCGGAATGGCAACGCCCAGCACCAGCGAGTGATTAAAGGCTACGCCGGCCTCGCGCAGGGTATCCAGTGCCAGCTTCAGCAGGCCGATCAGGTAGTAGGAAATGGCCACCACCGAGAAGCCTTCCACTGTGTGCTGCATCATCAGCTGGATGCGCGAGCGCCGGTCCATGGAGCTGAGCAGTTGCTGGTTCTGACTCTGGATGGCCAGTTCCACCCGGGTGCGCATCATGTCCGAGGCCCGGTCTACCCGGCGTGATAGGTCTTCCAGGCGTTCACCCACGGCCTCACAGGTTTTCACCGCCGGGGTCAGCCGCCGGGTCATGAACTCGGTGAGGGTGAGGTGGCCGGACACTTCGTCTTCCCGCAGTTCTTCCAGCCGGGTCAGTACCAGCCGGTGGTAGGCCCGGGTGGCGGAAAAACGGAAGGTGGAATGGGCCCGGAAAGCTTCAATGCGCGAGGCAATGTTGGTCAGCTCCGCCAGGATCTTTTGTTCGTCCAGGGTTTCGTTGTCGGCCAGTGACTGGGTGATGTTTACCAGTTGCTGATCCATGTCGTTCAGGGCCGGGGTGATTTCCCGGGCCAGGGGCAGGGCGAGAAGCGACATCAGCCGGTAGGTTTCGATTTCCATCAGGCGCTGCACCAACCGGCCCAGCTGGCTGTCTGACATGCTGTGGTTAAGCACCATAAACCGCCCGAAATGGTCGCTGTGCAACTGGAAGGTGCCCAGAATCCGCGCAGCCCCTTCCTGCGGACTGCTGCCCACCAGGCGCATGCCTTCAAAGTGTTTACGCATGAACGCCAGCTCGTTGCGGGCGCTTTCAGACGATGGCCGTACTTCCACATGGAAGGCCCCTACCACCGTGCCTTCGAGTTCGTTCAGCCAGCCGTCCGGCAGCAGGCTGATGCCGGTTTCGGCAAACGGATCGGCATCGGAGTCCCGCAGGTTGGTGAAGGTGTAGGTGGTGAACTCCATGTGCACTTCCCGGCGGATGCGCAGCGGGCCGAAATCCTGTTCGTAGCAACTTACTTCCTGTTCCGGCCAGTGTTCGCCCAGCAACCGGTGCAGGTTCTGCAGGTGGCGGAACTGGCTTTGCCGCTGGGCCGGGGTGGTCAGCAGGGCAATCTGGGTAACCCGGGCGCGTGAAGGCAGCACCTGGAACGGCCGGGAATGGAGCTCCTGGTACAGATCGGCCCGGAGCGGGTGGAAATCCAGGGAGCGTGGCTGGGAGGTCACGGAGTTGTCCTTGGTTATGCTGGTTGTACAGGGATGATAACGCGGAAGCACACGCCGTCAATTCCGTTATGGTGCTGGTTGAAGGCTTCCACCTTACCACCATGGTAGTCGGCAATCAGTCGGACAATCAGCAGACCCTGGCCCAGGTGGCCTTCAGCCTTGCCTTCCCGTCGGGTGACAAAGGCACCAAAAATATCCACACCGGCGGTTTCCGGCAGCTGTGAGCCTTGGTTGAAGACATCCAGCTGGTAGTGGTCCGTTCGATGTTGCAGGCGTACCTCGATGTTGCCCTGTTCCGGGGTGAAATCCCGGGCGTTATCCACCAGCTTGTCGAGCATTTGCACCAGCATTTCCGGGTTGCCCAGCAGGGGGCAGCCATTGGGCGGTCCCTGATAGTGAATCCGGTGCTGGTCATCCAGCTGTTGGTAGGCAGCACAGGCCTGGCTGGCGACCTCGGCCAGGTCAAAGGGTTCTTTGTCGGCCTGGTCAAAGCTCTGTTCCAGCCGGGCTGCTTCGCTCATGCTGGTGAGGATGCGGCGCAGGCGCTCGGTGGCGGCGGAAGCCCGTTGCAGGTATTCCCGGCGCTCGGTTTCCGACTGGCTGTGGGCCAGGTTCTCCAGCGAGGAGCGCACCACCGCCACCGGGGTTTTCAGCTCGTGGGAAAGCCTGCGGGAAAAACTTTCCAGGTACCGGTTATAGCTTTGCAGGCGGTCGACCATCTGGCTGAAGTGCTGCTGCAGCTGGCCCAGCTCATCGCCGGATCTTGGCACAGGCACCGGGCCGAGGATGCGGCCGTCATCGTCCACGCTGGCGCTGACCAGCCGCTGCAGGCGGGTTATACGCCACGACAACCAGCTGGCATAGCCCAGCAACACCAGCATCAGTGCCAGGATGATCAACAGGGAGCGGGCCAGCACACTGCCGAGGGCCGAGCCGGAAACACTCAGCAGATGGTCCAGGGATTGCTCCAGCAGCAGTGACCGGCCATCGAACAGGGGGTGTGCCGTGGCCAGCCACAGGGAGTCGTCCGGGTGTTTCACCAACCCGTTGTCGGGTACCTGGCGGCTGTTCAGCTGGAAGTCGGCACCGGTCAGCATCAGCGGTTCTGGCTGATACCAGCGCACGAGCGCGCGCAGGCCGTTCAGGATGACGGTATCCAGGATTTGCCCGGGCGACAGGTTCTCGAAATTGGCGTTATCCCGGCCCTCCCGGCTGGCGCTGGCGGTTATCCAGCCGGCAGGCTCAGTGATGGTGACCTGCTGTCCCGGCCCCAGTTGCCGGCCAAGGGCTCGTTCCAGAACCCGGTGTGGATAAACCAGTGCCGGCAGCGGCTCGGTCCCGGTGCCGGCCAGGCTTGCCCCGGTGTCGCTGCGGGCCACCCGAAAGCCCAGACGGCTGCCCTGGGCGGGCAGGGGCATTCGCACTTCCAGCTGCCAGCTGTTGGTGCGGATACGCCAGGTGGCATGCACCCGGTAATCCCGGCGCTCCGGCTCACTGGCGGTGGTGGCCCGCGCTTCATCCGGTTTTATGTGCCAGGTGTGTGGGTCGGCGGGTTGTTCCAGGTCGCTGGCGGGGGCCTGCAGCCAGAGCTCGAAGCGGTCATAGGGCTGCTCTGGCCGGGCCGGGTTGAAGGGTGTCAGTGAGTGTTGCTGAACATCCGTTAACAGGTATAGGTAACGATCGTCGGCCGCTGCCTGCCAGCGCAGTTGTGGCTCGTTGTCGCTGGTTGCGGCGCTTTGCCAGGGTTGCCGGTGGTCCTGGTCTTCATAGCTGGGCCAGACAAAGGTGTCGCCTGCCGTCTGCACGGGGCGGGCATACACCACCGGGTCGCCGGCAATGGCCGGCTGCCCCAGCAGCAGGTCGTCGGCCAGCTCGGTCAGCCGGGTGCTCTGGGTTTGCAGCTGCTGCAGGGTTTGCTGGCGCAGTGCCGTGTCCAGTTCCAGTACAAAACTTAGGCCGGCCCAGGGGATCAGCAGCATCAGCAGGCTCGCCAGGAACAGCTGGCGCTTCAGGCTCAAGGGTTACACCTCACGGGCATTCCAGCGGTAGCCCATGCCGTAGGCGGTCTGGATGCCATCAAAGGTTTCGTCCAGCTGAATAAATTTGCGCCGGATGCGTTTGATGTGGGAAGTCACCGTGTTGTCGTCCAGCACGGTGCTGGCGGCTTCCATCAGCTGGTCCCGGGTGCGGACATGGCCGGGGTGCTGGACCAGTGCGTGCAGCATCCAGAATTCGGTCACTGTCAGGTCCACCGGCTGGTCGTTCCAGGCGACGGTCATTCGGTCTACATTCATGGTCATCCGGCCCCGGTGAATCACTTCGTCCGGCTTCTGCAGGGCTTCGGCCCAGGCCTCGGCCCGGCGCAGCAGGGCGGTGATGCGGGCCAGCAGGTGATCCAGGCTCATGTCCTTGGTCACGTAGTCGTCGGCGCCAAGGCGCAGGCCGTGCACCGAGTCGATGTCGCTGTCCCGGGCGGTCAGGAAAATAATCGGCAGGGTGGCCGACAGGGCCCGCAAATCCTGGCACAGGGTAAAGCCGCCTTCGAGTTCGTCGCCCAGGCCTACATCGATAATAGCCAGGTCCGGCAGGCTCTGGCGCAGCACCTGCCAGGCGGAGGGCCGGTCACCATAGGCGGATACCCGGTAGCCCCGGCGTTCAAATGCGGCCCGGTAGTTGTCGCGGATACCGGCTTCGTCTTCTATCAGAACAATGTGTTTTTTCATGGCTGTGTGTTTCACCGGAATGTGTAGCCATTAAACCACGCTCAAGGGCTGGTACAAGTTGTGCCGGCCCGATTGCCATAATTCATCATTTTTTGTCGCCGGCCTGCCCGTTTTTGCCACGGCGGCGCCCGTTCCGGCTGTTGCAATGGCATCACCAACTTCCACTAAAAAGGATGACGTGATGATGCTGCTGTCGCTGCTTGCCAACCCGGCCGTCCGGGCCGACCTTTATCCGCAAACCACACGCACCCCTCGCCCTTTGATCAGCAAACGCCGTTGGCTGCGCTGCGCCGAAGGGGTCAGCCTGTGGCTGGCGGTTATGCTGATGCTGTTTGTCCACCCGCTGTATGCCGAGGCCAGTGACCGGCAAGCCGGGCAAGCTGAGGAAGCCGGCCAGCTTTACCTGGTCGACAGCCAGGGCAACCGGCAGCAGCCGGCACTGGTTCTGGACAGTGAGTTTCAGGTGCGGGTGTCCGGCCTGCTGGCGGATACCACGCTTACCCGGGAATTCCGCAATACCAGTGATTCATGGCACGAAGGCATTTTCGTGTTTCCGTTACCGGAGCAGGCGGCCGTGTTCGGGTTGACCATGACCGTGGGTGAGCGCCGGATAGTCGGGCGCATCGAGCCCCGGGCCGAGGCCCGGGAAACCTACGAGAAAGCGAAATCCGCCGGCCAGCATGCCGCCACGCTGGAGCAGCAGCGCCCGAACCTGTTTACCAGCCGGGTGGCCAATATCCCGCCCGGGGAAACCGTGCGGGTGGAGGTTCGCTACCAGCAACCGGTGAGCTATCGCCACGGCGAGTTCGAGTTGCGCCTGCCCACCACGCTCACGCCCCGTTACATGCCGGGTGAACCGGTTGTCGAGGCGGCAACGCAGTGGCAGTCAGGCTGGGCCACGGCCACCACGCAAGTGCCGGATGCTGCGGAGATCAGCCCGTTCACGGTGCGGGCGGCTGATGTGGATGAGCGCAGCCACCGGGCCCGGATTGAGCTGGCCATCGAAAGTGGATTCCCGCTGGCCGGGGTAACCAGCCCCAGTCACAGCCTGGTGACCGAGGCCGACGGCGGCCGGGTGGTGGTGCGTCCGGAAGGCCGGGAAGTGCTGATGGATCGTGACCTGATTGTGCGCTGGCGGCCGTTAACCGGCCGGGAACCGACGGCGGCAGTGTTTCACCAGCAGTGGCAGGGTGAGGATTTTCTGATGGCGATGATATTGCCCCCGGACGTCACCGGCCCGGTGTTGCGTCGGGAGCTGTTGTTTGTGATTGATACCTCAGGCTCCATGGCAGGGGAGTCCATTGTCCAGGCCCGTTCAGCGTTGCTGAAAGGACTGGATAGCCTGCGCCCGGGGGATTATTTCAACGTTATTCAGTTCAATTCCCAGGCCCACAGCCTGTTTGCCCGCCCGGTGCCGGCCGAGGGCCATTACCTGGCCCGTGCCCGGCAATATGTGGAAGGCCTGAACGCCAACGGCGGCACTGAAATGGCCGGGGCGCTGTCACTGGCAATGGCGATGGAGCCTGCTCCGGCAGAGGGGCTGGTACAGCAGATGGTGTTTATCACCGACGGGGCCGTAGGCAATGAATCGGCGCTGTTCGATCGGATTCGTACAGGCTTGGGCGAACGGCGGATGTTTACCGTGGGCATCGGCTCGGCCCCCAATATGCACTTTCTGCGCGAAGCGGCCCGCTGGGGCCGTGGCGAGTTCACCGCGGTGCACAATACCGGTGAGGTGAATCGCGCCCTGAACGGACTGTTTGCGGCCATGGAAGCGCCGGTTATGAGTGATCTGACCGTGCGCTGGCCCACCGGTGGCAATCCGGTGGAAGCGGTACCGGCCAGGCCCGGTGACCTGTTTCAGGGCAGCCCGCTGGTACAGGTGGTGCGCGGTGTGCCCGCGGGTGGTGAGCTGGAGGTCTCCGGCCGCTTGCCCGGCGGCCGGCCCTGGAACACCCGGCTTGATCTGGGGAATGCTGCCCCGGCCAGCGGCCTGAACCGCCAGTGGGCCCGGGGCCGGATAGACGAGCTGTTGGATGCCGCCCGCCTGCAGGGTGAGGCGCCGGATGAGCCGGCAATCGTGGCGTTGTCGGTGCAGCACGGGGTGATGTCGCCGTTCACCAGTTTTGTGGCGGTCGAGGAGCAACCGGCCCGACCGGCGGAGGCGAAGCTGGACACCGAGGCGGTTCCCACCTTGCTGCCAGCAGGTAGCCGGGACGGCATGTTGCGTTACCCGCAAACCGCCACCGCCTGGCCGTTGCTGGCAGCACTGGGCCTGTCCGGATTGATGCTGGCACTGGCCATGTTGCTGCTGAACCGGAGGCCAGCATGATGAACCGCCTGCTATTGCTGTTGTTTGGTGCCTCCGCCACCGTGTTGATGTTCGGCCTGTGGATTCCGTTCAAGGCGCTGGTAGCCCAGGAGCTGCTGGCACTGGCCTGGGCCGAAACCCAGGCGCGACAGGTGGAAGCCCGGCCCTGGCCCTGGGCCGATACCTGGCCGGTGGCCAGGCTGGAGTTGCCGGAGCTGGGGGTGTCGATGATTGTGCTGGAGGGCCTGCACGGAGAAAGCCTGGCGTTTGGCCCGGGGCGGATGGTCGCCGGGGAGCAGGGGCCGGTGATTCTGGCTGGCCACCGGGATACCCATTTCCGGCCCCTGGAGCACCTTGAGCAGGGCCACCGGGTGCAGCTGCAGGGCCAGGACCAGCAGTGGCAGCAGTATCAGGTAACCGGAACCCGGGTGGTGGACAGCAGAACAGAGTCCATCGATACCAGCACCTTCGGCCCGGATACCCTGCTGCTGGTAACCTGTTACCCGTTTGATGCGCTCGATGCCAACGGCCCGCTGCGTTTCGTGGTGGAGGCAAAACCGGTTAACAGACCGGTACAAAAGGATACTGTTGCCGCCCTCTGATTTTGGCGTACACTTGTGCGCCAAAATTTCGAGTAACGGTAAAGCTGTATGGCAGTCGCAAGAAAAATCCTGGCCTGGCTGAGTGTTCCGCTGATTTGCATGCTGGCCCTGATTGGCTACATCGCACGGCCTTTCAACCCGGATAACAACCGTTTGCTGGCCTGGACACTGGCCCGTGTGGGGCGCTGTCTGCTGGGTATGAAGCGCCCTTTGTATGGCGCCGAAAACATGCCGCAAGACCGGCCCACGGTAATCATCGCCAACCACCAGCAGAACGACGACCTGTTCGTGGTGGGCGACCTGCTGCCGCCGCGTACCGTGGCGGTGGGTAAGTCCTCACTGGTCTGGTTGCCGTTCTTCGGCCAGGTGTTCTGGCTCGGCGGCAACATCATCCTCAATCGCGGCCGCTCCCATAAAGCCGTGGCAGCCATGCAGGCTACCAGTGATGCTATCCGCAAAGACCGCAAAAGCATCTGGGTGTTTCCTGAAGGCACCCGTAGCCGTGGCCGGGGGCTGGGCAGCTTCAAAAAAGGCGCTTTCCACACGGCCATTGCCGCCGGAGCCCCCATCACCATGGTGTGTGCCGGCGAGTATCACAGCCAAACCCGTGGCTGGGCCGGCCGCCGGAAATCGGTGCCGGTGCATATCCTGCCGCCGGTAGAAACCACCGGCCTGACCCGTGACGATGTGCCGGAGCTGATGGCCCGGTGTCACCAGCAAATGGCAGACGCCATCACAGCCCTCGGCCACCGCCCCGGAACTGCTTGAATGCCTGCCCAAAACAGGGCAGTCTTCTGGCAGGATTGAACACCACATAAGGGGAGTGGATAAATGAGCTTTCTCTGGTTTCTGATTATCGGTGGCCTGGCCGGTTGGCTGGCGGGCCTGATCATGAAGGGTAAAGGGTTCGGTGTGCTGGCCAATATCGGTATCGGCATCGTCGGTTCAGTGATTGGCGGTGTGCTGTTCAGCATGTTGGGCCTGGCGGTGAAGAGCATGATCGGCGAGCTGGTCACAGCCACGGTAGGTGCGGTGTTGCTGCTGGCTGTCGTCAACAAGATCAAGCAGGGCTGACATGATCGTACCCGTAACCGCAGTCTTCGCGGCCGTTATCGGCCTGTTGTTGCTGGTGCTCTCGGGCCAGGTGGTGAAGTACCGGCTCAAGTACCGCATGGGTCTGGGGGTGAATGACGACCCGGAGTTTGAAGCGGCGGTGCGCGCCCACGCCAACCTGGTGGAATACGCGCCGGTTGGCCTGATCATGCTGGCCATTGCCGAGTTGAACGGTGTCGCCAGCGGCCTGATCTACTGGACCGGCATGGCATTAGTGGTCGGGCGAATCCTGCATGCCTGGGGCATGATCAACGGCAAGGGTGGTCCCCACAAAGCCCGAATGATCGGTATTCTGCTGACCTGGCTGGCGATCCTGGTGGCGGCGTTGTTGCTGCTGTGGAATGTCTGGCAGGTATACGGCTGAGGCGGATAGCTGTCTAAGGAACGGGGCCCTCGAGGCCCCGTTTCTGTTTACGGCGCGTGACGTTTCAGAGGGCCTGGGCCATATCCACGGTAAGATACTCCAGTTCCACCCGCCGGTTGGCTGCGTGGTCTTCCGGCCGGGTCAGGGGGCGTTCGGCGCCCCAGGTGGTCATCAGGATAGCACTTTGCGGCACGCCCTCCTGAATCAGCAACCGGGCTACAGCGTTGGCACGCAGCCTGGCCAGGAAGCGGTTGTACTCGGGTGAACCAAAGTTGTCGGTATGGCCGTGGATTCTGACCCGTACACCGGGGTGGTTTTTCAGGTAGGCGGCATGCTGGCGCATAATGGCAGCATCGCCGGCGTCAGGCACATGTTTGTTAAAGCCATAATGGAACCGAGTGCGGTGAGGGCGGCCGGCTTCTGTCCCCAGCGAATCTGCCATTACACCGGAGAGCAGGGCGGCCCGGGCGAGCATTTCGGGGTTGTCCAGAACGAGTACGGTCATGTGCAGTATCCTTAAGTCCAGTGTCAGGTTCTTCTTGTTATTGCCGTTTCACTATTCAGTTATAGAGCAATAACAACAATTGGCTAATGGTCGATAGCCCCTGACGGGGTTGTTGGTCACCGATTGAATGGCATTTGTGTGACCTGGTGATGACATTACACCGCGAAAAGAAGGCCCCGCTGTGGTAAAAAACAGCTTTTCAGGGACAGATTATGATGAATTGTGACCGCCCATGCTGATTATCCCCGCCGAGAACGCCATCAACTGGAAGCGCCCGCCCTGGGTAACCCTGGGCCTGATGATGGCCTGTGTCATGGTGTTCCTGTTCTATCAGGGAGCAGACGACCGCAAGCTGGACGCAGCGATCGAGCAGTACCTTGATGGCAACCTGCTGGCACTGGAAGCCCCCGCCTACGAAGACTACCTGCAGCGGGAAATCCGCTTCGAAGGCGACCAGCAGAGTGTGCTGGAGCTGCAGGAATTCCAGGCCCTGAGGGAGCAGGATGAACAAGGCTGGCAGGCGGTTACCCTGCTGTTTGACCGGGATTATTACCAGTACCTGCAAGACAACCGGGACCTGATCTGGTCGGTAGCCGAGCGCAACCAGTGGTCGGAGCAGCGCGGTGCCATTGAGGAGCAGTGGATCAGCCGCATGAGCGCCTTCCAGTTGGGGCTGGTGCCGTCTGACTTGTCGCTGTATACCCTGATCACCTACCAGTTCCTGCACGGCGGCTGGGGCCACATCATCGGCAACCTGCTGTTCTTGTTCCTGCTCGGTTTTACCGTGGAGCGGGCGCTGGGCCCGGGCAAATTCCTGGTGGCCTACCTGGTGTGCGGGGCCCTGTCCGGGTTGGTATTTACCGGGTTTTCCATGGGCAGCCAGATCCCGCTGGTGGGCGCATCCGGTTCCATATCCGGGCTGATGGGTATGTACGTGGCCATTTATGGCCTGCAGAAAATCCGGTTTTTCTACTTCCTGGGTGTGTACTTCAACTACTTCCGGGCGCCGGCCATTGCCATGCTGCCGGTGTGGCTGGGCAAGGAGATCTACGATTACTGGTTCGCCGGAGCTACCGGTATTGCCTACATGGCCCACGCCGGCGGCCTGCTGGCGGGGGCTGCGCTGGTCTGGCTGTTGGGCAAGAGCTGGTTGCAGGTAAAAGAAGAGTTCTTCGAGCCGGAACCGGAGCAGCAAGACGAGCAGTTTACCCGGGGGTATGCCCAGGCCATGGCCAGTGTTGGCCGCATGGAATTCGACCTGGCCCGGCGCCAGTTCGAGGCTTTACGGGAAAACTATCCGGACAGAACGGTATTGCTGGAGCACCTGTACCAGCTGGCCAAGTTGCGCCCGGACCTGCCGGAATACCGGGACCTAGCCCGAACCCTGATGGCCGATGCCATGAACCGGCGGCAGCCAGAACAGATGCTGGACGTCTGGAACGAGTACCTCAGCAAGGGCGAAGCCCACCACCCGCTGGCGGTGGAAGACCATAACCGGGTGCTGTTCACCAGCCTGAAAAACCACGACCTGAAAGCCGCTGAAAAGGCCTTCGAACGCATGCGCCTGAAGGCCGAGCCGGATATGGTGCAGGAAGCCTGCCGGTTACTGCTGGCCGAGTTCGAAAAGCTGCAGATGGAACCCAAGGCCCGGCATTACCGGCAGTTGTTAAGGGGCTAGTCCGGCACCTGAAAGCTCGCTTTCGGCCCTTTCAAAGGCTGCCGGTTGCGGGCCTGTTCCAGCCACACCTCAATATCCTGGTGCACCGGATGGCCGGCGCATCGCTTCTGGATAAACGCCAGGAATGCGCTGGCCTTCTCCCATTGCTGAAGGCCATTGGCCAGGGCCTGGGCCACAATCAGGTAGGCCGGCGCCAGCTGGTCACTGTTCGGGAAGCGTTTGTGGAAGTCCTGCAGCAGGCGGATAGCCGTTTTCGGGTGGCCCCGGTGATACAGGGTGGTGGCACAGGTTACTGCCAGTTCCGGGTCTTCGAGCTTGAAGCCGGGCTCCAGCGTCTGCAGGGTTTCTACCAGCCGGTTCAGCCCGTCACCGTCCTGCCGCGCGGCCAGCCAGGCCATGATTCTGGGGTGGAACCGGTACAGCTCCCGGGCATCGTTCCGGGCGGTCAGCAGCTGGTATAACTGGCCGACGCGCACCGGGTTATCCCGGTCATTCTTCAGGGCTTCCAGCAGCATGCTGTGTACCCGGTCGTAGTTGCCGTCTTTCAGGTTCATGTCCAGGTCGGCATCAAACCGGCTGCTGCGATCCCGCTGGTGGTTTTCGGTTATACCTTCCCCATCCTGCAAGTCTGACGCAAAGCCCAGTTCCTCCTGGTACTGAAACAGCAGGTAACCGAGCATGTGGAACAGAATCAGGGTGAAGGTACTGTTCAGAAAGCCCGCTAGGGGTTGCGCTACCCACATGGGGAAGTGGCTAACAGCAAAGTCCTGGGCTGCACCGGAGGCCAGGGTCAGCAGAATCAGGTAGCCATAAAGCAGGAAGTAGGGGGTGCCGATTCGGGAGATCAGTACCGCCAGGTTCATGGGGTTTACTGCGGCACCCACCGACCGCTCCATGGCCAGCACCATGATGCTGGCGGGCAGGGCCAGTACCGCAAAGGCCAGTGCCAGCATCATCAGGATCGGCCCGCCGATCATGGCGGCGGCGCCCACAAGGCCGCCCATCAGAACAAACACCAGTAGCTGCAGAATCACGATATTGAACCCGCTACCGGTAAAGGCGACGGCCACGGGTGGTGGCTTGAGGTGGCCTTCGGCGGTGTGGTTGATGACCGCGTAGGTGTACTTGAACAGCGCCAGGGCCAGCACAATCCAGATCAGCAGGCCGATCAGGTTGGGTGGTGCAATCAGCGGCACCAGGGTGCAGATGGCGATGACGATCAGCGGGTCGGTATGGAACGGGTAGCGGAAAAACGCGCCTACCCGTTGCCAGAAAGGGACCACTTCGGTGGCGGCGCCCAGATAACGCATGGCCTTGCTGCAGCGGGGGCAAAGGGCCCGGCGCTGCCGGGTGTCGGCATCGGGCATACAGCGGGTGCAATAATGCATCTGGCATTCACCGCAATGCCACTTGGCAGGCTCGCCCGGGTGGTAATGACAATCGTGCTTCACGGAGAGGATCCTGGTCCGTCAGAAAACAGGCGCTAATGATGACAGAACCGGCAGGGGGTCGCAGCCATTGTGTTCACACTGCGGGATTCCGGTGCCCCGCAGCTCAGCCGGCGGTCACCCTTGCGGTAATTGAAGGTAGAACCGGTGAAGTGCCCGGTGGTGTCCCGGTCATAGCGCAACTTTTCGATCACGCTTTTGTCGGTCAGCGGCCCTTGAAGAATGCGCGGGTTCTGGCCCTCCAGCTCGTCCGGGCTATACCCGGTTGTTGCGCAGAAGGCCGGGTTGGCATAGAGAATCCGGTGTTGGGCGTCGGTGACCAGTATAGAGCTGAACGACAACTCGGTTGCCGCGCGCAACAACATGAGTGAGTCATCAGCAGAGATACCTGGCAGGTTCATGGAAGGTACCTTGGTCAAGTTGCCGCCTGTGGTGTCGGGTGACGTTGGATTGAAACCATAGGCCAGCATTGTTCAGATTGCCGGCCGTGTCAACGCAAGTGACTATTCACCAAGGAAATGTCGAACATTCATCGTCTCCGGTTGAAGTCTCACTTATCGGTGCAATAGTTAGTGGATAGAGTGTTACCAGACAAACTCCACGAGGAGGCAACGTATGTCGAACACATCACCAAGCAAAGACAGCCTGAATACCCTCTCCACCCTGAGCGCGGGTGGCAAGACCTACCACTACTACAGCCTGCCCAAGGCAGCAGACACCCTGGGCGATCTCAACCGCCTGCCGTTCTCCCTGAAAGTACTGATGGAGAACCTGCTGCGCAACGAAGACGACACCACGGTCGACCGGTCCCACATCGATGCCATGGTGCAGTGGCTGAAAGACCGGGGCTCCGACACGGAAATCCAGTTCCGCCCGGCCCGGGTGCTGATGCAGGACTTCACCGGGGTGCCCGGGGTGGTGGACCTGGCCGCCATGCGCGAGGCGGTGAAGCAGGCGGGTAAAGACCCGGCCCTGATCAACCCGCTGTCGCCGGTGGACCTGGTCATCGACCACTCGGTAATGGTGGACAAGTACGGCAATCCGTCTGCCTTCAAGGACAACGTCGCCATCGAGATGGAGCGCAACCAGGAGCGCTACGAGTTTCTGCGCTGGGGCCAGCAGGCCTTCGACAACTTCCGGGTGGTGCCGCCGGGCACCGGTATCTGTCACCAGGTCAACCTGGAGTATTTGGGCAAGACCGTCTGGCAGAAGGATGTGGACGGCAAGACCATTGCCTATCCGGACACCCTCGTGGGTACGGATTCCCACACCACCATGATCAACGGCCTGGGTATCCTGGGCTGGGGTGTTGGCGGTATCGAAGCCGAGGCGGCCATGCTTGGGCAGCCGGTGTCCATGCTGATTCCCGAAGTCATCGGCTTCAAGATTACCGGCAAGCTGCGTGAAGGCATTACCGCCACCGACCTGGTGCTGACCGTGGTGGAAATGCTGCGCAAGAAAGGCGTGGTGGGCAAGTTCGTGGAATTCTATGGCGACGGCCTGAAAGACATGCCGGTAGCGGACCGCGCGACCATTGCCAACATGGCGCCGGAATACGGTGCTACCTGCGGCTTCTTCCCGGTGGATGACCAGACCATCACCTACATGCGCCTGACCGGCCGCGATGAGGAACTGCTGGAACTGGTCGAGAACTACGCCAGGGCCCAGGGCCTGTGGCGGGAACCAGGCCATGAGCCGGCGTACACCGACACCCTGGAACTGGACATGGGCGATGTCGAGGCCAGCCTGGCCGGACCGAAGCGGCCCCAGGACCGGGTGGCCCTGAAAAACATGAAGGCGTCCTTCGAGTTGCTGATGGAAACCGCAGAAGGCCCGGCAAAAGCCCAGGAAGGCAAACTGGAATCAGAAGGTGGTCAGACGGCGGTGGGCGTGGATAACAGCTACGAACACCCGGCCAGTCAGCTGCTGGAAATGAACGGCGAAAAGTGCCGGCTGGACCCGGGTGCCGTGGTGATTGCTGCCATTACCTCCTGCACCAATACCTCCAACCCGAGCGTGATGATGGCCGCCGGCCTGATCGCCCGGAAGGCGGTGGAGAAGGGCCTGAGCACCAAGCCCTGGGTGAAAACCTCGCTGGCGCCGGGCTCCAAGGTGGTCACCGACTACCTGAAAGTGGCCGGCTTGCAGGACGACCTGGACAAGCTCGGTTTCAACCTGGTGGGTTACGGCTGCACCACCTGCATCGGTAACTCCGGCCCATTGCCGGATGCCGTGGAAAAGGCCATTACCGATGGCGACATTACCGTAGCCTCGGTGCTGTCCGGCAACCGCAACTTTGAAGGCCGGGTGCATCCGCTGGTGAAAACCAACTGGCTGGCTTCGCCGCCCCTGGTGGTGGCCTATGCCCTGGCGGGCAACGTAAGGCTGGATCTGACCAAAGACCCGCTGGGCACCGACAAAGACGGTAACCCGGTGTACCTGAACGACCTCTGGCCCAGCCAGGCGGAAATTGCCGAAGCGGTCGAGAAGGTCAAAACCGACATGTTCCGCAAGGAATACGGCGAGGTGTTCGAAGGTGACGACATCTGGAAATCGATCAAGGTGCCGGAGAGCAAGGTGTACGAGTGGAGCGACAAATCCACCTACATCCAGCATCCGCCCTTCTTCGAAGGCATGGGCGAGCAGCCCGAGCCCATCGAGAACATCAAGGATGCCAACATCCTGGCCCTGCTGGGGGATTCGGTGACCACAGACCACATCTCCCCGGCCGGTTCCTTCAAGCCGGACACTCCTGCCGGTAAATACCTGCAGGAACACGGTGTTGAGCCGAAAGACTTCAACTCCTACGGCTCCCGCCGGGGCAACCACGAGGTGATGATGCGCGGCACCTTCGCCAACGTGCGCATCCGCAACGAGATGCTCGACGGCGTGGAAGGCGGCTTCACCAAATTCGTGCCCATCGGCGAGCAGATGGCCATCTACGATGCCGCCATGAAGTACCAGGAAAGCGGCACCCCGCTGGTGGTGATTGCCGGCAAGGAGTACGGCACCGGCTCCAGCCGGGACTGGGCCGCCAAGGGTACCCGCCTGCTGGGCGTGAAAGCCGTGGTGGCGGAATCCTATGAGCGTATTCACCGTTCCAACCTGATCGGCATGGGGGTGATGCCGCTGCAGTTCCCGGAGGGTACGGATCGCAAGAGCCTGAAACTCACCGGTGAGGAAACCATCAGCATCGAAGGCCTGTCCGGCGAGATCAAGCCGGGCCAGACCCTTAAGATGACCGTGAAGTACAAGGACGGCTCCACCGAGAGCTGTGAACTCAAGTCGCGGATCGACACCGCGAATGAGGCGGTGTACTTCCAGCATGGCGGTATCCTGCACTATGTGGTGCGGGAGATGCTTCGCACCGCCTGATGCCATCCTGCGGGGCCAGCCCGGCTGGCCCCGTGTCCTGCCCCGCATTTTCAGGTAAGCTGGCGGCCTTTTCTTAATCCCTGAATGAAGACAAGGTGCCATGGCTGACTCCCCACGCGACGACATCAAAGCCAAACTCAACCTCGAAACCTCCCGAATTCACTGGCACGAGCTGCAGACCTACTACGCCCGCGGGCAAGTTGTGCGGGTTGCACCGGAGCTGGACTTGCTGGACGTAGCCGCAGAACTGACCGCCGACAACAAGGCCCGGTTCGAACAGTGGATGACCTCCGGGCAGGTGGGTGAAGTGGCACCGGACCTGGCGCGCGGTTGGTACGACCGCAATGCGGAACTCTGGGCCGTGGTCATTGCGCCCTGGGTACTGGTGCAGGATCGCTCGGGCGCCAGCCTGCACTGATCCTTTCCCTTAGCCATTCTTTTCCGAGGTTGCCATGCTCACCGGCGCTTTGCTGATTCTTGCCCCATTGTTTCTGGGCTTTGCCTTTGCCCTGTCCAATCGCCGGTTGATGACGGTGATCCACTACACCGTGGAAGGGCTGGTGTATTTCATTCTGGCACTGCTGGGCCTGAGCCTTGGGCAGATGGAAGGGCTGTTGGGGCAACTGGGCACCATGGCGGGACAGGTCAGCGCGCTGGTGGTGGTGTTACTGGTAGCGAACATGCTGGGGCTGTGGCTGTTTCATCGCTGGGCGCCACTGGATGTCGGGGAACAAACCGGCGAGGGTCGGCCGGGCTACCGGCGCCTGTTCCTGGCCGGGCTGAAACCCCTGTTGGCGGTGCTTGTGGGGGCTTTGCTGGGTTATTTCCTGTTTCCGGAGCTGCCGCTGGTGGACGATGTGGCCACCGGTGCCTTGATGTTTCTGCTGTTTCTGATTGGCCTGCAATTACGTAATGCCGGCCTTTCCCTGCGCAAGTTGCTGATGAACCGTCAGGGGCTGGGCATTGCCCTGGCGCTGGTGGCAAGCTCCCTGGTGGCGGGCCTGGCGTTGATTCCGGTATTGCAGGTGCCCTGGCACCAGGCCCTGGCGCTGGCGTCTGGCTTTGGCTGGTATTCGCTGTCCGGCATTGTCATTGGCGATGCCCTGGGCCCGGCCTGGGGTGGCGTGGCGTTTCTGAACGACGTGCTGCGGGAAATCATTGCCCTGGCGCTGATTCCGCTGGTGATCACCGCTCGCCCGGCCATGGCCATCGGTTACGGTGGTGCCACCGCGATGGACTTCACTTTGCCGGTTATCCGCAGCAGTGGCGGCCTGGCCTGTGTGCCGGTGGCCATTGCTTCCGGTTTTCTGCTGTCGTTTCTGTCTCCGGTGTTGATGGGCGTGTTTCTGTCTTTCGGCTAAGCTGAATATCAGGGTTCTGGTTGGGTCCGATGGCCCGTGCGGGTAGGCGGCTGCAGGACATCTGTATTACTATCCGACACATTGTGTTATTCGGAGCCTTTCATGCACCGCCGTCGCTTCCTACAGCTCTCGCTTGCCGCCGGCCTGGCCGCCAGCCTGCCCGGTTGTGGCCGGGGTGATCCCCTGCGAGTCGGTATTCACCCCTGGATCGGGTACGAGCCCTTGTACCTGGCGGAAGAATTTGGCTGGTTACCGGATACCGTGCAACTGGTCAAGGGTTCGGCGGCCAGGGATTCCATGAGCGGCTTGTTGTCAGGGCAACTGGATGCCGCCGCCCTGACGCTGGATGAAGCGCTGCGGGTCTGTTCGGCGGGGGTAGACCTGCGGCTGGTGGCGGTCACCAACGTTTCGGTGGGCGCCGATATGCTGCTGGTTCGACCGGACATCACCGCAATCGAGCAGCTGAAGGGGCGAGCGGTGGGGGTAGAACTCAATGGCGTGTCCGGGGTTATGTTGCTGCACCTGCTTGAACGGGCAGGGCTGACGACAGGGGATATTTCGGTTGTCGATATACCGGTAGACCAGCACCTGGAAGCCTGGAATAACGGATTGATTGATGCGTCGGTCTGTTACCAGCCGGTCGCTGCCCGCCTGGAGCAGGCCGGGGCCGTCAGCCTGTTTGACAGCCGGGAGTTGCCGGATACCATCTTTGATGTGCTGGCGGTGACCCACCGGGCCGAAGGCCGCCAGCCCGGGCCAATAAAGGACCTGGTGGCCGGCCATTTTGCCGGTTACCGGTACCTGGTGCGCAACCTGCACGACGCGGTTTACCGGATAGCAACGCGGCAGGGCATGGCACCGGAGCTTATCCGCCAGGCACTGGCGACGGTTATGTTGCCAGATCTCGCAGCCAACCAGCGTTACCTGGCCAAGAACGGAACAATTGAAACAACGGCCATACGCCTGGCCGGGCTTCTGGAACGGGAGGGACTGATGGACAAGCACCCGGAACACGAACGGATCGCCAGCCAGCAGTTTCTGCCAAGGCGGGCAGAGTGAGTTGGTTATCGGTTCTTGCAGGTAACCCTGGGCGGGCGATTGCCCTGTTGGTGCTGCTGGTTCTGGCGCCGCTCCCGGTGGCGGCAGAAGCGGATAGCGTGACGCTGGGGGTGCTGGGATACCGCCCCGCCCCCCTGGTGATGGCAAAGTATCAGCCGCTGGCGGACTATCTGAGCCGGGAGACCGGCAGGGATATCACCATCCGTGTGCTGGCCCAGGAAGAAATGGACCGTGCGGTTGCTTCCAACCGCATTGATTTTTTCCTGACCAATCCGGCCCACTTCCTGATGATCCGCAGCGAGCGCAGCCTGACCGGCGTACTGGCTACCCTGCAGCGGGACTGGAATGGCATCACTACCGGCAGCATTGGCGGTGTGATCATCGCCCGGGCCGGGCGCAGCGATATTCAAACTCTGGAAGACCTGCGCGGCAAAAGCATTGCTACCCCGGGCCTTCACTACCTGGGCGGCTACCAGGCTCAGGCCTTGGAGCTGCAGTCGGCAGGCCTGGATATCCGGCGGGATAACCGGATCATCTATCTGGGCAACCATGACCGGGTGGTTCGGGCTGTGCTGACGGGAGACACCGACATCGGCTTTATCCGCACCGGTGTTCTGGAAGAACTTCTGCAGGAAGAACCGGGGCTGGAAACCGCGCTGAAGGTGATCAACGCCCAGAACCTCCGGGGCTATCCGTTCCGGCTTTCAACCCGCCTGTATCCGGAATGGCCACTGGTGTCGCTGCCCCATGTGGATTCCCGCACCATTCGCCAGATTGCCTCCGCCCTGTTTGCCCTGGAACCGGACGACCCGGCTGCCGTGGCCGCAGGCCTGGCTTCCTTCGCGCCCCCGGCCGATTACCAGTCGGTGGAACACCTGACTCGCAGCCTGCGCCTGCCGCCTTACGACCAGGTCCCCCAGGTAACCTGGCTGGATGTACTCCATCAGTACCGGCTATGGGTAGCGGTGGTAACCGTGTTGGTGCTGTTATTGCTGGCTACCAGCATCTGGCTGGGCCGCAAGAAGCGCCAGCTGTCCCGGGAAAGCCGCCGGCTTCAGGAGCTGGTGGCAAGCTGGCCCCAGCCCATGCTGATGATCCGTGGCCGGGCCCTGAGTGACTGTAACCGGGCCGCAGTGGAGCTGCTGGAGTGCCGCTCCGCCGCCGACATGCTGGGCCAGCCCCTGGAGCGGTTTTCCCCGGAGAGCCAGCCGGATGGCCAGGACTCCGCCCGAAAGCTGGTGGGACTGCTGCAGCGGGTTCAGGTAGGAGATGTGGCGCAATCCGAATGGCTCTTCTGCCGGGAGGATGGCAGCCACGTGTGGGTGGACATGACCCTGGCCCCGGTCTACGAAAATGATGACGACACACCTTCGGTGCTGTGTTCCTGGTACAACATCACCCGGCGGAAACAGGCCGAAGAACGCCAGCGGCTGGCCCTGAAGGTGTTTGAAAATGCCCGGGAAGCGATCTTTATCACCGATGCCCATGGTGTGGTCATCGACACCAACGAGGCCTACTTCCTGATTACCGGCTGGGACCGCAACACCGCAATAGGCCGCCTGCCACCGCTGCCGGTGGATGAGGGCAGCTCGATACTGGTGGCCGCCCGCAAGCACGGGGTATGGAGTGGCGAGTTTGCCAGCCGTAACCGGGATGGCCGGCGGCTGATCCTGAGCCTGACCCTGAGCAGCGTGGTGGATGACCAGGGCGAGAAAAGCCATTTCGTGGGTGTGTTCAGTGATATCACCCGGCTCAAGGAAACCGAGAAGAAGCTTCGCACCATGGCGCACTATGACGCCCTCACCAACCTGCCCAACCGGGTGCTGTTTGCCGAGCGCCTGCAGCAGGCCATGGCCCAGGCCCGGCGGCAGGAGTACCGGTTGGCGGTGCTTTATATCGACCTGGATAAATTCAAACCGGTGAATGATGCCTTCGGCCATGACGCCGGTGACCAGTTACTGGTGGAAGTGGCCCGGCGACTGCGCACGGTGCTGCGGGAAGAAGATACCCTGGCACGGCTGGGTGGCGACGAGTTTGCGGCCATCGTAGTGAACGTGGCCGATGTGGATGCTATTGAAAACCTGATGGACAGGCTGCTGACGGCGGTTGCCGAGCCGGTCTGGGTGGCTGACCACATGGTGGAAGTCTCTGCCAGTGTCGGCTACACCCTGTATCCCCAGCCTGTGGAGCTGGACGGCGACCAATTGCTGCGCCAGGCCGACCAGGCCATGTACCAGGCCAAGAACACGGGCCGTAACGGTTATTGCGGGTTCTCCGGCACCGGCTCCTGATGGTGGTAGCCGTTCAGGATATCGGTGCCGGCGCGCCAGTAGAGTGACTTGGCCCACTGGTCGCTCAGCCGGCGTACCGAGCTGAGGGTATCCAGCATCCGGTCCCCGAGGGTGGTGGCCAGCCGCTGCCAGACAATTTTCTGCAGGGTGTCGTTCTTCAGGCTGTGATAAACCTGTTCGGTTTTCGCCAGCAATTCCGGAGCCGGTTCTTCCGACGCCACCAGTGCCCGCAGGGTGTCCAGATAGTCGCTGTAGGCCTGTTTGGAACCGGCAAATTCGGTGCGGTCTGCCAGTTCCCTGAGGGTCAGCAACCGGTCTGCCAGGTCGGTGGCTTCGGCCAGGTAGCGACAGGTGCGAACGCTGATCGTCAGGGCATCGACAATGGAGACCTGCATTTTCTCTGCCCGCAACCGCCCGATATAGTCGGTAATGGCGCTGTTCAGGGACTTGATGGCCTCCATTTTCGGGCGGATCTGGGCGACATTCAGGCCTTCCCGGTCCAGGCATACCCTCAGCAGGCCCCGGGTATGGCCGATCAGCCGTTTCATCTCCTGGTCCACGGCACCGATCGCCAGTTCCGGGGTGGTGATCAGGGTGTCATCCAGGTGCCGGGGTTCGGCATTGTCTTCTTCCTTGCTGCGGAACAGCCGGCCCAGAAAACGGGCAAAGGGTGTGATAAACGGCAGCATTACCGCGGCGCCCAACACGTTGAACAGGGTGTGGAACAGGGCCAGCGACACTGCCGGGTTGGCTTCCAGGTCCAGCAGGTCGGTCAGTGTGGCGACCATCCAGAGCATCACCGGCAGGATCAGCAGGGCGATGATGCCGGTCACCACGTTGAACAGAATGTGGCCAATGGCCAGGCGCCGGGCGTTGGCGGTGGCTTTCAGGGCAGACAGCGCAGCGGTGGAGGTAGACCCCAGGTTGGCACCCACCACGGCTGCGGCGGCATTATCGAGCGGGATCAGTCCACCGGCAGCTGCAGTCAGTACAATGGCCAGCGAGGCACTGGAGGACTGGGTCAGAACGGTGGCGATCAGGCCAATCATGAAGAACGCCGGCAGGCCGTAGTCCGGGCTGATGATGTCGCCACTGGTAAGGCCGCCGGCGGCGGATTCCAGCGCGGTTTTCAGAATCGACAGGCCCAGGAAAAACAGCGCAAAACCGGCCAGGGCCTCGCCCAGAAACTGGTTTCGGGGCGTGCGGCTGATGGTGCGGAATCCCACGCCGGCCGCCAGCAGGGGCAGGGCAATGGCTTCGATCTTGAAGCCGAAGCCCACCAGGCTGACCAGCCAACCGGTCATGGTGGTGCCGATGTTGGAGCCGAAGATTACGCCCAGGGAGTGTTTCAGGGACAGCAAGCCGGCGTTAACAAAGCCGATGGTGGCCACGGTGACTGCACCGGAGTGCTGCACAATACCGGTAATCACAAAGCCGGCCATCAGCCCGCGCATCGGGGTGCGGGTCCAGTGGCCGAGCAGGTGGCGCAGGGAATGGCCGGCCGCGTTTTTCAGGCCGTTGGTCATCATTTCCATGGCCAGCATGAACAACGCCAGCCCGCCGAGCACCTGAAAAACGGATGAGATCATGGTTGCGGGAAAAACACCCTGAGACTGTTTTGATAAGTCTGGCTCACAACCTGCCCGAGCGGTAGTTCTTTTACCTCGGCGATTTTTTCCGCCACGAACGGCAGGTAGAAGGGGGCATTCTCCCGGCCACGGTAGGGCACCGGCGTCAGGAACGGGGCATCGGTTTCCAGCAGAATCTGCTCGATGGGTGTCATGCGCACGATGTCCCGCACGTTTTCTGCCTTGTTGAAGGTGGTGATGCCGTTAAAACCCAGACACCAGCCCTGGTCCAGGGCGTATTGCGCCAGGCCGGGGCCGGAGGTAAAGCTGTGAATGACGCCGCGCCGCTCCAGGGTGTTTTCGAATTCCTTGAGGATGGCGATGGTGTCGTCATCGGCATCCCGGCTGTGGATCACCACCGGGAGGTTGGTGTCGCAGGCAATTTGCAGCTGGCGGCGGAACACCTCCCGCTGCACTTCGCGGTCGGCGTTGTCGTAGTAATAGTCCAGGCCGATCTCGCCAATGGCGACGATCTTGCTGTCGCCCGCGTGCTGGCGGATTTCGGCTTCCACCGCATCGGTGTAGCTCTCGGCTTCATGGGGGTGGATACCCTGGGTGCCATACACCCAGTCGGCAGCCTGGCTCAGTTCCCGCACTGCCGCCAGGTTGTCCGGCGACACCGCGATGGTGATGACCTTTTCGATATTGACCTTCCGGCTGTGCTCGAGAATATCCGCCAGGGGCTGGTCTTTCAGATAGTCCAGGTGGCAGTGGGTCTCAATGATCGGGTGATCGAAAACGGGAATCTCGCGACGTTTTTTGCTCATATCCGGGGTTCTGGCTCCATCGCAGCACAGGGCTGGCTGCTATCCTGAAAGTTGATACCCTGAGTTTAACAGTTTGCATACAGCTTGACCTGCCCGGCAGGCCTAGGGAGTTTCCTTGATGAAGTACACGGCGTTTGCCCGTTCCTGGTTTCTGAGCCCGAAACAACCGGGGCTGGGGCATTACCCCACCGAGCTGGATGATAGCGCAGGTGTGCCATCGCTTGAGGCCAGCCTGGAAGACATCGGGGAATACCAGCGCAGGCTCTGGGCCAACCGCAAGCAGGCGCTGTTGCTGGTGGTCCATGGCCCGGATACCAGTGGCAAGGACAGCCTGATTCGCACCCTGGCCACCTATGCAGACCCTGCCGGCTTTCATGCCTGGTCGTTCAGCCGGCCGACCGGGGCCGAGGCCGCCCATGATTTTCTGTGGCGGGTGACGCCTTACCTGCCGGCCTATGGCCAGATGGTGGCCTTCAACCGCAGCCACCATGAAGCGGTGATTGGCGAACGGGTGTGGCCGGTGCGGGCCGAGGACACCTACAACTGGCCGGCCCGGTACCAGGCGGTCTGTGACTTCGAACGGCATCTGGTGTCTGAAGGCACCTGTATTGTGAAAGTCTGGCTCAACCTGTCGGAAGATGAGCACAAACGGCGGTTGCTGAAGCGCCTGGACAAACCCCGGAAACGCTGGAAATTCGATCATTCCGATATCGAAGGCTGGAAGCAGCGGGCCACTTACCAGAAGTATGCCGAACAGGCGTTGGCGGCCACCCATACCGACGAGGCACCCTGGTTTGTTGTGCCCGGAGACAGCAAGCCGGTTGCCCGTGCGATCGTGGCGGCGCTGGTGGCGGATGTGTTGAAGCAGCTGGCACCGGATTATCCGGCGGAACATCCGGAGGTGCTGGAGGAGTATCGGCAGTTGCTGGCCGAGAATGGCGTGAGTTAACGGAGGCAAGTCATGCACATTGTGGTGATAGGCGGCGGTGTGGTGGGTGTAACCACTGCCCGGGAGCTGATACGGCGGGGCTACAGGGTAACGGTACTGGAACGGCACCCGGTGGCGGGTAACGAAACCAGCAAGGGCAATGCGGCCCAGCGCTCCTACGGGGTGGTGTATCCCTGGGCGGACCCCTCCATGGTGTTCAAGTCCCTGCCATGGCTGTTGCAACAGGACGGCCCGCTGAAACTGGGCCTGCCGCCGTCGCTGGAGGCCTTGCGGTTCATGTTTGCCACCCTGCGCTACGCCTGGTCGCCGGGGTTATTCGGGCTGAACAAGCGGGCCATGTTGCGCCTTGGTATCTACAGCCGGGAACGTTTCCTGGCACTGGAACAGGAACACAAGCTGGCCTTTGACGGTGCCCATCAAGGCCTGCTGCACCTGGCCAGCACGCCAGGCGCCATGGAAGACTACCGCAAGTTGCATGAATTGCTGGCCGGCATGGGCATTGCCTCAAGCCTGCTGACCCCGGAGCAGGTGCGGCAGGTGGAGCCGGGCATGACCGGTGGCGGCCCCCTGTACGGTGCCATTCGCTACGACACCGACGGCACCGGTGATTGCCACCTGTTCAGCCAGGAACTGGCCCGGGTCTGCCAGGAGCTAGGGGCCGAATTCCGCTATGAAGTGTCAGTGGAACACCTGCTGGCGGAACAGCAGCGGGTGAATGGCGTGCAGATCCGGCGGGCTGATGGCCGTACCGAGATTGTCGAGGGGGATGCCTTCGTGGTGTCTGCCGGCTGCTGGTCGCCGGAGCTGGTGCGGCCGCTGGGGCTGAAACTGCCGATATACCCGGTCAAGGGCTACAGCATTACCGTGCCACTCAGCGACCCCGGCCGGGCGCCGGTGAGCACCATTCACGATGACAACTTCAAGGTGGTTTCCACCCGGCTGGGCAACCGCCTGCGGGCCACCGGGTTTGTGGAGCTGGCGGACTTCAACCGGGACATCCCCGGGGCCCGCATTGCCACCATTAAAAAATCCGTGCAGTCGCGCTTTCCGGGGTGCGCCAACCTGGATGACGCCGAAACCTGGACCGGGTTCCGGCCGATGACGCCAGACGGCCCCGCCATTATCGGGCGAGGCCCCAGGGACAACCTGTTCCTGAATACCGGGCACGGTACCTTCGGCTGGACCCTGTCGGCTGGCAGCGCGGCGGTGATTGCCCAGGTGATTGATGGCGAGGAGCCGGAGGTGCAACTGGACGCCTTCCGGCCCGGGCGGTTCTCCGAATAGCTCAGAGCTTGCGCTCGATGTTGCCGCACAGGGTATGCACAAAGCCGATATCCCGCTCCGACAGCAGGGGCAGGCGCTCGAACACCCATTGCGACAGCTTTTCATCGGCTGGGGCATCCAGTTTCGGCAACAGGGTTTCCAGCCGGGTACGCAGGGCACCGAGACCGGCGGCTCCCGTTTCTTCGGCAGGGCTGTCGGTGCCGGCACCGGCGAGCCCCGACAGTTCCCAGGCGTAGAGCATCACCGACTGGGCCAGGTTCAGTGACGGATAACTGACCGCCATGGGGAAGCCGGTCAGCAGGTCACACAGGGCCAGTTCGTCGTTCGACAAGCCCCGGTCTTCCCGCCCGAACACCAGGGCCGCGGTAGCCACTGCCGCGCCCTTGTTGGCCAGTACCGATTTCAGCTGCGCCGGCGGGTGCCAGTCCTGCCGGTTATGGCGGGGCTTGGCCGAGGTGCCCATCAGCAAATCCGCGGAGTTTCTAACCGCTGCCAGATCAGGGAAAATGCGCGCGTTATCCAGGATGTGATCACTGCCGTGAGCCAGCCAGTGGGCTTCAGGCCGGGTGTGCAGGTCGGAATTGACCAGCCACAGCTCGGCAAAACCCATAGTGCACAGGGCCCGGGCAGCTGCGCCCACGTTTTCCGGAACTTTTGGTTCAACCAGTACAAAGGCCAGTTTCATGACGTTACCTCCGGCGGCGAGTTTACACCAGCCAGCGAGATCTTTTTACAGCCACTGGCAGCAGGTGAATGACTGGCTGGTCCGGCACCAGGAGTTGTGGCAGCCGGCACCGTTTAGGGAGCCGGAACCGGCCTGGTGCGAACGTTATCCGGAGCTTGCACACTGGCTGGGCACGCTGACGGTGGACGCCTGTGAAGCCTTTGAGGAAAACCTGGCGGCGTTTGCCGTTGAAGCCGCCCGGTTTGTACCGAACCTTGCTGACTATAGCGCCCTGGTAGAGCTGCCGGAACTGTCGCCTCCCGACAGCGGGGCCCGGTCGGCACTGCCGGAGCTGCAGGCCGTGGATATGCCCGGTCGCAAGCGTTTGCAGGCCGGTGCCTTTGCCGCCGCAGTGCTGCCGCTGGAACAGCCGGTGCTGGATTGGTGCTGTGGCAAAGGCCACCTGGCACGAACGCTGGCGGCCCGGGGGGCGGCGCGCGTGCAGGGCTTCGAGTGGAATGATGAACTGGTTCAGGACGGCAACCGGCTGGCCCGGCATTACGGCGATCCGGTGCAGTTGCACCACCAGGATGTGATGGCGGATTCCCTGAACTGGCCTGCGGGAGTGCATGGCGTGGCGCTGCATGCCTGTGGCGACCTGCACCGGCAACTGCTGAAGCGCGGCGCGGCGGCCGGTACGCCGAGACTGAGTTTTTCCCCCTGCTGTTATCACCTGACGGCCCAGGAGCCGTATCAACCCCTGGCACAAGGCAGCCGAAACCACGCACCCGCCCTGAGGCCAGGCCGTAACACTCTGCGCCTGGCCGTGCAGGAAACGGTCACAGCGCCCGCAAGGGTGCGGGAGCAGACGGCCCGAGTAACGGCATGGCGGCTGGGCTTTGATGCCCTTCAGCGCCATCTGCGGGCAGTAGACGGCTATCTGCCGGTGCCCTCCCATCCGCCGTCCCTGAATAACGGTGACTTCGAAGGCTTCTGCCGCTGGGCTGCGGGCAAGAAACAGCTGGAATTGCCGGATAACCTGGACTGGCAGCACTGGCTGGCGCGGGGTGAACAGCGGGCGTTGCAGGTTCAGCGCCACGAGTTACTGCGGCATCTGTTCCGCCGGCCACTGGAGCTCTGGATGGTGCTGGATTACGCGGTGTTTCTGGAGGAGCAGGGCTACAGTGTGCGCCTGGGCCGTTTCTGTGCACGGGAACTGACGCCCAGAAACCTGCTGGTGGATGCGGTTCGGGTGAAATGACTGCGGCTGAAACAAGTAAGGCGCCCGAAGGCGCCTTACTTATTCATTACCCGTCCGGTTGGTCTTAGCGACGAACCTGGATGCGGGCTTCTACTCGGCGGTTCTGGGCACGGCCAGCTGCAGTGTCGTTGCTGGCAATCGGCTCGACTTCACCGTAACCAACTGCAGTTACACGGTCCGGATCCACGCCCAGTACGGAAGTCAGGCGATCAGCCACGGCTTCGGCACGGCGCTGGGACAGGAAGCGGTTGTATTCGGCATCACCAATGCTGTCGGAGTGACCGGCAATCTCAACGGTGGTGTCCGGGTATTCTTCCATGAAGTCCGCCGCCTTGCGGATTTCGGCGTCGTAGGTGGCGTCAATCACGGAGCTGTTGGTGGGGAACTGAACCCGCAGCTCGATGGTTTCGATGGTCTCGGTGACACCTTCGCAACCGGTTTCGTCCACTTCAGCACCAGCAGCAGTGTTCGGACACTGGTCCTTGCTGTTCACCACGCCATCGTTGTCGCTGTCCAGCTCACAGCCACGGCTGTTTACTTCAGCGCCAGCCGGGGTGTTCGGGCACTGGTCCTTGCTGTCGGCAACGCCATCATTGTCGGCATCCAGTTCACAGCCGCGGCTGTCTACCTGGGCACCGACCGGGGTGTTGGCGCACTGGTCACGGGAATCGGGCACACCGTCGTTGTCCGCATCCGCCGGCTTGGGCTCGGTGGTGGTACGGTGGAAGGCCAGGCTCAGGCCCAGAGACACCATGGTGTCGAAGGTGCTTTCGTCAATGCCGTGGAACTCGCGCAGGTCACCGCGCAGGGAAATCATGTCGCTGATGTTGTAACGCACACCGGCGCCCACGTTTACACGGGTTTCGTCGTGGTCTGTGCCGGCGGTTTCACGACCGATGTTGTCGCCCAGCCCGAAATCGGCATGGCCGGCACCGAAGGCCAGGTACGGGTTCCAGGCTGAATCCTGGCCACGGAAGTAATAGAGGCCGTCCAGGCGCAGTTCTTCAAATTCGGAATCACCGGCGTCGTATTTGCGGTCTGCATCGGCCCGGGAATAGACCGCTTCCACCGCCCAGTGGGGCTTGAACCGGTACTCAAGGCCAAAGCCGTAGGTGTCGGTTTCGCTCAGGTCACGCTTGTCGTCAAACAGCTGGTAACCGGCGAACGGGTTCAGGTAAATGGATTGCTTGTCGGCGGCCAGGGCTGGCGCAGACAGGGATGAAGCTAAGACGGCCAGGGCGACCGGGCGCACGATGTTCATGCAGAACCTCCTGTTTCATTTTTATGTTCCCGTTCTCTCATCAGGAACGCAGACAAATCCCTAGATTTAATGCCTTATCTGGAATCTAGGTTAGTAAGCCAAAAAATACAAAAAATTACATCTTTACCTGGGTCAGGACTTGTACGCAGGGGGTTCCACTTATGGATCAGTCTGTTACCGGGGTGAAGTACAGGTGGGCGCTTTTCTTGCTGAAATTCAGGGTGTCGCCATTATCAAAGCGCACCTCGAATGAGCTTTCGTCTTCCCCGGTTACGCGGCCAGCGCCAAAGATGGCGTGAATGAGCCGGGGCTGGTGCCATACGGGTTGTGAGGTGTCCGGGGTGCTGGCTGGCGCCTGGCCATCCAGGGCGATTTTGGCCCTTTCGGCATAGCGCAGGCTGACCGGGGTGAGGGGATGCCGGAGCGTTACGGGCTGGTCGGAGGCGGGGTTACCTGCGTCCAGAACCTGCCCCAGCTCCCGGGCCAGGGGGAAGCAGAATTCTGCCACGAAGCGGCTGGGGCCCTGATCACCCTCCAGGTGCGGGTGGCTGCTGTCGGGGCGGGTAATCAAGTGCAGCTGCTCCCGGCAACGGGTCATGCCCACGTAGAGCAGCCGCCGTTCACTCTCCAGCAGGGCCCGGGCATCGTCCTGCGGGCGGGGGCTGTAGGGCAGGTACTTTTCCTGCAAGCCGGGAATGATGACCACCGGCCACTCCAGGCCCTTGGTGCGGTGGATGGTGGATAACAGCACGCCCTGTTCCCTCTGTTCGCCGGCTTGCTGTTTCAGGGCCTTGAGATGGTCCAGCGCACCGGCGGCGTCAACATCCAGGCTTTTCAGGTAGTCGCGGAAGCCCTGGATGGTGTCGATGCGCTCTTCGGCGCTGTCGTGGGTCAGGGCGAGGCTGCGAATGCCTTCGTACAGATCGGTATGGTCGGCGTAGACGCTGATCAGTCCGGCCACGGGGCCCTTGTAGTTGCGCAGCTGCATCAACACTTCGCCCAGTTTTTTCAGCTTGCGGGCGGCCATGGGGGCCAGGGCGTTGAAGTCCATGGCCAGCAGGCGTTCGTGCCAGTCGCTGTCGAAGCCGGCGAGGAACTGCGCCAGGTTTTCCAGTTCCGGTTCTTTCAGGCCAACGTGGGGAAAACGCAGCAGTTGCCGGGCCAGGTCCAGCCGGTCGCTGTCGGGCAGTTGGTGCAGGCGGCCGCTGACCACCATCAGCAGGGCGATAATGGCTTGGACTTCCCGGCTGAACAGGGCGCCTTTGCCGCTGTCGATGCGATAGGGGATCTGCCGGGCCAGTAGTTTCAGCTCGATCGGTACGCTCTGGCTCCAGACCCGGAACAGGATGGCGCTCTGGCTGGTTTGCTCCGGGCTTTGTTGCTGCAGAATTTTCAGGATCTGGTCGCTGTCGTTGTCTGCCCGGTGCAGGTTTACATCGGTAGCCGGAGTGGATGAGTGGGAGTGGCACAGCACATCTTTGCGGCCGGTGTTGTGGCAAATCAGGTGGTTGGCCAGCAAGGCGACCTGGTGCCCGTACCGGAAGGTGTAGCTCAGGGTCTGTTCCAGGGGGCTTTCGAACTCGTCGCTGAACCGGCGCAGGATAAATTCAGGCTTGGCGCCGCGGAATTCGTAGATGGTCTGGTCCGGGTCGCCGACCACGGTCACCCGGGCGCGGTCGCCGGCCACGTAGCGCAGCAGCAGGTGCTGGATTTCGTTGGTGTCCTGGTATTCGTCCACCAGGATCAGGTCCATTTTATTGCCGACGAGGCGCTGCAATGGCGGGTTCTGGTGAATGGCCATGACCGGTTCGTACAGCATGTCGGCGTAGCTGATGCGGCTCTGGCTTTTGCGCCATTGCTCAAAGCTGTGGAACAGGTCGATCAGGTATTTGTGTTTTTCCGAGTAGCCCAGTTCTTCGAATACGATTTCTGCCGGCGACAGGCAGGTTTTGACCAGGTCGATAAAGCCGGTGGCGGTTTCCACATAGTCTTTCTTGTTGCGGCGTATTTCATCGGCCAGATCTTCCGGTGCCAGCCGGCGGGTGAGCAGCCAGGCCTGGTAGCCGATTTCCTGTTCGGTGAGGATTTTTTCAGAGAATCCGGGCAGGTAGCCTTCCCGCACGAAGCGTTTGTAGAGCCGCAGGCCCATGGCGTGATAGGTGCGGATTTCCGGCAGGGCCAGGCCGGACTGGTGGCACACTTGCTGCAGTTTGCGCTGGAAGTCGATGCGGGCGCTGCGGTTGAACATGAGTACCAGCATGCGGTCCGGGTCGTGGCCCTGTTGCAGCAGGTGGCGTATGCGCCAGGCCAGGGTGGAGGTTTTGCCGCTGCCGGCCACGGCGGTGATTACCGAGTGCTCGTAGCCGGCGGTGATGATGGCCCGCTGTTCGTCGGTTAGGTGGTCTGGCAGGTAGCTGATGTCTGGCGTTTGGGGCTGGTTTGGCATGGCGGGTATTGTACTTGGCTGCTGGCAGTGGGAGTAGCCGTGCCGCATAATTGCCTGAGACTTTTGTCATTCATGCCCGCACTGCGCCGGGGGTGGCCTTCAAAAAAACGCTCCTGTCGGCACCCCTACGGGGTCCGGCCCGCAATCACAGATTGCGGTCGCTCAGCTTTCGCATGAAGCTTCGCTTCATAAGAGCTCGGCTGAGCCCATGTGGCGCTTCTGCTCCGCCATCCATGGCTCCGCAAATTTTTTGAAGGCCACCCCCGGCGCAGCGCTCCATCGGAGTTGCCTTCAGATTATGCCTTCCTCGATCACACAGAACTGGCAAACCTTTTCGGCTCAATTGGCCCATACCGGTCAACGCCGCCTCGTTCTGCTGGAGGGTGAACAGGAGTGGGCCCGGGGCTGGGTGCAGGAGTGGCTGGGTGGTTTTGATGTCGCCGGGGCGCTGTGGGTTGGCCGTGATGAGGACGCCGGGGTTGCGGGTGTACGTGGCGTCTCTTCAGCGCAGTACAAGCGGTGGCTGGGGCAGGAGACCGGGGTGTTGGTTTGGGATGGCTGGCAGGGGAATCCGCCGGATGGGTTTGCCGGGTTGGCGGGTACGTTGAGGGCCGGTGGGTTGTTGTTCTGGTTGATGCCGCCGCTGGCGCAATGGCCGGGGTTTGAGGATCCGGATTACTCGCGCACGGGGCTGGACGGGGCGGGGGAGCATCGGTTTTTGGCGCGGTTGGCGGAGGTTGTGGCGTCTGACGGTGCGGTGGTCCGGGTTCGGCAGGGTATTGATGAATGCCCGGTGCTGCCGGATGTCCGGTGTGATGATGCAGCGTTCAGGCCGGGGGCGACGGCGGAGCAGTCGGAGCTGGTGGCGCGGCTGGTGCGTTTCGGGTTGGGGCGGCGTCGGCGGCCGGTGGTGGTGACGGCAGACCGGGGCCGGGGGAAGTCGGCGGCGTTGGGGATGGCGGCGGCGGAGTTGTTGCTGGCGGGGCGGCAGCAGGTGTTGGTGACGTCGCCTTCGGTGGACAATCTGCAGAGTTTTTTCCGGCATGCGGCGGAGGTTATGGGCGACCGGGTTGAGAGCCGGTCGGAGTCGGAGCTTGTGCTGCCGGGCGGGCAGGCGATTCGTTTCCTGCCGGTGCCGGAGTTGCTGGCGCAGAAGCCGGAGGCCGAGGTGGTGATGGTGGACGAGGCCGCCGGTTTGCCGGCGAGCTGGCTGCGGGAGGTTTTGCTGGGTTGGCCTCGGGTGGCGTTTGCCAGCACGGTGCATGGTTATGAGGGCACCGGGCGGGGCTTTGCGATCCGGTTCCGGCAGGTGCTGGACCGGGAGGCGCCGCACTGGCAATCGGTGGAGCTGAACCAGCCGGTGCGCTGGGCGCAGGGTGATCCCCTGGAGCGGGTGTTGTTCCGGATGTTTCTGTTGGGTGCCCGGGGGCCGGACAGCAGCAAGCCGAAACCCGGTGCAGTGTCTGTCGAACCCTGGAATCCGGCACAGGCCAGCGAGGCGGAACTTGCCGAGGCCTTCGGCTTGCTGGTGGATGCCCATTACCGCACCACGCCGGCGGACTTGCGGCAGTGGCTGGACGATCCGGCCGCCAGCAGCTGGCGGGCGGTGGTGCAGGGCAAAACCGTGGGTGTGCTCTGGGGATGTGTGGAAGGCGGCCTGGATCAGGACCTGGCCGCCCAGGTGGCCATGGGCCAGCGCCGTATGCGGGGGCATTTGCTGGCGCAGTCCCTGGCCAGCCATGGTGGCTTTGCGGAGGCGGCGCAGCAGCGGTGTTTTCGGGTGGTGCGCATTGCCGTGGCAGAGCCGGCCCGGCAGCTGGGCGTGGGCCGGGCGCTGGTGGCGGCGGCGGAAGAGTTTTGCCGGAGCCAGGGGCTGGATTCGCTGGGTACCAGTTTTGGTGGCGAAGCGGGTTTGCAGTCGTTCTGGCAGGGTTGTGGATTACGCCTGGTGCGTATCGGGCTGACCCGGGAGCATTCTACCGGCGAATTTCCGGTGCAACTGTTGAAGGGTGTATCCCCGGCGGGCAGCGACCTGGAACAGCGCCTGCGCCGTCGGTTTGCCAGGCATTGGCAGGTGCTGATTCCCCGGCATTGGGCAGACATGCCCCCGGAATTACTGGCGCAGCTAGCCGCAGACCTGCCTGCCACGGCAGAGCCCGGGCCGGACGACTGGCAGGATTTGCGGAGCTTTGCCGAGGGCTATCGGGGGTTTGAAGTGACTTTGCCGCTGCTGCGTGAAGTCTGCAGCTGGCCTGGCTGGATGGCCTGGCTGGCCGGGCAGGAAGATGCCGGGCTCTGGTGCCGTGCGGTACTTCAGGGTTGGGCCTGGCCGCAGTTGCAGGCGCTTGGGCTGGTCACCGGCAAGCGAGAGGGCGAAATGCGGCTGAGACAAATCGTGGCCCGCTGGTTGGCACAAGTGTCGGAGTTGTGACCGTTTCGATTTAATTATGACCACCCGGCCCGCAAAATAGCTGAAAAAATCAAACAAGAGAGTACGAATGATGAGCAGGGATGCGGGCAGTCGCTTTCATTTTGTGGTTTTGGTGGTGCTGTCGTTGCTGGCTGGTTGCAGCAGCACAGGCGAGGTAGGCGATACCGGGGCAACCGGCGCGGATTTGCTGGCAGCGGTTGCGGCCAATGAAGACCGAGCGGTGCTGGATATGCTGTCGCAGGGCGTGGACCCGGACCCAAGGGCAGGTTCTTCCAAAACCCCGCTGATGCTGGCGGCGGCGGAGGGTAACCGGCGTATTGTCCGCTTGTTGCTGGCGGCCGGTGCCGATGTGAACAGCGAAGACAACAGCGGTTACACTCCGGTGATCCATGCGGCGGAAAACGGGCATTTGTCGGTGGTTCGCGCCTTGCTGGCGGCGGGAGCCAACGTCAATGTCAGCCAGGACGGCGAATCCCTGTTGATGAAAGTGGTGGAAGCCGGCGACCTGCTGACCGCCGAGATGCTGCTGGCCGCTGGTGCTGATGTGCACTACCGGCGCACCGATGGCACCACGGCCCTCGACATTGCCCGGGCCCGCAATAACCAGGACCTGGAAATGCTGCTGGTGCAGGCGGGCGCGGCCCGCTGATTTCCCGGCCCGGTGTCAGTCCAGCTGCATCGGGTCGTTCAGGTCGTCCCAAACCGGCTCGAAATGCCGTTCGATCACCTCTTCCGGTACCTCCCCGGCGGATTTGAACGACCACACCGGCGCTTTATCTTTATCTACCAGCAATGCCCGGATGCCTTCGGCGAGGTCGGGGCGGCGTGTGCATTCCAGTGCCATGGCCAGTTCCATCCGGAAAATATCCTTCAGTGACATCTGCTGACCTTTGCGCAGCTGGTGCCAGACCAGCCAGGCGGTCACCGGGCAGCCATTCTTCAGGTTTTCCGCACAGCTTTGCCACCAGGGGTCGTCAATGTCGGCGGCGAGTATCTGTTCGATGATGGCGGGCAGTTCGGTACCCGCGGTCAGCCCGGCGATGGTCTGTTCGTGCCGCTCCAGGTGGCCCGGCGCCAGGCTCCGGTAATCCAGTGCTTCCACCTGGTTCAGCAGGCGGAACAGCCGGTTGTCATCGGCGGCGGCCTCGCCGGTCCAGCGCTCATCCTGCAGGCGGGCCAGCAGGGTTTCGATCTGGCCGGCATCAATCACCAGGTCTGCCAGCCCCACCCGCAGGGTGTCGGCCACGTTCAGGCGGGCCCCGGTCAGCCCCATAAACAGCCCGAGGCGCCCCGGCAGGCGGTTCAGGAACCAGCTGGCACCGACATCCGGGAACAGGCCGATGCTGATTTCCGGCATGGCCAGGGTGACATCGGGCGTGACCAGGCGGTAGCGGCAGGCCGACAGCAGGCCCAGACCGCCCCCCATCACAATGCCCCGGGCCAGGCCCACCACCGGCTTCGGAAAACGGTGCAGGCTGTAGTCAAGCCGGTACTCCCGGGTGAAGAAGCGTTCCGGGGCAGATGTGTCACCTTCGCCTTTCAGGGCCTGGTAAAGGTTGCGGATGTTACCGCCGGCACAGAAGGCCCGTTCGCCACTGCCTTGCAACACCACCATGCAGATGCGGTCGTCTGTGGCCCAGCGATCCAGGGTTTCCTGGGCCTGGTTGACCATGTCCTCGGTCAGGGCGTTGAGGGTCTGGGCTGCATTCAGGGTAAGCAGACCGATATGGCCCTGGCGGCAGGTGAGTTCCTGAACCTCTACAGACATGTGGTGTGATCTCCGGTGTGCAGGTGATTTTGTTAATTAATGTATTTTTGCGGTTTGTTCGTACTGTCCTATAGTCAGCACGAGAGTAAAACAGCACTATGGTCGCACGAATGTCCTTGACCTATCACATTTGAGGCCTTGGATGGCTGTGCTATAAAGAAAGTCTGACTTACGGTCCGGTTGATAAAAAACTGAATTGTAAACGTAAAAACGATGAGAGGATGAACTCTATGAACCTGAAACACTTCGCAGTTGCTGGTCTGTTCGCACTGGGTGCTGCTGCGCCTGCCGCTTCCATGGCAGCCGACGCCGAAGCCGGTAAGGCCAAGGCTGGCGTTTGTGCCGCGTGCCACGGCCAGAACGGTATCTCCCAGGTGCCCATCTACCCGAACCTGGCAGGCCAGAAAGAGCAGTACCTGGTTGCTGCCCTGAAAGCCTACAAGGCTGGTCAGCGTCAGGGTGGCCAGGCTCCGGTCATGCAGGGCCAGGCAACTGCCCTGAGCGATGAAGACATCGCTAACCTGGCGGCTTACTACGCAAGCCTGCCGGCTGGCGGCAAGTAATTGCCCGGCAGTGGTGCGGCTCAGGCCGCACCACTGACAATCCGGTAACTGGGCCGGTAGGCGGATGATCCCGGCAGTTTCATCCGGTCCTGGGCAATAAACTGCTCCAGCATGGCCTCAAGGGGTTTGATCAGCGTCGGGTCTCCGGCAATTTCAAACGGTCCCTTCTCCTGAATCTGCCGAATTCCGCTTTCCTTCACATTTCCCGCCACGATACCGCTGAACGCCTTGCGCAGATTCGCCGCAATCAGGTGTGCCGGTTGATCCCTGTGTAATTCCAGCGCCCGCATGTTGCTGTGGTTGGGCTCGAACGGTAACTGGAACACCGGGTCGATCTTCAGCATCCAGTTGAAATAGTAGGCATCCTGCATGGCGCGGCGGAAGGTCTCCACATCCTTGATGCCCTGCTTCATGGTCTGGGCTACCCTTACCGGGTCATCAATGATGATGTCGTATTTGCTGGCGGCTTCGTCGCCCAGGGCATTGCGGATGAACTTGTCGATCATCTCGAAGTATTCCGCGTTTTCCCGGCGGCCGGTAAACACCACCGGGAAGGGCAGGTCGGCGTTGTCCGGGTGTAGCAGAATGCCCAGAAGATACAGAATCTCTTCGGCCGTACCCACGCCACCGGGGAAAACGATCACCCCGTGGCCGCAGCGCACAAAGGCTTCCAGCCGCTTTTCGATATCCGGCATGATCACCAGTTCGTTGACAATCGGGTTGGGCGCTTCCGCCCCGATGATGCCCGGTTCGGTTATACCAATGTAACGACCGTTCTTGATCCGCTGCTTGGCGTGGGCAATGGTCGCGCCTTTCATGGGGCCTTTCATGGCACCGGGGCCGCAGCCGGTGCAGATGCTCATTCCCCGAAGCCCCAGCTGGTGCCCCACTTCCTTGCTGTACTGGTACTCGTCATGGCTGATGGAATGGCCACCCCAGCACACCACCATGTCGGGCTGGCGGCCGGGCTCCAGGGCCCGGGCATTGCGCAGGATGTGGAACACCAGGTTGGTAATGTCTTCCGGATTATCCTTGCGGAAGCCGGAGACGGTGTCTGGCAGCGAGTGGCTGTAGACAATATCCCGCAACACCGAGAACAGGTGTTCCCGGATCGCCCGCAGCATTTCGCCGTCAACAAAAGCGTGCGCCGGGGCATTGACCAGCTCCAGCTTCAGGCCCCGGGGCTGGGGAACCAGCCGCACATCGAAATCGCCGTGGGCTTCCATCAGTTCCTTGCAGTCGTCGGTTTCCATGCCGGTATTCAGCACCGCCAGGGCGCATTGCCTGAACAACCGGTACAAGCCACCTTCACTCTTGTCCTTGAGCCGGTTTACCTCGTGGGTGGAGAGAATTTCGAGGCTGCCCTCCGGAGAGACCAGGGCATTCATGGTGGGTTCGGTCATCGGTGTTAGAACTCCTGCTGTTTCGGCAATGACGGATTTTGAGCCACTCAGGCGAAAGGGTACACTAAGCGCTTTCCGCCTTTTACGCTACCCGACGTTCCTCCGATCAAAGTCCTTTTTTATGAAATTACTGATTCGTCCCGCCGCTGAAGTGGCCATCAAAAGCAAACCCGTTCGCCAGCAGCAAATGCGCCAGTTGCGGCAGAATATCCGGAAACTCCTGGCCCGGCTGGATGCTGACATCCGGGTGGATGGCAGCTGGGACCGGGTTGATGTGGAGGTGCCCGAAGGCCGGGGCCTGACCGGCGCGGTGATTGATGAACTTACCCGAATTTCCGGCATTTCCACCATCCAGGAAATCGCGGTTTACCCGTTTGTGGACCTGGACGACGTGGGCGCCAAGGCCATACAGGCCTTTGCCGGTCGACTGAAAGGCAAAACCTTTGCAGTACGTGCACGGCGCCATGGCCAGCACGATTTCCGTTCGATTGACCTGGAGCGACTGGTCGGCGGCGCGCTGATGCAAGCCTCCGAGGCCCGTGGGGTCGACCTGAAAAATCCGGAAGTGGAAGTGCGCATCGAAGTGAACGATGACCAGTTCCACATTGCCCATCGCCGTCACGAGGGCTTGGGCGGCTATCCGCTGGGTACCGTGGAAACCGTGATGACATTGATCTCCGGTGGCTACGATTCGTCGGTAGCGGCTTACCTGATGATGCGCCGCGGTATCCGCAGCCATTTCCTGTTCTTCAACCTCGGCGGCACTGCCCATGAGGTGGGCGTGCGCCAGGTGGTGCACTACCTGTGGCAGCGTTACGGCGCCTCCCACAATGTGAAGTTTATCTCGGTGCCTCTCGAGGGCGTGGTGGCAGAGATCATGCGTTCGGTAAACCATCGCCACTGGGGCGTGGTGCTCAAGCGCATGATGCTGAAAGCCGCTGCCGAAATTGCCCGGGATTACACCGCCACCGGCCTGGTGATGGGCGATGCCGTGGCCCAGGTGTCGAGCCAGACCCTGACCAACCTGAACGTGGTCGATCGCGCCAGCGATGAAGTGGTGCTGCGCCCGCTGATTGCCATGGACAAACAGGAAATCATCCGCATTGCCCGGGACATCGGTACCGAGCCCTTTGCCCGCAACATGCCGGAATACTGCGGCGTGATTTCCAGCAAGCCGGTCACCCGCGCCAAGCTGCACCGGGTGGAGGAAGAAGAAACCCACATGGACCCGAAAGTGCTGGCCAGCGCCATTGCCAACAGCGAGCACACCAAGGTGAGCGAACTGCTGGACAGCGTGGTGACTCCGGAAGAGGTGGAACTGGTGCAGACCCCGGCGGTAGACGATGTGATCATCGACGTGCGCCACCCTTCTGAGGAAGAGCGGGCACCGCTGACGCTCACCAACAACGAGATCCTGAAGATCCCGTTCTACGAGCTTAACCAGCAGGTGCCGGCGCTACCGGCAGGCCGCCAGTACCTGTTGTACTGTGACCGGGGCACCATGAGCCGCATGCACGCCGGTCACCTGAAGGCGGAAGGCCTTAACAACGTGAAGGTTTACGCTCCGGGCGCCTAGCCTTCCAGCCCCCTGAAGAACTGCTGGACGTTCTCGCTGAGGGCGTCCAGGTCATATCCCCCCTCCTGTACGATCAGCGTCGGCAGCCCCAGCTGACGGATGTGGGTGCTGAGCCGGCAGAAGCCCTCGGACGACACCGACACCTTGGCCTGCGGGTCGTTTTTGTAGATATCGAAGCCCAGAGGCAGGATCAGCACATCGGGCTGGTACAGCCGCACGGCCGCCAGTGCTTCCTCCACCCGGGCAAAGAAATCCTCCTCGCTGGAGCCGTGGGGCATGGGCAGGTTGATGTTGTAACCGTAGCCTTCGCCTTCACCGCGCTCGTCCTCGAAACCACTCACCACCGGGTAGAAGTTGGTGGGGTCGCCATGGATGGAGATATACAGCACATCGCTGCGATTGTAGAAGATTTCCTGGATGCCCTGGCCGTGGTGCATGTCGGTATCCAGGATCACCGTGCGCGGGAACCGGCTTTTCAGGTGTTCGGCGGCAATGGCGGCATTGTTCAGGTAGCAGAAGCCCCCGGCGGCATCTTTGCGGGCGTGGTGGCCGGGCGGGCGGCACACGGCATAGGCATAGCGCTCGCCGGCAATCAGGGCATCGGCCGCCCCGAGAGCAGTCTGGGCCGACCAGTAGGCGGCCTTCCAGGTATTCTCGCCAATCGGACAACTGCCATCGGCCAGGTAACAGGCTGCTTCCGCCAGGACACCCCGCAGGGCATTGGGAGAACGCACGAAGATGTTGGACATCACCTCGTCGCCCCAGTCTTCCATTTCCATCCAGCGCCGGTGGGCGGATTCCAGGAACCGCAGATAGCCCAGGTCATGCACCTTCGAGATTGGCGCCGCACCCTGGTCGGCAGGCTGGAACACCGGAATGCCCAGCGCTTTCAGGCCTTCCACCATCTGGCCGGTACGATCCGGCACCTCCTGGGGCTGGCGCATCTGGCCCCGGGTGAAATACGTCTTCGGGATGTGCAGATCCTGTGACGGATGGAAAAATGCTTTCATGTCCGGCCTCCTTGATTCACTCCCTCGAGTATAGGCAGAGACCGGGATGGGTCAAAAAATCCCCGCTGACTTTACAGGCCGGCCCCCAGCTACCACTATGAAGGCAGAACCCGAACCCCGGATCCCGGCCCGCAACCGGGCGTGATCAGGCACAGAAAAGGAGTCGAGATGATCGAATCACCACTGTTGCAGAATCTTACCGGCTACATTGGCGGGCGCTGGACAGACAGCGCCGGTGGCAGCACCTTTGATGTCTACAATCCGGCCACGGGCGAGGTGATTGCCAAAGTGCCTTCGATGCCGGAGCAAGACATACTGGATGCGGTCGAAGCCGGCAAGCAGGCCCTGCGGCTGACCAACCCCTATCCCCTTGAAACCCGCCGCAAATGGCTGGAAGACATCCGCGATGCCCTGAAGGACAACCGCGAGGAAATCGGTCGCATCCTGTGCATGGAGCACGGCAAGCCCTGGAAAGAAGGCCAGGGTGAAGTGGACTACGCCGCCGGCTTCTTCGATTACTGCGCCAGGCACATCCAGGCGCTGGATGCCCACACCATTCCGGAAAAGCCGAAAGACTGCACCTGGACCGTCCACTACCGCCCCATCGGCGTCACCGGCCTGATTGTGCCCTGGAACTTCCCCATCGGCATGATCGCCAAGAAACTCTCGGCAGCCCTGGCGGCCGGCTGCCCCTCGGTCATCAAACCGGCCAGTGAAACCCCGCTGACCATGATTGCCTTCTTCAGCATCATGGACAAACTCGGCCTGCCCGATGGCATGGTCAACCTGGTGATGGGCAAGGCCAGCGTCATAGGCAAGGTGCTGTGTGAACACAAAGACGTACCCATGCTCAGCTTCACTGGCTCCACCGAAGTGGGCCGAAAACTGATCGTCGACACCGCCGAGCAGGTGAAAAAGCTGTCCCTGGAACTGGGTGGCAACGCCCCGTATATCGTCTTCGACGACGCCGACCTGGACGCCGCCGCCGACAACCTGATCGCCAATAAATTCCGCGGTGGCGGCCAGACCTGCGTCTGCGCCAACCGCATCTTCGTCCATGAAAAAGTGGCCGACGCCTTCGGCGAAAAACTCGCCGAGCGAGTGAATAAAATGACCGTCGGCGACGGCATGAACGATGGCGTCGACATCGGCCCGCTGGTCAACAAAGCCGGCTTCGACAAGGTCAAACGCCACCTGGAGGATGCCCTGGCCAAAGGCGGCAAACTGGTTGCCGGCAAGCAGCCGGATGAGTTGGGTGAAGGCCTGTTCTTCCCGCCCACAGTGGTGCAGGGCGTTGACCGCAACATGGCCTGCTACCAGGAGGAAACCTTCGGCCCGCTGGTGCCCATGGCCCTGTTCCGCACCGAAGAGGAAGTCATCGAAGCCGGCAACGACACCGAATTCGGCCTGGCCTCCTACGTCTTCACCGCCGATGCCGAGCGTGCCCAACGCGTAGCCGCCGGCCTGCGTTTCGGCCATGTTGGCTGGAACACCGGCACCGGGCCTACTCCGGAAGCGCCGTTTGGTGGCATGAAAGCCTCTGGTATTGGCCGCGAAGGTGGCTTGGAAGGCTTGTTCGAGTTCGTGGAAGCCCAAACCGTACCGCGTGGCTTCTAAGACATAAGCCCTCATCTTTTGAGGTGTCGCACGGGGGAGGTGCACCTTCGTTGCCAGACAGCGCAGGAACGGGGACTTCTTCCCAGGACTGTCTGTGGCCATGAATGGCCACAGTCAAGCGCACAGGGATGTGCTCGTAGCGTGTCCTGGGAAGAAGTCCCCGTTCCTGTGCGTTAACTCCAAAGATCCTGAGCGTTAACTCCAAAAGAGCGGCGCCAATCCCTGCCCGACAAACCTGCTTTTCTCCTGTTATACTCTCAGGCCTGTTTATTTAACCAGTAAAAAGCCAGGTGCTATGGACGTTTCCCACATTATTGACCCCCTGAACGATGCCCAGCGCGAGGCCGTCACCGCCCAGAACGACCACCTGCTGGTACTGGCCGGCGCGGGCAGTGGCAAAACGCGGGTGCTGGTGCACCGGATTGCCTGGCTGATGACTGTTGACCGGGTGCCGCCGACCGGCATCCTGGCGGTGACCTTTACCAACAAAGCCGCCAAGGAAATGCGCTACCGCATCGAAGAAATGATGAACATCCCCTCCCGGGGACTGTGGTTCGGCACCTTCCACGGCATCGCCCACCGCTTGCTGCGCTCGCACTGGAAAGACGCCGGCCTGCCGGAGAATTTCCAGGTGCTCGACAGCGACGACCAGCTGCGCATGGTCAAGCGGGTGATGCGCGAGTTCCAGATTGATGAAAGCCAGTGGCCGCCGAAACAGGCCCAGTGGTTTATCAACAGCCAGAAAGACGAAGGCCTGCGGGCGGACCATATCCAGGAAAACCCCGGTGACCACTTCACCAGCACCATGCTGAAAATCTACCGCCAGTACGAAAAACTCTGCCAGCAGGGCGGCCTGGTGGACTTTGGCGAACTGCTGCTGCGCTCCCACGAGCTGTGGCTGCACCGGCCGGAGCTACTGAGTCACTACCAGCAGCGCTTCCAGCACATCCTGGTGGACGAGTTCCAGGACACCAACACCATCCAATACGCCTGGCTTCAGGTACTGGCCAGCAACCGCGTGCCGCTGACCGTGGTCGGGGATGACGACCAGTCCATCTACGGCTGGCGTGGTGCCAAGATCGAAAACATCCAGCAGTACCAGCGGGACTTCCCGAACGCCCGCCTGGTGCGGCTGGAGCAGAACTACCGCTCCACCCAGATGATCCTGAAGGCGGCCAACGCGGTGATCGCCAATAACCAGGGCCGCCTCGGTAAAGAGCTGTGGACCGACGGCCCCGAAGGCGAACCGATCAGCCTGTACGCGGCCTTTAACGAACAGGACGAAGCCAATTACATCGCTGACTCCATCACCGCCTGGGTCAACGACGGCAACCTGCGCAGCGAATCCGCCATCCTGTACCGCTCCAACGCCCAGTCCCGGGTACTGGAAGAAGCCCTGATGCGCCAGGGAATTCCCTACCGGGTGTATGGTGGCCTGCGGTTCTACGACCGCCAGGAAATCCGCAACGCCCTCGCCTACCTTCGCCTGGTGCAGTACCACCGTGATGATGCCGCCTTCGAACGGGTGGTGAACATCCCGACCCGCGGCATCGGCGCCAAGAGCCTGGCAGAGCTGCGTGAATACGCCACCGAGCAGGGCATTTCCCTGTGGGAATCCGCCGAACGCCTGCTGGCAGCAGGGCAGGTGAAAGGCCGGGCGAAAACCGGGCTGCAGTCGTTTATGGAAATCATCAACGGCCTGTCGGAAATGGTGGGCGAAGCCTCACTGCAGGGCCTGATGAAACAGGCCATCGAAGCCAGTGGCCTGAAGGACTACCACGCCAGCGAAAAAGGCGAGAAGGGCCAGGCAAGGGTTGAGAACCTGGAAGAACTGGTAAATGCGCTGTCCGATTTCGAGGTGGAAGACGGCGTCGACCCGCTGGCAGAATTCATCGCCCAGGCGGCACTGGATGCCGGCGAAGCCCAGGCCGATGCCCATGAAGACAGCGTACAGCTGATGACCCTGCACTCTGCCAAGGGCCTGGAATTCCCGCTGGTGTTCCTGGCCGGTGTGGAAGAAGGTTTGTTCCCCCACAGCATGTCGCTGGAAGAGCCGGGGCGTATGGAAGAAGAACGCCGGCTGGCCTACGTAGGCATTACCCGTGCCATGAAAAAGCTGGTGCTCACTTACGCCGAATCCCGCCGCTTGTACGGGCAGGAAAAATTCCACGCGCTGTCCCGCTTCGTGCGGGAGATTCCGGGCGACTGCCTGCAGGAAGTGCGGTTACGCAATACGGTGACCCGGCCGGCGATGGTGTCCCGCCCTAATGAGAGCATGTTCAGCCAGGATTCGGCGCAGCAATCGGGTTTCAGTCTGGGGCAGCGGGTGCGTCATCCGAAGTTCGGCGAGGGTATCGTAATGAACTCCGAGGGCACCGGGCACCACACCCGGGTGCAGGTAAACTTCGACGAGGGCGCCAAGTGGCTGGTTCTGGCCTATGCGCCGTTGGAGGCTTGTTAGACGTCGGTGCTTTTTACCCCTAGCCTTCTGGCTCGGTGGTGGCATGGCGGTGGGACGGTCTTTCCAAAAAGCGCTCTAGCCGTCCATGGGCGCTTGTGTTCCGCCATCCATGGCTCCACAAATTTTTGGAAAGACCGTCCCACCGCCATGCTTCGGCGTTTCTGAAATCCCAATCGGCTTGCAGACGCTACATAGGCAAGGCTAAGAGGTTGCTTTGAAAGCCAGCTGAGAGGTTTGGGGCTGGTATCGGGGTGGGCCTTCCAAAAATGTGCGGAGCCATGGATGGCGGAGCAGAAGCGCCACAGGGATGTGCCGTAAGGAGCGGTTTTTGGAAGGCCCACCCCGATACCTGCCTACCTCCAATGCCAGGAAACTCGAGCGCTTTTTGGAAAGCCCTTCCTGATGCCTGCCACCTCCCAAGGTCGAGGCCGGCACCCGAAGAACAAAACTCCCAAACCGCGATTACATCAGAACCGCGTAAATCACCCCGGCCAGAATAATCCGGTAGAGAACATACGGCCACATGCCCACTTTGTTGAGCCACTTCAGGAAGAAGTGGATGGCGGTGATGGCCATCAGGAACGACGTTACGCCGCCAATCAGGAAGCCATTCCAGTCTACGATCACATCGGATGAGGCCACTTCCAGCAGCTTCACCGCAGACGCCAGCACGATAATCGGAATCGCCAGCAGGAACGAAAACCGCGAGGCGGTTTCCCGCGTCATGCCCAGGAACAGGCCGGCGGTGATGGTGACGCCGGAGCGTGAGGTGCCGGGGACCAGGGCCATGGCCTGGGCGATGCCGACGACGACGGCGTCTTTCCAGTTCAGGGTATCCATGGTGCGCTGGCGTTTCGGCAGCCAGTCGGCAATGCCAAGCAGAATGCCGAACACCAGGGTGGTGAAGAAGATCACCGAGGCGCCGCGCAGTTCGTTGTCGATCATGTCGAGCAGGGCCAGGCCAGCGAGGCCTGCGGGAATGGTGCCGATGACCAGGTACCAGGCCAGGGCGCCCTGACCGACGATTCTGCGCTGGCCAATGGAAATCAGGCCGTCCCGGGCGATGCCGAAGACATCCCGACGGAAGTAAAGCACCACGGCCAGCAGCGTGCCCACATGCACCGACAGGTCAAAGCCCACGCCCTGATCTTCCCAGCCAAAGAAGGCCGGTGTCAGGATCAGGTGGGCGGAGCTGGATATGGGCAGGAATTCGGTCAGTCCCTGGAGGAGGCCAAGGAAAAGGGCCTGGTAAACATCCATTCTTTTAATTCCGGTCGGTGGTGCTGGTTAACGGGTTTGGCGCGCTCAGAAAACGAGCGCGATATTAGCAGGGTGGCTGCCGGCTGAACAGGCGCGGCAGGTTACGCACCCAGCAGCACGCCGCCGGCGGCCATCACGATCACCACGCCCCAGGCCGGGAGTTTCCATACGCTTAGCAGCATAAACCCGGTCAGGCCAAGGGCGAATTCGCCGGGGCCGACGATGGCGCTGGTGAATACCGGCTGGTACAGCGCGGCACCGAGAATGCCCACCACGGCGGCGTTGGCGCCGCGCATCAGGGCCTGGGCCCGGTGCCAGCGGCGGAAGTTGTTCCAGTGTGGCAGTACCGCCATCAGGATCAGCATGCCGGGCAGGAAAATGGCCAGCAGGGCCAGCGCGGCCCAGATAATCGGTGCAGAGGGCCCCATCACGGCACCCAGGTAGGCGGCAAAGGTAAACAGCGGGCCGGGGATGGCCTGGGCGGCGCCGTAGCCGGCGAGGAATTCATCGGCGGTTACCCTGCCGGTTTGTACCACTTCCGCTTCCAGCAGCGGCAGCATCACGTGGCCGCCGCCGAAGACCAGCGCCCCGGCGCGGTAGAAGCCATCAAGCATATCCAGCGGGGCCGAGGGCGCGAGCCACGCCAGCAGGGGCAGGCCGACCAGCAGGAACACGTATAAAAAAGCCGTCAGCCGGCCGGTGCCCGCTGACACCGAGATGCCGGAATGTCCGGCCGCGCCGTCGTCGGCAGCGCGGCACAGCACCAGGCCCGCAAGGGCTCCGACCACAATCGCGGAAACCTGCCCGGCAGTACCGCCCACAAACACCACCAGCATAACCGCTGCCAGGGCGATACCAGCCCGCTGCTGATCCGGGCACAGTGAGCGCGCCATGCCCAGCACGGCGTGGGCTACTACGGCTACAGCGGCCACTTTCAAGCCATGGATAATGCCCTGGCTGACCGCACCATCCAGCAGGCTGGCGCTCAGGGCAAAGGCCACCAGGATGATGGCCGAGGGCAGGGTGAATGCGGTCCAGGCGGCAGCAGCACCCCAGCCGCCGCCACGCTGCAGGCCAATGGCAAAGCCTACCTGACTGCTGGCAGGCCCGGGCAGGAACTGGCACAGGGCGACCAGGTCGGCATAGTCTTGTTCGGACAGCCAGCGGCGCCGGGCGACAAATTCGTTCCGGAAATAACCCAGGTGCGCTGCCGGGCCGCCAAAGGAGGTCAAGCCCAGGGCCAGGAAGGCCAGGAAGATTTCGCGAATTCGTCCTGCTGTCGAGCCGGAGGGCATGGTTGCTCCTGAAAGTGTCTGTGATCAGGCCGGGAACTTGTCCCGGGTGTTATTGGCTATGCGCACCAGCATCAGCATCAACGGCACTTCCACCAGTACGCCCACCACCGTGGCCAGCGCCGCCCCGGATTGCAGGCCGAACAGGGCGATGGCGGCAGCCACGGCCAGTTCAAAGAAGTTGCTGGCACCGATCATGGCACCGGGTGCGGCGATGCAATGGCGTACCTTCCATAATTTTGCCCAGCCGTAGGCGATAAAGAAGATCAGTACGGTCTGGATAATCAGCGGCACGGCAATCAGGGCAATGTGCAGCGGGTTTTCCAGAATGACTTCGCCCTGAAAGGCAAACAGCAGAACCAGGGTGACAATCAGCGCCGCCGGGGTCACCGGGCCGAGGCGTTTCATAAAGACCTCGTCGTACCACTGCTGGCCGTTGCGGGCGATCAGGATGCGGCGGGTCAGGTAGCCGGCGGTGAGCGGAATCACGATGTACAGCACCACCGACAGAATCACCGTATCCCAGGGTACCTGGATGTCGGAAATACCCAGCAGGAACACCACAATCGGGGCGAAGGCGAACAGCATGATGATGTCGTTCAGGGACACCTGCACCAGGGTGTAGGCGGCATCGCCGCGGGTCAGGTAACTCCAGACAAACACCATGGCGGTGCAGGGGGCGGCGCCCAGCAGAATGGCGCCGGCCAGGTATTCGCTGGCCAGTTGCGGGGCAATCCAGGGCTCGAACACCACCATCAGGAAGAACCAGGCAATGGCAAACATGGTGAAGGGTTTGATCAGCCAGTTCACAATGGTGGTGATGGCCAGGCCCTTGGGCTCTTTGCGCACGCCGACAATCGCGCTGAAATCGATCTGCGCCATCATCGGGAAAATCATCGCCCAGATCAGGATGGCGATGGGGATGGACACCTGGGCGTATTCAAAGCGCGACAGGGTTTCCGGCACAGACGGCGCCAGTTGGCCCAGCGCTACACCGGCAATAATCGCCAGGGCTACCCAAACTGACAGATAGCGCCCGAAAATTCCCATGCTACTGGAGGAAGCTTCCGGGGCTTGTTCGTTACTGCTCATTGCACATCCTTAAATGGAACGTTGGTTCACACGCTTCGACAGTTCTTCGGCGCTTTCCTTGCGTTCGGAATAGCGGTCGGTCAGGTAATCGCTGCGGTCCCGCACCAGCAGGGTGAACTTTACCAGCTCCTCCATGACATCCACGATACGGTCGTAGTAGGCCGAAGGCTTCATCCGGTCGTTGTCGTCAAATTCCATGAACGCCTTGGGTACGGACGACTGGTTCGGGATGGTCACCATGCGCATCCAGCGGCCCAGCACCCGCAACTGGTTGACTGCGTTGAATGACTGGGAGCCGCCGCACACCTGCATCACCGCCAGGGTTTTGCCCTGGGTCGGCCGCACCGCCCCCATGGACAGGGGAATCCAGTCGATCTGGGTTTTCATGATGCCGGTCATGGCGCCGTGGCGTTCCGGTGAGCACCACACCATGCCCTCGCTCCACTGCACCAGCTCCCGCAGCTCCTGAACCTTCGGGTGGGAGGCATCTTCGGCATCGGCCAGGGGCAGGCCGCGGGGATTAAAGATGCGGGTTTCCGCACCGATGGCTTCCAGCAGGCGGGCGGCTTCTTCCACCGCCAGGCGGCTGAACGAGCGCTCGCGCAGGGAGCCGTACAGCAGCAGAATTCTGGGTTTGTGGTCAGAAGGCGTCGCCGCGAACAGGTCGTTGTTGGTCGGGGCCCGGAACAGCCCGGTGTCGATGTTGGGTAAATCAGAAGAGGTCATGCTCAGCCCAGCAGTTTCTTGATGTCGTCGGCGCTGGCCACCTTGCCTTCCACGGCAATCTCGCCGTCTACGGCCAGGGCGGGTGTGCGCATGATGCCGGCATCAATGATGTCGTTCACATCCGTCACCTTTTCCACTTCGTAGTCCAGCCCGAGTGCCCTGGCGGCCTCCTCGGCATTCGCTGTCAGTTGTTTGCACTTGGCACAGCCACTGCCATAGATGGTGAATTTCATGGTCATCTCCTTCGGGTTTGTGCGGGCGGGGTTATACCCACCAGTTTCCGTAAATAAAGCCGGTAATGGTGGCCATCAGCACCACCAGGGCGCAGTACACCAGGGTTTTCTGCGTGCCCAGAATGGTGCGGATCACCAGCATGTTGGGCAACGACAGGGCCGGGCCAGCCAGTAACAGCGCCAGTGCCGGGCCCTTGCCCATGCCGGAGCCCATCAGGGCTTCGACGATGGGCACTTCGGTGAGGGTCGAAAAGTACATCAGGGCGCCCAGCACCGACGCCAGAATGGTGGAAAGCAGGGAGTTGTCGCCCACCGCGGCGGCGACCCATTCTGAGGGAATCATGCCCTCATGGCCGGGGCGCCCCAGGGCAAAGCCCGCCACGAACACCCCCGCCAGCAGCAACGGCAGGATCTGCTTGGCGAAGTCCCAGCTTTGTACCGGCCATTCCCGGTCTTCATCCCGCAGGGTGGCAATCAGCATCAGGCCGCCGATACCGATCACAAACGGCAGCTCCGGCATGCCGGGTGCCAGGGTGGCGAAGGCCGCAACCACGGCGGCCAGAATCAGCAACTGGCCCGGTGGCCAGTGCCAGCGCCGTACCAGCAACACACCCAGGACAGCGGCCAGGGCCGCAGTGAACGGCCATTTCAGGTCATAGACCGCCATCCAGGCCTGGTTGTCGGCCGCCGCCCAGTTGGCGAATACCAGGATGCCCACCATCAGGGCAAAGAACAGGGCAATGACACCGACCGGTTTGTCAGCCTCGTCGCCGCCGAAGCCCCGGGCATGGCTCACCGAGCGCTCGGCCTCTTCCTTGCGGTAGATCAGGTGCATGATGGCGCCGATAACCACGGCAAAGACAATGGCGCCAATGGCCCGGGCCAGCCCGATTTCAGCCCCCAACACCTTGGCGGTGACCACTATTGCCATGATGTTTATGGCCGGGCCGGAATAGAGAAAGGCCACCGCCGCCCCCAGTCCGGCGCCACGACGATAAATACCGCCGAACAGCGGCAGTACGGTGCACGAGCACACAGCTAGCAAAGTGCCGGATACCGAGGCGACGCTGAAGGCTACCGGTTTTGAGGCAGACGGCCCCAGATAGCGCATCACCGAGCCCTGGCTGATGTACACCGCCATGGCCCCGGCAATCAGGAACGCCGGCAGCAAGCACAGAATCACGTGTTCCCGGGCATACCAGTTGGTCAGGCGGAAGGCTTCCAGTACCGCGTTATCAAAGCGTTCGGTTCCGGCGGGCATGAAGAAAATGGCCAGAAAGGCCAGGATCATGAAAAACAGCAGGTTGCCTTCCCGCTGATTGCTTCGATAGATCTCCAGTAGTCTTTCTGCCATGGTAGTTTCGATGCCCTTTATCGCGGTTGGCTCGCTGCTGCTGGCTGCGATTGCTGTCTTTACTCTGTCACAGTTGCGGGCTATTATCGCAAAAGTTAAATATATGGCAACCCGAATATACGGAAATTCGTATGAAAAGAAGAGTCCTGTTTGTCTGCACCGCCAACAGCGCCCGCTCCCTGATGGCAGAAGCCTTGCTCCGGCACATGGCTGGCGACCGGTTTGAAGTGGCCAGCGCCGGTACCGAGCCCGGTGAACCGCACCCGCTCGCGCTACAGGTGCTGCAGGAAGCTGGCATTCCGGTGGACGGGCTTTACAGCAAGTCGCTGTCTGAGTTGCAGGGCCAGTACTGGGATTACGTAATCACTCTGTGTGAAAAGGCTGCCCGGGAATGCGCGCGGGTATCTTCTGGTGCCCAGCAAATTGCCTGGGACTTTCCGGACCCTGCCGAGGCCAACCGGCACGCCACCTTTGCCTTGACGCTGAAAGAGATCAGGGAGCGTATCGGCCTGTTCACCCTGGTGCATCAGAAAGAGACTAGCCTGAAACCGGCGGACTACAACCCGGTGACTGTGTTCAAGGCCATGGCCGACGACCTGCGCCTGGCGGCCCTGCTGCTGATCAAAGATCAAGGCAAGCTGTGCGTGTGCGAGCTGACGGAAGCATTTGAAGTCTCCCAGCCAAAAGTCAGCCGCCACCTGGCCTCACTTCGGGATGCCGGCCTGCTGGAAACAGAGCGACGGGGCCAATGGGTCTATTATTACCTTCATCCGCATCTGCCAGACTGGGTGGTGCGGGTTCTGGAGGAAACCGGCCGGAACAATGCGGCACTGATCGGGCAGCCCCTGGCCAGGTTGCAGGCCATGGCAGACCGCCCGGCGGTGCAGTGCCCCTGATCACGAATTTACACGGATTGCGAAACTCGCAAGGAGAACACCATGAGTAAGATCAAGGTAGGTATTAACGGATTTGGCCGCATTGGCCGTTTGGCTCTGCGGGCCGCCTGGGGTTGGCCGGAGCTGGAATTTGTGGCCATCAATGACCCGGGCGCAGACACCAATACGCTGGCGCACCTGCTGAACTTTGACAGCGTGCATGGCCGCTGGAGCCACGAAGCCACCGCCGATGGCGATGAGATGGTGATTGACGGCCAGCGCATCCGCGTGACCCACAACAAGGCCATTGCCGATACCGACTGGTCTGGTTGCGACCTGGTCATCGAGGCCAGTGGTGTGAACAAGAAAGTTGCGGTGCTGCAGGGCTACCTGGATCAGGGTGTGAAGCGGGTGGTGGTGACCGCCCCGGTGAAAGAGCCGGGCGCCAAGAATATTGTCATGGGCGTGAACGAACACATCTTCGACCCGGCCAATGACCGCATCATCACCGCGGCCTCCTGCACCACCAACTGCCTGGCGCCGGTGGTGAAAGTCATCCACGAGAAACTGGGCATCAAGCACGGTTCACTGACCACCATCCACAGCCTGACCAACACCCAGACCATCATCGACGCGCCCCACAAGGACCTGCGCCGGGCCCGTGCCTGTGGCAGCTCGCTGATTCCCACCAGCACCGGCTCCGCCACCGCGATCATCGAGATCTTTCCGGAGCTTAAAGGCAGGCTGGATGGCCATGCGGTGCGGATTCCGCTGACTAATGCCTCACTGACCGACTGCGTCTTTGAAGTAGAGAAACCCACGGATAAGGAAACTGTGAATCAACTGCTCAAGGACGCGGCCGAGGGCGAACTGAAAGACATCCTGGGCTACGAAGAGCGCCCGCTGGTGTCCATCGACTACAAGACCGACCCCCGTTCTTCCATCGTCGATGCCCTGTCCACCCTGGTGGTTAACGGAACCCATGTGAAAATCTATGCCTGGTACGACAACGAATGGGGCTACGCCAACCGCACGGCGGAACTCGCCCGCAAGGTAGGGCTGGCCTGATATGAGCGCGGCCATCCGCCAGTACCTGGTGATCACAGGCAACTACTGGGCCTTCACACTGACCGATGGCGCCCTGCGGATGCTGGTGGTGTTGCACTTTCACCAGCTGGGCTATTCGCCGCTGGAAATCGCCCTGTTGTTCATCTTCTACGAGTTCTTCGGGGTGGTGACCAACCTGGTGGGCGGCTATCTCGGCGCCCGCATGGGCCTGAACCGCACCATGAACATCGGGCTGTTCCTGCAGATCGTCGCGCTGGCGATGCTGGCGGTGCCGGCGGCCATGCTCACGGTGCCCTGGGTGATGGCGGCGCAGGCGTTGTCCGGCATTGCCAAGGACCTGAACAAGATGTCGGCCAAGAGCGGCATCAAGTTGCTGGTACCGGATGAGCAGCAGGGCACCCTGTACAAGTGGGTGGCCATTCTCACCGGCTCCAAGAACACCCTGAAAGGGGTGGGGTTCTTTCTGGGCGGCGTGCTGCTGATGGCAGCCGGCTTTACCGGCGCGGTGATCTTCATGGCAGTGGCGCTGGGGCTGGTGTGGCTGGCCAGCCTGTTCCTGCTGGGGCAGGATCTGGGCAAGAGTAAGGCCAAGCCGAAGTTCAGCGAGATCCTGTCCAAGAGCCGGGCAATTAACGTGCTGTCGGCCGCCCGGATGTTCCTGTTCGGTGCCCGGGATGTGTGGTTCGTGGTGGCCCTGCCGGTCTACATGGCCACGGTGTTCGGCTGGGACCACTGGAAGGTGGGCGGTTTTATGGCCAGCTGGATTATCGGCTATGGCTTTATCCAGACCATTGCACCCAAAATCACCGGACACTCCAACGGTAAATCCGGTGCCGTGCTTTGGGCGGCCTTGCTGGCGGTGGTTCCGGCGGCCATTGCCGGGGCCTTGATGGCCGGCTGGTCGGCACAGGCGGTGGTGATCGGCGGTTTGCTGCTGTTCGGGGTGCTGTTTGCCATCAACTCCTCCCTGCACAGCTACTTGATTGTCAGCTATGCCCGGGGTGATGGTGTGTCGCTGGATGTGGGTTTTTACTATATGTCCAATGCGGCGGGCAGATTACTGGGTACCATCCTGTCTGGTTGGGTGTATCAGGCCTACGGGCTGGAGGCCTGCCTGTGGATTTCCGCAGCCCTGGTAGCCACAGCGGCCGTGTTGTCAGTATGGTTGCCGGAGCGCGCGGACAAGCCAGGCTTCAGCCAACTGGCTGCAACAAAGACAATAAAATGATCGGGTTACTTCGGCGCCTCTGCCTGCCAGTCATTGTACTGGCGCAACTCTTTGGCACATCTCTCTGGTTCAGTATCAACGGAGTCTGGTTATCCCTGTCCGCCGAGCTGGGGCTGGCGGAATCGGATCTGGGCCGGTTGACGCTCTCGGTTCAGGCCGGCTTTATTGCGGGTACGCTTGCCCTGGCGGTGACCGGGCTGGCAGACCGCTTCGGCGCCAGTCGGATTTTCCTTGTATCGAGCCTGCTGGGTGCCCTTGCGAATGCGGCTTTCGTGACGGTGGCTGGAGTATTTCCGCTGGACAGCCTGCTGCGGTTCGCCACCGGCCTGTGCCTGGCCGGCATCTATCCTCTGGGTATGAAACTTGTCATTGCCTGGACGCCCAAATATGCCGGAGCGGCCCTGGCCTGGCTGGTGGGCATGCTGACCTTGGGTACAGCTCTGCCGCATCTTATGCGTGGGGCAACGCTGGGCATGCCCTGGGAGTGGCCACTGCTCGCATCTTCCTGCCTGGCACTTCTGGGCGGGTTGTTGGTATTTCTGTTGGGCGATGGGCCGCACCTGCCCAAAGCCAGTGGTCGTCTCCCGCTCAGTCAGGGGCTGGCGGCTTTGCGTAGTCCCCGCTTCAGGGCCGTGGCCGGCGGTTATTTTGGCCACATGTGGGAGCTATATGCCTTCTGGACCTTGGTGCCGCTGTTGATCGGGCGAGAACTTCAAAGGCTGGGGCAGGGTGAGGCTTTGATACCCTGGCTGTCATTTGCGGTAATCGGCATCGGCGCTGCCGGCTGTATCGGTGGCGGTCGGCTCAGTCGGACCCTGGGCAGTGAGTGGGTGGCCCGGCGGGCGCTGATGGTGTCCGGGGCTCTGTGTCTGCTCTATCCCTGGATGAACGGGCTGCCGCCTTTGTTGTTAATGGTTTTGCTGTTGGTTTGGGGCGTGGCGGTAGTGGCCGATTCACCGCAATTCTCTGCACTGGCGGCCTCGACCGCACCGAAGGAAACCGTGGGTTCGTCGCTGGCGGTCATGAACGCGGTCGGCTTTGGCCTGACGCTGCCGGCAATATGGCTCACCAGCGGGTTCTGGAGCGCCTGGGATGTCTGGGTGGCGCTTTTGCTGTTGCCGGGGCCGGTGTTCGGCCTGTGGTCCCTGAACCAAGGAAAGCCCGAGGCCTGATACACTTGCCGACTCCTTCGTCCCCCAGCTATGGATCGCCATGACCCAACGCATTCTTCTATTGTCAGGCTACGATGCCGCCAGCCATCGGCGCTGGCGAGAGCAATTGGTCACCCTGCTGCCCGGTTATCACTGGCAGACGCTGGCGCTTCCGCCCAGATTCTTCCAATGGCGGATACGGGGTAATCCGGTGAGCTGGCTGGACGAGCCTTGCCTGCAGGAATCCTGGGACCTGGTCATTGCCACGTCCATGGTCGACCTGGCCACATTGCGCGGGTTGCACCCCTCGCTGGCAAACACGCCGTGCCTGCTTTACATGCATGAAAACCAGTTCGCCTTTCCGGTCAGCGATCAGCAGCGGGGCCGGGTAGAGCCGAAAATGGTCAATCTCTACAGTGCCCTGGCGGCCGATGCGGTGGTCTTCAACAGCGCCTGGAACCGGGACAGCTTTCTGCAAGGCGTGGAAGGCTTTCTGAACAAGATGCCGGATGCGGTGCCCGATGGGGTGATGGAAAAACTCAGGGAAAGGTCTTCGGTGCTGCCGGTTCCGATTGAAGACCGCTTGTTTATCGACCAGCCCCGGCCTGTGAACCGGGCGTGTCCGCACCTGCTGTGGAATCACCGCTGGGAATACGACAAGGGGCCGGACCGATTGTTGGCATTGCTGGAGCAGCTGACAGAGCGTGCAATGCCTTTCCGTATCAGCGTGGTGGGCGAGGGCTTTCGCAGCCGCCCGGAAGCATTTGACCGGATTCACCGGCAATTTTCAGGGCACATCGAACACTGGGGCTTTCTGGAGCGCCGCGCAGATTATGATCGCTTGCTAGGCCGTGCCGATATTGTGCTGACGACAGCGCTTCACGATTTCCAGGGGCTGGCGATGCTCGAAGCCATGGCTGCCGGGTGTTTGCCACTGGCACCGGACCGTCTGGCCTACCGGGAGTATGTGCCGCCGCAGTGCCGGTACACCAGCATTGAGTCTGACAAAGCGGCGGAAGCCGGGGCGGCAGCTGATCAGCTGGCCAGGCTGCTTGAACAACCACCTGTTGCAGAGCCGCCGAATCCATGGCGGGCTTCAAGGCTGGCGCCCCGGTATCAGGCTCTCATCGAGCAGCTGATGTCGAAAGGTCAGTGATTCTGTTCCGGCACTTCCCGGATGCGGCCGTGCTCGTCTATGGCTACGTATACAAACAGGCCTTCCGTTACCTTGCGCGGTGTCTTTGAGCTGCGGTCCAGGGTCCAGACTTCCACCTGGATCTTCATGGAGCTGCGGCCAATGTCCACCAATTCGCAATAACAACCTACCTGGGAACCCACCCGCAACGGCGACAGGAACTCCATGCGATCCATGGCCACGGTGGCATTGCGGCCCCGGGAAATGCGCCCGGCCATGGCAGCGGCGGCAATATCCATCTGTTTGACTAGCCAGCCGGCGAACACATCGCCATTGGCATTGGTGTCTGAGGGCAGGGGAATCACCTGCAGCATCATTTCCCCGCGGGGGGCGGGTTTGTCGTCATCGTATGCTTTCATGAATGATTTGCCTTACGGAAGCTTATGAATTGTTTTCCGTGCATGGTAACGGGCTGGCCGCACGCTGCAAGAAAATTTCGCTAATGACGGCTATATTTCAAAAGCTGTAACAAAGTTGTCACAGAGTCTCCCTAGGATGCACTCATCGGTAAAGCAGATACCAACATAACGTCCACCGATACTGGAGACATAACGTGATGAAATTGAAAGCTGCAATCGCTTCTGTTGCCCTGGCGGGCAGCATTGCCGCCGTGTCCACCCCGGCCATGGCCCGTGATACCGTCAATGTCGTCGGTTCTTCCACTGTTTATCCGTTCGCCACTGTAGTTGCCGAGCGTTTTGGCCGTAACACCGACTTCCCGACTCCGAAACTGGAATCTACCGGTTCCGGCGGTGGTCTGAAGCTGTTCTGTGCCGGTATCGGTACCCAGCACCCGGACATCACTAACGCTTCCCGTCGCATGAAGAAGAGCGAGTTCGAGCTGTGCCAGAGCAATGGCGTGAAGGAAATCACCGAAGTGAAAATCGGTGCTGACGGTATCGTTATCGCCAACTCCAAAGACGCTGAGAAGTTGGATCTGAGCCTTAAGCAGGTGTTCCTGGCCCTGGCCAAGGAAGTGCCTGATCCCAAGGGTGGCGATAAGCTGGTGGCCAACCCCTACCAGAAGTGGAGTGACATTGACTCCAGCCTGCCGAACCTGGAAATCAGCGTGATGGGTCCCCCTCCGACTTCCGGTACCCGTGATGCCTTCGTTGAAATCGCTATGGAAGGTGGCTGCAAGACCTTCGATTTCATCAAAGCGATGGAAAAGAAAGACATGAAGAGCGTGTGCCACAGCATGCGTGAAGATGGCCCGTTCGTTGAGGCTGGTGAAAACGACAACCTGATCGTTCAGCGTCTGGCGCAGGACAAGGACACCCTGGGTATCTTCGGCTACAGCTTCCTGATGGAAAACAGCAGCCAGATCCAGGCCGCGACCATCGGTGGCGTTGAGCCGACTCCGGAAACTATCGCTGATGAAGATTACCCGGTTGCCCGCTCCCTGTTCTTCTACATCAAGAACGCCCACGTAGGTGTGGTTCCGGGTATCAAGGAATATGCCGAGGAATTCACCACTGAAGGCGCCTGGGGCGACAACGGCTACCTGGTCGACGTAGGTCTGATTCCGAACCCGCGCAACACCCGCATGGAAGTGGCCAAGAATGTGCGCAACCTGAAGCCGATGACCGGCAACGAGCTGTAAGCAGCTCCGGGTAGTCAGGGACGACGACAAAGAACGCGGGCCGGGGAGGTTCGCGTTCTTTTGTTACAACCAGATGAATAAAACAGCCGCTAAACTGGCACAATAATAAAAACGTTGAGCTGGCTTTAACTCAACATTTACACGATACAGAGAACGTTATGCAAACGGCCAATCTGTTGCCTCTGATCCTGGTGATTGCCGTCATCGCCTATGGTTTGTCCTACATGCGCTCGCGCGCGGTAGCCGAGCCCATCGGCGGTATTCGCAATCTGAAGGCGCTGCCCTTTTACTACGCGGCCCGTGCCGCTTTGTGGTGCGCGATCCCTGCGCTGATTGTCCTGGCGCTGTGGGCGGGTTTTGAAGGCAAGGTTATCCAGAACTATGTGGTGGCTTCGTTGCCGGCAGAACTTGCACCTGAGTCTGACGGGCAGGCGAGCCTTATCCTTTCGCAGATCAACAACGTGGCAGCCGGCAAGCTGGATCCGCAGTTTGTACCCCCGGAAGTGGTGGGTGCGGCGGACCTTCTGGACGCCCTCAAACAGCGCAGTGCCAGCTTCAAGGCCACGCTGGTGATTCTTCTTGCGGTACTGGGCGCTGCCTATGCCTGGACCCGGGTACAACCCCACATCAACGCCCGCGAAAACGTGGAGCGCACCTTGCGGTGGATTTTCTTTGTCTGTGCGGCGGTTGCCGTGTTGACCACCGTCGGTATTGTCTTTTCCGTGATTTTTGAAACCTTCCGGTTCTTCGGCAAGGTTCCCATTACCGAGTTTCTGTTCGGCACGTCCTGGAGCCCCCAGACTGCCCTGCGTGCCGACCAGGTAGGTTCAGACGGTGCTTTCGGTATCATCCCGCTGTTCACCGGCACCCTGCTGATTTCGGCCATTGCGCTGCTGGTAGCGGTACCTGTGGGGTTGCTGTCTGCGGTGTACCTGTCTGAGTACGCAACCAGGCCGGCCCGGGCGGTGATCAAGCCGCTGCTGGAAATGCTGGCAGGTGTCCCAACCGTGGTATACGGCTTTTTTGCGGCCCTTACGGTTGCCCCGTTCATACGGGACCTGGCTGAACGTATCGGCCTTGAAGCCTCATCCCAGAGCGCGCTGGCGGCGGGCCTGGTGATGGGTGTCATGATTATTCCGTTTGTTTCATCGTTGTCTGACGACGTGATCAACGCCGTACCCCAGACCCTGCGGGACGGTTCCCTGGCACTGGGTGCCACCCAGTCAGAAACCATGAAGAACGTGATTTTCCCCGCGGCCCTGCCGGGCATTATGGGCGGCATCCTGCTGGCGGCTTCCCGGGCCATCGGTGAAACCATGATTGTGGTGATGGCAGCAGGCCTGGCAGCCAACCTGACGGCCAATCCGCTGGATTCCGTCACCACGGTTACGGTGCAGATTGTCACCCTGCTGACCGGTGACCAGGAATTCGACAGCGCCAAGACCCTGGCCGCGTTTGCCCTGGGCATGATGCTGTTCATCGTAACCCTGGCCCTCAACGTGGTTGCCCTGAAGATTGTCCGCAAGTATAGGGAACAGTATGACTGATCAACGTTCACAGGCGGAGATTGTCCGCCAGTCACTCAAGCGGCGGTACCGCAAGGAGCGCCGGTTCCGGCTCTACGGCATGACCGCCATCGCTATCGCCTTGTTGTCCCTGGTGGTACTGTTTACCGACATCATCGGCAAGGGCTACACCGGCTTTATCAAGACCACCATGACCCTTGAGGTGGTGCTTGATGGCGAGCAGATGTACCTGGATGACGCGTCTGACAAAGACCAGATGTCCATGGCGGACTTCCAGGCGCCCATTATAACGGCTCTGCAGAAGCATTTTCCCGAGGTGGAGGAGCGTAAGGACCTTCGGGAGCTGAGCCGGTTGGCGGGTAGCTATGCCAGCAACCAGATCAAGGACCTGCTGGCCCGGCAGCCGGAATTGTTGGGTACTACCCAGACCATGGAGTTCCTGGTGCACGACACGGTGTCGGTCTATGTGAAACATGCCGACAATCCGGCCTACAGCATCCGTTTGTCGGAACAGCAGCAGCGCTGGGTGGATGAGCTGGTTCAGAAGGGCGTGGTAGACACCGGTTTCAACGATGTGTTCTTCAGCCGGGGCGATTCCCGGGAGCCGTCCAATGCCGGTATTCTGGGCGCCATTGTCGGCTCCCTGCTGACCATGGTGGTTACCCTGGTGATTGCCTTCCCGATGGGGGTTGCGGCAGCGGTGTACCTGGAGGAATTTGCGCCCCAGAACAAGTTCACCGATTTTATCGAAGTCAACATCAACAACCTGGCGGCGGTACCGTCGATCATCTTCGGCCTGTTGGGCCTGGCGGTGTTTATCGGGGTGTTCGGCTTGCCGCGCTCCGTACCGGTATTGGGTGGCCTGGTGCTGGCGCTGATGACCCTGCCCACCATCATCATTTCCAGCCGTGCGGCCATCAAGAGTGTGCCGCCCTCTATCCGTGAAGCGGCGGAAGGCATCGGCGCCTCGAAAATGCAGGTGGTGCTGCACCATGTGGTGCCCCTGGCCATGCCCGGCATGATGACCGGTTCGATCATCGGCATGGCCCAGGCACTGGGGGAGACAGCACCGCTGCTGCTGATCGGTATGGTGGCATTCATCGTGGAGATTCCTGACGGTTTCTTCAGTTCCGCCACTGTGCTCCCGGTACAGATTTACCTCTGGGCCAGCAGTGCCGAGCAGGGCTTTGTTGAACTTGCCTCTGCCGGAATCATGATCCTGCTGAGCTTTATGATCACCATGAACGCATTGGCCATCTGGCTCCGTAAACGTCTTGAGCGCCGGTGGTAAGGAGTTAAACCATGAACACTATGAATTCGACAGTAACCAGCAACAACGAAACCACCGAGGCGCCCGCTGTTCCCGTACAGGACGAGCGCCCGGCAGAGACGATCATCCAGGAAGGGGTTACCGTTGGCAGCCCCTACGCCGACGACCCGAAGTTCAAGCTGCGGGATGTTGAGGTGTTTTACGGCGAAAGCCGGGCCATCAAGAAAATCAGCCTGGATATTGCCCGCAACGAAGTGATTGCCTTTATCGGCCCGTCCGGGTGCGGCAAGTCCACCTTCCTGCGCTGCCTGAACCGGATGAACGACAGCATCGATATCTGTAGCGTGAAAGGCGAGTTGATGCTGGATGACCAGAACATCTATGACCCCAAGCGTGACGTGGTTGAGCTGCGGGCCCGGGTTGGCATGGTATTCCAGAAGCCGAACCCGTTCCCCAAGTCGATCTACGACAACGTGGCCTATGGCCCGCGTATTCACGGCCTGGCCAATCGTAAGTCCGACCTGGACGATATCGTGGAAGACAGCCTGCGCAAGGCTGGCCTGTGGAACGAGGTAAAAGACCGCCTGGATGCTACTGCCACCGGCATGTCCGGCGGTCAGCAGCAGCGTCTGTGTATTGCCCGGGCCATTGCCGTCAGCCCCGAAGTGATCCTGATGGACGAGCCCTGTTCAGCGCTGGACCCGATCGCTACCGCCAAGGTGGAAGAGCTGATCGCGGAAATGTCCGAGAGCTACACCATTGTGATCGTAACCCACTCGATGCAGCAGGCCGCCCGGGTATCCAACCGCACGGCGTACTTCCATCTGGGCCACCTGGTGGAAGTGAACGAAACCGACAAAGTATTTACTTCGCCGGACCACGAACTGACCGAATCCTACATCACCGGTCGTTTTGGTTAATCAGGCCCGGGAACCTTGGAGACAAAGAAAATGCCGAACAGAAAGGATGATGTATACGGAGATCATATCTCCGGTAAGTTCAACGATGAACTTAACGAGCTGAAAACCCAGTTCCTGAACATGGGGGGCATGGTGGAAAGCCAGGTGGAGCAGGCTATCCAGTCACTGGTTGACAGTGACGGCCAGCTGGCGGAAAAAGTCCGCCTTGGCGACAAGCTGGTCGACAAGATGGAAATGGACCTGGATGAAGAAGCCATCCTGGTCATCGCCCGCCGGCAACCGACAGCCCGGGACCTGCGACTGGTGATTTCCGTGATCAAGATGGTGGCGGACCTGGAACGTGTGGGTGACGAAGCCAAGAAAATTGCCAAGATGGCCATCAAGCTGACCGAAGAAGGCCAGGCTCCCCGGGGTTACGTGGAAATCCGCCACATCGGCACCCACGTGCTCAGCATGCTGCATGATGCCCTGGATGCCTTTGCCCGGCTGGATTCCGAGCAGGCCCTGCGCATCATGAAAGAAGACAAGCAGGTTGACGAAGAGTACCAGGCTGCGGCCCGGGCCTTGCTGACCTTCATGATGGAAGATACCCGCAATATCACCCGTTGCATGATGGTGATGTGGGTACTGCGCGCACTCGAGCGCATTGGTGACCACGCCTGTAACATCGCTGAGCACGTCATTTTCATGGCCAAGGGTGAGGATATTCGCCATTCGCCGATGGAAGAAGCAGAGCGGGTAGTGGGGCGGTAGGGGCGGGCCGCACCGCACATCGGCCGACCTGACTTCAGAGCTGTTTTCACCAAAATCGTGTTTTAGTCTGTCAGCCTACCTCCCAAGCTTCGGGCACGCGGGCTGGTATGGCTGTTTGGGACTATCTTTGGCCATGGATGGCCAAAGCTAAGCGAGCATGGATGCCTTGAGCGTGTCCCAAACAGCCATACCAGCCCGCTTGCTTACTCCAAAACCAGAAGCAGGAAAAGTCAGGCCTGCTTCATCTTGTCAGTGTAAGGCGGCCAGCCCAGTGGCTTGCCGGCCAGCAGGTGCAAATGGATGTGGAACACGGTCTGCCCGGCATTCTCTCCGCAGTTCATCACCACCCGGTAGCCGTCTTCGGCAAATCCCATGTCTCTGGCCAGTTTTCCGGCTACCCAGTACAGGTGTCCCACCACTTCCCGGTCGCCTTCTTCAATGTCGTTGATGGTCGCAATCGCCTTTTTCGGGATGATCAGCAGGTGTACCGGTGCCTGGGGATTGATGTCCCTGAAGGCGAGGCTGAGGTCGTCTTCATAGACGATGTCCGCCGGGATTTCCCGGTTGATGATTTTGGTGAAGATGGTTTCCGACATGAAAACTCCCTGTTCGTTGTTAAGCGTGCAAGTTGACCACTATAGACTGCCGAGACCCGGCAGACGATTGACCATTTGTTGAAGCGGTGCGGGCAGTTTGTCGTCCAGCCCCATGGCGTAGCGGGCGACGCGGTTGCGGGCAAAGGGCAGGGCGCGGGCGGCGCCCAGGCCCAGGTTACGGACAAGGTGTACCGGCGGTATGGCGTTGCTGAACAGGTGGTAGAACAGGTCCATGGCCAGCATCATGCGCTGGTTGGCGGGCCGGCGTTGCTGTTCGTACAGGGCCAGCCAGCGTTCGCAGGCGAGGTCGTCACCGCCGCGCCGGGCTTCCTTCAGTAAACCCTGCAGGCACTGGGCATCCTGGAAACCCAGGTTTACGCCCTGGCCGGCCAGCGGGTTGATGGTATGGGCGGCGTCGCCGGCCAGTACCACCCGGTTCAGGTAATAGTGCCTGGCGTGCTGGCGGGCAATGGGAAAGCTGGCTCGGGCATCGATATGGGTCAGCTCCGGCAGGCGGGCCGGGAAATGCTTCTGGATCTCGGCCATCAGTGCTGGCTCATCCATGGCCTTGAGCTGCGCCAGCCTGGCCGGGTGGTCATACCATACCAGCGAGCCCCAGCATTCACCGGGCAACTGTTCGCCGGCACTGTGCAGGGGTAAAAAGGCCCGCGGGCCGCTGGGGTAGAAGCCCTGCCAGGTGATGTCTTCCACGCCGCCCCGGTAGCGCACGGAAATCACCATGGCCTGCTGGTCGTATTGATCGCGGGTAACGCCGATACCGGCCAGGTCACGAACCCGTGACATGGCGCCGTCGGCACCGATGACCAACTGTGCTTCCAGCTGGCTGCCATCATCTAGGGTGACCCGGGCCAGCCGTTGATCCTGTGCCAGGTCCTGAACGCTGCGGCCGGTTATCAGGGTTACTTCCGGCTCGGCCTCAGCGGTCTGCCAGAGCGCCTGCTGGGTGATGCTGTTTTCCACAATGTGACCCAGGTGGCGGGCACCGAGCTGTTCGGCACTGAATTCCACTTCGGTCAGGGAGGGTGGCAGCAGTCGGCTCAGGGGGTTGGGGGTTTCGTCCCACACCGCAAGGCGGCGATAGGGTGTGGCGCGCATGGCCAGGATGGAATGCCAGGCTCCCAGGCTGTCCAGGTAGCGTTCGCTGCCGGCACTCAGGGCCGACACCCGGATATCCGGGGCACTGGAGGCATCGAAGGCGCTGGGTTCGGCTTTGTCGATCAGGGCCACACGGATGCCTTGCTGACCAAGGCCGGTGGCAAGTGCGGCGCCGACCATGCCGGCGCCCACGATAATGATGTCAAATGCTTGGTTCATATCCGGTTCCTGTCTGTTGGCATCAGTTTACGCGATGCCGGGCGCCAGACAAGCGACCGGGGTCAATCCGGCAGGTTTCAGTATCCGGCCAGCAGGGTTTCCTCCCGGGGTTCCGGTCGTTTGCGGTTTTTCAGTAGCCAGGCCGGTTTCTGGGTGCCCGGGCGGGTGAAGCCTTGATTGATCACCATGGGTTGCACCAGGTTGAGGAAATCCCGGGTTTTCATGTGGGTGGATTCGGTGTGGCTGCCGGCGGCAAATGCCAGTTCGGGCTGTTCGGTGAGTACTTCGGCGCAATAAACCGTCATTCCGAACAGGTTGCCGAACGGTGGCATGGCGCCCACTTCGCAATCCGGGAAACTGTCCTGGAATTCCTGTTCGTCTGCCAGTTCCACAAAGTCGGTGTCGAGAATGCGGGACAGTCTGTCCCAGCGCACGCGCCAGGTGGCGGGCATCACCAGCATGGCCATCTTGCCATCGAGTTCGATGATCACGGTTTTAACCACACGGTCACCGGCAATCTTCACGTGGTGGGCGAGTTGTTGGGCAGTAAAGGCGGGAGGGTGGGACAGGCACATGTATTCCACATTGGCCTTGTCCAGGTAATCTTTTAACTGCTGTACCGGCATGTTCACAACCTCCTGACAACATGGACAGTGTTGCAGAGCCGTCTGCCAATCCCGGGCCAGGCTCCGGTAAGACGGGGTGACCTCCCGTCTTACCGACAGCTTAGCGCAGGATCTGCAGTTTGCGAATAACCGGTTGTGTCTGTGTGACAGGCTTCCGGTCAGTCAGCCTTGTACATATGCACGTCGCGCTGCGGGAAAGGGATGGAGATACCCTCGGCGTCGAACGCTTTCTTCACACGTTCCTGCATGTCCCAGTAGAACGGCCACAGGTCGCCGGCCTTGGTCCAGGCCCGTACGGTCAGGTCGACAGAGCTTTCGCCCAGGCCACCCACTACGATCAGCGGAGCCGGGTCTTTCAGGGCGCGTTCGTCTTCTTCGATCAGGCGCTTGCAGATCGCCTTGGCCTTGTCGATGTCGTCGCTGTAGCCGATGCCGAAGGTCATGTCGCAACGACGGGTTTCATACACGCTCATGTTGGTCAGGCTGGCGTTGGACAGCTGGCCGTTCGGGATCACCACGCGACGGTTATCGAAGGTGTCGATGATGGTGTACAGGATGCTGATTTCACGCACCGAACCCAGGAAACCCTGAGCTTCGATGGCATCGCCCACCTTGAACGGCTTGAAGATCAGGATCAGTACGCCACCGGCAAAGTTGCCCAGGCTGCCTTGCAGGGCCAGGCCCACGGCCAGGCCGGCGGCACCGATAATGGCGACGAAGGAGGTGGTGGCAATACCGACCATGGAAGCTACGGAAACCAGCAGCAGGATCTTCAGAATGGCGCCGATCAGGCCGCACAGGAACTTGTTGAGGGTGGGGTCTTTCTTGCCCAGTTTGTTGTCCAGCACGCCGACAAAACGATTGATCAGCCACAGGCCGACAATGAGGGTGATGATGGCCAGTACTACTTTCGGGGCGTAGGCCATAACCAGTGCGATGCCCTGGTCAATCCATTCAGACGCTTGTCCGTTACTTATGATGTCTTCCATATAGAAGCTCCTTGATCGTTAGTATTTTCTGAGGTGGCGAAAACCCGACAAATGATTGCCAGCACAATATTTATCTGACAAAGAGTATATAGCAGACATATTAAATGTCAGCGTCAGAAAGTGTTGGTACGCAGCGGTTAGTTATACGGATTGTGATGCTCTCTGGCATATGCCGTGATTTCATCGGGGCCGCCCCGCACCAGGATCCGGCCCTGTTTCTGGCTCAGCTGGTAATCGTACATGGGGTCGTAGTAATCGGTGAGCAGGGCTTCGATCCAGAGATGGTGGCCGCTGGTGTCGCCGGTGCGTTCCTGTTGCTCCAGGGCCTGCTCCATCAAGGCGCGAAGTTCCTGGTGGCGCGCCCCGCCCAGGCGTTTCCGGATACGGTCGATGGCGCTCAGCAGGTAGTCCCGGAAGTTCAGCCAGCCGGCTTCTTCGTCATCCCGGCCGATGTAGTCGGCCAGCATGTGTTCCACATAGTCGGTGCGGATAATATCGACACGCTCTGCCATGGGCTGTTCCAGGATCAGCAGCGGCGATTCGCTCATGCGGGCCCGGAAGTGTTCCGGTAGCGCGCAGCGGCCGATCAGCCGGCTTTCGTCTTCCAGGTACACCGGCCCGCCTACCTGGTGGTGTGCCTTGAGCATGGCAACCGCCAGGTGGTTTTCGAAATCGATCTGGGACGGCTGCGGGGTGACTTGCCGGCCGAAGCTGGAGCCCCGGTGGTTGGCCAGGCCCTCCAGGTCGACCGGGTTGGGAAGGTCCATCAGTACCCGGGTTTTGCCGGTGCCGGTGCGGCCGCTGAGAATGCGGAAGTCTTCGCTGTCGATCAGCTGGTCCAGGCTGTCGATCAGAAAGCGTCGCAAGGCCTTGTAGCCACCTTTCACCAGCGGGTAATCAATGCCGGCGTCCTTGATCCATTGCTGGGTCAGACGGGAGCGTAACCCACCCCGAAAACAGAACAGGTAGCCGTCCGGGTGGCGGGCTACGAAACGCTTCCAGGCTTCGATACGCTGGGCTTTTACATCACCGGCGACCAGTTGGTGGCCCAGCTCGATGGCCTTGTCCTGGCCCTTTTCCTTGTAGCAGATGCCCACCCGGTGGCGTTCCCCGTCGTTCATCAGGGGCGCGTTCTCGGCGTTGGGAAAACTGCCTTTGCTGAACTCCACCGGGGCGCGAACGTCCATCAGGGGAACGTCGCTCAGGAACAGGTTGAGGTAATCGCTGGTATCGGGTCTGCTTGCCATGTCAACGGATCGCTGTTGTTCTGGGTAGGGCGGCAGTATACCGGAGTGCCGATTTCCGGGCATCCCGGCCAGAGGTACAATGGCGGTTTGGACTGCCGAGAGAGCCAGCAATGACCCCGGAACACCTGAACCAGCACCTGCGCAAGACCCTGAGCCGTGGCCGTGTGGCCGCATCGGCACCGGCAGGTTGCCCGGACCTCCCCTTGTACCTGTTTGATCCCTCGGTACTGGAAGGTCCCCTGAGCCATGATGAAGCCCAGGCCGTGGTAGCAGAGCCGGCGTACTGGTCATTCTGCTGGGCCAGCGGCCAGGTGCTGGCCAGCTGGATTTTGCAGCATCCGGAGCTGGTGGCCGGCAAAGCGGTACTGGATTTCGGCTCAGGCTCCGGCGTGGTTGCCGTGGCTGCGGCGCGGGCGGGTGCGGCCCGTGCCATTGCCTGCGATATCGATCCGGCAGCGCTGGATGCTGCCGCAGCCAATGCCCGGCTTAACGGTGTGCAGGTGGAGCTTTGTGACGACTGGGCGGCGCGGCCGGAATCCCTGGACCTGGTCACCGCGGCCGATGTGCTTTATGACCCTGACAACCGGCCGTTGCTGGAGGCGTTCCGGGCGGCAGCAAGCCGGGTTTTGCTGGCAGATTCGCGGGTTCGGGATCTCGGTAACCCGGCTTATCAGCTGCAAACGGTGATTGAAGCCAGGACCTGGCCAGACCTGAACGAATTCGAGGAGTTCAACAGGGTGCGTATCTACCTGGCGGAAGGTGCAGGCTGAGAATTTTCTACGGCAGAAAAAACAAAGGGCAGCTCAAGGGCTGCCCTTTAACAGGTTTGAACCGCCATCCCGGGCAGTTCACAGTCGGAACAAGTGGTGCGTCCGTGCACTCGGGGCAACCGCCATGTTGCCGTAATCCTTGCGTCTTTCCCTGATGGCCAGCGTCCGAGCCGGCAATCCAAATCGTTATCCCTTAAGCGAGGCATCCCTGTGTCCTTGCCTCTCCCCACAGTCCCTGCAGGGGTGCATCCAGTGCGTCGTCCTTTTCCCTGTCATCCTTGACGGTTCCCACTATACCAAGGCCAATCTGACAAACGTGTGACCGGCGCACACTATTTGCGGGCTTCAACTATCACGTTAATAGTTTTTTCTTTGAATTCATGGCCCTGCGGGAAGTGGCTATGGGCCGGGCTGCGTCTTCGTACGTGAAGACACTGAAAGTTCCTACAGGTTTGTGAGATATCTCTTACAAGGATTCAGGCGAATCTCTCAAATCCATTTCGCGCGGCCTGCGTGTGCCGGGCCAGGGCAGCATGCCGATGGCAATCCCCAGGCTGTCTGCCAGCACATCGGCCAGGGAAAAATCCCGGTAGGGCAGATTGGCCTGGACCACCTCCAGCAGCAGCCCGAAACCCAGTAGTGCCGGGGCATACCAGAAGGCGCTCAGGCGCGGCCAGGCCAGCCGGGTAACGATGGTCAGCTCGATAAAGGCAATCAGGTGATTGACCTTGTCATTATCGGACGACGGAATCGGGTAGCTGCTGCTGGTGGTGGCCAGGTACAGAATGGCGACAACCGACACCAGCAACACGGCCTGCCACAGGCGGCGCATGTGAAGAATATGCCGGATGGTTGGCCAGAGTCGCGTCATAGGGTAATCCGAAGGTGGTTGCGTGCTGTGGGAACGAGGCTGACATGATATGCTTTGCGCCCCGTTATTGTCATGGCAGCGGAGGACCACCAGCAATGCTCAAAGGAAACTTTTTTCGCGGACTGGGCTACCTGGGGGAGGGCTTCAGGCTGATTCGCCAGCCCGGCCTGAGGCTGTTCGTGATCATTCCTGTTGTGATCAACGTCATCCTGTTCGGGCTGATGTTCTATTTCCTGGCCGAGATGTTTTCCCTGATGATCGCCGGTGCCATGGCCTGGCTGCCCGACTGGGCCTGGCTGCAAGCGCTCGATTGGTTGTTCTGGCTGCTCTACGGCGTGGTTATCCTGCTGATGCTGGCCTACGGCTTCGTGATCGTTGCCAACCTGATCGGCTCTCCTTTTTATGGTTACCTGGCCGAGTTGACCGAAAAACACCTCACCGGCCAGGAAGTCAGCACGGATGGCAGCTGGGCTGCCATTATCAAGGACATTCCCCGGGCGCTGTGGCGGGAAGTCCAGAAAATTGCCTATTACCTGCCCCGGGCGCTGGGCCTGTTTATTATCGGCCTGATTCCGGTCGTCAACCTGGTGGCGGCGGTGCTCTGGTTCCTGTTCAACAGCTGGATGATGGCCCTGCAATATGTGGATTTCCCGGCCGATAACCACCGGGTCAGCTTCCCGAAATTAAGAAAAGACCTGGCAGCCAGCCGGCTTTCTGCCCTGGGCTTCGGCCTGCCGGTGGCCCTTGCGGCCATGGTGCCTGTGCTCAACCTGGTGGTGGTGCCGGCGGCCGTGTGCGGTGCGACCGCGTTCTGGGTGCGTGAAAACGATTCAAATCAACAGTAATTCAGTCAGCGGAGGTTTCTTGGAAACATCGGAATTTGTCATTGGTCAGCGTTGGGTAAGCCACAGCGATACCGCTTTGGGTCTGGGAATTGTTACCGACATTTCCGGGCGCAGGGTCACATTGGGCTTTCCCGCGGCCGATGAGGAGCGCACCTACGCCATCGATAATGCTCCCCTGTCGAGGATTGTGTACCAGATGGGTGAGGAAATAGAGACTTTCGAAGGCGAGAAATACATTGTGCGCGCCGTGGAGGACCTGAACGGCGTTCTGCTGTACCACGCCGACGATGGCGAAAATATCCACCAGGTTTCGGAAGTGAAGCTGGCCGGTTCGGTGAATTTTTCTGCCCCGCACCAGCGCCTGTTTGCCGGCCAGTTCGACCGTAACGGAGCCTTCCGGTTGCGGGTGTCGACCCTGGAACACATGGATCGCCTGCGGGCCTCGCCGGCCCAGGGGCTGATTGGCGCCCGTACCCAGCATTTGCCGCACCAGCTCTATATTGCCCACGAAGTGGCCCGCCGCCACGCGCCCCGGGTACTGCTGGCCGATGAGGTGGGCCTGGGCAAAACCATCGAAGCCGGCCTGATCCTGCATTACCAGCTGCACACCGGCCGCGCCCGCCGGGCCCTGATTGTGGTGCCGGATTCGCTGATTCACCAGTGGCTGGTGGAAATGCTGCGCCGCTTCAACCTGCGTTTTTCCATCGTCGACCAGGGCCGCTACGACGACCTCAAGGCACAGGAAGATGATGTCGATGCCCTGGTAAACCACATCTTCGGTGACGACGATGACGGTGTTAACCCGTTCGAGGCGGACCAGCTGGTGCTGTGCAGCCTGGACTTCCTGGTGCGCAGCGAAAAGGCCAGGAACCATGCCCTCGCCGCCGGCTGGGACCTGATGGTAGTGGATGAAGCGCACCACCTGGCCTGGTCGCCGGAGCAGGCCAGCCCCGAGTATGAAGTGGTGGAAAGCCTGTCTGGGGCCAGCAAGGGCTTGCTGTTGCTGACGGCCACCCCGGAACAGGTCGGGATTGCCAGTCACTTTGCCCGGCTGCGCCTGCTGGACCCGGCCCGGTTCCATAACCTGGACACTTTCCGGCAGGAAGAGCAGCAGTATGAGCGTATCAACCAGGTGGTGCGGCGGCTTCAGGAAAACCCGGACACCATCGCCGAGGACGACAAGGCCGCCTTGTCTGACTGGCTTGGCAGTGAACTGGACGAGTTGCTGGCCAGCGACAACGCCCATCATGCCGTGATTGATGCCCTGCTGGATCGCCACGGCACCGGCCGGGTACTGTTCCGCAATACCCGTGCGGCCATTCAGGGCTTCCCCGAACGCCAGCCGCTGCCGGAGCCGTTGCCGTGCCCGGAACTCTATGAAGAGGTGCGTCACGGCAAAACCGGCCTGGCGCCGGAGCAGTCGGCCCCGGAAGAGCAATGGCTGGCCGATGACCCCCGCGTGGCCTGGCTGGAAAAGAAACTGGCCAGCCTGCGCCCGGCCAAGGTGGTGGTCATCTGTGCCCGGGCCGACACCGCCATGGCGCTGGAACATTACCTGCAGCTGCGGGCCGGTATCCGCAGTGCTGCCTTTCATGAGCACCTGAGCCTGCTGGAGCGGGACCGGGCTGCCGCCTACTTCGCCGACACCGAGCAGGGCGCCCAGGCGCTGATCTGTTCCGAGATTGGCAGCGAGGGCCGCAACTTCCAGTTCGCCCATCACCTGGTGCTGTTTGACCTGCCGGAGAACCCGGACCTGCTGGAACAGCGCATTGGCCGGCTGGATCGCATTGGCCAGACCGAAGCCATCAGGATTCATATCCCTTACCTGCAGGGCACCAGCCAGGAGCTGCAGTACCGCTGGTTCCATGAAGGCCTGAACGCCTTTGCCGAGAGCTGCGCGGTGGGTGTCGCGGTGCACGAACACGTGGTGGACAACTGGCAGAAAGCCCTGGACGGTGATGACAGTGTCATCGAGCCGCTGCTGGCGGACAGCGCCGCAGAGACCCGGCGCCTGAAAACCTTGCTGCATAACGGCCGGGATGCCTTGATCGAGCTGAACTCCTGTCGCCGTGAAGAAGCCAATGCGCTGATCGCCGAGATCGAGAAAGAAGAGGGCTCTGCCCGGGTGCGGGATTACCTGGTGCAGGCGTTCGACATTCTGGGCGTTGATGTGGAAGACCACAGCGAACACGCCGACGTCCTCAAGCCCGGAGAGCAATACCAGGCCGGCCATGTGGCGGAATTGCCGGAAGACGGGCTGACCGTGACCTGGGAGCGGGAGCAGGCACTGCAGCGGGAAGACATGGCGTTCATGAGCTGGGAGCACCCGATCGTGACCGGGGTGATGGATTCGGTAACCAGTTCCGGCCTCGGCAAGGCGGCACTGGCCAACCTGTCGGTCAAGGCCCTGCCACCGGGCACCCTGCTGCTGGAAGCGGTGTTCGCCGTGCATTGTCCGGCCCCGGAAGCCCTGCAGCTGACCCGCTACCTGCCGGTTTCGCCGCTGCGCCTGGTGGTAGACGTCAACGGCCGGGATCTGTCCAAGGCCCTGCCCCATGACCGGCTGAACGAGCTGTGTTCCAACATCCGCCGCCGGACCGCCCAGGCCATCGTGCCCAAGGTCCGGGCAGAAGTGGAAACCATGGTGGACCATGCCGAGCGGCTGGCCGAACCGAACCTCGAACCACTGCAGGAAAAGGCGCTGGCGCAGGTGGAAGCGGGCTTTGTACCGGAAATCCGCCGCCTTGAAGCCCTGCAGAAAGTAAACCCGGCTATTCGCGATGAGGAAATCGACTTCCTGCGCAAACAGCTGGAAGCCGCCCGCGAGGCGGTGGGCCATGCCAGCCTGGCGCTGGAGGGAATCCGGGTGATTGTCACATCCTGAGGCCCCTAACTGTCTGAATCCGGTGTGTTATCTGGAATACAGGCATCTGTTAGGGTAAGTTGAACGTAACGAAGTGTTAGCGAAGTGGCTCCGGCTGCGTGCCGGAGGCTCTAATCCATGGAAGACAGAGAGAACTTGCGATGACTTTGATTCTGTTTCTGGTAGCACTGGCCGGCCTGCTGTTTGTGATGCGCCGGGAGTCCGGTGCCAAGCCGGCCATCGGCGTGATGCTGGTGGTGGGTGTGCTGTCCCTGTTTATGGCCTCCGGCTGGCTGACCCTGCTTCTGTTCCTGGGTGCGGCAGCCACGGCCGCTGCCGGTTTGCCCCAGTTCCGCATGAACTGGCTGACCCCCCGGGTGTTCGCCATGTTCAAGAAGGTGGCGCCGAAGGTTTCCGACACTGAAAAGGTGGCCCTGGAGGCTGGCACCGTAGGCTGGGACGGCGAGCTGTTCACCGGCCGCCCGGACTGGCACAACCTGCTGATCAACCGTCATACCGGCCTGAGCGATGAGGAACAGGCCTTTGTGGATAACCAGTGCACCCAGGCGATTTCCATGTGCAATGCCTGGGACCTGGCGGTAGAGCGGGCTGACCTGCCCAAGGAACTGTGGGATTTCCTGAAGCAGGAAAAATTCTTCGGCATGATCATTCCGAAGGAATACGGTGGCCTGGGTTTCTCGGCCAAGGCCCAGACGGCGGTACTGCAGAAACTGGCCGCCAATGAAATGCTGATGGTGACCGTGGGCGTGCCCAACTCCCTCGGCCCGGGCGAACTGCTGGTCAAATACGGCACCCAGGAGCAGAAAGACTATTATCTGCCGCGCCTGGCGGATGGCCGGGAAGTACCCTGTTTCGGCCTGACCGGCCCGCGCGCGGGCTCCGACGCCACCTCCCTGCCGGACACGGGTATCGTGTGCAAACAGGAAGTGGACGGCAAGGAAGTGTTGGGCATCCGCCTGAATTTCGAGAAGCGCTGGATTACCCTGGCGCCGGTGGCCACGGTGGTGGGCCTGGCGTTCCGGATGTTCGACCCGGATGGCCTGCTGGGCGAGACCAGGGATTATGGCATCACCTGTGCGCTGATTCCCCGGGACACCGATGGCATGGAAATCGGCCGTCGCCATTGCCCCATTGGCTCGCCGTTCATGAACGGCCCGATCAAGGGCAAGGACGTGTTCATTCCACTGGACTACATCATCGGTGGCCAGGAAATGGCCGGTCAGGGCTGGCGCATGCTGGTTGAGTGCCTGTCAGTTGGCCGTTGTATCACCCTGCCGTCCGGTGCTGCCGGTGCGGCTGCCTATGCCGTGGGCACGGCCGGTGGCTTCACCCGTATCCGTCGCCAGTTCAACACCCCGGTGGCAGAGATGGAAGGTGTCCAGGCCCCGCTGGCGCGGATTGCTGCCAAGACCTACATTGCCCAGTCTGCGGTCAACCATACCGCCAACATGATCGACCAGGGCGAAAAGCCGGCGGTGCCGTCGGCCATTCTCAAGTACCACCTGACCGAGTTCCAGCGTGACATCCTCACCGATGCCATGGATGTGCACGGCGGCAAGACGGTTACCCTGGGGCCGCGCAACTATCTGGGTATCGGTTACAGTGGTGCTGCGGTGTCGATCACCGTGGAAGGCGCGAATATCATGACCCGCAGCCTGATGATCTTCGGCCAGGGCGCCATTCGCTGCCATCCCTATGTACTCAAGGAACTGGCGGCCAAGGATAACGATGACATCAAGGCCTTCGATGAAGCCTTCTTCGGCCACGCCGGCCTGATCTTCGGCAACGCTGCCCGCGCTTTCACCCAGGCCCTGGGTATCGGCAAGGCGGACGTGCCGTTTGACAGCGCGTCGCGGCCCTATGCCCAGGCCCTTGCCCGCTTCAGTTCTGCCTTCGGCTTGTGTGCCGACGCGGCCATGACCACCCTTGGCGGAGAGCTGAAAATGCGTGAGCTGATTTCCGCGCGCCTCGGCGACATGCTGGCCAACCTGTACCTGGCCTCCATGGTGCTCAAGAACTGGTATGAAACCCAGCCGGTGGATGGCGAGAAGGAACTGATGCAATACAGCATGACCCTGCTGCTGCATCGTACCGAGAAAGCCCTGGACGAATTCCTGAAGAACCTGCCCAACCGGCCGGCCGCCATGGCGTTGCGGGCGGTAACCCTGCCGCTGGGCCGTCGCTGGGCTGAGCCGGGCGACGAGCTTACCCGCAAACTGGCCAACAGCATCAGCACGGATACGCCGGTGCGCAGCAAGCTGACAGAAAGTGCGTGGACAACGGCAAGTGAGGGTGATGTGGCCAATCCGCTGGCTCAGTACAACAGCCTGCTCAAGGACTATGGCAAGGCAGAGCAGTTGTACCGCAAAGCTACCAAGGCCTACGCCAAGGGCGAGTTGCCCATGACAGCCCTGCATCCGGAAGAACGGTTCGAGGCGGCCCTGGAAGCGGGTATTTTCAGCCAGGAAGAGGCCGATTTCATGCGCGAGTATGAGGCGCTGGTGCTGGAAATGCTGACCGTCGACGATTTCCCGTTCGACGAGTTCGCCCGCAACAAGGACACCCTCATTGACCACAATCCGGCCTGAAGCAGGCCGCTGATATGTGGCTGTCGGTAGTTGCTGTCAGTGTTGGCGCCGTGATCGGCGCCAACCTGCGTTGGGCCCTGAGCCTGTGGCTGAATGCCAGTTACCATGCCATTCCCTGGGGCACCCTGGTGGCCAACCTCAGTGGTGGCTGGCTGATCGGACTGCTGATGGGCTTCTTTACCCACAGCAGTTCGCTGGCTCCGGAGTGGCGGCTGTTCGCCGTAACGGGCCTGTGCGGTGCGCTGACGACCTTCTCGGCCTTTTCCCTGGAAATGTTTGCCGCCATGCAGGAAGGCAAGTGGGCGGTGGCCCTCACCGGCATCCTGGCCCACGTGATTGGTTCCATCCTGATGACCGCCCTGGGCTTCTGGACCTTCACCCTGTTCAGGGGATAAAGACGGTTGCGGATGACCGCTCCGGCCTTGGTATCACTACCTACATAAATTATTGAATTTACCCTTGGCAAGCCGGAAATTCAGGAGTAGAGTGAATCCTGAAGGAAAGATTAGCAAAGCAGTTCATGAATAAGACGTACCTCCGCAGTTAGTAGTGCCGTCCTGTTTTTGATTCCGCGAGTTCAGTTTTTCCGTAACACGCTGACCAGCACCAGAATGGTGTGTGGCAGCAGATAAAATGATTGATTTCAGGAAGTTTACGTATGTCTACTGTTACCGGTACTGTTAAGTTCTTCAACGAAGCAAAAGGCTTTGGCTTTATCACTCGTGAAGGCGGCCCGGACGTATTTGTTCACTACAGCGCCATCCAAGGCTCTGGTTTCAAGACCCTGGCCGAAGGTCAGCAGGTTGAGTTCACCGTAACTCAGGGCCAGAAAGGTCCTCAGGCGGAGAACGTTGTTGCCCTGTAATCCTTGAGGATTCAGTAACATCAAAAAAAGGCAGCCAAGGCTGCCTTTTTTTGTGCCTGCCCGGTTTGTCGGATCAGCTGCCGAACAGCTCCTGGTAGAACAGCAGGGTGCCATCCCAGGAACGGCGGGCGGCATCCTCGTCGTAGCCAACCGGCATACCGAACTTTTCGGCAAAGGCATCCGCACCCGGATTGGTGAAGGAGTGCTTGACCCCCGGGAAGCTCACCAGCGTCAGGTCCACCTCGGCATCCTGCATTTCCTGAACCAGGCCTGCCACCTGTTCTGAGGGCACCATCGGGTCGGCGCCGCCGGTATACACCTGTACCCGTGCGGTCACTTTGCCGGCTTCGGCCTGCAGAGGGCTGGCCAGGGCGCCGTGATAGCTCACCACGCCATCAAGGTCGACGCCCATCCGTGCCATATTGAGCACCACGGCACCGCCAAAGCAGTAGCCCTGGGCGGCAATCTTGTCAGCATCCACCGATTCGTGGTTCTGTAACAGCTCCTTTGCCTTGATAAAGCGGGCTTTTACCTGCTCCATATCCCGGGTGGCCTGTTTCATGAACTCCTGGGCGGTATCCGGATGCTCGGCCAGCTTGCCTTCGCCATACATGTCCAGGGCAAAGGCGGTGTAACCGGCGGCCGCCAGCTGTTCTGCCTGTTCCCGGACAAAGTCGTTGTGGCCCCACCATTCGTGTACCAGCAGGATTCCGGGCCTTTTGCCTTCGGCTTCATCATCCCAGGCCAGATAGCCGCTGAAGACCTGGCCATCGAGCGTGTATTCCACGGTCTCGGTGCGAAGCTCGGCCTGTGCGTTGAGGCTGGCAATGGCCAGGGTAAGGGCGGCGAGTGAGTGCTTGTTCAAACGTGGTTTCATGGCTGTTCCTGCTCCTGTTCATCAAGAACTAAAGGGTATGATAACGGCGGGCTTTGAACAAAATAGCATCAAAGCCGGCTTTTACCACCGGTATTCTTGACTATAGTTAAGTACAGGAACGGTTGTAAGTCTGAACTGGTTCAGGCGCCGTATATCCCCATACCAACAACAGCAACAATGCGGGGTGGTCTATGCTCCTGTCACATGCGTTCGGTCTCTTTACTCACCCTGACCAGGAGTGGGTATCCATCAGAAAGGAACACGAAAATCCAACCAGGCTCTATATCGCTTACATCGCCATTCTGGCGGCTATTGCTCCCATCTGCGCCTATATTTCAACAGCACACTTCGGCTGGTCTGTGGGTAGCGAGCGGCTGATCAAGCTTACGGAAATCAGTGCGGTTCAACTGAGTGTCCTGACCTACGTGGCAATGCTGGTGGGGGTGTTTGCCCTCGGCTATGCCATCAACTGGATGGCGAAGACTTACGGGGCCAAGGAAGAGCACGTGCCTTCCAATGGTATTGCCCTGGCGGCTTATTCCTGTACGCCCCTGTTCCTGGCGGGCTTTGCCCTGTTGTATCCGGTGCCCTGGTTCAACGCTGCGGTGTTCCTGGCTGCGGCCTGTTACGGCGCCTGGTTAATGTATGACGGTCTGCCCATTGTGATGGGCATCGAGAAAGAGCGTGCTGTGATGTACGGTGGCGCTTTGCTGACGGTCGCACTGGTGATCCTGGTGTCCACCCGCGTGGGCTCGGTAATCCTGTGGAACCTGGGGGTTGGTCCGGTCTTTATCAGCGGATAACCGGATGTCACCTGCGTTTGGATCGTTTACGGGAGCTTCGGCTCCCGTTTTTATTTGACCTGTGCCAATGGCAAAGGCCTGTGCCGGCCGCCGAGGCTCGTGAACGCCTGAAGGCCGAACATCCATTATCCAACGCCGAAGCTGCTGAACGCCTGGTCACCCTGGGCTACAACCGTTTGCCGGAAGCGGCCGCATCCGGCCCGCTTGCCCGCCCTGGCCGGCAACTGAAGAATTTCCTGATCTATGTGCTGATGACCGCGGTGGTGATTACCGGTGCCCTCGGCCACTGGGTCGATGCCGGCGTCATCCTGGCGGTGGTGGTCATCCAGACCCTGGTCGGCTTTCTGCAGGAGGGGCGGGCCGAACAGGCGCTGTCGGCTATCCGGCACATGCTGGCGCCGAAAGCCCGGGTTGTCCGGAACGATGGCTAGCACCAGGTGGATGCAGCAGAACTGGTGCCGGGCGATACCATTTTGCTGGAACCGGGTGACCGTGTACCGGCGGATATCCGCCTGGAAAAGTGCCACAACCTGAAAATTGAAGAAGCCATCCTGACCGGCGAATCCGAGGCGGTGGATAAAACCCCCGAGCCGGTCGAGGCCGAGGCTGCCCTGGGTGACCAGACCGGTATGGCCTTTTCCGGCACCATGGTGGCCACAGGAACCGGCCGGGGTGTGGTGGTGCGTACCGGCGCCAGTACCGAGATTGGCCGGATTTCCCGCCTTCTGGCCAGCACGACCACCCTGAAAACGCCCTTGCTGGAGCAGATGGACCGGTTTGCCCGGGTGTTGTCGATTATTGTCATCCTGACCGGGGTGGCGATTTTCTTCGGCGGCCTGGCGTTCAGCGGCCTGGAGTTCCGGGAGCTGTTCATGGCGGTGGTGGGGCTCACCGTTGCGGCCATTCCCGAGGGCCTGCCTGCGATTCTGACCATTACCCTGGCCATTGGTGTCCGCCAGATGGCTCGCCGCAAGGCCGTAGTCCGGCGTATGCCGGTCATTGAAACCCTGGGTGCGGTGTCGGTGATCTGTTCCGACAAGACCGGAACCCTGACCCGTAACGAAATGATGGTGACCGCCGCAGTGGCCGGTGGCCAGCGCTTCGATGTCACCGGCGAGGGCTACAGTTTTGAGGGTGCAGTTTGCCGCAACGATGCTCCGGTAGATGCCAGCCCGGCGCTGGCGGAAATGGCGCGGGCCGCGGCCCTGTGCAACGATGCCAGTATCAGCCTCCGGGATGGCCGGGCCGTGATTCATGGCGACCCCATGGAAGCCGCGCTGAAGGTGTTTGCCAGCAAGGCGGAGTTCGATGTAGAAGCCAGTGCCCGGGATTGGCCAAGGGTCGATGAAGTACCCTTTGATACCAATATCCGCTTTATGGCGACCCTGCACCATGATCATCATGGCCATGAGGTGGCCTACCTGAAAGGCGCGCCAGAGCGGATTCTGCGGATGTGTTCGCACCAGTTATCGGATAACGGTGAGCCGGTTGAACTTGACCACCCGGCATGGGACGGCATCATTGCCGGGATGGCGTCCGAAGGCCTGCGGGTGCTGGCGATTGCTCGCCGGCCCGTGACAGCCGGCAGCCGTGAGCTGGTTGTGGAAGAGCTGGAGCAGGGGGCTGAACTGCTGGGTGTGGTGGGCCTGCTGGACCCGCCCCGGCAGGAAGCCATCCGGGCGATTGAAGAATGCCACAGTGCCGGTATCCGGGTAAAAATGATCACCGGCGACCACGCCCTGACCGCCGGAGCCATCGCCCGAAAGCTTGGGTTGCGGAATACCGACAAGGTGCTCACCGGCAAGGACCTGGACGCCATGGACGAGCAACAGCTGCAGCAGGCGGCCGGTGAAGTGGATGTTTTCGCCCGCACCAGCCCAGAACACAAACTGAGGCTGGTGGCAGCCCTGCAGGCCCTGCATGGCGTGGTGGCTATGACCGGTGACGGGGTGAACGATGCCCCGGCCCTGAAGCGGGCGGATGTGGGTATCGCCATGGGCGTGAAAGGCTCGGAAGCGGCCCGGGAGGCTTCGTCGGTGGTCTTGCTGGACGACAACTTTGCCAGCATTGTGGCCGCCGTGCGGGAAGGCCGTACGGTCTACACCAATTTGCGCAAGGGCATTGCCTTCATGCTGCCGATTAACGGCGGCGAGTCGATCAGTCTGATCACGGCCTTGCTGCTGGGGCTGGCGCTGCCCATATCCGCCCTGCAGATTCTCTGGGTGAATATGGTGAGTTCGGTGGTGCTGGCCATGACCCTGGCTTTCGAACCGCCGGAGCCGGGCGTGATGGACCAGCCGCCGCGGCCACGGGACGAATCCCTGCTCCGGGGTTTTGTGGTCTGGCCGGTGTCGCGGTGTTGGTGCTGCTGGAGCTGGAAACGGCAATCCGCCGGCGCTTCAGGGCAGCCCGCGGGTAATCACGGAGGGGTCACCCCGGCCTTCCACGGCGGCCAGCTCGGCACTGGAGAGCCAGGCTCCGGGGGGCTTGTCCAACACCTCGGCGCAGGCTGCCAGGGTGTGGCCCCAGGAGCAGTGATTGGCAAACAGCATGCCGCTTTCGTTCAGGGTGCCGCCACGGTTGACGTAACCCAGCACCCGGGTGTGGGACGGCTGGGGGAACAGGTTGTGCAGATGGCCCCGGAATACTTCCGGGCGCATATGGGTGAGCGCAACCCGCCGCTGCAGGCGATGGGGGAACAACCGCTCCCGCTCGAATTCGTTCAGGCAGAAGGCGGCTTCGTGCGGGTCCCGGGGCTGGCGGAAGCGCCCGGGCTCCTGCAGGTACACCAGCCGGAACGCGGTGCCGGTTTCCCGCAGGCGCTCGCAGGCCCGGATGGCTTCAGACAGCTGGTAGGCCCCGCTGGCAATCAGCAGAATCGGTTCTTCTCCGGTGGAGGTGTCTTCGTCGACCACCAGCGCGCCGTGGCGGGCCAGGGTTTCTGCCTCACCGGCATTGAACACGCAGGGCCGCTCCCGCTTCGGGATCACCATGCAGCTGATCCGGCCCCGTTCAGTAAAGACCGAAGGCAGAACTGCGAGGGTGCTGTTGTAATCCGCCGGGAACAGAACCCGGGAAACATCGCTCATCTCGCCCAGCATGGCTTCGCAGAAGGTGGTGTCCTGGTGTGACTGTTCGTTCTTGCCGTTCTCCCAGGTGTGGGAAGTGGCTATCACCGGAAAGCCCAGCCAGCGGGCCGGCCGGCCCACTTCTTTCTGGTGCCGGGCGAAAATCAGCTCCTGGCGAATGGCGCCGAGCATTTTCACGCAGAAGGCTTCGTAGCTGGCGACCAGGTTCAGGCCGGCCTTGTTGGCCAGGCAGGCAGACACCACGGCCTCTTCATTCAGGGCGGTGATGACCTTGCCGTGGATCGATTCCTGGCGGCTTTCCGGGTCATTAACCCGGTGTTTCAGGTCAGCCAGGATACCGGTCAGGCGGTTACTAGCCAGTTCGTCAGGATTGCCCACCCGGGGGCGTAACCCGGGGTTGTCCTCCACCAGTGCCCGGAAGAATTCGTCGACGGCCGACATGGGCGAACTCTGGTTCTGGCCCCAGGGCAGGGCCGGTATGGAAGGTTCCGGCGGGTTACGGGTGGCCAGGGCGTGGTCCCGCTCCAGCGGGCGCTGTTGCAGGGCGTGTTCGTTCAGTTCGGCAACGGCTTGCTGGAGATGGGTCGGTTCAACCCACAGGGGCGCAATGTGCTCCTGGAACAGATCCCTGGCCCGGGTATCCAGCCGGGGGTTGCCCGGTAGTGGCAGGTTATGGGCGCTGTTCTGGCCGGCGCCGTAAAAGCCGAAGCCTTTGACGGTTTCAGCAATGCCGTAGGGAATCTGCACCGGATACGCGGTTTCGCCTTTTTTGGCTGCCTCGCCGTTGGCGGCCAGCGCGGTTTCCATCTCGTACAGGGCGCAGACAAAGGCAGCCGGGTCTTTGCCGTCAAAGCGGAAAGGCGCAAAGCCACGGGCTTCCAGGTGCTGTTCGAAGCGCTCCAGGCCTTCCCGGGTACCCAGTTCGGTGCGCTGTTCAATGCGGCGACCATTGGCGATCATCACCGGCAGCACCTGCCCGCAGTCTTCCGCCCGCCACCAGCGGGGTATCCAGTCACTGCCGCGCTGTTCTTCAGCGGCGCCGTCAGACAGGAAGGCGACCAGGGACTCATCGGGCAGCGGCATGTGCGCGTACTGCAGCTCAGCGAACCCCAGATAGCCGCCTTCAATAATGCCGCCGGCGGTGTGCGGATTAACGTGGCTGCCCAGGGGCGATGCCATGGAGCCATCGGGCTTTTGCCGGTAGCTGTAAAAATCCGAGGCCAGGCGGGACAGGCCGTCTGCGGCCTGGTACCGGGCTTTCTGTTCCGGGTGCAGGTTGCCGGTCAGAACGTTGATGGCGTCTACGGCAGCAACGCAGTGGCCCTGGCCCATCAGCCAGCTTCGGGTTTGTCCGGTCAGGTTGTTCAGGGCCAGGTAGGCGGCATAGGCCGGCACCATGTTGAGCGCGCCACCGGTATGGCCTTCCGGGGCGGTTTTGAAGTCCTTGGGTTGCAGCGGGGCACCGGTAATATCCACCCGGTTGCAGTAGGTCATGTGCACCACCAGCCACAGGCCGGCGCTGGTCAGCCGGTCCAGGGCGATCAGTTTGCGGTATACGCTGTCGGCGTCCGGCTGTTGGCCTGCTGCCACCAGTTTCTGTGCCAGCGCCTGTACCTGGCGAGCGGTGGTCTCAGAGTGCCGGATTATGCCATAGCCCTGTTGCCAGCACTGGAATACCGGGCTCGCCGCGGTCGCATCCGGCGTTGGAACCTGTTTGATGGGCGAAGACATAGTCGGCCTCCATGACATTGATAATTGTCAGAGCAGTGTAATGGCAGTGCCGGGAGGGGCCCTTGATGCAGGTCATTGGAGTCTGCATCTATTGACGGGCTAATGATCGCTTGCGTGGGAGGGCAGGGGTGCGCCTGTTGATTCGAGACTGGCCCGGGCGGGCTGGCCCCAGTAATAACCCTGGCCCTGCAGGCCGGGGAACTGCTGCAGCCAGACGGCAATGGCTTCTTCTTCCACACCTTCCACGACAACGTCCAGGTCCAGGGCGGTGCCCAGTTCCAGTGCCGCTTTCAGGATTTTCTGGCGGGCCGGATAGTCCAGCACGTTGTGCAGGAAGCTGCGGTCTATCTTCAGTTCATCCAGCCGGAACAGGGCCAGGGTGCCCAGGGAGGAATGGCCGGAACCGAAGTCGTCCAGGGCAATCCGGAAACCCATGTCGCTGAGGATTTCGATGGTATGCCGGGCCAGCTCCGGGTCGGTCATCATGGCGGTTTCGGTGATCTCCAGGATGATATTCCGGGGCAGCAGATGGTGCCGGCGCAGGATCGCCCGGGCCTGTTCGGCGAACAGCGGGTGAGCCAGGTCCTTGGCGGAAATATTGACGCTGATGGCGATGTGGTCGCCGTACCTTGCCCGCAGGCCGCTGGCATCACGGCAGGCCCGGTCCAGCACCCAGCGGGTAACCTGGTGGATAATGCCCACTTCCTCGGCCAGCGGAATCCACTGGTCCGGGGGGATTCGTCCGAATTCGCTGTGTTCCCAGCGCAGCAGGGCTTCCACCGAGCTGATCCGGCCGTCGCGGATACTCACTTTCGGCTGGTATTCCAGCCACATGTCGCCGGAGTTCAGGGCATCTTCAACGTCCAGCATCAGGATCTGCTGGCGGTACTGCCACTCGGCAATAGACGGGTCATAAACACTCAGGGCATTGTCGCTGTTCAGGGAGGCAAAGCCCGCCGCCGACAGCAGGCTGCCGGCGTCGGTGCCATGCTCCGGGGCGTGGGCAATGCCCAGTGACGCAGCCCAGGAGAACGAAAACCGGCCTTCCATGAAGTTGCCCGATAACCAGTCGGCAATGGCACTCAGGGCGCGGGCTTCGAGCTCCGGCTGGTTCGGGCTGCGGCGCAGGGCAAAGGCATGGTTGACGGTATCCAGTGTGGCAATGGCATAGCCGTTGATGGGAATCAGCTGCTCGCCCAATGCCTGTTTCAGGAACCGGTTCATCTTCCGCAGGTACTGCCTCAACAGCTCTTCGGCAGAGCGGTAACCCAGCGCCTGCTCCAGTTCATTGAAGCGGGTCAGCCGCACCATGCACAGCGTGTAAGGGGTTTGCCGGCTGTCGATGGCGGTCAGCGCCTCTTCCAGCATGGGGCGGTTGGGTTTGCCGGTTACCCGGTGGGTTTTCAGGACCCGGTCGTAATCCTGTTCGATGCGCGCGCGCAGTGCCTGTTCTTCCCGGGCGCGGATGTCGGCGCTCAGCCGGCGTTTGCGCTCTTCCAGCAACAGCCGGCCGACACCGCTGGTGAGGATCAGCGAGCCGACGGCTGCCCCCAGAAAAAATGCGGAGTCGGTCAGCGGATTGACCGGCAGCCAGCCGATGGTTGTCAGGGACGTGGTGAGTGCGCCGACCAGAATGGCCAGTACCGACAGGGCGAAATAACGGGCGTAGACGTGCTTGCGGATCTGCCCCAGCACCAGTCCGAAGATGAACATGCCACCGGTGGCGGCAACTACCAGGAACACATCCTGCCCCAGCGGGCCGATGGGGAAGGGGGCCGCCAGCAGGTGCAGGCCGGCGGCCAGGCTGAAGCCCCGGAGTAGCCGGGCGCCTTGCCGGCCCACGGCAATAAAGTGGGGGGTGAATTCACACAGGGCAATCAGGCATAGTGGCAGGCTGACGGACAGCAGGGCGTTGAGCTCCGGTATGCCGGGCCAGATCAGCCAGAGCCCCAGGCCATCCATCACCAGCTGGCTGTAGATAACGCCCACCATCAGCACACTGAGCCAGGCCAGCCCGGGCCGGCGAAGCCTGATGACAATGCTCAGGTTCAGCGGCAGGGCAAACACCAGCATGCCGGTGACGAAGGACTTCCAGACCATGACCGGCAGGTCAGGCTCGGCGATGGCTGTGTCGCCAACCAGCGACGAAGCTTGTTGGCCCAGAAATGCCGCCAGCAAACCATAGATTGCCACTACCAGCAGCACCACAAACGGAAACCAGCGCTGCAGCCCGTTGCCACCGGCGCGCCGGCCCCGCCCTGGGCTGTGTTGGTTTGTGGAGGCTGCGCCCATTCCGTAGCAATCCTGATTGGTGCAAAGGCTTTGATACACAATGTTACTCGATATAACATCTTGCAACATTATGAATTTGAACAAATTTTAATGCATTTAAAGATATTTTACATTTGGAGTTTCATGGGGATGGTTAAAATGAGACCTGTTCCCGATAGCTCCACTCCAACAGAGGATACCCCGTGACCATCCAGATACTGACCACCGGCGGCACCATCGACAAGGTGTACTTTGATGCCAACAGCAAGTTCGAGATCGGTGACAGCCTGTTGCCGGAATTGCTGGCAGAGTCGAACATCCATGAGGGCTATGCCATCCGGGAGCTGATGCGCAAAGACAGCCTGGAACTGACCGATGACGACCGCGACGGCATTCTCGAGGCGGTAAAGCAGACCGAACATTCCCGCATTATTATCACCCATGGCACCGACACCATGGCCCAGACGGCCCAGGTCCTGAAAACCCTGCCCGATCGCACCATTGTGCTGACCGGGGCCATGCAACCGGCCCGGATGCGTCGTACCGATGCCATCTTCAATATCGGCTTTGCGTGGGCGGCGGCCCGGCTACTGCCGCCGGGGGTCTACATTGCGATGAATGGCGAGGTGTTCGAGGCGGGAGCGGTGCGCAAGAACCTGGAAGCCCAGAAGTTCGAACGTATCGATGACGCAGCCCGGTAGCGCTCGCTAAACCGAATCGATTTCTGACCGGGTCAGTTCCCGAAACTGGCCCGGTGCCAGCCCTGCATCCAGTTCAATCGCGCCGATGCGTTGTCTGTGCAGTGCCGTAACATGGTTTCCCACCGCCGCCAGCATGCGTTTGACCTGGTGGTAACGGCCTTCGCTGATGGTCAGCTCTATCTCCTGTTCAGAACAGGCCAGTACCTGCGCCGGTCGCGTGGCCGTGTCTTCTCCGTTGAGCTGAATGCCTTGTTCCAGGGCCTGTCGGGCTTCTGCCGTTAATGGCTCGGCCAGCTGTACCCGATAGGTTTTCGGGCAGTCCCGCCGGGGCGAGGTAACCCGGTGCGACCACTGGCCATCGCTGGTGATCAGGAGGAGTCCGGTGGTGTCTTTGTCGAGCCGTCCGGCAATGTGCACCTGCCGCGCCAGCTCCGGTGGCAGCAGGTCCAGCGCGGTGGGCTGGCTACTGTCGGTGGTGGCGCTGATCACTCCGGCGGGTTTGTGCAACATCAGGTACAGCTCGCCGGGCAGGGTCACCGGCTCGCCGTCGAGCAGCACGCTGTCGCCGGTGTTGATGTTGGCGCTGGTGCTGCGGCACAACTGGCCGTTCACCTGAACCCGCTTGCCGGTGATGGCCCGCTTGGCGTCTTTGCGGGACAACCCGGTGCCGTTGGCAAGGTATTGGTCCAGGCGCATCAGCAAGTATGTCCCTGAGCCGGCGGGGCCAGTGTGGCCAGGCACAGCACCGGCAGCTCTCCGGTCAGCCGGGCCCAGAGCAGCGGCAGGGCGTCCGGATTGATGGCCGGCCTGTCCAGCCGGCCGCTGGGGATCGGGGCTAAGCCCTGATCCGAGAGGTTCGCCAGGGTAAAGGTAAACGGGTGCGCGCCGGGAATGCCCAGGCGGATGTCGGTGGCGATAATCTGTTGGCCGGCCTGCTCATAATGCAGGAAGCCCCGGGTGAACCACTCAAGGCGCCGGGCTTCCGGCAGGTCAGCTACCCGGGCCCGGAGCACCGGATTGCGGGAGAAGTACTCCAGTGACAGTTCCGGCGTGCGATCCAGAAAACCGGTAACAATCTCCACCCGGGTGTCGTCGGTGATGGCCGTGGCTCGCCATAACAGGGTATTGAACGGCATGGGTTGTACCATCAGGGCCGGCTGTTCCAGCCCGGCCCGGGCCAGTGCCGGTTGCACCCTGTCGGTGATGATTTGCTGTGCCACCAGCGTCCAGCCCAGATACAGGGTGGATAGCCCCAGTGCCAGGCTCAGCGCCGTGCGGGCCGGGGGGCGCACCAGAAACGCCAGGCAGCCGGCCAGCAGCGGCAGGGTGTAGAGCGGGTCAATAATGAAAATGCTGTTGATGGCCACCGGTGTGCCGAACGGCCAGAACAACTGGGTGCCGTAGGTGGTGAACGCGTCCAGCAGGGGGTGGGTGATCAGGATAAGCGCTACCAGCGCCAGCCATCGCCGGTAGCTGATAACCGGCTTCCAGCGCCACAGGCCCCAGGCGATCAGCAGCGACAGGGGCGCAAGAATCAGCAGGGAATGGCTGAAACCCCGGTGCTGGGTAAAGTTGGCGACCGCGGTGCCATAGTCGATGACTACGTCGAGGTCCGGCAGGGTGCCCAGCAAGGCGCCGGTCAGCAGTGCCGAACGCCCCAGGGTTTTGCCGGCCACGGCTCCGGCCAGGGTGGCGCCAAGGGTGGCCTGGGTAATGGAGTCCATGGTTCAGCTACCGGCCTGGATATCCAGCGCCTGCAGCAGTTGCCCGGACGGAAAGCCGTCGGCAATCAGGCCTTCGGCTTTCTGGTACTGGCGGATGGCCTTGCGGGTGTTGGAACCCAGAATGCCGTCAGGCTCGCCACTGCTGTAGCCCTTCGCGCTCAGGGTTTCCTGGAGCTGCATGATCTGGTCCCGGGACAAGGCAGGCTGGTCTTCCGGTGGCGGGTTCTGCAGGCCGCCGGCACCGGCCACCCGGTCGGCCAGGTGGCCAACGGCGATGGCGTAGAACTCCGAGCGGTTCCAGCCCATGATGACCCGGAAGTTGCTGTAAGCCAGGAAGGCCGGGCCCTGGTGGCCGCTGGGCACCACCAGTGCGGCTTCAATGGGCTCCCGGGCCAGGGCGTTGCCGAAGGCATCGGTAATGCCCAGTTTCCGCCACTCGGCCAGGGGCAGCCGGCGCCCATCGGCCTGGCTGAAGTCAAAGTTTTCGGGCAGTAACACTTCCCGGCCCCAGCGGTAGTCGCCGTCCCAGCCCATGGATTCCAGGAACTTGCCGGCCGACATCATGGCATCGGGCAGGCTGTTCCACAGGTCCCGGCGGCCATCGCCATCGGCGTCTACGGCGTGTTTCAGGAAAACCGTGGGCATGAACTGGACGTGCCCCATGGCGCCGGCCCAGGAGCCTTCCATCTGCTCCGCCGGAATGGCGCCCTCGTCGATAATGCGCAGGGCGGCAATCAGCTGTTCGGTGAAGAAGGTCGTGCGGCGCGGGTCACAGGCCAGGGTGGTCAGGGCACTGGGCACCTGCATCTTGCCGAAGTAGCTGCCGTAGTTGGTTTCCAGGCCCCAGAACGCCACCAGGTAGGGGGCAGGCACACCGGTTTCCCGGGTCACCCGGGCCAGCAGGTCCTTGTGCTCGGCCAGCATTTCCCGGCCCTTGCTGATCCGGCTTTCGTTAACCCGGCGGTTCAGGTAGTCGGCAAAGGTGGTGGTGAACTCCGGTTGCCGGCGGTCCAGTTCGATTACCCGTTCCAGGTAGCTGACATCGGCCATCACCCGGCTGGCGGTGTCGGCACTGACACCGGCCTGGACCGCTTTGTCTTGCAGGCCTGCCTTGCACTCTGCAAAGGCGGCGTCGGTCATGGTGGGTAGTTCTGCCATCGAAGCCTGGCTGGTAAAGAGCAGGGCTGGCAGGAAAAGGGCAGTCAGGGCGTGACGTACTGGCCCCGGCATCGGCTGATTGGCCACAGTAAAACCTCGCAAGATGAATGGGCGGGTATGAATGCCATGTTAGCGCGTTTTTACGGTTCGGAAATACCGCTGAACCGGCCCGGGAGTGACAATTCTTTAATCCCGGAGTTCCGGTACCCGTTCTACCAGTCGCTCACGGGGGAAGTGGCAGATGAATTCGCTGCCTTCGCCGGGTTTGCTGCGGATTTCCAGGTTGCCATCGTGGTTGATCAGCACGTGTTTGACGATGGCCAGTCCCAGACCGGTGCCACCGGTGTCTTTATGCCGGCTTGGGTCGGCGCGGTAGAAGCGCTCGGTCAGGCGGGGAATGTGAACCGGGTCGATGCCGATACCGCTGTCTTTGACGGACAGATGGGCGCCGTCGCGGTTGGCCGTCCAGGATACGGTCACTTCGCCTTCCGCCGGCGTGTACTTCACTGCGTTGAACACCAGGTTGGAGAAGGCGCTGCGCAGCTGGCTTTCATCGCCCTGCAGTAGCCGGTGGTCGGAAATATTGACGGTAATGCGGTGCTGTTTGCTGCCGCTCAGGGCCTGGGCGTCGTGACAGATCTGGTTCAGCAGGGCATCCATGTCGGCAAGGGTGTCATCTACCGTGTGTTCACCGGTTTCAATACGCGACAGCAGGATCAGGTCGGTAATCAGTGCTTCCATCCGGGATGACTGGGCGGCCATGGTGTTGATGGCCCGGCGCCACTTGGGTGGCAGTTCGTCGGCATGGTCAACGAGGGTTTCGAGGTAGCCGCTGATTACCGTGAGCGGGGTCCGCATTTCATGGGAAACGTTGCCCACGAAGTCCCGGCGCATCTGTTCCAGCTGGTACAGCCGGGTAACGTCCTTGGCCACGATCAGGCGGTCGTCGTCGCCGAACAGGCTGATCTGGATTTGCAGGTGGAGATGGGGCTTGGCCGGGGAGTTCAGTTCCAGCGGTTCCCGGTAGTCCCGGGAGTCGAAGTAGGCCTTGAAGGCCGGGTTTCGGATTAGGTTGTGGATGTACTGGCCCCGGTCGGTACTGCGCCGGAACCCCAGCAGGTGTTCGGCAGAGCCGTTCCACCATTCCATGGTGCCCCGGGCGTCGGTCATGATCACACCGTCGCGCATGGCATTGGTGGATTCCTGAACCCGGTTGATGCGGGCCCGGAGGCGGTCCTGTGTACGCAGGTGGCTCTGGTGCAGCTTGTTCAGGCCATCAAAGATGCTGCCCCACATGCCGATACTCTGGGGCGCTTCTTCGCTGGCGTCCGGGTTGTCCAGCCACTGGTACAGGCGGCGGGCCTGGATCAGGGTCCACCAGAGGTAACCCACCAGGCCAACCAGCAGGCCGTATACCGGTTCACCAAAATACAGGCCAACCAGCGTGGTGCTGGCCAGGATGGCCAGGATCAGGCGCAGATATCGTGACCACTTGTGTTGCATCGGGCGCAGCCTTGTTCTGTGTTCTGGTATCAGGCCAGGGGCCGAAGCGGTTATGCGACCCTGGTGGAGAACCTGTAGCCGGTGCCCCGGACGGTCTGGACCAGGTGGTCGTAGCGGTCGCCAAGGGCCTTGCGCAGGCGCCGGATATGTACGTCTACCGTACGCTCTTCAACATAGACATTGCCACCCCAGACCTGGTCCAGCAACTGCGACCGGGTATAGACCCGTTCCTGGTGGGTCATGAAAAACTGCAGCAACCGGTACTCGGTGGGGCCCATGGTCAGGGCACCTTCCGGAGTGGTTACCCGGTGGCCGACCGGGTCCAGGGTCAGCCCGTCCACTTCGATCGGGCTGTCGACACCGGCCGGCGTTGTCCGGCGCAGTACCGCTTTCAGCCGGGCAACCAGTTCCCGCGGGCTGAAGGGCTTGGTGATGTAATCATCGGCACCAACTTCCAGGCCCTGGATCTTGTTGTCTTCCTCAACCTTGGCGGTCAGCATGATAATCGGGATGTCGGCGGTTGCCTCTTCCTTTTTCAGCCGCCGTGCCAGCTCGACACCACTGGTGCCCGGGAGCATCCAGTCCAGCAGGATCAGGTCTGGCTGCCGGTCAACAACCAGGGCGTGGGCCTGGCGGGCATCCTCTGCCTCGAGGTAGTCGTAATCAGCCATTTCGAGGGCCACGGCGATCATTTCGCGGATGGCTGGCTCGTCATCGACGATCAGGACAGTTTTTCCATTCATGTGCTTCAACCTGTGTCAGAACCCCGGGAGCAGGATTTGCGCTCCCCAGTAATGTTGCTGGCTCATTACAACGCGTCTTTGTTACAAGTATATGACACGATTGAGCTAGCGGCGGTTCCGTGCCTGCTGGCAACTCAGAGAAGCTGGTCGATCACCAGCCCGGAAAATACCGCAAACCCGGCCCAGTTGTTGTTCAGGAAGGCCTTGAAACAACCTTCCCGGGCACGGTCGCGGGCCAGGTACTGGTGATAGGCAAACAGGCCTGCCATTACCGCCACGCCCAGATACCAGAACGCGCCCAGTTCTGCCTGGCCTCCTACAATTACCAGGATCAGCACCACCAGCGCCTGCAGTATGCCGATGATCGCCCGGTCGGCTTCGCCGAACAGGATGGCGGTGGATTTAATACCGATTTTCAGGTCGTCATCCCGGTCTACCATGGCATAGAGCGTATCGTAGGCCACGGTCCACAACACGTTGGCGGTGAACAGCAGCCAGGTAAGCTGGCTCAGCTCGTTGGCCTGGGCGGCCCAGGCCATGGGGATGGCCCAGGAGAACGCGGCCCCCAGAAACAGCTGGGGCAGGTGGGTGTAGCGCTTCATGAACGGGTAGATAAACGCCAGCAGGGCGCCGCCGAAGGACAGGTACAGGGTCAGCCGGTTGGTGAACAGCACTACCATCAGGAAGGAAACCAGGCACAGGCCCAGAAACAGGACAACGGCTTCCCAGGACTGGATGCGGCCGGTGGTCAGGGGGCGGTCCTGGGTGCGTTTTACGTGGCGATCCCAGTCCCGGTCGGCAAAGTCGTTGATGGCGCAGCCGGCGGCCCGCATAAAGAACACGCCCAGGGTGAAGATAATGACGTTGGCAATAGACGGGCTGCCGTCGCCGGCCAGCCAGAGTGCCCAGTAGGTGGGCCAGAGCAGCAGCAGGCTGCCGATAGGCCGGTCAATGCGAAGCAGGCGGGCGTAGTCGGCCAGGCGTGCCTGGACAGGGTCTGGCAGGGCATTCTGCAACATGGTGCGCTCTTCCGTGGGTCAGGTGCGTGGCAAACACCGGATTATAGCCAGCCAGGGCTTGGGGGTTAAACCGAAGCTTACCGGTACAGCACCGGCAACAGGTATTCGCCCACCATCAGGGCGTTGTTGCCGTGGTGGAACAGGGAACGCCGGGCCAGCCGGGGCTGAAGCGGATGATCGGGCAGGCACAGGCCGGTTTCCAGCGGCCCCCGTGACCAGTCCGGGCTGCTGAACAGAAAGGCACCCAGGGGCTTGTTGCCCAGGTGGCGCAGTTGCCTGCCCTTGCCTTCAAAACACTGGTGGGGGATGACCGTGCGGGCCAGGACCCAGGGCTGGCCATCGCCGCACAGGCGGACTTCGCGGATCCAGGCCTGTTGTCGGGGCTGCAGCCCGAGCCGGCGAACCTCTTCCGGGAACGGCGTGGCGTAGCCTTCGCGCGCGACTTCCACATGGAAGCTCTCGAGGCACCGGTGCTTCAGGGCCTGGGTGAAAGACCCTTCCACCTGCAGCCAGTAGCGGGCCGGGCCGTGAACCTCCGGGTTGCGCAGCCCGGCCGCAGCCAGCAACCGGTACCAGCGGGTAGGCGGGATCTTCAGGCTGTTTTCCCGGTCAGAGTCCTTTGACAGCATAGATGCCGGGGGCGTTACGCCAGTAACCTTTGTAGTCCATGCCGTAGCCGAACAGGAAGCGGTCTTCAACGTAGAGGCCTGTGAAGTCGGCTTTCAGGCCCGGACGGGCCTTGCGTTCGTGAATCTTGTCGACCAGTACCGCGGTCAGCACTTCCCGGGCGCCGTGGGCCAGGCAGTAGTCAGCGATGGCGCACAGGGTGGTGCCTTCATCCAGGATGTCGTCGACAATCAGCACCGTGCGGTCTTTCATGTCGGATTCCGGCTGGAGTTTCCACTCGAGGATGCCGCCGGTGGTTTCCTGGCGGTAGCGGGTGGCGTGCAGGTATTCCGCCTGCACCGGGAATTTGAGGCGGGGCAACAGCTGGCCGGTTGTGATCAGGCCACCGTTCATAACGCAGAACAACAGCGGGTTACTGTCTTTCAGGCGATCGGTGATGGCCGAGGCCATGGTGTCGATGGCGGCACTTACCTGTTGTTCGTCTACCAGGCAGTCGGCTTCAGCCATGACCTGGTTCATTTCGGCGACGGTATCGGTCATAACGGTCGGTCCTGTCGTAAAACCGGCGATTATACCGAACCGGTTGCCCTGAAGGGAGGGGCAGATGGTGGACGGACTATCTGTAATCATGCCTATTGGCACAAAACCCGGGCAACCGGCGTCTCGCGTGGCATTGGTCACAGACCGGGTGGAGGGTATTATGGCGCACGGAATTTTAACGGAGAGCAAGTATGAAGAAGTGGCAGTGTGTAGTGTGTGGCCTGATTTACGACGAAGCCGAAGGCTGGCCGGAAGACGGCATCGAGCCGGGCACAAAGTGGGAAGATGTGCCGGATGACTGGGTATGCCCGGACTGTGGCGTGGGCAAGGAAGACTTCGAGATGATCGAAATCGGCTGATTAACGGAGCAGGACTATGACCGACCAGGCACCGATTGTAATAGTAGGCACCGGATTGTCCGGATACTCGCTGGTGCGGGAACTGCGCAAGCTGGATAAAACCACTCCGGTGGTGATGGTAACCGCAGACGACGGCGTGAATTACTCCAAGCCGATGCTGTCCACCGGCTTTACCAAGGGTAAGGATGCCAAAGGGCTGGCCCAGGGCGTCACCGAGGCAATGGCCGAACAGCTGTCGGTGGACATTCGCACCTACAGCACCGTTACCGGTATTGATACCGGTGCCCGCGAGTTGGTGCTGGGCGACGAGCGGCTGGCCTACAGCAAACTGGTGCTGGCCTGGGGCGCGGATGTGATCCGCCTGGGCCTGGACGGTGATGGCCTGGACCGGGTCTATTCGATCAACGACCTGCTGGATTACCGGGCGTTCCGCAAGGCCCTGGAAGGTGGCAAGCGGGTGGCCATCATGGGTGCGGGGCTGATCGGCTGTGAATTTGCCAACGACCTGCGCAACGGCGGTTATGAGGTGGATGTGATTGCCCCGGATGCCGCCGTTATGCCCAGTTTGCTGCCGGAGGCGGCCGCCAACGCCGTGCAGCAGGAGTTGCAGGCCCTGGGTGTGAACTTCCACCTGGGCACGGTGGTACAGCGGGTGGATCGCGACGGGCAGGGCGTAAAGCTTGCGCTGGCCAACGGCGACACCCTGGCGGCAGACCTGGTGGTTTCTGCGGTCGGTCTGCGGCCACGCACCGAGCTGGCCCGGGCTGCGGGCATTGAAGCCGGTCGCGGCATTGTGGTTAACCGGGCCCTGGAGACGTCTGCACCGGATGTCTATGCCCTGGGTGACTGCGCCGAGGTAGACGGCCAGGTGCTGCTGTATGTATTGCCGTTGATGGCCTGTGCCCGCGCCCTGGCGAAAACCCTTACGGGTGAACGCACCCAGGTGAGCTACGGTGCCATGCCGGTGATGATCAAAACCCCTTGTTGTCCCACCGCGGTGTGCCCGCCACCGGCTGGTGCCGAAGGCGAATGGGACATCGAGCAGGAGGGGTCAGACGTAAAAGCCCGCTTCCTGTCGCCGGCAGGCGAGGTGCTCGGCTTTGCAGTGACCGGCCGGTTTGCCGTGGAAAAACAGGCGTTGTCGCGGGAAGTGCCGCCCATCCACAGTGACTGAGCGTTGCGAAATTGTTTCACCTGAGGTAGAAATTCTTTCGTAAGCTAAGGAGCTGGTCGCTGGCTCCTGACCAAAACAACAGGAGCATGCATGCTGGAAATAACCCGGAAGCTGATTGATTTGCTGGATTTGTCGCCCATCGGAGATGACCATTTTCAGGGTGACAGTGAGGATCTCGGCTTTCCCCATGTGTTTGGCGGCCAGGTACTTGGGCAGGCGTTGATGGCGGCCAGCCGTACCGTTGAAGGCCGGTTGTGCCATTCATTGCACGCCTACTTCCTGCGCCCCGGCAACCACAGCATGCCGATTGATTACGAGGTTCAGCGGGTTCGCGATGGCGGCACGTTTTCGGTGCGCCGGGTCATTGCCCGCCAGGACGGCAAGGAGATCCTGACCGGTTCCATGTCATTCCAGGTGGCCGAGGAAGGGCTCAGCCACCAGTTCCCGATGCCGGAAGCGCCAGAGCCGGAAACCCTGAAATCCGAACAGGAACTGGGGCAGTTGCTGGTGGACCAGGTGCCGGAGAAGCTTCGGGACGTGCTCACCCGGGACCGGCCCATCGAGATCCGCCCGGTGAACCCCGGCAACCCGCTCAAACCGGAGAAACAGCCGCCCTACTGCCAGAACTGGTTCCGGGCCCTGGGGCCACTGCCGGATGATCCGGTCTTGCACCGCTGCCTGCTGACCTACGCGTCGGATTTCTCGTTCCTCGGCACCTCCATGGCACCCCACGGCCGCACGTTCATGAACCGGAACATGCAGGTAGCCAGCCTGGACCATGCCATCTGGTTTCACCGGGACTTCCGAATGGACGAATGGCTGCTGTACGACAAGGACAGCCCCAGTGCCTCCGGCGGTCGTGGTTTCAATCGGGGTAATTTCTTCACCCGGGATGGCGTGCTGGTGGCTTCGACCACTCAGGAAGCGTTGATCCGGGAACGGCAGGGCTGATCTGCCAGCCAGTCGATAATGCGGTCAAAAGGTTGCGGCCGGGCCAGGATATAACCCTGAACCAGGTCGCAGCCCATGCTCTCCAGCAGCTTCAGGGTTTTTTCACTCTCCACACCCTCCGCCACCACGGTGTAGCCCAGGCTGTGGCACATCTCGATGGTGGTGCGCACGATGACCCGGTCCTCCTCCCGCTCTGCCAGCTCGGTGATCAGTGAGCGGTCGATCTTGATCTCGCTGGCGGGCAGCTGCTTGATGTAAGACAGCGAGGAATAGCCGGAGCCGAAGTCATCAATGGACAAGGGGATGCCTGCGGCATTGATGGCTTTCAGGGCTTTCAGGGAGTTGGCCGGGTCCTGCATCATGGAGGTTTCCGTTACCTCGAAGGCCAGCTCTCCGGCGGGGCACTGATAGCTCTGCATCATTCGTTGCACAAACACCGGGAAGTCCGGTTCCCGCAGGTTGTTGGGGGAAATGTTGACGGCGATACGGGTTGGAGCGCCCTTTACCGCCAGCTTTTCCCGTATTTCCAGGGCTTCCCGCAGCACCCAGCGGGTGAGCGGTTTGATCAGGCCGGTTTGCTCGGCCAGTTCGATCACTTCATGGGGCGGGACTTGCCGCTCCCGGTCCGGCCAGCGGATCAGGGCCTCGAAGCCGGTAATGTCTCCGCTTTTCAGGCACTGCTTGGGTTGCAGGTACAGGGTCAGCTGGTTCAGCTCCAGTGCCTGCCGAAGCTCGGACACCAGGGTCAGCCGTTCGGCGCTGTAGGAATCCTTCGACGGCTTGTAATAGGCCACACCCCGTTCCCTGGCCCGTTCCGAACCTTCGGCAATGACGGCTCGCCGGATCAGGGTGTTCACGTCCGTGCCATGATCGGGGTAGATGGCCACCCCCAGCTGGGGGGTGAGCGGTACCTGCATGCCCAGGAAGTCAATGGGCTGGCGGATCACTTCGATATCCCTGAGTACGTGGCGGGGTACGGATTCTGTGCGGTCAGCGTAACTGATCAGCGCGAAGGTTTGCGGGTCCAGGCTGGCCAGGTAGAAGTCCCGGCCCTCGCTCTGTTCTATGGCGACAATGCCGGGCACCTTACGGGTGACATCGTTGAACTGCCGTGATGCCAGTTCCAGTATCCGGTCGGTGTTGCGGTGCCCGAGCGTCTTGGTTACGGCATACAGGTTGTTCAGGTGAATGACTGCAATGCCCAGCCGTTGCTTCGGGTTGCGGCGGATCAGTTCGCTCACCCGCAGCTCGAAACTGCTGCGGTTGGGTAGCCCGGTCAGCGGGTTGTGCAGGGCCTGGTCCATCAACTGCAGTTCCGCGTTACGGCGGGCTTCCAGTGCGTGCAGTTCCGCTTCCCGCGAGTGCAGGCGGTCCTGCCGTTCCCGGTAGATCTGGATTGCCAGGGCCAGGCTGAGCAGCATGGCTTCCAGGGCCGAGCCCAGTTCCATGCCGTAGGAGGTAATAAAGCTGTTGGGAATCCAGCCGTATTTGTTGGCGGCCGTGATCGCGCTGCCGAGGGTCAGTGCCGCCCAGGCCAGGGTGTAGTACATGGCCTGGGGGTTGCCCCTGAGCCACTGCAGGGGGCCGATAAAGGTCAGCAGCAGCGAGCTTGGGATCACCAGGGCAACGCTCAGGCGCATACCGGTGTTGTAATCGATGAACAGGTTGGCCGCCGCCATGGTCAGGTTCAGGGCCAGCACTGCCAGTACCAGGCGATCCATTTTCGGGCTGACCTGTTTAAGCCGTAAAAACGCCCTGGAGAACATCAGGGTGCAACTCATGGCCAGGGGCACAATCATCGCCATCGCCCGGTTCTGTATGGTCGGACTTTCCGGCCACAGTAGCTGGTAGGTAATACCGTTCAGGCCGCCCACCAGCAACAGGTAGCCGAGGGTGGAGAGTACATAGAACAGGTAAACGGCTTCTTTCAGGGCGATAAAGACAAACAGGTTGAAGCAGATAACGGCAATCAGGATGCCGTAATAAACGGCGTGGAGCTGGCTTTCAACGGAGGCCTTTTCGAAATAGCTACGATTGTTCCAGAGCTGCAGTGGTGCCTGCATGGCGCCTTCTGTCTGTATCCGCAGCAACACCTGGTAATTGCCGCCAGGCGCCAGTTGCAGGGGGAACAGGAAGTGGGGGTGTTGTACCGGCCTCTCGGCAAAGGGCATGCGGTCGCCGGTTATTACTTCCCGCAGTAACCGGTTGTCTTTAAACAGATAGAAGCCGATAGCGTCGAGCTGAGGATAGCTGATTTCCAGCAGGTTGCTGTTGCTTGCGTCGGTCACCGGGAACCGGAGCCAGATCTGGTCCCGGATATAGCCAAAATTGGGGGTCTGGTCCGGCAGCCTCTGCCATTGATCCGAGGCCATGACTTCGCTGGCGGTGACGCTGGCATCCGGGGCCAGGCGCAGATACTCCATTTCCGGAATATAGGAAGCCGGTGCCGCATGGAGGTGAAGCGACAAAGTCAGCAAAGCTGTCAACGCTGCCAGAAGCCGGGCCAGTTTCATCAGGATCTGCTGTTACCGTTATTATCGTTATGGGTCGAGTATGGCCTGTCGCTGCGGGTGGCTCAAGGGCAGCCAGACAGAGTTTTGGCAACTTGTGTAAATAATAGTCAGATTCCGTTAACCCAGTCTTTGACCCAGGGCAGGGCTTCGGCTTCCGGCTCCAGGGTTTCCAGCGCGTCTATGCGCAGGGTTTCCCCCACCTTGCGGGCCGCGGTTTCGTACAGGGCTTCTTCCATCAGGTCGCCGGCGCCGCAGAAGGTGTCACCGTAGGAGCTGTCGCCCAGCACGATAATGCCGAAAGGGCGACCGGGCTGCTGTGGCAGTTGTTCCCGCAGCGCCAGGTAAAACGGCAACAGGTTGTCAGGGATTTCCCCCTGGCCGGTAGTAGAGGTGCAGACCAGCAGGGCGTCGTCATTGCCGGTGATGTCTTCCAGGGCCGGGGTCTCCAGCACGGTCACCTGGTGCCCTTCGGCTTCAAGCTCTTCCTTGATCTTGCGGGCGGTCAGCAGGGCGCCGCCGTAAACACTGCCGGTGAGTATTCGAATTGCTGCCATGTTACTGCCTTATATCTGTTCAGGTATCTGCATTGCCGGCAGAGATGGTAATGCTGCGATGGGCAGCGCTCAAGCCGGGTTTTCCGCAGCAGGCTGGCTGTCCTGGCTGCGCACCCTGGGGGCGATGCGGTTGCGGCCATCTTCCTTGGCGCTGTACAGGTTGATGTCGGCCAGCTTCAGAAGTTCGTTGACAGATCCGGCCTTGGAAATCGAGCAGACGCCGGCACTGATGGTCACCGGCAGGATCTGCTGCTGGTGGCGGAACTCGGTGGCCGCCACTTCCGCACGCAACCGTTCGGCCAGGGTCAGGGCCTGCAGCAAGGTGGTGTCCGGCAGCAGGATCAGGAATTCCTCACCGCCCCAGCGCGCCGCGATATCCGTTTGCCGGATCACCTTGCGCACCAGGCTGGCAAAGTGCCGGAGGGCGGCATCGCCGGCATCGTGGCCGAAATCGTCGTTGACACGTTTGAACAGGTCCAGGTCGATCAGCACCACGGAAAAGTGGTGCCCGGAGCGCTGGTAGCGGGAAAACTCGGCGGCAAGGCGGTTGTGCATATCCCGCCGGTTGGCCAGGCCGGTAAGCTCATCGGTACGCGCGGCTTTTTCATGGCTTTCGGCCAGTTTCAGCAGTTTGTTGCGGGCCTGCAGACGGCCGGCCTCCAGTACAAAGCAGAAAATGGATTCGAAGGTGAGGGTGGCAAAAAAGCGTATTTTGAAGTCAGTGGAGTATTCGGCTGCCACCCCGGGCAGGTTGGGAAACTGGAATACGATGATCGCCAGCAGATAGCAGAAAAGCAGGATGGCGGTGCCGCCCTTCAGGCTGGTGAGGAAAAACAGTAGCGGAGGGAACACGTAGAACCACAGGGGGCCGGTGTTGCCTTCGCCACCCGAGGCGATCAGGTAGGCAAACAGCAGGGCAACGGTAATCAGCAGTCCCGCCTTCTGCGCCAGCCGGTTACCCGTCCGGAAATACCAGAGCATATTGGCCAGCACTGGTATATTGAACAGCCAGAGCACGATGGCATGGGTGTGATGGTCGGCGAACCAGGCCTTGAGGCCGATGCCGGTGAGGAACAGCAGGGCCATGGCCGATAACCCGTTCAACAGGAGTGAAATCTGCTGTTCTTCGTGCTCGGAAGATATGATCTGGTTGGGTCGGTAGCTGGCCGTCATCTTGTGTTGTTCTTTTTGACAGGTTTTTGCCAAGTATGCGCCAAAAAACCGCGGCTTTGGAGTGATGTCCGTCCGGTTTGTGATCTTTAGCCCCTATGACAGTTCGGTTTCAATTTTATGATAATAATTTTATAGTTTGCGCGCGGCAAAATTGCCTGAACTCATTCCGTTCTCAAGAGACCCAATTGTTTATGGCCCGTTCCAGCAGCTTTCTGGATAACCTTCTCAGCAGCCCCTCCACGGAACGGTACAGGGTTGGTTTCAGTGTTCTGTTCCTGCTCTGTGTCTGGTTGATTGTCGGCTCATTCAGTCAGGGATTACCCAACAGCATGTTGCTGATGGCCGCAGCGGTTATCGGCGGTTATATGGCCATCAATATCGGTGCCAATGATGTTGCCAACAACGTGGGCCCCGCGGTGGGTTCCGGTGCCTTGTCGCTGGGCGCAGCCGTGTTGCTGGCGGCGGTGTTCGAGGCAGCCGGCGCGCTGATTGCCGGTGGCGACGTGGTCTCTACCATCAAGGGCGGCATTATTGACCCTACCACCCTGGAAGATCCCCGCGCCTTTGTCTGGCTGATGACGGCAGCCTTGCTGGCCGGCGCACTTTGGCTGAACCTGGCCACCTGGATGGGCGCGCCGGTTTCCACGACCCACTCCATTGTAGGCGGTGTGCTGGGTGCCGGTATCGCGGCCGGTGGCTGGGCCATCGCCGACTGGGGTGTGATGGGCAAGATTGCGGCCAGCTGGGTGATCTCTCCGGTATTGGGTGGTGCCCTGGCGGCGCTGTTCCTGTTTGCCATCAAGAAAACCGTGCTGTACCGGCAAAACCTGGTGTCGTCGGCCCGCACCTTTGTGCCTGTCCTGGTATCGATCATGGCCTGGGCGTTCACAACCTACCTGATGCTCAAGGGCGTGAAGAAAATCGTCAAGGTGGACTTCCTGTCGGCGTCGATCATGGGCCTGGTGGTGGCTGCCGTGGTGTGGTTCATCATGCGTAACCTGGTGAGCCGTCGTGCCGCGACCATGGAAAACAGTTCCAAGGGCGTGAACACGCTGTTCACCTGGCCGCTGATCTTTGCCGCCGCGTTGCTCAGCTTTGCCCACGGTGCGAACGACGTCGCCAACGCCATCGGGCCGCTGGCTGCGATCAACGATGCTATTCGCGCCGGTGGTGGCGTGGTGACCTCTGCCAGCATTCCGCTGTGGGTCATGATGGTGGGTGCGCTTGGCCTGGCCGTTGGCCTGATGTTGTTCGGCCCGCGCCTGATCAAGACCGTGGGCAGCGAGATTACCGAGCTGGACAAGACCCGGGCCTTCTGTATCGCCCTGTCTGCGGCACTGACGGTAATCCTGGCGTCCCAGCTGGGGCTGCCGGTCAGTTCAACCCATATTGCTATCGGTGGCGTGTTCGGTGTGGGCTTCCTGCGGGAGTACCTGAAGTCCAACTACGCCAGCCAGCTGCACAAGATGATCGAGCACCATGACCCGGCGGACCAGGAGCGCCTGAAGCCGTTCCTGGACGATTTCCGCAACGCCTCTGTGGAGGAAATGGAAAAGCTGCTCAAGCAAGCGAAGAAGAAAAAGGAGCAGGTGCCGCTGTCCAAGTCTGAACGCAAGCGCCTGAAGAAGATTTACAAGGAAGAGATGGTCAAGCGCTCCCACCTGGTGAAGATTGCCGCGGCCTGGATTATCACCGTGCCGGCGTCCGCCCTGATGGCTGCGTTCCTGTTCTTCGCCCTGCGGGGTTTGATGGTTTAATGCCGGGCGGGGCTGGTTAGCGCCCCGCGGTTTGGCCATACTATGAGCATCAGGCCCTGTGCGGGCCGTTTTGCTTCAACGCTATTTTTCAGGGAGTCAGGAATGAGTTCATCTTCCGAGAGCCGTCAGGCCAGAATGATTGAAGAGTTAAGGGTGTTTATCAAGAAGGTGATGAGCGAGCCGACCATCGCCGTAAAGTCCATGGAGATTGCCCGTAAGTACAAGGGTGAGCCTAATGCTGACGAGTTGATTGCCCGCGAGATCAGCGCCAACACTACGATCCGTATTCCGGAGACCTGGAGTGAGGCGGACAAGATGTTCCTGGAGATCCTGCACGAGGTGCTGGATGACGAAGAGGCCCTGTATTAAACCTTAGCCAGGTGCAGGGCAGGGTGTGCGAGGAGCTGTTCAAAAACCGCTCCTTCGGCACATCCCTGTGGCGCTTCTGCTCCGCCATCCCTGGCTCCGCAAATTTTTGAACAGCTCCTCGCACACCCCGCCCCGGGCATACGTCATGCCGCCAGTTTTCAATGTCACCTTAAGGGATTGGCCTCGTTGTTTCTGGCCGGTGTTATCCCTGGGCTGACTTAAGCCTGTTCTTTGCCTTTGATGGCCGGGGGCTCAATACCGCTTCTGCCATCTGGTGCAGGATGGCGATCTCATCGGCAATGCCGTCTTCCTTCGACAACTCCCGCTGTTCTTTCAGGATGTCTGCCAGGATCTCCGGCGTTGTTAACGGGTTAGCCAGCACCACCCGGAATACGATGCACGGGAAGTGGTAATAGCGGGCCGGTTCCAGTCGGGTTCGGGACACGAATGCTTTGCCGCGTTCCCGCTGGGTTTTCTGGATGAACTTGGTGATGCGGTTCAGGCAGGTGTTCATTTTCTCTGCCTGCAGTTCGTCTGCGATGGCCAGGGCCTGTTGAACCGGTTCCGGGCAGTAGCGGTAGGTCAGGATGTTGAGTTCCGGACGGGTGACGAGTTCGAAGTCCGGTTGTTCGTCGATCATGTGGGCAAAGGTTTTGGCTTTTTCGATGCCCTGGTTGATCAGGATTTCGTAGCCTTCCCGGGCCAGGATTTTCAGGCCGGAGTGGATCAGCATGGCCATGCCCGGGCGGGAGCCTTCGAGGGTGGTGCTGCCGAGGTCTCTTGAGCCTTTGCGGATGATGTACTGGGCGTGGTGTTCTACCGCGCTGGCCAGGCTGGGGTCTTTGAACACGACCAGGCCGGCGCCCATGGGTACGTACAGCTGTTTATGGGCGTCGAAGGTGACGGAGTCGGCCTGTTCTATGCCCCGCAGCAGGTGTTTGTAGGTGCGGGAGAACAGTGTGGGGCCACCCCAGGCGGCGTCTACGTGGAAGTGGGCGCCAAATTCACGGGCTATGTCGGCCATGCTGTCCAGCGGGTCGACATTGCCGGTTTCGGTGGTGCCGGCCACGCCACAGATGGCCATGACCTTGATTTTCTGTTTCTGCAGTTCCAGGCACTTGTCGCGCAGGGCGTCTGGCAGGATTCGGTTGTATTCGTCGGTTTCAACCGGCACCAGGGCATCGCGGCCCAGGCCCAGCACGTCAGCGGCTTTGCGCAAGGAGTAGTGGCCGCGTTTGGAGACGACGATGGCGGCGCCTTCGTAGCCGTAGTATTTCAGGGCCCGGAACAGGCCTTCTTCGTGCAGGCCACGGAAGCTGCCTTCGGCGGGGAAGGCGCGGTTGCGGGCAACCCACAGGGCGGTCAGGTTGGCGATAGTGCCGCCGGAGCACATGGCGCCCAGGGCGTGCCGGGGGTCGTGCATCCATTTACGGTAGAAGGAGCCGTCCTGCTGGTACACCAGCCGGTGGATCATGCCCAGTACCTGGCGCTCCATGGGGGTGAACGCCTTGGAGGTTTCGGTTTTGACCAGGTTCTGGTTCAGGGCGATCATGATCTTTGACAGCGGCAGCATGAAGTAGGGCAGTGCCGAGGTCATGTGGCCGATAAAGGCCGGTGAGGCGGTGTGTACGGAGTTGGCGACCAGTTTGTCGAGCAGGAACTGGGCCTGTTCTGAGACGAACACGGGTTTTTCCGGGATCACGTAGTCGGAGAAGTCTTTTTCGACTTCCGAGAGATCCCGTTCAACGGCAACGATGTGTTCCTGCAGGAACCCGGCCAGGTTGCTGGAGATGTTCTGGTCGATACGGCTGAGCGTGGATTCCGGGGCTTCGGGCACCGTGAACACGCGATACATTGCCTCGACCGAGGCCTGGGCGGATTTTTTCTTTCCGGTCATAGCACCACACACACTCAGTGGTTGTCCGTGGGTCGGTTCCGGAAACCCGGCGGACGGGGCCGGGCTGGGCCCGACATTGAATTTGGTGGCCCGCCGGCAGGCAGGTCATCTACTCCTTGAGGGGCCGTAGTATAAGGCCTGTGCGGGTTTGACGCTATGCCCCGGGGTTTTCGGGGCCTTTCGAGTTGTGGCTCAGAGGATTTCCCGGTGGATGTCGAGGATGGGGGCGTCTATGCGCTCCTGTATGTCTTTTTCGACCTGGTCGAGGCGCTGGGTGATTTGCTGGGCGCTGGCGCCGAGGGCGGCGATGGTCCAGGTGGCGCAGTCGAGGGCTTCGTGGTCGGCGGTTTCGGCGACGGCCAGGTCGGGTTCTTTGCCCCAGATGGCTTTCATGGCGGTGAAGGCTTTGCGTTTGGCTTTGAGGTCTTCGCAGCCGTAGAGCTGGAAGTGCAGGGTCAGGACGCCTACGTGGGGGGTGATGTCCTGGTGCTGTTGTGGGGTTTTGCCTTCTTTAAGTAGTTTTCTCAGGGCTTCTGACATCTGATGTTCCAGCTTCGGTGCCTGAGCAGGCAGGGATTAGCTTTCCAAAAACCGCTCCTTCGGCACTTCCATGTGGCGCTTCTGCTCCGCCATCCATGGCTCCGCACATTTTTGGAAAGCTAATCCCCGCCTGCTCTCGGGCATTGTTCGGGGAGTCCCCTTGGCTGTTTTGGCAATACTACGGTTGTGTATGTCGTTTACCGCTCCTGGGGGCTGTAGTCTCAGCCTACTACAGGCGTCCCCCGTTTGATAATCGCTGCCGGGTTGGTGCCGGAGGGCAGGTTGCCGTAGTTCATGCCGCCGTTGTTTTGCAGGCGGGAGGCGCAGAAGGCGTCGGCGACGTCTTTGTCGCCAAAGCGCAGCAGCAGTGAACCCTGCATGGTCAGGGCCATGCGGTCGACCAGGTTTCTGGCGCGGTACTGGAAGTCGCTGATGTCGGCGAAGTTGTGTTGCAGTTGGGCCAGGTATTGGTCGAAGCGGCGGTCGGCGCCTTTGGCTTCGGCGGCTTCTTTGAAGAAGGCGTCGAGGGTTTCGGGTTCTTTCTGCAGGGCGCGGAGGGTGTCGAGGCACTGGACGTTGCCGCTGCCTTCCCAGATGGCGTTGACGGGGGATTCCCGGAACAGGCGGGGCATGATGCAGTCTTCCATGACGCCGCTGCCGCCGATGCATTCCATGGCTTCGTAGGCGTGGTTGGGGGTGCGTTTGCAGATCCAGTATTTGCCGACGGGTGTGGCCAGGCGGGCGAGCAGGCGTTCGTGTTCGTTGTCCTGGTTGTCCATGGCCCGGGCGACGCGCATGGTGTAGGCGAGGGCGGCTTCGTTTTCGATGATCAGGTCGGCCAGGACGTTTTGCATCAGTGGCTGGTCGCTGAGGGTTGCGCCGAAGGCGCTGCGGTTGTGGCAGTGGTGCGTGGCCTGGGCGACGGCCTGGCGCATGCCGGCGGCGCTGCCGATCATGCAGTCGAAGCGGGTCATGGCGACCATTTCGATGATGGTTCTTACGCCGCGGCCTTCTTCGCCGACCATCCAGGCCAGTGCGCCGCGGATTTCCACTTCGCTGGAGGCGTTGGCGACGTTGCCCATTTTGTTTTTGAGTTGCTGCACCTGCCAGGGGTTCTTGGTGCCGTCCGGGCGCCAGCGGGGCATCAAAAAGCAGGACAGGCCGCTGGTGGTCTGGGCCAGGACCAGGAAGGCGTCGCACATGGGGGCGGAGACGAACCATTTGTGGCCGACCAGTTCGTAGGGCTGGCCGGGGCCTTGCTGGCCTATCGGGTAGGCCATGGTGGTGTTGGCGCGGACGTCGCTGCCGCCCTGTTTTTCGGTCATGGCCATGCCGATGGTGACGGAGGTTTTTTTGCTGTCCGGTACATTTCGGCTGTCGTATTCGTTGGCCAGGATTTTCGGGGCCCAGAGTTTGGCCAGGTCCGGCTGGTTCTGGATCGAAGGTATGGCTGCGAAGGTCATGGTCACCGGGCAGCAGTGGGCCGCTTCTACCTGTGAGTGCAGGTAGTACTTGGCGGCGCGGGCAACGTGGGCGCCTTTGCCGGGGTTGGTCCAGGGCGAGCTGTGCAGGCCGTTTTCCAGGGCTACCCGCATGAGTTCGTGGTAGGCCGGGTGGAAGGTGACTTCGTCAATCCGGTGGCCGTAGCGGTCGTGGGTGCGGAAGCCGGGTTTGTTGGCGTTGGCCTGGTTGCCCAGTTCGATGGTGTCGGCCAGGCCGGTCCAGGCCCCGAAGCGGGTGAGGTCGTCGTTGGCGAAGCCTGCGCCTTCCCGCAGAACGGCTTCCCGCAGCGCGGTGTCCTGTTCGTAGAGGTTGTAGTTCTCCAGCGGCTGGGGCTGGTTGATGACCTCATGGGTGGCCGACAGGTAACGGTTGTCGGTGGCGGACTCGGTTTTGCGCTGCGGGTTGTTCATGTTCAGCTCCTGGTGCCGGTCAACCCCCGTAGGCAGAAACAGACGATGGTGTCGACCAGTTCATTGTCATTGTTGTCGTTGTCCGGTAGCTCGCTTGTCTGGGTTGGCGACAACGGGCCTACCAGGGCTTCGGATATCGCGCCCACCAGGCATGTAGCGGCCAGGCGGGTGTTCTGATCAGGGATGGTGCCTTCGGCGATGCCGTCCCGGATGGCTTGTTCAAACAGGTTGGCGTAGGCCCTGCGGTACGCCAGTCGTTCTTCTTCTACTTTCGGGTCCACCGGCTCGGCGATCAGCGCCCAGGCTTTCATCGGGCCTTTCAGGGCCCGTTGGGCGAAATGGCGCAGGGCGTGGTCCAGCCGCTGTACCGCATTGCCTGTTATGGCCAGGGCTTCGGCTACCTTGTCGACTTCGCGCTGGGTCGCCAGCCGGAAAATCTCCGCAAACAGGTCTTCCCGGGATTCGAAATGCCGGTAAATCGTGCCGGTTGCCACGCCGGCGAGGCCGGCAATTCGGGTAACTCGGGCGCTCTGGAAGCCGCCGTCTGCAACGCATTCCCAGGTGCTTTCGATGATCTTCTGGCGCGCCTGGGCTTTGCGTTGGCGCATTTTTTCGGTTTCACGATAAGCCATGCCGGCTCCCTACAAGCAGTGAATCATTATTCATTCTTTGTGTCAATTTGAAGGGCCTGGCATGTACTGGGATTGGCCCTTCAAAATCAATGGCATGCGCCGTGTTACAAAAATTTACAAAAAAGTGGTTGTCAGGAAATAGCGCCGTCAACGAAACCGGATTATAAAGACGCCAAGACGGGGCCGCAGGCGGCCGGCAGTCGAGACGGGGTGCTGCCCGGGAGGGCGTACAGGGCACCTGAAAATCTGTTTTCGTTGATGGAGAAAAGAGCATGAGTGAATTCGACGAAAGCAATCTGGAGCAGTCCGGTAACTGGGGCAGCGACAGTGAGGATAACCATTCTGTTGCCGGCCGTGCCCGGGTGAGGGCCCAGCTGCAGTCAGATATCGAAGCCTTTTTGCAGGGTGGCGGCAAGATCCAGGCAGTGGATACCAGCTTCCGGGCTGATACCCCTCGCAAGGTGGAAGTGGGCTTTAACAACCGTTCCATCTGAGTTCCTTCCCCGATTTCCCTTCTTTACCAGGGCGGCCGGTTTGGCGCCGTCCTGGTTTTTGTCATTGAATTGTCATCTGAGTACTGCAGACTTGCCTCGGCCCTGCAACAGGCGGCTCACCGGGTGTATGATGTCATGACTTTCCAAGGCCATCCATGTTCAGGAGGTATTTCATGCCCAAGCCACGCCAGCCGCTTTCCAATCGAGCCTATCCGGCTACCCGTCTGCGCCGCAACCGTGCCAGTGATTTTTCCCGGCGCCTGGTGCGGGAAAACCAGTTGTCGGCCGACAACCTGATCTTCCCGGTGTTTGTGCTCGAAGGCGAGAACCAGCGTGAGGCGGTGCCGTCCATGCCGGGTGTGGAGCGACTGAGTATTGACCTGCTGGTCGAGCAGGCGGCGGAGCTGGTTGAGCTGGGCATTCCTGCGGTGGCGCTGTTCCCGGTGGTGCCGGCGGAGAAAAAGAATCTGTCCGGCTCTGGCGCCTGGGATTCCGATGGCCTGGCCCAGCGTGCGGTGCGGGCGCTCAAGAAAGCCCAGCCGGAACTGGGTGTGATTACCGATGTGGCGCTGGACCCGTTCACCACCCATGGCCAGGACGGCATTATTGATAACGACGGTTACGTGCTCAACGACGTGACCGTAGAAGCCCTGGTGAACCAGGCCCTGTCCCACGCCGACGCCGGCGCCGATGTGGTGGCGCCCTCCGACATGATGGATGGCCGGGTAGCCGCCATCCGTGAAGCCCTGGAAGGTGCCGGTTATGTGAATACCCGCATTCTGGCCTACTCTGCCAAGTATGCTTCCAGCTATTACGGCCCGTTCCGGGATGCGGTCGGTTCCGCCGCCAACCTGGGCAAGAGCAACAAGTCCACTTACCAGATGGACCCGGCCAATAGCGATGAAGCCATTCACGAGGTGGCCATGGACCTGGCGGAAGGCGCCGATATGGTGATGATCAAGCCGGGCATGCCGTACCTGGACATCGTGCACCGGGTGAAAACCGAACTGCAGGTGCCGACCTTTGTTTATCAGGTCAGCGGTGAGTACGCCATGCACATGGCGGCGGCCCAGAACGGCTGGCTGGATGGCGATGCGGTGATGATGGAAAGCCTGATGGCCATGCGCCGGGCCGGTGCCGATGGCATTCTGACTTATTTTGCCGTGCGCGCTGCGAGACTGATGAGAGACCGCGCGCGGGCGTGACGCAGGCGACCGCCTGCCCAGACAACGGATATGGATAGCGATGACTACTGAAACTGCCAAGCAGACAATCGATGCCGAACTGAGCGTGCCTGCGCCGGTTGAGCTTCCGCCGGTAGGCGAGGAAGTGAACCTGGACGCCAGCGAGAACTACTTCAACCGGGAACTGAGCCAGCTCCAGTTCAACTACCGGGTACTGAAGCAGGCGCTGGACACCACGCACCCGCTGATCAACCGGCTGATTTTCTGCTGCATTTTCAGCAGCAACATGGACGAGTTCTTCGAGATCCGGGTGGCGGGCCTGCGTCAGCAAATGAAGTACGGCCGGGAAACCGTGGGTGTGGACGGCATGCAGCCGGACCAGGTGCTGGCGGAGATCAGCCGGGTAGCCCACGAGTACATCCACGAGCAGTACGACATCCTGAACAATGTCCTGATTCCCGAGCTGGAGCAGGAAAATATCCACTTTGTGCGGCGCCGGGAATGGACCCCGGCCCAGGCAGAGTGGGTGCGTACTTACTTTGAAGAAGAGATTCTGCCGGTGGTCAGCCCCATCGGGCTGGATCCGTCACACCCATTCCCGCGCCTGGTGAACAAGAGTCTGAACTTTATCGTGGAACTGGATGGCAAAGACGCCTTTGGCCGGGAAACCGGCATGGCCATCCTGCCGGCGCCCCGGTCGTTGCCCCGTCTGGTGCGCCTGCCGGATGAAGTCTGCGAAGGTGGTGAGAACCTGGTGTTCCTGTCGTCGATGATCCACGCCCACGCGGATGAGCTGTTCCCGGGCATGGAAGTAAAGGGCTGTTACCAGTTCCGTTTGACCCGTAACGCTGACCTTGAGCTGGAAGATGACCTGGAAGACCTGGCGTCGGCCCTGCGCGGCGAGCTGCTCAGCCGTCGCTTTGGTGACGGTGTGCGCCTGGAAGTAGCCGATAACTGCCCGGAAGAACTGGTGCAGTTTCTGTTGCGGGAATTCGGGCTGACCGAGCGTGACCTGTACCAGGTGCATGGCCCGGTGAACCTGACCCGCCTGATGGCCGTGGGTGGCCTGGTAGACCGCCCCGACCTGACCTACTCGAGCTTCTCGCCGTCCATTCCGCGCCAGATCCGCAGCAAGGAATCCATGTTCGATGCCATCCGCAAACGGCCGATCCTGTTGTTGCATCCCTACGAGAATTTCAGCCCGGTGGTAGACCTGCTGCGCCAGGCCGCAAAAGATCCGAATGTGCTGGCCATCAGGCAGACCCTGTACCGGACCGGTGCCGATTCGGAAATTGTCGAAGCGCTGGCCGATGCCGCCCGGCGCGGCAAGGAAGTGACCGTGGTGATCGAGTTACGGGCCCGCTTCAGCGAGGCGGAAAACCTGGAGCTGGCCAGCCGGTTGCAGGAAGCCGGGGTGATCGTGGTGTATGGCGTGGTGGGCTACAAAACCCACGCCAAGATGATCCTGATTGTGCGCCGGGAAGAAGGCCGCCTGCGCCGCTATGTGCACCTGGGTACCGGTAACTACCACGCCGGCAACGCCCGTCTGTATACCGACTACAGCTTCATGACCTGTGACGAGTCCATCGGTGACGACGTGAACAAGCTGTTCCAGCAGCTGACCGGTATGGGCAAGGCCCTGAAGATCAAGAAGCTGTTCCATGCACCGTTTACCCTGCACAACCGGCTGATCAGCCTGATCGAGCGCGAGGCCAGCTATGGCGACAAGGGCCGGATTATCTTCAAGTTCAACGCCCTGACCGAGCCGCAGATGATCAAGGCCCTTTACCGGGCCTCCCAGGCCGGCGCGAAGGTTGACCTGATTATCCGTGGCATCTGCTGCCTGCGGCCGGAAGTTCCGGGGCTGTCGGATAACATCCGGGTGCGTTCGGTGATTGGCCGGTTCCTGGAGCATACCCGGATGTATTACTTCGGTAATAATGGCCGTCCGGAAGTTTACTGTTCCAGTGCTGATGGCATGGAACGCAACCTGCTGCACCGGGTAGAAACCGCATTCCCGGTGGAAGAGCCGGCACTGGTGGCCCGGTTGCGGGAAGACCTGGATACCTACCTGGCGGATAACTGCCAGGCCTGGGTGCTGCAGCCCGATGGCAGCTATATCCAGAACCAGCCGGCCGAGGGCGAAGAGCCCTTTGCCTCCCAGCTGGTGCTGTTGGAGCGCCTGACCAGCAAGCCGGTCTGAGCCCGGATACAACAACAAATGCCTAAAACAGGACTCTGATTTTGAAATTCAACAAGTGGTTGGTTGCCGGCGGAGTGATTCTGGTCGGTGCCGGCCTCGCGCCCTGGGGCGTGGGCTATGTCACCGAGCAGCAGTGGTCCCGGGCTGCCCTGGAAGTAAACGCGGCCCAGCCTTTTGTGCACCTGGAAACCCAACAGTACCAGCGTGGTGTGCTGGCCTCCGAAGCCGCTGGCACCCTGACCATTACCGACCCGGCCCGGGGCGACAGTTACCGGATAGGCTTCCGCGTGAAGGTGTCCCACGGGGTGACCGGCAGCCTGATGGATTTCCGCCCGGACGCCGGCTGGCAGCCGGAGGGCGCCAACTGGTTTCGTGGTGAAAAGCCCCGCCTGACCCTGGAAACCCGGGTTTGGGGCTCGGCCACCCTGGTGCTGGAAGCGCCGGCAATGGCGATCGATAACCCGGCATCGGGTGAGTCTCTGCGCAGCAGCGGTGGCCTGGCCAGCATCAGTGTGGGCAGTCTGGGTGAGCAGGCTGATCTGATGCTGGTGTGGCCGGCACTGTCGCTGTCCGGGCCGGAGCTGGACCTTGCTGTGGACGATGTCCACCTGGAGCAAAGCCTGGCCTGGTTGAGTGGTGATATCTGGACCGGAACCGGCACCTTGTCGGTGGAGTCCCTGTCGGTACAAAGCCCGGGTGCGGAGCCCGTGGTCCTGGATGGCCTGGCCATGACCAGTGCCAGCGAGGCGAAAGACCAGGATCGTCGGCTGGATTCAACCCTGGAGCTGGATGTGGCGTCGGTGAGCGTCGGCAGTGACGCATTCGGCCCCCAGCGGATGGCGGTTTCGGTGGATAACCTCGATGTAGCCAGCTGGAATGCCTTCAGCTCGGCCATGACAGACCTGCAGGCGATGACGGTCAAGGCCGGGGCTGGCGGTGGTGCCAGCTTCGAGCAGCAGATGGCGGTGATGCAGCGGTTCAATGAGTCGATCCGTGACCTGGCCGCTGCCGGTTTTTCGGCCGGTATCCGCGAGCTGAGCCTGGAAACGCCGGAAGGGCCGGTGCAGGGTAGCCTGGATATCTCTCATCCGGAATTGTCCGGTGCTGAAAAGGACGCCATGCTGATGGTGATGCAGGGCCTGACCGGCGAGCTGGATTTTTCCATGCCGATGGCACTGGCCGAAGATTATGCTGCGGTGCGCATGCAGGTAGCGCCACTGATCAAGCAGGGTTTGCTGGTTCAGGAGGGTGACCGGCTGGTGATGGGTGGCCGCATGGAAGATCTGGTGCTGGACATCAACGGGCTGCAGATTCCGCTGCCACCGCTGCTCTGATGTCAGACCGCTGCCTGTGCTGGCAGCGGTTCCGCTATTGTTTTCCCGCTTTTGCCTTTCTTCTCGCCAGCCGGGTTCAGGCCTGGCTGAATTTCTGCTTCAGTGCCTCGGCCACCGCCGGATCGACAAATTCCGAGATGTCTCCGCCCAGGGATGCGATTTCCCGGATCAGGGTGGATGAAATGTAGGACAGGTGGTTGGCCGGGGTCAGGAACACGCTTTCGATTTCCGGGGCCAGCCGGCGGTTCATGTCGGCGAGCTGGAATTCATATTCGAAGTCGGATACTGCGCGCAGGCCACGCAGGATGACGGTGGCGTTCTGTTCCCGCACAAATTCGGCCAGCAGGTTGCTGAAGCCGGTGACGGTTACGTTGGGTACGTGGGCGGTGGCTTTGCGTACCAGTTCGCAGCGTTCTTCGAGGTTCAGTAGTGGCTGCTTTTTCGGGTTGTAGGCGACGGCGACGACGATTTCGTCAAACATGCGGCCGGCCCGTTCGATGAGGTCGGTGTGGCCGTTGGTGATGGGGTCGAAGGTGCCCGGGTAGATGACTTTTGGCATGCGCAGCTCCTTTTGTTTGTGGGCGGTAGCATAGCAGGAACCATAGGTGTGCTGTAGTCCGGGGCTTTGGGTGATCGGTTTTATGAATGGGTGCAGGTCGCAGGCTGGGTGGCTCTGTCCGGGAAACGCTACAAGCACATCCCTGTGCGCTTGACTCCGGCCATCCATGGCCTCCGACATTCCCGGACAGAGCCACCCAGCCCGCGCCCCTAACTAAGTGCAGCCTTCCCCGGAAACTTCGTCAGCTTGTCAGTTTCTGGGCCAATCTGGTGCTGTTCCTCGCCGCCAATGCATAAACCGACAACTGCGGGTTCGCGCCGATGCTGGTGGGGAAGATGGAAGCGTCGTGGATGCTGAGGTTGGGAACGTGGTGGTGTTCACCGAAGCCGTTGACCACGGAGTCTTCCGGGTTGCTGCCCATGCTGCAGCCGCCCATCTGGTGGGCGGTGAACAGGCGGGCGCGGTGAGGTTTCATGGGGAGTTCGGCGATCGCTGCCTTGGCTTCGGCCCAGGTTTTGTACCAGGTGGAATCCAGGTGCATGGCGCGGACGGCTTCGGCGCCGGCGGCGAACTGGATTTCGGCCATGTGCAGGTAGGCCTGGCGGATGCCTTGCCACAAGTAGTCGGTTACCGGGTAGTCGAGTACCGGGCTGCCGTCGTCGCGCAGGGTGACGGTGCCGCCGGGGCTTTGTTCGTGGAAGCCGTCGCGCAGCAGGGCGATGACGGATTGCATTCTGGCCAGCTGGCTGAGGTCGGCGAGTTGGTCCGGGCCGTGGCCGGGGACGACGCCGGCGGCCATGGCCGGGTGCAGGGGGGGTACTTCGAGTTTGTAGCCCACGGGGCCGTCTACGCCCTGGCTGAAGTTGAACTGGTCCGAGTAGATGGACTGGGGTGCGCCGTAGAAGGGGTCTACGTTGGCCGGCATGCGGGCGACGGTGGCGTTGACCGGGTGGATGAAGGAGCGTTTGCCTACGCGCTGGTGCGGGTCGGGCAGTTGCGAGCGCAGTAGCAGGCCGGGTGAGCCGATGGCGCTGGCGGCGACGACAAAGTGCCGGGCCTTGAGGGTGACGGTGACGCCGGAGGGGGTTACGCCGTCTGGCCCCATGGCGCTGGCCTTCAGGTGGTCGATGCGGTCCTGGTTCATGACCAGTTTTTCGGCGCGCAGGCCGTGGTACATGCGGGCGTTGTTGTCGAGGGCACCGGGGATGGTGGTCAGCAGGGCGCCTTGCTTGGCGTTGGTGGGGCAGCCTACGCCGCAGTAGCCGGAGTTCCAGCAGCCTTTGACGTTTCTGGGAATCACCTGCCAGGTGTAGCCGAGTTTTTCGCAGCCCTGGCGCAGGATGTCGTTGTTCAGGTTGGGGTCGGTTTGCCAGGGCGCCATGGTGTGGCGCTCTTCCCGGCCCTGGAACCAGGGCGCCATGGCGTCGGGTGCCAGGCTGTCGAGGCCGAACTGCCGGCTCCAGTAGGTGAGGGTTTCGTCTGGAGTGCGGAAGCTGCTGGTCCAGTTGACGGTGGTGGAGCCACCTACGCAGCGGCCCTGCAGTATGGCGATGGCACCGTCGGCGGTGGTCCGGCTCATGCCTTCCTGGTAGAGGTTGGCGTAGGACGTCAGTTCGTCCATCTTGAAGTCTTTCTGGTAATACAGCCGGCCTTCTTCCACCAGAATAACGGCCAGCCCTTGCCGGGCCAGGATTTCCGCGGTGGTGCCGCCACCGGCACCGGTGCCGATGACGACCACATCGGCTTCTGCTGTCTGGTTGCTGGTGAGGGTGCTGGCGTCGGTAACCTTCCAGCCGGCGGCCAGGCCCCGGGCAATGGGATCATTCATGGACATACTGCGCTCCGTAATCCGGGGTCTTTCAGGTGTTTTTGAACTGGGGTAAGACGTTCACGATCCATTCCTGTGGCCCGGGGTATCCGGTCAGGTGCCACTGGTTCTGGTGGCCGTAGAAGGCGACGTTGGCGATCTTGCTGAGGGCGATGTAGCCGTTGTTGAACAGGCCGATCCGGCTGTTGCGCCAGCGGTTCAGGAAGGCGTCGGCTTCGCCGGTGGTCACGGATGGCCAGTCGGACCAGACCCGGGCCAGGGTGACCCGGGTGGGGGCAAAGTTCAGCAGGTCGAACAGCTTGCGCAGTTCTTTCTGGTTGGGGGCGCCGAACTGGACGATGCCCTGGTCGATGCGCTCGATGGTGGCCGCAACGGCAAACTGGCGCTGGTTTGGTTCTTCCGGCAGGGCGCCGGCGAACATGGCCGGCAGCAGGGCTTCGAACAGCGCGATGTCGTCCTTGCTCAGAAACCGGAAGCGGTAGCTGGCGTCCATGCGGCTGTCGACCGCACTGACCCGCCCGGCCGGAGCGGTGGCGCAGCCGGACAGGCCGGCGGTAAGGCTGACGGTGCCGAGGAAGACGGCGCCGCCTACCCCGGTTTTCAGGAAACTGCGTCGGTTCATGGGGCTCACCGGATAAAGAATTTGTAGACCATGCGATGGGCAGCGGTGCCGTGGGGTGCATACACGTATTTGCCGCTGTTGAACTTCTGCTTGGTGAAGATGGCCCGGTGGTGCGAGAAGGTCAGGAAGCCTTCGCGGCCGTGGTAGTGGCCCATGCCGGAGTCGCCGATACCGCCGAAGGGCAGGTCGTCCTGCGCTACGTGCATCAGGGCATCGTTGATGCACATGCCACCGGAGTGGGTGTTGTCCACCACGTGCTGCTGCTGGATTTTGTCGTAGCCGAAGAAGTACAGGGCCAGCGGACGCGGCCGTTCGTTGATGTAGTGGATGGCTTCGTCCAGGCCGCTGTAGCTGATCACCGGCAGGATCGGGCCGAAGATCTCGTCCTGCATCACTTTCATGTCCGGCGTGGTTTTCAGTACCAGGGTCAGCGGGATCTTGCGGGTGCCTTCCTTCATGTCTTCGTTGGCGGGGTTGATTTCCACCAGTTCGGCGCCCTTGGCCCGGGCATCTTCAAGGTAACCCTGCAAGCGGTCGTACTGGCGCTCGTTGATGATGGCGGTGTAGTCGTCGTTGTCCCGCAGGCTGGGGTACATTTCGGCGAATCGGGCGCGGAATTCATCCACGAAGGCCTGCACCCGGTCGGCCGGGCACAGCACGTAGTCCGGTGCCACGCAGGTCTGGCCGGCGTTGAAGGCCTTGCCGAAGGCAATACGCTGGGCGGCGTCTTCCATGGGGACATCCGGTGACACAATGGCGGGCGATTTGCCGCCCAGTTCCAGGGTCACCGGAGTCAGGTTTTCGGCCGCGGCCCGCATCACCAGCTTGCCTACCGATGTAGAGCCGGTAAATAAGAGGTGATCAAACGGGCGCTGGGAAAAGTCTGCGGCGACGTCGGCCTCGCCGGTGATCACCGAGACCATTTCCTCCGGGAACATGGATTCGATGATTTCCTTGAACAGGGCCGAGGTGTGCGGCGTGTACTCGGACATTTTGATCATGGTGCGGTTGCCCGCAGCCAGCGAGGCCACCAGCGGGCCTACCGCCAGGTACAGGGGGTAGTTCCAGGGCACGATCACGCCCACTACGCCCTTGGGCTGGTAGTGCACCTTGTTGCTGGCCGGCTGGAACAGTACCGAGACATGGCGTTTGGAGGGCTTCATCCAGTCGCCCAGGTTCTTCAGGGTGTAGTTGATGCCCTGAATGGACGGCATGACTTCGGCAATCAGGGATTCATCCTTCGAGCGGCAGCTGAAGTCCCGGTCGATGGCATCGGTGAGCCGGTCCTGGTTGCTCAGCAGGGCGCGCTTCAGGCGTTTCAGGTTTTCCTTGCGCTCGGTTAGGGATGGCATCGGGTTGGCGCGGAAGGCTTTTTTCTGCTCTTCGAAAACCCGGTGGGTGTGCTGGATCTGTTTCTTGCTCTCGGTGAGCTGAACAACGGTGGCTCCCATTTTCTCTCCCCTTGCCGTCAGGCCTGCCTGTACAGCTTGTTGTTATCGGTGGCTGCAATCCGGTGGATTTGCACTTGCGGCTATTATTAGAGTATATACTCTAGGCAGTCAAGAAGCGGTGGATAGCCCATCGGGCCATCTGCGAGACAGATAACAACAAACACCGGCGGGCGAATGAAAACCAGAGACAAAATTCTGCTTTCCAGTCTGGAGCTGTTCAACGAGCGGGGTGAGCGCAATATCACCACCAACCATATTGCCGCGCACCTGGCCATTTCTCCGGGCAACCTGTATTACCACTTCCGGAACAAGTCCGACATCATTTACGAGATCTTCCAGGAATATGAAAATCTGGTGGATTACTACCTGGATATCCCCGAAGACCGGGCCATTACGCTGGAAGACCTGACCTTTTACCTGGAGTCGGTCTTTGACGGACTCTGGAGTTACCGCTTCTTCCACCGGGACCTTGAATACCTGCTCGACAGCGACCCGCGCCTGCGCCGGGACTACCGGGAATTTACCAACCGCTGCCTGGCCGCCATTAACCGGATTTTCGGCAAGCTGGCGGAAGCGGGCATTATCGAGCCTCAGCCCGAAGAGCTGCGTTCGGCCATGTCACTGAATGTCTGGCTGGTAATCACTAACTGGATGGCATTCCTGAAAACGGCCCACGCCAGCGAGGAGTCGGCCAGCCTGACTCTGACCGAGCTGAAGCAGGGCATTTACCAGGTGCTGACGCTGGAAATACCGTACCTGACGCCTGAATACCGTGAGCGGGTGATGGTGTTGCGGGAGAAGTATCGCCCGGTTTTACCGGAGGCGGCGCCGGCCTGATTGTAGCTGCCGGTTATTTTTTGAGCAGACTTTGAACTTTTGGAAGAGTGCGGTGTCACAGGTAGTGACGTGGGAAATCGGACTTTTCTGCGTCTCCTGAGTGAGTTCTCAGGTTTAGCACGTCGCAAACCCTGACGTTTCGCCGGCCTGCGCCTTTGCAGGCCGGTTTTTTCTTTTTCTTCTGCTTATTCTTCTGTCTCTTCCGCTTCAGGCGCTTCCAGCCAGTCGGTCAGGGCCTCGCGGCATTCGTCGACGCCCCGCTTCGAGGTGGCCGAGAACATGATCAGGTGCTGTACGCAGCTAAAAGGCTTGAGTTTGCCGGCGATGCCCAGCATGGCAGTCTTGGCTTGCCCGAATTTCAGCTTGTCGGCCTTGGTGGCCAGGATCATCAGGGGCAGGTTATTGTGTTCGCACCAGTCCACCATCATCTGGTCGAAGTCGGTCAGCGGGTGGCGGATATCCATCACCAACACCAGGCCGCGCAGGCAGCGACGCTCGTTCAGGTAGTGGCCCAGGTGTTTCTGCCAGTCGTCTTTCATGTCGCGGGAAACCTTGGCGTAGCCGTAGCCGGGCAGATCTACCAGGCGCATGTTTTCGCGATTCAGGGTGAAAAAGTTGATCAGCCGGGTGCGCCCCGGCGTTTTACTGGTGCGGGCCAGCTTGCCGTTGGCGGTGATGGCGTTCAGGGCGCTGGATTTGCCGGCATTTGAACGGCCGGCAAAGGCCACTTCAGCGCCGAAATCCGGTGGGCATTCATCCAGCCGTGACGCACTGATCAGAAATCGGGCGCTGTTGAATGAGAGGCTTTTTTGAGTCAGGTCAGAGTCCACGACGGTTGGCGTTCCTTTGGATTTCAGTTATCGGCGATTAATGTATAATGCTACACCAATTCAGGGCGGGACGCCTCGCGTTACCGCTTTAGCCCCGGTTATGAGCCTGTTTTGTCAGTGCTTGCCGGTTGCACAACGAAGAATACTTTCAAGATGCAAAGATGAGAGAAGCGGAGCGAGCATGAAAAGACTGATCGCAGGAGTTGTTCTCGGAGTTGGCCTGACAGCAATGGCTCACGGGGCAGGAGATCCGGCAGCGGGTGAACAGAATGCAGCGGTATGTGCCGGCTGCCACGGACAGGGCGGAGCCAAGCCAGTAATGGCTGTGTATCCGAAGCTGTCCGGTATCGGCGAGCGTTACACATACCTGCAGCTGGTAGATATCAAGAACGGCGACCGTCCGATTCCTGAAATGACAGGCCTGCTGGACGCCATGTCTGACCAGGATCTCCAGGACCTGGCAGCCTATTTCAACGAGCAGGACATGGTGGTTGGCCAGGCTGATCCGGAGCTGGTGGAACAGGGCCAGGCCCTGTACCGTGGCGGCAACATGGCTTCCGGTGTTCCGGCCTGTTCCGGTTGTCACAACCCTCGTGGTACCGGTAACGAGCCTGCGGGCTATCCGGCACTGAGTGGCCAGACTGCCGAGTACGTTGCCAAGCAGCTGAATGCCTACCGTTCCGGTGAGCGCGCTGGCGGTGCCAACGCAGCCATCATGATGGATGTGGCCTCCAAGCTGACCGACGCGGAAATCGAGGCAGTTGCCAACTACGTTTCCGGCCTGAACTGATCGTTCCTGGTAACGCTGCGTCAGAAACCCCGCTTCGGCGGGGTTTTTGCTGTTTACCTTTCTGTAACGATTTGCCCGTGGCCTGCGGTGGAACTTTTTCCGTATGCTGGGTCATAATTCCCGATAACTCAAAATCATGGCTCGGAGATTTTCGATGATCAGAAGCTTTGGCTCTGTTGTATTTCTTGCAGCTGCCCTGCTTGTTTCAGGCGTGGCAAATGCCCAGTCCTGGCAGGAGGGCAAACATTACCGCACGCTGGATAACCCGGTTCGTACCGCCTCAGACAGCGGTGTCGAGGTGGCCGAGGTGTTCTGGTATGGCTGTCCCCACTGTTACAACTTCAAGCCCCTTGCGGAAGCCTGGGAAGAGAAGGCGCCGGAGTATGTAAACTACGTTCGCCTGCCGGCGGCCCTGGGACAAAGCTGGGAGCCCCATGCCTACGCTTTCTACGCCCTTGAAGCCATGGGTGAACTCGACAAGGTGCACGACGCCCTGTTCAATGCGCTGGCCGGAGAGCGTCGCCCGCTGAATTCTGCAGAGGCGCTGGCGGATTTCGTGGCTGACTACGGGGTGGACGCCCAGGAATTTGTCGACACCTACAACAGCTTCGGCGTACGTGCCCGGGTGCAACAGGCGCAGTCCAAGATCCGGGGTGCACGCATCACCGGAACACCGACTATGCTGGTAAATGGCAAGTATGTGGTCAGTGCCTCCATGGCTGGCAGCCACGAGAATGTTCTTCAGGTAGTCGAATACCTGGCCGAGCAGGAGCGGGCAGGAGCCGAGTAATACGGTGGCCGCGTGCCAGTGCTGAAGCTGGCCGTTTTCTGGAGCAGTCCGGGGATTTGCGCGCATGTATAAACGGATCCGCAATCAGCTGAACGGGATTCTGAAATCGCAAGAAAGCCCCCGGGGTGCCTGCTCGGGCAGCGAGCATGTGCCCGAGTTTGAGGCCCACCGCCATATCCGTTTGCTCACCTTTAATATCCAGGTGGGCATCAATACCTCGTCATATCACCACTACCTCACCCGCAGTTGGCAACACTTCCTGCCTAACCGCCGGCGCATCGAGAACCTTGATCGAATCGCAACCCTGCTCAGCCAGTACGATGTGGTGGCCTTGCAGGAGTGCGATGGTGGCAGTCTTCGCAGCGGTTATATAAACCAGGTGCAATACCTGGCCGAGGCGGCAGGCATTCCGTACTGGTATCAGCAGCTGAACCGTAATCTGGGGCAGATTGCCCAGCACAGTAATGGCCTGCTGAGCCGGTTCCGGCCGCTGGACGTGACCGAGCACAAGTTGCCGGGAGTGATTCCGGGCCGGGGAGCCATCATTGCCCGTTACGGGGCAGAGGATGATCCCCTGGTGCTGGTGCTGATGCACCTGTCCCTGAGTAAGTCGGCTCAGCAGCGCCAGCTGGGGTATATCCGGGAGCTGATTGCCGACTACCGGCATGTGGTGCTGATGGGGGATATGAATGCCCATGCAGAACAGCTGCTGACCAGGACCCCCCTGAAAGAAACCGACCTGATTCCGTTGCCGGATACCGCCCACAGCTTTCCCAGCTGGCGGCCGGAAAAGGCGCTGGATCATATCCTGGTGAGCCCGTCGCTGGAGATCCGCCGTTCGGAGGTGGTGAGCTATCCGGTGTCGGACCACCTGCCGATCGCCATGGACGTCGCCCTGCCCAAGGGATACCTGCAAACCTTCTGATCCTGGTCCAGATTCAGGCACAAAAAAACCCGGCCATGGCCGGGTTTTTCGTGGAGGCAGGATCAATTACTTGATCTTGGCTTCCTTATACGCAACGTGCTTGCGGACAACCGGATCGTACTTTTTGATCTCGATTTTTTCCGGGGTGTTACGCTTGTTCTTTTTGGTCGTGTAGAAGTGACCAGTACCTGCTGATGAAACCAGCTTGATTTTCTCGCGCATGATGCGGCTCCTTAAACTTTCTCGCCGCGGGCACGAAGATCGGCCAGCACAGCGTCAATGCCTTTTTTGTCGATGATGCGCATGCCCTTGGTGGATACGCGCAGCTTCACGAAACGCTTCTCGGACTCAACCCAGAAACGGTGGTTCTGCAGATTCGGCAGAAAACGACGACGAGTGTGGTTCATCGCGTGGGATACATTGTTACCGGTAACCGGACGCTTACCGGTAACCTGACAAACTCTGGACATACTTGCCTCCGACCTGAGCAATGGTCTATCTATACGAATTCGTTATTTAATGCGTCTCTGGTTGCTCCGGAGCCATAACTGCTACCGGTTCGCGCCTCTAAACTGAACGCTGCTCGCCAGACGCCGCCAGAAAGGGACGCTTTTATACCAGAACTGGCCAGCCAACGCAAAAAATTGTTGGGAAATTGTCCAGTTTTCCGGTGGCGACCCTGCAGCGGTTACATCAACCCTCGTTCAGCCAGCGATATTACCTCACCGTGGCCGATAACCATATGGTCAAGAACCCTGATATCCACCAATCCCAGCGCTTCCTTCAATCTGCGGGTCAGGGAAATGTCGGCCTGGCTGGGCTCGGCCACGCCACTGGGATGGTTGTGGGCGAAAATGACGGCTGCGGCGTTGTCTTCGAGGGCCTGGCGCACCACTTCCCTCGGATACACGGCTGCGCCGTCGATGGTGCCCCGGAACAGCTCCCGGTACTGGATGACCCGGTGGCGGTTGTCCAGGAACAGTCCGGCGAACACTTCGTGGGGATAGGTGCCCAGCCGGCTGGTGAGAAAGCGCCGGGTGTCTGCCGGTGAGCGCAGCGGATCCCCCTGGCGCAGGGGTTCGTCCATGACCCGCCGGGCCATTTCCATGGCGGCCTGCACCTGGGCGTACTTGGCGGTACCCAGGCCTTTCACTTGCAGAAACTGCCGGCGGGAGGCGGTCATCAGCCCCCGCAGGCCGGAGAATTCGTCAATCAGGTGTCGTGCCAGCGCCATCACTGGCATGCCGGTCGTGCCGGTGCGCAGAAAAATGGCCAGTAATTCGGCGTCAGACAGGGATTGGGCGCCATGGGCGAGCAGGCGTTCTCTGGGCCGCTCGTCGGTGGGCCAGCTGGAATCGGTCATCCGGGCTTCCTTGCTTTGGTTTGATACGGGCGATGCGTCCTGCACCGGGTTCTCAGAATTACAAAGGTTACCTGAAAAGGTAACATTTGGTAAACGAACGGGGTGGCCGCGCAGGCTGCCTGCCGGCCCGTGGCGTGCTATCTTATAACCCTTTCATTTTACGGGATTACGGAGCCCCCATGGCTGCCAAGCGAATTCTGCTGGGAATCACCGGCGGCATTGCCGCCTACAAGAGTGCCGAACTGGTCCGGTTGCTGAAAAAAGCCGGGCTGGAAGTGCGGGTTGTGATGACCCGTGGTGCCGAGGCGTTCATAACGCCACTGACCTTCCAGGCCCTCAGCGGCGAGCCGGTTCGTACGTCCCTGCTGGACCCGGAGGCGGAAGCTGGCATGGGGCATATCGAACTGGCTAAGTGGGCCGACCAGGTGGTGGTCGCGCCAGCGTCTGCCGATTTCCTGGCCCGGCTGGCTCAGGGCATGGCAGACGACCTGCTGACCACTGTGTGCTGTGCTACCGAGGCGCCGATCGCGGTTGCGCCGGCGATGAACCAGGCCATGTGGAAAAATTTCCGCACCCAACGCAACGTGCAGCTGCTCACAGAAGATCCACAGATTACCCTGTGGGGGCCAGATCAGGGTGAGCAGGCCTGTGGCGATACCGGCCCGGGCCGGATGCTGGAGCCGGAAGCCCTGGCTCGGCTGGTTATGGCATCGCCGGAACCCCCGGCTACGGGAGTGCTTGCCGGTCGACGGCTGGTGATCACTGCGGGGCCAACCCGGGAGCCCATTGACCCGGTGCGCTACATCTCCAATCACAGCTCCGGCAAGATGGGCTACGCCATTGCCCGTGCCGCCGCTGCCGCCGGTGCCCGGGTGTTGCTGGTCAGTGGCCCGGTAAACCTGCCGGCCCCGGAGGGCGTGGAAGTGCGCCCGGTAGTGACGGCAGAGGATATGCTGCGGGCGTCCGAACGGGCGGTCACCGAAGGCTGCGATGTTTTTATCGCCACCGCCGCCGTGGCGGACTACCGGCCGGAAAACTGCGCCGGCGACAAGATCAAGAAAACCAGCGAAGCCATGAGCCTGGCGCTGGTGCGCAATCCGGATACCCTGGCCACCATCGCGGCCAGGCCTGATGCGCCCTTTACCGTGGGCTTTGCGGCGGAAACCACAGACGTCGCCCGCTACGCTACCGACAAAATGCAGCGCAAGAAACTGAACATGATTGTGGCCAATGATGTCTCTGCGCCGGGGCTGGGCTTTAACAGCGACCAGAACGCCGTTACGGTTTTCTGGCCGGAAGGGCAGGAGTCCATCGGCCCGGACAGCAAACAGGCCATCGCAGAGCGACTGGTTACGCTCATTGCCAGCCACAGTGACAGGATTGAAAACGCATGACCAAGAAGAATTTACAGGTCCGGATTCTGGACGACCGTATCGGAACCGGGATCCCGTTTCCCTCATACGCAACCGACGGTTCTGCCGGCCTCGACCTCAGGGCCTGTGTCCAGCAGCCGCTGACGGTGGCGCCCGGGGAAACCCACCTGATCCCCACCGGCCTGTCGATTTATATCGAAGACCCGGCGCTGGCGGCCATGATCCTGCCTCGCAGTGGCCTGGGCCACAAGCACGGTATTGTGCTGGGTAACCTGGTGGGGCTGATCGATTCGGACTACCAGGGCGAGCTGATGGTGTCCTGCTGGAACCGGGGGCAGACCCCGTTCACCATTGAAGTGGGCGAGCGCATTGCCCAGCTGGTGCTGGTTCCGGTGGTTCAGGCGGAATTTGAAGTGGTGTCGGAGTTCCATGCCAGCGAACGGGGTGCCGGCGGATTTGGCTCTACCGGGAGCCACTGACCACACCCTAAAGGCTGAGAGCCGTCAGCACGGCTGCCAGCTATACTTCGCAGAGCAAGGCAGCATCGGGACTCAAAAATAACTGCGGGATGCACTATGAAATTCGGTAAAAAGAAGAGCAAAGAGTCCGCCCAGGACCAGACGCCGGAACAGAGCCCAGTAGAGCAAAGTAGCAAGTCACAGGAGCCGGTGGCCAAAAGGGAGCGTCGCCTGGGGTCGGTTGCGTTGCAGCAAGCACTGGCAGTGTTACTGGCGGGTGTAGTCGCTGTGCTCGCCGTGTATTTCCTGTCGGTGATGCCGGCTGCGGAAAAGCGCCATGAAGCATCGCGTCAGGTGGAAGCCGACAGCGCCCAGCAGCGCCTGAACCGGTATTTTACCGCCCAGCAGGAACAGGTTCAGGCCATCGCCAACCAGCCCCATGTACTCCGGGGTCTGGCTGGAGACATTAGTGCCGAGGTGTTGGCCGGTCAGCTCCAAAATGCCTTGCCCGGTGCCAGCGCGGTGTTTGTTTTCCTCCATGGTGATATCCCGCGGGCTGGCGATAACGGCTCCTTGCTGGGGTTTGCCGGTGCTGAGCTGGCCCGGCGGGCCGAAAAAGGTTTGCCGCTTCAGCCAGACGCCTTCCCCCGGGATGGTGTCTGGTATATCCAGTTTGCTGCGCCGGTCCGGAATCCGGTGAGCAATGCGGTCGTCGGAACCGTACTGGCTGTCTTTGATGCTGACATTCTGCAACCGATGCTGACGGTCTCCAATGGCCGGCTGGGCGGTCAGCTGGCCTTGGTCCAGACCATTTCCGGCAGTTCCGGCACCGTCGCCAGCGCCGGTAACGGAAACGGGCCCTCAGAAACCCGTACATTGACCAACCCGGACTGGTCCGTGGTGTACCAGGCAGCCTCGGCGCCGGAACCGGTGGTCAGCCCCATGGCACTGGCACTGCTGATCGGTATTCCGGCCCTGCTGGCAGCGCTGCTGGTGTGGATGCTGCTGGCGGCAGCCCAGCGCAGTATCCGTGAAGATATGTCTGCGCTGATCCAGTGGGCCCATAAGGCCTTTGTCGGTGAACGGCTGCGCCTGCCGGCGTTGCATTGGGATACGGTGGCCTCAGCCGGCGAAGTGCTGCACCGGTTGTCGCTGGCGGTAGACAGCCGGGTAAACAAGGCCGGCGAGAATGGCAACGGCAAGCCCGCCCGGGCCAGTGCACTTGCCTCCGATAGCGCCGCTCCCATGTTCCAGGACGACATTCCCGATGTGGATATGATGGATGGCGATGAAGACGTCCTGGGCTTCGGCGATGCCCCGATGTTCGACGACGAACTGTTTGACGAGGACGAACCGGTTCTGGCTGAGACCTCGCAGGTGGATGTGCGGCCGGAAATTTTCCGGGCCTATGATATCCGCGGCATTGTTGGCGATAACCTGACCGAGGACGTTGTCGAGGTTATTGGCCGGGCCATCGGCTCTGAGGCGACCGACCGGGGCGTTACGTCTTTGTGTATCGGTTACGACGGCCGGCATTCCAGCCCGGGCCTGGCCGATGCGCTGGCACGGGGTGTGCTCTCCACCGGTTGTAACGTGATCGAGGTGGGCGCAGTGCCCACGCCGGTGCTGTACTTTGCCGCCCACCACCTGGAAACCGGCTCTGGTGTGATGGTGACCGGCAGCCACAATCCGGCCAACTACAACGGCCTGAAGATTATGCTGGGGGGCGAAACCCTGTCCGGCGATGCTATCCAGAAGCTGTATGACCGCATCCAGAATGCCGACTTCAGTGCCGGCCAGGGTGAGTTGTCCCGGGAAGACGTGCGCCGGGCCTACCTGGACCGGATCATCGGTGATATTGCCGTGGCCGCACCCCTCAAGGTGGTTGTGGATGCCGGCAATGGAATTGCCGGCGAGCTTGGCCCCATGTTGCTGGAAGAACTGGGTTGCGAAGTGACACCGCTGCATTGTGACGTTGACGGTGACTTCCCCAACCACCATCCGGATCCGGGCAAGCCCGAGAACCTGCAGGACCTGATCGCGAAGGTGCAGGAGACCGGCGCGGATATCGGCCTGGCCTTTGACGGCGATGGCGACCGGCTTGGCGTGGTGACCAACAGTGGCAAGATTATCTGGCCCGATCGCCTGCTGATGCTGTTCGCCCGGGATGTGGTGTCCCGCAATCCGGGTGCCGATGTGCTGTATGACGTCAAATGCAGCCGTCGCCTGGCTGGGGTGATTTCCGAAGCCGGTGGCCGGCCCATTATGTGGAAGAGCGGCCACTCCCTGATGAAAGCCAAGATGCAGGAAACCGGTGCCTTGCTGGCGGGCGAACTGAGCGGGCACATCTTCTTTGCCGAGCGCTGGTACGGCTTTGATGACGGCCTGTATACCGCCGCCCGCTTGCTGGAAATCCTGGGGATTGAAGATCGTCACAGCGATGAGGTGTTCGAGGACTTCCCGGAGGACATCAGCACCCCTGAGCTGAATGTACAGGTTACCGAGAGCGACAAGTTTGCCATTATCGAACGCCTGGAGCAGCAGGCTGATTTCGGCGACGGCAACGTCAGTACCATTGACGGCCTGCGGGTAGACTACACCGATGGCTGGGGCCTGTGCCGGGCATCCAACACCACGCCGGTGCTGGTGCTGAGGTTCGAGGCCGAAAACGAAGACGCCCTGGAGCGGATCAAGTCCGTGTTCCGGGAACAATTGCAGAAGGCGGCACCGGACCTGGTGGCCGAATTCTGATTCAAACCATTCTCTGACAGTAAGGATTAACACATCACCATGGCGCTGGATCGTGAAACAGCAATGCAGGTGGCCTCGGTACTCAGCCGGGGCCTGCCCTATATCCAACGGTTTACCGGCAAGACGGTTGTGATCAAATACGGCGGCAACGCCATGGAAAACGAAGACCTGAAGAGCAGCTTCGCCCGCGACGTGGTGTTGATGAAGCTGGTTGGTATCAATCCCATCGTGGTGCACGGTGGTGGCCCCCAGATCGGTGAACTGCTGGAGCGGCTGAACATCCAGTCCCGCTTTGTGAACGGCATGCGGGTGACCGACTCCGAGACCATGGACGTGGTAGAGATGGTGCTCGGCGGCCAGGTCAACAAGGAAATCGTTTCCCTGATCAACGCCCAGGGCGGCACCGCCGTGGGGCTGACCGGAAAAGACGCCAACCTGATCCGTGCCCGCAAGCTGGAAGTGGTAGATCGTTCTCCGGAGCTGGAACGCCCGGAAATCATTGATATCGGCCATGTCGGCGAAGTGGCCAGCGTGAATGTGGATGTGATCGACATGCTCACCCGCAGCAACGTGATTCCGGTGATTGCGCCCATCGGTGTCGGCCCGGACGGTGCTTCCTACAACATCAACGCAGACCTGGTGGCCGGCAAGGTGGCCGAGGCCATGAAGGCGGAGAAGCTGATCCTGCTGACCAACGTCTCCGGCCTGAAGAGCAAGGACGACAAGGTGCTGACCGGCCTGACTGCGCAGCAGGTCAACGACCTGATCGAAGACGGCACCATCCACGGCGGCATGCTGCCGAAAATCCGTTGCGCCCTGAGTGCGGTGGAAAACGGCGTGCGTACCTCCCACATCATTGATGGCCGGGTGGCCCATGCCTGTCTGCTGGAAATCTTTACCGACGAAGGTGTCGGTACCCTGATTTCCCGTAACTGAAGCCGATAACCGGGAGTAACCGTGGCATGAAGCGCCTGCTGTCCTTTCTGATCATCCTGGCCCTGGTGGTGTTTGTCGGCTTCAAGGCCGGTGCCTGGTGGCTGGCGGATCAGCGGCTGGCGGAGGCGCGCACGGCACTCTCGGAGATCGGTGTATTGCAGCGAGGCAACATCAGCTCGGCACTGGATGGCCGGTTACTGCTGAAACAAGCGGGCTGGCAGGACTTCCGGCTGACCCAGCCACTGGAGCTGGGCCTGGTGGAGCTGGACACCGGCTCACCGGTGAGCCTGCTGACGGCACTGATGTACCCGGAGCCGCTGCCATCTGACTGGCAGCTGAAGGTAGAGCAGGCCAGCATGGTTCTGGAACCGGTGATGTTCCGCAACTGGGTAACCGCCGGCGCTGAAGCCGAGGATGCACCGGCACCGCTGGTTGTGCTGTCCTGTGCGCCGGATCCGCGCCAGCAGTTGGGCAGCGGCGACCTGACCCGCATGGGTATCGACGCCATCCGCGGTGACCTGTTGCTGATTCAGGACAGCGAAGGCCTGCACGCGGAACTGAATACGGTGGATACCGGCAGCCTGGAAGTGCACTGGCCCGGTGCTCGCTTACAACTGCTGGATTCGGAGCTGACCCTGGCCGGTGCACAGGATAATGCCAGCGTTACCTTGCGGGATGGTGGCCTGATGCGCCGTTTGTCAGCCTACTGTGGCCGGGAAACAGGGCTCACGGTGAACGAATGGGCAGGCAAGGCGGCAACTGCACTGGATGCCGGGCTTCGGGCCCGGGGATACCAGGCCAGTGACCAACTCGTTGCACTGTATCGTCAGTGGCTGACTGAAGGCGGCGAGCTGGTATTCCCGGTTGCGGCCACCACCGGTACACCGGATATCCCGGTTCGCACCGAAGACAACCCGGAGGCCACCTGGCCGGTGACCTACAATGGCGCCACGGTTCCGGATGTCTACCTGACCACCATTGAAGTGGTTGAGCCGCCTCTGCCGGCTGAAGCCATGGAGCCGGTGGCTGTCCAGGAAGAGCCGGGCAAGCAGGGGTGGTATGAAGAAGATTCCGAAAACGCTGCGGGCTGGATCGGCCGGCAGGTTCGTATAACTCTGTCGAACGGTAACCAGGTGGAAGGCCGGCTCGACATTGTCCGGGAAAGGGAAATGGACATCACCCGTTCGGTGGGCGGCGGCGAAGTATCCTATCCGATACTGATTCGCGCCATCAGCCAATTCGAAGTCTGGCGGCGCGGCCGGGCAGACTGACGCCAACAAGCCGGGAGGCGAGGATGGTGCACACAGACAGTAAAGCCAGCGTGCCGGGCATCCGGGAGATGCTGGCCCGATTGATTTCCCAGCCATCGATCAGCAGTGCGTCGCCGGACTGGGACCACAGCAACGAGGCGGTGGTTCGCACCCTGGCGGAATGGCTGGAAGCGCTGGGCTTTGCCATCGAGATCCTGGATGTGCCGGGCATGCCCGGAAAATATAACCTGGTGGCTACCCTGGGCAGCGGCCCCGGCGGCCTGGTGCTGTCCGGCCACACAGATACCGTGCCCTTTGACGACAAACGCTGGCACAGCGATCCCTTCACCCTGACCGAAAAAGACGATCGCTGGTATGGCCTGGGTACCTGCGATATGAAAGGGTTTTTCCCGCTCGCCATCGAGGCGGCGAAAGCCTTTATCGACCAGCCCCTGAAGCAGCCCCTGATTATCCTTGCCACCGCTGACGAAGAAAGCTCCATGAACGGGGCCCGGGCGTTGGCCGAGGCGGGCAAGCCCAGGGCCCGCTATGCCGTGATTGGCGAGCCCACCAGCCTGCGCCCGGTGCGTATGCACAAAGGCATCATGATGGAGCGGTTGACCTTCGAGGGGCAGTCCGGCCATTCCTCGAACCCGGATTTAGGCCGCAATGCCCTGGAGGGTATGCACGAGGCCATGACCGAACTGCTGGCCCTGCGCGGCCAGTGGCAGGAGAAGTACCGAAACCCGGCTTTCAAGGTGCAGGTGCCCACCCTTAACCTTGGCTGTATCCACGGTGGCGACAACCCGAACCGTATCTGTGCCCGCTGCGAGCTGCACTTTGACCTGCGGCCATTACCGGGCATGGACATGGATAACCTGCGCCAGGCTATCCTGAACCGCATCCAGCCGCTGGCGGAGCGGCGCCAGCTGGCCCTCAGTTTCGAGCCGTTGTTCGATGGTGTGCCACCGTTCGAGACGCCGGCCGATGCGGCACTGGTGCAGGCCTGCGAAAAGCTCACCGGGCACACCGCCCATGCTGTCGCCTTCGCCACCGAAGCGCCCTGGCTGCAGAAGCTGGGCCTGGAAACCCTGGTGATGGGCCCCGGCTCCATTGACCAGGCGCACCAACCAGACGAGTACCTGGAACTGTCGCAATTACAGCCCACGGTGGATATTCTTCGGGGCTTGATCAGGCAGTTCTGTATCGGATGAACAGGGAGACCGGTTTGAAATCAAACGAATGGCTGCACGGGTTCCGGCATTCATCGCCGTACATCAACGCCCATCGCGGGCGCACGGTGGTGCTGACCATGCCCGGCGATGCCATAGAACACCGCAATTTTATTAATATCATCCACGACATCGCCCTGCTCAGCAGCCTGGGTGTGCGACTGGTGGTGGCCTTTGGTGGTCGCCCGCAGATCCAGTCGCGGCTGGATGATGCCGGCCTGGAATCCACCTTCTCCCGCGGGCTTCGGGTCACTCCCGACGACCACCTGCCGCTGGTGATGGAAGCCATTGGCGGCTTGCGCGCCTACGTTGAAAGCCAGTTGTCCATGGGGCTGGTGAACTCGCCCATGCACAACGCCCGGATCCGTGTCAGCAGCGGCAATTATCTGACTGCCAAGCCGGTCGGGGTGCTGGATGGTATTGATTACGGCTACACCGGCCGGGTGCGCCGGGTCGACAGCCGGGGTATCGAGCAGTTGCTGGAACTGGGCCACATAGTGTTGCTGCCACCCATGGGCTATTCACCCACCGGCGACGCCTTCAACCTGTCCTACGAGGATGTTGGCAGCCAGGTGGCGGCCGCGCTGCAGGCGGAAAAGCTGATTGTCTTTATTGATGATGAAGGCCTGCTGGATGAGGACGGCTCGCTGATCCGTGAGTTGTCTGCGCGCCAGGCTTCCGAGCGGCTGAACGACAATACCGTGACCGGCCACGATGCCGCGCTGCTGAAAGCTGCCTGTGATGCCTGTGTTAAAGGGGTGCGCCGGGCCCACATTATCAGCTACGCCGAAGACGGCGCCTTGCTGGAAGAACTGTTCACCCGGGACGGCTCCGGCACCCTGGTGAGCGGTGACAACTACGAGCAGATTCGCCAGGCCCGGGTGGAAGACATCGGCGGGATACTAGAGCTGATCCAGCCACTGGAAGAGCAGGGCGTACTGGTGCGCCGCTCCCGGGAAATGCTGGAAACCGAAATCGACCGGTTTGTGGTGGCAGAACGGGACGGCACCATTGTGGGTTGCGCCGCTTTGTATAACTACCCGGATGAAGGCGCAGGCGAGCTTTCATGCTTCGCCGTTGACCCGTCCTATCGACGGGCAGGCCGGGGTGACGACATCCTGGCCATGGTGGAAAAATTGGCCCGCAGCCAGGGCATCCGCAAACTGTTTGTGCTCACCACCCAGACCGAACACTGGTTCCGGGAGCGGGGCTTCGAGCCGACGGCTGTGCAGAACCTGCCGGGGCCCAAGCTGGCGGCCTACAACACCCAGCGCAACTCAAAGGTGTTCGTCAAACCGATGTGACAACTCCGCCAGCCGGGCCCTGCGTTTCGGTTCCGGCTGGCCGGACAGCTGTTCCACCTGCCGGTAGAATGCCGCGAAGTTGTAGTCCAGCTCCCGTAACAGTTGCCGGAATGCCGGCACATGCTGGTTGTACTGTCGGAACAACGTCAGGTTGGCGTTGTTCAGCTGCACCGGCGGCGCCCCGAAAGGGCCGGGCTCCGGGTAGTCATCGGCCAGCCGGGCGTAGGCTTGCGCCAGTTGCTCCAGGTGTCCTGCCTTGTGTTCACGCAGTTGTTCCGGTGTCAGCCTGTCCTGCCGGTTGTACAGCTGCTCCAGCTCTGCCGTAGTGGCCTCAACCAGGGCCAGGGTTTGGTTTCGGTGTTCCTGCCGCAGCAAGGCCAGGTCAAAATCTTCCGCACTGTTCTGCTGCTCCAGCCACAGGCGCAGCCCTTCCAGTTCCACGGCGGTCGCAAAGCTCTCGTTGAAGGCGGTATCTTCGGCCATGTAGACCACCTGGTGGGCCAGTTCGTGGAACATCAGCGCTACCATTCGGTCATCCGACAGGCGAGTAAAGCCGGTGTGCAGCGGGTCATCAAACCAGCCCAGTGTTGAGTAGGCCGTCACCCCGCCAATAAAGGTGTCGTAGCCCTGCTGGCGGAACCGGGCCTCTTCCTTGCGTGCCTGTTCGAGTTTGAAGTAGCCTCGGTAAGCCTGGCAGCCGAGCACCGGATAGCACCAGCGGTGGGGTTCCAGGGAGAACTCGGGCACCGCCACCAGGTTGACCACCACCCAGGGCCTGTCCAGTTCCACGAACCCGGTAAACGCATCGCCCACGGGCAGGTCGAGCCGGTTGCGGGCGAAGCGGCGGGCAGCTTCGGCAAGCTCGAGTTTCTGCCGCAATTCCGGTGGTGTATCCGGCTGCTTTTGCAGGCGCTCTACCGGCTCGCCCCGCATCATCAGCGACAGGTGGCCGCCGATGGCCTGGCTGTAGTAGTCGAAAGTCGAACACCCGGATACACCAGCCAGAAGTAGTAAAAGAAGATTGATCTGAATAAGCTGTTTCATGACATGGAATGTTATGATGAAACACTCGCACGGTCACTGAGCAAATGCATTGCCAGCCATCGCCGTCGAACCGGTAACCGGCCAGGATGTCCATGGAACCCAAAGAACGTCGCAGCAGTACCCGACAGCCCATCAAACTCGCAGCCCAGCTTGATATCGGGACCGGTAATCCGTTGCCGTGCCAGATTGCCGATTTCTGTGCCGAGGGCATGTACATTCGTTATTCTGCCGAAACCTCCGGCAAGATCGAACGGGCGTTCTCGGGTGATGCGCCGCAAGAGCTGGTGGTGCGTTTTCGCGGGTTGGAAGGTAACCGCCGTTACGAGCTGCATGTGACACCCACCCGCCGTACGGAAGGGGCCATGGGCGTCAGTTTTACCCGGTCGGACCCCGAGGCGGTCAACGCCATGCTCAAGCTGTGCGGCGCCAGCCGGGAACAGGATCGCTCCTCCCTCAAGGCGCCTTCTGACCGGGTCCAGTTTGTCCTGCACCAGGCCGCCCGGGCAATTACCCACTACATCGAACCCCTGATGGATGCCTGCATCGTTCAGATGGGTGAGGGACTGCAGGCTGCTGCCAAGAAGGCTTCCCATGACCGGCAGGCCAACGAATACCTGGAAGCGGCCGGGCAGATCCACAGCCGCCAGCGGGTCATCTGGCACCAGATGGCGGCCAGCCTGCAGTCACCCCTGAAGCCTGAACCCAAGGGCGCGCCCGGCGCGGCGCTGTCGGTAGTCGACAAGAACGAATTCGAGGAATGGCTGGCGGTACGGGTGATGGTGACCCGGGCCGACACCCGCTATCGCGGTGACTTGCTGCAGCTGAAGCTGCGCCTGGATCACCTGCAGGTGGCCAACCGCACCGGCCACCATAATCCGCTGGGGCCGGCCCTGGTCAGCGAGGCGTTCCATAACGCCCTGGGGCAGCTCAACCTGTCCCGGGATGTGGAAAAAATTTGCCTGAAGGTTTTCGAGCTGACGGTGCTGAAGGAACTCGGGCCCATGTACCGGGAACTGAACAACATACTGATTCGCCATGGTGTGTTGCCGGATCTCGACCTGTCCCGCTACCTCAGTGAACAGCCCGATCCCCGGCCAACCAAGACGCCGCCGGAGCCGAAGCCGGCCGAGGAGCCGAAACCGGCTGTGGACGATCAGCAAAATACTGCGGACCAGAACAGCGACCCCGCTAACCGGCCAACCGGTGACTTCCGTGGTTATTCCCAGTCGGCCCGGACGGCGTTCGCCACGGTTCGCAACCTGTTGAGTACCCTCCAGGCCAGCCGGGCGGCCGCCGGGGAGCCGGCAACCGGGATGTTCCCCGCCGATGCCCGGCCGCTGTCGCCGGGTGAGCTGTACCGTGATCTGCAGGAACTGCAGCTACAGGTTGTCGGTGACGAAGACGATACCGCATCCCTGAAAGAGCGGGTGCTGGGCAAGGTCCGTGAAAATGGCGAAGACGCCGGCCTGAACGAGGAACAGCAGGAAACCCTCGATGTGGTTGACCGCTTTTTCCAGAGTGTGTTGTCCAGCCCGAAACTCAGTGAACACGCCCAGGCCATCATGCGCCGGCTGGAAGTGCCGGTACTGAAGGTGGTGATGCGTGATCCTGCGTTTTTCGAGGACCACGGCAGCCCGGTTCGGGAAGTGATGAACCGGCTGGCCCAGCTGGGTATCCGGGGCGGCCGGATCAACCCGGTGGTGCAGCGCCGGGTTGATGAGCTGGTGCACCGTATTGCCACCGAGTTCGAGCAGGACCCGGCGATGTTCGAGCAAACGCTTGCCGAGCTGGACGGGCTGATCGAACGCCAGAACCAGATTTATCGCCGCAATGTTGAACGGGTGACGGCGGCGGCAGAGGGTGCCCAGAAAGTATCCGAGTCCCGGGCGGCGGTCACTGAAGCGGTCAACCGCAAGATTGCCGGCTGCCGGGTGCCCAGGGCATTGATGACCCTGCTGGAAGGCGGCTGGCGTGACCTGCTGTCGCTGACCTGGATTCGCCAGGGCCCGGATAGCCAGGCGTGGGCTGATTACCTGGAGGTGATCGACTCCCTGCAGGCTTTCGGTGAAGACCCGCAGATGGAGATCAACCTGCCGGAACTGCTGCGGCTGATCCAGGATGGCCTGGCGTCTATTTCCGGTAACCATATGCCCTCGTCCCGGATTCGGGAAGAACTCAAACGGTTCCTGGTGCGGTCGCCGGAGCAGCCGCCTGAAATGGTGGATGTGCCCGAGGCCGAGCCGGAGCAGGATGCGTCAGCACAGGGCCAGGACGGCCTGAGCGAACTGGAGCGGCGCAACCTCCAGCGCTGGATTACCCGCGCCCAGCAGTTGCAGGGCGGGCAATGGCTGAAGGACCTGAGCCAGCCGGAACAGCCCCAGCATATCAGGCTGGTGTGGGTTGCCCGGGGCTTCGGCCGCTTTGTCTTTGTGAACCATCAGGGCATGAGAGTGGTGGAGCTGGGCCTGGAAGACCTGGCTCGCCAGATGCGCCGTGGCGTGATTGTGCCGGATGCCGAGTACGATCGGCCGCTGGTGGATGAAAGTATCGACCGCATGGTCAAGGATGTGTACGACCAGTTGTCCTGGGCATCCAGCCATGACCAGTTGACCGGCCTGCTGAACCGCCGGGAATTCGAGCGTATGCTCGACCAGCAACTGGCGGGACGGGAAGAAAACCTGGCCTTGCTGTACCTGGATCTTCGGGGTTTCCGGCTATTGAACGACACGGCCGGCTACCAGGCCGGTGATGAAGTGCTGAAACGCCTGGCGGATATCCTGTGCCGGCAGGCGGAGGGTGGCCGGCCGGTGGCGTGCCTGGCGGGTAACGAATTTGCCATGCTGGTGCCGGCGGACAAGGGCAACAGCATTGCCAAGGCGCTGATCAGCGCCATCGAAACCGATGTGTTCGAATTCGGCGGCAACCAGTATGCGTTGTCGGCGAACGTGGGGCTGGTGCCGGACCTGCCGGTGCTGGTCAATGGCGAGCGCTGGTTGCGGGCCTCCGAGCAGGCGCTGACCGCCGCCCGCAAGAAAGGCGAGGGCACCATTGCCGAGTATGCGCCGGACAAGGCCGACCAGGACCGCCAGGAACAGATTGCTGCCCGGCTGGCGAACCTGCGGGACCCGGGCGACGAGCGCATGTTGCTGCGCTGCCAGAAGATTATCCCGCTGCATGGCAAAGCCAGGATGCCGTCCCAGTACGAAGTGCTGATCAGCATGTACGACGACAGCGGGCAGCTGATTACTGGCCGGGACTTCATCCGCATGGCCGAGCGCTATGACCGGATGCAGGTGGTGGACCGCTGGGTGGTGGGCCACATGCTGGACTGGTTGCGGGAAGAGGCGCCGGACCCCGGCGCGGTGGGTGGTATCTGTATCAACCTGTCCGGTCACTCCCTGAATGACCAGTCGCTGCTGGAATTTATCTACGAAAAGCTCAGCAAGCAGGATGCGCCCATTGAACGGCTCTGGTTCGAACTGACAGAAGCTTCGGCCATCAATGACCTGCAGGCGGTGGCCGACTTCATGGCGGAAATGAAGGAGCTGGGTTGCCGGTTCTGCCTGGGTGACTTCGGTAGTGGCCCCAGCTCGTTCCAGTTCATGCGTTCGCTGCCGGTGGATCTGATCAAGATCGACAGCGCCTTCACCAGCCAGCTGGTGGCCAGCGAGACTGACCAGACCATGGTGAAGTCCATGGTCGACATGGCCCACTACATGGAGCGGGAGGTGATTGCCTCGCAGGTGGAGTCCCGGGACGTGCTGGACCTGTTGCGACAGCTGGGTGTGGACTATGCTCAGGGCTTTGTGATCGAGAAGCCGCGGCTGCTCGACAGCCTGACCTGATCCGGGAGCTTTGCCGTTTATGTCCAAACGCCATCCTGTTATAGCCGTTACCGGGTCCTCCGGAGCGGGCACCAGTACAACCGGCCAGATCTTCAGCCGGTTGTTTGCCAGTGAAGACATCAGCGCGGCCATGGTCAGCGGCGACAGCTTTCACCGATATACCCGCGAGCAGATGGCCCGGCTGGCCGCCAAGGGGCAGTTCGGCGAGCGCAACCACTTTGCCCTGGCGGCCAACCACATCGACCGCCTGGAAGCCTTGCTGTACGACTACAGCCATACCGGCAACGGCCGTTATCGCCACTATGTCCACGATGAAGACCGGGAGCTGATTGCTGCCGGTTTCAAGCCCGGAACCTTCACCCCCTGGCAGTCATTGCCGGCGGATACCGATTTACTGTTCTACGAAGGTTTGCATGGCGGGGTGGTCAGCGAAAACTACAACATTGCCCAGTATGTGGATCTGTTGATCGGCGTGGTGCCCATCGTCAACCTGGAATGGATCCAGAAGATTCACCGGGATACCAACCGGCGGGGTTACAGCCCGGATGCGGTGGTCAAAACCATCATCAACCGTATGGACGACTATGTGCACGACATCGTGCCGCAGTTTTCCCATACCCACATCAACTTCCAGCGCATCCCGCTGGTGGATACCTCCAACCCGTTTATTGCCCGGGATGTGCCTACCGAAGATGAGAGCATGGTGGTGATCCACTTCCGGGAAGCCACCGATGTCGACTTTGCCTGGCTGCTGCAGGTGATTCCCCACAGCACTTTGTCCCGCCACGACACCCTGGTGATTCCCGGTACCAAGATGCCCCTGGCCATGGACCTGATCGTCCGGCCCATGGTGCAGAAGCTGATGGCCGGCAAGGCCTTCGCCTGAAGCTCAAGCGGTCAGATGGCCGCTCTGGTAATCCCTCAGGGTCTGTTCGATTTCTTCCCGCGTATTCATCACAAACGGGCCGTATTGCACGATCGGCTCGCCGATCGGTTTGCCGGCTATCAGTAGCAAACGGGCCGGCTGTGTGCCGCCCTCCAGCATCAGCTCGTCACCGTCATCCAGTACACTGGCTGCCGATGGCTGCAGCCGGGTGCGCTCGTCCCCCGTGATCAGTTCGGCATCGCCTTCGTACAGGTACAGCATGGCGTTGTGGCTGGCCGGTACCGGCAATGACAGCTGGCTGCCGGGCTCCAGGTGAATGTCAGCGTAGATAGCATCGGTACTGCCGCCAGTGACCGCACCGGATACCTGGCCACCACTGAGGGTCATCTCGCCGGCAATCAGCTTGACGGTGGCGCCGCCCTGACTGAAGGCCGGAATGTCTTCGGGCTGGATATCCCGGTAGCCGGCCGGTTTCATTTTTTCCGCCGCCGGCAGGTTCAGCCACAGCTGGAAACCGCGCATCAGGCCGGATTCCTGCTGTGGCATTTCCGAGTGCACAATGCCCCGGCCGGCGGTCATCCACTGCACGCCGCCGTTGCGCAGGTTGCCCCGGTTACCCAGGTGGTCTTCGTGCAACATGTGGCCTTCGATCATGTAGGTGACCGTCTCGAAACCCCGGTGTGGGTGGGCAGGAAAGCCGGCAATGTAATCCTGGGGCTGGTCAGAGCCGAACTCGTCGAGCATCAGGAAGGGATCCATGCGGATGCTCTGGCGCTGGCCCAGGGAGCGTTTGATTTTTACCCCGGCACCATCGGAGGTCTCCAGTGCGGGGATAATCTGTTTCAGGGCGCGATGCGTCATGGTGTCGTCCTCTCGGTTAGCAATGGTTCCATTAAACCGGGGCGACGGGCAGGATGAAAACGCAGAATTCTGGCGGGAGGGATCAAAAAAACTGAAGGAGCGGCCGGCGGCCCGTCCGGGCCACCGGCAGGGCCGGATTACTCCACGTTTCGGGAGTAGAAAATCTCCAGCATTTCGCGGCGCAGGCGGTCTTCGATGGACTGGGCTTCGGCCGGGTCCAGTTCGCTGGCATTCACGCCAAATACATAGTTATCCAGGTTGAAGTCCTTCAGCATCATCTTGGTGTGGAACAGGTTTTCCTGGTACACGTTCACGTCGATCATCTGATAGGCGTTCTGGGTGTCTTCGGTCAGGTAGTTCTGGATCGAGTTGATGTCGTGGTCGATGTAGTGCTTGGTGCCGTCTACATCTCGGGTGAAACCCCGCACCCGGTAGTCCACGGTCACGACATCGGAATCGAAGCTGTGGATCAGGTAGTTCAGTACCTTCAGCGGTGAAATCAGGCCGCAGGTGGATACGTCGATATCCGCCCGGAAGGTGCTTACGCCGTCGTGGGGATGGCTTTCCGGGTAGGTGTGAACGGTTACGTGGCTCTTGTCCAGGTGCGCAACAATGGTGTCTGGCAGCGGGCCCGGCGATTCCTCGTTATTGGCTTCACTGTCGGTCACTTCGTGCTCGGCAATCAGCATGGTGACAGACGCGCCATGGGGCTCGTAGTCCTGGCGGGCAATGTTGAGGATATTGGCGCCGATGATCTTGACCACGTCTGAAAGGATCTGGGTCAGGCGCTCGGCGTTGTACATCTCGTCGATGTAATCAATATAGGCTTCACGCTGTTCTTCGGTCTGCGCGTAACAGATATCGTAGATATTGAAGCTCAGGGACTTGGTCAGGTTGTTGAAACCGTGTAGCTGGAGTTTGGTTTCCATAATAGTTGATCACCTTTTGCGCAGACCTTTAAGAAAGTTGCGTATTATGCATACCGTATGTGTCATTGGATAGTCGTTGCAATGACTTTTTCCAGCCGGTTATTCCGCCTCGTGGATCTCGTAACTGTGGCTGATTTCCACGCCTGCCTTACCCAGCATAATCGATGCCGAACAGTACTTTTCTGCCGACAGGCTAACTGCCCGTTCTACCTGCTTTTCTTTCAGGTTGTGGCCGGTTACCACAAAGTGCAGGTGAATCCTGGTGAACACGGAAGGCACGGCATCGGCCCGCTCGGCCTCGAGCTCGGCGTGGCAGGCGGTGACGTCCTGGCGGCTCTTTTTCAGGATGCTCATGACATCAAACGACGAACAGCCGCCCACGCCCATCAGCAGCATTTCCATGGGGCGGGGGCCCAGGTCCTGGCCGCCGTGGTCGGGTGGTCCGTCCAGTTGTACGGTGTGGCCAGTGCCACTGGTAGCTTTGAAGCTGGCATTGCCGGTCCAGTCAACGGTAGCTTTCATCGGTGTCTCCATCGGCTATTCGGGTATGGCCGGGAATGCTAGCACAGTTGCCCGCAACCGGCCTTCTTGTTATAAGTTGCCGGGCACATCAGTAAAAACCCTAACCTGCAGGGAAAAGCGGGGATATAAAAAGATAAGCACTGCCAGACTCTGAGGAGGCACGTCTCGCATTATGGCTACTATCGTCAAGCCGGTTGAGCAGAAGACCAAACATCTCGATTATTTTCTTTCCCAATGCCATCGCCGGCGCTATCCCGCCAAAAGCACCATCATTTATGCAGGCGACAAAAGTGACTCCCTGTTCTACATCGTCAAAGGTTCGGTGACCGTTATCATTGAAGACGACGATGGCCGGGAGATGATCATGGCCTACCTGAACGCCGGGGACTTTTTCGGCGAAATGGGTCTGTTCGATAACATGGATTCCCGCAGTGCCTGGGTCAAGGCCAAGACCGAGTGTGAAGTGGCGGAAATCAGCTACACCAAGTTCCGGGAAATCGCCCAGCAGGATCCGCGGGTGCTGTATTTCATCGGTGAGCAGATGGCAACGCGCCTGCGCCAGACCACTCGTAAAGTGGGTGACCTGGCCTTCCTGGACGTAACTGGTCGGGTGGCCCGTACCCTGCTGGACCTGTGCAAGGAGCCGGATGCCATGACCCACCCGGACGGCATGCAGATCAAGATCACCCGCCAGGAAATCGGCCGCATTGTCGGCTGTTCCCGGGAAATGGTGGGCCGGGTACTGAAAACCCTGGAAGATCAGGGCCTGGTGCGGGTGAAAGGCAAGACCATGGTGGTGTTCGGCACCCGCTAAGGTCAGTCCATCAGGGCGACGGATTTAATCTGCATCCAAACCTGCTGGCCCTGCTCCAGTTGCAGCTGGTGCAGGGAGCGGGTGGTCAGGCGGGCCAGGAAAGCGGTCGGCCCGGCTCCCAGGCGTACCAGGCTGGTGCCGGGGGTCACCTCGGTATCAATCTGGTCGATACATGCCGGCAACAGGTTCTGGGTACTCTGGTCCGGATGTTCCTGCAGGGCAAGGCTGATATCCCGGGCCAGTATCTGTACCCGCACGGTCATTCCCTCACTCAGGTGATCATGGTGGCGCAGCCAGAGTTCGCCGCCATCGAACGCCAGCCGGCACAGGTGCCAGCGGGTATCCACCTCGATAATCTTGCCTTCCAGAATAACCCCTGCATTTTCTTCCAGCCGGAACGGGTGATCGGTGCGGGCCAGGGTTTCCTGCAGCGGGCCCTGGGCAACCACCCGGCCCTGATCCATCATCACGATATGATCTGCCAGCCGGGCCACCTCGGCGGTGGAGTGGGATACGTAGAGCACCGGCAGCTCCAGGCTGTCCCGCAGCCGTTCCAGGTACGGCAGGATGTCCTGTTTGCTCTGCTGGTCCAGGGCCGTCAGGGGCTCGTCCATCAGCAGCAGTCGGGGGCTGGTGAGCAGGGCCCGGCCGATGGCCACCCGCTGGCGCTCCCCGCCGGATAACCCGGCCGGCATCCGCTCCAGCAGGGGCGACAGGCCGAGCCACTGGTGCACCTGTTCAGGTTCAATTTTCCGGTGGGCTTTGGGCACCCGCCGGTATCCGTACAGCAGGTTTTTACGCACCGACAGGTGGGGAAACAGGTTGGTTTCCTGGAACACATAGGCCAGGGGCCGGTGGTGCACGGGCCGGCTGAGTTTTCCGGCCTGCCAGGGTTCGCCCAGCACGCTCAGGTGACCCTCGGCAGGCTGCAGGCCGGCGATGCAGCGCAGCAGGGTGGTCTTGCCGCACCCGGAGTGGCCGAAGATCGCGGTTATCCCGGAGCCGGGCAGGGTCAGGTCTACATCCAGTGTGAAGTCCCCCAGCTGGCACCGGAGGCAGGCGTTGACGGTACCGGTCATTTCACCACTCCCGGCTGGTAGCGGCCATTCAGGGCGTACAGGCTGACCAGCACCACAAAGGAAAACGCCACCATGCCGGCGGACAGCCAGTGGGCCTGGGTGTACTCAAGGGCTTCCACATGGTCGAAGATGGCGACCGACAGTACTTTGGTTTCTCCCGGAATGTTGCCGCCAATCATCAGCACCACCCCGAATTCACCCACAGTGTGGGCAAAGGTCAGCACCGCGGCGGTCAGAAAGCCCGGTCGCGCCAGCGGAATCACAACCGAGAAAAAGCGATCCCGGGGTGAAGCCCGCAAGGTGGCGGCGGTCTCCAGCAGGCTCTGGTTGATGGTCAGGAAAGCAGTTTGCAGGGGCTGGACGGTAAAGGGCAGGGAATAGATAACCGACGCCAGCACCAAGCCTTCGAAGGTAAAAGGCAGGAGGCCCAGCCCGAGGTTCTCCATCAGGCGACCCAGGGCACCATCCGGGCCCATAACGATCAGCAGGTAAAAACCCAGCACCGTGGGTGGCAGCACCAGTGGCAGTGCAACCACGGCCGAAACCGGCTGGCGCAGCCAGTGCCCGGTGCGGGCCAGCCACCAGGCGATGGGCGTGCCAATCACCAGCAGCAGTGCGGTGGTGATGCCTGCCAGTTTCAGGGTCAGCCAGACGGCCTGCCATTCCGGGCTCATGAAGTCTCCGCCAGTTCAGTGGTTGGGCTGTTCAGGAAT
>NZ_NEFY01000006.1 GCF_002258215.1 Marinobacter vinifirmus
GAGTAACGACGACGTTTTTGGTAGGGCTTGGTTACGCTTATGTTGGTCATGTTAAGTGTCCACTTAAAAATAAGTGGACACTATCCTGACGGCCGCAGCGCCTGGCTCAAGATGGGTTTACCGGACGGTTACTGCTTAGCGGCGTTAGCGCCGGGTGTCCCCTTTATTTCAGCAGCTGGGTTCTGTTTATGGCGTACGAGAAATGGCGTGCAGAATCGGTGCTAGTCTGACGGTATTGGCCGCGGGCGGGTTCAGTGCTGGCGGGACGCCGTAGTAAGGGTTAAAGCCGCGTCTCAGAGTTGCTGCGCCTATAAACTTTTAAGGTTTCCAACGATGAAATTGCTACTAGATACATCATAAGGAGAGGCGCCATAAAGTGGCAGACACTCCGAAATAATTTCTCCAATAAAAAGCTAATTATAGGTGGCCTTGTGTATAACGATGGACTAACTCGAGTTATTTACAGAAGTGACTTTGAAGTTGGTGGCGAAAAGATAACTATATTAGAATGTAGTGAGCCACCTACCGATGAATATGGCGAGCAAGATATTAATTTACTTTATGAACAGACATTCGTAACTGATAGATCTGAAAAAAACGTTTTTTATGAATCGAATATTTCAGGGCAAAATTCCCCATTTTTTGTAAGCAAGGAGCCGCCAACTGATCAAGAACTTCTTTTCCAGCTGGAGAAATTCAAAAGAAATAAGGTCATAAAAATTGTTGTTGGGATTGCTGTTTCCGTGTTTGTGCTCTACTTTTTCCTAAAAAATTAACTTAACAAAAAGGTGAGAAAAACGGTGATTAATGCTCTAGTCTCTGCCTGAAAGTTATTTAAAGCCGCGCCTTCAACCATTTAATAAACTGTTAGGCCTGCGACGGGAGAAGCGGTTATGTTTGGGCAGCAAGCTATCCCGGTCTACGGGCCGGGAGCATTTTCTAATATCCGTTAGAATCAGAGCTCATCAGGCCAAGCACGGCGACAGCTTTTCCGTTGAGGCTTCGCCTCCACTCCAAAGCTGCGCGTGTTGGCGGCGTTAAGCAAGAACTAAGCCTAGGAATCTAAATGGAAAATCGTGTTCCACTGCCGACGGACAATATCTACAAGTTCTATGCCTTGTTTGGCCTTCTACTGGTTATTTTCTCAATCGGTGCAATGCTTTACGTGAATCAGTCAACCAACGACTTGGCTTTCGAGGTGGCCGTCGAATATGAAACGTTGAAGGCTGACCCAATGCGCTCCGTAGCAGACGAGGCCCGATTTACGGTATTAGATAAAAAGCTCGAAATCGCGGGGCTAAACAAGAAGACTTTCATGTTTTGTCTTTCGGTGATCATTGCAGCCGGGTGCTTCATGGTCTGGTATGGATTCAAGAAATGGCACACCGAAGTCCAGCCCGTGCAAGATGAAATAGCGAGGCTGAGTCTCCTGAAGCTAAGACGAGAAGTCGGGGAAGACAGTGATGCCTAACCATCGCAGGCACGGCGACGTCTTTTCCATTGCGGCTTCGCCTCCATCCCAAAGCCGCGCATGCTGCGGGCGTTATATGGGCACAGCCCGGTTGTCTTAATGAAGCAGATCTACAAAATCACGTACCCAACCGGCAAGATTTACATCGGCAAGGATAGTATTGGTAGCTACCGATATTACGGGAGTCCGGATATGCAGGTAGTAAACGAGGACTTTGCCAGCCTGCCAAAGTCGGTTCGTCAGGATTACACTATTCGCAAGCAAATACTCTGGGAGTCAGAGGATTGTTCCGAGAGTGAGTTGTCAGCCAAGGAAGTTGAGTTTATCCGAGAGTTCCGCTCCAATGACCCAGAGATTGGGTACAACCGTTGGCCTAAGTTCAATGGCGAGAAAACCATATAACCAGACGGTCAACCGGACACCAAAAGCCTACTGCTTTTGGTTCCCTCCGCTGGCGCTCCGGTGCCGGTTACCATAGGCGTTAGGGTGAATTGGTTGGCATAAATCAAATTATTTAATTAGAGATTATTAAATGGCATCTCTCTCAGAGGCAGACACCGTTAAGTCATGGCTTGACAATTTTGAAGACCAAGATCGACAAGCGGCAATTGATTTGGTTAACGAAGTGTTGCTGGTCAGTAGGGATGACTTTATCGAAGAGTTGAATTCGCTGTTAGATTCGATCAGTGGGTCAAAAGCCTGCCCTAAAAAAATCGCCCTTTATGCCGAGCGTCCGATAAAAAAGGTTTTTGGTAATACCCCTTGCTTTTTTCCAAATTCGAGACATGGACGAGCGGAAGGGAGTGGAGTGCCTCCCATAGTTGCTGATCCTAGGAACCAAGAAGTAGGAAGTGAGGGAATTGTCGCAAACCTTATTACTGACTATTCCCGAAGGAAAGGAGGGTTTTGTTTTTCCCACCCAGGACCAAATAAATTACGTAGTGAAAAGGTTAGAGTTATTGGCGTCGTAACCGATTTTATTGGTTCGGGACAACGTATTATCAGAATGCTTGACTCACTCGGTTCTGTTGCGACTCTTAATAGCTGGACTTCTTATAAACTTATTAAATTTGTGGTCCTCGCTTACTCTGGAACAACAGAAGGGCTAAAGGTAGTCCGGTCTCACAGGTTGCGGCCCGAAGTCCGTGTGGTAATGGGGTGCCCTACTATACAAAATTCTTTCGTAGGCGAAAGACGCAAAGAAGTGGAAAGGATATGCCATTCGCAGCCAAAAAGGCATCCGGAGCCGCTGGGCTTTCTAGCCAGCGGTGCGCTCATAGCATTTTCTCATGGTTGTCCTAACAACACCCCCCCAATTCTTCATAGCAGGAGATCGGGATGGAGACCTTTATTTTATGGGCGGAGCACCAGTGAGCTTCCAAGTGAGCTATTCAGAATTGATGAGTGCAACGCTCATGACCAACGAACGCATCGTCTTCTCGACATAAGAGATGCAAGAAATAAGCTGGATAGCTCCAAAAACGAAAAGTGGGTGGCGGTTTTAAAGGTCTTGGCGGCAGCTGAAACAGGGTTAAGGGACCCAGATGAGATTTCAGCGAGGGTTCGCATGAAAATTAATTCTGTGAACAACATCCTTATGTTAGCGATTCAAGCGCGGTGGCTGAATTGTGAACACCGATTGACGCAATTGGGAATGCGTGAACTCGCACGTTTCCGTCGGCGCCGTCGAAAAGCACCATTGCTTGTAGGTAGCGATGAAAGCTTTTATTATCCAACCCAGCTGAGGGCTCTATGAAAGAGATTAGATATTTGCCACGAAAGTGGCAAGGGGTTCCTTCTGCGGAGCCCAGGGTATGGGAGTTCCTGTGCTCAGATCGCGGAGCAGTCTTTTCATGCTGCGCTTCAGTGCGATCTAGCCCGGGCGATGTCTTAGGGCTAGATCGCACTGATCCCCACCGAGGTGGGTCAAAGTAATGTCTTTCTGGAGTCCTCAGCGCTACCAATTTGAAGGTGAAAAGCACGGGATAGATGACGATGCTATCGCTGCTTCCGTTGAAGTAATTAAACGAATTCAGAATATTAATGCGCGGTTGCCAATTGTTCTAACGCTTCGTCATTTAAGCTGGCTAACGGATACTAACTACGGATATTTAAGGAAAGTTGTAAGTCGAGAGTCTGGAAAATACAAGCGTGTTCTTTTCAAGAAGAAAGTGCCTGGTAGGTCTCGTTACCGAGAAATACATATTCCTGAAGCTTCATTGCTTGCAGTTCAGAAATGGATAACGGCCAAAATACTAAGCAACACCAGCGCACATCCTTCAAGTTTTGCCTATCACCCTGATTCGCAGCCTATTTTTGCTGCTAGTAGGCACTGCGGATGTAAGTGGCTACTAAAGATCGATATCGAGAATTTCTTCCACAGTATATCTGAGCGTATGGTTTATAAGGTATTTAGAGACCTTGGTTATACGAAATTATTATCGTTTGAATTGGCCCGCATAACTACGACCACAGGCCTTAGTAATAAAAAAAGTGAAGACATTTTCCGATCAGATTCTTCCCGGTGGCCTTCGATTCCAAACTACTATTGCTCTGATGAGGGATTCCTCCCTCAAGGAGCTCCCTCAAGTCCAATGCTTTCGAATCTTGTTATGAAGGCCATTGATAAAGATCTAGAATATTTGGCTAATTGTAACGGGTTTACGTATACAAGATATGCTGATGATCTTGCGTTTTCAACAGAAAAAAATGCAACAATAGCGGATATAAATAGATTTAAGAAAGAAGTTAATCGCCTATTGATTGAGGCAGGATTTAACCCTAATAGAAGAAAGACTGCTATTCGTGGGCCGGGCGCAAGAAGGATTATACTGGGAATTTTGGTTGATAGTAAAAATCCAAGATTGAGTAAGGAGTATAAGGACCAACTACGTCAACACCTATACTATTTGCGTTCACAAGAGCATGGTCCATCTAAGCACGCAGAGGCCCGAAAACTTTCGGTGTCGACTTTGTTTCATCACGTCAGGGGCAAGATAGCATGGGCTGAAAAAGTTGAACCGGAGTTTGGTGCATTGTGTTTAGAAAAGTTTGAAAGTATCAGTTGGCCACCATTAGATAATTGGTAAAGGTGACTTGATCACGCCATCTTGGTACAGCCCTAACAAGTGCAGGCACGGCGACGCCCACTACATTGCGCCTTCGGCTCCATTCCGTGGGCGCGCATGCTGCAAGCGTTAAATGCCGGTGATAGCCAAGTCCAAAGCTCCAACAATCTGGTCTCTGAAATGTGAGAGAGAGCCAATAGGGCTCTTGAGATGTTTTTCAGGCACGGAGGAAATTTGCGGAGTTAACAGCAACAGCTCCTCATCGGCAAAGCTGATTTCGGGAGTGAGCCCTTGCATGGCTTCGCCACCGAAGGCAGAACGTTTGCCCAAAGGGATAACAATGCGAGTTGCCAAATCGCTCAGAAGGCTGCTTTGAATATCCACCAGGTAAGGATAGTGAGCCTTGCTGATTTTGCTCGGGTTGGGGTACACATCGAACTGTGCCATCAGAACTCCCTGAATTCGTCGCCGAAGCATCCATGTTGTTCGACGAAATCGTTGTAGCTTTTTATCGCAGCGCGATTATCTTCAACCCATTGAGCGGCTTCGCGTTTCGAAAGCTCTTCTTTCAGAGCTCGTTCCAGGGTGGCAGACAAGTTAATGTTCAGTTCCCGGGTTTTACGCAGAAGATCGCTGTTGATTGAGAGGTTCGCTGCTTTTTTGGGGGCGGCTGAGTTATAGAGTTCGGCCATGAGGGCCTCCCAGAAGATATAGAATACAAAGTTTGATCTTATGCGCATAGCTATGCGCATGCAAGCATTTAACCAATGGCGGTTGTCGGACGTGCCTACGCTGGCGCTCCGTCACGCCGCAAAGCCAAGGCGTTAGCATCGAAGAAGGAGTCAAAATTGAGATTGGGAATCTTCCTTGTATTTATTGCTTTACTAGCTGGATGTGCGGCCCATCAGCAACCCGTTCCTGCAGCAACAAGTGCAGGCGGAACCGTTGAGCCCACTTTTGAGCACGAAGCTGTTGGAGAGGCCTCGATCATGACGAATCAGGCCTTGAAGTCGTACCGGGAGGAATATGTCAATGCAACCCAACACAAAGCTTTTGCTCAATCAGATGTTGGTGCCTGGTCTTGGAAGTCAAATAGAACCTCAATAAAGCACGCGATAGAGAACTCTCTGATAGATTGTCAAAAAAATAACAAAAGACATGAAGCTGAATATCCGTGCAAGATTATCAATGTTAACGGGAAATGGGCCGGGGAGCGCTAGGTGCTAACAAGGCCAGTCACGGCGACGCATACTACATTGCGGCTTCGCCTCCATTCCGTAGCCGCGCATGCTGGCTGGCGTTATGCGAGACGCTCGCCTTGACGTACGTACTTAAAAGCGTACACTTGGTTGCAAGTTGAACACACAATAGGTGCGTCGTGACCGGAATCACAGCAACTGAGGCGCGCAGCAACCTATATCGGTTGATTGACGAGACCGCCGAGTCCCACCAACCAATCGTCATCATGGGTAAGCGGAACAAAGCCGTTCTGGTTTCCGAGGAAGACTGGTCTGCAATTCAGGAAACACTTTACCTGCTCTCCGTACCCGGTATGCGGGAGTCTATTCGTGAGGGGATGGGTGCCCCCGTGGATGAATGCGATGAGGAGCTGGACTGGTGACATGGAAGTTGGTTTACACCAGGCAAGCCCAGAAAGATGCAAAGAAGTTGGACTCCAGGGGCCTTAAACCAAAAGCCCGGGAACTGTTAGCGCTGATAGCGGAAGATTCGTACCGCAAACCGCCTCCATTTGAGAAGCTCATCGGTGATCTTGCGGGAGCCCATTCACGCCGCATCAATATTCAGCATCGCCTGGTCTACCAAGTGCTTGAGGACAAGCAAGTGGTGAAAGTCCTCAGGCTCTGGAGCCACTACGAATAAAGCATAACCAGCCGCTGTTGCCGGACAATTTCTCCGCCGCGTCGCTCGGATGCCCTTGTCTCCGTCTCGCTACGTCAAAGTCCAAAGTCACTGGTGCGCTTCGCATTAGCGCCCCTTAAACAAAGACCCCAACAACCCCCGCAAAATGCTCCGGGTCATCTCCCGCCCTGCGGTGCGGGCCACGCTTTTTGCCATGGTTTCAAAAACGCCCTGGCGCGACGATGTTCTTGCTCGCGCCGGGGCTTTTCGTTTGTTGGTTGGCGCTTTGTACATCCGGCTGTCATCAAGCGTTGCCTGTTCGGCTTCCCTGGCGGCTTGCTCTGCCCGTTCTTTCAGCTTCTCGTAGGCGGATTCGCGGTCAATAGTGGCGTTGTACCGTGGGCCAAACTCGCTGGCATTGATGATTTGCCTGCGTTCTTCGGCCGTGGCTGGGCCCAGGCGGGAGGAGGGCGGTCGGATCAGTGTTTTGTCTACTATCGATGGCATGCCTTTGGCGTCCAGGGTGGATACCAGGGCTTCGCCAATACCCAGTTCGGTGATGACTTTTTCAGTATCCAGATTCGGGTTTTGCCGGAAGGTGGAGGCGGCAGAACGAACGGCTTTCTGGTCTCGGGGGGTAAAGGCTCTGAGTGCGTGTTGCACACGGTTGCCCAGCTGGCCCAGCACGGTGTCCGGGATGTCTGTGGGGTTCTGGGAGACAAAATAAACACCCACACCCTTGGAGCGGATCAGCCGAACTACCTGTTCCACCTTCTGCAGGAGCGCTTTCGGGGCATCATCAAACAACAAGTGTGCTTCGTCGAAAAAGAAAACGAGTTTGGGTTTGTCGGGGTCGCCCACTTCCGGTAACTCTTCAAACAATTCGGCAAGCAACCAGAGCAGTATGGTGGCATACAGTCGTGGGCGTTGAATCAACTGGTCTGCTGCCAGCAGGTTAATGTGCCCGTGGCCTGCTGCGTCGCAACGCATGAGGTCTGCCAGTTCCAGTGCGGGTTCACCGAAAAACCGGTCTCCGCCTTCTTGCTCAAGTTGAAGTAACCGGCGCTGTATGGCGCCCACAGAGGATTTGCTGACGTTGCCGTAGATTGCCGTAAGCTCTTGTGACTGCTCGGCCACAAAGGTCACCAGGGCCCGCAGGTCTTTCAGGTCCAGCAGGGCCATGCCGTGCTCGTCCGCCACTTTGAACGCGATGTTCAGAACGCCTTCCTGGGTGTCGTTGAGTTCCAGCAACCGGGACAGCAAAAGTGGCCCCATATCTGAAATGGTGGCCCGCATGGGGTGGCCTTCAGCGCCGAATACATCCCAGAAAACGGTGGGGAAACCATGGAAGGTGTAGGGTTCAAGGCCTATCTTCTCCGCGCGCTTGAGCAGCGCAGGCTTGGGCGTGCCGGGCTGGGAGATGCCAGACAAGTCGCCTTTTACATCGGCCATGAAGACCGGCACACCCTGGGCGGAAAAGCCTTCCGCCAGAATCTGCAGGGTGACAGTTTTGCCGGTACCTGTGGCGCCGGCAATCAGGCCATGACGGTTAGCACGGCTTAGCAGCAGGCTCTGAACGTGACTGCCATTGCCTATGAATACGGAATTTTCCGGCACCGGGTGCACCTCGTTGGTTATTAGACAAATTTGTTGGCGGTAATAAGGCAAGCTTAGCCTAAGATGTGTTTGTTGATGGAGGTACAAGAACTATCAGTATGGTCGATAAATGGAGTACACGGCGGAAGGGCGATTATGAGCTCCGGCTGACTCGTACGGTGAACACGCCCGGACGATATTCGGTTGAGCTGTATCTGTTTATCCCGCCAGAAACCACGCTTTCTGCCAGAACGCTTTCAGAGCAGCAGTTCTTCTTCGGCTCTGTTGACCACAGTTTTGGGTTGATGGGTTTGCAGGGTGGCGACAGGGCCGTCAAGAATGATGAGTCCTTTGCCCTGCTATCCCCGTACTTCGAAATCGCCAACAGTTCCTGGTTGCTTCGGTACAAGGCGTCTATGGGGCGGTTGCGAGGGCAGTTGAACAATACCGACACGCCGGGCGAGACCATTGCGCGTGCCCTGCGGCTCAGCCAGGCTTTTGCGCAACGCATGCGTGAGACTCAGCCCTCGCGGGACCGCCAGAAGCGGTATCTGCGCCAGATGGACATTTACTTTTCCTGGTTCGCGGAGCAGTTCTTCCTCGAATGCATGACCCGCGACAGCTTTTCCGAACTGGACGAGGCGCTCCGCCAGAGCATTACGGATTTTCTCCAGCAGGAGCGAACCCATCGTAAAGAGCAGGATTACCTGCGTGATTTTCAGGGCACGCCCACCGCGCTTTGGAATCGTATGAGCCTCTACGACCGGTTGCTGGAGTACCCCATCTCGCTACGGCCAAAAGTTGCCGAACTCGGCTCCGGTACGCGCAAGCTGGTGAAGGCCGCCACCACAATGTTCATCATGTCGATACTGACCTACATGCTGTTTAACGTGCGCAATGCCAGCGAAACGCTTTCCATCACGTTGTTGCTGGTTATCGCGTTGATGTACGGCGTTCGTGACATGGTGCGCGAAGACATGATCAACGTGATTACCCGCCGGTTACGCCGGGGCAAGCCCCGTTGGCGGATTCGCCTGCGAATGCCTTACACCAGACAGCAGGTGGCCAGGCAGCTGGTGTGGGTGGATTATCGGAATCTCTCGGATTTGCCGCAGGTGGTCGCCAGTGCCATCGGACGCTCGGCCAACAACGATGATGCACAAGTTATCTGTTACCGGTCTCTGCTCAAACCGGACAAAGACACTCTGGAACACGATGAAATCAGGGAGCGTATAACGCTGGATTTCGAAGCTCTGTGTGAAATGATCAAGGTGAGCCGGGATCGACTGTATGTGTGTGAGGAGGATGAGGAGTCCGGGTTTTCAGTACAGGTTCATCCGATCGAGAGGCAGCAGGACTTCCATTTATTGCTGGTGTCTGAGCAGCCGGGGCAGGATCAGTCGTCGGCCCAGCTGTGGCGCCTGCGGCTGGGTAACAGCGGCATTGTGCAGAGCAAAAGCAAGGAGCCAAATTGGCCCAGCCCTGAAGAGCAGATGAAGCGCAGTTGGTGGGATCGGATAACGGCTGTGTTGAAGAAAAACTAGGTTGCGAAATCCCGGGGGGGTGCCTGTGCGTTATCGCACCCGAACCCGGCTGCCGTCACTCAAACCACGCCCCGGGTGCCGCACCACCGTATCGCCTTCGGAAAGGCCGCCGATTATAACGGTGCTCAGGCCGTTGCTCTCTGCCGCTTGCACTTTCGTCAGCCTTGCCACGTCGTCCCGCACCCGAAATACCGCGTGCCCGCCGTCATGCCGAAACAGGGCAGAGGCGGGGATTTGCAGGCTGTTGTCGGATTGCCAGAGGATGAATTCGGCATCTACCCGATAGCCGTCGCCCAGCAGTTTCCACTGGTCGTAGGGGCTGACCATATCGGCAATCACTTTAACTCGCTGTTCTTCCACGCCCAGGGCAGACACGTCTTCAAAGCCGATGGGCTCCACGCGCCGCACTACGGCTTCCAGCGCCGGGCCGCCCCAGCCGGTCAGGCGGGTTGCCAGGCCGGTCTCCAGTTTGGTGGCATCAAAACTGAGCACGTCGATCACCACTTCCAGGGCACTCGGGTCGCCCAGCTCCAGGATGGCTTCACCGGCCTGGATCACGCCTTCACTTTTGCGGTTGATGTTGAGCAGTGCTCCGGTGACCGGTGAGCGGACGGCCACTTGTTCGGCTGGCTGGCCTCCGTTTTGTCCGCTATCTGAAACCTGCAACCGGGTTCTTGCGGCGGCCAGTTCGTGTTCGGCGACTTCTTCATCGAACCTTGTCGAGCGCAGAATGGCCGCGGCCCGGGTGGCGGTGGTTTCGGCCTGCTGCAGCTGTTCGCCGGAGATAAAACGGGAGGCAGCCAGGGACTGCAGGCGCTGGTACTCCTGCCGTGCGAAATCGTATTCGGCCTGGGCGGCGGCCACTTTCTGGCGAATGGATTGCAGCGCGGAGGCCGCGGCGGCGGCTCGGGCTTCGGCTTCAGCCCGGGTGCGAGCGTCCAGGATGCTGGCGGGCATGGGGTCTATCCGGGTTAGTAGCTGGCCGGGGCTGACCGGGTCGCCCACATCCATCTGCACCCGGTGCAGGTAACCGGTGACCGGTGCGGAGATCTGGTAGCGGTCTTTTACCCGGGTTTTGCCTTCCTCGCGGATGGTGACTTCCATCGGGCCCGGTTCTGCGGTGGCCAGGTCTACCCACTCGGGTTCCGGGCGCAGTATGAAGAAAAACACGGCAGCCACCAGCAAGGCAATGATGATCCAGAAGATCCATTTTCCCGGTGCGTTTGCGTGTGTGGCCATAGTGTTTCTCTTAAAGGGTTGTGGGTTATTCCCGGGTTTTCAGTACCGCGACCAGGTCCAGTTTACGGAGTCTTAGCCAGGTAATGAAACCCGACAGCAAGGCCGAGGCAATCACCACGTTGGCGGCGAGTGCCAGGGTTCTGGGCGTGATGATAAGCGGCACCCGGTACAGCTCGGTTTGCAGGGCGGTGACCACCAGTTGACCCAGGCCAAGGCCGATGGCCCAGCCCAGCGGTATGCCAATAATCAGCAGAATGGCCAGTTCACCCAACAGGATGTGCGACACCTCATTGTGGCTGTAACCCAGTACCCGCAGGCTGGCGAGGTCCCGCCCGCGCTCGGCCAGGGATATCCGGGCCGTGTTGTAGATTACGCCAAAGGCAATAATGCCCCCCAGCAGGCTGATCACGAAGGTGTAGGTGAGGAAGGTGCGGGCCAGGGTTTCGAAAAAGCTGTCCAGCATGGCCTGGCGCAGGTTGGTGCCGACTACTTTGGGAGTATCGCGCAGATCCCGGTATACGGTGTCTGCAAGGTCGCCCTCAAGGTTCAGCAGTACCTGATTGACCAGCGGGCCTTCGCCCAGGGCCCGGTTCATGGCCGCCAGGTTCATGTAGGCGCCAACACCGAGAAACTCGCTGGTGGTGCCGGCCACCGGAATGGTCAGGGTAGGGCGCTTGCCTTCCAGCACCCGCACAACCAGCTGGTCGCCCGGTGTCACTTCCAGGGCCTGGGCCAGGTAATCGGTCAGCAGCAAACCCGCTGGCGGCATGGCTACGTTGTTCAGCTGGCGGTCTACCACAAACTGCAGTTCAGCCTGTTCTGGCAGGCCGGTCAGCGCCGTGCGCCAGCTGCGGTGGCCGTTCACCAGTTCCACAGCCACCTGGCGCCGGCCTTCGGTATACAGTACGCCCGGTTGCCGGGCCATGCCGTAGAGGGCGGTCTGATTGACCGGGTCGGTCAGGGTAACCGTCAGGTCCTGCTTCTGTACCCGGGCAAACTGGGTATGCACCATCAGTGATACCGAGCTGAACTGGAAATTGCCCACCACCACAATGGCGGTGGCCATGGCGATTCCGGCAACAGACAGCGCGGTACGGGCGGGGCGGCGGGCCAGTTGCCGGACAATCATGCGAGACGGTTGCCGCAACCGCACCCAGGACAATAACCGTTCGGGCAACGTTATCCGGAACTTTGCCGGGCCCTCCGGTTGCATGGCCTCGGCTGGCGGCAGGGCTGCGGCGTTACGGATAGAGCGCCAGCCGCCAAGCCAGGCGGCGGCCAGGCTGGCAGCGGCCAGAATCAGGATCCACATCGGGCTGATCCGGAACAGCAATTCGGGAAAACGGTAAAACTCCATGTACAGCCCACCCAGCATCCGCCCCAGCCAAAGGCCGGCGACGGTGCCGATCAGCAGGCCGGCCAGGGCAATGGCGATGACCAGCTGGCTGTAGTGCCAGCCGATCTGGCGGTTGCTGTAACCAAAGGCCTTAAGTATGGCGATCACTTCCCGCTGGGTACTGATCAACCGGCCCACCACCACATTGAGCAAGAACATGGCCACGCCCATAAAAATGGCGGGGAAGATCAGGGCCATGGCCTTCAGTTGTTCCAGCTCATCACTTAGAAAGCGATGAGAGAACTGGTCGGCCCGGGCGTAGGCCCCGGTGCTGCCATAGCGGTCCAGCAGGCGGTCGAGCCGGTTAATGACGTCTTTCACGGGCCGATCTGGTGCGGTTTTCAGAACCAGGCTGTTGAAGGCCCCTTCCATATCCATGGCCGGCGCCAGCCCCGCCTGCGACATCCAGAGCACACCGAAGCGCTGGTAATCCGGCAGCATGCCGCCGGGGGGAATTACGTAAACGAATTCCGGCGATTCGGCGATGCCGACAATGGTGAGTGTTTGCCTGCAGCCATTGATGATGGCGGTCAGCTGAGCATCCAGTTGAAGGTTATGAGCATCGGCAAAGCTGCCGATGATGGTTACCTCATCACTGCGGCTGGCATCCGGTAACCGGCCCTGGCGCAGGTAGAGCTGGTTTACATCTGGCTGGCCGGTTTCCGGAACCGAGATCAGGTGCGCGGACACCGGCTCCTGAAAGCCAGCCACTTCCAGTTTTGCCCCGCCTTCCACGCGGCCACTCAGCCGGGTAACACCCGGAATCTCCGCCACCTGCTGCAACAGGTGGCGAGGCGCCCGCTTCAGCGACACGAACACATCGGCAAACTGGTGTTGCTGGTAGTACTGGCCACGGGTGGCGTTCAGGGAAGCGTAGTTCACCAGCGACAGCAGGCACACGGCAATGCCACCGGCAATCACTAACGCAATGGCCAGCAATTGCCCTCGCATCTGCCAGATTTCCCGGCGCAGTTTGGTGTGCAGAATACTGGGGTGAAAAGGGAACACGGCGTTACCAGCTCAGGGTGCGCGGGTCTTGCCGCGTTGGGTTGCGGTGTTCACCACTGATCTGGCCGTCGGAGAGGGTGATTACCCGGTCCGCCATCTGAGCAATGGAGGCGTTGTGGGTGATGATCACCGTGGTGGTGCCGGTTTCCCGGTTGGCTTTTTCGAGCGCGGCCAGCACCAGAATGCCAGTGGCAGAATCGAGTGCGCCGGTGGGTTCGTCGCACAGTAAAACGTTGGGTTGTTTGGCGATGGCCCGGGCGATGGCTACCCGCTGTTGTTCGCCACCGGACAGCTGTGCCGGGAAGTGATCGGCCCGGTTGGCCAGCCCCACCAACTCGAGGGCTGCATCCGGCTCCATCGGGTTACGGGCGATCTCGGTGACGGCGACCACGTTTTCCCGGGCGGTCAGGCTCGGGATCAGGTTGTAGAACTGGAACACGAAACCGACGTAGTCCCTGCGGTAACGGGTGAGTTGCTTGTCGGTGGCCCGGGCAAGGTCTGTGTCCAGGTACCTCACTTCACCGCTGGTGGGCACATCCAGGCCGCCAAGAATGTTCAGCAGGGTGGATTTGCCAGAGCCGGATGCACCGAGCATCACCACCAGTTCGCCGGGGTAAAGATCGAGATCCACGCCCCGCAGGGCATGCACTTCTACCTCGCCCTGATGGTAGGTCTTGGTCAGGCCGGTGGTGTGGAAAACGGGGGTTTCCGGGAGTGATGCGGCCTTCATGGTTCATTCCGGTGTAAGCCATTGTTTGTAGAGCCGAGTATAGTTCATGGGTGCTTTCCTGTGCCGGATTCAGTTACAGTCATGCCACGCATCTTTCAACGTAAAGGGGAGAAACAACTGATGAGCGATCCGACCTACACGCCACCGAAAGTCTGGAAATGGGAGCAGGGCAACGGCGGCAGGTTTGCCAGCATCAACCGCCCGATTGCCGGTGCCACCCACGATAAAGACTTGCCGGTGGGCGAGCATCCGTTCCAGCTGTATTCCCTGGCAACGCCCAACGGTGTTAAAGCCACCATCATGTTTGAGGAATTGCTGGAGAAAGGCATCAAGGAAGCCGAATACGATGCCTGGCTGATCCAGATTATGGAAGGTGACCAGTTCAGTAGCGGTTTTGTGGAGGTTAACCCCAACTCCAAGATCCCCGCGTTGCTGGATCGCAGTGAAGACCCGGCCGTGCGGGTATTCGAATCCGGTTCTATCCTGTTCTATCTGGCAGAGAAGTTTGGTGCCTTCCTGCCAACGGACCGTGCCCGGCGCGCAGAAACCATGAACTGGCTGTTCTGGCAGATGGCCAGCGCACCGATTCTGGGTGGTGGATTCGGGCATTTCTATGCCTATGCCCCGGAAAAATACGAGTACCCCATCAACCGCTACACCATGGAGGTGAAGCGCCAGCTGGATGTGCTGGATCGGCAGCTGGCGGACAACCAGTATGTTGCCGGTGACGAGTACACCATCGCCGATATGGCGGTGTGGCCCTGGTATGGCTCGCTGGTGAAGAATACCGTGTATGAGGCCGCCGAATTCCTGGAAGCCCATACTTATACCAACGTACTGCGCTGGACGAATGAACTGGCCAAGCGCCCGGCAGTGCAGCGTGGCCGCATGGTGAACCGTGCCTGGGGCGAGTTGTCGTCCCAGCTGCACGAGCGCCACGATGCGAGCGATTTTGACTTGCGCACCCAGGATAAACTCGAAGGCAAGCAATCTTAAGGAGCAAGAATGGCTGTACCTGCGGCGTTAACCGAGGACCAGATTTACCACCGCTGTCCGCCTGAAAAGCTGGATTTCGACACCACGGATGCACTGGAAGACCTGGAATTGCCGTTCGGGCAGGACCGGGTGCTCCGGGCACTGGAGTTCGGAGCCAGTATGGCCGCCAGTGGCTTCAACCTGTTTGTGCTGGGCCCCTCGGGCGCCGGCAAGCATGAACTGGTGAAGCGTTTTCTGGCCACCCACGCCGCAGGCAAGCCGGTGCCGTGTGACTGGTGCCATGTTTTTAACTTTCAGCAGTCAGACAAACCTGGCGCTATCGAGTTGCCGCCGGGCGAGGGTCGCAAGTTCAAAAGCGACATGAACGACCTGGCCAACGAGCTGAAAACGGCTATTCCCGCTACCTTCGAGAGCGAGGAATACCAGGCCCGGATTCAGGAGCTTCAGGAAGAGGTCACCCGGCGGCAGCAAAAAGGCCTGTTTGCCATCCAGGAAGAGGCAAACGCCAACAATATTGCCATGATCACCACGCCGGCCGGCTTTACCTTTGCGCCCATGCGCAATGGCGAAGTCATCGAGCCCGAGGAATACAAGAAATTCTCTGATGAAGAGAAGGAGCTTGTCGAAGCCAAGGTGGAAGACCTGCAGAAGAAGCTGCAGCAGGCGATTCAGCAGGTTCCCCGGTTGCGCAAGGAAGTGCGGGAACGGATACATCAGCTCAATGAAGAGATGGTGCAGCTCACGCTTGGCGGCCCCATTGGCGAACTGCGTGAGAAATGGAGCCATGTTCCGGCGGTGGTCGCCCACCTGGATTCGGTGCGGGAAGACGTGGTGGAGCACGCTGAGGCCTTCCAGGATAACGAGAACGGTGCGCCTGCCGGGTTGCTGAACCGGTATCGGGTGAACCTGCTGGTCGACAATGCAGAAACCCGGGGCGCACCGGTGGTCTATGAAGACCTGCCCAACCATCAACACCTGACCGGGCAGATCGAACACCGGGCCCACCAGGGCAACCTGTACACAGATTTCACCCTGATCCGTGCCGGCTCTTTGCACCGGGCTAATGGTGGTTACCTGATCCTGGATGCCCGCCGCATCCTCACCCAGCCACTGGCCTGGGAGAGCCTGAAGCGGATTCTGTTCTCCGGTGAAATCCGCATTGAGTCGCTGGAGCGTTTGTATGGCCTGGCGACCACCGTCAGCCAGCAGCCGGAGCCGATCCCCCTGAACGTGAAGGTGGTTCTGGTGGGTGACCGGATGTTGTATTACCTGTTGTCCCACTACGACCCGGATTTCCTGGACCTGTTCAAGGTGGAAGCCGATTTTGAAGACGACCTGGACCGGGACGACCAGAGCTATCCCCTGTATGCCCGGGTGATTGCCACCATGGCGCCGTCGTCCGGCATCCGTGCGCTGGACCGTGCGGCCGTTGCCCGGGTAATCGAGCATGCGAGCCGGCTGGCCAGTGACCAGAAAAAGCTCACCGCCCATGACCGCGTGCTGAAAGACTTGCTCAGCGAGGCCGACCACTGGGCATCCCAGGCTGGTAGTGCCCGCATTGAAGTGGTTCACGTGCAGCAGGCCATTGATGAGCGGGAATACCGTGCCAGCCGTATCCGTGAGCGCAGCCTGGAGCAGATTCGCCGGGGCGTGATGATGATTGCCACCGAAGGCGAACAGGCAGCACAGATCAATGGCTTGTCGGTTCTGCAGATTGGCGCTACCCGCTTCGGCCAGCCCACCCGCATAACCGCGACGGCCCGCCCCGGCAAAGGCCAGGTGGTGGATATCGAGCGGGAAGCCAAGCTTGGCGGACCCATTCACAGCAAGGCGGTGATGATCCTGTCCCGCTTCCTGGCCAACCGCTATGCGCCTCTGGGCGAGTTGTCGTTGTCGGCCAGCCTGGCTTTTGAGCAGTCCTACGGGGGCGTGGAAGGGGATTCGGCGTCGGTGGCGGAAACCTGCGTGTTGCTGTCGGCGATTACCGGCGTTCCCCTGAAGCAATCTCTGGCCGTGACCGGTTCCATGAACCAGCACGGCGAGGTTCAGGCCGTGGGCGGTGTAAACGAAAAAATCGAAGGCTTCTTCAATGTGTGCACACAAGCCAGGGGCGTGAATGGTCATGGCGCCCTGTTGCCGGCCAGCAACGTGGAACACCTGATGCTCAATGAACAGGTTCGTGACGCCGTGCGGGAAGGACGGTTCACTATCTATCCGCTCAGCCACATCGACCAGGCCATTGAGCTGATGACCGGTATGGAAGCCGGTGTTCCCGATGCTGATGGCGTTTACCCGGAGAACACGTTCAACCGGCTGGTGGCGGATCGGCTGGCGGAGTTTGCCGAAGTTGGCAAGAAGAAAGGCGACGGCAAGGAGAACGGCAACGGAGGCAATGGCAATGGCAACAACAGCGACGACTGACAAACCGGACGCACCAGCGGGCCGGGTATTGATCTTGCTGGATGGCTCGCGCCTGAGCCTTGCCGCGCTGGAAGCCGCCGCAGAGATTGCTTCGGCCCGTAATGCAGAGGTTCTGGGCATCTTTGTGGAAGAAGTTAACCTGCTGCGCACGGCGGGGTACGGCTTTGCCCGGGAAGTGGGCGGCAGTTCCGGCCTGGCCCGCCCGTTGGATTCAGCTGCAATCGAGGCCCGCATGCAGGCACTGGCCGAGGCGGCCCGCCGTTCATTACAACAGGCGATGGCTCGTCGCGGCCTGGCCCAGACCCTGAAGCTGTGCCGGGGCCGTGTAGCGGAAGAGGTTCTGAACCTGGTGCAGCCGCAAGACCTGGTGGTGTTGGGTCGGGTTGGCTGGTCCGGTATTCCCGGAGCCCGCCTGGGTTCAACGGCCCGGGTTCTGCTTCGGCAGGCGCCGGGCGATGTGCTTCTGTGGGCGGAGCCCCGAGTGCAGCGCCAGAACCGCGTGGTGGTTCTGCTCAACCATGACCAGGGCGCCAATCACCGGGCAGTGCTTGTGGGGGCCGAGCTGGCGCGGCGCAGTCATCAACCGTTGAGCGTGTTACTGCGTACCGGTTCCGAGATAGATCAGTCGGTAGCCGAAGATATCCTGGCGTACCTGCAGAGTGAGGGCATTGCGGCGCGGGTTCGGCAGATACCGGCCGCCAGTGCCGGTGCTGCCGTGCGGGCCATGCAGGAGGAGGGGGCCAGCCAGCTGGTGGTCAGCCGCAGCTGCAGCCTGTTCGCCGATCAGGGCGCGGAAGCCCTGTTGTCGGCCCTGAACCTGCCGGTTACGGTAACGCCCTGACCGGATGTGCGGCGCTCAGGCAATCTTGCGATTGCCGGCGTCGTTCAGTACCTGTTCGATTTCCTCGGATTCCATGGTTTCCCGCTCCATCACCGCCTTGGCCAGGGCATCCAGTTCTTTGCGGTGCTCAGTCAGAAAGGCGACGGTAAAACGCTCCAGGTCCATCAGCTGGGTCTGGATTTCGGAATCGATCATTTCGGCAAGCTTTTCGCTGTATTCCCGGGGTGCGCCCATTTCGCGGCCGAGGAATACATGCTCTTCACCAATGCCAAGCCCCAGGGGCCCCACCTTTTCGCTCATACCCCACTGGCCGATCATCCGGCGCAACAGTTTGGTGGCTTCTTTCAGGTCGTTCTGGGCACCGGTGCTGACTTCCCCGTAAATGATTTTCTCCGCAGAGCGGCCACCCAGCATCACTTTGATGCGATCCCGAAGGTAGCTTTCGGTGTAGTTGTATTTGTCTTCCCGGGGAGTCTGTTCAGTAACGCCCATGGCCATGCCGTGGGGGATGATGGTCACCTTGGTAAGCGGGTCGGCTTTGGGCATGTAATACGCCATCAGCGCGTGGCCACATTCGTGGTAGGCCACCACTTCACGTTCCTCCGGGGTCAGCTGGGAGTCCCGCTCTTCGCCCAGGATGATTCTGTCGCGGGCTACTTCGAAGCAGTGCGCGGTGACCTCATCCCGGTTTTCCCGGGCTGCGGTCAGGGCCGCTTCGTTCACCAGGTTCTTAAGATCCGCGCCGGAAAATCCGGTGGTGCGGGCGGCCAGTTGTGCCAGGTTTACGTCGCCGGCCAGGGGCACTTTGCGCACGTGGACTTTCAGGATGGCTTCCCGGGCATCTTTGTGGGGGCGGTCCAGGGTTATTTTCCGGTCAAACCGGCCGGGGCGCAGCAGGGCGCTGTCGAGCACATCCGGACGGTTGGTCGCTGCCAGCACCAGGACGTTCTCGTGGGCCTCGAAACCGTCCATTTCGGTCAGGATCTGATTCAGGGTCTGCTCCCGCTCATCATGGCCACCACCGAGGCCTGCACCCCGGGAGCGGCCGATGGCATCCAGTTCGTCGATAAAGATCAGGGCAGGGGCTTCCTTGCGGGCATTCTGGAACATATCCCGCACCCGGGCGGCACCCACGCCCACGAACATTTCGATGAATTCCGAGGCACTGATGCTGAAAAACGGCACTTCGGCTTCACCGGCAATGGCCCGGGCCAGCAGGGTTTTACCGGTGCCCGGCGGGCCCACCAGCAATACGCCCTTGGGCATAACGGCGCCCAGCCGGCGGTATTTCTCCGGGGTTTTCAGGAAGTCGATAATCTCGGAGATGTCCCGCTTGGCCGACTCGATGCCGGCTACGTCATCCAGCGTGGTGGTGGAGGTTTCCTTGCGGGCCCTGCGGGCCTTTGACTTGGCATAGTCGAAGGGGCTGTTGCCGCCGGTCATGCGTTTCTGGGCCGCGCCCCAGAACCAGAACATCAGCGCCAGCAGCAATATCCAGGGCAGGAACCCGAGAATCAGCTCCTGCCACCAGGGCCTGCCAGAGCGGGCTCCGCGAATGGTGACTTCCTGCCGTTCCAGCAAGGCCAGCAGCTCCGTGTCTTCAACCGGCGGGCGCACGGTGTTAAAGCTGCGCGACGCCGGGCCGGTATCAGAGCTGAACTGGCTGCTGCCGGAGTCTGTAAACTGGCCACGGATTTCCTCGTTCTGCAGAGTCACTTCCGAGACCTGGCCACTCAACACGGCTTCCTTGAACTCCGAGTAGGCCAGTTCCTGTTGTTGCGGCTGGCCGCTGTCCTGTAGCCACAGAAACATCAGGAAGATGGCCGCGCTTAACCATAAAAATGACAACTGGTTAGGTACGGCCGGTGGTGGCGTCTGGTCTTGTCCTTGCTTTTCAGGTTCCATTACTACGTTCCTGTCTGATTAGAAGCCCATGGCGGATGAAGTGCTTCGCCTGGGGTCGGCGCCGCCAAACAGGGTGCCGTCTTCGCCGATCATGATGCTCTGAATGGCGCCCATGGCGGTACTGGTACTCACCACATGGCCCCGGGACTCAAGCAATTCGATAGTGTCCTGGCTGATGCCCTGTTCGATGCGAATCTCATCCGGCAGCCACTGATGGTGCATGCGGGGGGCGCTGACGGCACTCTGTATGTTCATATTATGGTCGATCACATTCATCACTACCTGCAAGGTGGTGGTGATAATACGAGAGCCGCCCGGGCTGCCGGTGACCAGAACATTCTTGCCGTCTTTACGCACGATAGTGGGCGACATGGAGCTGAGCATACGCTTGCCTGGTTCAATCTTGTTGGCTTCGCCACCAATCAGGCCGTAGGCGTTGGCGGCGCCTGGCTTGGCGCTGAAGTCGTCCATTTCATTGTTCAGCAAAAAGCCTGCGCCGGCCACGGTGATGCCGGAGCCGTAGCTGAAATTGATGGTGTAGGTGTTGGATACGGCATTGCCCCAACGGTCCACCACCGAGAAGTGGGTGGTTTCCGGGCTTTCAAATACCGCGGGCTGGCCGGGCTTGATCTCGAGGGACGGGCGGGCCTTGTCCGGGGCAATGCCTTTGCGCAGTTCTGCGGCGTAGTCTTTGCTCGTCAGCCCGGCCAGGGGCACCTCCACAAAGTCGGTGTCGCCCAGGTATTCGGCCCGGTCGGCGTAGGCCAGCTTCATGGCTTCGGCCATGTGGTGCAGGGTGTTGGCGGAATTGTGCCCCCATTCGCCAATGGGGAAGTGTTCAAGAATATTCAGGATCTGGACGATGTGGGTGCCGCCAGAAGAGGGCGGTGACATGGAGAAAATATCGTACCCCCGGTAGTTCCCCTGTACCGGCTGGCGGACCGCAGGCTGATAGCTGGCCAGGTCCTCCAGGGTAATCAGCCCGTCGCCGCGCTGCATTTCTTCCACGATCAGCCGGGCGGTTTCGCCCCGGTAAAAGCCCTCGATGCCCTGATCAGCAATGCGTTGAAGGGTAGCGGCCAGCTCCGGTTGCCTGAACGTTTCCCCCGGCTGCGGTGCGGAGCCGTCTTCCTTATAGAAGGTATCGCGGGTGGCGGGCCAGCGTTGCAGGCGATCCCGGGCCTGTTCCAGCCCCTCGGTAAACCGGTGTGGCACTACAAAGCCGTCCCTGGCCAGGCGAATGGCCGGCGCCAGGGCTTCTTTCAGCGACAGGGTGCCATGGCGTTCAAGGGCCATGGCCAGGCCAGCCACGGTGCCGGGAACGCCCGCGGCTTTATGGCTGAACCGGCTGCGCTCGTTCACCACATTGCCGTCTTCATCCTGGAACATGGTTTCGGTGGCGGCCGCCGGCGCGGTTTCCCGGTAGTCAATGGCTTCCGGTGCGGAGCCATCGCCCGGCGCGTAGAGCAGGAAGCCGCCACCACCGATGTTGCCGGAGCGGGGCTGGGTGACAGCCAGGGCAAAGCCGGCGGTTACCGCAGCGTCTACGGCGTTACCGCTGTTCTTGAGAACCTGCAGGGCCACTTCCGACGCCAGTGTGTGGCTGGTGGCCACCATGCCCTGGGTGCCTTGAACGGGATGAAAGCGCTCGCCTTCCAGAATGGCCTGGTTACTGGCTGCCGCAGCAGTGGTTGCAACTGCGAACAAGCTGGCGGCTGTAAGGCGCCACAGGCCCCTCAGAGGGATTTTCTTTAAAAGGCTGTGGTTGAGTCTGTCCATGCGCTCACTCCTCGTTTCTGGCTTTCAGATAGGCTATCATAGCCGGTCATTTTTAACGGTGCGTTCCGATCGTTTGCCGCAAACTTTGTTTTGCCGGTTCCCCGTCGCACCCGCTTTCCCGGATTCAAGTTAAGGAAAGGCTTCATGGAGCATACCTATCGTCTTGTTATTTCCTGCCCGGACCGGGTAGGAATTGTTGCCAAGGTGAGTAATTTCCTGTCCACCTACAATGGCTGGATTACCGAGGCGAGCCACCACTCAGATACCCAGTCCGGCTGGTTCTTCATGCGGCACGAGATCAAGGCCGAATCGATTCCGTTCGGGCTGGACCAGTTCCGCGCAGCCTTCGAGCCGATTGCCCGCGAGTTCAACATGAACTGGCACATTGCCGATTCTGCCCGCCCCAAGCGGGTGATCCTGATGTGCAGCAAGGAATCCCACTGCCTGGCCGACCTGTTGCACCGCTGGCACAGCAAGGAACTCAACTGCGAAATCGTGGCGGTTATCTCGAACCACGATGACCTGCGCCGGATGGTGGAATGGCATGACATTCCCTACCACCACGTGCCGGTGAGCAAGGAAAACAAGGCCGAAGCCTTTGCCCACATTGAAGAGCTGTTCGCACAGTACGAAACCGATGTGGTGGTTCTGGCCCGTTACATGCAAATCCTGCCGGCTGCCCTGTGTGAAAAGTATGCGGGCAAGGTGATCAATATCCACCACAGCTTCCTGCCGTCTTTCGCTGGTGCCCGGCCATACCACCAGGCTTACAGCCGTGGTGTGAAGCTGATTGGAGCTACCTGCCACTACGTAACCCAGGATCTTGATGAAGGCCCGATCATCGAGCAGGACGTTATTCGCATCAGCCATCGCGACTCCATCGAAGACATGGTTCGCCTTGGTAAGGACGTTGAGAAGAACGTACTGGCCCGCGGGCTCCGGTCGCATGTTGAAGACCGCGTGATTACCTATGAAAACAAGACCGTAGTGTTTGATTAAGGCTTTACCACAGTTGCCCCGGCGAGGGGTGGACTGTGGTATGCTTGGCGGCTTGTTGAAGAATAAATGTGGGTGCGGAAAAAGGCCCCGTAACGACTTCCAGATAACGCAAAGGAACCTTTCTCGATGGGTGAGTTAGCCAAAGAGATCCTGCCGGTCAATATTGAAGACGAATTGAAACAGTCCTACCTCGATTACGCCATGAGCGTTATCGTTGGCCGGGCCCTGCCGGATGTGCGCGACGGCCTCAAGCCGGTGCACCGGCGGGTTCTGTTCGCCATGTCCGAGCTGGGTAACGACTGGAACAAGGCGTACAAGAAGTCTGCCCGTGTGGTGGGTGACGTTATCGGTAAATACCACCCCCATGGCGACTCTGCGGTATACGACACCATCGTTCGTATGGCTCAGCCGTTTTCGCTGCGCTACCCGCTGGTTGATGGCCAGGGTAACTTCGGTTCCATCGACGGCGACAACGCGGCCGCCATGCGTTACACCGAAATCCGCATGGAGAAGATGGCGCACTCGCTGCTGGCGGACCTGGAAAAGGAAACGGTCGACTACGTAGACAACTACGACGGCACCGAGCGTATTCCGGAAGTCCTGCCCACCCGCGTACCGAACCTGCTGGTGAACGGCTCCTCCGGTATCGCCGTGGGTATGGCCACCAACATTCCGCCCCACAACCTGACCGAAGTTGTTAACGGCTGCCTGGCGCTGATTGATAACCCGGACCTGACCATCGATGAACTGATGGAATACATTCCGGGCCCGGATTTCCCGACCCAGGGCATCATTAACGGCCGTGCAGGCATTGTCGAGGCCTATCGCACCGGCCGTGGTCGTATTTACATTCGTGCCCGTCACGAGATCGAGCACGACAACAAGACCAACCGCGATGCGATCATCATCACCGAGCTGCCTTACCAGCTGAACAAGGCGAAGCTGATCGAAAAGATCGCCGAACTGGTCAAGGAAAAACGCCTTGAGGGCATTACCGAGCTGCGTGACGAGTCCAACAAGGAAGGTATCCGGGTTGTTATCGAACTGCGCCGTGGTGAAAACCCGGAAGTGGTGGTGAACAACCTGTTCGCCCACACCCAGCTGCAGACAGTGTTCGGCATCAATATGGTTGCGCTGCTGAACGGCGAGCCGAAGATCCTGAACCTGAAGCAGATGCTCGACGCCTTTGTGCGCCACCGTCGCGAAGTGGTTACCCGTCGGACCATCTATGAGCTGCGCAAGGCCCGTGAGCGTGGTCACATCCTGGAAGGCCTGACCGTAGCCCTGGCTAACATCGACGAGATGATCGAGCTGATCAAGGCTTCGCCGAGTTCTGTTGAAGCCAAGGAAAAGCTGATGTCCAAGGGCTGGGCGCCCGGCGACGTTCTGGCCATGCTGGAACGTGCTGGTGAAGATGCCTGCCGCCCGGATGACCTGCCGGAATTCTACGGCCTGCGTGATGGCCTGTACTACCTGTCACCGGAGCAGACCCAGGCGATCCTGGATATGCGCCTGCACCGCCTGACCGGCCTGGAAACCGAAAAGCTCCAGAACGAGTACAAAGAAATCCTCGAGAAGATTGCCGGCCTGCTGGAAATCCTGGGTGATCCGGACCGCCTGATGCAGGTTATCCGTGAAGAGCTGGAAGCTGTGGTGTCCGAGTTTGGTGACGAGCGCCGTACCGAAATCACCAGTTCCCAGCGTGACCTGACCATCGCAGACCTCATTGACGAAGAAGACCTGGTGGTCACCATTTCCCACAGTGGTTATGCCAAGACCCAGGCGGTTGAAGATTACCAGGCCCAGCGCCGTGGTGGTCGCGGTAAGGCTGCCACCTCGATGAAAGACGAAGACTTTATTGAGAAGCTGCTGGTCGCTAACTCCCACGATACCATTCTGTGCTTCTCCGACCGCGGTAAGGTGTACTGGCTGCGGGTATTCGAGATTCCCCGTGGCAGCCGTGGTTCCCGTGGTCGCCCGATGGTCAATATCCTGCCGCTGGACGAAGGTGAGCGTATTACCACCTTCCTGCCGGTGCGTGATTATCCGGAAGACCAGTTTGTGCTGATGGCTACTTCTGCCGGTGTGGTCAAGAAGACCCCGCTGCCGAACTTCTCCCGTCCGCGCAGCAGTGGCCTGATTGCCCTGAACCTGGACGAAGGCGATACCCTGATTGGTGCAGCCATCACTGACGGTTCCGCCGAGGTAATGCTGTTCTCTACCGCCGGCAAAGCGGTGCGGTTCCGCGAGGACCAGGTGCGGCCCATGAGCCGGACTGCCCGTGGTGTGCGCGGTATCAAGATGCCGGAAGGCCACCATGTGGTGTCGCTGATTATTCCGCAGGACGGTGGCGTAATTCTCACCGCCAGTGAACACGGCTACGGTAAGCGTACCGCCATCGACGAATTCCCGGCCTACAGCCGTGGCAGTCAGGGCGTTATCGCCATGCAGTGCTCCGAGCGTAACGGCAACCTGGTAACCGCTTTGCAGCTGTTCGAAGGCGACGAGATGATGCTGATTTCGGACAAGGGCACGCTGGTGCGTACCCGTACCGATGAGGTTTCTGTACTCAGCCGGAACACCCAGGGTGTTCGCCTGATTCGCCTGGCGCAGGAAGACGAGCGCCTGGTGGGAGTTGAGCGGATTGCAGAATCTGACGATGCCGATGCGGAAGATACCGACGCGGGCGTTGACGTAGACGTTGAAGGCGAGGAAACCGAAGAATGAGCAGGGCGTTTAATTTCTGTGCGGGTCCGGCCACCTTGCCGGAGGCTGTGCTGAAGCAGGCTCAGAGCGAAATGCTCGACTGGCGCGGCACCGGCATGTCGGTGATGGAGATGAGTCACCGCAGTGACGAGTTTGTGGCGATTGCCGAAACGGCTGAAAAAGACCTTCGGGAACTTGCAGGAATATCAGACGATTACGCCGTACTCTTCATGCAGGGTGGAGCTTCCAGCCAGTTCTCTACCATCCCGCTGAACCTGCTCGCTGAAAAGACCTCTGCCGATTATGTGAACACCGGTATCTGGTCCAAGAAAGCCATTGCAGAAGCCAGCCGCTACGGCAACGTGAATGTGGTGGCCAGCTCTGAAGAGAGCGGTTTTACCACCATTCCGGACCAGGCGGTATGGACTACGAATGCCGATGCGGCGTACCTGCATTACACGCCGAACGAAACCATTGGTGGCCTGGAATACGATTTCATTCCGGACAGCGGCAAGTTGCCGCTGGTGGCGGACATGTCTTCCACCATGCTGTCGCGCCCTGTAGACATCAACAAGTTCGGGCTGATTTACGCCGGCGCCCAGAAGAACATCGGGCCGTCTGGCCTGGTGGTTGTGATTATCCGCAAGGACCTCCTGGGCAAGGCCCGCAAGGAAACGCCAACGATGATGAACTATCAGGTCATCGCCGATAACGATTCCATGTACAACACGCCGGCGACCTATTCCTGGTACCTGTCCGGCCTGGTGTTCAAGTGGCTGAAAGAGCAGGGTGGCGTGAAGGCGATGGGCGAGTTGAATGCCCGCAAGGCGAAGAAGCTGTACGACTTCATCGACACCAACGATTTCTATGCCAACCCGATCGAACCGCGTTTCCGTTCCTGGATGAACGTGCCGTTCACCCTGGCGGACGATGCTCTCAACGGCGAGTTCCTGAAGGGTGCTGAAGCCCGGCACCTGCTGAACCTGCAGGGCCACCGTTCGGTCGGTGGCATGCGAGCCAGCATCTACAACGCCATGCCGGAAGAGGGTGTGGATGCGTTGATTGCCTACATGGCGGAATTTGCGAAGGAGCGGGGCTGATCATGACGGACGAGAAGACCCGTCTGGGTGAGCTGCGGGATGAAATAGACAGCCTTGATCAGCAGATCATGCAGCTGATCAGTGCCCGCGCCAAATGCGCCCAGGAAGTGGCTAACGTGAAGATGGCAGCCAATCCGGGGCAGGATGTGTTCTTCTACCGTCCGGAGCGGGAAGCCCAGGTTCTGCGCCGCATCAAGGAGCAGAACCCGGGGCCTTTGCCGGCGGAAGAGATGGCCCGCCTGTTCCGGGAAATCATGTCGGCCTGCCTGGCCCTGGAAAAGCCGATGCACATCGCGTTCCTGGGCCCCCTGGGTACCTTCACCCAGGCTGCGGCGCTCAAGCATTTTGGCCATTCCGTGATCAGTGTTCCGCTGCCGGCTATTGATGCCGTGTTCCGTGAAGTGGAATCTGGCGCGGCTCAATACGGCGTGGTGCCGGTGGAGAACTCCACCGAAGGCATGGTTAACCACACGCTGGATATGTTTATTGGCTCATCGCTGAAAATCTGCGGTGAGGTGCAGTTGCGGATTCACCATCATTTGCTGGTCTCGCCCAAGCACAAAGACCAGGAAATCACCCGGATTTATTCCCACCAGCAGTCCTTTGCCCAGTGCCGCCAGTGGCTGGATACCCATCGTTACGGCATTGAACGGATTACCGTCTCAAGCAACGCAGAAGCGGCCCGCCGTGCGGCTGAAGAGCCGGGCACTGCCGCGATTGCCGGTGATATGGCGGCAGAGCTGTACGGGCTGGAAAAGCTTTCCAACAGTATTGAAGACCGGCCGGACAACACCACCCGCTTCCTGATTATCGGCCAGGAAGAGGTGCCTGCCAGCGGCCAGGATAAGTCATCAGTGCTGGTGTCTATGCGGAACAAGCCGGGTGCGCTTTACGCCGTGCTGGAGCCCTTCCATCGCCACGGCATCAGTCTGACCCGTATTGAAACCCGTCCGTCGCCCAGTGGCACCTGGGCCTATGTGTTCTACATCGATTTCGAAGGGCATATGGACGACGAACAGGTTAAAAAAGTACTCGCTGAAATTGATCAGGAAGCTGTGGAGCTCAAACGCCTGGGCTCATACCCCATTGGTGTTCTTTAAGATTTCACAGACCGGAACCGGAGGAAAGTTGAATGGCAGTGGATTACCAGAGTCTTGCGGTGAAAGGTGTTCAGGCTCTGTCTCCGTATCAGCCGGGCAAGCCCATTGAGGAGCTGGCTCGTGAGCTGGGATTGAACCCCGCGGAGATTGTTAAACTGGCCAGCAACGAGAATCCCCTGGGGCCCAGTGACAAGGCAATGGCTGCCGCCCGTAAGGCGCTGGAAGAGATGTGCCTGTACCCGGACGGCAACGGTTTTGACCTGAAGCAGGCGCTTTCGAAGCGTTTTGGCGTGGGCATGAACCAGATCACGCTGGGCAACGGCTCCAACGATGTGCTGGAAGTGATCGCCCGCTGCTTTGCTGACAGCGACAGCGAAGTGGTGTTCTCCCAGTATGCCTTTGCCGTTTACCCCATTGTCACCCAGGCCATCGGGGCCAAGGGCGTTTCAGTACCTGCCAGGGATTGGGGCCATGACCTGGACGCCATGGCCGCTGCTGTAACAGACCGCACCAAGCTGGTGTTCGTAGCCAACCCGAATAATCCCACCGGAACCGTGCATGAAGCTGACGCCATTGAAGCGTTCCTGGATCGCATTCCGGAGCGGGTGCTGGTGGTTCTGGACGAAGCCTACTGCGAGTATCTGACCGGCGATGAATACCCGGACGGCACCAAGCTGCTGGCGCGATTCCCGAACCTGATCGTCTGCCGCACCTTCTCCAAGGCCTGGGGGCTGGCTGCTCTGAGGGTTGGCTATGCCATCAGCTCGCCGGAAATTGCCGATATTCTCAACCGCGTACGCCAACCGTTTAACGTAGACACCGTCGCCCTGGCGGCTGCCACCGCGGTCCTGGAAGACGAAGCCTATCTGAACCGTTCCCGGGAAGTGAACGAAGCCGGGCTGCGCCAGCTGTGCGAAGGCTTTGACCGGATGGGCCTGCCTTACATTCCCTCCGCCGGCAATTTCGTGGCGGTAGAAGTGGGCGAGCAGGCGGCCGGTGTGTACCAGGCTTTGCTGGCGCACGGGGTTATTGTGCGCCCGGTAGCCGGCTATGGCATGCCGTGTCACCTTCGGGTTTCTGTGGGCCTGCCGGAAGAGATCGATCGTTTTCTGGATGCTCTTGCCGAGGCACTGGTATCAGCGGGTGAGGGAGGCTGATTTGGCAGCACCTGAGCCTGTTTTCCGTCGTGTTGCCGTTATAGGCCTGGGCCTGATCGGCGGTTCACTGGCCAGCGCAATGCGCAAGTACCGGCTGGCCGGTACCGTAGTGGGATTCGACCGCAAAGCGGAAGATGCGGCTTTGGGGGTTGAACTCGGCGTTATTGACGAGGCCGCTGGAAGTCTTGAGCAGGCGGTGCAGGGCAGTGACCTTATCGTGCTGGCGGTTCCGGTTCGGGCCACCCGTGCTGTGCTCGAGCAGATTCAGCCGTTTCTTGCAGAAGATGCCGTGCTGACCGACGTCGGAAGCACCAAGTCGAGCTTTATTGCGGATGTGGAGGCGGTGTTCGGCACCTTGCCCGCAAATGTTATTCCCGGGCATCCCATTGCCGGCTCCGAGAAGAGCGGTATTCGCGCGGCTAATCCGGAATTGTTCGCCCACCATAAAGTCATCCTGACGCCGGCCGATAGCGCGATTCCTTCAGGTGTCAGCAGGCTCACGGCACTGTGGGAAGGCACCGGAGCCACGGTGCTGACCATGTCTGTGGCCTATCATGACGAAGTGCTGGCGGCTACCAGCCATTTGCCGCACCTGATCGCTTTCTCGCTGGTGGACACGCTGGCGGGTGAAGACGAGAATATGGACATCTTCCGGTACGCGGCCGGCGGTTTCCGGGACTTTACCCGGATTGCCGCCAGCGATCCGGTCATGTGGCACGACATTTTCCTGTCAAACCGCGATGCTGTGCTGCGGGTGATTGACCACTTTACCCAGGACCTCGACCAGCTTCGGTCTGCCATCGCCGCCGGTGATGGCGCTACGCTGCTTCGGGTATTCAGTCGCGCCAAGGCGGCGCGTGAACATTTTTCCAAGATGCTTTCAGGGCAGGCTTACGTGACGAATAACAGTGACAAGCAGGTGACTTTCCTAATGCAACCCGGCGGTTCTGTCCGGGGTGATATCCGGGTGCCGGGTGACAAGTCCATGTCTCACCGCTCCATCATGCTGGGTGCCCTGGCTGAGGGAATTACCGAGGTTAAGGGTTTCCTGGAAGGCGAAGACAGCCTGGCGACTTTGCAGGCGTTCCGGGATATGGGTGTAACGATTGAAGGCCCGGAAGACGGGTTTGTCCGCATCCACGGTGTTGGCATGAACGGCCTGCAGGCGCCTCGGGGCCCGCTGTATCTGGGCAATTCCGGTACTGCGATGCGTTTGTTTGCCGGCCTGCTGGCTGCGCAGCCGTTTGACTCCGAACTGTCCGGGGATACCAGTCTGTCCAAGCGCCCAATGGGCCGAGTAGCCGACCCGTTGCGCGCCATGGGTGCGGTGATTGATACCGCAGAAGGTGGGCGTCCGCCCCTGAAGATCCGGGGCGGGCAGCACCTCACTGGTATTCACTACGACATGCCGGTGGCCAGTGCCCAGGTGAAGTCGTGCCTGTTGCTGGCAGGGCTGTACGCCGAAGGTGTGACCTCCGTAACCGAGCCAGCTCCTACCCGCGACCATACTGAGCGCATGCTGCAGGGTTTCGGCTACCACGTGCATCATGATGGCGCCACTGCCAGCGTTACCGGCGGTGGCAAGCTGACTGGCGGTGCAATCGATGTGCCGGCGGATATTTCCTCGGCAGCGTTCTTCCTGGTGGCGGCAAGTATTGCCCCGGATTCCGACCTGACCCTGCGCCATGTCGGTATGAACCCGACCCGTGTTGGTGTGATCAATATTCTGCGCCAGATGGGCGCGGATATTGAGGTGCTGGAAGAGCGGGTGATTGGTGGCGAGCCGGTGGCTGACTTGCGGGTTCGCTCCGCGAGCCTGAAGGGTATTGATATCCCGGAAGACCAGGTGCCGCTGGCCATTGACGAGTTCCCTGTGCTGTTCATTGCTGCCGCCTGTGCCGAGGGTCGCACCGTGCTGCGCGGCGCCGAGGAATTGCGGGTGAAGGAAAGCGACCGTATTCAGGTGATGGCTGACGGCCTCGCCGCTCTGGGCGTGGAAACCACGGTAACGCCGGATGGCATCATTATTGACGGCGGCCAGACAATAGGTGGCGGCACCATCGAAAGCCATGAAGATCACCGGATTTCCATGTCGTTTGCCGTTGCATCGTTGCGGGCTAACGGCCCGATCCGTATCAACGATTGTGCGAACGTGGCTACCTCGTTCCCGGGCTTCGTTGAGCTGGCAAAGCAGACAGGAATTCAGATCAGTACAGAAGGTGTTCAGTAATGACCCAGACCAAGGCTCCGGTAATCGCCGTTGATGGCCCGGGCGGTTCCGGCAAAGGCACCATCACCCAGATGCTGGCCAGGAAACTGGGCTGGCACCTGCTGGACAGTGGCGCGCTCTACCGCCTGACTGCCCTGGCGGCAACCCGGCAGGGCGTTGCTCTGGACGATGAAGCCGGGCTGGTGAAAGTGGCGGCGACCCTGGATGTGGCGTTCGAGCCGACCGGGGAAGGGCACCCGGTTAAAGTGGTTCTGGCCGGCGAGGATGTCACCTCGGAAATCCGTACCGAAACCTGTGGTGATAACGCCTCGAAGGTTGCGGTTATGCAGCCGGTTCGCGATGCCCTGCTGCAGCGGCAACGGGATTTTCGCCAGTTACCGGGCCTGGTGGCAGACGGCCGTGATATGGGAACCGTGGTGTTCCCGGACGCGCCGGTCAAGATCTTCCTGACCGCCAGCGCCGAAGAACGGGCCAGGCGACGCTACAACCAGTTGATGCAAGCGGGTGTCGATGTTAATATTGACGCCCTTTTGGAAGAGATACGGGTACGTGACGAGCGGGATATGAACCGTTCAGCGGCCCCTCTCAAGCCTGCAGATGATGCGCAAGTCATTGATTCTACGGGTTTGAGTATAGAAGAGGTGTTAGACAGGTGTATGGCCGCAGCAGGTCAGGCCTGACTACACCTTTTTGTCGTTAGAATGCCGGAAGCAGCGCAAATTGCCAGCCGCTGGCTGATTCCGGAAATCACTAACAGACCGTGTTGCTGGCGGCACGGAGCACACTTGCGTTGATCATATAGGGCACATAATGAGCGAGAGCTTTGCGGATCTTTTCGAAGAAAGTTTGAAAGAAATCGATATGCAACCGGGTTCCATTGTTCAGGGAACCGTTGTAGACGTCGATAACGACTGGGTCACCGTTAACGCCGGACTGAAGTCCGAAGGCGTTATCCCCGCCTCCCAGTTCCTGAACGAAAAAGGCGAGTTGGAAGTAGCTGTCGGCGACGTTGTCGATGTGGCTCTCGATGCAGTTGAAGACGGTTTCGGTGAAACCCGTCTGTCCCGTGAGAAGGCCAAGCGCGCTGAAGCATGGAAGGTGCTCGAGAAGTCCTTCGAAGCTGAAGAAGTTGTTAAGGGTATCATCAACGGTAAGGTCAAGGGTGGTTTCACTGTTGATCTGGCTGGCATCCGTGCCTTCCTGCCGGGTTCCCTGGTAGACGTTCGTCCGGTTCGCGACACTGCGCACCTGGAGAACAAAGAACTCGAGTTCAAGGTTATCAAGCTGGACCAGAAGCGTAACAACGTGGTTGTTTCCCGCCGCGCCGTTCTGGAAGCTGAAAACAGCGAGCAGCGTGAAGCTCTGCTGGAAACCCTGACCGAAGGTCTGGAAATCAAGGGTATCGTCAAGAACCTGACCGACTACGGCGCGTTCGTAGATCTGGGCGGTGTTGACGGCCTGCTGCACATCACTGATATGGCCTGGAAGCGCATCAAGCATCCGAGCGAAATCGTGAATGTGGGCGACGAAATCAATGTTAAGGTCCTGAAGTTTGATCGCGAGCGTAACCGCGTATCCCTGGGCCTGAAGCAGCTGGGCGAAGATCCGTGGGTCGACATCAAAGGTCGTTACCCGGAAAGCTCCAAGGTTACTGCACGCGTAACCAACCTGACTGACTACGGCTGCTTTGCCGAGCTGGAAGAAGGTGTGGAAGGTCTGGTTCACGTATCCGAAATGGATTGGACCAACAAGAACATCCACCCGTCCAAGGTTGTTCAGGTAGGTGACGAAGTTGAAGTGATGATCCTGGATATCGACGAAGAGCGTCGTCGTATCTCCCTGGGTATCAAGCAGTGCGTATCCAACCCGTGGGAAGACTTCTCCAGCAACTTCAACAAGGGTGACCGCATCTCCGGTAAGATCAAGTCAATCACTGACTTCGGTATCTTCATCGGTCTGGATGGCGGCATCGACGGCCTGGTTCACCTGTCCGATATCAGCTGGAACGAGACTGGCGAAGAAGCCGTTCGCGAGTACAAGAAGGGCGACGAAGTTGAAACCGTTATCCTGTCTGTTGATCCCGAGCGTGAGCGTATCTCCCTGGGCATCAAGCAGCTGGAAAGCGATCCGTTTGCCGAGTTCGTTCAGCTGAACGACAAGGGCTCCATCGTTAAGGGTACTGTTTCTGCAGTTGACGCCAAAGGCGCCACCATTGCCCTGAACGAAGAAGTTGAAGCGGTACTGAAGGCTTCCGAAATCAGCCGTGACCGCGTAGAAGACGCGCGTAACGTTCTGAAGGAAGGCGAAGAAGTTGAAGCGAAGATCATCAGCATTGATCGCAAGAACCGCGTCATCAACCTGTCTGTTAAGTCCAAAGACGTAGAGGACGACAAGCAGGCCCTGGAAAATGTACGCAGCAAGGCTGCTGAGTCCTCAGGTGCCACCACTATCGGTGACCTGATCAAGGAACAGATGCAGCAGCAGAACGCCAACAAGGAATAAAATTCCGATTGGTGTCAAAAAAACGGGCTCTAAGAGCCCGTTTTTTTTGTGTTTTTTTCTGGTTTGGCTAAACTAGAGGCATAGGAATCCGGTAAGTGACCACGGAATAATAACGACAGAGGGAAACGCCTCATGACGAAGTCCGAACTGGTAGAACTGATTGCCTCGAAGCAGACTCAGCTCTCCGTCAAGGATGTTGAGCTCGCGGTTAAAACGGTCATCGAGCATATGTCCCAGGCTCTTGCTGATGGTCAAAGAATTGAAATCCGGGGGTTTGGTAGTTTTTCCCTGCATCACCGGGAAGCCCGCACCGGTCGCAACCCGAAAACCGGGGAAGCGGTTCAATTGCCTGCCAAGTTTGTGCCCCACTTCAAGCCTGGTAAAGAGTTGCGTGAGCAGGTGAACGACAGTCTGAAAAAAGGCTTCTGAACCACGCCCGCACTGATCAAAGGACACCGTAGCATCGGGCGATTTGCCCGTCTGGAGCGCAAACGACATGGCTGGACTGCAGAAGATCCTTATCACCGTTCTGGTTCTGCTTCTTATATTGTTGGCGCTGGTGTTTTCGCTCAACAACCAGATGGCGGTCTCGCTTAATTTCCTGTTGTTTGAGACCCAGCCTCACGGTGTGGCAGTCTGGATTATCATGTCCTTTGTGATTGGCGCGCTGATTGGCGTGCTGATTACCATGCTCGGAACTTTCCGCACCTCGGTATCCCGCCGTAACCTTCAAAAACGACTTGATCGTGCCGAGCAGGCACTTGAAAAATCCAGGGCCGAAAACGACCGGACGCTGTAATGGATATGGTGTTTAACTGGCTGCTTCTGACAGTAGCGGTTGCCGCCGGCTGGGTCGTTGGCCGCTACAGTAAGCAGCGCCATCGTTCCCGCAAGAGCATTGATAACGAAGATTCGGTTCGGGATCGTCTGCAGTTTCTCTTTACCAACTATTCTGACCAGGCGGTCGAAAACTTCGTGCAGTCCCTGGCTGTTAACCGGGATACCGTCAGCCTTCATCTCTCTATTGGCAGCCACTTCCGCAACAAGGGCGAAACCGACCGGGCGATTCTGATACACCAGAACCTGCTTGCCCGTCCGGAGCTGCCGGCACGCTACACCCCCCAGGTTACCTTTGAACTGGCCATGGATTACCTGAACGCCGGTCTCCTTGACCGGGCCGAGGCGCTGTTTCACCAGTTAATGGGCGATCGCGAGTACGGCCGCCGGGCTGCCCGGGAGCTCATCGAGCTGTACCAGCAGGAACGGGAATGGGAGAAAGCCGCCCAGGTGGCCCAGACGCTGACCCGCTCCGATGCTGACCCCGCCATGTTCAAGACACTGGCCTACATAACCTGCGAACTGTCCGATGCGGCTCTGAACAAAGACGACCGCTGGACATCCCAGAAGCTGGCCAAGGAAGCCCTCGATTACGATCGCTCCTGTGTCAGAGCGACCCTTCTGCTGATGAAAATGCAGATACGCCAGGGCAACTATCGGGAGGCCGGCAATCAAAGCCTGAAAGTATTCGAGCAGAATCCGGACTTTGGCCCGGAAGCCGTGGACCGTCTGATGAAATTAGAGCGGGAGCATGGCGACGTAGGCCGGTTGGCGAAGAAACTGCGCAAACTCTACGAGCAATATCCCGGCACCAGTTTGCTGCTGGCGCTGGTAGAATCCGTCGAGCGCTCGGCAGGGCGCCCGGCAGCGATCGACCTGCTGCGCCAGGAGCTGGAACTCCGGCCCTCCGTTCGCGGCTTGCTGCGCCTGGTTGAAATTGCCGGATATGAAAAGGGCATGACCACCGATGAAGGCCGGTTGGTAAGCCGGATAGGGCACCTGATCCTCGCCAACCGGCCAGTATACCGCTGCGTAAGCTGCGGTTTCTCCGGCCAGCAACTGCACTGGTTGTGCCCGAGCTGCAAGCAATGGGAAACCGTCAGGCCCATTCAGGGCGTCGAAGCGGAATAACGAACTTAATTTACCGAATGCGGAACTCTACTGTGCAAATCCTTAACGACCCGAAAATCATCGTCGCCCTGGACTTTCCGTCCCAAGACCCCGCGCTGGCCCTCGCTGACCAGCTGGACCCGGCCAAGTGCCGCCTGAAAGTCGGCAAGGAACTGTTCACCCGCTCCGGCCCGGAACTGGTCAAGTCGCTGCAGGGCAGGGGCTTTGACGTGTTCCTGGACCTGAAATTCCACGACATCCCCAACACCACTTCTGCCGCCGTTGCTGCGGCAGCCGACCTGGGCGTCTGGATGGTGAACGTGCACGCCTCCGGCGGCGAAAAGATGATGGTGGCCTGCCGCGAGCGCTTGGAGTCCTTTGGTGCTGACAAGCCCTTGCTGATTGCCGTTACCGTGCTCACCAGCATGTCTGACGCCGACCTCGCCGGCATCGGCATCACCGACTCCGCAGAAGCCCAGGTATCCCGCCTGGCAGCCCTCACCAGGAACTGCGGCCTGGATGGCGTCGTCTGCTCCGCTCAGGAGGCCCCGCGCCTGAAAGCTGAGCAGGGTGCCGACTTCCAGCTAATCACCCCGGGAATCCGCCCCCTGACTGCCGACAAAGGCGACCAGCAACGCATCATGACCCCAACCGATGCCCTCAAAGCCGGCTCCGACTACCTCGTCATCGGCCGCCCGATTACCCAGGCATCTGACCCCCTGGCTGCCTTGGAGGCCATTCACGCTGAGGTGGTGTCAGTCTAACTTTGGTTAAAGCGCCCACTCCGCACCTAGCCTGCCGGGTTCGCGGGTAGGGCGCGGATGGGTGTCCCTCCCGAAAACCGCTCCTTACGGCACATCCCTGTGGCGCTTCTCTCCGGCCATCCATGGCCTCCGAAATTTTCGGGAGGGACACCCATCCGCTCCCTTCTGGCAAATGCGGGCATAGTCGTTAAGAGATCCAAGTGGTCTTGCTTGTTATTTGCGGTGTTAGGGGTGGGGACCTCACTACACTGTTCCGGGCTTTTGGCTGCCTATACTGGCAGTGTCCAAATGGCGGGGTGGGGAAGACCTTTCCGAAAATTTGCGGAGCCATGGATGGCGGAGCAGAAGCGCCACAGGGATGTGCCGTAAGGAGCGGTTTTCGGAAAGGTCTTCCCCACCTCGCCATACTCCAGGCCCCGCAGGCTAGGGCCAGAACCAGACAATGCCACCATTAGCCCCAGGAAGAAAACCATAAACGAGGCATAACAAAAAAGCCCGCTAATTCAGAGAACTAGCGGGCTTTCGAAATAGTGGCTCCCCGACCTGGGCTCGAACCAGGGACAAACGGATTAACAGTCCGTTGCTCTACCAACTGAGCTATCGGGGAACGTCGTCATGTGACGAGGCGCGTATATTAAGTTGGCTATACCGCCTCGTCAACCCCCTGACTAAAATTTTTAGCCAAGGGCTTTCTGCAAACGCTCGATGGCTTTTTGCAGGTTATCCATGCTGGTGGCGAAGCTCAAACGCATATGGCCGGGGCTGCCGAAGGCAGAACCCGGAACCAGTGCAACGCCGGCTTCGGTCAGCAGTTTCTCGGCGAATTCTACGTCTGTACTCACGCCTTCAGTGGCGTCGATGGCGCCCTGGAAGCTCGGGAATACATAGAAAGTGCCGTCGCCGTAGGGGCATTCAACGCCCGGCAGTTTGTTCAGGGCGTCTACCAGCCAGTCGTGGCGCTCTTTGAATGCCTTGACCATTTCACCCACGCAAGCCTGGTCGCCATCCAGGGCGGCAGTCGCGGCAGCCTGGGAGATGGAGCAGGGGTTGGAGGTGCTCTGGGACTGGATTTTCTTCATGGCGCCGATGATTTTCGCCGGGCCGGCCGCGTAGCCGATACGCCAGCCAGTCATGGAGTAGGCCTTGGACACGCCGTTCAGTACGAAGGTGCGGTCATACAGTTCCGGGCAGGCGTTCAGGATGTTGCAGAACGGCTTGCCGGTCCACAGGATCGGCTCGTACATGTCGTCTGTGGCGATCATGATGTTCGGGTGCTTTTTCAGCACTTCACCAATGGCCTGCAGCTCTTCCAGGGAGTAGGCCATGCCACTTGGGTTGGACGGGCTGTTGATCACGAACAGGCGGGTGCGCTCGGTAATGGCGTTTTCCAGCTGTTCCGGGGTGATCTTGAAGCGGGTGTCTACGGTGGTTTCGATGATCACCGGCTTGCCTTCCGCTACCAGCACCATGTCCGGGTAAGACACCCAGTAAGGCGCGGGGATGATGGCTTCGTCGCCTTCGTTCAGTGTGGCCAGTGCCAGGTTGAAAAAGCTCTGTTTGCCACCACTGCTTACCAGTATCTGGTTGGCTTCGTAATCCAGGCCGTTGTCCCGTTTGAACTTCGCAATAATCGCTTTCTTCAGGGCCGGCGTACCATCAACGGCGGTGTACTTGGTCTGGCCGTTGTTAATGGCTTCAATGGCTGCCTGTTTGATGTGCTCGGGGGTGTCGAAGTCCGGCTCGCCAGCACCCAGGCCAATGATGTCCTGGCCAGCCGCGCGGAGTTCTGCGGCTTTGTTGGTGACTGCGAGGGTGGGGGAAGGCTTGATCGCCTGTACTCGGCTGGAAAGTTGAAGGTCCAAACTTGAGCTCCTTAAAGCTGCGTCTTATGGGCTGCGATCGGCCGGGCAACTGTGGAGCCAAAGGTGCGGGCTGTTTTTCTACCCAGCCGTCGATCGCACAGATGGTATCATGAAGCAGCCAGAACACTAAATTTCTTGTAGGGGTTGTGCCGTATTGCGGCCAGCGCCAAACCCGGAGGTTAACCGCCCGTTATGGCCAGTAAAGTATCCAGTGTCGCCCGTGAAGGAGTGTTCCGTGTCGACTCTCCCTATCAGCCTGCCGGCGACCAGCCCAAGGCGATTGCCGGGCTGGTGGACGGCATTCATTCAGGGCTGGCGCACCAGACCCTGCTGGGGGTAACCGGTTCCGGTAAAACCTTCACCATTGCCAATGTGGTGCAGGAAGTTCAGCGGCCCACCATCATCATGGCTCACAACAAGACCCTGGCAGCGCAGCTATACGGCGAGTTCAAGGAGTTTTTTCCGGATAACGCGGTGGAGTATTTCGTGTCTTACTACGATTACTACCAGCCGGAAGCCTATGTGCCGTCTTCCGACACCTTTATCGAGAAAGACGCCTCCATCAACGAACACATCGAGCAGATGCGCTTGTCTGCCACCAAGGCGCTGCTGGAGCGGCCGGATGCCATTATCGTGGCCACGGTGTCTTCCATCTATGGTTTGGGTGATCCCGAATCCTACCTGAAGATGATGCTGCACCTTGATCGCGGCGATCAGATTGATCAGCGCTCGATCCTGCGCCGGCTGGCCGAGCTACAGTACACCCGTAACGATATCGAGTTCCACCGCGCCAATTACCGGGTGCGCGGCGACGTGATCGATGTGTTCCCGGCGGAATCCGAGCGCGAAGCCATTCGCATTGAGTTGTTCGACGACGAGGTGGAAAACCTCAGCTACTTCGATCCGCTCACCGGGGAAGTGCTGCGCCGGGTGCCCCGGGTGACCATTTACCCGAAATCCCACTACGTGACGCCCCGGCAAAAGGTGCTGGATGCGGTAGAGAATATCCGTGCCGAGCTGGAAGTACGGCTGCAGCAATTGCGGGACAACCACCGGCTGGTGGAAGCCCAGCGGCTGGAGGAGCGTACCCGCTACGACATGGAAATGATGATGGAGCTGGGCTACTGCAACGGCATCGAGAACTACTCCCGCTATCTGTCGGGCCGCGCCCCGGGCGAGCCGCCTCCTACCTTGTTTGATTACCTGCCACCCAATGCGTTGCTGGTGGTGGACGAGTCCCACGTGACCATTCCGCAAATAGGCGCCATGTACAAGGGCGACCGCTCCCGGAAGGAAACCCTGGTGGAATACGGCTTCCGGCTGCCGTCGGCACTGGATAACCGGCCCATGCGGTTTGAGGAATGGGAGCGGATTGCACCGCAGATGATCTTTGTGTCTGCCACCCCCGGCAACTACGAGGCGGAACACGCCGGCCAGGTGGTGGAGCAGGTGGTGCGGCCTACGGGCCTGCTGGACCCGGAAATCGAGGTGCGCCCGGCGTCTACACAGGTGGACGATTTGCTGTCTGAAATTCACAAGCGGGTGGCGGTGCAGGAGCGGGTACTGGTGACCACCCTGACCAAGCGCATGGCGGAAGACCTGACCGACTTCCTGATGGAACACGACATCAAGGTCCGGTACCTGCATTCGGACATCGATACCGTGGAGCGGGTGGAGATCATCCGTGACCTGCGCCGGGGCGAGTTTGATGTGCTGGTGGGCATTAACCTGTTGCGGGAAGGCCTGGATATGCCGGAGGTGTCACTGGTAACCATTCTGGATGCAGACAAAGAAGGTTTCCTGCGCAGCGAGCGCTCCCTGATTCAGACCATCGGCCGGGCAGCCCGTAACCTGAACGGCAAGGCGATTCTGTACGGCGACCGGATAACCGGTTCCATGCAGCGGGCCATTGATGAAACCGAACGCCGTCGCGCCAAGCAGTTAGCTCATAACGAAGAACACGGCATTACCCCCAAGGGGCTGAACAAGAAGATTGCCGATGTGATGGAAGGCGCCACCGGTGGTGGTCGTGGCCGGCGCAAGGCGGAGTGCCCGGGCCAGAAGGCGGCGGAAGAAGCGGAAAGTTACCTGGTGAAGGCGGGCAAACGTTCGCCGGAAGACCTGCTCAAGGAAGTGGCGCGCCTGGAAGATGATATGTACAAGGCCGCCGCGGACCTGGATTTCGAAACGGCCGCGCGCCTGCGGGACCAGATTTCCGAACTGAAGGAAGCGGCTATTCGCACCGGCTGATCAGGGCCGTTTCGGCCCGACGATAACCGCAGCCTGCAAAGGCTGGTTGCGGCCGTAGCTGGACATCTTGCCGAACACCCGCTTGTCGATGGGCAGGTATTGCTTGTCGGCCACGGTTTCGCCTTCTTCGGTATCGATTTCCGGGTCGTGCAGGTATACGAAGTCTTCGTCGATGGCGCACACCGTTACCCAGTGCGGCACCCGGCTGCGGTTGAGTTGCCAGGTGCTGATCAGGATCACCGGAATACGGCCTTGGTGCAGGGCTGCTTCCATGGCATCCAGCGTCAGTGGGTCGTGGTGCAGCTGGATATCGGTCTGGCCAATATCATGCAGGAAACCTTCGTGCACCAGTTCCAGTACCCGTTTCTTGTCATCGTTGCGGACGGTGTCCTTGAACAGGGCGCCTTCCTGGCTGATCCACGCACTGGCCTCGAAGCCCCGGTGCCAGGCAGACAACGCCAGGCCATGGGGGCCGCAACCGCCGTGGCCGGCGAGCATGAAAATGGTGGTGGCTTCGCGCCAGATTTTCAGCTCTTCCAGCGTACTGACTGGCTGCTGCTCATCCAGGGCGGCCATGGCCATGATCAGTGCCGAAGGCCCGCAGGTAAACTCCGTCGTCTGGGGGTAGTAGGGCACCGGCAGGAATTCCCGGGACGGCTCGTAATACAGAATGCGCCGTTCGAACCGCAGGGCGTTGCCGTGGTCTTCGTAGTAATCCCGATAGGTGCCGAACTGGCGATAGCCCAGCCGCTTGTAAAGAATGATGGCGCCCGTATTGTCTTCCCGGACTTCCAGGCGCATCAGAATCCGGTCTGCTTCTACCGCTTCTTTCTCTGCCTCACGAACCAGCTTCTCGCCCACGCCCCGGCCACGAACCGAGGGTGATACCGCAATGGAATAGATGCGGGCCAGGCGGGTGGCCGCATTCATCAGCACCAGGCAGTAGCCCACCAGTTCAGATTCCTGCCGGGCGACTATCAACCGGTCTCTGGGCATGTCCAGGAAACGCTTGAAACTGCGGCGGGATATCCGGTCTTCAGAGAAGCACCGCTGTTCCAGTTGAACCAATGCATCAAGGTCTTTAGCGACGGCTTGTCGGAGAATTACATCGGTCATGTTTCTGGGTGTCCCGGGTGTATCAGGCGGAAATGGCGGGCGCCGTTCCTGCAGCTATTATGGTAGAGAGCGCCGTGTTCCGATAGCCGGCCGTGATGCGTAAAAGCACGCATCGAAAGCCGATTGTGAAGTACTGTGCGCCGGCGTATTGTTGCGCGAAATAACCCCGGCTGAACCTTCAGGGAGGAATGCCGCTGATGTCCCGCTTGTTGATTGTTGTGGACCGTGCCAAAGACTGGGCGCCTTACTACCCCAGCGAAGATGTGCTCACTTTTGACCAGTACTTGCAGTTTACCGCGCCGGCTAACAGCCGGGTGCGGGTGATCAACCTGTGCCAGAGTGGCAAGTACCTGAGCCGGGGATACTACTGCTCCTTGCTGGCCGAAGCCCGCGGCCATCATGTGGTGCCGTCGGTGATGACGCTGAATGACCTCAGCCGCAAGGGCCTTTTTTCCCTGGAGCTGGAGGAACTCGACAGCAGTGTTATCCAGTGGCTGGAAAAAGAGGCCAGGGAAATTGACCCGTCTACCGATGCCCGGGAAGCGACCCATGAGGTGCGGATTCGAACGTATTTTGGCCAGGCCGAGCACCCGGACCTGAAGCCGGTGGCCCGCGCCCTGTTCGAGCGTTTTCCCTGTCCGATTCTTGAAGTAGTGTTCCGGCACCGGAAACAGTGGCAGATCGAGTCCATGAAGCCGGCGTCTCCGTCGGACCTGGGCGAGCCTGAACAGGATGTCTTTGCCGCTGCACTGGATCGATTCAGCAGCATGGTCTGGCGCAAACCCCGCACCCGCCGGCGTTACCGGTTCGACCTGGCCATGCTGGTGAACCCGGATGAGGAAATGCCGCCGAGTGATGAGGCTGCCCTGAAACGCTTCGAGAAGGCAGGGCGCAAGCTGGGTATCAATGTGGAGCGGATTACCCGGCGGGACTATATGCGGTTGCCGGAATACGACGGCCTGTTTATTCGGGAAACCACTGCCATTGACCATCACACCTACCGGTTCGCCCGCAAGGCAGAAGCCGAGGGCATGGTGGTGATTGATGACCCGGTTTCCATTCTGCGCTGTACCAACAAGGTGTTCCTGGCGGACCTGTTGAAGAACAACAAGGTGCCCACGCCAAAGACCCTGATCCTGTCGAAAGACCAGAAAAACGCGGTTGAGCAGGTGGCGCAGGAACTGGGCTTTCCGGTGGTGATCAAGATACCGGACGGTGCTTTCTCGCGGGGTGTGGCCAAGGCCCGGGATGAGAAGGAGCTACGGGCGGGTCTGAAAGAGTTGTTCAAACAATCGGCCTTGGTGCTGGCCCAGGAGTACTTCTATACCGATTACGACTGGCGTATTGGTGTGCTGGGCGGCCGGGCGATTTACGCGTGCAAATACATGATGGTGAAAGGCCACTGGCAGATTTACCAGCATGGTGGCGCGTCGGTGGAGAGTGGCGGCTTTGAAACCATGCCCACCTACGAGGTGCCGCGCAACGTGATTCAGGCGGCGCTGAACTCCACGCGCCTGATCGGTAACGGCCTGTACGGTGTAGACATCAAACAGGCCGGTAACCGGGTTGCGGTGATTGAAGTGAACGACAACCCGAGCATCGATTCCGGCGTCGAGGACAAGTTCCTGGGCGGTGAACTGTATACCCTGATCATGCAGGAGTTTTTGTCCCGCATGGAGGAAAACCGCCGCCGCTGATCCCGGTTAAGCGAGGCTGCCGGGTCAGGTGGCCGCCACCCAGACCCGGACGCTGCCAAACCAGGGGTAATCGGCAAGAACCTGGCGGACGGTTTCGTTGGTCAGTTCCGGGGCGGGGTGATCCTCGTCCAGGAACAGTTCCAGGTGCACCCGGTTTTTCAGGTAATGAAGGCGGAGCTTGCTGTGGTGGGGCAGCTCGCCCAGGGCGTTCTGAAGGTATTCCCGCACCTGCTCGCGGGAGGGAAGGTCCGGCTCGGCGGGGTGGGGGTACTTCTCGTCGTTCTCGGCATCGATGTGGAAATTGATATCGAGGATGTTGCCAAGGGCCTCCCGCATGGCGGCAACCACCTTCATGCCAATCTGATGGCCTTCCGACACGCTGATTTCCGGGCGTACCACCAGGTGAACGTCCAGCAGGATATCGTGGCCCATCCGGCGGCTGCGCAGTTCGTGAACATTGCGAACGCCATCGGTCTCCATGGCAATGTTCATAAGCATGCGGGTATCTTCTTCAGAGAGACCGGTATCGACCAGTTCCTTCACGCTGTCCCAGGTGAACTTCCAGCCAATGTGGATAATGATGCCGGCAATAACCACCGCGGCGACGACGTCCAGCCACACAAACCCAAGCATTGCGCCGATGGTGGATACCAGCACCACAACTGATGAGAACGCATCGGTGCGACTGTGCCAGGCATTGGCAATCAGCAGGTCAGAACGGATGCGGATACCAACGTGGCGGGTGTAGCGGTAAATCCACTCCTTGCTGCCAACGGAAATAGCCGCCGCGACCAGAACCGGCCAGCCGGGAACTGCCAGGTCTTCGCCGGACAACAGGCGCAGAATGTTCTCCCAGGCTAGGGCTGCACCTACGGCAATCAGGATGCTGCCCAGAAGCAGGGTGCCCAGCGTTTCGATGCGCTGGTGGCCGTAGGGGTGGTCGGCATCCGGGCCTTTCCGGGATAACCGCATGACTGCCAGCACCACCCAGTCAGAGACTACGTCGGTAAAGGAATGGATGCCGTCGACGACCAGGGCCTGGGAATGGAAAAGAGTACCGCCAATGACTTTTATGACACCGAGAAAGGCGTCAAGAAACATCCCGATCAGGGTAACCCGGGAGGCAGCATGCTTTTCCTTTTCCAGGTCGGGCTGTGCGCGGTGATGTGCTGGGGAAGGCTGTTCCATTATCCGTGGCTCCGGGGATTTCTGACAGTGGCCAGTATAGCGTGAACAAGCGCTTGACAGGGCGGGATTAATCAAGAAAGACGGATCGATTTATGCACATGATGACAAATCGGTTAACCGTTAGCATTTTGCTCCAACTTTCGTCAAATCTTATTTTTAGCAATGTAAGACATTGAAAAATAACAACAAAAAGACTGGTTAAAAAATGATCAATTTGTAGGCTGGCGCAGTTATCAAGGGGTAGAAACGTTTGCCCCGATGTTTTCAACAGGGTTATCCACAGATTCCGTGGAAAAGCCGCGCGAGCCCTTTGAACATGGGGCTTAAGGATACATTTACCGGTTCAGGAGGATGGTGTGGAAAACTTCCGGTATACTCCGGCCACCCTCTGGCAAGGAGTTTTCTGATGTACGGCGTTGTTCGAAACCTGCTTTTCCGGCTGCCCCCGGAAACCGCTCACAATGTGACACTTAATAGCCTGGATGTAGCCCATAAACTGGGTATGTTGAATGTATTTTCAAAGCATCCTGCACCTTGTCCGGTCAATGTCATGGGGCTGGAATTTCCGAACCCGGTCGGGCTGGCCGCAGGCCTCGACAAAAATGCCGACCATCTTGATGCCCTGGGTGCGCTGGGCTTCGGTTTTATTGAAGTGGGCACGGTTACGCCCCTGGCCCAGCCGGGTAATCCTCAACCCCGTATGTTCCGTTTGCCGGAACACCAGGCCATCATCAACCGCATGGGTTTTAATAACGAAGGGCTGGAGCACCTGGTTCACAATGTTCAGCACCGTCGTTACCGGGGTGTATTAGGCATTAATGTGGGCAAGAACAAAGACACCCCCAACGAAGACTCCGAGCTGGATTACCGCAAGGGGATTGCGGCGGTCTATGGACACGCCGACTACATTACGGTGAATGTGTCTTCGCCGAATACGCCGGGCCTGCGGGACCTTCAATTTGGTGACTCCCTCAAGCAGTTGCTGCATGCCATCAAAGACGAGCAGACCAGGTGCCACCAGGCCCTGGGCCGCTATGTGCCCGTTGCTGTCAAAATTGCGCCGGATATGGACGATGACGGTATTCGTTTTGTGGCTAGCGCGCTGCTCGAGGCGGGCCTGGATGGCGTGATTGCCACCAATACCACGATCAGCCGTGAGGCAGTGCGCGGCCACCGGCACGAACAGGAAGCGGGTGGTTTGAGCGGTGCCCCGGTGCGCGAGGCCTCCCTGAGGGTGATTCAGGGGTTGTATGCCGAGCTGGGTGAGCGTTTGCCCATTATCGGCGTGGGCGGCATTACCGATGGCGAGAGCGCAGCAGAGAAAATCCGGGCAGGGGCGAAACTGGTACAGATCTACACAGGCTTCATCTATAAAGGCCCTGCGCTGATTAACGAAGCGGTAGAAGCGATCAGAAAAGAACAGCAAAAACGGTGAGGCCAGAAAGAAGGTGGGCCCGCTGAGCGGGCCCTTGCGGGGAACTAACCCCGTAGCGCTTCTTCGCATGGTACGGGGCGGGAGGCCCCGTTTTGGTTGCTCTGGTTACTGCTTTAATTGTTGTGTTGGTGTGTGAAAAAAACAGATCAGGGTTAAACGGGGTCTGCCAACACCGCAGTTACGTGGCGGTTACGTTGGCAAGCTTGTGGATGCCGGATACGCCGGTCATGCCCTCCCAGTTATCTGTGCGGCCTTCGCGCCACCCGTTCAGCCATTCCTGACGTACTTCTGGCTGATCAATGGGGCAGCTGTCTTTGGATTTGCCGGACACGCCAGCGAGATAACCCCGCTTGAATGCACGAGCGTACATGTCTCTCTTCTGTCTTTTCATGCCGTTCCTCACTGATGGATTAACAGAACAAGCGTGTACACATCTGCAGTGACCATGGCATGGGTACCCATCCGGGATATCCCCCTATTGCCAGCTCGGGCCAGAGCAGTCAGGATCCTGTTAACGGAAGCACTTTCTACTGGCTTCCGGAACGACGCGTCATGTACAAGGTAAGACGAACCTTGAGCGGAAGTACACTACTTATTTCATCTATGTGAACCTTTTCTTATAGGTTTATTGCATATCGATGACAGCCCGAAATCGGGATTTGCTGCCAATCCGGCGGCTTACCGGCTTCATCAGGAAAACCAGGAGTTGATTTTGTCCAAACATGTATTTTTCGTAACCTGCCCGAAGGGCGTTGAGTATCTCCTGGCTGATGAACTGGAAAGTTTTGGTCTGGCACAGGTGCGTAATGCGCCGGCGGGAGTCTGGGTAGAGGGCACGCTGGAGTCGGGCTACCGTGCCTGCCTGTGGTCGCGCCTGGCCAACCGGGTAATGCTGCACATCGCCGAGGTAGACGCCCGCAGTGCCGAGGAACTTTACGAAGGCGTGGTGTCGCTGGACTGGCAGGCCCATATCCCTGCGTCTGGCAGTTTCCGCGTGACCTTCCTGGGCCAGAACGAAGAGATCCGTAACACCCAGTTTGGTGCCCAGAAAGTTAAAGACGGTATCGTTGACAGCATCCGCGGTGCCGGCATGCCACGGCCGTCCGTCGCCCCGAAAGACCCGGACGTGACCATTTCAGCTCGCCTGAACCGGGGCCGGTTGGCGGTGGGGCTCGACCTCAGTGGCCACAGCCTGCACATGCGGGGCTATCGCACGGAGAAAGGCCTGGCACCCCTGAAGGAAAACCTGGCGGCCGCCTTGCTGATGCGTTCCGGCTGGCCGGACATTGCCGCTGCCGGCGGTGACTTCGTTGATCCCATGTGTGGCTCCGGAACGCTGCTGATCGAAGCCGCATTGATGGCCCTGGATATCGCTCCGGGCCGCCGGGTCGAGCGTTTCGGTTTCGAAAAATGGCCTGGCCATCAGCCGGAACTCTGGCTTGGACTGCGCCAGGAAGCGGAGCGCCGCGCCCACGAAGGCAAACAGAAACGGATACCGGCCTTTGCCGGTTTCGACCAGGACAGCCGTGTTATCGACACCGCCCGTAACAACATCCGCCGGGCTGGCCTGGATAACCTTGTGCAGGTTGAGGTTCGGCCGGTTACCGGATTTGAACGGCAGGAAAGCTGGGCCGAACAGGGCCTGGTGCTGACCAACCCTCCTTACGGTGAACGCCTGAGCGAGCGCAAAGAACTGGCCGGCCTTTACCAGGCTCTTGGCGAGGTGGTGCTGCGTGAGCTTCCGGGCTGGCGCCTGGCGGTGTTTACCGGTGCTCCGGAGTTCGGAAAGTCCATCGGCCTGCGCAGCTTCAAGCAATACAAACTCTTCAACGGCAAACTGCCGGCACAACTGCTGTTGTTCGAAATCCAGCCCGAAAATGCCCGCACCCCCCGGGACCCTGCAGCGCCCGGCCAGGTGATGCCCCGGATCGCTAATCCCGAGCGGGCAGACATGCTGCGCAACCGGCTGAAGAAAAACCTGAAAACCATCGGCCAGTGGGCCCGGAAACAGAACATTGGCTGCTATCGCCTGTACGATGCGGACATGCCGGAGTACGCCCTGGCTATCGATATCTACGAGGGCAGGGTGCATGTACAGGAATACCTGGCTCCGAAATCTATAGACGAAAAAGCCGCCAGGGAACGCCTCGCCGAAGCCATGGCGGTCATCCCGGAAGTGCTGGAAGTTGCGTCGGAAAACCTGGTCTGTAAACAACGCCAGCGCCAGACCGGCACCAAGCAGTATGAAAAACAGGCCGCAACCGGTGAATACTTCAACGTGCACGAACACGGCTGCACCCTGAAAGTAAACCTGAAAGATTACCTGGACACCGGCCTGTTCCTGGATCACCGACCGGTGCGCTACTGGATACAGCAGCATTCCCGGGGCAAACGCTTCCTGAACCTGTTCTGCTACACCGGCGCAGCCACCGTTCACGCAGCCGTTGGCGGCGCCAGCCGGTCCCTGAGCCTGGATATGTCCAAAACCTACGTCAGCTGGGCGCAGGACAACCTGGCCCTGAATCGGACAGACTCCCGCAAGCACGTAGTGGAACAGGCCGACTGCCTGGCCTGGCTGGCCGACCGCAAAACCGCCAACCAGACCTTCGACCTGATCTTCATGGACCCGCCCACCTTCTCGAACTCCGCCAGAATGGCCGGCGTTCTCGACATCCAGCGGGATCACGGCGCCATGGTTCGGCAGTGTATGGAGCGGTTATCCAGTGATGGCGTACTGATCTTCTCCAACAACTTCCGGAAATTTAAGCTTGATGAAGATCTGGAGCAGGAGTTCGAGGTTAAAGAGGTAACGGCGAGCACTCTGGACAAGGATTTCCAGCGGAATCAGAAGATTCACCGCTGCTGGCATATCCAACATAAACTTACTGATTAAACGTCAGTTTAATAGCGGCCTGCATGTAAGTTATGTGTTAAGAGGGTCGGATAGCCTTTCCTGGAATTTCGGAGGCCATGGATGGCCGGAGAGAAGCGCACAAGGATGTGCTCGTAGCGTTTCCAGGAAAGGCTATCCGGCCCTCTTAACATGCACCGAAAAAAGCCAGCAAACTCAGAACTCGAAACGAATACCAGAAGAAAACTGGAAAGCATTGGCACTGGTATCGGTATCTTTGAACAGCTTGCCACCTTCCAGCACCAGGTACGTGCTATCCAGCAGTTCGAAATCGATACCGGCAAGCCAGCTGAAGCTGAAACTGCTTGAAGGGTAATCTCCCACGTAATCCCGGAACTGCCCGTTGGCATCGGCGTCCGGGTTGTCCAGCGTTGCCTCGCCGCTCACGTGGGTGAAGCCTGCCTGCGCATAGACGTTACCGAGCTCACCAATCGGGTAATGCAGCCCCATGTACCAGCTGCCAAAATAGTCGATCGCCAGGCTCAGGTCACCTCGGGAGATCTCGGCATCCTTGTAGCCACCGCCCAGGCGGATTTCAGCGTGGATCAGATCATTCAGGTGGCCACCGATCACCAGCGTACCCGCCTGGCCCCAGCCGTCTTCCTTGGAAATGCCGATGGAGCGATGTTCCAGTGCCGTGGCCAGTAATCCGATGTAGTGTTTGTCCGAGCGGGGAGTTTCTGACGCGGCACCTTCCTGGGCGCATACAACCGGCGGGAATAAAACCGCGGTAACGAGGCTGGCGCAAAGCAGGGGGGATGTGATTTTTTTCATTATGGTCCGGCGTCCTGTCGTCATGGATACTGACGCCAGATTCTGCCTTGTGTAACCCGTTGTTACGCAGACGCCGGTCACACTTCCCCGCCTGAAGGCCGGTTTTACAGGTCGTCCAGCAGGCCTTCTTCCTGGGCCAGCAGGAGCAGGGCATAGACGCCGTTTTCCGGGAGCTGTGGTTCAAGGCCTTCATCGAACAACAGCTGGCGCCGGCGGTCTTCGATGGCTTCGCTGTCCAGTCCGGAGATCAGTTCGGAAACAGGGGCGACTTCAAAGGGGGCATCCTGGCTCACGGCACTGAAAATCAGGTCAACCAGGAGTTCATCCGGGTCTATGCCGTCTACGTAAACTGTCTGGTCCGGCAGGTCCTGGTGCAGCTCTTGTACCAGCTCCAGTAGCGGCACGCCCTGTTCTTCCAGGTACAGCAGATCGATGTCCCCCAGATCCCCGTCTTCCGGAAGCCAGGACTCTTCCGGCGTGATCACCACGGTTTTCATCTGGCCATCTGCAAGTGACCAGGCAATGGCAACGGGAAACAGGGCGTCTTCGGTCTGGCAGTATTCGATGTCCAGAAAGCGGGGTATCGACACAGGCGACTCCGGTAAATATTGTTGGGTGAGTATAGTCACTGACGGCGCACGCTGTAGGAGCATTGCCGGCTTCGTGCCATACTGTAGCGGCCATTATCATGCAATCAGGAAGATCATGGAACACACTGAATTTAATAATGACTTGATTGAATTTCTGAACGCCTCACCCACGCCCTGGCATGCCGTGAATAACATGAAAACCCGCCTCGATGCCGCAGGTTTTCAGCAGCTGGATGAACGTGAAGAGTGGGCGCTGGAGCAGGGCAAAGGCTACTACGCCATTCGCAACGGCTCATCCATTATTGCCTTCCGTACCGGAAAGAATGACGTGGTCAGCTCCGGTGTACGTATGGTCGGTGCCCACACCGACAGCCCCTGCCTGAAGGTAAAGCCGACACCGGAAATCCGCCGAAAAGGTTTCTTCCAGCTTGGGGTAGAAGTCTATGGCGGCGTGTTGCTGAACCCCTGGTTTGACCGGGACCTGTCCCTGGCAGGCCGGGTAACCGTGCTGGATGAGTCCGGCAAGGTGCAGGACACCCTGGTGAACTTCCGCAAGCCTGTGGCCATTATCCCCAGCCTGGCCATTCACCTGGACAGGGAAGCCAACAGCAATCGTTCGATCAATGCCCAGACCGACCTGCCACCGGTCGTCATGCAGGTGCCAGAGACGGATACCACGGCTTTTACCGACCTGTTGCGGGAGCAGATTGCCAGTGAATCCGGCCTGAAAGCCCGCAAGGTGCTGGGTTATGAGCTGAGCTTCTATGACGCCCAGGGCGCTTCCTACGTTGGCCTGCGGGAAGAGTTCCTGGCCTCTGCGCGGCTGGACAACCTTCTGAGCTGTTACATCGGCCTGCAGGCGTTGCTGGATACGTCCGGAGACCAGGCGGCCTTGCTGGTATGCAACGACCACGAAGAAGTGGGCAGCATGTCGGCCGAAGGCGCTCAGGGGCCATTCCTCGGTTCCGTGCTGGAGCGCTGGTGTGGTGCAGGCAAGGGCAGGGCCATCGCCCGTTCCATGATGATCTCGGCCGATAACGCCCACGGCGTGCATCCTAACTTTATGGACAAGCACGATGAGAACCATGGTCCGATCCTGAACCAGGGCCCGGTGATCAAGGTTAACCACAGCCAGCGTTACGCCACCAACAGCCGCTCAGCTGCGTTGTATCGTCACATCAGTGACGAACTCGGCCTGCCGCACCAGACCTTTGTGGTGCGCAGTGACATGGGCTGTGGCAGCACCATCGGCCCGCTGACTGCCGGCAATCTGGGGGTAACGACCCTGGATATCGGTGTGCCGCAATTTGCCATGCATTCCATTCGGGAACTCATTGGTACCCAGGACGGTTACACCCTGTACCAGGTGTTGAAGGAATTCATGCAGCGGGAAGAAGTATTCTGAGGCAGAAAGTAAAAAGCCGCTGATTGAAACAATCAGCGGCTTTTCGGAATAAGTGGCTCCCCGACCTGGGCTCGAACCAGGGACAAACGGATTAACAGTCCGTTGCTCTACCAACTGAGCTATCGGGGAACATCATCAACGTGGCGCGCATATTAAGCGCTTTGATCAGGTTCGTCAACCCTCTGAAATGAAAGGTCAAAATTTGCACAGAAGTGCCAAAAACCGCTATCGCCCACCGGTCTGGCTGCGTAACGGACACGTGCAGTCCATCTGGCCCACGCTGTTCCGCAAGGTGCAGATGCCGGAGCCACAAACCGAAGTGATCAGCACCCCGGATGACGACCAGCTCCACCTGGACTGGTACCGCCAACACAGCAACCGCCTGGCCATTATTTCCCACGGACTGGAAGGCCACAGCCGGCGCCCCTATGTGCTGGGCCTGGCTCGGGCGCTGATGGCGGCCGGCTGGGATGTGCTGGCCTGGAACTTCCGCTCCTGCGGAGGCGTGATGAACCGTCAGCCGCGGTTTTACCACAGTGGTGCTACGGAAGACCTGGAAATCGTGATCAACCACGCCCTGGGCAAAAGCTACCAGAACCTGTTCCTGAGTGGTTTCAGTATGGGCGGCAACCTGACGCTCCTGTATCTGGGCCAGCAGGGTGAACAGGTAGACAGCCGCATCAGTGGTGCGGTGGTCTATTCAGTACCGGCAGATCTCGCCGGCAGCGCCGACATGCTCGCCTTGCCCAGTCGCAAGATCTACATGCAGCGATTTTTGAACGATCTGCATGGGAAAATGCAGGAAAAATCGGAATTATTCCCTGATCTGATCGATGTGAGTGGTTTCAGGGATATCCGTAACTTCCATGAATTCGATAACCGCTACACCGCCCCCCTGCATGGTTTCAAAGATGCGCAGGACTACTGGGAGAATTGCTCGGCCCTGTTCCGGCTGAAAGATATCCGTGTACCTTCGCTGATGATCAACGCCGCAGACGACCCTTTCCTGTCTCCGGCCTGTTTCCCGGATTCAAAGAAAGTGCTGGGTTCCTATGTGAAGCTGGAAGTGCCCAAGTGGGGAGGGCACGTGGGCTTTGTGGAGCATGCGAAGGACGGTTACTACTGGTCAGAGCGACGGGCGTTAATGTTTGTTGGAAGTTAATCCACAACCAGGGGTTCCAGCCGCGGCCAGATATTGTCCAGCAGCAAAGGCTGGGCCTCCTCGGTAGGGTGAATGCCATCGCCCTGCATTAATCCGTCCTGGTCGTAGATTCCGTCAAGGAAAAACGGAACCAAAGGGACCCCGTAGCGGTCAGACAAGGTCGGGAACAGATCGGCAAACATCCGGGTATAGCGCTGGCCGTAGTTTGGCGGAATCTGCATTCCCACCAACAAAGGAACCGCGCCGGAATCCTGTGCCAGCTCAATCATCCCGGCCAGGTTGGATTCGATCACGTTTGGCGGAAACCCCCGGAGGCCATCGTTACCACCCAGTTCGATCACTACGATATCCGGATCATTCTTCTCCAGCAGCCCCGGCAGGCGACGAAGGCCGCCGTCTGTGGTTTCGCCGCTGATGCTGGCATTCACGACCTGCCAGTCCAGCCCTTGTCCGGACAGCCTTTCCCTGAGCAGCTCTACCCACGCGGTTTCAGAGGGTACGCCGTAGGCGGCACTGATGCTGTCGCCGACCACCAGCAGGGTGTTCTGGCTGGCCAGAACCGGCAGCGACACCATGGCAAACGCTGCGATGACCAATGATCTGACGAACGTGGATATCGTATGCATAGTAAAGTCGTATACCCTTAAACAATTCATGAACATCCAGAACCAGACAACGGAGCAACCGTGAACCAGATGACGGATCTCAGTAAAACCGATACCAGCCCGATGCTGCGCGTAACAGACTTGACCCACAAGGTCAGCCTGGAAGCTGATACGTTGACGATCTTGCAGGGGGTCAATCTGGAAATCAATCGGGGAGAGTCCGTAGCCATTGTTGGCCGCTCCGGTTCCGGCAAAACCACGTTACTTGGATTGCTGGCGGGCCTGGATACCCCCAGCGAAGGCAAGGTCGAACTGGACGGCTCTGAAATCAGCCGTCTGAGCGAGGACGAACGCGCCATGCTGCGGGCCCGGCGGGTGGGCTTCGTGTTCCAGTCGTTCCAGCTGTTGCCGGCCCTGAGTGCCCTGGAAAATGTCATGCTGCCGCTGGAGCTTGCCGGCATCGAAGCGCCGGAGAAACGGGCCCGGGAACTGCTGGAACGGGTTGGCCTGGGTGAGCGGCTGAGCCACACGCCCCGGCAGCTCTCCGGCGGCGAGCAGCAGCGGGTGGCGATTGCCCGGGCATTTGCTTCCGACCCGGTGATCCTGTTTGCCGATGAACCGACCGGTAACCTCGACAACCGCACCGGCCAGGCAGTGTCCGACCTGCTGATGGACCTTAACCGGGAGCAGGGCACCACACTGGTGATGGTCACCCACGATGACCGCCTGGCGGCCCGCTGTGGCCGGCAACTGCATATTGAAGCGGGCGTGCTCACCGAGCCCGAGTTGGTGGAAGAGGTGTCTGGCTGATGGCAGCATCACAGAAGCTCATGTCCGTAAGCCGGGACTGGCGCGAACGAGACGTTCGGGTGGTCCTGGTTGCCCTGATTATCGCCGTGGCCACGGTGGCTACCATCGCCCTGTTTGCAAGCCAGTTGCAGCGCACTCTGGTCTCCTCGGCCAGCTCCTTCCTGGCGGCTGATCGCCAGCTGGAAGCCGAAAATGGCCGGCCGGTACCGGCAGGCTGGATTGAGGAAGCGCGTGATCGCGGTATCGAAACCGGCCAGATGATCGAATTTTCCACCATGGTGTTCGGTGAAAGCGGTTTTCAGCTGGTGTCGGTAAAGGCGGTCAGCGATGAATATCCGCTGCGCGGTGACATTGAAGTGCAATCCCGTGCCGAGGGTACTCGCTCAATTGTGGGGTCTGGCCCTGCCAAAGGCGAGATCTGGATCAACCCGCGCCTGCTGCGCTTGCTGGAGCTGGACGTTGGCGACACGCTGGAAGTCGGCAACCTGAAACTTGAGATTTCAAACCTGCTGTTACGTGAGCCCGATGGCGGTTTCCGGCTTTCATCGCTGGCGCCCCGGGTGATGATGCACGTAGACGATGTTCCGGCTACCGGAGTGCTTCAGGAAGGCAGTCGGGTGGAATACATCTATCTGTTTGCCGGTGCCGAAAACCTGTTAAACGATTACTACCAGTGGCTGGAGCCGCAACTGGAGCCGAGCCATGAATGGGAAGGCGTGAGGGATGGCGAAACCTTCTCCCGCTCCCTTGAGCGGGCCGAACGCTTCTTGCTGCTTGGCGGCAGCCTGGCGGTTCTGCTGGCAGCGGTGGCGGTTGCCGTGGCCAGTCGCCAGTACGCATTGTCGCAACGGGACACGGTGGCACTGCTGAAAACGCTGGGGCTTACCGGTAAGGGCATCGGCCGATTGTACCTTCGCCGTCTGGCCCTGTGGGGCGTGGCGGGCATTATTGGTGGGCTGGTGCTGGCGCTGCCGCTGTTCTGGCTGCTGGCCAGGATGCTTGGCAGTGTGCTGGAGCGCCCGGTTGATATTTATCTCGACCCCGCCGCCCTGGCGCCGGCGCTGCTGACCGCGCTGGTATCCTTGTTCGCCTTCGCGTACCCGCCGGTTCGCCGCCTGCGCAATGTGCCGGCTATGCGGGTGCTGCGCTCCCAGCCCGGGGAAACCGGCCGGGAAGCCGTTCCGGACCTGATCATCGCCGTGCTGGCCATCTTCGGGCTGGTGTGGATGTATGCCGGCGAACTGGCCCTGGTGGCATCGTTGCTGGGCGGGCTGGTGTTATTGCTGGCAGTGCTGGGGCTGGTGGGCTGGTTGATGGTCTCGGTGCTGCGCAAAGTGCGAGGTGGTGGCAACGCTTGGCGCCTGGCCCTTGTTGGCCTTTACCGGCACCGGCAGGCCAGCATGGCGCAAATGGCGGTATTTGCCATGACCCTGATGCTGGCGGCGACATTGGTGCTGGTCCGTTCGTCCCTGCTGGACGACTGGCAGGCCCAGCTTCCGGACGATGCTCCCAATCACTTCCTGATAAACATAGCGCCGGACACGGTAGATGAGGTTGATGCCTATTGGGCGCAGAAGGGATCGCCCCTGGACACCGTCTATCCCATGGTCCGTGGCCGTTTGACCGAACTGAACGACCAGCCTGTGAAAGAAGCGGTCAGTAAGGATGAGCGAATTAACGCGCTTAACCGGGAGCTGAACCTGACCTGGATGGAAGACCTGCCCGATGACAATCGCGTTGTGGAAGGGGAGTGGTTTGCAGCGGGCGTAACCGAGGGGGTCTCGGTGGAAGCCGAGCTGGCGGAGAGGCTGGGGCTGGAACTTGGCGACCGGCTGACCTTTACCATAGGCTCTGAACAGGTCACCGAACCGGTCGTCAGTATCCGTACCGTGCAGTGGGACAGCATGAAGCCGAACTTCTACATTGCCTTTCCCCCGGACGGTGGCCTGACCGACATGCCGGCTACCTGGATTACCAGTTTCCATCTGGGGGCAAGCAACAAGGTGGCCCTGAACGAGTTTTCGCGCCGTTTTCCCACCGTGTCGGTGCTGGAGATCGACCACATTATCGAGCGCATCCAGGATATCGTCCGCCAGGTCACTCAGGCCATTGAAGCGATTCTGGCGCTGATTCTTGCGGCGGCACTGGTTGTGATGGCGGCGGTCGTCAGCGCGACCTTGCGGGATCGTCAGCGTGAAGGTGCCCTGTTGCGGACGCTGGGCGGCCAACAATCTCTGCTGGTGCGCAGTACCATGCTCGAGTTTGCCTTGCTTGGGTTCGTTGCCGGGATATTGGGCGTGCTGGCGGCGGAAGCGGCGGTTTATGCCTTGCAGGTGAGAATGTTTGAGGGCAGTTTTCAGTGGCATTGGGAAGTGATGCTGCCAGTGCCATTGATCAGCGCGTTGCTGCTGGCCCTGTTTGGCCGCTGGCAGTTGCGGCCGGTACTCAGCGTGTCACCCATGCTGTTGCTGCGCCGGCTCGAGTGAGCCGGCAATGACGGCGTTTTAGCGGTAATTGGCGAGAATGGCGTCCAGTTCGCCATTCTCGCGAATCAGTTCCAGTTCCCGGTTGAAGGATTCGGCGAAGTCCGTCCAGTCAGGCCTCAACATCAGCCGGAACCCATACTGGCTGATGGCTTTGTCCGAGCTTCTGAACTCATCCGCCATGCCCTCATTTCTCAGTATCCACTTGCCCACCAGGCGATCTGCCAGTGCGGTATCGAATCGGTCGCCGTGTTGCAGGAAACGGAACATGTCACGGTCGCGGGAAACGTCAAAGCGTCGGATACGCTGGTCTTCGAAATAGGGGGCCAGTGTCGGGTAGAGATAACCCAGGTGAGTCACCACGGTTTTCCCGAAAAGGTCACTGGGATGTTCGAAATCCAGGTCTGAAACTTCAGGAAAGAAAAACACTTCTTCCACATTCACAACAGGATCCGTGAACAGAAACTTTTCCGGTTCTTCGGTCCATTCGATGGCTCTGGGCGTGCCATCGATGTACCCGTCTTCCAGCATCTGGTCTACCCGTTTACGGGGTATCTTTCGCGGCTCGACCTGGTAGCCGAGTCGCGGAACAATCAGTTCCACCACATCCCACATGATACCGGCAGGCTCTGAGTCCTGGACGATCAGGTACGGGGGGTAGCCGTTAGGGGATACATTGAAGTGGAAAACCCCCGGGCCGGTTTCTCCGCTATAGGCTGCCATGGAAAAGCAGCCTGCGGTTATCAGCCCGGAGAGTGTCCGGAAACCAATGCTCTTGAGGTGTCGGACCAGTTTAGTCATCGCAAGAAACTCTGGTGGAAGCGGCCTATGCTTTGAAAATGCACTTATCCGGCCAACTCCCTGCCAGTGCGCTTGCCAAATATTACCGTTTTATCCGTTTGTTTCAATGATTTTGAGTCCGTGTTCAGGCCCAGGCCCGGCGGAGAACGCTCAATGCGTCCTCGAGGGTCACCTCTCTGGGGTTGAACATGATGGAGCCGTCGTCCAGTGCCTGACGGGCAATCGCCTCCAGTTGGGTTTCCAGTACCTTGCCGGTTTCCTTCAGGGTACGGGGCAACTCACAGCGCTTGTGCAGGGCATCACGAAGCTTGCGGATGGCGGAGATGCTGGCTTCGGCACGGCGGGAAGCCGGAGTGGCAGAATAGACCTCCGGGCCTTCCAGATACAGCAGCAATTCGCCCAGAGACTCACGGATGCTTTCAAGGTTGAACTCCAGCACGTACGGCAGGTACAAGCTCATGCACAGGCCGTGAGGCAGATGGCAGATGGCACCGGTGGCGTGCCCCAGGGAGTGCACCAGCCCTACCATGGAGTTGGAGAAGGCGATACCGGCCATGGTTGAGGCCTGAGCCAGCTCTAACCGGCCGTCCTGGTCTTTTGGGTTGTCCATCACCGCCAGCAGGGACTGGCTGATTTTCTTGATGGCGGCGGTGGCGTAGGCATCGCTTAACGGATTCTTGGCCATGCAAGTGAAGGCTTCAACGGCATGGGTAAGGGCGTCCATGCCGGTGGCGGCGGTAATGTGCGGCGGCAGCGTCAGGGTCATGCGCGGGTCTATAATCGCGGCATTCGGCAGCAGGAAGCTGGAGGTGAACGGCAGCTTGACGCCTTTCTTTTCGTCGGTAATGACCGCCACCGAGGTAACCTCGGAGCCCGTGCCGGCAGTTGTGGGTACTACGAAAAAGGGCTTGAGCGGATGTTTGAGCACGCCCGCGCCGGTGTACCTGGCAATGTCATCGCCACCCTCGGACACCAGGATGTTGACGGCCTTTCCGGTATCGATGGCGGATCCGCCACCGACGGCAATGATGGAGTCGCATTTTTCCTTGCGATAAACAGCGGCAATGTCCCGTACCACGGTCGTGGAGGAATCCGGCGGCACATCGTCATAGATAGAGACAATCTCCAGCCCGCTCTCTTCACAGGCTGCAATCACCGGATCCAGCAGGCCGGCGGCCCGCACACCCTTGTCGGTAATAATCATTGGCCGTTTGGCAGCAAGTCCGGTCAGTTCGTACGGAATATGCTCCAGGGCGGCTTTACCGGCAATCACTTTTACCGGGCAGAAGAACTCGTAGTATTTGTTAGTCATTATGCTCTCACTGTCTCGACAAATTGGGTGGCAACTTTCAGGTAGATGCGGGCTGAGCTCATGAGCTTCTCCGGCAGGTGGATGTCTGCGGGGTATTCCTTGACGGCCCGCTGTGCCACCAGTTTCGGAAGGATGAACGACTCAAGGCGGTTCAGCACCCGGGTCATACGCACGGCGTAGCTGACATCGCCATCTACCAGCATGCGGTCGTTGGCGAAGGCAACGGAGGTTTTCTCCTGGAACGACAACACCAGGAACGCGTGGGCCATGTGTTTGAACTGGATAGACAGGTCCACGGGGCGCGGGGCGGTGTCACCGTGAAAGTGTAATTTGCCGTCGCCGGTGTGTTCCACAATCAGTTTCGGTCCGTTGGGCATAACCTGCATCTCGAACAGAAAACCTTCGGGCAGGGCGCGGACTTCTTCGCGGGTGGGTTCGTCTACGTCACTGATCGCCTGCAGTGCCCGGCCCATTACCTGGAACATCAGTTCCACATAATTACGCCTGGCCTGAAACATCATCGGTTGGAGTCGCTTGAGGAGCATGTTCGCAATCCGGTTGTTGTTGGTTTCAGTAATTTTTAGAGTTATTGCTCTAGAAGTCAATGCATTCAGTGACACGAACTCCGCGTCAGGCTGGCAAATTGACCGGGCACAAAAAAACCGGAGGCTTGTGGCCTCCGGTTCCCGGGCTTGGGGCGTTGCCGTCAGTTGGTCATGGCGGCGAGTTTACGCCTGGCTTCCTCGCCCACATCTCCACCGGCTTCGGCAGCGGCTGCATAGTATTGCACCGCCTCATCTCTCCGCCCTTGCTGCCGGGAAATATCGCCCAGCCGCAGGTAAGCGATAGAGGTGGGCACCACCTGGTTCGCCCGTTCAAGGTGTTCGCGGGCTTTGGTGAGGTTGTTCAGTTGCAGCTCGTTCAGGCCGTTGTAAAGCTGGTACTCGAACATTTCCGGATACAGCGAGACGGCTTTGTCGAAGTCGGCACGGGCTTTCTCAGCCTGGTCCTGTGCCTTGTAGATGCGGCCACGCAGGGCATAGAACATGGCTTCACGGGGTTCTGCCTTAATGGCCTGGTTTACCGAAGCCAGGGCTGCCTCGTAATCCCCCTCGGACGCCAGTTTCATGGCTTTGTCGTGGGCATCGTAGGCGGGTTGGAGTTGTTTGATTTTGGCAATCCGGCGTTGGTACACGTCCCGGCCCCGGTAGCCGCCCCCACCGAGTTCCTGCACCAGTTGCTGGTTCGCCTCCACCCGACGGGCGGAGGGCGGGTGGCTGGCAAACAGCCCGCTCAGCCAGTTGCTCTCCCGGCCGTCGGAGAGTTGGAGGAAAATTTCCTGGAGTTCCACGGCGGCCTGGGGATCATAGCCTGCGGCTTTCATGTATTCGATGCCATAGGCATCCGATTCCAGTTCGTCGCCCTGGCTGTACCGTGCCAGCGCCAGCTGTGCGCCAACGGCGGCGCCTCCCATAATCAGGCTTGCCCACTCGTTGTCAGAGACCGCAATGCCGATCCCCGCCATGCCTGCACTGATCAGCATGCCTTGCTGCATGCGCTGAACGCTGTGGCGGGCCGCAGCGTGAACAATTTCATGGCCCAGTACCGAGGCCAGCTGGGCTTCGTCTTCAAGCTTCACCAACAGCCCCCGGTTGATGGCAATCTTGCCCCCCGGCAGGGCCCAGGCGTTGGGTACACTGTTGTTCAGCACCACGAAATCGTAGGGGAGGTCCGGACGATCACTGACCTGCGCCATCTTCATGCCGACTTCCCGAACGTACACCGTCAGCTCAGGGTCAATGTAGAACTGCCCGCCCTGGGTTTGTTGGGTAGGGCTGTACTGTTCTGCGCCCAGAGCGAGTTCTTCGCTTTCCGAGATCAGGGACAGCTGCTTCTTACCGGTCACCGGATTCACGGCGCAGCCCGCCAGGGCAAACAGCAAAGAAAGAACGACACACAAACGGGCGAGAGATCCGGAAATCACGTTTTACTCCTTGATTGGTCAGTAACCAACGTCCTGTTAAGAGGCCGGCCATTCATGATGATGCTGTTTTTATAGCACAGCCGGGCGGTGGTTTCCTCGCCTGTACTGGCGGGAATGTGGCCGGGCCACCAGCCTTGGCGTATCATATCAGCACATTGAATAATCACCGAAATTGGCCCGGATACCCCTACCTGTGACAACGCATTACCTGGATTTTCTGGCACTGATCTGGTTTCTGGCTTGCTGGGGTGGCTATACCTGGTACTCCCGTAATCGGGCGGATTCCCGGTCTTGCCTCTCCAACACGCTGGACCTCTACCGGGAAGACTGGATGAGGGTGATGCTCAAGCGGGACAACCGCATCTCCGACGCCTCTGTGGTGGGTAACCTTGAGCGCAACGGGGCGTTCTTTGCCTCCAGTTGCCTGCTGATCCTAGCGGGTATCATCACGGCACTGGGGTACACCAGTGAAGCCATGGAAGTGTTCGCTACCATGCCGTTCGGCGTAGTGCCTTCCCGGGAAATCTGGGAGTTGCGGCTGGTGGTGCTTATGGTGGTGTTTGTCTATGCCTTCTTTAAATTCACCTGGTCGATGCGCATGTACAACTTCGTGGCGGTGATGATCGGCAGCGCCCCCATGCCCGACGACAGCAAAACCAGCCCGGCGGCGAGGGAGGCCTTTGCCCGCAGTGCCGGCGCCATCTGCAACCAGGCGGGCGATACCTTTAACCTTGGCCTGCGTTCCTATTACTATGCGCTCGCCGTGGTGGCCTGGTTCATACACCCGCTGGCCCTGATTGCGGCGGCGACGCTGGTGGTATACGTGCTCTACCGCAGGGAATTCCACTCTGATGCCCTGGCATCCTTGCGTGCCGGCAAAGTATTTGAAGAAGCCAACCCCGCCGGCACGGGTGACGACGCAAAATCGAAAAACTGACCTGCAGGATTTTCCTGAATGAATGACGAAACCCGAATTAACCGGGTGAACCGGTTTGTGAACACGCTCAACCAGGCCCGGGAACTCGGCCTGGCTGCAAGGGAAGCGGGTGAGGGCTACCTGGTCATGGAACTGCCCTACAGCGACAAAATCATCGGTAACCCGGACACCGGCGTGATCCACGGTGGCGCCATCACCACCCTGATGGACACCACCTCCGGCTCGGTGATGATCTGCGCACTGGATGAATTCGAACTCTGCCCGACCCTGGACTTGCGGGTAGATTACATGCGCCCGGCAGAACCCCATAAACCGGTCTTCGCCCGGGCCGAAACCTACAAGATCACCAAGAACATCATCTTCACTCGCTGCGAAGCCTACCAGGAAGGTGGCGAAACCATCGCCAACTGCGTGGGCACCTTCATGCGCATCGGCAAAGAAGCCACGCCTAAAAGCTACCGCGACCTGATCACCGGAGGCGCCGAATGACCGACCCGGAAATCCTCAAGCACACCCGGGAAAGCGGTGACTTCTCCAGAATGCTCGACGCCGTACCCTACGCCAAGTGGATCGGCCTGCAGTGCGAGCGCTTCGGTGACGACCTGATTTTCCGCTTGCCCAAGAAAGAAGAAAACCTCGGCAACCCCATCCTGCCCGCCATCCACGGCGGCGTGATTGGTGGCTTCATGGAAATGTCTGCCGCGATCTACCTGATGATGTCCCAGGACACTTTCAGAATGCCGAGAATCGTTGACTTCTCCCTAGACTACCTGCGCGCCGGCCTCAACCGCGAAACCTACGCCGAATGCCGCCTGACCCGCCAGGGCAACCGGGTAGCCAATGTAATGATCACCGGCTGGCAAAAATCCCGTTCCCAGCCCATAGCCACGGCCCGCGCGCATTTCCTTCTCGAAGACTGAGTTGGTTCTGGCCGGGGTTGAAATGCCCCGGTCGACCCCCATCTCTGGTTCAAGATCTGGCCTCGGTGCAGGCAAGCGTGTGGGGGTGCCCTTCCGAAACACGCTGTGAATACGTCCGTGTACGCTCGGCTCCGCCATCCATGGCTCCGCACGGTTTCGGAAGGGCACCCCCACACGCTAGCCCAGACTCCGTGCAAAGCCGGCCTAACTGAGAAGTCCGGTGGAGTGGTCAGGTAGTCCTTTCCAAAACTGTGCGGAGCCATGGATGGCGGAGCCCAAGCGTCACATGGACGTGCCGCAAGGAGCGTGTTTTGGAAAGGACTACCTGACCACGCCGCTCCCCCGAACATAAAGAACCAGCAGGAGACAAACACAGCCATGACGGTAGAAACCAACAAAGAGACGCTAGGATTCCAGACCGAAGTGAAGCAACTGCTTCACCTGATGATCCACTCTCTGTACTCGAACAAGGAAATCTTCCTTCGTGAGCTCATCTCAAACGCCTCAGACGCCGAAGACAAACTCCGCTTCGCCGCCCTGAAAGACGACAAACTCTACGAAGGCGATTCCGAACTCAAAATCCGCCTGGATTACGACAAAGACGCCGGCACCATCACCATTGCCGACAACGGCATCGGTATGACCCGTGACGATGTGATTGCCAACCTTGGCACCATCGCCCGCTCCGGTACTGCAGAGTTCCTCAAGCAGTTGTCGGGTGACGAAAAGAAAGACAGCAAGCTGATCGGCCAGTTTGGTGTGGGCTTCTACTCTGCCTTCATCGTGGCGGACAAGGTAGATGTATTCACCCGCCGTGCCGGTGCACCGGTCGAAGAGGGTGTGCATTGGGAGTCCAAGGGCGATGGCGAGTTCACCATCGAGCCGGTGAGCCGTGAACAGCGCGGTACCGAAATCGTGCTGCACCTGAAAGCCGAAGACAAAGAGTTTGCGGATGGCTGGAAGCTGCGCAGCCTGGTGAAGAAGTACTCTGATCACATCTCCTTCCCGGTCGTGATGAAAGCCGAGTCCGAGGAAGAGGACAAGAAGGGCGAAGAAGAGACGGTCAACGATGCCACCGCCCTGTGGACGTTGCCCCGGACCGAGATCAAGGACGAAGAGTACAAGGAGTTCTACAAGCACATTGCCCACGACTTCGAGGACCCGCTCACCTGGTCCCACAACAAGGTGGAAGGCAAGCTGGACTACACCAGCCTGCTGTATATCCCCAAGCGTGCGCCGTTTGACCTGTATAACCGGGAAGCGCCCCGTGGCCTGAAACTGTACGTTCAACGAGTATTCATTATGGACGACGCCGAGCAGTTCCTGCCGTTGTACCTGCGTTTCGCCAAGGGCGTGATCGATTCCAACGATCTGTCCCTGAACGTATCGCGGGAAATCCTGCAGAACGACAGCACCGTGGAGAGCATCCGCACCGCCATGACCAAACGGGTGCTGGACATGCTGTCCAAGCTGGCCAAGAAAGAGGGCGATGAATACCAGGGCTTCTGGGACGAGTTCGGCACCGTGCTGAAAGAAGGCCCGGCCGAAGACTTCAGCAACCGCGAGAAAATTGCCGGCTTGCTGCGGTTTGCCTCTACCCACACTGGTGAGTCGACCCAGAACGTCTCTCTGGACGAGTACATCGGCCGGATGAAAGACGGCCAGAAAAAGATCTACTACATCACCGGTGACAACTTCGCGGCCGCCAAGAGCAGCCCGCATCTGGAAGTATTCCGTAAGAAAGGCATCGAGGTACTCATCCTGACGGATCGTATCGATGAGTGGATGATGGGCTATCTGAACGAGTACGACGGCAAGCAGTTCCAGGATGTTGCCCGTGGTGACCTGGACTTGGGCGAGGTGGAAACCGAGGAAGACAAGAAGCACCAGGAAGAAGCCGCCAAGGAGCATAAGGATCTGCTGGAGCGTATCAAGAAGGTGCTGGACGATCAGGTGCAGGAAGTGCGGGTAACCAACCGCCTGACCGATTCACCGGCGTGCCTGGTGGTTGGCCAGTTCGATATGGGCGCCCAGATGAAGAAGATCATGGAAGCTGCCGGCCAGAAAGTGCCGGAGAGCAAGCCGATCTTTGAAATCAACGTGGACCACCCGCTGGTGCAGCGCCTGGAAACCGAGCAGGGCGAGGAGCGCTTCAAGGAGCTGTCTGCGGTTCTGTTTGACCAGGCCACATTGGCCAGCGGTGAACAGCTGAAAGATCCCGGTGCCTATGTCAGCCGCCTGAACCGGTTGCTGCTGGAACTTGCGAACTGATAGCGATCGTTACTGTGGTTGAGAAAAAGGGGCTGGTGAGCAAATCACCGCCCCTTTTTTGTTGGCAATGAGAAATGTTTCGATAAATAAAATCTTTCGCCAGGTTATTTCTAATTAATTGTTACTAATCATGGTTCCGGCGTATCTTGACCTCACATCCCGGAACTTTAGGGGCCGTTTATAGTCACGCACTATGCTGGCGTTAGGAAAGATTCAAGCAGGCAAACGTGAGTGATCTATATTAAGTGTTGCCCTGATAAGAAAGACCGAATGTCTAAATGACGAAAACAGGAGAGTGCTATGTCTGAGAATAATTCTGGTGGTAAGTGCCCGGTAATGCACGGTGCCAACTCCACCGAAAATCGCGATGTCATGAATTGGTGGCCGGAAGCCCTCAACCTCGACATCCTGCACCAGCACGACCGCAAGACCAATCCCCTCGGTGAAGATTTCGACTACCGGGAAGAAGTCAAGAAACTCGATTTTGAAGCCGTCAAAAAAGACCTGCACGCCCTGATGACAGACAGTCAGGACTGGTGGCCGGCAGACTGGGGCCATTACGGTGGCCTGATGATTCGTATGTCCTGGCACGCAGCCGGTACTTACCGTATCCAGGACGGCCGTGGTGGCGGTGGTACCGGCAACCAGCGCTTCGCTCCGCTGAATTCCTGGCCCGACAACGTCAGCCTCGACAAGGCCCGTCGTCTGCTGTGGCCGGTCAAGAAAAAGTACGGTAACAAACTGAGCTGGGCTGACCTGATTATCCTGGCCGGTACGGTGGCTTATGAGTCCATGGGCCTGCCGTCTTACGGCTTCTCCTTCGGCCGTGAGGACATCTGGCACCCGGAAAAAGACATCTACTGGGGCAACGAGAAAGAGTGGCTGGCTCCGTCTGACGAGCGTTATGGCGACGTAGAAAAGCCAGACACCATGGAAAACCCGCTTGCCGCGGTTCAGATGGGTCTGATCTATGTAAACCCGGAAGGTGTAAACGGCCAGCCGGATCCGATCAAGACCGGTGAACAGGTACGCGTAACCTTCGCCCGTATGGCGATGGACGATGAAGAAACCGCAGCCCTGACTGCCGGTGGTCACACCGTTGGTAAGTGTCACGGTAACGGTGACGCAGGTGCTCTCGGTGCCGAGCCGGAAGCGGCGGATGTAGAAGAGCAGGGCTTTGGCTGGAGCAATCCGAACATGAAGGGCAAGGCCGCCAATGCCGTGACTTCCGGTATTGAAGGTGCCTGGACAACCCATCCGACCAAGTTCGATATGGGTTACTTTGACCTTCTGTTCGGCTACGAGTGGGAGCTCAAGAAGAGCCCGGCCGGCGCCTGGCAGTGGGAACCGGTCAACATGAAGGAAGAGGACAAGCCGCAGGATGCCAGCGACCCGTCCAAGCGCCACAATCCGATCATGACCGATGCGGATATGGCCATGAAGATGGATCCGAAGTACCGCGCCATCTGCGAGAAGTTCATGGCAGATCCGGAATACTTCAAGGATTGCTTCGCCCGTGCCTGGTTCAAGCTGACTCACCGGGATCTGGGCCCGAAGAGCCGTTATATCGGCCCGGAAGCGCCGGCAGAAGACCTGATCTGGCAGGATCCGGTACCGGCAGGAAGCATCGACTACTGTGAAGAGGTGGTCAAAGAGAAGATTGCAGACAGCGGCCTGAGCATCAGCGAGATGGTCAGCACTGCCTGGGACAGCGCCCGTACTTTCCGTGGCTCTGACATGCGCGGCGGTGCCAACGGTGCCCGCATTCGCCTGGCCCCGCAGAAAGATTGGGAAGGCAACGAGCCGGCCCGTCTGAGCAAGGTACTCAAGGTGTACGAGCAGATCTCTGCCGAAACCGGTGCCAGCGTGGCCGATGTGATCGTACTGGCTGGTAGCGTGGGTATCGAGAAGGCTGCGAAAGCTGCCGGTTATGATGTACGCGTACCCTTCCTGAAGGGCCGGGGCGACGCAACCGACGAGATGACCGATGCACCGTCTTTCGAGTACCTGGAGCCGGTAGCCGACGGCTTCCGTAACTGGCAGAAGAAAGACTACGTCGTGAAGCCGGAAGAGTTGCTGCTCGACCGCGCCCAACTGATGGGGCTGACGGCACCGGAAATGACCGTTCTGATCGGCGGCATGCGGGTGCTCGGCACCAACCACGGTGGCACCAAGCACGGTGTGTTCACAGACCGTGAAGGCCAGCTCACGAACGACTTCTTCGTGAACCTGACCGACATGGCCTACAGCTGGAAGCCGGTGGGTAACGGAACCTACGAGATCCGTGACCGCAAGACCGACCAGGCCAAGTGGACCGCAAGCCGCGTAGACCTGGTGTTCGGCTCCAACTCCATCCTGCGTTCCTACGCAGAGGTGTACGCCCAGGACGATAACGGTGAGAAGTTCGTGAAGGACTTTATCGCTGCCTGGACCAAGGTCATGAACAACGACCGCTTCGACGTACAGGCATAATCTGCCGGTAACGTTGTAAAACCCGCCGGGCATCCTGTTTCGGGATGCCCGGCTACCTATTTCCCCCCGAATTCCTTACAATCCGCTCCGCCTGATTTTTGATCAGCCGCATTCTGATTCACTTCTCTCAGTTTCTGGAGCTTTCATGCGAATCATCCTTGCCCCGATGGAAGGGCTGGTCGACGCACCCATTCGTGAAACCCTGACCAAGGTCGGCGGGATTGACCGGTGCGTGACGGAATTTATTCGCGTGACCCACGGCATGCTGCCGCCCCGGATTTTCTACAAGTACGCCCCGGAACTTCACAACAACGCGCTGACGGAAGTGGGCACGCCAGTGGCCGTTCAACTACTGGGCTCCAACGCTGAAATGATGGGCCGTCATGGTGCCAAGGCCGCCGAGCTGGGAGCCGGGCAGGTGGACATCAACTTTGGCTGCCCGGCTAAGACGGTGAACAAACACAAGGGCGGCTGTGTACTGATGCGCGAGCCGGAGCTGATGTATGAAATCACTGCGGCCGTTCGTAAAGCCGTGCCTGCAGATATTCCGGTCACCGCCAAGATGCGCCTGGGCTATGACGACCGTTCCATGGGTGTGGCCTGTGGCCAGGCGTTGGAAGCGGCCGGCGCCTCCGAGATTGTTATTCACGCCCGCAGCAAGGTGGATGGTTACAAGCCGCCGGCTTACTGGGAAGAAATCGCCAAGGTACGCGAAGCCGTGAACAGCCATGTGATTGCCAATGGCGAAATCTGGACCGTGGACGATTACTGGCGCTGCCGGAAAGTCTCCGGTTGCGACGATGTCATGATCGGCCGGGGCCTGATCGCCCGGCCGGACCTGGCGGCACAGATCAAAGCCTCCCAGAACGGTGAAACACTGGAGCCCATGACCTGGGCCGAGGCAGTTGTTCTGGTGCGGGAATACGCTGCTGCCCTGCAAACCCGCCTGGAAGACAAATACGTGACCGGCCGCATCAAGCAATGGCTCAACTACCTGCGCCAGGGTTTTGCCGAAGCCGAAGCCCTGTGGCCCCAGGCCCGTAAAATCCGGGAAGTGGCGCCGATGCTGGCTTGCCTGGATCAGCCGGTAGACCTCTCGCAACGCAGCACTAACGCCGCCTAGCCCTCGTTCTCCATCATGGGCGTGTAATCACCGGAACGGGCCAGGCCATTGAGTCTGGCCCGTTTTTTCATGGCCGCCTGTGCTGCCCCGGCATTCTCCAGCCTTCCGGCCCAGGCTTTCTGGGCGGGTTCCTGCAGCGCCCGGCCGTAGGAGAAGCTCAGCTCCCACGGGTGGTAGCCCAGGCTGTTCAGGGCATTGAGGTTTTCGGTGGATTCTTCGGGCGTCTGGCCACCGGATAGGAAGAAAATCCCCGGTACTGCGGCGGGTACTACCCGGCGGAACACGCTCAGTGTCGCTTCGGCAACCTGTTTGGGCGTGGCTTTGCCGGATTCCTTGCCCGGTGTCACCATGCTGGGCTTCAGCACCATGCATTCCAGGTTCACCCGGTGCCGGTGCAGGGCCTTGAACACTTCCAGCAATACGTCTTCGCTCACCTCTGCGGCCCGTTCGATGCTGTGGTTGCCGTCAATCAACACTTCCGGCTCCACGATCGGCACAATATCCATGGACTGACACACGGCGGCATAGCGGGCCAGTACCTCGGCATTGGATTTGATGGCCTGGAACGAAGGCAGGGTATCCGAGATATGGAACACATCTCGCCACTTGGCAAATCGCGCACCCATAGATTTGTAATGCTCCAGCCTTGCAGCCAGGCCATCCAGCCCATAGGTAATCTCGTCCCCCGGGGCATTCACCAGCGGGCCTTTACCCTGATCAACCTTGATGCCGGGCACAATGCCCTGACTGGCAAGCAGCTTGGGGATAGCGACGTCATCCAGGCTCAGTTGTTCCAGGGTCTCTTCATACAGAATCACGCCACTGATGTGTTCGCCAAGGCCGGGCGTGGAGAAAATAATGCTGCGGTATTGGCGCCGTGTGGCTTCGGTGGACTCCACGCCCACTGCCTTGAAGCGCTTGGCGATGGTAGGCGTGCTCTCGTCAGCAGCCAGTATGCCTTTGCCGGGCTGCACCAGGTCGGCAATGGTGGTAATAAGGTCGCCCTGAATGGTCATGGTACCTCCGTGGAAGGATGTGGTGATCAAACGTGCTTTTCAGTGTAGCCGGTAATTTGCGCGGTGGTATTTGATCTGGGCTAAGGCAGGATAAGGCACCAGCTTCTAGACTTGAGATAGAACAAAACAACAGGGACAAAAACAGGGACAAGGCGCCATGAAAACCGTTGTGAGTATCAGCCAGGGCTCATCCGAGTACGACTACGAGCTTGAAACCCGGTTTCTGGGCCAGGACTTCCGGGTGATCAGGGTGGGGAGCGATGGTAACCTGGACCGTGCCGAGGCCGTTCTGGATTCGGTGCGTGAACAGGCAGATGCCATTGGCCTGAGTATGATCCACGACCATTACCAGGTAGGGCGGGAGCAGCTTCAGCACCCGGATACCTCGCGTCTGGAAGCCTGTGTGCCGGATAAGCCCGTCACCACCGGGGCCGGCCTTCGGGGCATTCTCCAGGAATGGGCCGTGCGCCATACCCAGACCGAACTGGGCCATTTTTTCGACAATGCCCGGGTGCTGTTCCTCAACGGCCAGGCCGGTTTCCGCATTGCCAAGGCGTTGTCGGAACATACAGACAACCTGCTGTTCGCAGATCCTTACCTGGATTTCGGCGTGCCACGTCTGCTGACTTCCCTGAGCCAGCTGGAAGCCTACACCAAGCTCACCGCACCGGTGATGTTCAGCCCCAATGCCGTCAAGGTCATCGAGCGACTACACCGCACTCCTATTTACCGGATGGGGGAGAAACTGATCAGCAGTTCCCTGCATGAATCGGTCAGGGACTGCCATGTGATTGTCGGGGCGATGGGGGATCTGGAGGCCTTCACGGAGAAAGAGCTGGGTGGCAAAACCGTGATCACCTCCCGGGTGAGCGAATCTGCCCTGGACTGGTTCCGTTCCCGGAAAGTCGCCATGGTGGTGGACTATAGCCCCTGGCTGGAAGGTCGGCCAGTGGGGGTGAACGTTATGGAGGCGATGATCAGCGCAGCGCTGTCCCGAACTCCGGAGCAGTTGGGCGCAGATGACTTTCTCGATGTGATCGAGCGGCTCGGGGTAGAACCCCGGATTCTGTACCCCAATGGCTACCGCCGTATAAACCGATTCGCCTTTGTAATCCATCCGCTGTCGCAACAGTATCTGACCAAAACCCCGCCCCTGGACTGGGTCGCCAGCGTATCGCCGCCGGCGGTGATGAACCTGGTGGAAAAAGCCATCGCCTATACGCCGCCATTTGTGTATTCGAAGGTCTCCGGCATTCAGTCACCCACTGGTGATGAAGTGGAAGGCTGGCTGATTACCGTGGGCGGCACCCCGAAAGAAATCATGGCCCATGACCCGGAGTTTACCTACAGCCGCTTGCTGGCGGCGGCAAAGCTGGCCAGGAAACTGGGTGCCCAGATTATGGGCCTGGGCGCGTTTACCAAGGTAGTCGGGGATGCCGGGATTACGGTGGCCAAGCGGGCACCGCTGCCGATTACTACCGGCAACAGCTACAGCGCCTCAGGTGCCCTTTGGGCCGCCCACGACGCGGCGCAGCGTATTGGCAGGGTGAGTATCGGCAAAAGCGGCAAGATGGCTGGCAAGGCCATGGTTGTGGGCGCTACCGGAGCCATTGGTTCTGTGTGTGCCCGGTTGCTGGCCAAGGCCGTGGATGAAATCTATATGGTGGCTCCGGAAGCGGCCAAGCTGCTGGCCCTGAAGGAAAGCATCGAACTGGAAACCCCGGGTGCTATCGTACACGTGGCAGCCACCACCGATCGCGATCTTCCGGATATGGATATGGTGGTAACGGCCACCTCAGGGGCCGGCAAGCGCATCCTGGATATCATGAAGGTGAAGCCCGGCTGCGTGATTACCGACGTGGCCCGGCCGCTGGATATTCCCGCAGAAGATGTAGCCCGGCGGCCGGATGTGTTGGTCATCGAATCCGGTGAAATCCAGCTTCCCGGGCCGGTAAAGATGAAGGACATTGGCCTGCCCAAAGGCATTGCCTATGCCTGCCTGGCCGAAACCATTGTACTGGCGCTGGAAGCCCGGTTCGAGAACTTCACCCTGGGCCGTAATATCGAATGGGAGAAGGTGCGGGAAATCTACAAACTCGGCCTGAAGCACGGCATGCAGCTGGCGGCGGTGTCCGGGGTTAACGGTGTGTTCACCGAGGAGGACTTCGAACGGGTACGGGCGCTTGCCGCAGAGGCCACAGAGCCCGCCTGATTAGGAAATTGGCCCGCAATCACCTGACGCCCCCGCCAAAGGGGGCGTAGCCTGTAGGAAAGTATTCGAGCCCACAGGTTCAGGAGAGTTTGCTATGAACGCGCCAGCGACACAGATCAAGAAGTCCACAAGGGGCTACCGGAGTGCGACACCGCCGGGGCTGGTTCCGGAAGTGCGCAGTCCGGATTTCGAGTTTCCGGAGGATCTCCCAAAATACTGGTGGGATAACGACCCGGTAAAAACCTTGTTGCTGGGGGCGTTGTCTGCCAGCTTCCCGCCCGGAGAAAAATTCTTCATTGATTCGGTCCGTCACTACCAGGACCAGATTACGGACCCGGAGCTGAAGAAGGCGATCCGGGCATTTATCGGCCAGGAGGCTCATCACTCGAAAGAGCACAAGCTGATGAACGGCTTCCTGGAGGAGCGGGGCGTTGGTCTGGGCCGGCTCGAGCGTGAAGTGCAGTGGTTCATGAACAAGCTGCGCAGGAATTTCACTCCGGAGCGCCAGCTGGCCCATACGGTGGCGGTTGAGCACTTTACCGCCCTGATGGCAGAGGAGTTTCTGCTCAAGTTTGATGCGCTCGAGGAAATGGACCCGAGGATCGCGCCAGTCTGGGCCTGGCACGCTATTGAAGAGTCAGAGCACAAGGCGGTGGCCTTTGATGTTTATAAGAGTATCGGCGGCAGCGAGTTTATCCGGGTGACGGAAATGATGGTTGTGAGTGTGATCTTCCCGTTCTTCAGCACGCTGCACGTGATTCAGCTGATGAAGGAAGACGGCCAGCTGGGGAACCTGAAATCCTGGGCCGGGGCCTTTAATTATATGTGGGGCAAGCCGGGTGTGTTCCGCAAGTTGATACCGTCTTACCTGAAGTATTACAGCCCGAACTTCCACCCCTGGAACAACGACGCCCGGGATCTTGTGGAGAAGGCTAAGAAGCGCTGGCTGCCAGCGTCGCTTCAAGGTTGAGCAGGGCGCGTTTACGCTCGATGCCCCAGCGGTAGCCCCCGAGGCTGCCGTCAGACCGGACAACCCGGTGGCAGGGTATTACCACCGCCAGTTTATTGGCTGCACAGGCCGTAGCAACGGCGCGGGTGGCTTTCGGGCGGCCCAGCATCCGGGCAAGTTCGCTGTAACTGACGGTGGTGCCTGCCGGAATTTTCAGAAGGGCTTGCCAGACTTCTTTCTGGAAGACAGAGCCTTTTGGTGACAGGGGTATCGGTAGGCTGCCAGTGGGGGTGTCGACAAGCTGCCGCACGGGGTCAAGTACGTCGGCGATGCCGGCGGTTGCGGGCTTGATAACCTGGCCCGGGAAATGGGCGTGAAGCAGGGCGACAAGTTCTTCGTCTGTGTCGCCCAGCTCGATGGCGCAGAGGCCTTCTTCAGACCAGCTGGCCAGAAGCTGGCCCTGTGAGCATGGGGTGATGCCATAGTGCATCACCGCATTATCCTTCCAGTGCTTTGCGCATGTTATAGCGCAGGAACTGGGCCCCGCGAACCGTGACCCGCTGCTCGTCGACCACTTCAAAGCCGTGCCGCTCAAAGAACGGCCGTGCGACCACGCTGGATTCGGTTTTCAGCTCTTTCACACCCATGCCGATCAGTTGCTTCTCCGCCTCATGGTAGAGGGTGGAGGCAATGCCCCGGCGGGCAAAGTTGGGCGCGGTGAACACCAGGTCAATGGTGCCGTCCTTGTCGTAGGAAATGAACCCGGCCAGGTCGTCGCCTTCCTCGGCGACCAGGGTTTCCAGCGAGTCCAGCCGCTCGCGCCAGACATCCAGGTGAGGCGTGCGGGAGGCCCAGGCATAGCGCTGGGTTTCATCATAGGCCCCAGCGGTCAGCTCATGTACGGAATCCGTAAACAGCCGAACCACCGGGCTCAGATCCTGAATCTGGTACTTGCGAATCGTGATAGACGTGATTGTGTTCATGTCAGCTCAGTGTGCACCTGTGTTGGATAGCAGGTTAAAACCGTTATTCCACTATACCCGCAGCATACCCCGTACAGCAGGAAAATCCAGCATTCCTACCCACTCAAATGCTTTAGTTGTGGCCATCAGAAAAAAGCCCGGTTGCTTGCGCAACCGGGCTTTTTTCAACTCGTCAGCTGATTACTTCAACCACACTTGCTGTCGCCGCAGGACAGGCAGGTAGCACAGCCGTCCATCACGATCACAGCCTTGGTATTGCACTTGCCGCACATGGTGGCGTTGGCAGGGTAGTCGCTGCCTGTGTCGTCGTTGGTGGCCTTGTCCTGGCTGGCCTCGAACTCCGCACGCTTCTCGGCGAGAATGCGCTTGGTGGTTTCGCTCAACTCGTCGCTTTCCAGCAGGCCGATGGCTTTCAGGTGTTTCTCGATCACGGCGCCGATTTCGGCCACCAGTGACGGCATGAAGACGCCGCCTTTCTTGAAGTAACCACCGTTCGGGTCATACACGCTGCGCAGCTCTTCCACCAGGAAGGTTACGTCGCCACCTTTGCGGAATACCGCCGAGATAACGCGGGTGAGGGCGATAACCCACTGGAAATGTTCCATCGACTTGGAGTTGATGAACACTTCATAGGGCTGGCGGCTCTCGTGGTCAGTGCCTTCGTTGAGCAGGATGTCATTGATGGTGATGTACATCGCGTGCTCGGCCACGGGCGGCTTGATCTTGTAGGTGGTGCCCAACAGGAAATCCGGCCGCTCGATGTATTCATTCATCTCAACCGGCTTGGTTTCAGCCTGTACCGGTGCCTGGTGTTCGTTCGGGGTTTCCGCATCGGCTTTCTTGACCCGGTAGCCGACGATTTTGTTGCTGATTTTGACTGTCATTTTGCTGTTCCTGTCTGTCGGTTTCCGGACTCAGTATTTTCCGTAGGTGCCTTCTTTGAGGGCGTCGAAAAGGTTGGCGGCGGTATGGACTTCGCCGTCGTACTCTACCTGTTCATTGCCCTTCAGGGTGACTTTGCTGCCATCGTCCAGGGTGAACTCATACAGGGTATTCTCAAGGTCCTTCTCTTTAACCAGCACGCCCTGGAACGCCTCCGGGTTGAAGCGGAAAGTGGTGCAACCCTTCAGGCCCATGTCGTAGGCGTACAGGTAGATGCCCTTGAAGTCCTGGTACTTGAAGTCCTGCGGTACGTTGGCGGTCTTGGAAATGGAGGAATCAACCCACTTCTGGGCGGCCGCCTGAATGTCTACGTGCTGCTTTGGTGATACATCATCGGATGTGGTGAAGTAGCCGGGCAGCTTCTTGTCGTCGTCATCGGAGAACGGCATGGCGCCCGGGTTGACCAGGTGGCGGTAGGCCAGCAGTTCGAAGCTGAACACGTCCACTTTTTCCTTGGTTTTCCGGCCTTCACGGATGATGTTCCGGGCATAGTGGTGCGAGAAGCTCGGCTCAATACCGTTACTGGCGTTGTTGGCCAGGGACAGGCTGATGGTGCCAGTCGGAGCAATGGAGGTGTGGTGGGTAAAACGGCCACCTTTCTCGGCCAGTTGCTTGACGAGCTCCGGCTCTATGTGGCCGATCTGTTGCATGTAGCGGCTGTACTTCGCGTGCAGCAGCTTGCCCTTGAGAATGTCGCCCACCTTGTAGCCGTCTTTGGCCAGCTCGGGGCACTTGCTCATCATCTTCGGAGTCACTTCGAACTCGTCTTCCATGATCGGAGCCGGGCCTTTCTCTTCGGCCAGGGCCAGGGACTGGCGCCAGCCTTCAACGGCCATCTCCCGAACCACTTCTTCGGTGAACTTCACGGATTCATCTGAACCGTAAGGCATGCGCAGCATCGCCAGGGTAGAGCCGAGGCCTAGAATGCCCATGCCATGACGACGCTTGTAGGTAATCTCGTGGCGCTGTTCGGCCAGCGGCAGGCCGTTGATTTCCACTACGTTATCGAGCATACGGGTGAAGGTGCCAACGACCTTGCGGTATTTCTCGTAGTTGAAGCTGGCCTTGTCGGTGAACGGGTAGTCCACGAACTTGGTCAGGTTGACCGAACCCAGCAGGCAGCTGCCATAAGGGGGCAGGGGCTGCTCGCCACAGGGGTTGGTGGCACGGATGTCTTCACAGAACCAGTTGTTGTTCATCTGGTTGACCTTGTCAATCAGGATGAAGCCCGGCTCGGCGTAGTCGTAGGTGCTGGTCATGATGGTGTCCCAGATGAACTGGGCTTTCACCGTCTTGTAGATGCGGCAGGCGACCTTGCCTTCATCGTTAATAACGTAGCTGTCCTGAACCGGGAAGTCGCGGTACAGGAACTTGCTGGTGTCTGTCAGGTCCAGGCCCTCTTCTTCCACTTCCTTTTTGGTGACCGGGAAGGAAAGGTGCCAGTCGTCGCCGTTACGCACGGCTTCGATGAAATCTTCGGTGATCAGCAGAGACAGGTTGAACTGGCGCAGGCGGCCATCTTCACGCTTGGCCTGGATGAACTCGATGACGTCCGGGTGGTGAACATCAAAGGTGGCCATCTGTGCACCGCGGCGGCCACCGGCAGACGACACGGTGAAGCACATGCGGTCGAAGATATCCATGAACGACAGCGGGCCGGAAGTAGTGGCGCCGGCGCCGGCCACGTAGGCACCACGGGGGCGCAGGGTGGAGAATTCATAGCCGATACCGCAGCCAGCCTTGAGGGTAAGGCCTGCTTCGTGGTTTTTCTCCAGAATGTCATTCATGGAGTCGTGGATGCTGCCAGACACGGTGCAGTTGATGGTCGAGGTCGCCGGCTTGTGAGCCTCGGCTCCGGCATTGGAGGTGATACGGCCCGCCGGAATGGCACCGTTCTGCAGGGCCCACAGGAATTCTTTCATGTACTTGTCGCGTACATTCTTTTTCTCGACTTCGGCAAGGGCGCGGGCAACCCGTTCGTAGGTTGCGTTGATGTCCTTGTCGACCGGCTCGCCAGTCTTGGTTTTCAGCTGGTACTTGCTGCTCCAGATGTCGAGCGAAGCTTCCTGCATCGGAATCGTTGTGATTACTGCCTGTGCCTTAGCGTTCATTGCCACCCTCGGTTTCCAGTCTGTCTTTGGCTTTAACCCTATATATGGGCTTATTTTGAATGGAGTATAACAGGATATAGTGTTCTGTGAATAAGGTACGAACTATTGCCGGAGCGATGCCCCGCAAAGAAATTCAATGGAAAAAGGCTTGAAACTCCGCAACCCCGCATGAAACCTGCGTTTGCGGAGATCACTAGATGTAGTGGTTAAAAGGTGATCGTTGCCACAATTAACAAAACAAAAAAAGCGGGGCCAGGCCCCGCTTTTCAGGTCAGGCTCTGGTTTGAATCAGCCGAGTAACAGGCTGTCGTCGTCTACCTGAAGCCCACGCTGTTTCTCGAACAGTCCCAGAAGGTCTTTCACCTCCAGGCCTTCCCGATCCTTACCGGCGATGTCGAACACCACCTGGCCCTGATGCAGCATCACAGTGCGACTGCCGACTTCCAGTGCCTGTTTCATGCTGTGGGTGACCATCAGTGCGGTCAGCTTCTGCTCTTCGATGATCTGCTCGGTGAGATCCAGCACAAAGGCTGCGGTTTTGGGGTCCAGCGCCGCGGTGTGTTCGTCCAGCAGCAGGATGCTGGACGGGGTTAGACTTGCCATCAGCAGGCTCACAGCCTGGCGCTGGCCGCCGGAAAGCAGTCCCATCTTATCACCAAGGCGGCTTTCCAGGCCCAGCTTCAGGGAAGACAGGCTTTCCCGGAACTGGCCCAGATACTGTCTCTTCACCGCAGCACTGAGGCCACGGCGCTGGCCACGCTTGATGGCCAGCGCCAGGTTTTCTTCGATGGACAGGTTTTCACAGGTGCCCGCCAGGGGATCCTGGAAAACCCGGGCCACCCGCGCAGCGCGCTTGTAGGTCGGCAGCCGGGTTACGTCCTGGTTGTCCACGATAATCTGGCCGCTGTCGACCATCACCTCGCCGGCCAGGGCGTTCAGGAAGGTGGACTTGCCGGCACCGTTACTGCCGATAACCGTGACAAATTCACCCTGGTTTACAGTCAGGCTCATGCCCCGCAAGGCCGGGTTCTCCAGGGGAGTTCCCTTGCCAAAGGTGAGCCTCAGATCGGTTGCGCTGATCATAGTGCCTCCTCAGGCTTTCTTGCGGGTGAAGCGGTTGGCGATATTGGTGCGCACGCCCGGCAGAACAATGGCCAGGGTTACCAGCACTGCGGTGATCAGGTTCAGGTCCTGTGCCTGCAAACCCAGAATGTCGGCATTCAGGGCAAAGGCGATCGCAAGGCGGTAGATGATGGCACCAATCACGCAGGCCAGCAGGGCCCGGATAACCGTAGACGGTGTGATAACCGCTTCGCCGCCAATCAGCGAGGCCAGGCCGATAACGATCACACCAACGCCCATGGTCACGTCTGCCGCGCCCTGGCTCTGGGCGAACAGGGCGCCGGCCAGGCCAACCAGGCCGTTAGAGAGGGCAACGCCGAGAATGATCATGCCGCCAGTCGCGATGCCCTGGGCGCGCGCCATTCGGGCGTTGGCGCCGGTGGCGCGCATGGCCAGGCCGGTTTCGGATTTCATGAAACGCCAGAGCAGGATCAGTGACACAAAAACCACGATCACGAACAGCAGTACCGGAACCTGGTGGTAATCCAGCCCCAAGTCGTACCAGGGGGTCAGCACGGTTTCTTCGGTAAGCAGCGCAATATTGGGCCGCCCCATGATGCGCAGGTTAACCGAATAAAGCGCAATCATCGTCAGGATGGAGGCCAGCAGGTTAAGAATGTTCAGTTTGACGTTCAGGATGGCAGTCACCGCGCCGGCGGCCATGCCTGCCAGGACGGCACAGCCTGTGGCCAGCCAGGGGTTCCAGCCTTCCAGCAGCAATACGGCTGCCACAGCGGCGCCAAGGGGAAAGCTGCCGTCTACCGTCAGGTCGGGAAAGTCCAGAACACGGAAAGAGATATAGATACCAAAAGCAACCAGGCCATAAATGAGGCCGGTTTCGAGTGCGCCGTAAAAAGCAATTTCGCTGAGCATGGGTATGGATTCACCGTGAAAGAAAACGGGCGGGCCCTTTTGGGGTCCGCCCGTGTTGGTCAGGCGTTACTTGTCGTTCTTGACGACTTTTACTGCTTCCTGGATGAGGTCTTCAGACAGGGTAATGCCCATGCGCTCACCAGCTTCAGGATTCACATACAGGTCCAGCTCTTCCATGATTTCCACCGGCATGTCTGCGGTGCTGGCACCTTCAAGTACGCGGGCTACCATGGCGCCGGTCTGGCGGCCGTGGTTGTAGTAGTTGAAGCCCAGGGCTGCAACCGCGCCGCGCTCTACGGTAGCGGTGTCGGCGGCAAAGACCGGGATCTTGGCGCGCTCGCCTACGGAAATAACTGCTTCAGCTGCACTGATAACGGTGTTGTCGGTGGTCAGGTAGATGGCATCGGCCTTGCCAACCAGGGAGCGGGCAGCGCCCAGTACTTCGGAAGTCTTGGTGGCGGCACCTTTAACCAGCTCCAGTCCACGGGCAGCCAGGCGCTCTTCCAACAGTTCCACCAGGGCAGCAGCATTGGCTTCGCCCGGGTTGTATACGGTACCGATACGCTTGGCATCCGGCATTACACGCTGGAGCATATCCAGGTGCTTTTCGATCGGCAGCATGTCGCTTACGCCGGTGATGTTAGCGCCGGGTGCTTCCCAGCTCTTAACCAGCTTGGCGGCAACCGGGTCGGTTACGGCAGAGAAGACAACGGGAATTTCCCGGGCGGCTGCGGCAACTGTCTGGGCAGACGGTGTGGCAATGGCCACGATGACGTCCGGGCTTTCACCCACAAACTTGCGTGCGATCTGGGACGCGATAGCCGAGTTGCCCTGGGCACTTTCGTGCATAAGGCGCAGGTTTTCGCCTTCACGGTAACCACGTTCGGCCAGCTCGTCGACCACGCCCTGATGGGCGGCATCCAGTGCCGGGTGTTCAACAATCTGGGTGATGGCAACTACACGAGTGTCTTCTGCCTGAACCAGGCTTGCAGCGGCGAGCAGCGACGCGCCGATCAGGGTACGCAGAGTTTTCTTGGCCATATGCCGATCTCCGGGTCTGTTGCAGGTTTCCCCTTGGAGCGGGGTGGAAAATTTTCAAAGTTCGCAAGTTTACCACAGGGTTGCGGGGTTCGGGGTAGCGATTGCGATGAACTTTATCGGTTGTTTTTCCTCAATGTATTGAACTGCAGATAATTTTGCATTCATCACGTTTTGACGAGTGAAGGTGTGTTCAAATAGGCTACTAAAGTCGTAATGGCTATTCAGGCCACGGATAACACTAAAAACGCAACTCTGAAAACTATAAAGACAAAGCAGGAAGGTCCATGGACACAGCAAAGAAACTTCCCCTGGAAATGGTTTACCACCGGGAGGCCACAATGGCGGACTCCCTCTATATGACCCAGCCCATCGGCGATGGCAAGGTGGTGCAATACACCTGGGGCCGGGCGGTAGACGAAGCCCGCCGGATGGCATCGTACCTGAAGTCTCTTAACCTGCCGGAGAAAAGCCGTATCGGCCTGATTTCCAAGAACTGTGCCCAATGGGTGATGACCGACTGGGCAATCTGGATGGCCGGCCATATCTCCGTGCCGCTGTATCCCACCCTGAATGCCGATACCGTCAACTACATCCTCGACCATGCTGGGTGTGAAGTCCTGTTTGTGGGCAAACTGGACGACTGGGACATGATGAAGCCCGGCGTGCCGGATTCCGTGCGCTGCATTTCCTATCCCCTCAGCCCGCCCAATGATTTTGAAACCTGGGACGATATCGTTGCCAAGTATCCGCCGCTGGAAGGCAAGACCGAGCGTGAGCCCGAAGAGCTGGCCACCATTGTTTACACCTCCGGCAGTACCGGCCGGCCAAAAGGCGTGATGCTGAGTTTCAATAACATGGCCTTTGCCGCCGCCGGCGGTATCGAAACCCTGGGCGTGGGCCCGGGTGAGCGGATGTTGTCTTACCTGCCGCTTGCCCACGTGTTCGAACGGACCTTTGTGGAGCTTGGCTCACTGTACGCCGGGTTCGAGCTGTATTTTGCCGAGTCACTGGATACCTTTGTCCAGGACCTGCAGCGTGCACAGCCGACCCTGTTCCTGTCTGTACCCCGCCTGTGGGTGAAGTTCCAGCACGGCGTGCTGCAGAAAGTGCCGAAGCAGAAGCTTGAGCGTTTGCTGAAGATCCCGGTGGTCAGCAAGCTGATCAAGAAAAAAGTGCTCAAGGGGCTGGGGCTCGACAAGGTCAAGCTGGCCGGCTCCGGTTCGGCGCCGCTGTCCAACGATGTGCTCGACTGGTACCGCAACCTGGGGCTGGAGCTGCTGGAAGGCTACGGTATGTCCGAGAACTTTGCCTACTCCCACATGAACAAGCCCGGCCGTACCCGGACCGGTTATGTTGGCGAGGCGCTGCCCGGCGTTGAAGTAAGGATCAGCGAGCAGGGCGAGGTGCTGGTGAAGAGCCCGGCCACCATGATGGGCTATTACAAGGACGAGGAGAAAACCCGGGAAACCTTTACCGAGGACGGCTTCCTGAAAACCGGTGACAAGGGCGAAATCGACGATATGGGCCGTCTCAAGCTGACCGGCCGCATCAAGGAAATCTTCAAGACCAGCAAAGGCAAGTACATTGCCCCTGCACCGATCGAGAACCGCCTGATGGCTCACGATGCCATTGAGATGGTGTGCGTTTCTGGTGCCAACCAGACCCAGCCCCATGCGCTGGTGCTGCTTGGCGAGGAAATCCGTCCTCAGATGGCCGACGCCGGTTTCCGGAAGGAAATCGAGGAAAGCTTCAAGAAGCTGATTGCCGACGTGAACAAGACCGTGGATCCCCACGAGCAGCTGGCGTTCATCACGGTTGTCAGCGATGAATGGTCCATCGAGAACAGCTTCCTGACACCTACACTGAAGCTCAAGCGTAACGTGGTGGAGGATGCCTACCAGGCGAAGGTGGATAACTGGTATGCCCAGAAGCAGCCGGTAATCTGGCAGTAACGGCTGCAGGATTGATGGTGAACGACAAAGGCCCGGCAAATTGCCGGGCCTTTGTTTTTTGCGCCAGTTGAAAACCGGCCCTAAGCCATGGAGCGGGAATTGGAGATGGAGCGGTTCATCAGAATAATCGGGATGATACCGGCCAGTACAATGATCAGCGCCGGCAGTGCGCTATGGTAAAGCTGCTCGTCAGACGCAAACTGATACACGTAAGTGGCCAGGGTTTCATAGTTGAAAGGCCTCAGTATCAGCGTTGCCGGCAGCTCCTTCATGCAGTCCACGAAGACCACCAGTGCCGCCGTAATCAGTGTACCCCTGAGCATCGGCAGGTGGACTTTCACAAGGGTTTTGCCGGGGCTGTGGCCCAGTGAGCGGGACGCCATATCCATGCTTGGGGTTACTTTCTGCAGGGCGCTTTCCACGCTGCCGGCTGATACTGCCAGAAAGCGGACGGTGTAGGCGAAGATCAGGGCAAAGGCACTGCCGCTGAGCAGCAGGCCGGTACTGACTCCCAGGTAATCCCGCATCAGGGAATCCAGCCAGTTATCAAACCCGGCCAGGGGGACGATCACACCGACTGCCAATACGGCACCGGGCATGGCATACCCCAATGAGGACAGGCGCATCAGCACCTGCATGCCACGGGTGTTGTGCAGCCGGCGGCTATAGGCCAGGGTTACCCCGATTACCAGCGTGGTCAGGGCGGCCGAGCCGGACAGGAACAGGCTGTTCATGGTGTTGCGCAGGAAGTCGGGGTTCCAGCTTACATCGAAATATTCCCAGGCGTAGTAGCCGAGCGTTGCACCGGGAATGACAAAGCCCAGTACCAGTGGTACGGCACACACCACCACGCAAATCATCTGGCGCGGGAAAGACATGGTGAACCGGTGCAGCGGCTCACGGTTGTCCCGGGCGGCAAACTGTTGTTGGCGGCGGCGGGAATAGCGTTCCAGCGTCACCAGCAGCACCACGAACATCAGCATGGTGGTGGCAATCTGCGCGGCTCCCCCCAGATTACCCAGGTTCATCCAGGTATCGAACAGGCCTGCGGTGAGCGTTTGTACCGCAAAGAAGTCCACGGTGCCGAAGTCGTTCAGGGTTTCCATCAACACCAGCGACAAGCCTACGGCGATGGCCGGGCGCGCAATGGGCAACACCACCTTGAAGAAGGTGCTCAGGGCAGAATGGCCAAGGCTGCGGCTGACCGCAAACAGCGATGGGGACTGTTCAAGAAACGCAGCGCGGCCCAGCAGGTACACGTAGGGGTACAGTACGAGTCCGATCATGATGGTCGCGCCGCCCAGGCTGCGTATTTCCGGAAACCAGTAGTCGGCGGCGCTTTGCCAGCCAAACCAGTCCCGCAGGGCAATCTGAACCGGGCCCGCGTAATCCAGCAGGCTGGTATATACATAGGCGATCACGTAGGCGGGCACCGCAAAGGGCAGCATCAGCGCCCATTCGAAAAACTTGCGGCCGGGGAATTCGCACATGGTGACGGCCCAGGCCGTTGCCAGCCCGATGGCCAGTGTTATTACGCCCACACCGATCATCAGCTTGATGGTAGTCACCAGGTAGCGGGGCAGGGTGGTTTCCAGGAGGTGCGGCCAGATGTTCTCTTCCGGGAACAGGGCCAGGATAATCACCGACAGAACGGGTAATGCGACGATGGCAGTGGTGACCAGTGCGCTGATCATCCATCGTTTGGAGGTTCGTTTGGCCAGCAATGGTTGCGAAAGACCCGGGTTGGCGCTGGTAACGACCTCTGTCATGAGTGATCCGTTCTGATAGTGGTGATGAGAAGTGTTCCGATTTTAGATACTGAGCATGCTCCCTGCAATGATGCGGGTCATTTCCTTTTGTCCTGCTAAAAGAAAAGGTGCCCCGGAACCCTCCGGAGCACCTTTCGAGTCAGCTATAAAAGCTATCGATCAGTTACTGATGGATCAGCCGTCGTAATCCACGGTGTCGACCAGCTTTACTGCGGCGTTCCGGTTGTTGGCAATCTCCTGGAGAGACAGGCCATCAGGGTTGATCTCACCCCATTCAGCCACCAGGCCGGTGGGCTTCACTTCCGGGTTAGCCGGGTACTCGGTGTTTGCCTCGGCGTAGATACGCTGGGCGCTCGGCGATGACAGGAACTCCATCAGTTTGATGGCGTTGTCCTTGTTGGGAGCGCTCTTGGTCAGGGAGATGCCGCTGATATTTACGTGGGTGCCGCGGCCTTCAGCGTTCGGGAATACCAGGTTCACCTGTTCGGCAATCGGGCGCTGGTTCTCGTCCATCAGCATGTTGCCATAGTAGTAGCTGTTGCCAATGGCTACGTCACACACGCCTTCGGCGATGGCTTTGATCTGGTCTCGGTCACCACCTTGCGGTTTGCGGGCCAGGTTCTCTTTAACGCCTTCCAGCCATTCCCGGGTCGCTTCCTCGCCATGGTGGGCAATCATCGAAGAAATCAGGGCGATGTTGTAGGGGTGCTTGCCACTGCGGGTACAGATGCGGCCTTCCCACTTGTCATCGGCCAGGTCTTCGTAGCTGGCGATTTCACCGGCTTCCACGCGCTCTTTGGAGGTGAAAATCAGGCGGCCACGGGTAGTCAGTGCATACCACTTGCCTTCCGGGTGGCGCAGGTTTTCCGGAATGTTCTTGTTCAGCGTGTCTGACTCAACACCGGCAACCAGGTCTTTCTCGACCAGCTCGTTAATGCGGGAGATATCGACCGTCATTACGATATCTGCCGGGCTGTTTCGGCCTTCACGCTCCAGGCGCTCTGCAAGGCCCTGCTTGGCGAAAACCACGTTGGTTTTGACGCCGGTTTCGTCAGTAAAGGCATTCAACAGAGGTTCAAGCAGGTAAGCCTGGCGGTAAGAATAGATATTCACTTCGCCGTCTGCAGAAGCGGTCAGGGGCAGGGCCGTCAGGGCGATGGCAGCGGTAGCGGCAAGTTTCATTCGCATGGTTTCGTTCCTTTGGACTTTGGGCCTGTATGTGGATGAATCTTACAAGCAACTATAAACGTCAACCATTCTCATTACTATCAGCATCGGAGTCAATAACCCTTTTGGAATAATTTGGTGCCGCAGAATGATGAGTAGTACGTAGATAAAAACGGCAGGCCGTCGATAATGGAGTGAGTCAAGCAAGGAAGGTTTTTACTGATGAAATGCCCGTCGATCGCCCGAAGTGTTGTGATTTTTGGACTGCCACTCCTGCCCCTGCTCGGGTTGTCGGGGTGTGCCAGCTATTACACTCACTACGCCATGTTTCCAGCGGAGAATTCGGCCGGCGAAAGCCGCCAGGTAAGGGTGCACTGGGATAGCGCCGACTATCCTGACTGGTGGTTGCTGTCTGACAAGTCCACCACCATGAAGGTGGAAACGGAGTGCAGCGAGCGGGTCTGGCGGCTGGCTGATGACAGTCATGACCAGGCAGGGGAGTGCGGAGATGGCATCCGGGCCTGTGCAGATCCGGCCCGGGACACTGTGGCGGGTTCAGGCCAGCCGGCATCCGGCACCACCGCGTGTATGACAGTTTCATCCCCGGACGGAGCCGGGCGCATTGCGGAGCTGGGCGGCCAGTTTTCTTTGCGGGTTTCCTGTGAGCCTGCGCAGCGGCAACTAATCCGGGGTGACGAAGAAGTTAACGTCGATTACATCCGCTCCTCAGCGGTGGCTTATACCGTGTTCGCCAGGCGGGTACCCAGAGGCTCTTTGAGTGCGCGCTTGCCGGCTTTTGATGAATCCCGGTGCAAGGCAGAGTGATCCGCCTGAGCGAACCTGTGACGGGTGTCCCGCGGATACAGTTTGTTTCACAAAGATAAACTGAGTTACCTGGCGGCGATGTACATTGACGGATAGCTACTAAATTAAGGTGGCGTCTTTTTGCGGAAGTGGCAAACTGTAAAATAGTGTCAAAAGCTTGAGCCGAGGTGTGTGGTGGGCGTAAGTCAAAAACAGATAATGGTACATGACCTCGAGATCGGCATGTTTGTGTCGGATCTCGATCGTCCATGGCACCAGACGCCATTCCCCATTCAGGGGTTCTACATTCGTTCTCAGAGCGATATCCGGGCCCTGCATTCCCATTGCAAGTGGGTCAAGGTAGACGTTGCCGAAGCGCGGCAGAAGGTTGACCAGGAAGAGGGCAATGTCCGCCTGTTCAGCCAGCGGGCTTCCGGGCGGGGTAATGGCCGGAACGAGCTGAAACTGCCGCCACTGAGTATCCGCGAGCCGGTCAGCCACCAGGTTACGGTACCTCTGCGTAAGGAAATAAAGGCTTCGCGGGAACTTCTCGACGATGGCGAGGCGGCTCTTCAGAAGGTTTTTAATTCTATTCGCTCCGCCAAGGCCCCCGATTTGCGGCCGGTAGCTGATCTCACCCGCAAGATGGTTTCCAGTGTCGTTCGTCAGCCCAGTGCCTTGCTGTGGCTCAGCCGTACCCGCCACTATGATGATTTTCTTTACCAGCACGCCCTGAACACAGCGGTTTGGGCGTTGGTTTGTGGTCGTCAACTGGGCTTGAATGAAGGTTTGCTTAACCACCTGGCGATGGGCTGCCTGTTGTCCCAGACAGGTAAGACTGCGTTGCCAAAAGACCTGGTAGAGCGCGAGCAACAGCTTTCTGCGGAAGAGTACACACATTATCGTGGTTATATCGAGCAAGGTGTGGCGCTTTTGCAAAACTCGGGGCTGTCCCGGGCAGTGATGACAGTGGTTCAGAACCATCGAGAGCGCCATAACGGTTCCGGTTTCCCTCAAGGGCTGAAAGGCGACAGAATTCCGTTGCTGGCCAAGGTCGCCGGTATTGCCGAGTTTTTCGAATCGCTGATTACGCCCCGCGAAACCCGCGATTCACTGACGCCGGCGAAAGCGGTGTCGATGCTTTACGAAATGCGTAACATCGAGTTTCAGGATGACCTGGTCGAGGCCTTCATCAAGGCAATCGGGGTTTACCCCACCGGCAGCCTGGTGGAGCTGTCAGACGGGCAGCGGGGCATTGTGATTTCCCATTCGCCGGAACGGCGGCTGTGGCCCAGTGTCATGGTGATGCAGGATGCCGGTCGCCAGTCCCGTAAAACGGCAAAGATTATCGACCTGGCCAGCTATAACGAATCGAAATCCGGAGAGGCGATGCTGTCTGTTAAAGAGTGCTTGCCCAATGGTACGGAAGGGCTGGACCCGGCCGGCTATGATGTGACCGGAGCCGAGTCCCGCTGGTCGCTGGGCAAGCTGCTCAGTCGATAATTACCCGGATATCCTTGGTAATCCACCGGTAGGTGTCTTCGGGCCTGAAGTTGATCCGGATGTCGGATTCACCACCGGTGTCGCCCGCCACATAGTACTCTACTTCCGCCGTCTGCCAGCTCCAGGAGTGCACCGCGATATCATTCGGGCGGGCGCTGACTGCCTCGATTTCGGCTAATGCCGCCTCACCACCGATTTTTCGTACTTCAATGGTTTTGATGCCGGTGTCGCTGGCGGGATGGCGGGCCCGGGATTCTTTCAGGAAGTAACGGCGGCCGTAATGATTGGAGATGCTTGCCAGCTCCCGCTCAAGGTAGTTTTCAGCCTGCTCACTGTCGACATCTTCCAGGGTTCTGACAGCTTCGCGGATTCGGTCGGCCAGGGATTGCAGGTCTTCTTTGTAAACGGTGTTCGGGTCCAGGTCCTCGTCGTTTTCGGGGCGAGACGGTGCTGCCTCAATTTCCTGCTGGCTGGGCGGCGCGCCACAGAGGCGGTCATCCTCAGGGTAGAAGCAGATACTTTGCAGAATGCGGTTCGCTGGCGAATCTGCCGCGGAAAAATCCTGGGCGCTCACGGTGAAATCGAGGGTGTCAGGGATATCCGGATCGTTAATCGCTGCATTCAGCTGCTCGATCACTCTCGGGCGAATGTCGATGCCTTCGCCTTCGCTCACGTTGCCGGACCAGTCCAGCGCCAGCAGGAATCGTGTGCGGTTTTGAAGTTCGGTGTTGTTCAGGAGCAGATTGAGTTCCACCGGCCGGTGATCTTTCAGGCCCCGATCGTTCACGCTGGCGGTTTTCAGGGCTTCCCGCAGTTCCGGCTGAAAATCCAGGAAGCTGACAAAATCCTGTGCCGGAACGTTATCGATGATCGGTAACTGGCCCACTTTCAGTGACAGGGTTTCACCGAGATAGTAGCGGAACTCGCCGGCCTCGTTGGTTTCACCGCTCTGGCTGTTGGTGGTGTAGGTCAGTCCGCTGAGGCCCTGGTAATTGATTCGCCCGATGCGGGTGTCGTCAGAGCCGGAGCCGCCGCTGTCCAGGCAGCCGGTGCAAACCACGGCAGCGGAAAGTGGAAGAAACAGGCGGGTAAGGTGAACGAGTTTCATGGTATGTCGTACAATCCCTTCGCGTTGACCTGAAGCACCCGATGCCTGGTGACAGGTGTCTTGTAAGTTGTTGTAACGGCATTATAGGGACGGTGCCTGGAGTATATCGGGAATCCTGTCGCAGTTTGGGGGTTTGGCCTGCTGGCCGGTTTGTAATCCGCGGCCTTGAAATACCGCCTTTTGCCACAATTCAATAGCTCTCTACTTTTTAGCCTGGCTTGCCAGGTAAATTTCGGAAACGGTACGGTTTATGACCTTTGCACTCGAAATCGAAGGGCTGGAGAAAAGCTACGGCGATGGCTTCCGGGCCCTGAAGGGAATCGATCTGAAAGTCAGGGAAGGGGACTTTTTCGCCCTGCTGGGCCCCAATGGTGCCGGCAAATCCACGACCCTGGGCATAGTGTCGTCCCTGGTGAACAAGAGTGGCGGCAAGGTGAGGGTGTTTGGCCACGATATCGATACGGATCTCTCGGGCGCCAAGCTGAACCTTGGTGTGGTGCCACAGGAGTTCAACTTCAACCAGTTCGAGAAAGTCATTGATATCGTCACCACCCAGGCCGGGTATTACGGCATTCCGCTCAAGCAGGCCAGGGTTTCTGCCGAAAAATACCTGCGCAAGCTTGGTTTGTGGGACAAGCGAGACACCCCGTCCCGCATGCTGTCCGGCGGTATGAAGCGGCGCCTGATGATTGCCCGGGCGCTGGTGCATGAACCCAGGTTGCTGATTCTTGACGAGCCGACCGCCGGTGTCGACATCGAATTACGGCGCTCTATGTGGCAGTTCCTGGAAGAGATGAGCCGCCAGGGCACCACCATTATCCTGACCACCCATTACCTGGAAGAGGCGGAAGCCCTGTGCCGTAACATCGCCATTATCGACCACGGCGAGATTATCCGGCACACCAGCAAGCGGGAACTGCTGCAGCAGCTGAACGTGGAAACCTTTGTTCTGGATACAGAACAATTGATGGATTCCGCGCCGGAACTGGACGGCTTCCGTAGCAGTCTTAACGAAGACGGCGCCCTGGAAGTCGATGTGGAGAAAGGTCAGAGCCTGAACTCCCTGTTTGTCGAACTGGAACGTCAAGGAATCAAAGTGGTGAGTATGCGTACCAAGGCCAACCGGCTGGAGGAGCTGTTTGTGCGAATGGTCGAAGACAATGCCCGGGCAGCCGAAAACGGCTCGGGGGTGAAAGCATGACCATTCAGGCCCTCTGGATCGCGTTCCAGACCATTGTCCTGCGGGAAATCCGCCGCTTCACCCGCATCTGGCCGCAGACGCTGTTGCCGCCGGCGGTCACCATGACCCTGTACTTCATCATCTTCGGTAACCTGATCGGCTCCCGGATCGGCGACATGGGCGGCTACGACTATATGCAGTTCATCGTGCCTGGCCTGATCATGATGGCGGTGATCACCAACTCCTACGCTAACGTGGTGTCGTCGTTCTTTTCGATGAAGTTCCAGCGCAGCATCGAGGAGTTGCTGGTGTCGCCGGTACCCAACTGGACGATACTGGCAGGTTATGTGGCGGGTGGTATGGCCCGGGGCCTGAGCATCGGGCTGATTGTTACCCTCTTGTCCCTGGCGTTTACCCAGCTGTCTATCCACAATCTGCCCATGGTGGTGATTACGGTGTTCCTGACCTCGGCACTGTTCTCCCTTGGCGGCTTTATCAATGCCATGCTGGCTACCAAGTTTGATGACATCTCCATTGTGCCGACGTTCGTGCTCACGCCGCTGACCTATCTCGGTGGTGTTTTCTACAGTATCGACCTGCTGCCGGCGTTCTGGCAGGGGGCGTCGATGATCAACCCGATCCTGTACATGGTGAACGGGTTCCGCTACGGCATACTGGGTGTTTCGGACGTTAATCCGTTCATCTCCCTTGGTATGATTGTCGTCTTTATTGTCCTGTTGGCTGCCGTTGCACTGCGCATGCTGGCCCGGGGCAAAGGCATCCGTCACTGATCGGGGAATCTTTACGACATGGCATTGCATAACGCTCCGCTGGGTAAATCCAGCGAATACCCGGATCAGTACGATCCTTCGCTACTGTTTCCGGTCGCACGGGAAGAGAATCGGCGTCGCATCGGCCTGGAAGACGGTCGCTGGCCCTGGTTCGGGGAAGATCTCTGGCAAGCCTGGGAAATCTCCTGGCTTCGGCCTGGTGGCGTGCCGGCGGTCGCCTGGGCGGAGATCCGCTTTCCTGCCGCGTCACCGTCCATCATTGAAAGCAAGTCGCTCAAGCTGTACCTGAATTCCCTCAACCAGGCCGTGTTCTCCACCGTCGAACAGGTGGCGGAAACCATTACCGCTGACCTGTCCAGTGCCTGTGGAGCGTCGGTGGATGTGCGTCTGCTCAGTGTGGATGACTCGGCGCCGGCTATCGGGCGCCCGGAAGGGTATGAGCTGATTGATGACGAGCCGGTAGATGATGTGGTGTACGAGTACTCGACGGAGTCCCTGATGGTGTCTGGTGAGGAGGTCAGCGAGCAGCTGTGTTCGCACCTGCTGAAAAGCAACTGCCCGGTTACCGGTCAGCCGGACTGGGCAACGGTGATGATCCGCTATCAGGGCAAGAAGATAGATCGATCCGGACTGTTGCGCTACATCGTCAGCTTTCGCCAGAAGCAGGACTTTCACGAGCACTGCGTGGAAACGGTGTTTACAGACCTGATGGCCCGCTGCAAACCGGAGCAACTGACGGTGTGTGCACGCTATACCCGCAGGGGTGGGCTGGATATCAATCCGTGGCGCAGCACCAGCCCTGAGCAGGGTCCCGGGCCGCGCCTGGTGCGGCAGTAAAGGCGGGGGTTATTCGCTGTCTTCCTCGATGCGCAGCCGGTCGGCGGCGTCTTCGAGGGCGGCCAGTATGGCCTTGCGCTCTCTCTCGGTAATCTTTTCCGAATCCATATACATGGCAAATCCGCTGTGCTCGTGTTCCATGAAGCTGCGGTGCGGGCCCATGTCGCGGCGGAAGTCCACCACTTCATAGATTGGCACCGGCTTGGCAAAGCCTTTAACCGTGATCTCGCCCTTGTCGCGGCACATGATGCGATCTTTCACCAGCGAGAAGGTTTCATAGGAAATCAGGATTTCGCCGGAATCCGCCAGGGACTCCAGGCGGCTGGCGAGGTTTACTTCCTTGCCGATGATGGTGTAGTCCATGCGGTTTTCAGCGCCGAAGTTGCCGACGGTGGTGTAGCCGGTGCTGATGCCCATACGGATCTGTAACGGTGTCTTGATACCCTGGCTTCGCCACTTCTGGCGCATGATCTTCATGTGCTTGCGCATCTCGATGGCCATGGATACGCAGGCAAAGGCATCTTCTCTCTGGCCCCGGCTGGTGGGGTCGCCGAAAAAGACCATGATGGAATCGCCAACGAACTTGTCGATGGTGCCACCGTATTTCAGGGCCACTTCCGACATTTCGTTGAAGTAATGGTTGAGCAGTTCGGTCAGTGCTTCCGGCTCCATTTCTTCGGAGAGTTCGGTAAAGCCCTTGATGTCCGAGAAGAAAATAGCGAGTTTTTTGCGCTGGGTTTCAAGCCGGACATCCCGCTCGCCGGTAAAGATGGATTGCCAGACCTGGGGCGACAGGTATTTGGAAAGCTTGTGCGACAGGGCAATGGATTGCTCCCGCTGGTTTTGGATCTGGGTTTTGGCCAGGAGCAGGGCGCGGGCTTGCTGGTGGGAATAGTACGCGGTAACACAAATATAGGTGCCGGTTGCGAACACCGAGACCAGGCTGGTCAGCAGTGGCGACTGGAAGCTTTCGGCAACACCGAAGCTGGCAACCGACACAGCCGTGGCGGCGCCCATCAACAAGGTGCCTACCAGCCATTGGCGTGTGCCACCGACAATCAGGCAGCTGAACATCAGCATAAGCACGGTGGATACCGCAGGAATGGCGACTAATCCGATCATTCCGATAAAGCCACCGCCGATCACGCAGTCGAGGAACAGCATTTTCTGCCGGATGCGGGGAGATCGTCTCAGAAAGGTGCGACGGGATATCAGGTGTGCGGCGTGGGGCCAGAGCATGGTGCCTGCGACCAGCCAAAGCATCCAGCCCGGGAAGATACCTTGCAGCACGCCGGTAATAATAATGGCAGTGTTGACGCCATACCCGAGAATCCGGCCGCTGTAATCCGGCATAGGCGGAATAGCCACGGTTTCGTGGCTGGAGAGGTCGCCATGCACAACTTTAGCGGCGGACCCGGTAGCGTTGCGTAATTCTGCCGGTGCGTTCATCATTTCAGAGCCGGGCCCCAGACACAGATTTAGACACAGAGTTGCTAAAATTCTTTTGGTCGCTCATTGTGTGCTGCCGGTTTTTTGTAGTTTTGAAGTGAGCTAACACTGAAGGTTAGCAGTATTACGTATAAGCCACAATTCTTACAGGTGTCTATGAGCTCTGTTACCCGCTTTCTGCTTGACCGTGCCTCCGAGCCCCGCCTGGAGGCCCCGGCTCCGCCCAGGGATGTTCTCGAGCAGGCTTTCCAGTGTGCAGCAAGGGCTCCGGACCATGCCTTGTTGCGGCCCTGGCGCTACCTGGTGATAGAGGGTGAGGCGCTGGAGGCCCTTGGCGAGCTGTTCGCCTCTGCCTGCCCGGAAACCGCCAGTGAGCAGGAAGTCGAAAAATCCCGTAAAGCACCGCTGAGGGCTCCGATGGTGATTGTCGGGATTGCCTCACCGCAACATCATCCCAAGGTACCGGAAGTAGAGCAGGTGATGTCTGCTGCCACCGGCATGGCATTTATCGGCCTGGCATTGCGCGATGCGGGTTACGGCGGCATGTGGCGCACCGGCCCGGTTACCTACCATGCCCAGGTGCATCGTGGCCTTGGGCTGGCGGAAGGCGAATCGATAGTCGGCTTTCTGTATGCGGGTACTGTGGTGCAGGAAAAGCCACCCGTGCCACGGCCGGAAACCCGTGAATTTGTTGAAAATTGGCAAGCGCCGGGGCAGCTTGCATCCTGGGATGAATGATCGGTTGCTTTCAGAATCAGGGTCAGTATAATCCTCCCACTCTCCGATGGCGGCGTGGTGAAATTGGTAGACACGACGGATTCAAAATCCGTTGGGGTAAAACCCGTGGCGGTTCGAGTCCGCCCGCCGCTACCACTTATTGGCCGCAACCTGCGGCGTCGTGAATAGCCCGGCCCATGAACGTCTCTGATTTCCACTTTGACCTGCCGGACGAGCTCATCGCCCGTTACCCGCTCAAACAACGCAGTGCATCCCGTTTACTGAATCTCGATGGCCCTACCGGCCACACCCGGCACCTTCGTTTTACTGACCTGCCTGACCTGCTTCAGCCTGGCGACCTTCTGGTGTTCAATAATACCCGTGTTATTCCCGCGCGCCTGTTCGGCCAGAAGGAGACCGGTGGCCGGGTAGAGGTGCTGGTTGAGCGAGTGGTCGGTGAACACGAAATCCTGGCCCACACCCGTTCTTCAAAGTCTCCCAAGCCGGGGCAGCGGGTGTTGCTTGAGGATGGCACGGCCCTGCTTATGACCGGTCGGGAAGATGCCCTGTTCCGCTTTGTCTGCGAGAGCGAAGAACCCATTCTTGATGTGCTCGAGCGCATTGGCCACATGCCGTTGCCTCCTTATATGGAGCGGGATGACGATCAGTCAGACCGGGAGCGTTACCAGACCGTCTACGCCAAGGAGGCGGGTGCCGTGGCGGCGCCTACCGCCGGGCTTCACTTTGACGATGACCTGCTGGGGCTACTGAAAGAAAAGGGCGTTGAGTTTGCCTACGTCACCTTGCACGTAGGCGCCGGTACCTTTCAGCCGGTTCGGGTGGATAACGTCAAAGACCACGTGATGCACAGTGAGGTTGCCCACGTTCCCCAGGAAACGGTAGATGCCGTGAATCAGGCCCGCGCCAGGGGCGGTCGGGTAGTGGCGGTGGGCACCACCTCGGTACGCTCGCTGGAATCCGCCAGTCAGAACGGCGTGCTGTCGGCCTTTCGGGGTGAAACCGATATCTTTATCTATCCCGGCTATCGTTTTCAGACGGTGGACGCGATGGTCACCAATTTCCATTTGCCGGAGTCCACGCTGATCATGCTGGTTAGTGCGTTTTCCGGCTATGAACATATTATGTCTGCTTATCGTGAGGCGGTTCAGGAGCGTTACCGGTTTTTCAGCTACGGTGATGCCATGTTCCTGACCGGCCAGCAGCCAAGCCTTGGGCGCCAGGCTGCGTCTGGCCAAGCCGATACTGATCAACCGGAATCCCGTGGAGAATCCCTGTGAGTAATTCCTGTTTCATGAGCTTCGAGAAACTTGGAGAAGATGGCAAGGCCCGGCGTGGCCGCCTGACCTTCCCCAGGGGAACGGTCGAGACGCCGGCGTTCATGCCGGTGGGCACCTACGGTACCGTCAAGGGCATGTTGCCCCGGGACATCAAGGAAATCGGTGCGGAAATCATTCTGGGCAACACCTTCCACCTGATGCTCCGGCCGGGTACGGAAGTGGTCAAGGCCCATGGTGACCTGCACGACTTCACCCAGTGGCAGGGGCCGATCCTCACGGACTCCGGCGGTTTCCAGGTATTCAGTCTGGGCGAAATGCGCAAGATCACCGAGCAGGGCGTAACCTTCCGTTCACCGGTGGATGGCTCGAAAGTGGAGTTGTCGCCGGAGATTGCCATTGGCGTGCAGCGGGACCTGGGCTCGGATATCGTCATGATTTTTGACGAGTGTACGCCTTATCCTGCCACCGAGAAGCAGGCGAAGGAATCCATGGAGTTGTCCCTGCGCTGGGCAGAAAGAAGCAAGAATGCCCATGAGGGTAATCCTGCGGCACTGTTCGGAATCGTTCAGGGTGGCATGTATGAATCCCTGCGGGACCGCTCGCTGGAAGGGTTGACTAATATCGGGTTTGACGGCTATGCCATTGGTGGCCTGTCGGTAGGGGAGCCGAAGGAAGACATGATCCGCATTCTGGATCATCTGCCGCCCAAGATGCCGGAAGACAAGCCCCGCTACCTGATGGGCGTGGGTCGCCCGGAAGATATTGTTGAGGCCGTGCGCCGCGGTGTCGATATGTTCGACTGTGTAATGCCCACCCGGAATGCCCGTAACGGTTACCTGTTCACCTCAACCGGTATCGTGAAGATTCGCAATGCCAAGAACCGGCATGACACCGGGCCCCTGGACGAGCGGTGTGACTGTTACACCTGCCAGAATTTCTCGAAGAGTTACCTGCACCATCTGGACAAGTGTGGTGAAATGCTGGGCTCTCAGCTCAATACCATCCACAATCTGCGCTTTTACCAGAACCTGATGAGCGGATTGCGTGGCGCCATTGAAGCAGGTACATTGTCCGACTTTGTAAGCGAATTCTATGCCTTACGCGGCGAAAGTGTGCCGCCGCTGGGCGATTCCTGATCAAGTTTTACACCTAGACAAGTCAATAAACGGAGAACCTGAATGAAATCAATCAAACTGCTCATCGCCGGTCTGCTGTCTCTGATGCCTGCATTGGCCATGGCTCAGGATCCGGGCGCCCAGGGTATGAGCGTGATGGGTCAGATCATCTTCTTCGCAGGCTTTATCCTGATCTTCTACTTCCTGATCTGGCGCCCGCAGTCCAAGCGTGCAAAAGAGCACAAAGCTCTGATGTCCGGCCTGAACAAGGGGGACGAAGTTGTTACTTCCGGCGGCGTAGCCGGTCGCATTACCAAGGTTGCGGACGACTTCATCGTTCTGGAAGTGTCCGATAACGTAGAAATCAAGGTTCAGAAAGTAGCTGTAGCAGCCGCCCTGCCGAAGGGTACGCTGAAGGATATCTGAGCTGGTCAGGCGCCGGCGCCCTGTGGCGCCGGCTGATTCATACTGGCTGACACACCAAGACCGGCGACCAGTCGGCTCAAAGGGATCCCATGCTGAACAAGTATCCTCTCTGGAAAAATCTGGTGATCGTGTTTGCACTGGTCATCGGGTTTATTTACGCCTTACCCAATTTTTTCCCCGACGACTACGCCATCCAGATCACCGGCGCCCGTGGTAGCACCGAGGTAGACCAGCGTGTGCTCGACCGCGCACTTGGCGAACTCGAAAGCCGCGGTATCGAAGTCAAATCCAGCCTTCTAGAAGAGCGGGACGCACTGATTCGCCTGACCAGTTCCGATGACCAGTTGCGGGCGAGGCCGGCAGTGCAGGCGGCCCTGGGTCGGGAATACCTGGTGGCCCTGAACATGGCTCCGTCGACTCCCGGTTGGCTGCAGAGTCTGGGCGCCGGCCCCATGAAGTTGGGCCTGGATCTTCGCGGCGGTGTTCACTTCCTGCTGGAAGTGGATATGGAAACAGCGGTTAACCAGCGCCTTGAGGCCCTGTCAGGCCAGATCAAGCGGGATATGCGGGAAGAGCGCATCCGCTACCGGGGCGGTGACGTGGGCGAGAACCGCAACATCATCCTGAGTTTCCGCGATTCGGAGACTCGGGCGGAAGCATTCACGCTGATTCGTGACAACTACAACGAATTCCTGCTCGACGAGAGCACCGAGGGTGGTGAATTCCTGATTTCGCTCGCCCTTTCTGAAGCCGAAGTTCGTAATATCCAGGAATACGCCCTGGAGCAGAACCTGACCACTATCCGTAACCGGGTAAACGAACTGGGTGTTGCCGAGCCGCTGGTACAGCGCCAGGGCGCGAGCCGGATTATCGTGGAGCTGCCGGGCGTGCAGGATACGGCGCAGGCCAAGCGGGTTCTGGGGGCTACGGCTAACCTGGAATTCCGGATGGAAGCACGCCAGGACACCGCCTCTGCCGAAACCGAGCAGTTTAGCTTCCGGGATGAGCCTAATCGTTCAGCCCGCCTGGAGCGGGACGTTATTGCGACCGGTAACAACGTGGCAAATGCCCAGCAGGCGTTCGACGAGAACGGTCAGCCGCAGGTTAACATCACCATGGATTCTGTGGGTGGTGACCTGATGAACCGCGCGACCCGCAATAACATCGGTCGCCGGATGGCGGTGCTGTTTATTGAGTACCGTACCGAGACCGAAACCCGCGAAGTCGATGGCGAGATTGTCGAGACCGAAAAGCGCGTAGTAGAGAAGGGCTTGATCAGCCTGGCAACGGTGCAGTCTGCCCTGGGCAGCAGCTTCCGTATCACCGGCCTGGATTCCATTCCCGAAGCTGCGGAACTCGCACTGCTGCTGCGTGCCGGTGCACTGGCGGCGCCGATGTACTTTGTGCAGGAGCGGACCATCGGGCCAAGCCTGGGTCAGAAGAACATCGATGCCGGCCTGATGTCGGTAATGATCGGTTTTGCCCTGGTCCTGATCTACATGGCGCTCTTCTATCGTGGCTTCGGCATGATGGCCAACGTGGCGCTGACCCTCAACCTGATGTTGCTGGTGGCGTGTATGTCGATACTTTCGGCCACCCTGACGCTGCCGGGTATTGCCGGTATCGTTCTGACGGTGGGTATGGCCGTCGATGCCAATGTGCTTATCTTTGAGCGAATAAAGGAAGAGCTGAAATCGGGCGTGCCGCCACAAAGTGCGATCAACTCCGGTTACAGTCGCGCCTTTGTATCCATTTTCGATGCCAACATCACCACGCTGCTGGTGGCGGTGATTCTGTTCGCTATGGGCTCCGGCCCGGTCAAGGGCTTCGCCGTTACCCTGTGTATCGGTATCCTGACCTCCATGTTTACCGGCCTGATGGTCGGGCGCAGCATGGTGAACCTGGTGTATGGCGGCCGCAGGGTCGAGAAACTTTCGATCGGAGGGAAGCTGGCCAATGGCTGATACCGAAAAGCAACCGTTTGACTTCATGGGCTTCCGAAAGATTGCTTCGGTGCTCTCTATCGCCCTGGTAATTGCGTCTATTGCGTTGCTGGGCATTCGCGGCCTCAATCTCGGCATGGACTTTACCGGCGGCACCTCCGTCGAGTTCGAATATGCCGAGGCTCCGAGCCTTGATGAAATCCGTACCCAGCTGACGGAAGCCGGCTACGAGCAGTTCTCGGTGCAGAACTTCGGGGCTGACACCATCGTGCTGATCCGCATGGCGGAAGCAGGTAACGATGAGCTGGCGAACGAGGTGACCGAGGTGCTGTCACGCACGGGCGCCGAGCTGGAGCTGGTGAGTTCCGAGTTTGTCGGCTCCCAGGTGGGTGACGAGCTGAAAGAAGACAGTGGTCTGGGGCTGTTGATTGCGCTGGCCGTAGTACTGATCTACGTCGGTATGCGTTTCCAGTTCAAGTTCGGTATCGCCTCGGTGATTCCGCTTGCCCACGATGTGTTGATTGTGCTGGGTGTGTTCGCGCTGTTCCAGTGGACCTTTGACCTGACTGTTCTGGCAGCCTTGCTGGCCATTATCGGTTACTCCCTGAACGACACCATCGTCGTGGCGGACCGTATCCGGGAGAATTTCCGGAAAATGCGGGTAGGGGAGCCGTGGGATATCATCAACCAGTCCATCCACGAGACCATCACTCGTACGATCAACACCTCCGGTACGACACTGGTGGTGCTGATTGCGCTCTATTTCCTCGGTGGTGAGGCGATCAACAACTTCGCCCTGGCTCTGATGATCGGTGTGGTTGTGGGTACCTATTCCTCCATCTATGTGTCTGCGAACATGCTGATGGTGATGGGTGTAACCCGCGAAGACCTGATGGTGCCTGCAAAGGAAGGTGCCGGCGACGAGGCGGAGGAAGAGCAGCCGCCCGAGTGGTTGAATCGCATGTAATGCATGCCTGCCGGGCCCTTGTGGCCCGGCATAAAAAAACCGCCAACCCGAAAGGATGGCGGTTTTTTTGTGCCCGGTAAATTTACCGTGGCAGGCGACCCCGGAAGGGGTGCAGTACTTTCAGGACTTCACGGAACAGTTTCGGGTTCGCCACAATCAGCTGACGGGCGTTGCCAGCCGAGGGATTACCGGAAAAGTCGCCGGTCAGTGCGCCGGATTCCATAGCCAGGGTAACCCCGAGGTCGAGGTCAGCTGCGGCAGGGCGGAAGATAACGGCTGCATCCAGCAGGCCAGCGGAAACCCGGGCAATATCCAGGACCACGCAGCCAGAGGTGCGGAACATGGCGGTTTCGCTGGCCAGTGTTGCGGCCATTTCGCCCCATACCATCGGATCATCGCCCTGACGGGTCTGGTCCAGGAGGTTGGTGGAGATTGCAGCCTTGGCTGGCAGTTTTACATCGGAAGCCCGCACGCGGCGGCTGTTCAGGGCGGCACCATGGCCGCGGCTGGCGGAGTATTCCTCGCCGGTCACCGGGTTAACCAGTAGCAGGTTCTCGGTGCGGTTGTTCTTTTTCTGGGACAGGGCCAGGGCGAACTCGGGAATGCCCCGAACAAAATTCTCACGCCCCAGAACCGGGAAAATGTGCCAGCTTTTATCGCTACCGTTGGCATCAGCCTCGCCCATCGGAGCGATGGTGTGGTCTTTGTAGGCCTTTTCAAGCTGTTCGGCAAAGTTGTCGTAAATGGACTGCTCAACCCGTTCCAGCTGGCGCAGGCGGTCAGACTCATCTTTACCGTTAGGTTCCTGGCGCTCGAAGTGGGCTTTCAGGTAGTCGGATCCCTGGCGGGCAACGCGCAGGGCCATTTTGATTGCTGGTTGCATCTGAGTGTTCATTATCCGGGTGTGTTAAGGCCGGCTATCATAGCAAAAACTCCCTTCGCTTGTACGTTTTTTGGCTCAGGAAATCCACGGATACCATGGGGTTCGGGCGAAGTTGCGGGATTTCCGGAGAGCGGAAACGGTCGGGTTTCTGCTATCATGCCGCTCTTTTTCGCGAATGTACGACCAGTCACAGGCCCCACGAACATGCACAAGCACGCAATGCCGCAGGAAGGAAGCGACACTTTCAACGATCAGGTCCGGATTGTTCTGGTTGAAACCTCCCACTCCGGAAATATCGGTGCGGTAGCCCGGGCGATGAAGAATATGGGGCTGGGGAATCTCTGGCTGGTGAATCCTTCGTCTTTCCCCGATGAAGCCTCCTACGCTCGTTCGGCCGGTGCTTCCGATGTGCTTGACCGGGCCCGGGTGGTTTCTTCGCTGGATGAAGCCCTGGCGGACTGCATCCTGGTGATGGGCACCAGCGCCCGCGGCCGCAAGGTACCCTGGCCGGTGATGGCGCCTCCGCAGGCGGCGGCCATGGCTTCAGAGCACAGTGCGAAGGGGCGGGTAGCCCTGGTATTTGGCAGGGAGAATCACGGGCTGTCGAACGACGAACTTCAGCGTTGCCACTATCATATCCATATTCCGTCGAACCCTGATTACAGTTCGCTGAACCTGGCCATGGCGGTTCAGGTGATATGCTATGAACTGCGCATGCAGTACCTGCGGGGTCTTGAAGAGGGCGAGTCCAGCGCCTACCTTGAGGCTATGGTAGCGCCGGGGGATAACGGCTGGGATGTGCCGCCGGCAACAGTGAATGATGTGGAAGGGTTCTTTGGCCACCTCGAGCAGGTGCTGGTGGATGTGAATTTTCATCGCCGTGACAATCCGCGTCAGTTAATGAGCAGGTTAAGGCGGCTGTTCCAGCGGGCACGGATGGATGAAATGGAAATAAACATCCTGAGAGGCGTACTCTCTGCAGTCCAGAAGGCCGCCGGAACCCAGCAAAGTGGTAAGAAGCATAAACCAACGGCGGAACCCTCCGCAGACGAAGGGCGGGAATAAGGTCATGTTCGAGCGATTAAGGGAAGACATCAACAGCGTATTCCGCCGGGATCCGGCGGCACGGAACACCTTCGAGGTGCTTACCAACTATCCCGGGTTGCATGCCTTGTTGTTCCACCGGCTGGCTCACTGGCTCTGGAACCTGGGGCTGAAGTGGCTGGCCCGAACCCTGTCTACCCTGGCCCGCTGGTTTACCGGTATCGAGATTCATCCGGGCGCAACCATTGGCCGGCGGTTTTTTATTGATCATGGTATGGGCGTGGTTATCGGCGAAACCACTGTTATCGGTGACGACGTCACCCTGTATCAGGGGGTTACTCTGGGCGGTACCAGCTGGAATAAAGGCAAGCGCCATCCCACCATCGGAAATGGTGTGGTAGTTGGTGCCGGTGCCAAGATCCTGGGGCCGTTTGAAGTGGGAGAGGGCGCTAAGGTGGGGTCCAATTCCGTGGTGACCAAGGCGGTGCCTGCGGGCGCGACCGTCGTTGGCATTCCTGGCCGGGTGATTGTGAAGCGTCAGGGCAAAGATGATGTCCGTCGCAAGCAGATGGAAGAGCGGATGGGCTTCGATGCCTACGGGGTTACCGAAGAAATGCCGGATCCTGTGGCCAGGGCCATGCGTTCGCTGCTGGATCACATGCACGCGGTGGACGATCGCATCGAAAGCATGTGCAAGGCCATTCGCAAGGTGAACAGCGAATACCAGAACGGCGAGTTGCCACCTTTGCACGAGGAAGATTTTGACTGCGTGCGGGACGAAACCGACGCCGACGGAAAAGGCTGAATACTTGACTGTTTTAGTTGGTCAATTCATACTTCCGCATGCATATCGCGATTCATTCCCATTAACGGGGCTGAAATTATGAAGCTGACCACCAAAGGCCGCTACGCTGTAACGGCGATGCTTGACCTGGCCCTGCACGGAGCCCAGGGGCCGGTAAGCCTTGCAGATATTTCAGCCCGGCAGGAAATCTCCCTCTCGTATCTCGAGCAGCTGTTCTCCCGCTTGCGCCGTCATAGCCTGGTGGTGAGCGTGCGGGGCCCGGGTGGTGGCTATCGTCTGAGCCGCTCTGCCGATGACGTTTATGTCGCGGAAGTGGTGGATGCGGTCAGCGAATCCCTGGATACCACCCGTTGCGGTAATAAAGGCGACTGCCAGAATGGCGAAAAGTGCCTTACCCACCATTTGTGGTCAGACCTGAGCAGCCAGATTCATCAGTTTCTCAGCGAAATCAGCCTGGGCGACCTGATGCGAAAACACGAAATCCGCCAGGTGGCGGACCGCCAGAACCGTAAACAGTCTGATGGCGATCCGGATACCATCAATACCCGGCGTTTGATTGACCAGGCTCCGGCCTGATAACCGACACTTCCTTTGACTATGAAAACACCCGTATATCTTGATTATGCGGCGACGACGCCCGTTGATCCTGCCGTTGCCGATGAGATGGTCAAATATCTGACCATTGATGGAGTTTTTGGCAACCCCGCGTCTCGCTCCCACGGATACGGCTGGCAAGCCGAGGCCGCTGTTGAAGGTGCCCGCCGCCAGGTAGCCGACCTTATCCATGCCGACCCCAGGGAGATTGTCTGGACCTCCGGGGCAACGGAATCGGACAACCTTGCCATTAAAGGTGCCGTAGCCGGCCGGGCCAGTGCCCACGTGATTACATCGACGATCGAGCACAAGGCAGTTATTGATACCTGCAAGTGGCTGGAGCAACAGGGCGTAGAGGTTACCTGGCTGGCGCCGGAAGCCGACGGGCGTATTTCGGTTGAGGCGGTGGCGGGTGCACTCAGGGAAAACACCGTACTGGTGAGCCTGATGCTGGTGAACAATGAGCTGGGTTGTATTACCGATACGGCTGCAATCGGCGAACTGTTGCGTAACCGTGGCGTGTTGTTTCACGTGGACGCCGCGCAGGCCGCCGGAAAGATGCCGGTCGATGTCGCCGCACTGAATGTCGACCTGATGTCGCTTTCCGGACATAAGGTTTACGGCCCGAAAGGTGTTGGTGCGTTGTATGTGCGTCGGTCTCCAGAGGTCAGCATCGAGGCCCAGATGCATGGTGGCGGCCACGAGCGGGGCATGCGCTCCGGTACTTTGCCTACCCACCAGATTGCCGGCATGGGGAAGGCTTTCGAGCTGGCCGGGCAAGGACTGTCTGACGAACTTATGCGCCTTGAAGCCCTGCGCGAGCGCTTTCTGGGCGGGCTGGAGTCGCTTTCCGGCGTTCATTTCAACGGCAGCCGGGAACATCGGGTGCCGGGCATTGTCAACCTATCCTTTGAGGGTGTTGAAGCCGAGTCCCTGATGCTGGGCTTGCGGCAGGTGGCGGTGTCATCCGGTTCTGCCTGTGCTTCGGCTACGGTAGAGCCCTCGTTTGTGCTGCGTGGCATTGGCGTGAGTGACGAGCTGGCTCATCGGGCATTAAGATTTTCCTTCGGGCGGTTCACCACCGATGAAGAAATCGACTTTGCCGTGGAGCAGATTGTGCAGGTTGTGTCCCGACTTCGTACGGTGCGGTAGGCAGTTGCACTCGGACTGCGTATAATCGCACCCCTGAATTTTTACCCTAACCAGACTGGAGAAACATCATGGCAAACGAGCGCACGCTCTCTATCATCAAGCCCGACGCGGTCGCCAAGAACGTTATCGGCGAAATCTACAGCCGTTTTGAAAAAGCCGACCTGAAAATCGTTGCGGCCAAAATGATGCACCTGACCCAGGAGCAGGCCGAAGGTTTCTACGCCGAGCACAAAGAGCGCCCGTTCTTTAACGACCTGGTTGCTTTCATGACTTCCGGTCCGGTTGTTGTGCAGGTTCTGGAAGGCGAAGGCGCCATCCTGAAGAACCGTGAGCTGATGGGTGCAACCAACCCGAAAGAAGCCGACGCCGGCACTATCCGTGCAGACTTCGCTTCTTCCATCGACGCAAACGCCGTTCACGGCTCCGACTCTGCAGCTTCTGCCGAGCGCGAAATTGCGTATTTCTTCTCCGACAACGAAATCTGCCCGCGCGGCTGATGTTGTCTGTTCAGGGGCAGCTTACGGCTGCCCCTGAATTGGTTATCTGATCGAGGTTATGTCATGACTGCCCCTGCCGAAAAAATCAATCTTCTGGGGATGCCCAAAGCCAAGCTCGAGGCATTTTTTGAAACCCTGGGGGAAAAACGTTTCCGGGCCCAGCAGGTGCTGCAGTGGATCCACCAGCGTGGCGTTGATGACTTCGATCAAATGACCAATATGAGCCGCGTTCTGCGCGAAAGGCTCAAGGAAATTGCTGAAGTGCGTGGCCCCGAGGTGGTTTACGACGAAACCTCGAAAGACGGCACCCGCAAGTGGGTTATGCGCATGGATAACGGCAACAGTGTTGAAACTGTGCTTATTCCTGATGGGGAACGTGGCACCTTGTGTGTGTCGTCCCAGATTGGCTGCAGCCTGGACTGTACTTTCTGTTCGACGGGAAAGCGGGGCTTTAACCGTAACCTGACAGCGGCAGAAATCATTGGCCAGGTGTGGGTGGCGCGCCGCGCTTTCATGCCGTTTGATCCCACCGATCGGCCGATTACCAACGTGGTCATGATGGGCATGGGAGAGCCCCTGCTCAACTTCGATAACGTGGTTGACGCCATGAACCTGATGATGGAAGACCTGGCTTACGGTATTTCCAAGCGTCGGGTTACCCTGAGTACCTCTGGTGTTGTTCCGGCCCTTGACCGGCTGGGTGAGGTTACCGATGTTTCACTGGCCATCTCTCTGCATGCCCCTAATGATGAACTTCGTAACACGCTGGTGCCGCTGAATAAAAAGTACCCGATTGCCGAGTTGCTGGCAGCGACCCGCCGCTACCTGGCGCGCCTGCCGGACAAGCGTAAGGCCACTATCGAGTACACGGTCATAGAAGGTGTGAACGACCAGCCAGAGCACGCCCGGGAACTGTCCGTAATCTTGAAGGGGTTGCCCTGCAAGATTAACCTGATACCGTTTAATCCATTCCCGGAAAGCGATTTCCGCCGGCCCAGCATGAACGCAACCCGGCGCTTCCAGAATGTGCTGAACGAAGCCGGCTTCGTGACCACCATCCGAACCACCCGAGGTGATGACATTGACGCTGCCTGCGGGCAGCTGGTAGGCCGGGTGGAAGACCGGACGCGCAGAAGCCAGCGCTATATTGCCGTTCAGCAAGTTAATCCCTGAATACAGGGGAGCAGAAACAACCAAGGTAAGGTGTTTGTTGATGGTTAGGAATTCCAAGGTAAAACTGGCTGTGTTGGCCCTGGTTTTTTCAGGGATGCTGGTGTCCGGATGCGTAACCACCACAGACAGCCGTTTCAGCCGGGAGGCTGACCGCGACAAAGCCTTGAGCAGCTACGTTCAGCTGGCAACCGCCTATATCCGGCAGGGCAACCTGGAGCGGGCCCGGCACCACCTTGATCGCGCCCTGGAAATTGACAGCGGAGATGCCGAGGCATTGGCTGCCATGGGGCTGGTGTACAGCTATGAAGGCGAAGAGCAGCTGGCCGAAGAAAGTTTCCGCAAGGCTGTGTCAGCGGACGGAAGCTATACCCGTGGGCGAGTCTATTACGGTGCCTTCTTGTACGGCCAAAAAGAATACGAAGGTGCCCGTAACCAGTTTTCCGTTGCGTCCCGGGATACCGGGTACAGAGAGCGCGGAGGTGTCTTTTACAATCTGGGCATGACAGAAGAGCGCCTGGATAACCTCGAAGGCGCAGAGGCAGCCTACCGCAGAGCCGTAGAGCTGACCCGCGGCGAAGCTCGCTCGTTACTGTCACTTTCACGTGTGCTGGTGGAACAGGACAATTACACCGAAGCGTCCCGGTATTACAGTCGCCTTCAGACCATGATTCAGGGCAATACACGACTGACCCATTCCGCAGAAAGCCTTTACACAGGTATCCGCATTGCCCGTTATTTCGGGGACAAAGACCAGGAAGCCAGTATGGCTTTGTTATTGCGGAACGAATTCCCGGAATCCATAGAGTATCAACAATACAAGGTGCTGATTGCCAATGACCGGTGACGAGCAGCTGAATAACGTATCCGCAGAATCTGTCGGACAGCAGCTCCGGCGGGCACGGGAGAAGGCAGGGCTGAGTCTGGCAGCGGTTGCAGACCAACAGCACCTTCGGGTTTCCGTGATCCAGGCGATTGAAAGCGGTGATTACAGCAAAATTGATACCGAGCTGTTCCTGAAGGGGTATGTCCGTGCCTATGCGCGGCAAGTAGGCCTGGATGCAGACTCGATTATCCGTGACCTGGACACAGAGCTTGAGCCTCGCCGCCAGGAGCGGGAGCAGGCGCTGCAGGCTAACCCGCTGGTAAATATCGAACGACGCCGACGCCAGAAGCGTCGGGCCGCCAAGCTGATTCTCGTGCTGGTGGCCGCAGCTTTGATTGGCTTTCTGGCCTTTACTTATCTCAGCAACAAAGACTCCGCGCTTCCGGCGACACCGCAACCGGAAGCAGAGCAGCCCGAAGCCGCCGAAGACCCTGCCGGGTTTCAGCCGGACAGCACTGTAACTGCTCCTTTGATTGAAGCTGACGAGCCTGCTGTGGTGCTGCCAGGGCCCCAGGAGTCTGTTGATGAATCCGCTCCCGAGGCAGGGCAGGTTATGCCCGAAGACGGCGTGACCCTGGAGCCTGACATGGCCCCTGCAACAGCCCCTGAGGCTGACGACCAAGCCCTTGAGACCGCGCCGGCGGACGTTGCGGCGGTCGCTGAGCCGGTTCCGGAAGAAACGGTTGCGGCTAACGAGCCGCCGGCAGCGGCCCGTCTGCAGATGACGTTCAGTGATGATTGCTGGATTCAGGTTACTGATGGCGCTGGTAACCGCCTGGCTGCCGGTCTTCGTACCCGCGGCAACCAGCTGGACGTATCCGGTGAGGCGCCACTGAGAGTGGTAGTTGGCGCAATGAGTGCCGTTGAAACCATCCAGTTCCGGGGCGAGACCCTGGACCCTGGCCGTTTCCGCGTAGTGAATAACCGAGCAGAGTTCACCCTAGAACCCTGAACGACCGCCTGAACAGATTGTTGGTTCCAGACCATGAAGCAAGATTCCCCGATCAAGAGACGTAAATCCCGCCAGATCATGGTGGGCAATGTGCCAGTGGGCGGAGATGCGCCCATTTCGGTACAGAGCATGACCAACACCAATACCTGTGATGTTGATGCCACCGTCGGTCAGATCAAGGCCCTTGAAGAGGCCGGTGCGGATATTGTCCGCGTGTCTGTGCCGTCTATGGAGGCGGCCGAGGCATTCGGCAAGATTCGTGAGCGGGTCTCGGTGCCGTTGGTTTCGGATATCCATTTCGACTACAAGATTGCGTTGCGGGTTGCCGAGCTGGGTGTTGATTGTTTGCGGATCAACCCCGGCAACATTGGCCGGGACGACCGGGTGAGTGCGGTGATCAACGCTGCCAAGGATCGCAATATTCCGATCCGCATCGGGGTGAATGCCGGGTCACTGGAAAAGGCATTGCAACGCAAGTATGGCGAACCGACCCCCGAGGCGCTTGTGGAATCTGCCATGCGCCACATCGATATTCTGGACAAGCACGACTTCCAGAACTTCAAGGTCAGCCTGAAGGCGTCCGACGTATTCATGACCGTCGCAGCCTATCGCCAGATTGCCTCACAGATTGAGCAGCCCTTGCACCTGGGCATTACCGAGGCGGGCGGTTTCCGGTCCGGTACCGTGAAATCCGCCATCGGCCTCGGCATGTTGCTGATGGATGGTATTGGCGACACCATACGGGTCTCCCTGGCGGCAGACCCGGTACAGGAAATCAAGGTAGGCTTCGACATCCTCAAAAGCCTGCGTTTGCGTAGCCGCGGCATCAATTTCATTGCCTGCCCAAGTTGTTCACGCCAGAACTTCGACGTTATCCAGACCATGAACGACCTGGAAGCCCGTCTTGAAGATGTGAACACCTCACTGGATGTAGCCATCATTGGCTGTATCGTTAACGGGCCGGGTGAAGCCAAGGAAGCAGACCTGGGGTTGACCGGCGGCAGCCCGAAACACCTGCTGTATGTGGGCGGAAAGCCGAACCAGAAACTGGACAACACGGCACTGGCTGATGACCTCGAGCGGCTGATCCGCGAGCAGGTTGCCAAGCGCCAGGAGCAGGAAGAAGCCGTTATCGCCCGGTCTTCAGACTGAGCGTTACAAAGACACCATTCAAAGATTTTCAGGGTTTAAACTTGGCTAAAATTCAGGCAATTCGGGGGATGAATGACATCCTCCCGGACCAGACCCCGGTCTGGCAGTATGTAGAGTCCACGGTAAGACAGGTGCTCGGCCAGTACGGCTACCAGGAAATCCGTATGCCGGTGGTAGAGCACACCGAGCTGTTCAAGCGCTCGATCGGTGAAGTGACCGATATCGTCGAAAAAGAAATGTATACATTCGACGACCGCAATGGCGACAGCCTGACTCTGCGCCCTGAAGGTACAGCCGGTTGCGTTCGGGCCGCAGAAGAGCATGGCCTGCTGTTCAACCAGACACGCCGTTTGTGGTACACCGGCCCGATGTTTCGCCATGAGCGGCCCCAGAAAGGGCGGTATCGCCAGTTTCACCAGATCGGTGTCGAGTGCTTCGGCATGGCCGGCCCTGACATTGACGCGGAGCTGCTGGTTCTGACCGCCCGCCTGTGGAAGGCGTTCGGGCTGACCGAGCATGCCCGGCTGGAAATCAATTCCATCGGTACCAGCGAATCCCGCAAGGTGTACCGGGAGGCGCTGGTTCGTTATCTCGAGCAGTATAAAGACCAGCTCGATGACGACAGCAAGCGTCGTCTTGGCACCAATCCGCTTCGCATCCTGGACAGCAAAGACCCGGCCACCCGTGAAATCCTGAACGGGGCACCGTTGCTGGATGACTACCTGGACGACGAATCCCGCGTCCATTTCGAGCAACTGAAAGCACTGCTGGATGCGGCCGGTGTAAGCTACACCGTCAATCCGGCACTGGTTCGGGGCCTGGATTACTACGGTAAAACCGTTTTCGAGTGGATCACTGACAGCCTTGGCGCCCAGGGCACCATCTGTGCCGGTGGCCGTTATGATGGACTGGTTCAGCAACTTGGTGGCAAGCCCACCGATGCGGTAGGTTTTGCCATGGGTCTGGAGCGGCTGATTCTGCTGCTTGAAACCCTCGGCCTGGTGCCGGAGCAGGTCAACAACAACGCCGACGTATACGTAACCGCCATGGGCGAGCAGGCCGTTGCACCAGCCATGGCGGTGGCCGAATGTCTGCGTAATGAGTTGCCCGGAGTGGTGGTGGTCAGCCATTGTGGTGGCGGAAGTTTCAAGAGCCAGATGAAAAAGGCTGACCGGAGCAATGCTCGCTATGCAGTCATTCTGGGAGAGAACGAAATTGCCAGCGGCACGGTGGCCCTGAAACCACTTCGAAATGACGATCCCCAGCAGGAAGTTAACCAGTCCGAACTGGCTTCAGTCCTGAAGGGTTTGCTTTAAGTTTTCTTGATAACGCATTGTATTTTAATAATTAATCAGGAGTTTTCATGGCCGAGTTGCGCACAGAAGAAGAACAGGTCCAGGCGATCAAGGATTGGTGGAAAAAGAACGGCAGTTCGCTGCTGATCGGTATCGGCGCGGCACTCGCCATTGTCTTCGGCTGGCAAGCCTGGCAGAACCACCAGGCCCAGCAACGGGCGGAAGCAGCCAACCAGTTCGCCAATCTGCTGAACGCCTTTTCGGGTGAGCAGGGAGAATCTGACACAGACACCATGGCCTTTGTCGCCGAAACCCTGCGTGAAGAGCACTCCGACAGCGCCTATGCCATCTACGGCAACCTGGTGATGGCGCGCCAGCAACTGGCCGAACAGAACGATCCAGCCGCTGCAGTAGAATCTCTCAGCTGGGCGCTGGACAAGGCTGCTGATGACAAGGCGCTTTCCCTGGTGGTGCGCAACCGCCTGGCTCGGGCCCAGTTTGCCGCCGGCAACCACGACGATGCCCTGGCCACGCTTGATGGTGCTGGCGAAGCGGATGCCTTCAATGCCATTTTCTCCGAACTTCGGGGCGATATCCTGTTGGCCAAAGGCGACCAGGATGGTGCCCGGGAAGCCTATCTGACCGCCCGGGAACAGAACCAACAGGGCCGAAGCGGTGTCCTGGAACTGAAACTGTCTGACCTGGGCGTCGGGGAGGACGCCTGATGCCGGTATCCAGAAGCATCCGCTCGGGTTTCCTGGCGGCGGCATCCATTGCGGCAATGGCCCTGGCCGGATGCAGCACCACCGATACCTTTGAACAGCCTGCCCCCTTGCCGGAAATCGACGAGCGTGTGGAGTTCGACCGGGTGTGGTCCATGTCGGTTGGCGATGGCCACGACGGTGAGTTCCTGCACATGGCGCCGCTGTATGCGGGTGACACCTTGTATGCTGCCTCTGCAGACGGCGAGGTTGTCGCGGTCCAAAGCGAAAACGGCGAGCTGATCTGGGAGCAGGACCTGGACGAGCGTTTGTTTGCGGGCCCGGGTGCTGATGCCCGGCAACTTTACCTGGCAAGCCGGAATGCCGAACTGATCGCCCTGTCCAGTGAGGATGGCAGTGAACAATGGCGCGCGAGCCTGCCCACGGAAGTGGTAGCTGCGCCGCAGTCTAACGGTTCCCTGGTGGTGGCGCAGACCACCGATGGCCGGGTGATCGGTTTTGATGCCGGGAATGGTGACCAGCTCTGGCAGTACGATGCCCAGGTTCCGGTTCTGACCATGCGCACTGGCGCGGCTCCGCTGGTGGGTGGAGACGTGGTGATCGCGTCCTTCGCCAACGGCCGGGTCATTGCGTTGACGGCAGCCGCCGGGCAGCCGGTCTGGCAGTACGAAGTAGGCCAGCCCCAGGGCCGAACAGAGCTTGAGCGCCTGGTGGATATTGGTGGACAGCCGCTGGTGCTGGATTCCGCCATTATGGTGGCGGGTTATCAGGGCAAGCTGGCTCTGGTGGATATTCCTTCCGGCCAGGAAATCTGGAGCAAGCCGGCATCCAGCTTCTATTCACCGGCAATCGGTAACGGCAATATCTACCTGGCCTCGGCCAATGGTGACATCCAGGCGCTTCGTGGCAACGACCGCAGGGAGCTGTGGGTTCAGGACCAGCTGTCCTGGCGCCAGGTAACCCGTCCGGCCGTCTCCGGAGACTACCTGGTGGTAGGCGATTTTGAGGGTTATCTGCACGTGTTGTCCGCCGAGGACGGTAGCCTGCAGGGCCAGGTGAAGTTTGACAGTGAGGGTATCCGCGTACCGATTCAGGTTACGAGAGATGGTAACCTGCTGGTTTACGGAAACGGCGGCAAACTGTCCGTGCTCAGGCTTGAGCAGGACGACTGACAGCCCCATGAATTTACCCGGCTACGGCCGGGTTTCTGTTTTATTTGCATAGCAGACCAATATGACCCCAGTAATAGCCCTGGTGGGCCGCCCAAACGTTGGCAAGTCCACCCTGTTCAACCAGATGACCCGTTCCCGGGATGCCCTTGTGGCAGATTTTCCGGGCCTCACCCGTGACAGAAAATACGGGGAAGGTCATTACGAAGGGCAGAAGTTCATTGTTATCGACACCGGCGGCCTGACTGGTGACGAAGTTGGCCTGGACGCTGAAATGGCCAGGCAGTCCCTTCAGGCTGTGGAAGAGGCCGATATCGTCCTGTTCCTGGTAGACGGTCGGGCAGGGCTGACGGCCGGTGACGAAATGATTGCTGACCATCTGCGCCGCTCCGGCAAGCAGGCGCACCTGGTGGTTAACAAAACCGACGGCCAGGATCCGGATGTTGCCGCGGCGGATTTCTACCGCCTGGGCTTTGAATCCAGCTTTACCATCGCCGCAGCCCATAACCGCGGTATCCGTACCTTGCTGGAAACCCTGCTGCCTGAACCGGTAGATCCGGAGGAGCAGGACCGGGCCGATCGTTATCCGGGTATCCGCATCGGTGTTGTGGGCCGTCCGAATGTAGGCAAGTCCACACTGGTTAACCGGATGCTGGGTGAAGACCGGGTGGTGGTTTATGACATGCCGGGTACCACTCGCGACAGCGTATACATTCCCTACGAGCGCCATGGTGAGCAGTACACCCTGATTGATACCGCCGGGGTACGGCGCCGTAAAAACGTTCACGAAGTGGTGGAGAAGTTCTCCATCATCAAAACCCTGCAGGCCATCGACGACGCCCATGTGGTGATCCTGGTGATTGACGCCCGGGAAGGTCTGGTAGACCAGGACCTGCACCTGATCGGCTTTGTGCTGGATGCCGGCCGGTCACTGGTGATCGCCGTCAACAAATGGGACGGCATGGATCCGGAAGACCGAAGCAAGGTGAAGGAGCAGGTGGCCCGTCGCCTCGATTTCCTGGATTATGCAGACAAGTACTATATCTCGGCGCTGCATGGCACGGGGGTAGGCACGATGTACGAATCGGTGCAGGCCTGCTACGAATCTGCCATGGCGAAGTGGCCCACAAACCGCCTGACGGCAATCCTGCAGGATGCCGTAGCCCAGCATCAGCCGCCCATGGTTCATGGCCGGCGAATCAAGCTGCGTTACGCACACCAGGGCGGCTCTAATCCGCCGGTGATTGTGGTGCACGGTAACCAGGTGGATTCGCTGCCCGGGGCTTACAAACGGTATCTGGAGAACACCTTCCGCAAGGTGCTGAAAGTGGTGGGATCACCCATCCGCTTCGAGTTCAAGTCCGGTGAAAACCCGTTTGCCAACAAGGTTGACCGGCTGACACCACGGCAGAAGGTCAAGAAGGATAACGACCTGAAGAAAGGCCGCAAGATCAAGAAAACCCGGCAGAAAAGCGTTAAACGCTGATCAACCGGGCTCTCCGCACGACCGGGAGTGGCTCACGCCACTCCCGCTTCCTCTACCTGGCGCGCCTGAACGGCTGTCAGGGCAATGGTAAACACGATATCTTCCACCATCGCACCCCGTGACAGGTCGTTCACAGGCTTTCTCAGGCCCTGAAGCATCGGGCCGACGCTGACCACATTTGCGCTGCGCTGTACGGCTTTATAGGTGGTGTTGCCGGTGTTGAGATCCGGGAACACGAACACCGTGGCCTTACCGGCTACCTTGCTGTCTGGTGCCTTGGATTTGCCGACACTTTCAATCGCAGCGGCATCGTATTGCAGCGGGCCGTCGATCAGCAGGTCCGGACGACGTTCCCGGGCAATGCGGGTGGCTTCACGCACCTTGTCGACATCCTGCCCACTACCGGACTCGCCGGTGCTGTAACTGATCATGGCAACCACCGGCTCGATACCGAAGGCCTCCGCCGACTCGGCGCTCTGGATGGCGATGTCGGCCAGTTCTTCGGCGTTCGGGTCCGGGTTGATGGCACAGTCACCGTATACCAGCACCTGTTCCGGCAACAGCATGAAGAATACAGACGACACCACCTTGGCGTTGTCGTGGGTTTTGATCAGCTGCAGGGCAGGGCGCACGGTGTTTGCGGTAGTGTGGATGGCCCCGGAAACCAGGCCATCGGCTTCATCCATGGCGACCATCATGGTGCCGAGCACCACGTTGTCTTCCAGCATGGCTTCGGCCATGTCTTCGGTGAGCCCCTTGTGCTTCCTGAACTCCACCATCGGTGCGATGTAGCGGTCGCGGATCGAGGCAGGATCCATCAGCTCCAGGTCTTCCGGTAACTCAAGCCCCTGTGCTGCCGCTACCGAGCGGATTTCCTGGGGATTTCCGATTAATACGCAGCGGGCCAGTTTGCGCTGGTGGCAAATAATGGCTGCGTGCACGGTACGGGGTTCGCAGCCCTCCGGCAATACGATTCGTTTATTGGCAGACCTCGCCCGCTCCGACAGCTGGTAACGGAAAGCCGGTGGCGACAGACGGCTCTGGCGCTGAACCTTAAGGTGTTCCTGGAGCCAGTCGGTATCCACGCGGCGGGCAACCGACTCCATGGACTCCTCGATCCGTTCCGGATCATCAATCGGGATGGCGGACGACAGGCTGGCCAGCATATGGGCGGTTTCATAGGTGTTGGCATCGGAACTGAGTACCGGGAGTCCGGTATCCAGCGCCCTGCGGCACAGGTCGATGACCCGGTTGTCCGGCATCAGTCCGCCGGTAAGCATCAGGCCTGCCAGGGGCACACCGTTCAGGGCCGCCAGGGCCGTGGTCACCACGATATCTTCGCGGTCACCGGGGGTGACCATCAGGGTGCCAGGCTTCAGCGTGTCGGTCATATTCCTGATGGTGCGGGCACACACAGACACTTTCTGCACCCGGCGGCTGTGCATGTGGCCTTCGTGCAATACCGGCACCCCGAGCTCCCTTGCAACATCGGACACCCGTGGCGCCAGCAGGTGTGGCTGCCAGGGAATCTCGGCCAGCAGGTGGAAACGGCCAGACGTGAACACCTTGCAGGCCGAGCGGTAATCAATAACGTCTCCCTTCGCCGGACGGTGGTGGTCCAGGGTCATGCCGGACTTCTCCGGCGCGCCAATCTTGTTCAGGATGACGGCAATGACGTCCGGATCTGAGGGGGCGGCAAACAGGCGCGCGGAGAAATCCAGTTCCTCGTCAAGGTCAGAGGCGGAACAGCTTCTTGGTGCGCTCACCAGGATCACCTCGGAGCCCAGGTTCCTGGCTACCTCCACATTGAGTCGTGCGATGTAGGCTTCGCTCCGGTCCGGCACCAGGCCTTCGATGATAACGATATCGACCTGGTTGGCGACTTTCTGGTACTCGCCAACGATATTTTCCAGAAGCAGGTCTCCCTTGCCCCGGTTCAGCAGTTGCTGGGCTTCTTTCAGGGGAATCGGATCGGGTGGTTGCAGGTGGCTGCGGGCGGTGACAAACGCCGTGGAAGAATCGCGGCCGTCGTTATGGATGGCTTCGCCGCGGTGTACCGACTGGCTGAACGGTTTGTAGAAACCAACGCTCACGCCTTCACGCTCGAGGGCCCGGAGCAGGCCAAGACAAACGGAGGTCAGGCCGGATTCCATCGAGGTAGGTGCAATAAAAAGACTTTTTGCCATGGGTTGTCCTGTAAATCTGTCGGGTTCGGTCGTTCAGGCGGAGGCCAGGCGCTCGGCTTCCTGGGCAATAACCAGTTCTTCGTTGGTGGGAATCACCAGCACCGGGAACCGGGAGTCGGGGCTACTGACAAAGCCGTCGCTCATCCTGCCATGATCACGGTTCAGGCCGGTGTCCAGTTCAATTCCGAGCAGCCCCAGGTGTTTGACGGTTTCCTGTCGGATGCGGGGGCTGTTCTCACCGATACCGCCGGTAAACACCAGGGCGTCGAGTTGTGCCAGCGAGGCCGTCATGGCACCGACATAGCGGGCTAGGCGGAAACAGAACACATCGATTGCCAGTTGTGAGGGTTCGTGGCCGTGATCAGCCAGCTCGCACAGGGATCGCATATCGTTGGTTTGCCCGGACAGGCCCAGCAATCCGCTGTCGTTGTTGAGCATACGGTGGGCTTCGGTGGCACTGACTCCCCGGGTAGCCAGGTAGTCGAACAGGCCGGGGTCGACGTCGCCGCTTCGGGTGCCCATCACCAGGCCTTCAAGGGGCGTAAGGCCCATGCTGGTGTCAACGCTCAGGCCATCGCGGATGGCGGTGATGCTGCAGCCATTGCCCAGGTGTGCCGAGATAATCGATGTGGTCGCCGGTGTTTTACCCAGTAGCCGTGCGGCCTCCCGGGCCATAAAGTAATGACTGGTGCCGTGAAAGCCATAGCGCCGGATGCCCCATTGGGTATAGCAATGCTCGGGTAGCGCATAGCGATAAGCCCGCTCCGGCAGGGTGTGGTGGTAGGCGGTATCGAAGACGGCGGCGTGGGGGCGGTCCGGGAACAGGGCCCGCATGGCACGGATACCGGCGAGGTTGACCGGGTTGTGCAAGGGGGCCAGTTCAGCACAGGCTTCGATGGCCTGCTCGGTGGCATCATCCACCAGGACGGCTTCACGGAAGGTTTCGCCACCATGTACAACCCGATGGCCGATAGCCTTGGGTGTGCCGGTCAGCAATTGCCGGTTCCGGAATTCGTTCACCAGCGCCTGCAGGGCCTGTTCGTGACTGGCTCCGGCCGGCAATTCCACCGGATTATCGTCACCGGAGATTCGTGCAAAGGCATCGCTGTTGTTCAGCTTCTCGGCCAGCGCCGAAGCGATTTTCCGGTTCTTCTGATCAAAAAGTGCAAGTTTCAGGGAGGAACTGCCGCAGTTCACAACCAGTATTGATTCTTCCATGTTCTCGCCGTGTTGGTTCTAGGTGCTGGCCCGCTCGTTGGTGTCGAGCCATTGGATGAAATCCTGTTCCGGGAGCGGAGTGCTGTAGAAGTAGCCCTGTGAGTAATCGCAATGTTCTTCCTTCAGGAAGTGGGTCTGGGCTTCGGCTTCGACGCCCTCTGCCACCACTTTCAGGCCAAGGCTGTGGGCCATGGTGATGATGGCGCGAACAAGCGAGGCATCGTCGTTTTCGGTCAGCACGTCCTGGATGAAGGACTTGTCGATTTTCAGGGTATCAAAGGGGTAGCTCTTGAGGTAGCTCAGAGCTGAGTAGCCGGTACCGAAATCGTCTACCGTCAGGCGGATTCCGGAACGGTCAAGCTTGCGAAGGATATCAGCGGTTTCAATGGAGTTGTCCAGAATCAGCCGTTCGGTGATTTCCAGCTCCAGCAGCTCCGCGCTCAGCCCGCTGGCGTCGAGCGCCCGCATGACGGCATCGGTAAAGCCCGGATCCCTGAATTGGCGCGGTGACACATTCACCGCCACACCGATCGGGTTTCCGGTCAGGGTTTGCCAGTTGCGGGCGGCTTTGCAGGCTTCCTGGATAACCCACTCGCCAATCGGAATGATCAGCCCGGTTTCCTCGGCCAGCGGAATGAAACGATCCGGCATCACCATACCCAGGGCAAGGTTGTTCCAGCGCAGCAGGGCTTCGGCAGACACCAGCTTGCCGGAGTGGGTATCGATGATTGGCTGGAAATAGAGTTCGAACTCGCCGAGCTCCATGGCCTTGCGCATGTAGGATTCCATCTGCAGCCGCTCGTGGGAGATCTCGGTCATTTCCGGTGTGAAGCGGGAATAGGCGCTCTTGCCCTTGTGCTTGGCTTCGTACATGGCGGCATCGGCGTGCTGGAGCAGGGTGCCACTGTTATCGGAGTCCTGTGGGAAGGTGGCGATACCAATACTGGTGGTAACGAACACTTCCTGGCCGCCCAGCATGAACGGTGTCGAGAAGGTTTTGAGGATGCGATCAGCTACCTGGCAGGCGGCATCGGGGCCACTCAGGCCGGGCAGGACCACCAGGAATTCATCGCCGCCCAGGCGGGCGACGGTACTGGTGCCGCGAAGGCAGCTGGAGACCCGTTTGGAGGCTTCAATCAGCAGGGTGTCCCCGGCATCGTGGCCAAGGGTGTCGTTAATGTGTTTGAAGTTGTCCAGGTCGAGGAACATAACACCAACCTGGGTTTCATCCCGGCGGGCCTGGGCAATGGCCAGCTTGAGGCGATCCAGTGCCAGCATGCGGTTCGGCAACCCGGTAAGTACATCGTAGTTGGCCTGGCGCAACAGTTGTTGTTCGTAACGTTTACGGATGCTGATATCTTCACCGAGAATCAGGTAGCCGGTGGTATCGCTGTTGGAATCCTTGATGGGTGTCACCACCAGCTGTTCCCAGTAACGCTCACCATTACGCCTTACGCTGTTCACTTCACCCTGCCAGACGCCAACCCGCTTCACCTGCAGCCGTATTGCCTGCCACAGATGCCAGGCTTCCCGGCTGTTCATGGATTGGTCCACCAGTGCGGACGGGTGTTTGCCGATGATGTCGTCCTGGGTGTAGCCGGTGAGCTGGCTGAATTTCTGGTTGGCGTATTCGATGTGCCACTGCCGGTCGCAGATCAGCACAGAAGAGGGGCTCTGTTCGATGGCCTGGGAGAACTTCAGGATATCGGCAGCGTCCCGCTCACGGCGTGCCACATCTTCGTTCAGCCGCTCACGCATCTCGTTGATGGCGTCTGTTACCAGGCCCAGTTCGTCCCGGCGATTGCCCGGGGTGTCCGGACGTTCCAGTTTGAGCGGCCGCGACAGGGTTTTCAGGGAAAGATCGCGGGTGTAACCGGCCATGGCGGTCAGGTGCCGGGTAACCAGGTGGCGGAAAATCCAGAGAATCAGGATGGAAATAAAGAAAATGGTGAAGAACTGGGTGGCAATGATGACGCCCACCCGGTGCCTGAGATCCTGATAGACCCGCTCCAGTCCGGCGGTGATGGTAATTCGGCCAAGGTTGAAGGGTTCGTCATCCCGGTAAACCAGGTCAAAGCTGTGGCTGAGCACGTCGCCCCGGGGGCTTTGCCCCATGACCAGTTCGGAATCCGGCTCTATGCGCAGGCGCAGGTGGTCGATATCGGGCAGGCTGAGAATGCCTTCCATCTGGGTTTGCAGGGATTTCTGGTCGAGGGCCCATAGGCTGCGGGCAAGGCTGGACGAGTAGCCTGCTTCGATCACATCGAGCCTTTGCTGGATTTTGTTCAGGTCCTGGCGGTAGTCCGAATAGATCTGTATGCAGGAGGCCAGCAAAGTAAAGGCCGAGCTGAATAGAAGGATCCATGCCAGGAGCCTGATAGAGAGAGGAGAGGCCGTACGAATACGTTTCAGACGTGTCGTAATGTCTGGCATTTCAGTGACCAGGCCACCTTGTGAAGTATCTGACATAACCAGGCGCTGCAAACCGTGTTGTGATTTGGGCGTTAACCCAGCTTCCCTGCAAACGACTATAGCAACAGTTTATGACAACTGCCCTGCAAACTCAGGATAAATCGGAAGAATTGCCGGAAGAAGTCTCAGTTTGACACTTATTGCAACGGTGTCTCGGGCTTGATTCAGGTCAAGATGGTGTGGGCGGTACGGGCGTAACCTGAGCTTAGTCAAGTTCGGAATCAAACAGGAGAACGGCCATGTATATGGACGCTGTGGTAATCGCAGGTATTGTAACAGTGTTGCTGATGATCGGATTTTTCGTAGGCGTTGGTGTCTTCATCGTGAAAGATCAGAAGCACCACGGTGCGAAGGGTGGCGCCAAGCATCATCGTGGAAGCCATGGCGGATAGCATCTTCGGGTGCTATCAAAGCTTGGGAAAAATTGGCGTCCCCTAGGGGGTTCGAACCCCTGTTGCCGCCGTGAAAGGGCGGAGTCCTAGGCCACTAGACGAAGGGGACGCAACGTTTTCAAAAGCTTGCCTCGTCGAGGTGGCGCGTATATTAAGTAAGGGCCTTGGGCCTGTCAACGCTTTTTTTCAAAAAAATTCACTTCACGCTGTCTTGCAGGGCATCCGCTAACTCCGGGTACTTGAACCGGAATCCTTCTTTTTCCAGTCTTGCCGGAACCGCTCGTTGGCCGGTGAGCAACAGCCGGGCCATTTCCCCCAGCATCAACTGTAATGCGAATGCAGGCGCAGGCAGTATCGCGGGCCGGCTCAGCACACGTGCCAGCGCCATGGTAAATTCAGCATTTGTTACCGGTGCGGGGCTGACGACATTATAGGGGCCGCGAGCCTGTTCGTTTTCCAGCATCCAGGTCAGGGCGGCGACAACGTCGTCTCTGTGCACCCAGGGCATATACTGGCGACCACTTCCAAGCTTGCCGCCCAGCCCCAGTTTGAAGGGCAGCAGCATTCGCTGCAGAAAACCTCCACCGGAGCCCGCTACCACGCCTGTACGGGACAGGCATACCCGTACACCGAGTTTCTCCGCCTCCAGAGCTGCCTGCTCCCAATCGCGGCAAAGCTCGTGGGTAAACTCGATATTGGGTGAGGTCTCTTCGGTAACTAATTGATCGCCCTGGTTTCCGTACACACCTACAGCAGAGCCGGATACGAGTACCCCGGGTTTGGTCGCCCAGCTTTCCATGGCGCTGACCAGATCATGGGTCAGTGCGATGCGGCTGTCCCTGAGGGCTTGTTTTCGTTTATCAGACCAGCGCTTGTCTGCAATGCCTTCGCCGGCCAGGTTGATGACCGCATCAAAGCCGGCGCCACCGGAGGTCTGCCCAAGGTCGCCAATTACCTGAACGGGGCCACAAAGTTCCTTGACGATGTTGGGCGCCTGTCGGCTCAGCACTGTCAGTGACCAGCCCCGGCTGGCCAGTTCCTGGCAAAGAACCTGGCCAATGAAGCCGGTACCGCCGGTTATCAGAATTCGCTTTTCCATGTCTGCTTCCCTCCATGCAAACCGGGTGGTCAGACTGCAGCGCGGCCCAGTTCGTCCTGGACAACATCCCGGATGGCTTCACCCAGATGCGGGTTCTGTCCAATAGGGTCTGCCAGCCGGATCTCTACACCATGCTGTTTCTCGAGCTCTTCAATCATGGCCGGGACGTCTTTGCGTAAATGCCGGCCCGCAGCCAGGAACAACGGAACGATGGTAAAGCTGGTGGCGCCGCTTTCCTTGCCCCGGGCAACAATCGTCTCCAGGGAAGGCTCGGCCAGCTCCATATAGGCAATGGACGAGTCTTCGACTGACTCGAGGGTAGGCTTGGCCAGTTGCTCAAAGGTATCGCACCAGCGCTGGTCGCTGCTGCCGTGAGCCAGCAGAATAATGCGGTGAGGATTTGCCATGAGGTCTCCGGAATGATCAGATGGATTGGCTGATACGTAATGACTGCAAAGTTATACGATGCTGTTGCCCTAAATGTATCAGGGAGTGGTTAAATGTTCGATTGGAAAGAGCTTTTGGATTACTGGTTTGGCCCCCTGGATGAGCAGGGCCTGCCGGATGCATTTCATCGTAACCGCTGGTTCCGGTCTGACAGAAAGTTCGACCAGGAGATTCGCCGACGCTTTTTGTCCCTGGTTTTGTTTGCCTCCGAGGAGGGGCTGGAGCACTGGCGTACAGCTGCCGGCGGAGCCCTGGCGGAAATCCTGTTGCTGGACCAGTTTACCCGGAATATCTTCCGGGGCGCTGCGCTGGCTTTCGAGCACGATCGCCTGGCCAGACAATTGTGCCGGCGGGCGATGGACCAGGGCCAGGATGTTCAGTTACCGGCGGTTCAACGCGCCTTTCTGTATATGCCGTTACAGCACTCCGAGAAGATCAAGGACCAGGAATTGTCGGTGGAGTGCTATCGGCAGTTGGCGGCAAGCCACAACGGCTTGCTGGGAGATTTTCTTGAGAGCTTCCTGCAGTCAGCCCGGGACCATCACGACATCATTGCCCGGTTTGGCCGCTTTCCCCACCGTAACCGTGCCCTCGGGCGTAAGTCTACGGAGCAGGAGCTGGAATATCTGGAGGGAGGGCGGAGGTTTGGCCAATAATCCGCTTTCATAATTTCTTAAAAAAACTGTTGACGCGCTGCGATCGATCAGTAGAATACGCAGCCGTTGAGAGGCAACGCCCTCACAAAGATCTGCGGGAATAGCTCAGTTGGTAGAGCACAACCTTGCCAAGGTTGGGGTCGCGAGTTCGAATCTCGTTTCCCGCTCCAGATTCCAAAAAACCCGACCCCAGTGTCGGGTTTTTTGCTTTCAGGCTCCGGATAACTCCCCTTTCTATTGTCTGTGTCAGCTATACTCGGCATCCTCATTTTTAAACTGATCTGTGCGAGCGCTCAAGATGAAGGTGCAGTCACTTTACCTGTATCCCGTAAAATCCCTGGCAGGTGTTGAAGTTCCAGGCTTTGAGCTGGACGATTTCGGCCCGAAAGGGGATCGCCGCTGGATGATCGTGGACGATCAGAACCGGTTTGTAACCCAGCGCCAGATGCCCAGACTTGCCCTGGTCAGTGCGGTGATGAGCGATGACGGGGTAGAGGTGCAGATTCCGGATCAGGGGCGCTTTCCCCTGGTTCCGCAGGAGGAACAGGTTCGGGTCGTGGTCTGGCGTGATACCGCCGATGCCCTGATGGGTGACCCTGCAGCAAGTGCGGCGTTAAGTGAGTTCTGTGGTGTCCCGCTTCGCTTTGTGTATATGCCCGATTCCAGTTTTCGCCGGGTCGATCCGGAGCGGGTCGCCGATAACCGGCGTGTGGGCTTTGCCGACGGCTTTCCGTTTCTGCTCACCAATCAGGCGTCACTGGATGAGTTGAACACCCGTCTGACGCAGCCAGTATCCATGACTCGTTTCCGGCCCAATATTGTTATACAGGGCGTGCCGGCATGGGCCGAGGATAACTGGCGATCGCTGGTGATCGGGACTGTAGGATTTCAGGTCGTCAAACCCTGTTCCCGATGCGTTCTGACAACCGTAGATCCCGAAACGGGCATCAAAGATGCCGGAACCGAACCCCTGAAAACGCTTTCTACCTATCGTAAAACGCCTGATGGCGTAATCTTCGGCCAGAATGCCATTCATTTGAGTAGTGGCAGAATCTCGGTTGGAGACAGTGTTGCCATTTCCCAACAGGAGTCGTGAACAAGGTGCCCTTACTGAACCTGGATAAAATTTCCCTTTCTTTCGGCATGCATCCCTTGCTGGATGAGGCCTCGCTGACCATTGAACCGGGTGAGCGGGTGTGTCTGTTAGGGAGAAACGGCGAAGGTAAATCGACGCTCCTGAAAATCGTCAGCGGTGATGTTACTCCTGATGGAGGCATTGTTCGCCTGGAAGAGGGCTCGGTGCTGGCGGTATTGCCCCAGAACCTGCCGTCTGGCGACACCCGCACCGCCTACGATGTGGTGGCTTCGGCGTTTCCGGAAACCGGCGAGTTGCTGGCGGAGTTTCACCGCTTGTCCCAGCAGGCAGATGAAGCCAGCCTGGACCGGATGATGAAGGTTCAGGAGCGCCTCGAAAGCCTGGATGGCTGGCGCCTGGACCAGAAGGTCACCACGATCCTGGCCCAGTACGGCGTAGATCCGGACCGTACGCTGAATACCTTGTCTGGCGGCTGGCAGCGCCGGGTTTTGCTGGCCAGGGCGTTGGTGGCAGAGCCGGACATCCTGTTACTGGATGAGCCAACCAACCATCTTGATGTGCCCGCGATTGCCTGGCTGGAAGAGGCTCTGGGCCAGTTTCGGGGTGCCATGCTGTTTGTCAGCCATGACCGGGCCTTTATCCGACGCATGGCGACCCGGGTAGTCGAGCTGGACCGGGGGCAGTTGATCAGTTTTGCGGCCAACTATGACAAGTACCTGGAGCTGAAAGAAAAGGCGCTGGAAGATGAAGAGCGCCAGAACGCCTTGTTCGACAAGCGCCTGAAACAGGAAGAGGCGTGGATCCGGCAGGGCATCAAGGCCCGCAGAACCCGCAATATGGGCCGTGTAAGGGCGCTCAGGGCCATGCGAGAAGAGCATCGTCAGCGCCGGGTTCGCGGTGGCACCGCCAATTTCTCCGTTGAAGAGGCGGCCCGTTCCGGCAAGCTGGTGGCCGAAGCCCGGCGGGCAGGCTTTGCCTACCCGGGCAGTGAGCCTGTTATCCGGGATATGACGCTGACCATTCTGCGGGGCGACAAGATCGGCCTGGTAGGGGAGAACGGAACCGGCAAGACCACGCTGGTGCGATTGCTGCTGGGTGAGCTTGAGCCTACCGAGGGTAGCATCCGGCTGGGTACCAATCTGCAGGTGGCGTACTTCGATCAGCTGCGGGGTGAGCTGGACCTGGAAAGCAACGCTCTGGATAACCTGGCCGAGGGCCGGGAATTTATCGATATCAACGGCCAAAGCAAACACGTTCTGGGTTACCTGCAGGAATTCCTGTTCACCCCGGAACGTGCCCGTTCGCCGGTCAGTGTTTTCTCGGGTGGTGAGCGAGCCCGTCTGTTGCTGGCCAAGCTGTTCAGCAAGCCTGCCAACATTCTGGTTCTGGACGAACCAACCAACGACCTGGATGTGGAAACCCTGGAACTGCTTGAAGAACAGCTCTCCGAGTTCAAGGGTACGGTGATTGTGATCAGTCACGACCGGGAATTCCTGGATAATGTGGTCACCGACACGATCTTCCTGGATGGCTCCGGGCGGGTACGCGAGTTCGTTGGCGGTTACAGCGATTGGCGCCGGCAAGGCGGGGTGTTTCCGGCGGAGTCTTCCGGCAGTCGGCCGGACAAACAGGATAAGCGGGAAAAGACAGAGGCAACGACAAAGAAGCCTGAGGCTTCCGCAGCTCCGGCAGCAAAGTCGAAACCGGCGAAACTGAGTTACAAGCTCAAGCTCGAACTGGAGCAGTTACCGGGTAAAATCGAGGCTTTGGAGCAGGAAGTGGCGGAGTTTCAGCAAGCGATCTCCGCGCCGGATTTTTATTCCGGAGATCCGGAGAAGGTTTCGAAGACACTGGAGCAGTTGTCTGATGCAGAAGCCCGCCTTGAGCAGGTCATCGAGCGCTGGATGGAGCTGGAAGAGCAGGCGGGGCAGTAGCAGCCCCGCCATCGCCTTTATCAGTGAATGCGCACTGCTAGGACGTCACATTCTGTGCCGTGCAGCACACCATTGGCGGTAGAGCCCAACAGCAGCTGGAAACCTTTGCGTCCGTGGCTGCCAACAATCACCAGGTCCACTCCCTGTTCCTTCACCAGCCGGTGAATTTCAGATTCCGGACGGCCAACCGTCACAATCTGGCTGTCCTTGGCCACGCCGTATTGCTCGCCATATTGCCCAAGCTGGTCATGGGCGGCCTTGTCCAGCTGATCCTGCAATTCAGAAAGATCCATGGGGATGTCGCCGCCATAGGCATAGCCGACAGGCTCCACTACGTGAACCAGCAACAGCTCCGCCGCCTGTGACTCGGCAATGGACTTGGCTTTGTTAAGGACCTGCGGTGCTTCTTCGGTCAGGTCGATGGCAACCAGAACTTTCTTGTAGGTGGACATGGGGTCTTGCTCCTTCGCGCTGGGAAATAATCCTGAATGACTCTGGATTGTATACCAATCAAGTGTATAGCCATTCTGACCGGCATCAAGCGGAAAGGGAAGTTTTTGGCCGGCGGGCAATGAGTTAACCCGGCCGGCCAGGCAGTAATCAGGAGTTATTGCGGAGCATTACGATGGCGTCGTCCAGGCCCTGGATAATGCCTTTTGAGTAACGGTCGATAATAAAGCTGACGTTGTTATCGTTGTAGTTGATGTAGGAGCCGCGGATGAACTGCCACTTGGCGGCCACATCATCGAGGGCAGTTTTCAGCTCGCCGCTCGCTGAGCCGGAACGGGCCTGAGCCAGGAGTTCATCGAACATCAGCGCCTGCTGGTCAAGCGATACTTCGTTGGCGGCACCCTGGAACGTCTGGGATACGGAAGAGTGGGTACGGGCCGCATAGCGGGCCATCATCTGGGCCATCAGGACAGACGCTGAGCGCGCCGATTCGACCTGGGCACTGGTTTCGGTTCCGCTGCTTTCCCTGGCGAGGTCATACAATTCCGTAGCGGTATCGTTCATCGACTGCCCCTGATTGGCGAGCTCGGCCATCAGGCGCAGGTCAGGGTAACCGCGATCCCGTACTTCGTTGATGTTGCTGCGCATCAGGTCCTTGAAGCTGTCGAAGGACCGGTTCAGTTCCTCGACCTGTTCGTCTGAAAGCACGCCACTGTTGCTGCCGACCACAGAGTTCATGGCGTCGTTGGCGCTATTGATTCCAACCACGACACGGTTGAGCAATTCGGTGTCGGAGGTTGCGCTGAAGGCGTAGAAGGCGTCCAGCGCCAGGTAGTTGTTGATGCGGAAATCATGAAGGTCTGCGAGGAACTCGTTACCGGATTCCTGTGCCTTGGCGCCGAATGCGGTAAAGGATAACAGGATCAGGGCAGCCAGAAGTGAGCGGATTCGCAGGTGGGCGTCTTTCATCGGATCAGTCTCCGTAATGCCGTTTTATTATTGTGGACTAAAGTCTCAGCTCGAAGTTAAAGTAACTAAGCAGCCCAATCAACTAATTTCCGGCGGTTACCGGTACCACTTCACTTTTTTATCATGAGTTTCTCCGGGTTCCCTGCAGAAACAAATTGACAAACGCTCCGTTTTTTTCCATCGTGTAACCTCACGATTCAAACGACTGTATGAATTTTGGATCGGAAGATCGGGCAGTGACCGAAATCTCGCTGCACAAACAGCCGGCCCGGCAGTTATTGTCAGCCGGTTGTCAGCAGTTCCAAACACAGACTGGAGATCAGTTGATGATTTACGAAGGTAAAGCCATCACGGTTAAAGAGATCGAAGGCGGGATCGCTCAGTTGAACTTTGACTTGCAGGGCGAGTCAGTCAACAAGTTCAACCGTCTCACCATCGAAGAGCTGGGCGCCGCAGCTGAAGCACTCAAATCCCAGAAAAACCTCAAGGGCCTGGTGGTTACCAGTTCCAAGGACAGCTTTATTGTCGGTGCCGATATCACCGAGTTTACCGAGCTGTTTGCAGGTTCCGAAGAAGCTCTCGTGGCCAACAGCATGAAGGCCAACGAAGTATTCAACGCCATTGAAGACCTGCCGTTCCCGACCGTTACCGCTATTAACGGTATCGCTCTGGGTGGTGGCTTCGAAATGTGCCTTTCCACCGACTACCGGGTTATGGCTCCCAAGGCCAAGGTAGGTCTGCCGGAAGTGAAGCTGGGTATCTTCCCGGGCTTCGGCGGTACTGTTCGCCTGTCCCGCCTGGTGGGTGTGGATAACGCGGTTGAGTGGATTGCCGGTGGTACTGAAAACCGCGCTGATGCTGCTCTGAAAATGGGCGCTGTTGATGCCGTGGTTGAAGCCGACAAACTGGTCGACGCAGCCGTTGCCATTATCAACCAGTGCAACGAAGGCAAGCTGGACAATCTGGCGCGCCGTGAAGAGAAGAAAGGCAAGATCAAGCTCAATGCCATGGAAAGCATGATGGCGTTCGAGATTTCCAAGGCGTTCGTGGCCGGCAAGGCTGGCAAGAACTATCCGGCGCCGGTGGAAGCCATCAAGACCATGCAGAAGCATGCCGGCATGACCCGCGACAAGGCGATCGAAGTAGAAGCCAAGGGCTTCGCCAAGATGGCCAAGACCAACGTTGCCGCGTGTCTGGTTGGTCTGTTCCTGAACGACCAGGCCCTGAAGAAGAAAGCCAGTGCCTGGGAAAAAGAAGCCTCTGATGTGAACCTGGCTGCCGTACTGGGCGCCGGTATCATGGGTGGCGGTGTAGCCTTCCAGTCGGCGCTGAAAGGCACCCCGATTGTTATGAAGGACATCAACCAGGACGGCATCAAGCTGGGCCTGAGTGAAGCCAAGAAGCTGCTGTCCAAGCGTGTCGCCAAGGGCAAGATGGACGCTGGCCAGATGGGCGACGTTCTGAACAACATCACGCCGACCCTGAACTACGGTGATTTCAAGAACGTAGACCTGGTTGTTGAAGCGGTTGTTGAAAACCCGAAGGTGAAAGATGCCGTTCTGCGCGAGACCGAAGACGCGGTTCGCGAAGACGCCATCCTGACGTCCAACACCTCTACCATCTCCATCAACCTTCTGGCCAAGAACCTGAAGCGTCCGGAGAACTTCTGCGGTATGCACTTCTTCAACCCGGTACACATGATGCCGCTGGTTGAGGTTATCCGCGGCGAGAAGACCAGTGACCGCGCTATCGCGACCACCGTTGCCTACGCCAAGGCCATGGGCAAGACCCCGATCGTGGTTAACGATTGCCCGGGCTTCCTGGTTAACCGTGTTCTGTTCCCGTACTTCGGCGGCTTTGCCGCGCTGGTGCGTGACGGTGCCGATTTCCAGAAGATCGACAAGGTGATGGAAAGGTTCGGCTGGCCCATGGGCCCGGCTTACCTGCTGGATGTTGTCGGCATGGACACTGCCAAGCACGCCAACGAAGTGATGGCAGACGGCTTCCCGGATCGCATGAAGGCCGATTTCAAGTCCGCCATCGACGTGATGTTCGAGAATAACCGTTACGGTCAGAAGAACGACAAGGGCTTCTACAAGTACGAAGAAGACAAGAAGGGCAAGCCGAAGAAAGTTGTCGACGAAGAAACCTACAAGCTGATCGAGCCTGTGGTTAACGGCAGCAAGGACTTCGACGAAGAAGACATCATCGCCCGTATGATGATTCCTCTGTGCCTGGAAACCGTTCGCTGCCTGGAAGACAACATTGTTGAAGACCCGGCCGATGCAGACATGGGCCTGATCTACGGTATCGGTTTCCCTCCGTTCCGTGGTGGTGCCCTGCGCTACATCGACGACATGGGCGTCGACAAGTTCGTCGAACTGGCAGACAAATATGCAGATCTCGGCCCGCTGTACGCGCCGACCGAGAAGCTGCGTGAAATGGCCAAGACTGGCAAGAAGTTCTTTGGCTAACCCTTACGAGATTTCCGAACGGAGAAAGATCTATGAGCCTTAATCCGAGAGACGTTGTCGTCGTCGATTGCGTGCGGACTCCGATGGGTCGTGCCAAAAACGGCTGTTTCCGCAACGTTCGCGCCGAGACTCTGTCTGCTGCGCTGATTGAAGCACTGTTTGAGCGCAACCCGAAGCTCGATCCGAAAGAAGTAGAAGACGTAATCTGGGGCTGTGTAAACCAGACTAAAGAGCAGGGCTTTAACGTGGCGCGGCAGATTTCCCTGCTGACCCGTATCCCGCACGAGTCTGCTGCCCAGACCGTTAACCGTCTGTGTGGTTCCGCCATGAGCGCCATCCACACTGCCGCCCAGGCGATTCAGACCGGTAACGGTGACGTGTTCATGGTAGGCGGTGTCGAGCACATGGGCCACGTACCCATGACTGCCGGCTTCGACCACAACCCGGCTGCGTCCAAGTACTCTGCAAAAGCGTCCAACATGATGGGCCTGACTGCAGAAATGCTGGCGAAAATGCACGGTATTACCCGCGAGCAGCAGGATGAGTTCGGTGCCCGTTCCCATCGCCTGGCCCACGAAGCGACTGTTGAAGGCCGCTTCAAGAACGAAATCGTTCCGATTGAAGGCCACGACGAAAACGGCTTTGTGAAGCTGATCGAAGAAGACGAGACCATTCGTCCGGAAACAACCGCTGAGTCCCTGGGCCAGCTGCGTCCGGCGTTTGATCCGAAGAACGGTACCGTAACTGCAGGTACGTCTTCCCAGCTGACCGATGGCGCGGCTGCCATGGTACTGATGTCCGCTGAGCGGGCAGAAGCACTGGGTCTGACCCCGATTGCCAAGATCCGCAGCATGGCTGTTGCTGGCTGTGATCCCGCAATCATGGGCTACGGCCCGGTTCCGGCCACCAAGAAGGCACTGAAGCGTGCAGGCCTGAAAGTTGAAGATATCGACTTCTGGGAACTGAACGAAGCCTTCGCAGGCCAGTCCCTGCCGGTCCTGAAAGACCTGAAACTGCTGGGTGTTATGGAAGAGAAGGTTAACCTGAACGGCGGCGCGATTGCCCTTGGCCATCCGCTGGGCTGCTCCGGTGCCCGTATCTCCACCACACTGCTGAATATCATGCAGGCCAAAGGCGGTAAGCTTGGTGTATCCACCATGTGTATCGGCCTGGGTCAGGGCATTGCCACTGTGTGGGAGCGCCTCTGACCGGTTATTCCGGATCAGTAACGCTCAATCAGGAGGCCCGGCAATTTGCCGGGCCTTCCTGTTTCAGGGATTGTAAAACGGCCCGGAAATCCCAAAAAACGGTGACTGAAATCAAAGAATGGGTTGTTTTGCCATTCTTGACCCTGTAAAACAGTGAGCCTATACACAATGGCAGCCCATGTGTTTTCCAGTTGCCTGATTTTTATGCGAGTTTACGGTTCTGTCCAGAACTTGACCGATTGATCGCCAAGGATACAGATCTCCGATATGGGTAAAAGTCTCGTTATTGTCGAGTCTCCAGCGAAAGCGAAGACCATCAACAAGTACCTGGGCTCGGATTTTATTGTTAAGTCCAGTGTTGGCCACATTCGTGACCTGCCAGTCAGTGGCAGTGGTAGCCAGTCAGACCCGAAAGAGCGCGCCAGGCAGGCCGCTGCCACCCGCAAGATGAGCCCGGACGAAAAAGCCGAGCACAAGAAGCGTAAGGCCCGTGAACAGCTGGTTGCCCGCATGGGGGTGAATCCCGATAACGACTGGAGCGCCCGTTACGAGATCCTGCCCGGTAAGGAAAAGGTCGTCAGCGAGCTCAAGCGCCTGGCCAAGAATGCCGACCACATCTATCTGGCAACGGATTTGGACAGGGAAGGGGAAGCCATCGCCTGGCACCTTCAGGAGACTATTGGCGGCGAGCCGGAAAAGTATCGCCGCGTGGTGTTCAACGAAATTACCAAGCGGGCCATCCAGGAAGCGTTCAAGGACCCCGGGGAGCTGGATAACAACCGGGTAAATGCCCAACAGGCGCGCCGTTTCCTGGATCGCGTGGTGGGTTACATGGTTTCGCCATTGCTGTGGGCCAAGATTGCCCGGGGCCTGTCAGCTGGCCGGGTTCAGTCGGTTGCCGTGCGCCTGATTGTCGAGCGTGAGCGGGAAATCCGCAAATTCGTGCCGGAAGAGTTCTGGCAGCTGCACGCAGACCTGACCGCAGAAGGCACCACCGACCCGGTTCGGTTCGAGGTTACCCGCTACAACGACAAACCCTACCGTCCGGTTAACGATGTTCAGAGCAAAGAGCACGTTGATCGCCTGAAAGCCGGTAGCTTCAAGGTGGCCAAGCGGGAAGACAAACCAACCCGTTCGCGGCCCTCTGCTCCCTTTATTACCTCGACACTGCAGCAGGCGGCGAGCAACCGCATGGGCTTCAGTGTCAAGAAAACTATGATGCTGGCCCAGCGCCTGTACGAGGCGGGCTACATCACCTACATGCGTACAGACTCCACCAACCTGAGCCAGGATGCCGTAACCGGCTGTCGCGAGTTTATCCAGAAGCAGTTTGGTGATCGCTACCTGCCCGAGAAGCCCCGGGTGTACGGTAGCAAGGAAGGCGCCCAGGAGGCCCACGAGGCCATCCGGCCTACCGATGTGTCCCGCCGGCCTACCGATATCAGTGGCCTGGAAAAGGATGCGGAGAAGCTTTACGACCTGATCTGGCGCCAGTTTATCGCCTGCCAGATGGCAGATGCCGAATTCCTGAGCACGTCTATCGTTGTGGCCAATGGTGACTACGAACTGCGTACCCGTGGTCGCATCGTCAAGTTCGAAGGTTTCCTGAAAGCTGCGCCCCAGTCAGCCAAGAAAGACGAAGACGTGGCGCTGCCGGACATCAAGGTAGACCAGCCCCTGGACCTGAAGAAGCTGGACCCGACCCAGCACTTCACCAAGCCTTCGCCGCGTTATACCGAAGCCAGCCTGGTCAAAGAGCTTGAGAAGCAGGGCATTGGTCGCCCTTCCACCTACGCATCCATTATTTCCACCATCCAGGATCGTGGATACGTGCGGCTTCAGAACCGCCGTTTTTACGCCGAGAAGATGGGCGAGATTGTTACCGAACGGCTGGCAGAATCTTTCCCGAACCTGATGGATTACGATTTTACCGCGCGCCTGGAAGGCGAGCTGGACGAGATTGCCGAAGGCGACGTTCAGTGGAAGAAGGTGCTGAACGACTTCTACGCCAAGTTCCGTAACCAGCTCGAAAGTGCGGAAAAGACCGACGGCGGTATGCGGGCCAACACACCCACAGAAACCGATATTCCTTGCCCCAGCTGTGGCCGTAACATGCAGATTCGCGTGGCCAGTACCGGGGTATTCCTGGGTTGTTCCGGCTATTCATTGCCGCCCAAGGAGCGTTGCAAGACCACCATTAACCTGGTGTCTGGCGACGAAGTGGTCAGTGCCGATGAAGATGTGGAAGGTGAAGGCGAAACCCGCCTGCTGCGTATGAAGCGCCGCTGTCCGAAATGCGGCACGGCCATGGACAGCTACCTGATTGATGAAAAGCGCAAGCTGCACGTGTGCGGTAACAACCCCGACTGCTCCGGCTACGAAGTGGAAGAGGGCAGTTTCCGCATCAAGGGCTACGACGGCCCTACGCTGGAATGCGACAAGTGTGGTTCCGAAATGCAGCTGAAAACCGGCCGCTTCGGCAAGTACTTCGGCTGCACCAACAGCGAGTGCAAGAACACCCGCAAACTGCTGAAGAACGGCGAGCCTGCGCCCCCCAAAATGGACCCGGTGCCCATGCCGGAGCTGCAGTGCCAGAAGGTAGACGACACCTACGTGCTGCGTGACGGTGCCTCCGGCCTGTTCCTGGCGGCCAGCAAATTCCCGAAAAACCGGGAAACCCGGCCACCGCTGGTGATGGAAATCAAACCACACCGCAAGGAAATCGACCCGAAATACGATTACCTGATGGACGCCCCGGAGAAAGACCCCGAGGGTAACCCGACGGTGATCCGCTACAGCCGGAAGTCGAAAGAGCAGTACGTTATGTCGGAGCAGGATGGCAAAGCCACCGGCTGGTCCGCCTGGTACGAAAACGGCCGCTGGGTGCCTCGGGACAAGAAGAAGTGATTCTTTTTTGCCACGAAATCCACTAAAAAACACGAAAAAAGAAAACTGATTAGCCACGGACACTCACGGACCCACACGGACAAAAGAGAAAACTGTTTTTTTACTGTCCGTGAGAGTCCGTGAGTGTCCGTGGCAAAAAAAATCAGTTATCTTTTCTTCACTTTCGTGTTCTTTAGTGGATTTCGTGGCAAATGATTACTTCTTACGAAGCCTCTGAATCAGCGAAGACGTATCCCAGCGGTTTCCGCCCATCTCCTGCACATCTCCGTAGAACTGGTCCACCAGCGCCGTTACCGGCAGTCTGGAGCCGTTTTTGCGGGCTTCTTCAAGGCAGATGCCCAGGTCCTTGCGCATCCAGTCCACCGCAAAGCCGTGGTTGAATTCGCCGTCGATCATGGTTCCGGAGCGGTTTTCCATCTGCCAGGACTGGGCCGCGCCCTTGGAAATCACGTCCACCACCTTGCGCACGTCCAGCTCTGCCTGTTCGGCAAAGTGCAGGGCTTCTGACAGCCCCTGTACCAGCCCGGCAATGGCAATCTGGTTAACCATCTTGGTCTTCTGGCCGCTGCCCACAGGGCCCATCAGGTTCAGGGCCCGGGCGTAGCATTCGAGTACTGGCTTAACCTTGCTGAAATCCTCGGGGCTGCCGCCGCACATAATCGTCAGTTGGCCGTTTTCGGCACCTTGCTGGCCGCCGGAAACCGGGGCGTCGATAAAGCCCTGGCCCCGTGCACGGGCCGCCTGTGCCAGTGTCTCGGCAATGCCGGCAGATGCAGTGGTGTGGTCTACCAGGGTGGCTGTGGCCGGGGCGTTGCTGATGATGCCATCGGGGGCCGTGTAGACTTCTTCCAGGTCTTTATCGGCGCCCACGCAGGTCAGTACCACGTCTGCGTTGGCGACCGCATCTGCAATGCTGTCACAGGCTTTGCCCGGATACTGTTCGGCCCACTGACGGGCCTTTTCGCTGGTGCGGTTCCAAACGCTGACGTCATAGCCGGCCCGGGCAAGGTGGCCTGCCATCGGGTGGCCCATTACCCCGAGCCCGATAAACGCGATAGTTGCCATGATCTGCTCCTGGTTGTTGTCGGATTAGTCGAATTTGTCGTGCCATGATACGAAAAAAGCCGCTGGATTCAGCGGCTTTTTTCTGGGTGAACCAAGCTTGCAGCTTACTTCTTCGGGTAGTCGCGCTTCGGCGAGCCGGTGTACAGCTGGCGCGGACGGCCGATGCGGTTGGCACCGCTGACCATTTCGTTCCAGTGAGAGAACCAGCCGATGGTGCGGGACATGGCGAAGATCACGGTAAACATGGAAGTCGGAATACCGATGGCCTTCAGAATGATGCCGGAGTAGAAGTCGACGTTCGGGTACAGCTGGCGCTGAACGAAGTATTCGTCTTCCAGGGCAATTTTTTCCAGGCGCTGGGCAATCTTCAGCAGCGGATCGTTTTCCAGGCCCAGCTCGCTCAGCACTTCGTGGGCGGTCTGTGCCATTACCTTGGCGCGCGGGTCAAAGTTCTTGTAAACCCGGTGACCAAAGCCCATCAGGCGGAAAGGATCGTCTTTGTCCTTGGCCTTGGCGATGAATTTCTCGATGTTGGACTCGTCGCCGATTTCAGCCAGCATGTCCAGAACCGCTTCGTTTGCACCGCCGTGCGCCGGGCCCCAAAGGGCGGCGATGCCGGAGGCGATACACGCGTACGGGTTGGCGCCGGTGGAGCCCGCCAGGCGTACGGTGGAGGTAGAGGCGTTCTGCTCGTGGTCAGCGTGGAGGATAAAGATCTTGTCCATCGCGTTGGCCAGAACCGGGTTCGGCTTGTAGTCCTCGCAAGGGGTGCCGAACATCATGTACAGGAAGTTCTCGGCGTAGGACAGGTCGTTACGCGGATACATGAACGGCTGGCCCATGGAGTACTTGTAGCACCATGCGGCGATGGTCGGCATCTTGGCGATCAGGCGATGGCCGGTAATCTCGCGCTGCTTGGGATCAGCCACATCCATCTGGTCGTGGTAGAACGCAGACAGGGCACCCACAACGCCGCACATAATGGCCATGGGGTGCGCATCACGGCGGAAGCCGTTGAAGAAGTTGCGCATCTGGTCGTGCAGCATGGTGTGGTTTTTGATGGTGTCGTGGAACTGCTTGTTCTCTTCAGCGCTCGGCAGTTCACCGTTCAGGAGCAGGTAGCATACCTCGAGGAAGTCGGAATGCTCGGCCAGCTGGTCGATCGGGTAACCCCGGTGCAGCAGGACGCCTTTGGCACCATCGATGTAGGTGATGGCAGATTCGCAGGCTGCGGTAGATACAAAACCCGGGTCGTAAGTGAATACGCCTTCCTGGACGAGGCCGCGTACGTCTATAACGTCAGGGCCGACGGTGCCGGAGTAAACCGGTAGCTCAATGGACTTGTCTCCCACCGAGAGCGTGGCTTTCCTGTCGGTCATGGTGCTCTCCCGTTTGATTAGCTGTGACAGCTGATTTGCATGTGTAGATGCGCCAGAAAGCGCGTATTATCGCAAAACTGGGCGCAAAATATAGGGCGTCAGCTTTTTTTGTCAATGAGCTGGGTGCGAAAAGCACCAAATTAACATCCGGTGTAAATGAGGGATATCCCGAATGACGGCGCTTTTGCCCTGAATTCCGGTTTGTCAATAATCCTTATAGATGGGGCAGGGCAGCGCCTCGCAAGGCTTTGGCGGTTGTTGCAAGTTTGTAATTACCGGGGTGTCTCCTTATAATCCGTAGCCCGGAATCGGGGATGCACCGTTTTCTTGCATGCTTCAGCGTAGCAAGCTACCGGGTTGTCATCCGCCCTCCTGAACCAATCGGTTACCGGTATCGTACTGATTCTCCGGACCTAACATACCAACCCACCGCCGCCGGTTTTTCCGGTTTCGCGGTACCAAGAGAGAGTGTGAGAGCGCTGTGAATAGCAAACGACCAGTAAATCTCGATCTCGGCAAGTTCCATTTCCCGCTGCCAGCCATTACTTCGATCCTGCATCGTATCAGCGGCATCATCATTTTTGTTGGTGTTGCATTCCTGATGTACGGCCTGGATCTTTCCCTGTCCGGGGAAGATGGCTTCAACCGGGTTAACGAACTGCTGGACAGCTTCCTGGCAAAGCTGATTATCTGGGGCATCCTGTCTGCTCTGCTTTACCACCTTGTTGCAGGTATCAAGCACCTGCTGATGGATGCGGGTATTGCTGAAGAGCTGGAAAGTGGCCGCCTTGCCGCCAAAATCACGCTTGTGGTTTCCATTGTTCTCATCATTCTGGCTGGAGTCTGGGTATGGGCATGAACAGTGTAACGAATATTGGTCGTAATGGGATTCAGGACTGGATCATCCAGCGGGTTACTGCCTACGTATTGGCTCTGTACACGCTGTTTCTCCTTGGTTTCTTCGTAACTACAGACGTGGACTACCAGGCGTGGTCTTCCCTGTACAGCCAGGGTTGGTTCAAGATTTTCAGCCTGCTGGCGCTGTTGTCCATTGCCGGGCACGCATGGGTAGGCTTGTGGACCGTATCCACCGACTACATCAAGGCAGCAATGCCGCGCTTCCTGCTGCAGGCAGCCTGCATTCTGGTGATGTTCGTATATGTCGTGTGGGGCATTCAGATTCTGTGGGGGCTTTAATCGATGGCTAACATCAAAACCATGTCTTACGACGCGATTGTTATCGGTGGCGGCGGGGCCGGTATGCGTGCCGCCCTGCAGCTGACAGAAGCCGGTATCAACACCGCGTGTATCACCAAGGTCTTTCCGACCCGTTCGCACACAGTGTCTGCCCAGGGCGGCATTACCTGTGCGATCGCAAGCGCTGATCCCAATGATGACTGGCGCTGGCACATGTACGATACCGTCAAGGGCTCCGACTATATCGGTGACCAGGACGCTATCGAGTACATGTGTTCTGTAGGCCCCCAGGCTGTGTTCGAGCTGGAGCACATGGGCTTGCCGTTCTCCCGTACCGAGCAGGGCCGTATCTATCAGCGTCCGTTCGGTGGCCAGTCCAAGGGTCCGGACAACCCCACCCAGGCAGCCCGTACCTGTGCCGCCGCTGACCGTACCGGTCACGCCTTGCTGCACACCCTGTACCAGGCCAACCTGAAGGGCGGCACTACCTTCCTGAACGAGTGGTATGCCGTAGACCTAGTCAAGAACAGCAAAGACGAAGTGGTTGGTGTTGTAGCCATCGAGATCGAATCCGGTGAAGTGGCTTACATCAAGTCCAAGGCCACCGTTCTCGCTACCGGTGGTGCTGGCCGTATCTACGCCTCTACCACTAACGCCATGATCAACACCGGCGACGGTATCGGCATGGCGCTGCGTGCCGGGTTCCCGGTGCAGGATATGGAAATGTGGCAGTTCCACCCGACCGGTATTCACGGTGCTGGCACCCTGGTTACAGAAGGTTGTCGGGGTGAGGGGGGTTACCTGATCAACTCCGAAGGTGAGCGTTTCATGGAGCGCTATGCTCCGAACGCGAAAGACCTGGCTGGCCGTGACGTTGTGGCCCGCTCCATGGTTCTGGAAATCCTGGAAGGTCGCGGTTGTGGTCCCGACAAGGACCACGTGCTGCTGAAGCTGGACCACCTGGGTGAAGAAACCCTGAACCTGCGCCTGCCTGGCATCTGCGAGTTGTCCCGTACCTTTGCGCACGTTGACCCGGTTAAAGAGCCGATCCCGGTTGTTCCGACCTGTCACTACATGATGGGCGGTGTTCCCACCAACGTAGGTGGCCAGGCCCTGACCCAGGATGAAAACGGCAACGACAAGCCTATTCCCGGCCTGTTTGCCTGTGGTGAAGCGGCTTGTGTATCTGTACACGGCGCTAACCGTCTGGGTGGTAACTCCCTGCTGGACCTGGTGGTCTTCGGTCGTGCAGCTGGCCTGCACATTGAAGAGCAGCTGCGTGGCGGCTTCGAGGTTGATGGCGCCAGCGAAGAAGATATCAAGCGTGCCATGGCTCGCCTGGAGCGTCTGGACAGTGCCTCTGAAGGTGAGGATGTAGCCAAGGTTCGTAAGGATCTGCAGAACTGCATGCAGCTGTACTTCGGCGTATTCCGTGACGGCGAGAGCATGGAGAAGGGTATCAAGCTGCTGGAAGAGATTGGCGAGCGTGTTCGCAAGACCAAGCTGGCCGATACCAGCAAGGCGTTCAACACTGCCCGTATCGAAGCGCTGGAGCTGGATAACCTGTACGAAGTTGCCTACGCAACAGCGAAGTCTGCGATCGAGCGTAAAGAAAGCCGTGGTGCACACGCCCGTAACGACTTCACCGAGCGTGACGACGAGAACTGGCTGAAGCACTCCATGTACTTCCCGCTGGACAAGCGTGTTGGCAAGCGTGATGTGAACTTTGCACCGAAAACGGTTCCGACTTTCCAGCCGAAAGTCCGGACCTACTAAGGGGGTAACCTGAATATGTTGGTAAGCCTGTATCGCTATAATCCGGAAACCGATAATGCCCCTTACATGCAGGATGTCGAAATCGAGCTTCCTGCGGGCAAAGATCTCATGGTTCTGGATGTTCTGAACCTGGTGAAGGAAAAAGATCCTTCCATGAGCTATCGTCGTTCCTGCCGTGAGGGTGTTTGCGGCTCTGATGGCATGAACATGAACGGCAAGAACGGCCTGGCTTGTATCACTCCGGTGTCGGATGTGGTCAAGAACAACAAGCTGGTTCTGCGCCCGCTGCCGGGCCTGCCCGTTATCCGTGACCTGGTCGTGGATATGAGTCTGTTTTACAAGCAGTACGAGAAAGTGATGCCGTACCTTGTAAACGACAACCCGGCTCCGGCCATTGAGCGCCTGCAGTCGCCGGAAGATCGTGAAAAGCTGGACGGCCTGTACGAGTGTATTCTGTGTGCATGCTGCTCCACCGCTTGTCCGTCGTTCTGGTGGAACCCTGACAAGTTCATTGGTCCGTCTGGCTTGCTGCAGGCCTACCGCTTCCTGGCGGACAGCCGCGACACTGCCCAGGCAGAGCGACTGGCGAACCTGGATGACCCGTTCAGCGTCTTCCGCTGCCGCGGCATCATGAACTGCGTAAGTGTTTGTCCGAAAGGCCTGAACCCCACAAAGGCGATTGGCCATATCCGGAACCTGTTGCTGCAGCGAGCCACCTGACCGGCAAAATTTGCAGCATCAGCTATACTGGTGCTCTGACACCAGTTAGTACCCTCGAAGGCCTCGCTATATGCGGGGCCTTCAACCAAAGGCTTATAGTCAAAAGTCTTATCGGGGTGCAAACTTATGCGCGCTGTCTGCTTGGGCTTATCCAGTCTGGCTGATGGCGCAGCTGAGTATAAAAATCACTGGGGACGGAAAACATCCTTGCAGGGTGTGGTGGCCAAAAGTCATGCCGTAATAACCCGTATTGACTGAGATTTACCCCTGGCCGACCATACTCGCTCCCCCGCACCAGCCCAAGGTGAGCTATTCAAAATGCACGAAAGCATCATGGAGCAGTTATGGCAGACTTCCCACCTGCAAGGTGGAAATCTGGCCTACGTTGAACAGCTTTTTGAGACCTACCTGACAGACCCCAATTCAGTTCCCGAAGAGTGGAGAAGCTACTTCGACAAGCTTCCGAGTGTTGATGGCTATAAAGGCCGCGACATCGTTCACTCGACCATCCGCGAACAGTTCGAGCATATCTCACGCAATCAGCGTTTTCTTGCCAGCAGTGGTGTGCCTGCAAGCGCCACGTCAGATGCTGACAAGAAGCAGATCCGTGTTCTGCAGCTGATTAATGCGTACCGTTTCCGTGGTCACCAGGAATCAAAGCTCGATCCGCTGGGAGTCTGGCAGCGTCAGCCTGTTGAAGATCTCGAACCCTCGTTCCACGAACTGGGCGAGTCTGACCTGGATCTCGAGTTCCAGACAGGTTCACTGAATTTCGGCTCCGAGACCATGAAGCTCGGAGACATCGTGCAAGGCTTGCGCCAGACCTATTGCGAAAGCATTGGCGCCGAATATATGCACGTGGTGGATACCCGCATCAAGCGTTGGTTCCAGCAGCGGATGGAGCCAGTACGCTCCCGCCCTGAGTACGAAGCGGAAACCCGCAAGCACGTGCTCGAGCGTCTCACCGCTGCCGAAGGCCTGGAAAAATATCTGGGCTCCCGTTATCCGGGCGTCAAGCGTTTTGGCCTGGAAGGCGGCGAGAGCCTGATTCCGTGCCTGGACGAACTGATTCAGCGTGCCGGCTCTTACGGTGCCAAGGAAATCGTGCTGGGCATGGCACACCGTGGCCGTCTGAACGTGTTGATAAACACCCTGGGCAAGAATCCGAAGGAACTGTTTGACGAGTTCGAGGGCAAGAAGCTCGCGGATTCCGGCTCCGGTGACGTGAAATACCACCAGGGCTTCTCCTCCAACGTGATGACTCCGGGCGGCGAAGTGCACCTGGCAATGGCATTCAACCCGTCACACCTGGAAATCGTATCTCCGGTGGTTGAGGGTTCTGTCCGTGCCCGCCAGGATCGTCGTGGCGATACCGACGGCAGCACTGTGCTTCCGATCGTTATGCACGGCGACGCGGCCTTTGCCGGGCAGGGCGTTGTGATGGAAACCTTCCAGATGTCCCAGACCCGGGGCTTCGGTGTAGGTGGTACCATCCACATCGTCATCAACAACCAGGTTGGCTTTACCACCAGCAAGCAGGAAGACGCCCGTTCTACCGAGTACTGTACCGATGTGGCGAAAATGGTTCAGGCGCCGATTCTGCACGTGAATGCAGACGACCCAGAAGCCGTGCTGTTTGTAACCCAGATGGCCATGGACTACCGCAACGAGTTCAAGCGGGACGTGGTTATCGATCTGGTTTGCTACCGTCGTCGCGGCCACAACGAGGCCGACGAGCCGGCAGCAACCCAGCCGCTGATGTACGACAAGATTCGTAAGCTGAAAACCACCCGCGCCCTGTATGCGGACCAGCTGGTTGAAGCCGGTGTGATCAGCGAAGACGAAGCCAAGCAGATGGAGAACGACTACCGTGACGCACTCGACAAGGGTGAGCACGTGGTCAAGTCACTGGTCAAAGAGCCCAACAAAGAGCTCTACGTTGACTGGACTCCGTACTTGGGCCACGAGTGGACGGCCAAGTGCAAGACCAGCGTTGCCCTGAAAACCGTCCAGAAACTGGGCAAGAAGCTGACCCAGGTTCCGGAAGGCTTCAGCATCCAGCGCCAGGTTTCCAAGATCGTTAACGATCGGGAAAAGATGACTGCCGGTGCCCTGTCCATGAACTGGGGCTATGGCGAGATGATGGCTTACGCCACTTTGCTGAACGAAGGTCACCCGATCCGTCTGACCGGCCAGGACGTTGGCCGTGGTACCTTCTCGCACCGCCACGCGGTACTGCACAATCAGAAGGATGGCTCTACCCACGTTGCGCTGAAAGAGCTGGCCGAAGACCAGCCAAAGTTCGAAATCTATGACTCGCTGCTGTCTGAAGAAGCGGTTATGGCCTTCGAATACGGCTACAGCACCACCACGCCAAACGCACTGATTGTTTGGGAAGCCCAGTTCGGTGACTTCGCCAACGGTGCCCAGGTGGTAATTGACCAGTTCCTGACCAGTGGCGAGCACAAGTGGGGCCGTCTGTGTGGCCTGACCCTGCTGCTGCCGCATGGCTACGAAGGGCAGGGGCCGGAGCACAGCTCTGCGCGCCTGGAGCGTTTCCTGCAGCTTTGTGCCGAGCACAATATCCAGGTCTGCGTGCCCACCACGCCGTCCCAGGTATTCCACATGCTGCGCCGCCAGGTGAAGCGCCCGCTGCGTAAGCCGCTGGTTGCGATTACACCGAAGAGCCTGCTGCGTCACAAAGAGGCGATCTCCGGCCTGGATGACCTGACCTCAGGTACCTTCCAGACAGTACTGCCCGAGAAAGAACCTTCTGATCCGAAGAAAGTCACCCGTGTGATCATGTGTAGCGGCAAAGTCTACTATGATCTTCTGGAGAAGAAGAAAGCGGACGAGCGTGACGATGTGGCCATCGTTCGCCTCGAGCAGTTGTATCCGTTCCCGGCAGACGATCTGGACGAAATTCTGGGCCAGTACACCAAGCTCAAGAGCGCGGTCTGGTGTCAGGAAGAGCCTATGAACCAGGGCGCCTGGTACTGCAGTCAGCACCACATGCGGCACGCACTGCAGCGCCTGAACCCGAAACTGCACCTTGAGTACGCCGGTCGTGATGCTTCTGCTGCTCCTGCCTGTGGACACATGTCTGTTCACATCGAAGAGCAGAAGAAACTGGTTAACGACGCGTTTGGAATCTGACGAGCTACCGAACTAAGGATTTGTAATGTCAACTGAGATTAAAGCCCCCGTTTTCCCTGAGTCGGTTGCCGAAGGCACCGTCGCGACCTGGCACAAGCAGCCCGGCGAAGCCTGTTCCCGTGACGAGCTGATTGTCGATATTGAAACCGACAAGGTTGTGCTTGAAGTGGTTGCACCGGCTGATGGTGTGATTGAAGAAATTGTGAAAGGCGAAGGCGACACCTGCGAAAGCGGTGAAGTGATCGGCCGATTCAAGGAAGGCGCCGCAGGCGAGTCCAAGCCTGCTGAAAGCAAGCCGGAAGCCAAGGCCGAAGCGCCCAAGGAAGAAGCCGCTGCTTCCTCCGGCGACGCTATCCTGAGCCCGGCTGCCCGCAAGCTGGCCGAAGAGAACAACGTTGATCCGGCTGCTGTAAAGGGCACCGGTAAAGACGGTCGTGTTACCAAGGAAGACGTTCAGAACCACGTAGACAGCAACAAATCTTCCGGTGCTGCCGCTGCCAAGCCGGCCGCTGCTCCGGCGCTGGACGTTGCCCAGGGCGAGCGCGCCGAGAAGCGCGTTCCGATGACCCGCCTGCGTGCCAGCATCGCCAAGCGCCTGGTGGATGCCCAGCAGACCGCCGCTATGCTGACCACGTTCAACGAAGTGAACATGGCTCCGATCATGGAACTGCGCAAGCAGTACCAGGAAAGCTTTGTGAAGCGCCACGGCATCAAGCTTGGCTTCATGTCTTTCTTCACCAAGGCAGCGACCGAAGCCCTGAAGCGCTTCCCGGCTGTTAACGCGTCCATCGATGGTAACGACATGGTTTACCACGGTTACCAGGACGTAGGCGTAGCCGTATCTACTGACCGTGGCCTGGTTGTACCGGTTCTGCGTGACACCGACGCCATGGGCCTGGCCGACATCGAGAAGAAGATTGTCGAGTACGGCACCAAGGCGAAAGACGGCAAGCTGGGCATCGAAGAGATGACCGGCGGCACCTTCACCATCACCAACGGTGGTATTTTCGGTTCCCTGATCTCCACACCGATCCTGAACCCGCCGCAGACTGCGATTCTGGGCATGCACAAGATCCAGGAGCGCCCGATGGCGGTGAACGGCAAGGTTGAAATCCTGCCGATGATGTACCTCGCGCTGTCATACGACCACCGTATGATCGACGGTAAGGAAGCGGTGCAGTTCCTGGTTGCGATCAAGGAAATGCTGGAAGACCCGGCCCGTATCCTGCTGGACGTGTAAGCTGACACTCAACGAATTCGATAACAGGAAAGATTATGTCCGATAAATTCGACGTTATTGTCATTGGCGCAGGCCCCGGCGGTTATGTGGCCGCCATCAAGGCTGCTCAGCTGGGTCTGAAGACTGCCTGTGTAGAATCCTGGACCGGCAAAGACGGCAAAAGCCAGGTTCTGGGCGGCACCTGCCTGAACGTGGGCTGTATCCCGTCCAAGGCACTGCTGGAAGTGACTCACAAGTTCGAGGAAGCAAGCCACGACTACGAGTCCATGGGTATCCTGGCCAAGAGCGTTGATATTGACGTTGCCAAGATGATGGAGCGTAAGGATGGCATCGTTAAGCAGCTGACCGGTGGTATCGCCGGTCTGTTCAAGGCTAACGGTGTAACCCCGATCCACGGCCACGGCAAGCTGCTTGCCGGCCGCAAGGTTGAAGTGACCGATAAAGACGGCAACACCAAGACCTACGAAGCCGACAACGTGATCCTGGCGACCGGCTCCAAGCCGATCGAAATCCCGCCGGCTCCGTTTGACGGTGATTACATCGTCGATTCCGAAGGCGCGCTGGAATTTACCGAAGTTCCCAAGCGTCTGGGCATCATCGGTGCTGGCGTAATCGGTCTGGAGCTGGGTAGCGTCTGGGCTCGCCTGGGTGCCGAAGTTACCGTGATCGAAGCCCAGGATACTTTCCTGCCGGTTGTTGACCAGCAGGTTGCCAAGGATGCTCTGAAGCAGTTCAAGAAGCAGGGCCTGAACATCATCACCGGTGCCCGCATGACCGGTGCTGAAGTGAAGCGCAAGCTGGTTTACGTGAACTACGAAGACTCCAAGGGCAAGCAGGAAGCCAAGTTCGACAAACTGATTGTCGCTGTTGGCCGTCGCCCGTACACCGATGGTGCGCTGGCTGAAGATTCCGGCGTAACCATGGATGAGCGCGGCTTCATCTTTGTAGACGACAACTGCAAAACCGAAGCACCGGGCGTATGGGCCGTAGGTGACATCGTTCGTGGTCCGATGCTGGCACACAAAGCGTCTGAAGAAGGCGTTATGGTTGCCGAGCGTATCGCAGGCCACAAGCCGCAGGTCAATTACGACTGCATCCCCAACGTAATCTACACCGCGCCGGAAGTTGCCTGGGTTGGCAAGACCGAAGAGCAGCTGAAAGCCGAAGGTGAAGAATACAACGTGGGTACTTTCCCGTTTGCGGCCAACGGTCGTGCCATGGCGGCAAACGCCACGGGTGGTATGGTCAAGATCATCGCAGACGCGAAGACCGACCGCATTCTGGGCTTCCACGTAGTTGGCCCCCAGGCTTCTGAAATCGTTGCCCAGGGCGTGATCGCCATGGAATTCGGTTCCAGTGCCGAAGATCTGGCCCTGACCTGTTTCGCGCACCCGACTCTGTCCGAGTCAGTGCATGAAGCGGCCCTGGCCGTTGCCGGTGGAGCGATTCACGTCGCCAACCGTCGCAAGAAGAAGTAATTCGTTATCGGATTGAGCGGGGCGCCTTTTGGCGCCCCGCTGCCGGTTACTCTCCGTACGTGGTTATCATCCATCTAAAGACGGGACATTAACTATGAATTTGCACGAATATCAGGGCAAACAGCTTTTCGCTGAATATGGCCTGCCGGTATCCCAGGGCATCGCCTGCGATACTCCTCAAGAAGCTGTTGACGCTGCCACTGAAATTGGCGGTGACGCATGGGTTGTCAAAGCACAGGTTCACGCTGGTGGCCGTGGTAAGGCCGGCGGTGTAAAGCTGGTTAAAGACAAAGAAGAAATCCGTGCCTTCGCACAGAACTGGCTGGGCAAAAACCTGGTAACTTACCAGACTGACGAAAACGGCCAGCCGGTCAGCAAGATTCTGGTTGAATCCCTCACCGACATCGACCAGGAGCTGTACCTGGGCGCGGTTGTTGACCGTGGCACCCGTCGTATCGTTTTCATGGCCTCTACTGAAGGCGGCGTGGAAATCGAGAAAGTTGCCGAAGAAACTCCTGAAAAGATCCTGAAGGCCGAAATCGATCCGCTGGTAGGCGCTCAGCCTTACCAGGGCCGCGAGCTGGCATTCAAACTGGGTCTGGAAGGCAAGCAGATCGGTCAGTTCACCAAGATTTTCCTGGGCCTGGCCAAGCTGTTTGAAGAGTGTGACCTGGCTCTGGTTGAGATCAACCCGCTGGTTATCACTCCGGCTGGCGACCTGCACTGCCTGGACGCCAAGCTCGGTGTAGACGGCAACGCCCTGTACCGTCAGAAGAAAATCCACGACATGCGCGATCCTTCCCAGGAAGACGCCCGTGAAGCCGAAGCGGCCAAGTGGGAACTGAACTACGTAGCCCTGGAAGGCAACATCGGTTGTATGGTTAACGGTGCGGGCCTGGCCATGGGTACCATGGACATCATCAAACTCGCCGGCGGCCAGCCTGCCAACTTCCTGGACGTAGGTGGCGGCGCGACCAAAGAGCGCGTTACTGAAGCGTTCAAGATCATCCTGTCTGACGAGGCAGTGCAAGCCGTTCTGGTTAACATCTTCGGTGGTATCGTTCGCTGCGACATGATCGCTGAAGGCATCATCGGTGCCGTTAAAGAAGTAGGCGTTAAAGTGCCGGTTGTGGTTCGTCTGGAAGGCAACAACGCTGACCTGGGCGCCAAGGTTCTGGCCGAAAGTGGCCTGAACATCATCGCCGCCACCAGCCTGGCGGATGCCGCAGAGCAAGTCGTTAAAGCCGCAGGGGGTAAATAATGAGCATCCTGATCAACAAAGACACCAAGGTTATCTGCCAGGGCTTTACCGGCGCACAGGGTACTTTCCACTCTGAGCAAGCCATTGCCTACGGCACCAAGATGGTTGGCGGTGTAAGCCCGGGTAAGGGCGGTACCGAGCACCTGGGTCTGCCGGTGTTCAACACCGTTCGTGACGCCGTAGAAAAGACCGGTGCAGAAGCCACCGTTATCTACGTACCGGCTCCGTTCTGTAAAGACGCCATCATTGAAGCAGCCGATGCCGGCATCAAGCTGATCGTATGTATCACTGAAGGCATCCCGACCATCGACATGCTGTACGCCAAGGAATACGTTGATCGTGCCGGCGTTCGCATGATTGGTCCGAACTGCCCGGGTGTAATCACTCCGGACGAGTGCAAGATCGGCATCATGCCTGGCCATATCCACAAGAAGGGTAAGGTTGGCATCGTATCCCGCTCCGGCACCCTGACTTACGAAGCCGTGAAGCAGACGACTGACTATGGCTTTGGCCAGTCTACCTGTATCGGTATCGGTGGTGACCCGATTCCTGGCTCCAACTTCATCGATATTCTGGCCCTGCTGCAGGAAGATCCGGAAACCGAAGCTATCGTAATGATCGGTGAGATCGGTGGTACTGCCGAAGAAGAAGCGGCTGCGTTCATCAAAGAGAACGTAACCAAGCCGGTGGTTTCCTACATTGCCGGTGTTACTGCACCTCCAGGCAAGCGTATGGGTCACGCGGGCGCCATCATCTCTGGTGGTAAGGGTACTGCAGACGAGAAGTTTGCCGCCCTGGAAGACGCCGGCGTTAAAACCGTGCGCAGCCTGGCCGAAATCGGCAAGGCCCTGAAGGAAGTGACTGGCTGGTAATCAGTCCGGTTTCAAGCCTTTAACAAAACCCCCGGATTCGCGAGAATTCCGGGGGTTTTGCGTTATGTTGCCAGGCTTTTGATTCGCTTTGCTTAACGCAGGGCAGTGTTGCGTCTATAATGCCCGGTCAGCCCGTTTTCCGTGGCCGTATGTATTCTGGCCGAAACGGGCACTTTATAAACAGAAAGAAGGAGTTCGTGCTTTGAGTTCTGTCGATTCCCAGCAAAGAGTGTTGTCCGGCATGCGTCCGACCGGCAAGCTGCACCTCGGCCACTACCACGGTGTGCTGAAAAACTGGGTCAAGCTCCAGCACGAGTATGAGTGCTTCTTCTTCGTCGCAGACTGGCATGCTTTGACCACCCAGTACGACGACACCTCCGGCATCGAACAAAGCGTTTGGGACATGGTCATCGACTGGCTGGCCGCCGGCGTGAACCCGGGTTCCTCAACCATGTTCATTCAGTCCCAGGTGCCGGAACACGCTGAGTTGCACCTCCTGTTGTCGATGATCACGCCGCTGGGCTGGCTCGAGCGTATTCCAACCTACAAAGACCAGCAGGAAAAGCTCAAGGAAAAGGATCTCGCCACCTATGGTTTTCTGGGTTACCCACTGCTGCAGACAGCGGATATCCTGATGTATCGTGCCGGTAAAGTGCCAGTCGGCGCAGACCAGGTTTCCCATGTGGAGATTACCCGGGAAATCGCCCGTCGCTTTAACCATATCTACGGTCGGGAGCCCAACTTCGAAGAGCTTTCGGAAGCGGCCATCGTCAAGATGGGCAAGAAGAACGCCAAGCTTTACCGCAACCTGAAGAAACGTTACCAGGAAGAGGGCGATGTGGAAGCCCTGGAAACGGCCCGGGCACTGTTGAAAGAGCAGCAGAATATTTCCCTGGGCGATCGCGAGCGGCTTTATGGCTACATCGAAGGCGGCGGCAAGGTGATTCTGCCTGAGCCCCAGCCGCTGCTGACCCCGGAATCCAAGATGCCGGGGCTGGACGGACAGAAGATGTCCAAGTCCTACAACAACTACATCGGCCTGCGGGAAGAGCCGGACAGCGTGGCGCAGAAAATTCGCACCATGCAGACCGACCCGCAGCGGGTGCGCCGTACCGACCCTGGCGAACCGGAGAAGTGCCCGGTTTGGGGCATGCACAAGGTGTACTCAGACGAGAAGACCTGCCAGTGGGTACAGGAAGGCTGCCGCAGTGCCGGTATTGGCTGCCTGGATTGCAAGAAACCGCTGATCGATTCCATTATCGAAGAGCAGAAACCGCTGCACGAGCGGGCCAGGGAGTATGAGGGCAACCCGGACCTGGTTCGCTCCATCCTTGAAGAAGGGCGTGAGCAGGCCCGTGATGCGGCCCGCGATACCCTTGAGGAAGTCCGCGCGGCCATGGGGCTCAGTTACCGCTGAGCCAGGCCGGGCAACCCCGACCAGAGGTGAAAAGGTATGACGGACGAAAGCACGGAAGTAGCTGACGCCCCGGCGGATACCCCGGTGCAGGAACCCCTTGCACGGGTGTCTGGCAAGCCCCTGGTCGACCTGCCGAAAGATCTCTACATTCCACCGGATGCACTGGCAGTTTTCCTGGAGGCCTTTGAGGGGCCCCTGGATTTACTGTTGTACCTGATTCGCCGCCAGAACATGAACATTCTGGATATCGACGTCAGCGAAATCACCCGGCAGTACATGGATTACATCGGTGCCGTGGAAGCCATGCGCTTCGAACTGGCGGCGGAGTACCTGGTGATGGCCGCCACCCTGGCGGAGATCAAGTCCCGGATGCTGCTTCCTCGCCAGGAAACTGACGATGAGGATGATATCGATCCCAGGGCAGAGCTGATCCGCAGGCTGCAGCAATACGAGCGGTTCAAGCAGGCGGCAGAAGATATCGACGAAATGCCCCGCATGGAGCGGGACACCTTTGCCGGTTCTGCCGCACTGCCGAAGCTGCCGTCGTCCCAGCCGCACCCGGATGTCGATATGAGGGAGCTTCTGCTGGCACTGCGTGGTGTACTGCAACGGGCCGACCTGTTTACCAGCCACCATGTGGAGAGAGAACGGCTGTCTACCCGGGAACGCATGTCCCATATCCTGGCCAGCCTTCAGGGAGACCGGTTCGTGACCTTCGAAAGCCTGTTCACCATCGAAGAAGGCCGGCTTGGTGTGGTGGTAACCTTTCTGGCAACGCTGGAACTGGTCAAGGAACAGCTGATTGAAATTGTGCAGGCAGAGGTTCTCGGGTCCATTCACGTGCGCGCCCGTGCTGCCAGCTAACGGAAATCTGGAGCCATGAACGAAGAACAGTTGGACCGCATTCGTTGTATCACCGAGGCCGCCCTGCTGGCCGCCGGAAAGCCCCTGTCGCTGGATCAGCTCCGGGAGCTGTTCGACGAAGGCGATCGCCCGGCCCGGCAGGTTATGGAGCACGTGCTGGTTCTGCTGGAACAGTCCTGTGAAGGCCGCGGATTCGAGTTGAAGAAAGTTGCCAGCGGTTACCGGTTGCAGGTTAGGGAAGAGTTCGCGCCCTGGGTTGGCCGGCTGTTCGAGGAAAAGCCGCAGCGGTATTCCCGGGCGTTGCTGGAAACCCTGGCACTGATTGCCTACCGGCAACCGATTACCCGGGGCGAGATTGAAGAAATCCGTGGCGTTACGGTAAGCAGCAATATCATTCGTACCCTGCTTGAGCGAGAGTGGGTGCGGGTAGTGGGCCATCGCGATGTGCCGGGCAGGCCGGCCATGTATGCCACCACCCGACAATTTCTTGATTATTTCAACCTGACCGGGCTCGATGAGTTGCCTCCGTTGTCGGAAGTGCGGGATCTCGAAGAGATCGGTCGGGAGATAGAACGCAATATGCAGGGCGAAATCGAACTCGATGCGCCCGACCAGACACTTCACTGATGCCACCGGCATCAGCTATTCAGTAAGGATGTAATACATGGCGGCATCTAGCCCCGGAAAACCAGGCGCAGCAAAGAAACCGGCCCGCGGCGACCAGGCCCTGAGTGAAGGCCCGGAGCGCATTCAGAAACTCCTGGCCCGTGCCGGTGCCGGATCACGCCGGGAAATCGAGGGCTGGATGGAGTCCGGCCGCCTGCTGGTCAACGGCCAGCCGGCGCAGCCCGGGCAGAAAGCCACCATTGACGACTCCTTCGAACTGGACGGCAAGGTTCTGGACGTAAGCTCGGCCGCCCAGGTGGTTCGCCGTGTGCTGATCTACAACAAGCCCGAAGGCGAAGTGACCAGCCGTAAAGATCCGGAAGGCCGCCCGACGGTATTTGACCGGCTGCCACGGCTGAAAGATCAGCGCTGGATTTCGATTGGTCGCCTGGATATCAACACCACCGGACTGGTGCTGTTCACCACCGACGGCGAACTGGCCAACCGGCTGATGCATCCGTCCCGCCAGATTGACCGTGAATACGCGGTGCGGGTGTTTGGCGAAGTAGACGACGCCATGCTGGAGCGCTTGCGGGAAGGTGTGTTGCTGGAAGATGGCATGGCCAAGTTCTCCGATATCGCGCCCGCTGGCGGCAGCGGCATGAACCGCTGGTTCCACGTAACCCTGCTGGAAGGACGCAATCGGGAAGTGCGCCGCCTGTGGGAATCTCAGGGTGTGCGGGTAAGCCGCCTGAAGCGTGTCCGTTACGGGCCGATCTTCCTGCCAAGCCGTCTGACCCTGGGCAAATGGGAAGAGCTGGACCAGAAAGCGGTCGATACCCTGAGTCGCACGGTCGACCTGGCACCGGTGAGCATTCCCCAGAAAACGCCTGGGGAACAGGCTGAACACGATCGGAGACGCCGCAAGAGCCCGGGTAAATCGCTGCAGCGTGCCCGCAAAGGCAGCTGGCAGGTCTCTGATTCCGCCCCGGCCCGTCCCCAACGCAAACCTCGTAGCTGATCCCTCAACGGTCCCGCCCCTGTCTGCCGGCAATCAAAATGTCCGACAAGGGGGTGGGGCCGGCAAAAGCCTGTGATAAACTCCTGCGTTTGATTGTCCCGCGTTGGCAGAGGTGAGCATCAGGTCTATGAGATTTCAGGCACCGGAAAGTCTTTCCGAACAGATCGCCCAGCATATTGGCCAGAGAATCGTTATCCGGGATCTCAAGCCCGGCGAGCGCATTCAGGAGCTCAAGGTAGCCGGAGAGCTGAACGTCAGCCGTGGCTCCGTGCGTGAGGCGCTGCTGATTCTCGAGCGCCGGCACCTGGTGGAAATCTACCCGCGCCGTGGTGCCGTGGTGTCTGACCTGACTCCGGCCTCTGTGAATGCCCTCTACGACATCTACATCGACCTGCTGTGCATGCTCGGGCGCAAGGTACTGGAACGCTGGTCCGGCGACGAGCTTGGCGGCGTCATGAGCCAGGTGCGGGAGATGCAGGCAGTCATCGACGCCCTGAACTCCCAGGCGCCAGACGCCGCCGAACGGGTGATCGAGGCTGGTTTTGGCGTCATGCGCTACGCCTACAGCCTGGTTGAAAACCCGTTTCTGGAAGAAACCCTGGAAAACTTCCGGCCCGCCATCAGCCGTACCTACTACGTGGCGCTGGATCATTTCCGCAGTGAAATTGCCGAAACCGGTACCTTCTTCCGAAACCTGGCCGATGCGGCCGTCGCCGGCGATGCCGAGCGCCTAGAGAAGGTTATCCAGGACTTTGGTGAACACCAGCGCCAACAGGTACTGAGCATTCTCACGGAGGAGAACGCCTGACATGCGGCTCAAGTCCATTAAACTGGCCGGTTTCAAATCCTTTGTTGATCCAACCACCGTACCGTTCCCGTCGAATATGACGGCGGTAGTGGGGCCGAACGGTTGTGGCAAATCCAACATCATTGACGCCGTTCGCTGGGTAATGGGCGAGAGCTCCGCAAAGTACCTGCGGGGCGAATCCATGACAGACGTTATCTTCAACGGCTCCAGCGCCCGCAAGCCGGTGGGGCAGGCTTCCATCGAACTGGTGTTTGATAACACCGAAGGTAAGGCGCCGGGCGAGTTCGTTAAATTCAACGAAATTTCGGTAAAACGACGGGTATCCCGGGAAGGCCAGTCCGAATACTTTCTCAATGGCTCCAAGTGCCGCCGTCGAGACATTACAGACCTGTTTCTGGGCACCGGCCTGGGGCCGCGAAGCTACGCCATCATCGAACAGGGTATGATTTCCCGGTTGATCGAAGCCAAGCCGGAGGAATTGCGTGTCTACATCGAAGAAGCGGCCGGCATTTCCAAGTACAAGGAACGCCGCCGGGAAACCGAAAACCGCATCAAGCGTACCCAGGAAAACCTTGATCGCCTGACCGACCTGCGGGAAGAACTGGGCCGGCAATTGCAGCACCTGGAGCGACAGGCGGCTGCAGCGGAAAAGTACAAAACCTACAAGCAGGAAGAGCGCCAGAAAAAAGCGGAACTTACCGTACTGCGCTGGAAGGCCCTGGATAACGACCTGCAAACCTCGCGTGGCAAGATCCGCGATACCGAGCTGGAGCTTGAAAAACTCCTGACCGAGCGGGTGAACCTGGAAACCTCCCTGGAATCCCTGCGGGAAGCCCACCACGAACGCACCGAACACTTTAACCGAGCCCAGGCCCGCTACTACGAAGCCGGCGCGGATATTGCCCGTATTGAGCAGAGCATCGAACACCAACGGGAACGCAGCCGCCAGACCGCTGCCGAGCTGGACCAGGCCATGGCCAACCAGCGGGAACTGGCCCGGGAGCTGGAACAGGACGAAGACAAGCTGGCGGGCATCCAGGAAGAACTGGATATGCTGGAGCCCGAGCAGGAGAGCCTGGCCATCCGGGCCGAGGAATCCGGCGAGAAGCTCCAGCAGGCCGAGGATGCCATGAGCGACTGGCAGCATCGCTGGGATGAATTCAGTACCCGATCCGCCGACGCTCGCCGCCAGGCAGAACTTGCCCAGTCCCGCATCCGTTCGCTGGAAGACGCCATCGAGCAGCTGCGCAACCGCAAACAGAAACTTCACGACGAAAACGAACTGCTGGAAGGCCAGCTGGACCGGGCAGAGCTGGAAGACCTGCTGGAACAGCAGGAAACCCTGGAGCTCCAGCGGGAAGAAGCGCAGGAGCGTATTCAGTCTCTGCAGGATGACGTTTATAACGCCCGCCAGAAACTCCGCGATGCCGAACAGCAGGTACAGGAGCATCGCCAGCGGGTGCAAAGCCTGCGGGCTTCCCTGGAGTCCCAGCAATCCCTGCTGGACGAACAGATGGGCAGCCAGGACGATGCGCTGCAACAATGGCTTTCAGATAACGGCCTTTCCGATGCGCCCCGGCTGGCGACCCGCCTGGCGATCGAAGACGGCTGGGAGTTTGCGGTTGAGCAGGTAATAGGCCGGTTCACCCAGGGCCTTTCGTTGCCCGGCTTTGATCAGCTGACGGGCGCGCTGGAACAGGCTCCCAGAGGCCTGGCGGTCGTTTCGGAAAATGGAAATGGCAGCCCGGAAAGCTCCGGGCTTGCCGCCAAGGTATCTGGCGTCCCGGCGCTGGATGCCATGCTGGCAAACATTGATGTGGCGGAATCTGCCGCTGACGCACTCGCGCGCCGTGAGCAACTGGCGCCGGCCGCCAGCCTGATTACCCGTGAAGGGATCTGGGTTGCCCGGGACTGGGTACTGATGCCGGACTCCGACGCCGGCCAGGTGGGCGTGATCGAGCGCCAGAAAAAGGTCACCGAGCTTGAAGCCTTGCTGGCGGAAGCCGAAGAACAGCTTGAAGCTGCTAATGAACAACTGGAACTTTTGCAGGAGCAGGGCGAACGGGCAGAGACCGCCCGGGAAGAAGCCCAGGCCAGAATCAGCGAAACCGAGCGCGATCTGGCAGCGCTGGCATCCCGCGCCAGCGGCCTGAAAGCCCGGGCAGAGCAGATTGATGCCCGGCTGTCCCGCATTCGCGACGATATTGAAGAAGTGACCGCGAGCCTGGAAGGCCAGCAGGAAAGTCTGCTGGAAGCCCGGGAGGAATGGGATATTGCGCTGGCCTCCAGCGAAGACTCCGATGAAGAAAAAGAACGCCTGCTGGAACAGCGGGATAGCCTTAGGGAGAACCTTGACCGCCTGCGCCAGGATGCCCGCCACGATCGTGACCACACCCACCAGCTGCAGCTGCAACTGCAGACCCTGCAAAGCCAGCGTGACGGCCTGAAACAGACCATCGACCGGATGCAGCTCCAGAAAGAGCGCCTGGAAGAGCGGCTGGACGTGCTCCGGGAGGCCCGGGAAACCGCCGAAGAGCCTGTGGAAGACCTGCAAATGCAACTCGAAGGCCTGCTGGAGCGGCGGCTGGCGGAAGAAGAAAAGCTGGGTGCCGCCCGGGATGCCCTGGAAGATATTGACAGGGAAGTGCGGGATCGGGAGCAGGGCCGCAGCCGTACCGAACACGTGGTGCAGGACGTCCGTGCACAGCTCGAAAAGCTAAAGATGGAATCCCAGGCGCTGGAGATTCGCGCTGGAAATTATATTGAACAACTCAGAGAGTTAGACGTTAAACTTCAGGTGGTACTTGAGCAATTGCCAGAGGACGCCGAGGAAAAAGTCTGGGCCGAAGAGCTGGAAAAGATCGGCAATCGCATCCAGCGGCTCGGGGCCATCAACCTGGCTGCCATCGAGGAGTATCAGGTTCAGGGTGAGCGCAAGAACTACCTGGATGAGCAGCACAATGATCTGATGGAAGCGCTGGAAACCCTGGATAATGCGATCCGCAAGATCGACCGGGAAACCCGTCAGCGTTTCAAGGAAACTTTTGACCAGGTGAACGGTGGCTTGCAGGCGTTGTTCCCGAAAGTGTTCGGGGGAGGTAATGCCTACCTGGAGCTGACCGGGGAAGACCTCCTGGAAACCGGCGTCGCCATCATGGCCCGGCCCCCGGGCAAGAAGAACAGTACCATTCACCTGTTGTCCGGTGGTGAAAAGGCCCTGACGGCCATTGCCCTGGTATTTTCCATTTTCCAGCTCAACCCGGCGCCTTTCTGTATGCTGGATGAGGTCGATGCCCCGCTGGATGATGCCAACGTTGGCCGGTATGCCAATATGGTCAAAGAGATGTCCAAACAGGTACAGTTCATCTACATTACCCATAACAAGATCGCCATGGAGCTGGCTGACCAGTTGATGGGGGTGACCATGCACGAACCGGGCTGTTCGCGACTGGTATCGGTAGACGTAGACGAGGCAGCGGCCCTGGCCGAAGCCTGACGGGTTGGCGAAAAAGCCGCCAACCATGACAATAACGCCATCTGGGCCCGGTGTGCGTTGTATTCATTACGGGCTTTTCTTAGAGTAGCAACGTTCCGAACTGCAAACAGGACAGCAGCTTATGTCACTTAGGGAATGGTTAATCGCCATAGGTACCCTGGTAATTATTGTAATCGTGGTCGACGGTATCCGTCGCATGCATCGAGCCCGCAAGGAATCCATGGCGATTTCTTCTGGCATGGGTGCCGATGAACTTAAAGAGTCCCCGCTGGATGACGAATACAACCCGGAACTGCCGAATGGCGGAGCCCGCATAGTTTCCCGGGGTAACCTGGAAGAGCGGGGCTATGTCACCTGCGACACCTCCGAACCGGACGGTTATGACGATGACGTGGAACCTGAAACAGGCTGGGGTGCCATTGATGATGAGCCCGAAGAACCTGTTCAGACACGTGTGCAGTCCCGGCCGGAACAGCCCCGGGAGTTTGCGGAGCCGGAGCCGATGGTTGAGCCGGAGCCCGAACCTGAACCCGCTCCTGAGCCACAACCGGAAGTGCGCCAGCCGTCACGGCCGGTTAAGGAGCAGGAGCCTCCGGTTGTCACCTCCGAGGTGGAAGAAGATACCGCTCGCCGGGACCCTGTGAAACCCCGTGGTAATCAGCCGCTGGCCGGCGCCAACCGCCCGGAAGCCCGCGAAGTACTGGTCATCAACGTGTTGTCCCGCAGTGGCGAGGAATTTTCGGGCCCGGTCCTGAAAAAGCTGTTTGAAGCCTGTGGCCTGGAGCACGGCGACATCGATATTTACCATCGCCACGAAGGCTCCGATACCACCACGCCGGTGCAGTTCAGTGTGGCGAACGCGGTAGAGCCGGGTACCTTCCGGCCGCAGGACATGCCCGGGATGAAAACGCCGGGTATCAGCTTTTTCATGAGCCTGCCCGGGCCGTCAAATGCCATGCAGGCATTCGAATTCATGCTGGAAACTGCCCAGACGGTGGTCCGCAACATGGGTGGCGAGCTGAAAGACGAGCGCCGCAGTGTGATGACACCGCAAACCATCGAGCATTGCCGCCAGCGCATCCGTGAATTCGAGCGTAAACAACGTTCCCATCGGGCCTAACACCCAGCCAGGACTCCCGACCTGATGACCAAAGCTTCTGCAGAAATCCAGCAGCGCGTAGCCGAGCTACGCGCGAATCTTGAAGACCACAATTACTACTACTACGTTCTGGACGAGCCCAGAATCCCCGATGCGGAATACGACCGGCTGTTCCGGGAGCTCCAGCAACTGGAGCGGGAACATCCGGAGCTGGCCTCTGACGACTCGCCCACCCGCAGGGTAGGCAGCACCCGCGACACCAGCTTCGCCGAAGTGACCCACCGGCTGCCGATGCTGTCGCTGGACAACGCTTTCAGCGAAGACGAACTGCGGGACTTCGACCGCCGGATCCGCGACCGTCTGCACACCGAAGACTCCATTGAGTACGTCTGCGAACCCAAGCTCGATGGCCTTGCGGTGAGCCTGCATTACGAGAACGGACTTCTGACCCGCGCTGCCACCCGGGGCGATGGCTACACCGGGGAAGACATCACCGCCAACATCCGAACAATTCCGTCTGTACCGCTAAAGCTTCGGGGCAGCGGCTATCCGGAGCTGGTAGAGGTGCGTGGCGAGGTGTACATGCCCAAAGCCGGGTTCGAGAAACTGAACCAGCGGCTGGCAGAGCAGGACGAGAAGACCTTTGTTAACCCGCGTAATGCCGCCGCCGGCAGCCTGCGCCAGAAGAAATCTACCGTCACCGCCAGGCGCCCGCTGGAGTTCTGCGCCTACAGCATGGCAGTAACGGACGAAAGCGTGCTTCCTGGCACCCACTGGGACAGCCTTCAGCTGGTGAGCGACTGGGGTTTCCGGATCAACCCGGAAATGCGCAAGGCCGAGGGTGCGGAAGCCTGCTTGCAGGCCTACAACGAGCTGATGGAAAAGCGTGACAGCCTGCCCTATGAAATCGACGGCATCGTGTTCAAGGTGAACCGCCTGGATCTCCAGCAACAGCTCGGGTTTGTCTCCAGGGCACCGCGCTGGGCCATTGCCCACAAGTTCCCGGCCCAGGAAGAGCTGACGGTCATTGAAGACGTGGAATTCCAGGTGGGCCGTACTGGCGCTGTTACTCCGGTTGCACGCCTGAAACCGGTGTTTGTCGGCGGTGTCACGGTTTCCAACGCGACCCTGCACAACATGGATGAAATCCGCCGTCTGGATGTGCACATCGGTGATACCGTGTTCATTCGCCGGGCAGGCGATGTTATTCCGCAGGTGGTGAAGGTGGTGCCGGAAAAACGCCCGGCTAACGCACCTTCTGTTGAAATGCCGGCGCATTGCCCGGTTTGCGGTTCCGACATTGTCCAGATTGAGGGTGAGGCGGTAGCACGCTGTTCCGGCGGCCTGTATTGCCCGGCTCAGCGCAAAGAAGCCATCCGCCATTATGCGTCCCGCAAGGCGATGGATATTGAAGGTCTTGGCGACCGGCTGATCGAAGTGCTGGTAGATGAAGGCATGGTGAGTACGGTGGCGGATCTGTACCGGCTGACCAAATTCCAGCTGGCCAGCCTTGAGCGCATGGGCGACAAGTCTGCCGGCAACCTGGTGGCGGCTATCGACCGTTCCCGTAACCCGGTGCTCTGGCGCTTCCTGTATGCGCTGGGCATCCGGGAAGTGGGGGAGGCCACGGCCAAGTCCCTGGCGTCTCATTTCGGAACCCTGGAGGCCATTGCCGGGGCAGATGAGGACGCCCTGCAACTGGTTCAGGATGTCGGCCCCATCGTGGCCGGCCATATCCGCAGCTTCTTTGATCAATCCCACAACCAGGAAACCCTGCAAGCGCTTAAAGACGCCGGTGTTACCTGGCAGGAAGAGCAAGTAGTAGCTGCTGAAGAACAGCCGCTGGCGGGTGAAACCTGGGTGCTCACCGGCACCTTGTCGCAAATGACCCGTGACCAGGCCAAGGAAAAGCTGGAGCGCCTGGGTGCCAAGGTAGCTGGCAGCGTCTCGAAAAAGACCGCTTGCGTGGTGGCGGGAGAAGCGGCCGGCTCCAAGCTCGCAAAAGCCGAGCAACTGGGTGTGCCGGTGCTGGACGAAGATGGATTGCTGGCCCTGCTCAAGGAGCACGGCTTAGAGGCCTGAAGACCGCTGGCCGGTGAATCTGAGAACTCGCGCAGATCCCCCGGAGAACAAATTGGCTACCATGGCGTTGACCTGTAACGGTGTGTAAACCGGTTGGCTGTACGCAACCGGACACCGCCATAACAACAACGTCTTGAAACGGATTTTTGCATGCGCGCCGATTTGTTCTCCCGCACTTTTTCGACGGGCCGGCTTGCGGGCCTGGCTCTGGTTGCCCTGGCCGCGGCCGGCTGTAAAACCGAAAAGGATCCGGACGACCCCACATTGCTGGGCGCACCGCCTACCACGGCATACATCGGCGTTGAGTACTACTACAACTGGGGTGCCTACGGCGGCGAAGGCATCCTCGATTATTCCCTCACCAATGCACCGGCCTGGCTGGCCCTGGAAGATACCAGCAACAAGGCCCGGCAGGGCGTCATCATGCGCGGTGTGCCGGGGCTGACCGGCGGCGAGCGCGGCCTGGACGACCTTGGCAAAACTGAAGATATCGATATCGTGACCACTGATGGTCGCATGGCCGGGTTCCAGCCGTTTGATATCGAAGTGAAGCACAACCTGGTTTCAGTGGAGGCGCCGGAGTTTACCGAAGGTGAATCACCGGAGATCAGTGCTCCCAGGGGTGAACACTGTGCATTGCCGGAGCTTGAGCCGGAAGGCGCCCACAGTGTTTCCGAAACGGCTGCCCAGCCAACCCGCCGGGTGTATGCCAAAGTCCGGCTTGAACGGCCATCTGTTACCCGAGTTTCCATTGCCTTCCAGCTGGAGTCGGATTTCACCTGTGAAGATCCCGTTGGAGCTATTTCCCGGGAATGCCATTCCGCCGACAGCAATATGGGCCGCGCGATTATCGGGCAGGACATTGTGGCTCTTGGCAGCGGCTCGGACCACCCGGTTGATGAAGAGGGCAATGAGCTGGGCTATGTAACGTACCAGGAAGGCCCCGAAGGCTTCTACGACCGGGGTGTCGTTACCCTGGAGCCTGGTGTCAGTGAATGCTATATCCCGCTGGAAGTGATTGATGACAAGGTGGCGGAACCCACCGAGCAGGCTCGACTGGCCCTGACGGAGGTTCGCGAGGGCCTGGCGTCTCTTGGCAATAATAACGCCGGTATCAGCACCAACCTGGCCATTGCCGATAACGAACCGATGGTTGCCCTGCGAACCCTGAACGGCGGCACCAGGGACACGCTGAATGTTGACCCGGAGGTGACCGATGTAACCTCTGCGGGTTACAACGAGGAGCAGGTTTACGCTGCCATCCTGACTGGCGAGCGGGAAGGGCAGGTAAATGTAAAACTGACGGTTAGCGAACAGGGTTCTACCGTCGGAACCGGAGATTTTGTGATTGTCCAGGCCCCCGAGACTCTTCAGGGCCTTACGCTGGATCCTGAGCCCGGGACTAATGAACTGGTGTTCCCGGCAGGCGTGAACGAGGTGCAGTTCAGTATTACCGCGAAGGACTACGCAGACACCGCCGAAAGCCTGCATGACCGCCTCGCGATCCTGGTTGTTGATGTTAAGGGTCAGGCCGGCCTCGAGAACTTTGCCCGGGGCGAGAGCGACGAGCTGATGACCCTGAGCTTTAACCGACAGATAACGCCGTTGACCTGGACGGATGGATTTGTGCCCACAGACATGGCCACTGGCTCGCAAGGTGAACTGTATGTGGCGGGTCGTGGCTCCGATGATGTATTGCAGGTGCGGATCTACGACCAGAAAGGCGCGCAGTCGGGCTCCACGCTTGAATTGAATGCCGGCGCAACGGCAGCGGCCACGGAGGTGTACCTGGCCCTGGGTAAGCGAACCGAGCGGGTTGACGGTCGCAGTACAACCTACGAAGAGTTGGTGGTGGCTTATTCTGACGCTGGTCAGGCTGTTGTGGAGTTATACCGCAAAGACGGGGACACCGGTGCCTACGGACCGGTATTCGACAAATACAGGCTGGCGTTTGGCTCCTCCGGTAACGATGCCGTCAAACGAGTGGGCTATCAGGGCACCAATGGCGACCTGGTGGTTGCCGGTGAATCCGACGGCGCCTGGGGTGGACAGAGCAATTCCGGTGGCATCGACACCTTCCTGGCAGTGGTTGAAACCATCGGTGAGGAACTCAAGCTTAAGGAAGTCCACCAGGAAGGCTCAACCGGCAATGACAGGGTAGCCGGCGCCAGCACCGAGTTCTCAACTCCTATGCTGTTTGGCTATGCGCCCGGCGTGGTTGATGGCAACGGTGCTGTGGGTCCGTTCTTCTATTCGGGCACGGCAGACGGCGCGGTATACGGTATTGGTGGTGATGCCTCGGAACAACTCCGCCACGGCTTGTATGCAAACAGTACCGCATGGCTGATCGGTGACGGCCCCTGGAGCTACAGTCTGGTTGAAGTGGAAGAGGGCGATAACGAGCTGGAGCGTACAACAGGTGCAACGGCCGGGTTTGTGCTGGGCTTTACCAGCACCGGTGTGCCCAAGGCTGCGTTCACCATTGCCTCCGTTGCAGATGCTGCTGTGAACTCCCTGGACAAGGGCGTCGCACTGGCAAGTGATGTGATTGCTGCCGGAACGCTGGATGGAGGTCAGGGCCTGTTGGCACGGGTGACCACCCAGGAGGATCCGGAGCTTTATCAGAGCTGGCAAAAAGCACTGGCGGAGCCGGGTGTGCAGTTCCTGGGCCTCGGCAACTACCGGGATTATGAGATTGTGGCGCTGGTGGATTCCAATGCCGGACACCAGGTTCTTCTGTTCAGCCCGGAAGGCCGGTTGCTGACACCCGCTACAACGGACAATCCCTGAAGGGTGCCGGAATGACCCTGAGCCGGCACTTAGTCCGGCTTGGGGTATAACCTCGAGCTTTCCACCCGGCGGATCAGCGGCTCCGGCAAGCTCAATGGCTGGCCGGTTATCCGGTCTGCCAGGTACTCTGCCATCAGTGGTGCCCAGGTCAGGCCCTTGCTGCCGTATCCGGTCAGCAGGTAGGCGCCCGGCACTTCCTGCCCGTTTTCATCCTTGAGTTCGTCCGCCACCGGCTGATAATCATGGCTGGCGCAACGGAAAGAAACCCGACCTGCAAGCTCGCTGGCATCAGGCCCATGGTCGCCCATGACGGCAGGCAGCAGCTCTGCCAGTTGATCGATATTTTCCTGGTGGCTTTCCAGTGTAACGTCCGGGTTGTTGTCTCTCAGGTCAAAGGTCGCACCGGTTACTGCGATTCCACTCATGGCCGGGTTCAGGTACTTGGTTCCACAGATGACCGCCTCTGGCAGGTTGTATTTTTCTGCGGGCAAGCAGGTGACCTGTCCCCGGATGGGCTTCAGCCGCAGTTTACCGTTGGCCGGGTTCAGGCTGGCGGACTCGTGACCCCCTGCAATCACCAGCCTCGCTGCGCTCAGCCGCTGGCCTTCCTGACTTTCAATCGTCCAGCCTTTGCCGTCAGACCTCACCGTGCGTACATTGAAACCAAATACCTGTTGGATTCCCGGGTGGTCGGCAAGGGCAGCGCAGGCCTTTGCCGGCTCAAGCCAGCCAGAACCGGGAAACCACAGGCCGCTGGCCGTTACCTTCAGGCCGGCGCGCTTCGAACCTAGCTCTTCATCCACCGGTTCCAGCAGTTCGGGCGGGTACTGGCAGCGTTCAAGGAACTTCTGCTGACGATGCTGCTCCTGCTCGTTGGAGGCCAACTGCAGCAGGCCAGTGGGGTGCCAGAACTGTCCGGCCCAGCGCCGGTAATAGCGCTGGCTGAAACTCAACGCGGTTGCGGCCAGTTCGGTCTGGGCATTGTATTCCACGCCCAGCTTCACATAGAGCGCGCCCTGAGCATTACCGGAGGCACCGGCGCCGGGCTGATCGGCCCGGTCAATCAGCACAACGGGAACCCCCCGTTCCGCAAGGTTGCGGGCGAGGGTGGTGCCGGCAATTCCGGCACCGATGATCGCCACCGGTAACCGGTTTGATGCACCGGAGTCGGCCCCGAAAACCTCAAGCTGGCCGGTCAGCATTTCCCGCTTGCGACCGAAGCCCGGTACCTTTTGCATGGAAAACCCGGCATCGATCAGTGCCCGGCGCACCCGACCCACAGAGGTGAAGGTGGCCAGCGTGGTGCCGGGTTTGCTGTGGTTGCGAATCTGGCCGATGGCGTCTTCCAACCACATCTCCGGATTCAGCGACGGGGCAAAGCCGTCCAGGAACCAGGCATCCGCCTGGAAGGAGAGGTCTCGCCAGGCATCCAGAACATCACCGAAATACAACGTCAGCCGGATTCGCCCGCCCGCCAGTACCAGCCGGTGAGTTCCCTGAATCAGTGGTGGGTAATGGGCGATGAGTTCGGCAGCCTGGGGGGCAAGCTCCGGCCAGAAAGACAGGGCTTTTTCCAGGTCACTCCGGGTCAGGGGAAACCGCTCCACAGACACAAAGTGCAGAATGGCAGAATCATCTTTCGGCCGGCAGTCGAGCCACTCGGCCCAGGCGGCCAGGAAGTTCAGCCCGGTACCAAAGCCGGTTTCCGCAACCACAAAATGACGGTTATCGGCCAGCTCAGCAAAACGCTCCCGGAGCCGGTTGCGGCCGATGAATACATAGCGGGTTTCTTCCAGCCCGTTGTCGCGACTGAAGTACACATCACCAAAGCGTGCAGATTCCGGCACACCATCGCGCCAGACAAGATCCGCCGGCTCCATGGCCGGCGGCAGAACAGGGTTGGTCATAGAGTCAGTCTTCGGCAGCAGCCCGGGTTACCTGCTCGATGATCACAGAGCGCACGGGCACATCGGCCATGCCACGAACACGGGCCGTTTTAACGCCGGCAATGGCATCCACCACATCCATGCCTTCTGTTACTTTGCCAAATACCGCATATCCGGCACCGTTAGCACCCTTGTTCAGGTAGGGGTTGTCGACCAGGTTGATGAAGAACTGGGAGGTGGCGGAATCCGGTGCGCTGGTGCGGGCCATGGCAATGGTGCCGCGCTCGTTAGGCAGCTCGGCGGAGGCCTCGTTAACAATGGTCTCTTCGGTAGACTTGCGGGACATGTCTTCAGTAAATCCGCCGCCCTGAATCATGAAGTCGGCGATTACGCGGTGGAAAATTGTGCCGTTGTAGAAGCCTTTATCGACATAGCCCAGGAAGTTTTCGACCGTTTTCGGGGCGACATCCGGGCGCAGTTCCAGGGAAAAAGCACCGTGAGAGGTTTCAAACCGCACTTCCGGACGCTCGTTTACAGGCTCTTCTGCCTGTACCGGAGCGGCAGCCATCAGGGGCAGTGCGAGGGCAAGCAGGACGGGCTTCACATTAAACAGGCTTTTTACGGTATTTGTCATTTCAACAGTACTCGCGGTTTCAGGAATGGATCGCTTGGCTGACATAATGTCTGAAATCGTAACCTGTGCACAATTCTAACAGATACTTAACCATTGAATGCCCGCGATGGTAGACAGTTGAATAAGCTGGGTTATCCTTGAAATGTGTCGACTTGAAAGTCATGTTGCCGATTCGGGTTGTACGGTAATCACTTTGAATACAGGAGAAGTCTGGTGAGATTCCGTTTATTAACGCAGGCTGGTGCGGTGGCGTCTGCCTTCGCCGTCTTTACCGGTTCCGCGCCAATGGCCTTGGCTTCCGAGCAGCAAAACTGGAGCTACACACCGGCGTTTCTGCCGGTATCAGAAGCCGGTATGTCTGCGGTTTCCGCTCACGGCAGTGTGCGTTTGCAGGAGTTGCTGCGAGCGGGTGGTGGCACCCAGCCGGCCCACCTTGAGAGCCCGGATTATGTCACCCGTGTGAATGCGCCATCCGGTGAGGTTAGCGGAGACAGCCTTGCGGACTTGGGCACTGCCGGTGCAGATGTGGCCAATGTCCTTGAAGACCTGCTGGCGTCGCTGCCCGATTTGCTGGACATGGACTTCAAGATTGTCGGCATTAAATACCGGCCGGGCGAAGAGGTCGTCACGCTGGGCAGCGATGGCGCAATCCATGTTGCCTTCCCGGAAACCGTGGACCTGGTCGCCATCGAAAATCTTAACGTAGGCGGCGGAGACGGCCCGCCACTAGGCGATATCAACCTCTATGATCTAAGCTTTCACCGGGATTCCAGAATCCGCATCCAGGGAGAGTAATGCTCTGCCGGGTGCGGTTCGTTCGTGCCGGGCCGGGTTGTACGGTTGCAACTGTACCAGCGGGAGCGTTTGCCAGTGAAAGTACACAAAGGGTTTGAGGAAAAGTCCCGGCTTGGCCGGTTGCTGATCAACCGGGGTTATATCTCGGAAGGCCAGCTGGAAGCCGGCCTGAAAATTCAGCATGACACCGGCCAACGCCTGGGTGAGGTGCTGGTAGAAGCCGGTTGGCTTACCGAGCGGGAACTGCACCGGGTTCTCAAACACCAGGCCCGTTACCGCAACGCCGCCGCACTGGTGGCCATGGTCACCGTCCCTTTCCAGCCCCTGGTCACCTTTGCCTCAGGCAACTCCAATGCCGCCCTCGCTCCGGTGGTGGCGGGTGAGATGTATGGTGGCTTTGCGCCCATGACCGAAGAGGAAATGGCCAGCGTAACTGCCGGGAGCGAGATTGGGCTTCTGGAGCGTATTGAAACCGTCGCTGATCCGGAAACCGCCCGGGACCCGGTTAACACCCTGAAACTGGCCTCCCACATATTCTCTCCGGTGTTGAGCTTCGTCGATTCGGACCTCAGTATTTCCGGCGTCCATTACCGGGAAGGCGAACCCCAATACCGTATCCGCGATGACGGCGCACTTCAGTTGCTGCTGCCGGAGCGCATCGAGGAAGTTCGTCTCGACAATATTCGTGTCACCAACAGTCAGACACCGCCTATTGGCAATATCAGCATTCAGGATATCCGTTTCCATTCGGATTCCCGGATGACGATTCACCTGCATTAGCCGTCATTGCGGCTTTGAGCAGCAATTGCCAGCTTGTCATTTAGTGATAGAGTGCCGTTTTCGCATTTCTGACGGGACAGTTTCATGCCTTTGAATGTATGGGTGCTGGTAGCGGCTCAGGCGCTGGCCATGTGCACGGCTCCTTTTATCGTATTTATCGGAAGTATTCAGGGGCGGCTGCTGGCGCCGGCACCGGAACTGGCCACCTTGCCGGTAGGACTGGTGGTGGTCGGCACAGTTCTGGCTATCAAGCCGGCTACCTGGCTGATGGAGCGGGTAGGGCGCAAGCAGGTGATGTTGCTGGGCACGCTGGCCGGCATGATCGCTGGCGGTCTGGGTATGTTTGCCTCCTGGCAATCGGACTTTGTCACCATGTGCCTTGCCTCCGTTATCGGTGGCTCCGGGTTGGCGGTAGTGCATCAATACCGGTTTGCGGCCATGGAGTCGGTAGCTTCGGACATGGCGGGTACAGCGGCCGCCAGGGTATTGCTTGGTGGCCTGGTAGCTGCCTGGCTCGGGCCGGAAGTTGCCGGACTGGGTAGTGGCACAGACGAACGTTTTCCATTTCTTCTAAGCTGGGCCGGACTGGCGGTGGTGCAAGCCATGGCCCTGGTTGTGGTGGCGGTCGGTTATCGGCCTTCCGGGGAACGGGTGGCCGAGATTGTCGTGGGTGGTGGTCGCCCCATGCGTGAGATTCTCGCCAATCCCTTGGTCTGGACCGCCATCAGTGGTGCAGCCATTGGTTATGCGGTGATGAGCTATATCATGACTGCAACGCCCCTGAGTATGACGGAAATGGCCGGGCACGATTTTGACGACGCCAAGCGGGTAATCCAGCTGCACATCATGGCCATGTACCTGCCGTCTCTTATCTCCGGATGGCTGATCCGGGTGGTGGGCATCCCCTTGATGATGACTGTCGGCTTGCTGGCCTATCTGGGGTGTATTCTGTTGGCCGCGGCAGGCATCAGCTTCCACCATTATTTATGGGCCCTGATCCTGCTCGGGGTGGGCTGGAACTTCCTGTTTGTTGGCGGCACCACCCTGTTGCCTCAGGGCTATCGGGATTCAGAGCGATTCCGGGTACAGGGCCTCAATGACATCATGGTATTCAGCGCCCAGGCCACGGCGGCGCTGAGTGCCGGAGCCGTGCTGACTGCCCTGGGCTGGGCTTCGCTGTTAATGGTTGCCGTGCCGCTGCTGGTGCTGCACGCTTTGTTGATGGCAGCCTGGCTGCTCAGGCGCCAGCCGGCAGGGGCAGGTGGCCGGTCTTCACCCAGATAACGGTTTCCTGGTCTACGAACGGGTGATGCTGGCTCAGGTGCGGGCTGCGCATCCAGGTGCCTTCCGCGTAACGGCCGTGTTCATCGCAGAACTCGCCGGTCAGCACCAGGATTTCCTCGCCACCAAAGTGCCGGTGGGGCTGGAAGACCTCATTGGCCGGCCATTTCACCAGGGCCACATGCTCATGCTCGAAATCGTGCAGGGGCATTACCTGCAGCCCGCCAATGCCCGGCAACCATTCAGCCTGATTGGTATCGACACGAACGGTCGCGGTGTCCCTCGGATCAAACTGATGCAGCTTCACCAACAGGGTGCAACCTTCTTCGCTGAAGGGCGCGTGTCCAGTGCCGGGTGGGTTCCGGAGGTAGGTGCCGGCCGGGTAATGGCCGGTCTCGTCGGAGAACACTCCCTCCAATACCAGGATTTCCTCTCCCAGTGGGTGCTCATGCCGCTTGAAGGAAGAACCGGGTTTGTAGCGAACTATGCTGGTGGCATGGCCCCGTTCGGCCTCTTCCCGTGCCAGCGGCTTGCGCTCCACGCCCGCCGCCGGGCTGGGTTGCCATTCCTGTTCTCGGGTCCGAACAACCACTCGCTGGGAGAAATCCATATTCAGCATGAAAAACCTCGAATATGTGCTATTTGATCAGTGCCTGAACGTCCCGGAACCTGGGGTGGCGACAGTCTACCATCCACTCGAACGCTACCATCTCTGTGGTAACTATCCGGGCGCCACTCTGGTGCAGGCGGTCCAGCGCTACGTCCCGGTCGAAATCATTTCGGGAACCGGTTGCATCCGCTACCACCCAGACCTTGTAACCGGCATCCAGAAGGCTCAGGGCCGTTTGCAGCATACATACGTGGGTTTCGCAGCCTCCGATGACAATATGCTGGCGGCCCTCCGGCAGGGCATCAATCAGCCCGTCCGGACAGGCATCGAAATGGTATTTGCTGACGGTGTGGTGGCAAAGCTCCCGAACACTTTCCACATTCGGCCCCAGCTTGTCCGGAACCTGCTCCGTGGCGATGACCGGCACCTCCAGCAAGCCCGCAATTGTCGCCAGCAGGGTGCAGCGGTCGACCACCTCCATTCCCTGACTGATTGCAGGCATCAGCCTGGCCTGTACATCGACAAGAAGCAGGGTGGACTGTTCGGCTTTCATTAACATAAAGAGGCTCCGGATATTGTGGGTGTTTGATGACAAGGATAGCCAATTTAGTCGCCGGAAATCCGCCAACACGGATTTTCAGGATTTTTTTAAAGGAATCGCTTCATTGCGGTTGCCAAACGCCAGCAAAACTATTAAAGTTTGCGCCCTCAAATGAGCGACAACGTAGCTGATTTGAAACAGTTTATTGGAGAGGTGGCCGAGTGGCTGAAGGCGCACGCCTGGAAAGTGTGTATACGTTAATAGCGTATCGAGGGTTCGAATCCCTCCCTCTCCGCCAATAAAAGAACCCCGGCAGACATGCCGGGGTTTTTTATTGGGCTGAATAATCCCTCCAGCCGTAAGCATTAACCGCTACCCCGCACCAAACACCCCCACAAAACTGACATCAGTCAAATCGCCACCCCCCTGAATTTCCTAATTTTCTCTCCATGCCATGGAAATGAAATATCTTCCAAAACTGGAGCATCAGAATGAAAAAACACCAACTTGCACTTTCAGTTGCCCTGGGCAGCCTGATGACATCCGCCGCCATGGCTCAGAATGTAGACCTGTCAAAGGTTAACGTGGATGCCTATGGCCATATCAACATGGCTGTGATGCATGGCGATACGGGCTACGGTTCAGAGCAGTATATTGTTGATAACAAATATGCCTCCAGTCGTGTAGGTACACGCATCTCAACTGATGTAGAAGAGCTTGGGATGACTGTTGGTGCTCATATTGAGTTTGAGTATCAGCACAACGATTCAAATGTCGTTAACGAGCAAAACCGTAGTGAAAAAGGTGAGTGGAATGAGCGTCATGTGAATCTGTTTGCCAAAGGCCGCTACGGTATGATCTCCGTAGGTCAGGGCTCCGGTGCGGCTGATGGTGCAACAGAAATGGACCTCTCCGGTACTAAAGTAGCTGCTTTCCCTGACCTGAGGCTCGTAGGTGGTGCCCTTCCATTTGCGGGCAAAGACGGTGTTGGTGATGTGCAGGTAAAACAATCGTTCCAGAGTCAGGATTTTGAAGCCCGCTATGACCGCATTCGCTACGATGCTCCTAACTTCGGTCCGGTAAAAGTGTCTGTCAGTCATGGTTACAAAGAACAAGGTGGCGGCAACGCAGATACTTCAGAGTTCGCGGCTTCCTATAACACCAATGTTGATGGTCTTGGCCGTATTTCCGCAGCAGTGGGCTACTCGGCTCAGTATGGTGAAACTGGCGGCGCAGTCGCTCAGGACACCGTTGGTGGTTCCATCTCCTGGCTGCATGAGAGCGGTTTTAACGCCACCGGTGTCTACTCTTACCGGGACTACGACAGCGACAAGAAAGAAAGCACCTTCAACATGGTGAAGCTGGGTTATAAAACCGGCAAGCACTCCTACACTCTCCACCGGGCTCAAGGTCAAGACTTTAACCCGGTTGGAATAACAGGCTCCGACGTAGAAATCTACGGCGCCGCCTACGTCTACCAGCCCATCAAGCGCCTGGACGTATACTTCGCCTACAACAACTTCGCGCTGGATGCTGACAACGGCGGCTATGACGATGTGAACGTCGCCATGATCGGCAGCCGCCTGAAGTTCTGATCGCCTGAAACCTCAGTCAACCGGGCAGGGCATTACGCCAGCCCGGTGGACTGCAGTATGAAGACCCCCACCGTTACCGTTACGCTGGCCAGTAAGGTGGTCAGTGCAATGATATTGGCCGCCATGCGGTCGTTCCCGCCCAAAGCCTTCACCATGACAAAACTCGCCGCTGCCGTCGGGCTGGCGAAGAACAGGAACATCAGGCCCAGTTCCCGGCCTTCGAATCCCGCCAACCAGGCCGCCAGTGTGCACAGGGCCGGCAAACTCACCATTTTCCACACCGAGGCTCCCAGCGCCGGGCCGCTGTCCGTTCTGATGGCTTTCAGGGAAACGGTGGCGCCAATGCAGAGCAGGGCCAGTGGCAGGGTGAGAGAGGCAAAGTAATTGCCGCTGGTCATCACCCATTGTGGAAGGGTGACCTCCCAGGCGGCGAAGGGAATAGCGATAACCACGGCAATAATCAGCGGATTGCGAACCACGTCTTTAACGGTATTCGAGAAGCTCATGCTTTTACCCGGCTGATACGCCAGCAATACCACGACAGAAAGCACGTTGTAGGAAATAATAACCAGCCCCAGCAATATGCCGCCGGCAGACAAGCCGTAATCGCCATAAAGGTTGGCCGCCAAGGCCAGGCCGACAATCCCGCAATTACCCCGGAACGCACCCTGCACATAGACGCCCCGGTCATCTTTGGTCACCCGCCGGATTGCCCAGAACCAGACAGCGCCGAAGCTGGCCAGTGTGGCCGCCAGGTAGAACAGCAGCAGTTTGATGTTGAATGCCGTCGTCAGATCTGCCCGGATGATGCTGAGGAATACCAGGGTTGGCAGCGTGGCCTTGAACACCAGGGCGGAAGCGGTGCCGACAAAGTTCTGGTCTATCCAGCCAATCCGGCGCAGGCCGATGCCGATAAAGACCATGGCAAAAACCGGCAGGGTGGTTTCAAGGGTGTGGGCGAAGGTTGCTAACAGACCGCTCAAGGGACAACGTACTCCTCTGGAACAAACAACGAAAAAGGCCTCCGCTAGGGAGGCCTTGTGTCGGCATTATAACCGTTCTTTCAGTCGAAGTTCCTTGAGCGGATGGTATCAGGCTTCAGGAATGGCTTTTCGCCGGTATTGTCGTGGTCAGCCAGTACTTTGCCGTCATGCTCGCGAACCTGGCCGTACATGGAGTGCTTGTGGAAGGTAGGCCCGAATTGCTCCAGGGTTTCTTTCACGTCGCCGGTGTAGCGCGGATCTTGCGGGCGCTCCTGGCTGTCCATATAGAAGGCGATGTCCCAGGCTTCCTGGTCACTCAGGGAGTTGGGCTGGCCCAGAGGCATGTTGTTCTTGATAAAGCCGGCTGCGGTGAACAGGCGCACAATGCCTGCACCCCAGTTGTTGGACATATCGCCCCAGGGTGCCGGAAATACGGTGTGGCCATCTACGCGCAGGCCAGAGCCATCTTCCTGGTGGCAAACGGCACAGTTTTCCTCGTACAGCTTTTCACCGTTAGCGTAGCTGAGTTCCGCCGGGCGCTCTGGTGCCGGGAAGCCGCGGCCGTAAATGGGCTGCTTCGGGTACATTTCCACGCCGGTGGCCAGCCATTGATGGTAGGCAGACAGTGCCAGCATGTTGTCACTGCCGTATTCCAGCGGCTTGCCATTCATGGAGTAAGTAAAACAACCGGCAATACGTTCTTCCAGGTTGTTTACATGGCCATTCTTGCCACGGTAACCGGGCAGGGTAACGGCTGCTGGCCAGATCGGCGCGCTGAACGGCATGCGGCCTTCACCCAGGTGGCAGCTGGAGCAGTTCATGTTGTTGAACACATTCTCGCCACGTAGTTGCTGGGTGTTGGTGAACAGGTCGTAGCCCTTGCGGATGACCTTTTTCAGTTCCGGATGGATGTCCGCTTCTTCCAGGTCTGCCATGGTAGGCGGAATGTGGACCAGCTGGCTTTCCTTCGGGGCCGGAAAGCCCATAGAGGTCAACTGATCGATGTAAGCCTGGGTTGTGTCTTCATTGGCCGCCAGGTTAGCCGAGAACGCAAAGGTTCCAGACAGGGCGACAGTAAGCAGTTTGCGCATCATGATAGGTGTCCCCTTATTTGCTGCTGGCGCTCTGGTTGGCAAGCCATACGGCTACCGCGTGAATGTCTTCATCGCTCATGCGTCGGGCGATGGAGCCCATTAGATCCTGCGGATCGTTCTTGCGGGTGCCTTCTTTCCAGGCTTTCAGCTGGGCTTCGATATAACCGGCATGCTGGCCGGCAATACCCGGGAATACATCGCCGGCACCGCGGTTGCCAGGGCCATGGCAGCTTTTGCAGGAAACAATGTACTGGGACCAGTCGCCGCGTTCGGCCAGCTGCTGACCGCGCTTCAGCGTGGCCTCATCGGCGTTTGCGCCACCCTGGCCAGCCGTGGGTTCCAGTTGGCTGTAATAGGCAGCAACATCGGCAATTTTCTGGTCGTCCAGCATGTTCACGAACGGCGTCATGGTCGCGTTTACGCGAGTGCCTGTCTTGATGTCGTGAATCTGCTTGGCGAAGTAAGTGGCATTCAGACCGGCCAGCCGTGGCCAGGATTCTCCACCTTCAATGTGCATGCCGCTGCCGTCGGCCTGGTGGCAGGCAATACACAGGTTGGCGACTTCTTTGCCGCGTTCAGCATCACCTTCGGTTGCAGCCAGCGCAAAGCCCGCATAGGCAGCCAGCCCGAATGCAGCCAGCGTAATTGGAATTTTTCTCACGGTCGGTAGCCTCTCTATTCTTATATATGTGCACTTAGTACTAAAAGTTATTTCGATATAGCTTGCACAAAGCGCGCAATTCTCGCTTGACGAAGGTCAACAATGCAAGCGGACTTATCCGAAAGGCTAATACGAGGATGCATGCGCCGGGAATTTCGTTTACTGTCTGAGATGCAAACCGGAAGTCAGCAAACATCTTTATAACGAAAAGCAGGGACACCTATGGCGACCGTCAACCCTTCTCAGGAAGAGCTTAGGAAAGTTTTGCAAGAGACGCCAAAAGATCAGCCGGTAGTAATGCTGAATCTGCTTCGGTTTCGTGACCAGGCGGCCTACAAAGACGACACAGAAAACTGCTCGGGGCGGGATGCCTATAAGCGCTATATGGACGAAGCGGCAGAATGCGTGCGCTCGGTTGGCGCAGAGGTAATCTGGTCCGGCCGCAGTGTGGGTTCGCTGATTGCGCCGCCCGACGAATCCTGGGACCAGGTATTGCTGGTACGTTACCCCTCCATCAACGCCTTCCTGGCGATGATCGAAAGCCCTGAATATAAAGGTGTGGTGAAGCACCGTACCGCAGCGCTGGAAGACTCCAGACTGGTGGCCAATGTTGAAGGCGCGCCCTGATCAGGCCAGCCAGCCGGATTGCTGGATCGCCATATAGGCAACGGTACCCACCGCAATAGAGAGCAGGGCATTACGCCGCCACAGGTGTACAGCTACCACCAGCAATCCCGGCAGTATGGCGTCCAGCCCCGGCAGGCTTGCGCTCCAGTTCGCGGAACGCTGCAGGAATACGATGGCTAGCAGGGCCATAACCGCGGCCGGCAGAAACCGGCCAATATGCTGTAGCAACGGGTGTTCTGTGTGGCGTTCAAAAAACAGGAAGGGAACCACCCGGGTGGCAAAGGTTGCCGCCGCTGAAATGGCAATGAACGCGGCCAGGTAATAAGTGTCAGTCATGGCTGGCCTCCGCTGCCGGCAGACGGTTCTTGAGCTGGCGATACTGGATCAGAAGAATGCCGGTGACAATTGCGATCGCGAGGATCAGCTGATGAGATGGCCCGACCAGCACCATTGAGATCCCGGCGGCAAAGGCACCGGCCCAGAGCGGGAAGCTGTCGCCCAGTGCTTTGATCTGTTCAATCGTCAATACAATAAACAGCGCGACCAGCGCGAATTCAATACCGGTGCTGTCGAACGCCACCATCTCTCCCAGCAGTGCGCCAATTCCGCAACCGGCAATCCAGTAAGCCTGGTTGAACGCGGTAATGCGGAAGTCCACTTCCTGCTCGTGGTGTTTGTCTGAGGACAGTGGACGGCTGGTGAGCAGGGAGTACGTCTCGTCTGTGAGGCCGAAAATCAGGTAGCCTTTACGCCAGCCGGCGCCCCGGAACCGACCCAGCAGGGACAACCCGTAAAACAGGTGCCGGGCGTTCAACACAAACATGGCAACTGCCACCTCAAGCAGCCCTGCGTTGGCGGCCAGCAGGCTGACAGCAAGGATCTGCCCGGAACCGGCATAGATCACCAGCCCCATCAGCGGAGCAATCCACCAGGCATAGTCCAGCTGGGTGGTAAACAGTACCCCGAAGGCCATTCCCAGCGGAATGTAGCCGAACAGAATCGGCAGTGTCAGGCGAAAGACGTTCTGGTTCATTAGCATCCAAACGTTACGAAAGCGGCGATGATAGTCAAAGCGCACAGGGTTTTGAAGAGCGCAAAAACCGAAAACCCCGTACCATACGCCCCGGACTGGAGGATTTATGACCGACGATACCGCTTATGTGCCCGATGAAGATCCGCGCCAGGAAAAGTTCGTAGTAGACGCAGACCTGCTAACCCAGGACCAGCTGGAAGGGCTGGCGGAAGAATATTGCACCCGTTACCACGGCCTGAACGATACCGAGAACCCGCTGGCGGAACGAAGCCGGGTACTTGCTGCCGTAAAACGGGGAGAGCTGGTCGTGTGGTTTGACCCGGTGGAAAACACCGCGGGGCTGGGCGCTCCCGCCTGATTTCCATCGTTTTCAGGCCCCTACCTACCCGATGGGCGGTGTAAACGGTACAATCACCGTGATTTTTCGTCTACCTGACTGCGAGGTGAGCTTTGATCAGGGTACTGGTTGTAGATGACCACGAGCTGGTGCGCTCCGGTATAACCCGCATGTTAGCCGACAATCCCGATCTCGACGTGATTGGCCAGGCTTCATCCGGAGAGGACGCCATCGAGTTTGTGCGAGAGAACCGACCGGATATCGTTCTGATGGACATTCGCATGCCAGGAATCGGTGGCCTGGAAGCCACCCGTCGTATCCTGCGCCTGGACGACTCTATTCGAGTGATTGTGGTAACCGCCTGCGCGGATGATCCTTACCCCTCCCGAGTGATGCAAAGTGGCGCCCAGGCGTACATCACCAAGGGTGCGGACATCCAGGAAATGGTGCGTGCCATTCGCAAGGCCCATTCCGGACAGCGTTACATCAGCCCTGAAATTGCCCAGAAGATGGCGCTGAAGCAGCTGGCGGGTGAAAAGGACGACGATGGCGAACTGGCAAAGTTCGATCGTTTGTCTGAACGGGAAATGCAGATTGCCATGATGGTGGTGGATTGCCAGAAGGTGCAGGACATCTCCGATAAACTCTGCCTCAGCCCCAAAACCGTGAACAGCTACCGCTACCGGATTTTCGAGAAGCTGGAGATTTCCAGTGATGTAGAGCTGGCGCTGATGGCCGTACGGCTTGGATTGCTGGATGCCGACAAGGTCTGACCCCCAGCAAGGATCCGGGGAGTTCGACAGCAAAGACTTCCTGAAACAGCTTACTGAACGCCCCGGCGTGTATCGTATGTACGATGGCGCCGGGAATATTCTGTACGTGGGAAAAGCCCGCAACCTGAAAAAGCGGGTGAGCAGTTATTTCCGCAAGACCGGCCTGGCCCCGAAAACCGAAGCACTGGTGGGCAAGATCGAGTCCATCGAGGTGACGATTACCGGCAGCGAAACCGAAGCCTTGCTGCTGGAACAAAACCTGATCAAGTCGCTGCGGCCGCCTTACAACATCCTGCTGCGGGATGACAAATCCTACCCCTATATCTACCTGTCTTCTCACAGCGACTATCCCTCGCTGACCTTCCGCCGTGGCCGCACCAAAAAGGGTGGCGGCACCTGGTTCGGGCCGTTTCCAAGCTCTGGTGCCGTCAAGGAAAGTCTTAATATCCTGCAGAAGGTTTTTCGTATAAGGTCTTGTAGTGAAAACTATTTCAGGAACCGTAACCGGCCTTGCCTGCAGTATCAGATTAACCGGTGCACGGCGCCATGTGTGGGTTATGTAACACCGGAGGGGTACCAGCAGGATATCCGCCATGCCACCATGTTCCTGGAAGGCAAGAACCCGGCCATCATCCACGACCTGATGAATGCCATGGAGCAGGCAGCTAAGAACCTGGAGTTCGAAAAGGCGGCCGCCTACCGGGACCAGGTCAACCATCTTCGCCATGTTCAGGAGCAGCAATCCATTGAAGGTGAGGGCGGCGATGCGGATGTGATTGCCATTGCCCAGGATGCCGGCGTGGTGTGCATTGTGGTGATCATCGTTCGTGGTGGTCGGGTGCTGGGCACCAAGGACTACTTCCCGAGGTTTTCACTCGAGCAGTCCGAAGGGGAACTGCTTTCGGCGTTTCTGGGCCAGTACTACTTTGGCGGTGATACCCGCCGGGAAATTCCCCGGGACATCCTCGTGCCGGTGGCTGTGGAAGGGCAGGAACTGCTGGCAGAGGCCCTCAGCGAGGCTGCCAACCGGGAAACCCGCATTCGGGGTAATGTGCGCGGCGAACGCAAGCGCTGGCTGGAACTGGCCATGACCAACGCCCGGCAAACCTTGCTTACCCACCTGGCCAGCAAGGAAACCGTGTATCGCCGTTTGCTGGCGCTGCGGGACCTGCTGGAGCTGGCTGAAACCCCGTCCCGGATGGAATGTTTCGACATAAGCCACAGCCATGGGGAAAATACCGTCGCATCCTGTGTGGTTTTCGACGAGAATGGGCCACTGAAAAGCGATTACCGGCTATATAACATTGAAGGCGTAAAGGCCGGTGACGACTATGCCGCCATGCGCCAGGTGCTGACGCGCCGCTACCGCCGGCTGGTGAGTGGCGACGGCAAGCGGCCAGACCTCGTTTTCATCGACGGTGGTAAAGGCCAGTTGAACATTGCCCGGGAAGTCTTTGAAGAGCTTGGGATTTCCGATATTCCGCTGATTGGTGTGGCCAAGGGTGTCACCCGCCGGGCCGGCATGGAACAACTGATTGACGCCATGACAGACACCGTGTTCCGGGTGCCGGCAGACTCACCGGCCTTGCACCTGATTCAGCATATTCGGGACGAATCCCACCGGTTTGCCATTACCGGCCACCGGGCGCGCCGGGACAAGAAACGCCGGCAATCTACCCTGGAAGGCATCGAAGGGGTGGGGCCGAAGCGCCGCCGGGAGCTGATTCGCTACTTCGGCGGTATACAGGAATTACGTAAAGCCAGTGTGGATGAGATGGCCAAGGTTCAGGGCATCAGCAAGTCACTGGCAGAATCCATATACGCAGCATTGCACGACGAATAGGAACACCATGAATTTACCGAACCTGCTGACCATGTCCCGCATCGTGATGATCCCGGTGTTTGTGGTGATTTTCTACCTGCCGGTGCAGTGGAGTTACCTGGTCAGCGCCATCATCTTTGCCCTGGCTGGTGTGACCGACTGGCTGGACGGCTACCTGGCCCGCAAACTGAACCAGAGTACGCCTTTCGGTGCGTTCCTGGACCCGGTGGCGGACAAACTGATGGTGGCCGTGGCCCTGGCGGTGCTGATTGAAGAATACTCGGCAGTGCTGCTGACAATTCCCGCCACAGTGATTATCGGCCGGGAAATTGTGATTTCCGCCTTGCGGGAATGGATGGCAGAGGTGGGTAGCCGCGCCAGTGTCGCGGTGTCGTACATCGGTAAGATCAAGACCACGGCCCAGATGGCGGCCATTGTCGGTTTGCTGGCGTTTCCTCCCGGTCAAATCCTGTCGTACGTTGCGATCGGCCTGCTTTACATCGCAGCCGGGCTCACACTCTGGTCTATGTTCCTGTACCTGAAAGCGGCCTGGCCGGATTTGTTCCCTTCAAAATAACAGGCTCAGGCGTCTGCCAGGCAATCCCGGCTCCATCGGGTTATGTCTGTCGAGAGCGCGGATGCTGCGACAGAGAAGGCAGACATCAGGTCGTCCAGCGTTGCGCTGGCAGCCAGTGCCTCCTCGCGCTGATCCAATACGCACAGGCTTTTCCGGGAGCGGTTTTCCATCAGTTCTGTGTGCAGGTGCATGACCACCGTGGTGCCGTCTGCGCGGGTCTCGGCGTGAAAGCCGGTCAGTTCGGTGACCAGTGTTAACCCTGCCGTAGCCGGACTGGTGTCAGTCATCACGCTGGTGAAGCCGCCGCTCTGGCGAAATTCCTGAATCAGGTAATCCCTCAAAACCACGGGAATGCTGTCGCGCCAGCGGGCGCCGGCCAGTGCCTGGAACTCGTAGGGCGTGGGCTTTACCAGAACCCGGGTACTGTCCAGCGGATCGGATGCCAGCGGAGTGTCCACCCGGAGCGCAGCAGACCGGGGCGTATCGAACACGTTCCGGTCAGCAGGGGGTGCCAGTTCCATCAGGCGCGGTGCTTCAGGAATCGGGAACACGGTGCAGGCAGACAGGGCAAGGGCCCCGGCCAGTGCGAAAATGCCTCTGCTTGGCTTAGTCATTGCTGTACTCCTGGATTCGGCCGCCGCCCCAGATGGTGCCTCTCGGGTCTTGCTCAAGCCTGCGGGTAAACGAGTTCAGGTTGCGGAGGGTGCTGCGCAGCTCCCGTAAGGCCGGTGTGAGCTCGCCCAGGCCCTGAAGCCCGGAGTCCAGTGCACCTTCGTTATTACCGGTCACACGGTTCAGCCGGTCCAGGGTGGGCTGCAGGGTTGAGATGGCCTTATCCATCGACTCCAATACTGGCGTAATCTGCTCGCCCAACACCACGCGCGCATGGTCAGAGGTGGCGGATACCTTTACGGCAGCTTCTTCTGCCCGAATCGCTGCCGCATCGAACTGCTCCATCAGTGCCATCATGTCATCCCGGCTTGCCAGCAGCGATTCGGTTGCCAGCCGGGTGTTGTCCAGAATGGTGGCTACGTTGCCCAGGTTTTCCTCGTTCAACAGCTGGTTCATGCTGGTCAGCAGGCGTTCGGCCTTCGACAACATGGCTTCGCCGTTATTGAGCAGGTTGGAAAATGCAGAGGGCTCGGCACTGATCAGCGGTGGATTCTCACGGCCACCTTCAAGCACCGGACTGTCCGGGCTGCCGCCGGTAAACTGCACGCTCATACTGCCGGTGATATTGGCCAGCACCAGTTCGGCACGGGTGTTTTCACGCACAGGAATGTCACTGCGAACCCGAACCAGCACACGAACATGGGCCGGGTTGTCGGGTGCCAGGGTCAGCTCCAGTACATCACCTACCGGCACGCCGCTGTATAGCACCGCATTACCCTTGGACAGGCCGCCTACCGGGTGGTCGAAACCGATCTGGTAATAACTCCACTCCTGGTCTGCCGAGGACTTGCCTAACCACAGGGCGAACAGCAAGGCGGCGGTAACAGCCAGCAGCGTAAATAATCCGATAATGACGTGATGGGCTTTTGGCTCCATTAACCGGGCTCCTGTTCGGTCAGCCTGTTGTGTGCATCAATCGCGGCCCGCCCGCGGGGGCCGTGGAAGTAGTCCTGTATCCAGCTGTCATCTGTGCGGGATACGTTATCCAGGGTATCTGCCACCAGCACCTTGCGCCGGGACAACACTGCCACCCGGTCGCAGGTGGTGTACAGGGTATCCAGATCGTGGGTGACCAGGAATACCGTTAACCCCAGGGCATTGCGCAGGGTGACAATCAGTTCGTCAAACGCGGCAGCGCCGATCGGGTCCAGCCCCGCTGTGGGCTCGTCCAGAAACAATATTTCAGGGTCCAGGGCCAGCGCCCGGGCCAGCGCCGCACGTTTCACCATGCCGCCGGATAACTCCGCCGGGTATTTGCGGGCCGCCTCGGGCTGCAAGCCGGTCAGGGCCAGCTTCATGCGGGCCAGTTCTTCCGCTTCGGCCCGCTTCAGCCCCGCGTGCTCGATCAGGGGCAGGGCAATATTCTGTTCCAGATTCAGGGAGGTAAATAGAGCGCCGCCCTGAAACAGCACGCCAAACCGCTGCTCATAAAGCGAACGTTCCGGTGCTGACAGCTCTGTTAGATCCTGCCCGAATACCGTGATGTGGCCCGCCGTCGGCGTGTTCAAGCCGACAATGCTGCGAAGCAGCACGGATTTTCCTGTGCCGGATCCGCCAACCACGCCGAGGATTTCGCCCGGGTAGAGGTTCAGGTCCAGGTCTTCATGTACTGAATGGCTGCCAAAGCGGTTGCTCAGGCCCCGAACCTGAATGATCGGCGTTTGGTGCGTGTGGTTATCCCGCGTGCCCATGGCCATGCCTTACCAACCCATTTCCATAAAGAATAGCGCGGCTACGGAATCCAGCAGTATGACCATAAAGATAGATTGCACCACGCTGGAGGTGGTGTGCTCGCCCACGGACTGTGCGCTGCCCGACACCTTGAAACCTTCCAGGCAGCCGATCACGGCAATCAGGAAGGCAAACACGGGTGCTTTACCGATGCCCACCAGGAAATGTTTAAGGGCAATATCCCGCTCCACGATGGCCATAAACTGGCTGGGCGGAATATCCAGTGCCAGTGCGCACACCACAGCACCACCAACCATGCCCGCCATCATGCCGACAAAGGTAAGCACTGGCAGGCTCACCATCATGGCCAGTACCCTGGGGACTACAAGCAGCTCCACGGGGTTGAGGCCGAGGGTACGAATGGCATCCAGTTCTTCGTTGACCTTCATGGCCCCGATCTGGGCTGTGAAGGCACTGGCGGTTCGGCCGGCCAGCAAAATGGCCGCTAACAGTACGCCGAATTCCCGCAGGAATGAGAAAGCGACCAGGTCCACGGTATAAATGGTCGCGCCAAAGTCCTCCAGCACCGTAGCACCCAGAAATGCGACGACAGCACCCACAAGAAACGTGAGCAAGGCAACAATCGGAAGGGCGTTCAGGCCGGTGTCGTGCACAGCGGCCACGAACGGCGTAAAGCGCCAGCGTTTTGGCCGTGGGAGTATGTAGAACAGGGTGGTCAGGGTCTGGCCAATAAAACCGGACAGCAGCCATAACAGGCGGGTTAGCCGGGTGACCTTCTCTCCGGTGATTGCCAGCATGTTCAGCAGTGGATTAACCGTGGCTGGTGCCGGTGCGGATTCACACATGGATTCCGCCACGGCTTTAAGGAGTGCTTGCTGGGCTTCGGGCAGGGACGGTTGCTCCAGCGCGGCAAGCACCGGTTCGGCACCCAGCATTTTCACCATCAGGGACGCGCCCGCGGTATCCAGTCGTCCAAGGCGGGTAAATTCCGGCTTCAGTGAAGTGTTCTCTGCCTTGAATTGCGATACCTGCCGGTTCAGTGCCGGGTAATGGGCAAGGGTCCAGTCTCCGGCAAAGGCCACCGTATTGCCGGACAACTCAAGGGTGCCGGCAGGCTCGCCGGCTTTGGCTGTAGTAAGGCCCGAAGTTATCGCCACAGAATGAAAAAATCCCTGCCAGAAGTCTTAGCAAGCTTAAAGATTCCAGTTGCTGTCTGCCAGTATCTTTCGGTCTTCTTCATCATGGCTTGCCAGGATCAGGGTAATGCCGCTGGCCTTTTCCTGCAGTAACAAGTCGCGGATGATGGCCCTGGCGTCCGGGTCCAGCCCGGTCATGGGCTCGTCCAGCAGCAGTACCGGTTTGCGCCGCAGAATGGCGCGCAGCAGGGCAACTCGCTGCCGCTGGCCACCGGATAGTTCGCCGGGCAGGCGCGCACCAAAACCGCCGAGCCCGGTTTGTTCAAGACCCTGCTCAATGGCCAGTTTCTGTTCGCAGGACAGCTTCATGCCGGGGTGAAGGCCAAGACCGATATTGGTGAAGACATCCAGGTGCTCGAACAGGTTGTGCTCCTGGAACACGCTTGTTACCGGCCGCTCCCAGGCGGGCAGGTTATGGATAGCTTGGTTGTTCCAGAGAATTTCTCCGCTTTTGGGTGCCAGAAAGCCGGCAACCAGGTTCAGCAAGGTGGATTTACCGGTTCCACTGGCACCGCGTACCGCGAGGCAATGCCCGGCGGCGACCGAGAAGTGGAAGCGCCACTCCTCCGACTGATCCGGGTACTGGAAACACAGGTTTCTTAGCTCAAGCATGGCGAGGCTCCGGAGCAGCGGCGGGGGCAGGCTCTGTGTTTGTGCCCGGGGCCCGCCGGGCAACCCGGGACAGCAGGGCGAAGAGAGTCACGAGTAACAAAAGCAGCCACAGCCCGGTGCCAGCCGCTTCGCTGATTCGGTAACTGCCCAGCTGCTGGTAAAGCAGAACCGGCAACGTGGGCTGCCCGGGGCTGCCGAACAGGGCAATTACCCCGAAATCTCCCAGCGACAGGGCAATGCCATAGGCCAGGCCCAGGGCGATTGGCCGGCGCAGCCTTGGCCAGTGCAACCAGCGCCAGCGATACCAGCCCAGGATACCGAGCTGACTCGCCTGGTTCAGGGTGTTCTTGTCGATGGCATTCAGTGGCCCACGCAGCACCTGCAGCACAAATGGAATGGCCATCAATCCGTTAATCAAAGACACCAGCACCCAGCCTTGGGCGCTATTCCCGAGCTGGGGCCGCAACAACAGGAACAGGCCGGTACCTAGCACCAGGGGCGGTACAATCAGCGGCAGGTAGCCCGTGGTAACCGGAATGGCTGCCAGTATCCGGTTTCCGGGTTTGTTGGCGGCCGCCAGTGTGAACAGGCTGGCGACAACCGCCCCCAGCCCGGCAGGAACAGCAATCAACAAACTTCGCCCTGTAGCGGGGAGCAGTTGTCCGTAGATAGATGGCATGGGTGAGGCCGGCCAGAGTGCCGGCAAACCGCGTAACGCGATGGCCAGCAGGGGCAGCGTCAGGAAAACGGAAAAGATGCCCAGCAGCAACACGCGCCCCAGACCCTGCCCGGGGCTGTCTTTTAAAGAGACAGTTTCAGCAAACCGCCGATCCGGAAGCAGTGAGGACTCCAGCCGGTTCCGGAACACCAGCCACCACAGGCTGCCGCAAATAACCAGCTGAATAGTGGCCAGGATGGCAGCCTGGCCAAAATCGAATTCGAACCGCAACGCCTGGTAAATAGCCACTTCAAGGGTTGTGGCGCGAGGCCCGCCACCCAGGGTCATGATGATGGCGAAGCTGGTAAAACACAGGGTAAAGACCAATGCTGACACCCCTGGCAGGACCGGCCGCAATGCGGGCCATCGAACCGCACGCCAGAGCCACCAGCCGCTCAACCCGAGCTGGGAAGCAACCCGCAATCTCGGTGCCGGAACCGATTCCAGTGCTTGCAGAAGAATTCGTGCGGCCAGCGGTGCATTAAAAAACACGTGGGCCAGTAAGATTCCATTCAGGCCGTAAAGGCTCCAGCCATGATCAGGCAGCCAATCGTTCAGAAGACTGGTCAGCCAGCCCTGGCGACCGTACACCCCGATGATGCCTGAAACCGCCACTATGGTGGGAAGCACCAGGCTCAGCTCCATCAACCGTAGCAGCAGGCTACGGCCGGGAAAATGGCTGAGCCGTGCCAGTGTCATGGCCACCGGCAGCGCAATGAGCAGGCTTAGAATGACCGATAACACAGCCTGCCAAACCGTAAACCAGACAACGCCTCTTAAATAGCGGCTTTGCCACAGCTCTTCGAATTCCAGCGTGCCAGCTGTGTGAAGCAGTGCCCCCAGGCCCAACAGCACCAGCCCGATCAAGGCCAGCGCAATGATCAGGCCCGGAGCCAGTTGCCACGCAGGGGCGCTGAATGGAGCAGGGCGCAGGGGTTGTGATTGGTTAGCGGCCATTGGGTTCAGCGGGTCATGGCGTCCAGCCAGGCATTCACCAGTGAGCGGCGTTCACGGGCGACCTCTGCCGGTTCCAGGAAGAGGGCTTTGGACGGGCGGATCAGCCGGTCAAATACCTCCGGCAACTCGTCACCAAGGTCGATAGCCGGATACATCACATTCTTCAACGGAATATGGCGCTGGAAGGCCGGCGATAACATGAACTCCATGAATTCCCGGCCGAGGGCCTGATTTTTGGAGCTATTCACCAGTGCGGCAACCTCCACCTGAAGGTAATGGCCTTCTTCAAAACGAGCTGCCTGGTAACGGTCTGTGTTATCGACCGCCATGTGATAGGCCGGAGAGGTACTGTAGGAAAGAATCATCGGGGCTTCGCCGTTCATGAACAGTGAAAAATACCCGTCACTCCAGCTCTGGGTCGTCGCCAGTACCTTGCCACTGAGTTGCTGCCATTTGGCGTGGGCGTCATCGCCATAAACCGCGTGCATCCAGAGCAGCAGGCCGAGGCCGGGAGTGCTGGTGCGGGGGTCCTGAATGATGATTTTCAGGTCATCCGGTGCATTGACCAGCTCTTCCAGGCTTGCCGGAGGTTCCGGCAGCAGCTCGGTATCGTATACAAAGGCGAAGTAGCCCCAGTCGTAGGGCACGAAGGTGTCGTCCTGCCAGTCGACAGGCAGCGCCAGGTTGTTCAGTGTCAGCGTGTGCGGAGCCAGTAATCCGGTTTGCCGGGCGGCTTCCATGGTGGCGGTATCCAGCCCCAACACCACATCGGCACTGGTTGAACTGCCCTCCAGGCGCAGTCGCTGAAGTATATCGCCGCCGCTTTCCAGCACTGTATAGTTCAGTTCGCATTCACACTGCTCTTCAAAAGCCTGCTTGACCGCGGGCCCGGGGCCCCATTCCGCCGCAAACGACGGGTGAGTATAAACGTTCAAAACCTGCGCAGGTTCGGCAGTAGCAAAAGCCGGGAGCAGGGCAGCGAAGAGTAGAGGCAAGCGGAAACGCATAGTGATTACACCTTGGCTATGGAGGGGGCCATGCCGCGGTAACCACTGGAAAAGTGGCGGCTCAATCCCTACGCCGGTATTAGCCGGGTCAGGTTCCGCGGGTATGGTCTCAGCCCTGTCGGGCACCCCGTTGAGTCTTGGCGATTCTACCACGCCTGCGTGACGGTCTGTAATTTGTAACTTTGATTACGGTCTGTTTAAAAACCGTACAAAGGTGTCCGGGTTCTCATTATTTGCTGTTAGAATAGTGCAAATTTCAATCGGATAGACCGTATTCTTCACCTATAGAGGTAAGGTGCATGCCCAAGCATCGCAATCTGCTCAAATTTTGTACAGCAATGTCCGGCCTTCTTTTTTCAGTGCTTTTCGCCACCAGCACCCAGGCCCAGTCCCTGAATAACCAGCTTTTTGATCGCCTTTCCAGTGCAGCCCCAAAACTGAACCCATCGGTTCTTGAAGCGGCTTTCAAGGCAACCCAGTGCGCCATCAGCAATGGCACCGCGATGCCAGAGAGGCTTGCTGTTATTGATTTTTCCCTGCCATCCAGCGAAGAACGCCTCTGGCTGTTTGACCTGGCCGATGGCAGCCTGGTTCTTAGGGAGCTGGTTGCCCATGGTAAAAACTCCGGCGACCGCGAAGCCAGTGCTTTCTCCAACATTGAGGGCAGCCACCAGTCCAGCATTGGACTGTTCAAGGCGGCGGAATCCTACAGCGGTGCCCACGGCTACTCCTTGCGGCTGGACGGACTGGAGCCGGGCTTCAATGACCTGGCCCGCCAGCGCGCTATTGTCATTCACGGGGCAGACTACGTAGAGAAGAGCTGGGTGAACAAATACGGTCGCATTGGCCGCAGCCACGGCTGCCCGGCGGTAGACCGGGATGTGATCGCAAAGGTAGTAGACAACCTGAAAGGCGGCCAGCTGGTTTTCAAATACTACCCGGATGAAGAATGGCTGCAGGCTTCCAGCTACCTGAACTGCGACAGCGGCAACCAGCTTGCCGGCTCCCTTCAGGCGAACGCGGATGACGCCAGCCGGTCCTGACCGGTTTGGCTGAATTTTGTGCACATTAGCAATAAAAACAGAAACTTGAAAAAAAGGTGTTGACGCGCGAAGCGTAATCCGTAGAATACGCAGCCGTTGAGGAGGCAACGCCTCTGAACGAAGAGCGGGAATAGCTCAGTTGGTAGAGCACAACCTTGCCAAGGTTGGGGTCGCGAGTTCGAATCTCGTTTCCCGCTCCATTTTCCAAGTCTCTCACGCCCCCTGAGAGCAAAAGCCAGATTCCAGGCTTACCCGGCGCGGTGGCAGAGTGGTTATGCAGCGGACTGCAACTCCGTGTACGCCGGTTCGATTCCGACCCGCGCCTCCATTTTTTCCTTACGAAAATCATCGGTTTATCCGAGCTTTATTGGCTGACTGCCTTTCGCTCAGGTACGTCTGACTGCGTTAGCATGCGGCCAACTACATACCCTGCTGCCACGCCGACCAGTGCTGAAACCGGCCCGATGAAGCCGCCTACCAGTCCACCAACAAACATCAGTACCACGCTTTTCATACAGACTCCTCCTGCCTTCCTGGCAACTGCATTGGTCCGAGTATAGGAGATTGTGCCTGACTGTGGTTGACCCACCCGTGTAGCCTCGTCAAAATACTGTATATGTAAACAGTACTAGGTGTAAAGCATGTCCTGCATTCTGCTTGGTAACTACGAATCCGTCTCAAGCCTGAGCATCCTGATGTTTCTGGAGATGGGAGGCTGGGAGTGACGTCTGAATCTGCAGCATCCTTTGTAACGGTGAGACGACGGTTTGATTTTCGCAGCATTGAAGTCGGACGCTGGGTGACGCCCCAGGAGCGGGACCGGGCAGCCGGCCGGTTCGATCAGGCGCTGTGTGATTTGATGACGATCCTGCGAGGACCGGAGCCATTGATCTCCCTGAGGAGCACGCTGGGCCTGCAGTATGGCATCGGCGGCCGGCTGGGCGTGGCCGCGCACTACATTCCCGCCACCCGGCAACTGGCGCTGGCCAAGAACGCTGGTGCGGGTAGCCTGGCGCATGAATGGTTTCACGCCTTTGATCACTACATGGGAGGCAAAGCTTACCGGAATGCCGGACCGTGCGGCTTCGCTTCAAGTGCCTGGCTGAACAGCGTAAGCAGTAAACCGCATCCACTGAATGAACGGCTAGGCGCTTGCTTCCAGGCCATCATGCTGACGGAGGACGGCACAGCACCCAGCACTTTGTTCCGGGCCTCCCAGGTGGCTGATCAGCACTTGAAAACGGTTTATTACGCCAAACCGGAGGAGCTGTGCGCTCGCGCCTTTGAAGCCTTCATTGAAGACAGCCAGCCGCGTAACCGATTTCTGGTAAACGGAACCGTTCACTCTGATGAAGCCAAGGCGGGTCTGTATCCGCAGGGCGATCATCGCCAGCGGATCAATGACGCATACCAGCGCTACTTTGCCGCTCTGGGCGCTGCGCTTTACCGGGAACAGGCTAAGGCCGGATAAAAGGGGGCTCCATCCTTGTCTGTAAAAAATCTTAGTATGATCAACATAAGTGTAAATAAAGTGAAATTAGTGTAAACAAAGTTCTGGCGGGCGGAAGAAAGGGAAGGCAGGACTGAATTACGGCACGGTGGAAATAGGCCTGGACCTGAGGGAACAGCTGCGGAGCATTGAGCAGGTCAAGCGCAGAAGCCTGATGATTGCCGCTCTGGAAGTATTGGCAGCAGCTCTGTTCTCAATTGCTGCCGGTTATTACCTGGTCCGGCGACTGAAACACTAGGGCAGGTTAATAACGGTGAGTATAGCCAGCGGGTGACCGTTCCACAGCCCACGCGAAACCCTAAACAAAAGCGGACATTCCCCGTTCTCTGGATTTAACTGGTACAAGCGTGCACTGATAATTTGAGTGTAAACTTTTCACAGAGCCGGCAGCGTAATGGCGGCTGCGGAACTACAGATAAAACCATGAAAAATCATTGTTATCAGGGCTTGGAATCAGATTTGGACGGGGGAGATGGCGTTGGGGTTTAATAAGAATGCAAACTAATAAGCCGTGATACGGTTGCCGCCAGGAGGTAGATCCAGTTGACTTATTACATTGTCAAAGTCGCAGTGACCGCTATTCTGGTTGTCCTCATATCGGAAGTGTCGAAGCGCAGCTCGTTCATAGGCGCTGTGCTTGCGTCGGTGCCGCTGACGTCAGTCTTGGCAATGCTTTGGCTTTATTTAGATACCAGGGATGCAGAAAAGGTTAGCGAACTTGCAAGTAGTGTGTTTTGGCTGGTTTTGCCATCACTTGCTTTGTTTATTGCGTTACCGGTTCTGTTGGCACAGGGGCTCAATTTCTACCTTAGCCTGACAGCGTCAATCGGCATTACAGCAATCTGCTACTGGGTAATGGTGGTTGTCCTTCGGTACTATTGCGTGGGGCTTTAAATATCGTAGAACAAGGGGCTGTTGTTGGACGCATCTACGCTGGCGCTGGCACGCCGCAAAGTCAGGTAACTGCCAAGAGGTCAATTTCATTGTCTGAATTGAAAACGGTTGGTCTTTTTATCGTCACCGCTTTGGCAGAGATCGTGGGTTGTTATTTGCCTTATCTCTGGCTTCGAGAGGGTAAAACCATCTGGCTCCTGGTGCCAGGTGCGTTGAGCCTCGCAGCATTTGCGTGGTTGCTTTCACTGCACCCCACCGCTGCTGGCAGGGTCTATGCCGCGTATGGTGGTGTGTATATTTTTATGGCAATTGTGTGGCTTTGGGCGGTCGATGGGGTTCGACCAACAGTTTGGGATTTAGTTGGTTCAGCTGTTGCGTTGGTGGGAATGGCGATCATCATGTTTGCGCCTCGCGCCACATAACCAACTGTTGTAGTTCGTTCCGGGCGTCCGGTCCTGCGCCCTGATGCCCATTTCGCTGCGGTACGTGGGCGCCACTATACCAGTGCTAATCGTCCTACCCGAATGACCGCTTTGCGACCTTGTGCAGCTGGGAGTCTTATAAATCACATGTGCCAAATTGGCACACTAAGTTGATTGGGGTCATTATGTGTGCCAGCATGGCATACATAGATTGAGCCCATGAATCACTTTCTATCAAGGAAGAGGGTTTTCTCAGGTTTCAGTCGAGCTTATCCCGCCATCGGTGAAGAATATTATGAACACACAAGGTAAAGACACTCGCCTGGTGGCCCGTGTCGATGAAGAAACGCAGAGACTTATTGCTCATGCAGCAGAGTTAACGGGCCGCAGCTTGAGTCAGTTCCTGATCTACGCTGCAATGAAAGAAGCACAAGAGGCCGAGCGTCAGGCGCTACAAATCCAGGTTTCCCGGCAGAGTGCTGACCGTATGCTGGAGCTGCTGGATAACCCTGAGCCGATTAATCCAAAGCTTCGGGAAGCTGCACTCAACCACAGGAAGTTGGCTGGTGACTTTAAGAACCGAAGAAATCAGTAAAAAACACAATCGGCGAAAATTTGACTGCGGTAAGCCTGCGCTCAACGAGTTCTTGAAGAAAATTGCCCGGCAAAGCAGCCAGAAGATGGCGACACGGACTTATGTACTGGTTGAAGATGAGGTCGACCCGACGGAGATCCTCGGCTATTACACTCTTCTTCCCAGCACCATTGTCTTCCCCCAGGGACACCCCCTACAAAAGCGGTTTCCGTCGGATCCGCCGGTTTACCGGCTGGCACGGCTTGCGGTTGATAACTCTCTGAAAGGGTATGGATTAGGAGCGTACCTGCTGATCGAGTGCCTGAGGCGGGTTGTTGATGCGTCGATTTCAGTTGGCGGTATCGGCTGTGCGGTAGATGCCAAAGACGACGACTCAAAAAGATTCTACGAAAGGTTTGGGTTTGTTGCTATTGATGGCGTCGAGGGTGACGCTTTAGCTCTTTGGCTGCCTTTTGAACAATGTCTGGAAGCAGTCGAACTGTCAGAGGCAAGTGGACGGTAGTCGGGTTCCGCCGAGTTACTACGGATCTTTCTAAAAACTAGCATAGGGAAATGATAATGGATCAACCACATGAGTCTCGGCCGGAAAACGATATCCAGGAGCGATACACCGCCTGCCTCCTCGGCGGAGCCATAGGCGATGCCCTCGGTGCCGCCGTGGAGTTCATGTCCCGCGCTGAAATCCTGAGCCGCTTTGGCCCTGCCGGCATAACCGACTACGCCCCGGCCTACGGTGGCAAAGGCAAGATAACCGACGACACCCAAATGACCCTGTTCACCGCCGAAGGCCTGTTGCGGGGGCGAATGCGGGGAGTCAGTAAAGGCATTGCAGGTTTCGACCACACAGTTGCCAATGCTTATCTGCGCTGGCTGGCAACACAGGGCCACGAGTGTCGTGCGGTAACCGCAGAGAAAGACGGCTGGTTGTTTCAGCAGCCAGAGTTGCACAGCCAGCGAGCACCGGGCATGACGTGTTTGAGTGCTCTGCGGGATTACCCGGGCGTTCCAGAGACCGCCGGCAATGACAGTAAGGGTTGTGGCGGGGTAATGCGGGTGGCTCCGGTAGGGCTTTACTGGCGTACCTTCAACGGTAACTCCGGCCTGGAAAGGGTATTTGAAGATGGGTGTATGTGCGCCGGCCTCACCCACGGCCATCCCAGCGGTTATCTGACCGGTGGCGTACTGGCCGTTTTGATCTTTGAGTTATTGAACGACAAAACTCTGCTGGATGCCCTGGGTGCCGCCAAGATATTACTGGTTGCAGAGCGCGGTCACGAGGAGACGTTGGCGGCCCTGGATAAGGCGGTAGAACTGAGCCAGTCCGGCAAGCCCCACCATATCGCTATCCAGGAACTCGGCGAAGGCTGGGTCGCAGAGGAAGCACTGGCGATTTCTGTTTATTGCGCCCTGGTGGCTGAAAGTTTCGAGCAGGGTATTGTGCTGGCAGTGAATCATGATGGGGATTCAGACTCTACCGGAGCCATTACCGGAAACATTCTTGGCGCCATGCTTGGCACCGGGGTGATTCCGCAGCGGTGGCTGAAGCCGTTGGAGCTTCGGGACGTGATTGGGGCCGTCGCGTCCGATTTGTGGACGTGCCAGGAGTGGCATTCTTTTATGGATGACGATGGGCTTTGGGAGCGGTATCCGGGGTATTGAGCCAGCCACTTAGCAAGTGGAGTCATCAGTCTCATCGCAGCACCAATATCGCCGCCGAAGCGCAAGATATTTATATCCGAGAACATCTTAACTTAGATATCAGGATGACATTCAGGTTCAGTCTGTAGACGCCAGGCCTTTTAGAACCTGCGGCCAACAAGCCTTGCAGCGGCTGCGCAGCAGGTCACTGTGGCCAATTTCTTTCAGTCCAAAACTGGATGGTTCCAGAAACTGTTTGTCTATCCTGGCGTTGGGCAGAAGGCGCAGAAAATCTTCCACGTTTGCAGGCACGGCGATGTGGTCATCTGTCGCGGTTAGTGACAGCACGGGCGCTTTTATATCCGAATAGTGATGCCGCTGTATTTCCCTTCCAAAACTGTTTTCTACATATCCGGGTGAGCTGCACCACCGTCGCCACTGCCTGGCGACGCCAGCGGGCAGGTCTTCGCCAAAACCGATGAGTTTGGTGGGCCAGTAGCCTTTCACCGCAACGGAAACGGGTTGCCAGCCATGGAACAGCAGCTTGGCTGCCAGCCTGGTTTTGGGTTTCAGGTTGTTGAAATGCCCCGACGATGCGGCAATCAGAACATAGCGGTCAATTTGGGCGAAATTGGGCATCAAACCGATCAACTGCGCACCGGCACTGTGGCCCACCAGGGTCACCGGCAGGTTCGGAGCCAGGGCGATCAGCAGGTCCAGCGCTGCCGGCAAATCCAGGGTCCCCCAGTCCACCAGGTCGGCAGAGAGTTCCGCGAGGGGGGTATTGTTGCGGGAGTCCCCGATGCCCCTGTTGGAAAACGCCAGCACGGCAAAGCCCTGTTCGCTCAAACTGGTGGCAAAATTGAAATAGACCTGGTGCCGAAACCCAGTGGCCGGGGAGAGCAGGACGGCACCGCGAGGTGACTCTGTGGCTGGCCTGAAAAAGTGCCCGGTGAGCCTATAGCCGTCTTCACAGGTTATTAGGGTTTTTTCCATTGTCGATCCATTTAATCATCAGCTAAAAATAGATAGCGCAGAAATTGCGGCAAACAGGCCGTATTGGCCAAGATGCCGGGCATCTGGATTAACCCTCAGCCCGGAATCCTGAGGTATCCGTTCAGTTTCACGTTCATGGTGATTTCTTTTCGTGAAGGTGTGGCGCAAAAAACAACAGAACAATATTCTTAAAAAGAAGGATATTCTGTTTCGGACAAAGCTGTCAAACGGTAGAATGCAGGCCATGGCGAGTTCAATCAGGCGAATATCCATTTAATGAACCAATCCAATATTTTAGAGAATCGGTTTCCGGGCCGCAGAGCTGCGCTGAAAAGAGAGATTCTGGAACAGGCGCTGCTTTGCTTTAACGATCTGGGGGTGGAAGCGACAACTATCGATGCCATCAAAGCCCGATGCGACACCAGTGTGGGGGCGATTTACCATCACTTCGGGAACAAAGAGGGCATCCTGAGTGCGCTCTTTTTTGCGGCCATGGATGATCAACGACAGCAACTGGAGCGAGAGTTGGCCGGGGCAAACAATCTGCGCGAGGCGGTGTTTTGCATTATCGAGAGCTATCTGGACTGGGTGGCGGCCAACCGCGAATGGGCCAGATTCCTTTATCAGGCACGTTCCCCATTGGCTAAGGGACCATTTCAGCAGGAACTGAAGGATCGAAATATCCAGAATTACCAGAAGCTGAAAGAGCAGTTAATTGGTTTGGGCAAGGGCGATATCAAAATTGTCCAGCCCTTCGAGATGCTCTTCTCTCTCATCATAGGTCCGTCGGAAAACTATTGCAGAGCTTGGCTGTCTGGCCGGGTAAAGACATCGCCTCAGGAGTACCGAAAAGAATTTGCGGAATCCGCATGGCGCTCGCTAAAGAGGTGATCGGCCTGGTCATATCTAACCAAGCGTTAGTGCGGTATCGTTTTATTCTGATACTCAAGCGATATGGTTAAACGCTCCGGGTTCTGAAGTGCGAACGTTACAACGAAACCGACTCACCGGAAGTCAGAACCCTTCCGCAGCGATGGCTGGATCCTTGAGAAGTTTGCCTCGATAAGCGTAATCTATTCAAAGGCGAACACCGCAGATCCAAGAAGCCACTTTCTATACCCCGGGCCTGGTAAAACAACAATGAGTTCAAACGAACAAAAGCTCAAGCGCCGGCGCTCAGCCCCTCGTGGCCGTCAACTGGAACCGGCCGTATTGTCGGAGCTGCGGGACCTGCTCGGTGACGAAGGTGTCGATCCGTCATTGCGACACCGCGATCGCCTGATCGAGCACCTTCATGCACTGCAGGACACCTACGGTTACCTGTCCATGCCCCGTCTCCGGGCCCTTGCGACCTTCATGAATCTGCCCATGGCCGCCATTTATGAAACGGCCACTTTCTATGCCCATTTTGATGTCATTCACGACGAACAAACACCACCGCCCGAGATAACTCTGCGGGTGTGTGACTCGCTTTCCTGTCGTTTGGCAGGAGCGGAGGCATTGCATCGAGCGCTATCTGATGGAGCTGATCCCGCCACGGTGAGGGTACAGCGAGCGCCCTGCATGGGGCGCCGCGCCCGGCGTCGCTGGCCCACGCCCGGGGCCATGACACCACTCATTCTGCCATGAACGTCAATCTGGACGCCTGCATCACCTGCGGCTTGTGCGAGCGTGCCTGCCGCGAAGTGCAGGGCAACGACGTCATAGGCCTGGCGCACCGTGGTGCTGCGTCCAAAGTGGTGTTTGATTTTGATGACCCCATGGGCGACAGCACCTGCGTTGCCTGCGGCGAATGTGTGCAGGCCTGTCCGACCGGGGCCCTGATGCCCGCCACCCTGATTGATGCCGAGGGCCGCGGAGACTCTGCCACCGCCGACCGCACTGTGGATTCCGTTTGCCCCTATTGCGGTGTGGGCTGCCAACTGACCTATCACGTGAAGGACGAATCTGCGCCTGCCGAAACAGAAATATGCGAGCATCGTGCCCGCATCCTTTTTGTGGAAGGCAAAGATGGGCCGTCAAACCAGGGCCGGCTCTGTGTTAAGGGGCGTTTCGGCTCATCATCGATCCCCGAGGGCAGGCCCTGGATGCCTATGCCTGGCGCAGCGTGCGGTTTTCACCCGGAGGCGACGTGGCGTTGTTCAACGCCATGCTCCACGTGATCATCCACGAGGCACTCTTTGACCAGGCCTACATTGATGCCCACACCGAGGGCTTCGGGGCACTGGCGTCAAGTGTTGCCGATATGACACCGGAGGTGATGAGCCCGCTCTGCGGTGTTGAACCAGAGGTTATTCGCGAAGTGGCCCGCGCCTACGCGGGGGCCGACAGAGCGATGATCTTCTGGGGCATGGGCATTTCCCAGCACGTGCATGGCACTGATAACGCTCGCTGCCTGATCTCAATGGCCCTGGCTTGCGGCCATACGGGCCGGCCGGGTACGGGCCTGCATCCGTTGCGTGGCCAGAACAACGTGCAGGGTGCCTCCGATGCCGGGCTGATCCCCATGGTATTGCCCGACTACCAACCGGTAGGAGATGCCCAGCTACGGGCCGCTTTCGAAGAACTCTGGGACACTGAACTTGACCCGGAGCCCGGGCTCACGGTGGTAGAGATTATGGATGCCATCACGGCAGGCACCATAAAGGGCATGTACATCCTCGGCGAGAACCCCGCCATGTCAGATCCGGATCTGACCCACGCCAGGGCCGCACTGGCTGCGCTTGAGCATCTGGTGGTACAGGATCTGTTCGTCACCGAGACCGCCCAGTTCGCCGACGTTATTCTGCCTGCGGCCGCCTGGTCGGAAAAATCAGGTACCGTTACCAACACCAACCGGCAGGTGCAAATGGGCCGTGCCGCGCTGTCGCCGCCAGGGGAGGCGAAACCTGACTGGTGGATTATTCAGGAAATGGCCCGGCGATTCGGGCTGGATTGGGACTATCACGGCCCTGAGCAGGTGTTCGCTGAGATGAAGCAGGGCATGCATTCATTGGATCACATCTCCTGGTCCCGACTGGAACGCGAAGGTTCTGTGACCTATCCCTGTTCCGCCGATGATGCGCCAGGGCAGGACGTTGTCTTCTCGGATGCCTTCCCGCGGGCCGGGGGCCGGGGCAGGTTTTCGCCGGCCTGGCCACTGCCGCCGGACGAGCCGGTGGATGAAGCCTATCCCATTGTGTTGACTACCGGGCGATTGCTTGAACACTGGCACACCGGTGCCATGACCCGTCGCAGCCGGGTACTAGATGAGCGGGAGCCCGAAGCAGCTGCTTTTCTGGCATCAGCAGAGTTGGATCGCTTGGGCGTAACACCGGGTGATGCAATCAAGATTGCCACCCGGCGTGGCAGCATCACCCTGACGGCGCGGGCCGATCAGGCTATGCCCGAGGGCATGGTGTTCGTGCCCTTCGCGTTTGTTGAGGCAGCCGCCAACCTGCTCACCAACCCGGCCCTGGACCCGGATGGTAAGATTCCGGAGTTCAAGTATGCTGCATGTCGGCTGAGCGCCATTGCACCCGATTCCGGCCAGCCTCTTTAGCGGCATAAAGCGCCTCATCCGCGCGCTTGATGGCCGGTTTCAGTGAGTCTTCATCTTGCAGCACCAGGGTCACCCCCAACGATGCCGTATAGGACAGATAGCCATCCTCCGTCGTGTCAATGCCAACCTCTGCCGGGTTCGTCTCGACGGCTGCCCGAAGCCGCTCTGCCACCATCAAGGCATGTTCTTTACTGGTGTTGGGCAGTAGAACGGTGAATTCCTCACCGCCCATACGGCAAAGGATATCGCCATCACGTAATTCGGTCTGAGCCGTCTTTGCGAACTCCTGGAGTACCCGGTCACCCACATCGTGGCCGTAGTCATCGTTGATTCGCTTGAACCGGTCCAGGTCTGCGGCAATCAGGGTAAGAGGCTCGCCGCTCCGGCGGGACCGGGGTATTTCCAGTTCCGCCTGGGTTTCCAGGAATCTCCGGTTCCCCAGACCTGTCAGGGGATCTGTCATGGCCTGCGTGGTGAGCAGGTCTTCCAGTTGTTTACGATCGGTAAGATCGAACACCATGGCCCGGCTGTACTGGAAACCGCTGGCGTTTGTCTGAGCCGTGGCTTCGATGGCGACGGGGAGTTTCTCGCCGTTTTTGCACATCAGTTCAATCTCGGCGGAGCCTTCATGGCCGTCAGCCAGCACCGCCTTGAAGGCCTCGTCGAAAGCGTCCCGGGTTTCCGGGCTGACCAGGTCCCGGTAGTAGCGCTTTCCAACCAACTCGTCCCGGGAATAACCCAGCCACTGAAGTTCCTTGCGGTTGATCTTCTGTATGACGCCCTGTTCATCCAGGGAGTGGTAGCCACAGGGTGCGTTCTCGTAGAGGTCCGTCAGTTCACGGGCGTAGGATCTCGCGTTTTGAGACAGGTTCTGCGCCTTTTCTTTCAAAGAGCGCTGGTGGTGGTTGCTCAGTACCCAGAACACACTGAACCCGATGGCTAATCCGTAGGTCAGAACCACCAGGCTCGTTTTCCATGGACTTTCTGCTATCAGGAACGCCACGTCCGGGCGGGGTACGCTAATCGCGATGCGCCAGGGCTGGCTGCCCGGTACACTGAGAACCTGCATGGCCGCAGTACGGAAATGATGGGTACGAAGGTCATGGGTCTGGAAAACCACAAGTTCGTCATCCAGTAGTAACTCACCCCGGTTACGGGTCTCCATTTCGAGCCAGATCACGCGCTTATGATCCTTCATGGAGTCACCGAAGGCGACTGGGCCATGGCTGACCGGCAGCAGGGAATTCCCTTGTCCATCAACAAGCACGGCAGACGCCTGGGCGTTGGCACCCATCCCATGGGGAAGGGTGCGCAACAGGTAGTTCCAGTTCAGGGTCAGCAACAAGACACCCAGCTGCTCGCCCTCTGAGCTTACAATCGGCGTCGAAATATCTATAACGTAAACCTCCTGCCCGCTCCGGGAAGGATCCGGATAGGGCGCCGAGAGATAGAGGCTGCGTGGGTTCATCGCCATGGCCTCACGGAAATACAAGTGATTCCGATGCAGGATCTCAGATTCCGGAGGGTCTTCGGTAGACAGCCGTTGGCGCCCGTCCGTATCAATGACCACCAGACGGGTGTAGCGGCCAAAGTGAGTCAGCAGGGTACTGAGCATGCCCCGTATCTGGTCTTCGTTCTGGTCAGACCAAACATCCTGATAAGGGTTCTGTGTCTGCCGTATCCGATCGAGGTGCTGCCGGACACTGGGGAACTCTGCAATCGCAAGGGCATGGTTGAGGCTTTCATTCATGCCTTGAAGCAATGCATCGTATTCGGCTTCAAGCAGTGTCTTAGCCGTGAGGCGCGAGCTCTCAAACCGGGTTGTGGTGTTCGACCAGGTAATCGGGATGAGCACAAGGGTGACCAGCACAATGGCTAGAACACTTGCTATTACAAGGCGGTGGGTGAGGGATCTAGGTATCCTCATTCGTTGGAGTTGGCCGGCAAAATTTCAGGTAGTAAGCATAATTCGGCAAGGGGCATTGGTCGGGCAAACAGGTAACCCTGCAGAATGTCACAGTGCCGTCGGGCCAGGTCTTCTTGCTGCTCCCGCGTTTCGATGCCTTCAGCCACAACCATCATATCCATGTGGTGAGCCATAGTGATCACCCCTTGAACAATCGCAGCAATGCGTCGGTCTGTAGCCGTATTCTGTACGAAGCTTCGATCCAGTTTCACTTTGTGTGTCGGCAGGTCCCGCAAATAGCTCAGGCTGGAAAACCCGGTTCCGAAGTCATCCAAAGCCACGCGGATGCCCCGGTCTTTAAGAGCTTCCATCAACTTGATGACGTGCTCGACACCGTCGATCAATACACTTTCAGTGACTTCCAGTTCCAGTAACTGGGGCGAAAGGCCGGTCTCTTCCAGAATCCGGAAGACGTCGTCCAGAAATCCATCGCGAATAAACTGCAACGATGAAATGTTGACGGCCACACGCAGGCTGCGCTCCCGCCGCCCATTGAACTCGGCCATTTCCTGACAGGCTTGCCGAAGAACCCAGAGCCCTAGCGGTACAATCTGCCCGGTCTGCTCTGCCAGCGGGATAAATTCGGCAGGCGACACCATGCCCCGGACTGGATGGTGCCAGCGCACCAGGGCTTCGACACTTCGCATGCGGCCGGTCACAGCATCTACTAAGGGTTGGTAATACAGCTCGAACTGGTTTTCTTTCAAAGCTGTGTGTAGTTCATGTCGCAGGGTGACGCTGTGTCGGGAGTGTTCGGCTTTATCCGCGCCATACCATTGCCAGGTATTGCGGCCCTGTCGCTTGGCCCGGTCCAGTGCCAGGTCGGCAAACTGCAGCAGTTGGTGGGGCTGTACGGCCTTATCACTGTTGCTTGCAATGCCGATACTGGCACTGATGTGAATCATTTGCTGATCCACTTCAATAGGTTCGCCAAGGGATTGCAAAACCTTCTCTGCCAGTTGAATGATAGCGTTGCGGCCAGGGCAGTCAGGAAGAACAATACCAAATTCGTCCCCAACCAATCGGGCAATCGTGGCCCGTTCGGGCATCACGGCCTTAAGGCGTTGGGCTACAGCCTGCAAAATCCGGTTGCCGATCCGGTGTCCCAGCCCCTCATTGATTGGTTTGAATCCATCCAGGTCCAGATAGAACATAGCGAGCATGTCTGTCCCGGATGTATGCCCGAGAAGTTCTTCAAGGGTTTCGGTAAAAGCCGCCTGATTGGGCAGGCCGGTCAGGAGGTCGTGGGTGGCCTGGAACCGTATCTTGGCTTCCTGCTCTTTTTGCTGCGAGATGTCCTGCTGGATGCCTATAAAATGTGTGCATTCTCCAGTCGTATCCAGGACAGGCCGGATGATCAGGTGGTTCCAGAATGGAGTTCCATCTTTCCGATAGTTGAGCAGGGTGACATCAACATCCGTCTTCTGCTCCAGGCCGAGACGAACAGCCTTGATGGCCTTCGGATCCGTGTCTGAGCCTTGAAGAAAACGGGAGTTCTGGCCTAAAACCTCTTCTCGGGGGTAACCGGTGATCTCACAGAACGCTGGATTCACGTAAACCACGGGATGATCTGGTTGTTGGGCATCCGCCATCAAAATCCCGTGGGGACTGGCTTCAATGCCTCGCTGCAACTGGTGCAGTTCTGCTTCTTGTGCTTTGCGAGCCGTGAGATCCCGGTGCCGGAGAATAGTCAGCGCTGCCAGTGCTGCACCACGGCTCAGGTTCCTTTGTGCACCGTTAGTGGGGGAGACCGCCGAGCGATAGTAGGATGCAAAGGTGCCCAACAGCGCGCCGTCGGCAGTCAGAATGGGCACGGACCAGCAGGCGCGGAGCCCTTCAGCTTCTGCAAGATGGTGGTACCCATCCCATTTCGGATCATTCTGGATATTATCCGTAACCACGGGATCCCGTAAATAAGCCGCCGAACCACAGGTTCCCTGATCTGGCCCAATTGGGATGTTCTGCATTTGATCCACGTAGTCCGGAGAGAACTGATTACTCGGCACCATGCTCAGGGTTTGCGTGTCGGGGTCACACCGCATAATAGAAACCAGGGCGCCGGGCATCATCAGCGAGACCCAGTCTGTGATCGCTGCCAGTGTTTCCTCAAGCGGGTGCTGCTGAGCGATCAATTCATGGATGTTTTGCTGCATTTCCAGCAGAGAAAAATCGTGAGACTGCATACCGAGGGTTACTCTGGGAACTAGAAAGGGCAGTGTCGCCACCACAAGCTCGGGGTGTGATGTGACTCACATTCTGTAGACGATCATGGTTTTCATCAATAGGTGTCGTGTGTCGTTCTTGTGAAAACTTGCAAAAGGGATATATCGATTTGTAATCAGGATAGAGAGGCAGGTTCCAACAAGGCAATCCAGGCCTCTAACTGTTAGTATTGGCGCCACCGGAACCGCATCATCAGAGTGTAACCCCATGACAACCAAAGCCTTCGAAGCCCTGGCCTGCCCGTTAGACGGCGAGCCGCTATATCGAGAATCTTCTTCCTGGCGTTGCGCCAATGGCCATAACTTTGATGTGGCACGGCAGGGGTATGTGCATTTGTTACCGGTACAGAAGAAGCGCTCGAAAGACCCCGGTGACAGCAAGGAGATGGTTGCGGCCCGCCAGCGTTTTCTTGGGGCCGGTTATTACCAGCCGATAGCCGAGGCGGTTTCAGCAGCGGTTTTGAAGGATGTATCGGAAGGCAGTCACCTTGATTGCCTGGATGCTGGCTGCGGTGAAGGTTATTACCTGCGCCAGCTGGCGTCTGCAGCGGGTGGCCGGGTGTCACTGGCGGTGCTTGGGCTGGATATTTCCAAGTGGGCGGTTCTGGCTGCGGCCAGGAAGGATCGCGCGCCGAGCTGGGTGGTTGGCAGCAATGCCAATCTGCCGGTGCAGCCTGCGTCCCTGGACCGGGTGCTTTGCACGTTCGGCTTTCCGGTGTATTCCGAGTTTGCGCGGGTGCTGAAACCGGGCGGCAAGCTGATTCAGGTGGATGCCGGGCAGGATCATTTGCGGGAGCTGCGGGAGATAATTTATCCGCAGGTGCGTGCAGAGTCGAAAAAGGTGGATGAAGTGCCGGAAGGTTTCCGTCGAGTGGAAACGCAGGATTTGCGCTTCACCCTTCATCTGGAAGGTGCGGAGCCGATTGCTGACCTGCTGGCCATGACTCCCCACCTGTACCGCGCCAGTGCCGAGGGCAGGGCGCGGGCGGCACAACTGGACAGCATCTCCCTGACGGTCGATGTGTGCCTGCAAACCTTCGAGCGTTACGCCCCGGCAGGCTGATTGGCGCCGTCCATTCCCACACGGGTGCCACGGGCTTTCAGCCGGTAAAACTCTTCAACAATGCCGGCCATGGCTTCCGGGCAGTATTCCCGCAGGCCGCCCAGCATCAGGCGCTTGGATACTTCGCCGGCGGTTTTGCCGGATGATATCAGCTGATAGTCCAGGGTTACGTTGCCCCGTTTGCCCGCCACTTCCAGGTCGGCCTTGCTTACTTCCAGGTCCGGTTGCTGGAGTTCCAGCTGGTTCAGGGCCAGGCTCATGCTTTCGTACATCACCATCGGGCGATCCGGGTTAAACATCACCCCGTGGGATTCCATCAACGGCTTGAGGGTGTGAGGAAAGTTTTTGCCGGAAGCCGCCACGTAGCAGCGGGTAAATTCCTCGATGACCCGTTCATCGCGGGTAATGTCGCCGCTGCGGGTTACCTCCAGGTACACCTTGCCACCCTCATCGACCACTTCGATGGTGCCGCCGTTGTCGCTCTCGCGGAATTCCAGTGGAACCTCGGCGCCCAGGAGGTTGCGAAACCGGAAGGTCATGTTTTCAGACAGCCCGAAGCGGGACACCACAAGCGCGAACAGGAGGTCTCCGGGCACACAGAAACGCCGGGCATCCGGATCGTGGATGGGGTTGAAGTCGCCGGCCACTTCCTTGGCAAAGAAACTGGCCTGGGGTGCGGTAATAACGATGCGTCCGTCCTGGACGGAAAAGAACTGTTCTGAAAACATGCTTTGCCTTTTCTGATTTGCAGCAGCCGGGGGAATCTGGCCGATAGTACAATCCGCGGCCATTCTATGCCTCGCATGGCCAGACCGGTAGCCCGACCATGGTACTACGCAGGAACCGAGGGCACGAACCTCGGGAATCGGCGTCAGGCAATGTGCTCCATCAGTGTTTCCATTTCATGGGACAGCTGGTCGCTCAGTACATCCAGTGCGTTCATCAGGGTAGGGATCTGGTCGCGCTGGTTGGCCCGGTGCAGTTTGTCGATTTCCACGGCAATCTCGTGAACTTCCTGATGCAGTTTCCGGATGCCCTTCAGCCCGGGAAGTTCGGCGGACTGCTTGTCCAGCCAGCCGGCAAAGCCGCAATGATTATGATCGAGCTCCACACTTTTGTCGTTGCCTTCAAGATAGCTGCGGAAACGCTCGACCCAGGCCCGATGGTCGACCCCGGCATACAGGCTCGGCAAGGCCCGGCGTGAAACCGTGCGCAGGTTACGCCAGTTGGCTGGTGCACGCCATTGCGCGCGCCAGGGCAGGAAGTCATCTGCAGGCATTGGGCGGGCCACGCCGTAACCCTGGGCCAGGTCACAGCCTATGCGAAGCAGCATCTCTGCGTGTTCGAAGGTTTCCACGCCTTCGGCAATCAACTGGCGGTCCAGGGCGTCGGCCAGGCGCACGATGCCGTCCAGAATGGCCAGGTCTGCAGGGTCGCGCAGTATGCCCATGACAAAGCTCTGGTCGATCTTGACCACTTTGGCGGGCAAGCGTTTGAAGTAGGTCAGGGAAGAGTAGCCGGTGCCGAAATCATCGATGGCGATACTCACACCCAGTTGGCGGCAGCTGTCCAGAACCCGGGCAATCTGGCCCAGGTCACCCAGTGCTGCCGTTTCCAGAACCTCCAGCTCCAGCATGGCCGGGTCCAGGTCCGGCCATGATTTCAGCGCAGCAGCGAGGTGCTCCGGGAAGTTCGGGTCACGCAGTTCGATGGCGCTGATGTTAATGCTCAGGGGTACCCGCACCCCTTGCTCAAGCCATTCGTTCATTTTCGCCAGGGCGCTGTCCATTACCCAGCGGCCGATGTCGAGCATCAGCGGGGTGTTTTCGACCAGCCCGATAAAGGCTCCCGGTGCCAGTAACCCGCGCTCCGGATGTTGCCAGCGAAGCAGTGCTTCAGCACCAATCACTTCGCTGGTACGCATGTTTACCTTGGGCTGGTAATACAGGCATAGCTCATTGTTTTTGAGGGCCTGGTGCATGCGCTCGATGGTTTCGTGCTGGCTGCGCAGGCTCCGGTCCTGCTCGGTATCGAACAGGTGGAACCGGCTTTTGCCGGACAACTTGGCCTGGTACATGGCCTGGTCAGCCTGGCGGATCAGCTGGTCGCCACCGGAGATATCGGGTTGGGGATAGAACGTGACCCCCAGGCTGGCGCCGACCGTAACCGCCTTGTCTTTAAGCAGGATTGGCCTGGAAACGGCTTTCAGGAGTCGTTCCAGGTGGGTTTCGAAGTCTGAATCCGCAGACATGTCCATCAACACGGCCACGAACTCGTCGCCACCCAGCCGTGACAGAGTGTCTTCCTCCCGGAGTTCGTGACGCATCCGGCTGGCCACGGTGATCAGCACCTGGTCGCCGGCGGAGTGGCCATGGCTGTCATTCACGGCCTTGAAGCCGTCCAGGTCGAGGTACACCACTGCCAGGGAGCTTTGCCGTCTATCCACCATGGCCATAGCCTGGTTTAGCCGGTCGGCCAGCAGGGTGCGGTTGGGCAACCCGGTCAGCGCATCGTAATGGGCAAGGCGTTCGATTTCCTGCGCCTGCTGCTTGGCCTTGGTGATATCGGTGCTGATGCCCATCAGGCCGACAATGTGTTCGCTGCCGCCGTCTTCGTAGATCGGGGTTTTGATCTGCAGGAGTACAGCGCGCTCTCCCCGGATGTTGATTTCAACTTCTTCGGTAACCTTGGCGCCTCTTAACACCCTTTCATCGAGTGCCCTGATGCGTTCGATGCTCATGTTGTCGAACACTGGCTCGCCGTGGGTGCCCAAAAGCTCGTTACGGGACAACCCGAAGCGCGTTAAAGTTGCGCTGTTGGCGTAGGTGTAGCGAAGGTCCATATCCTTCATGAATACAAGGGTGTTCATCCGGTCCAGCGCATCCCGGAAGCGGCTGGCTTCAGTGAGCGCTTGCCTGAGCCTCAGCTCGGCTTCCTTTCTTTCAGTGATGCGGGTCAGGCTGCCGTACCAGATCACCGAGCCGTCCTCGGCTTTATGAGGCAGGGCGTTACCCAGTACCCAGTGCACGGATCCATCGGGGTGGATAACCCGGTATTCGTCTTGCCATACGGTCAGATTGGTTGCCGACTCCATGATGCTGTCACGCACGCTTTCTGCATCGTCCGGGTGCAGGGTTCTTAAAACCGGCTCACCATCGTGCTTGACTGTTGCCGGATCCAGCCCGTAAACGTCCTGCATGGCGCGGCTGGCGTAGGGGAAGCAGGAGCGGCCATCCGGAAACAGCTGATAGGTGTACACCATCCCCGGCACCCGGCCGGCAATGGTATCGAACTGGTTTGCCAGCTCCCGGAGGTCTTTGGTCAGCCGTTCGGCAATAGTGTTGGCTTTATGCTGGGTACGAACCAGGCTGAGATACAGGAAGAACACCAGAAGGCCCAGGGCAAGTACGCCCAAAGCTACGAGTATGACGGTCAGAAGGTAGGGTGCAGCCAGGTAATCGATCGGCGCAAACTGCAAAACCCAGGTTCTGTCGTTGAATCTGATCTCGTGTTGTAAGGATTTGTTGGTTTCAATCGCGGCTGGGAGGTTGCTGAACAGCAGGTTGTCCGGGCTGCTCTGTTCGTCGTAGATGCTCACGCCGATGGCTCGCCGTACGCCGGCCGGCGCTGCCCAGTCTTCCAGGATGCCTTCAAGCAGCTCGGTTACCCGGAATGCTCCGTAAACCCAGCCTGCAATCGCCTCGCGTCGCTGCTCCACGGAATCAATGTGCATATCATTCTTGTATACCGGCACATAGACAATAATGCCGGGTGCCCCCTGATTTCCGGTTTCCTGAACCAGGATCAGTTTTCCGGTGAGCGTGGCCTGTCCGCTATCCCTGGCCTGTACCATAGCGGCCTGCCTGGTCGGTTCGGAAAACATATCGTAGCCCAGTACCAGTCGGTTCTGTGGATCCATGGGCTCAAGGAAAACAATGCCGGTATAGAGGTCGCGGGGGCCGGAAGGATAGATCCGGTAATCAGGAAGGCCCTCTTCTTTGAGGCGTTGTTCGTGCTCGCGAAGTGATTCTGGCGGAACAATAACCGCGAAACCGAATCCTCGTACTCCGCTTACCGACTCCGCAACACCGAGTTTGTCGACAAAGCTGTACCAGTCTTCCCGGTTGACTCGGTTTGTACCGGCGAACAGGCCTGCACCGGCACGCAGCACCAGGGCATAGGCTTTCAGCCGTTCATTGATTTTTTCGGTGAGCTGGGAGGCGGCAAATTCCAGCTGTTGCTGGTCGCGCTGGATCAGGAAATCCCGCATCCAGAGCCCGCTGAGAGTCGTGGCGGCGAGCGTGATAACCAGAATAACCCAACCAGTGGCCGGTATCCTGGATAGAAGGCGCGGTGAGGGCATTCAGGTTCCTGCTATTGGTTGTCGATGCAACCGGTAATCATAGCCTGCCTGAATGCTTTGTGAGTAGGGGCCAGAACGCAAAAAAGGCAGCCGAAGCTGCCTTTTTCATATCGTAATGGGCTGTTATTTACAGACCAACTACGTTTTCCGCCTGAGGACCTTTCTGGCCCTGAGATACGGTAAATTCAACCTGCTGGCCTTCTGCCAGAGTCTTGAAGCCGCCGCCCTGAATGGAGCTGTAGTGAACAAAAACGTCCGGGCCGCCTTCACGAGTGATAAAACCAAAACCTTTAGCTTCGTTGAAGAACTTAACAGTACCGGTAACAGTAGACATATTTTACTATCCTGAATTCAATCATTTTATGTGCTGTCCAACATCGTTGTGAGGCGGGATCAGCGGTGTGCGGAAACAAAAAACTGGCGTGATCAAAAACAGGACGAGAACTACTTGCTACAACAGCGGTACGTCTTATTGATGAATGCTTTGCTAAATCTTTCCAACGCCCGCCACTTTACTCTTGCCAGCCCGGAATGCAAAGCTATTTTTTATAAGCAATAGCACTCATTAGAAAAAGTAACGGTTTCGGGAATTGTACTCATCGCCAAGGCCAGGAACACGTACAATACTGTAAGCCTTTCAATCCGGAGCCCAACGCTGATGCCGATGGACCCAAACGAAGAACGCCGCCTTGCCGCCCTGACCAGGCTGGGCATCCTGGATACGCCACCCGAGGAGCGGTTTGACCGCCTGGTGCGTATTGCCCGGAAGGTATACAACGTAAAAATTGCCCTGTTCTCGATTGTGGACGAGGAGCGCCAGTGGTTTAAGGCGAAAGACGGGCTGGAACCCCGGGAAACCCACCGTTCTTTTGCCTTTTGTGACCACGCCATCAGGCAGGAAAAGCCCTTTATTGTTGAAGATGCCAGCAAAGATCCGCGTTTTCGCAATAACCCGCTGGTAACAGGAGGGCCGCAAATCCGCTTCTATGCCGGTATTCCGGTCAGGGAGCCCGGGGGCTACAAGCTTGGCACTGTCTGCATTATTGACGACAAACCCAGGGACATCCGGGAAGTTGACCTGGATGTGCTTCGAACACTGGCCAGCCTGATTGAAGATGAACTGGAACGGGCCTATGCGGCAGTTAGTGGTGACGACGAGGTGCGTTTTACCCACATTACCCGGGCTATCCAGCGGGCGCAGAATGCCTTCCTGACCAATGACAGCGACCGGGCTGCCTTTGAATTGATGCTGTCGGATTTGCTGGCCATCACCGGCAGCCAGTTCGGCTTTATTGGTGAGGTGTTGCGAAAGGAAGACGACACGCCCTACCTGAAGGTTGAAGCCATCACCAATATTGCCTGGAGCCCGGAAACCCAGGGGCTATTCCAGCAGGTGGAGCGCAGGGGCATGTTGTTTGAGCGGCTCGACAACCTGTTGGGTGCGCCCATGGTGTCCGGTGCCGTGGTGGTGGCTCACGATTACAGCAGCGATCCCCGCAAAGGCGGCCTGCCTCCGGGGCACCCCCCGATCCGTTGCTACATTGGCATGCCGGTGTATTCCAAGAGTGAGATGATTGGCCTGGTGGGCCTGGCCAACCGCGATGCCGGTTATACCGAAGAAATGTCTGACCGGCTTGCACCCTTGTTGCAGACCGTGGGCACCTTGCTGGAGCGCAAGCGCCTGTACCGCGAGCGCCAGGAACATCAGACCAGCCTTGAGAAAGCCGCCAACTACGACGCACTGACCGGGCTGCCGAACCGCCGCAGGCTGACAGAGCTGTTTACCCAGGAACTGTACGAGGCGGACCAGCGTAAAGGCACGGTGTCGGTTTGTTTCCTGGACCTGGACGGGTTCAAGGAAATCAACGACGAGCACGGTCACTCCGTGGGCGATGCCGTGCTGCGGGCGGTAGCCGAACGCCTGAAAACCATTGTTCGCAGCCACGATGTGATTGCCCGGCTCGGTGGCGACGAGTTTGTGGCCATTTTGCGGGATGTGAATGACAGCCGCGTCTATTCCCGGATTCTGGAAGCCATCCGCCAGCCGGTGAATTACCGCCATTACGTGCTGCAGTTGTCCTGCAGTATGGGCATTACCGTATACCCGGATGACGATGTGGAACCGGACATGCTGCTCCGCCACGCAGACCAGGCTATGTATGCTGCCAAGGAGGCCGGTAAGAATGCCTTCAAGATGTTTGACCTTGAGTCACACTTTACCCGCAAGGAGCGGGTGAGGGTGCTCGAACAGATCGGGCCAGCGCTGGCCCGGGACGAGCTGGAGCTCTATTTCCAGCCCAAGGTGGACTTCAATCGCTGCACGGTTGAGGGGTTCGAGGCACTGATCCGCTGGAACCATCCGGACGACGGCCTGCTGCTGCCTTGTCGTTTTCTGGACCACATCGAGTACACGGAATACGCCAGCCAGGTTGGTCGGTTTGTACTCGGAGAGGCCATCAAGCGGTTGTTGTATTTTGATGAGCAGGGTTTGCCGTATTCAATCAGCGTAAACCTGAGCCCGTCCTATTTTCTGGGGCAAGCCTTCCTGCCTGACCTGAAAGCGGGGCTGGGGCAATTGCCGGACGGCATCCGGCACCGGCTCATACTGGAAGTGCTGGAAACCACGGCGCTGGATGATACCCGCAAAGTGATCGATATCCTGAAAGTCTGCCAGGCCATGGGCGTTGAGGTTTCCATGGATGATTTCGGCACCGGGTATTCGTCGCTCGATTATTTCCGCCGGTTGCCGGTGCAGGAAATCAAGATCGACCGCACGTTCGTTGGCGATATGGTGAGCGACCGGGAAGATGAAATGGTGGTTAAAGCCATTCTGGGCCTGTCGAAAAGCTTTGGCCGCCGGGTGATCGCTGAAGGGGTGGAAACCCGCGAAGTTCACGAACGGCTGGTGCGGCTCGGCTGCGATCTCGGGCAGGGCTATTTCTATGCCGAGCCTATGCCTTTTGACAACGCGTTGGAATGGGCCCGGAATTTCAGCTGGCCGGCAATGTAAAGGTTTGGCAAAAGCCTGACTTCGCTCTTTTTTTCGATGCGCGGCTTCTCTATGGTTGCCTCTGGTTGTTCATCCACGGAGAAGGTCAATGGCGTCTGGTTCCCCTAAGCGCGGAGTCAAATGGTTTGCAGTATTGCTGGTGGTTGCCGCTGCCGGGTTTGCTGCCTGGTGGTTTACCGGCGATGCCCGTAAAGCCCCCGAGCCCCTGAATACGGTTGAAGTCACCCGCGGTGACATCCAGCTGCTGGTCAGCGCCACCGGGGTGCTGGAGCCCAGTAACTATGTGGATGTGGGTGCACAGGTCTCGGGCCAGCTGGAAACCATCCATGTTCGTGTCGGCCAGAACGTCAAGGAAGGGGACTTGCTGGCGGAGATTGACCCTACGGTCTACACCGCGAAGGTAGACGCCACCCGGGCACAGCTGAAGAATCAGCAGGCCCAGATTGCCGACCGCAAGGCCCAGTTACGGCTTGCCGAAATCCAGTTCCAGCGCCAGCAGAACCTCTACCGGGAGGAAGCAACTACCCGGGAATCCCTGCAAACCGCCGAGGCAACCCTGGCCTCTGCAAAGGCCCAGCTGGCAATGCTGGAAGCCCAGATTGAACAGACCTCCTCAACCCTGCGTGCCGAAGAAGCCAATCTTGGCTACGCCCGAATCTATGCCCCCATGGACGGCACCGTGGTATCCATCGAAGCCCGCCAGGGCCAGACCCTGAACGCCAGCCAGACCGCGCCTGTACTCATGCGCATCGCCAACCTGGCCACCATGCGGGTGCGGGCCCAGGTTTCGGAAGCGGATATTGGCAAACTGGAACCGGGCATGCGGGTGTACTTCACCACCCTGGGAGACCCGGATTCCAGGTTATACGGCGAACTCGACTACATCGAACCGACACCGGAAGTCACCAATAACGTGGTGCTTTACAACGCCCTGTTTGAGGCAGAGAACCCGCAGGGCAAGTTATTGCCCAACATGACTGCCCAGGTGTTCTTTATCCAGAAAGAGGCCCTGAATGTATTGCGGGTGCCTGCCAGTGCGGTGCAGGGCAACACGGTGCAGGTTCTTGATGCTGCCGGCAATCCGCAAGCACAGACAGTCACCACCGGCATCTCTAACCGGGTGCAAACGGAAATTCTGAGCGGGCTGGAAGAGGGCCAGGAAGTGGTTCTGGTATCCCGCGATCCCCGCAGCGGTGCCGGCGGTAATCCGTCTTTCCGGGGCATGCTGAGATGACCGGCAATACCCCGCTGATCGAACTGAAAGGCATCACCCGCTCGTTCGGGCAAGGGGATCTGGCGGTGCCTGTGCTGAAGGGGATCGACCTGAAGATCTGGCCGGGCGAATTCGTGGCCATCATGGGCCCGTCCGGTTCCGGCAAGTCGACCCTGATGAACATTCTCGGATGCCTAGACCAGCCCAGTTCTGGTGAATACTGGTTTGACGGCCGGGATGTTTCGGCCCTCAGCCGGGATGAACTGGCGTTGCTGCGACGGGAAGCCTTTGGCTTTGTGTTCCAGAGTTACAACCTGTTGCCGGGTATAACGGCCCGGGAAAACGTGGAAATTCCGGCCATCTACGCGGGCATGGCTCCCGCCAGGCGCCACCAGCGGGCGGATGAACTGCTGACCGGGTTGGGGCTGGGCGAACGGCTGACCCATCGGCCGTCTGAGTTGTCCGGGGGCCAGCAACAGCGGGTATCCATTGCCCGGGCGTTGATGAACGGCGGCCAGATAATCTTTGCCGATGAACCCACCGGCGCCCTGGACAGCAAAAGCAGCCAGGAAGTGATCCGGTTGCTGACTGACCTGTCCGCCCAGGGGCACACGGTTATCCTGATTACCCATGACCAGGACGTAGCGGATGTGGCCCGGCGCCAGATCCACATTGCCGACGGCGAGGTGGTGCGGGATACCGGCGTGGAAACCACGACCAGAACGGCGCCGGTTATGGCCGCTAATATTCGCAACGGCGCTGTACTGAGCGATTGGCAGGAAGCCCTGAAAAGCGCCCTGCGGTCGCTTCGCAGCAACCTGTTCCGTACTGCGCTCACCTTGCTTGGCATTGTTATTGGCGTGGCGTCGGTCATCACCATGCTGGCCATCGGTGAAGGTGCCAAGAAAGATGTGGTCGATCGAATCAGTACCATGGGCAGCGATCTGTTGCTGGTTCGCCCCGGCGGCCCGGACCAGCGGGGAGGGCGCTGGTCTGTTACCACGCTGGTGGCAGATGACTATCGTGCAATCAACGAGATAGAAGGTGTTCTTGCCGCAATACCTGAACTGACGGGCGGCCAGACCTTACGCTACTCAAACCGGGATCACCAGGCGGAAATCAACGCCACCTCGTTCCAGTTCCCGGTGGCACGGCAGTGGCCGGTGGCGGAAGGCACCTTCTTCAGCGCACAGGATGAAGCCAACTATGCCGCCGTTGCGGTGCTGGGGACATCCACCGCACAGGTGTTGTTTCCGGATGAAAGTCCGTTGGGCAAGCACCTGATGGTGAACAACGTGTTGTTCCAGGTGATTGGCGTGATGGAGGAGAAAGGAGCATCCCCCATGGGCCAGGACCAGGACGAAGTGGTGTTTGTGCCCTATACCACCGGGAGCTTGCGGATTTTCGGGCAAACCCATCTCCGGAATATTACCGTAGCGGTGGCGGATATCGACCGCATGGCGGAGATTGAGGCCATCATCCACGATACCTTGCTGGCCCGCCATGGCGGTGTTGAAGACTTCACCATCCGCAACATGGCGTCGCTGATTGACACCATTTCTGAAACCCAGAACACGCTGACCTGGCTGTTGGGTTCTATTGCCGCCATCTCGCTGCTGGTGGGCGGCATTGGCGTGATGAACATCATGCTGGTGAGCGTGACCGAACGCACCCGGGAAATCGGGATCCGCATGGCAACCGGTGCCCGGGCCTGGAACATCCTGCAGCAGTTTCTGACGGAAGCCTGGCTGGTGTCAGCCATTGGCGGGCTGATCGGCGTGGGGCTGGGCATTGCCGCTACCCAGCTGATCGCCTCATTCGGTACGCCGGTGCATATGACGGTTCTGCCCATGGTGCTGGCGTTCAGTTGTGCCTTCGCCACCGGCCTGATTTTCGGTTTTCTGCCAGCCAGAAAGGCTGCACGGCTCGACCCTGTTCATGCGCTGGCTTCGGAGTAATGCCATGATCTTTCGCACTAGTCCCTTGTGGTCCGTTTTATTGCTGGCAGGCTGCGCCGGTTTCCAGCCCCAGCCTGTTGAGCAGCCGCTAACGCCACCCGCTCAATGGCACCAGGAAAAAAATGCGGGAGAAACGGTGAATGCTGACTGGTGGCAGGCCTTTGGTGACGAACAGCTGAACCGGTTGGTCAACCGTGCCTATGCCAACAATCCGGGCCTTGCCGCAACGGCACAGGCCGTTATCCAGGCGGACCTTCAGCTGCGTAATGCCGGGGCAGCACTGTTGCCAACAGTCGGCGCATCCGGCAGCGCCGGCAAGCAGGCCAGTCAGGCGTCGGGGCAGGACAGGGTAACCGGGGGCTCAACCAGCCTGGGTGTGTCTGTAGATTATGAAGTGGATCTTTGGGGCCGCTTGTCGGCCGCACAATCCGCGGCCCTGGCCGATTTTGAGGCTACCCGTTACGACTACGATGCTGCCAGGATAACCCTCGCCGCGTCTGTGGCCAGCACCTGGTTCGAATGGCAGGAGTTACAGCAGCGGGTTGAGGTAGCCCGAAAGAACCTGGAACTGGGCGAGCGGACGCTGAAACTGGTTGAGGCACGCTACCGAAACGGTGTGGCGGACCGTTCCGAGCTGTCACGGCAGCAAACGGCCGTGCTGAACCTCAAAAATGCCGTGCCTCCGCTGGAATACCAGGCCCGGCAGCGCCTGGCGGCACTTCGCCTGTTGACCGGTGACTATCCGTTCACCGAGGCTGGGCCTCGGGCCGCACTTCTGGATGTGTCTGTGCCGGCGATCGACCCTCAAACCCCCGCCAGTATCGTTACCCGCCGGCCGGACCTGGCTGCCGGGGAAGCGCGTTTAGCCGCCGCCAGCGCCAACATCGAGCAGGCCAGGGCCGCACTGCTGCCCTCCCTATCCCTGAGTGGTGCAGTGCGTGCGTCGACCGACAGCTTTTTCAGCCTGTCGGACCCGCTGCGAACGGCAAGCGCCGTGCTGGGGTTAAGCCAGACCCTGTTTGATGGCGGACAGCGCCGCAATACCGTGGAGATTTCCGAATCCCGCCGGGTTGCCTTGCTGGAAACCTACCGGGCCAGTTTATTGACGGCTTTCCAGGAAGTGGGCGATGCCCTGGATCGGGAAGCACTGTACAAAGGGCAGGAAACCCGGCTGCAAAGCATTCTGGAGCAGGCGGAAGAAACGTTGCGGTTAACGGAAATCCGCTACCGGGAAGGAGCGGATGACTTGCTCACCCTGCTCGAGAGCCAGCGCAGCGTATTCGATGCCCGCCAGCAACTGAGCCAGGTTCGGCTGAACCGGCTGATTGCCGCAGTGGATCTGTACAAGGCGCTGGGTGGCGGTTGGGAGCCTGAGGCATCCGGCCCTAAGGCCTGAGTTGCTGCTCGAGCCTTTCGTTCAGTTTGCGCCAGTGTTCAAGCTTTTCCGCATCACCGACCCGTTTGCGCACCCCGGACTGCTGGTTCAGCCATAAGCCTTCACCGTTAAAACTGTAAACCGGTTCCAGATCAGGGCGTTGCGACGCAGGCTTAATGTGATTTATCAGGTTGTCGAGAACCAGCGGCTCGGCATCAGGCGTCTTGTACCAGGCCAGCACCATGTGGGCCTGGTTAAGTTCCAGGGCTTTAACATAGACAATGCGCAGCTGTTCGTCGGGCACCCCCATGGCACGCAGGGTCAGGTACTTGGCGATGGAGAAATCCTCGCAGTCGCCGCCGTTGGTGGTCAGCAGTTCCACCGGGGTCGCCCAGTAGTCTTCCTCGCCCCAGTGGCTTTGGTCACTGACAAACTCCGCCCGGTTGAAAAAGGAGTTGACCAGGTGCAGCTTGCGATCGATGGGGGCGTTGATAGCCAGGCCATGCAGCCGTTGCCAGTTTTGTAACCGTTGCTGCGCTTCCAGGCCAAATTCCTGAAGCACGTAGTCCATCAAGCGATCGCTCAGATTAATGGCGCTTGCGAGGGAAATGCCGAGAATCACCGGCAACAGTAATGGGACCAGAAAGGAGCGGCGAACACGTTGAACGATGACCGCTGCCATGGCCGGCCTCAGTTGTTGTTCTGCAGGCGTTGTCGTAATTGCTCCAGCCGCTGGCGGATTTCCTCACGGCGCTGCTGGTCACTGGCGGAGCTGCTGTTATTGGCGGCGGGGCGGGGAGCTGCCTGGCGAACCGGCTGGGTCTCCATGGCGGGCTCCGGTTGGTTGGAACTGGCGACTTCAAAGCGGGTGCGGTCTTCGTTTTCCGGGAAGTAGAGGTTTTCCAGCTTGCCGGCCCGTTCGATAACAACCCGGTTGGCGAATACGGTACGGAGCCTGGCGTTGCCGGGTAATTCGTCACCCACCAGGTAGGCTTCGGTGTCGTTTTTGTCGTCTTCAATCAGGGCGCTGCCCGGGAAATCACCGTCTGCGGCCAGCACACCGCGCAGAGACAGCCGCAGGTTGGTTTCCGGCAGGTTTTCAGTATCGGTTACCGCCGGGCCATCGCCACTGGTGCGGGTGCCAAACAGCGAAAGGCTTGCCAGGTCAACGGCTGGCACTTCCGGACCACTGCTTTCGGGGCCATTTGCGGCCGTTGCTACCGGCGCAGCCTGGCGGGTTTCAGACTGCCAGAACCGGTAGCCTTGCCAGCCGGTGAGGGCGACCATGGCCAGTGCGGCTGCCAGCGCAAGTAACAGTGGAATCCTTCGGTCAAGTGCAAACATCGGCGTTCCTGATTGCGATAAAAGTCGAAAATCCTAAAAAGCCCACAGGTTATCAGACTGCAATGAATTAGTGGCAGTATAGTGTACAGAGTTGTTCAGTGGTTCCCATTCCTGTGGTACCTTTTCGGGCATTGCTGCCAGCGCCAGGAACCTGGCCTATAACAACAATCGTGACCTGACGGATTTAAACGAGGAAGAGCTTGACCACCGAGACCGAAATTCAGCCGCAGGATGCTCCGCTGGGCCGACTTCCCTTTACCTTTGCCAAGCGCAACGGGGTGATCCTTACCCGCAACGACGATGGCGAGGCGGTCATTCTGGTAAAACCGGGGGCTTCCCACACTGCGCTGGCCGAGGCCAACCGGATCAGTGGTGGCCGGGCCCGCTTTACCACTATTGAAGCTGACCGCTTTGACCAAGCGCTGAACGCGGCCTACCAGAATGATTCCGCCGAAGCCATGCAGATGGTCGAAGGCATCGGCGATGATATGGACCTGGCCTCGCTGGCCGATTCCGTGCCGGAAACCGAAGACCTGCTGGAGCAGGAAGACGACGCGCCGATTATCCGGCTGATCAACGCGATCCTCACCGAGGCGGTGAAAACCAATGCCTCGGACGTGCACATCGAAACCTACGAAAAGCAGCTGGTTGTGCGGTTCCGTATCGATGGCGTGTTACGGGAAGTGGTGCAGCCCAAGCGGGCCCTGGCGCCGTTGCTGGTGTCTCGTATCAAGGTTATGGCGAAGCTGGATATTGCCGAAAAGCGGGTGCCCCAGGATGGCCGTATTGCCCTTCGGGTAGCGGGCCGGGAAGTGGATATCCGGGTATCTACCATGCCGTCGTCCAGTGGCGAGCGGGTTGTGCTGCGTCTGCTCGACAAGCAGGCAGGCACCATTCGCCTTGAATCCCTCGGCATGGCCGGGCAGGATCTCAAGGTTCTGCGCAAGCTGATTCACCGGCCTTACGGCATCATGCTGGTCACCGGCCCGACGGGTTCCGGTAAATCCACTACGCTGTACGCCTCGCTGCAGGAAATTAACGACCGCACCCGCAATATTCTGACCGTTGAAGACCCCATCGAATACAATTTGCCGGGCATTGGCCAGACCCAGGTAAACCCCAAGGTTGATATGACCTTTGCCCGTGGCCTGCGTGCCATTCTCCGGCAAGATCCGGATGTGGTGATGATTGGTGAAATCCGGGACCTGGAAACCGCCGAGATCGCCGTGCAGGCGAGTTTGACCGGCCACCTGGTGCTGTCCACCCTGCACACCAACACCGCTGTAGGCGCCATCACCCGTTTGATGGACATGGGCATCGAGCCGTTCCTGATTTCCTCCAGCCTGGTGGGCATTGTCGCCCAGCGGCTGGTGCGAGTGCTGTGTACCCACTGCCGGGAGCCCTATATCCCGACTGAAGAGCATTGCCAGTTCCTGCAGCAGGACCCCGCCAATCCGCCAACGATTTTCCGCGCCAAGGGTTGCGAGCATTGCAACCAACTGGGCTACCGGGGGCGTATCGGTATCTATGAAGTGGTGGAAATAACGGAAGAGATCAGCAGCCTGATCCACAAACGGGCAGGGGAGCTCGACCTGGAGCGGGAAGCCCGGCTGCACAGCCCCAGCATTCATTCCGACGGCGTTCAGAAAATCCTGAATGGCGTAACCACCGTGGAAGAAGTTCTGCGCGTAACCCACCGGAGCCAGTAATCCATGCCAGCGTACGAATACAAGGCACTGGACCCTCGGGGCAAGCAGAAGCAAGGGGTATTGGAAGCGGACGCGCCCCGGGCGGTACGCCAGCAACTTCGCGAAAAAGGCTTTACGCCACTGGCGGTAACGCCGGCGGTCGAAAAACAGGCCCGCAACAACCCGCTGAGCAGTCGTGGTTCCCTGAGCGCGGCAGACCTTGCCCTGGTAACCCGGCAGCTGGCAACGCTGATTCAGTCGGGTATCCCCATCGAACAGGCCTTGAGTGCTGCCGCCCAGCAGTCCAACAAGCCTCGCATTCGCAGTATGCTCATCGCCATCCGGGCCAAGGTCATGGAAGGCTACACACTGGCGGACAGTTTCGGGGAGTTCCCCAAAGCCTTTCCCCGTTTGTACCGTTCAACAGTAGCTGCCGGTGAACATGCCGGGCACCTGGACCTGGTACTGAACCGGCTTGCGGACTACACCGAAAGCCGCCAGGAAGCGCGACAGAAAATCCAGCTGGCAGCCATCTATCCGATCATTCTGAGTGTGGTGGCCATCGCCATTGTGGTGTTTCTGCTCACCTACGTGGTGCCGGATATCATCGAAGTATTCCTCAAGCAGGGCCAGGACCTGCCGGGGCTGACGGTAGCGATGCTGTCGGTTTCGGAATTTCTCGGCTCTTACGGTGTCTATCTTCTGATACTGCTGGTGATTGCCATCATCGGCTTCCGGGTGGCGCTCACCAAGCCGGCATTCCGGATGAAATTCCACAAGCAGCTGCTGCACTTGCCGCTGTTTGCCGGCATGGTTCGGGGCGTTAATACGGCGCGCTATGCCAGCACACTCAGCATTCTGACGACCAGTGGCGTGCCCCTGGTCGAAGCCATGAAAATCGCCGGCGAGGTGTTATCCAACGATTACCTGCGCCGGGAACTGCGGGAAGCAGCACGAAAGGTCAGTGAAGGTGGCTCGCTACACCGCTCGCTGGACCAGACCGGCTATTTCCCGCCCATGATGTTGCACATGATTGCCAGTGGCGAGGCCAGTGGTGAGCTCGACAGCATGCTCGAGCGCACCGCGCGGATGCAGGAGAACACGCTGCAGTCCAAGATTGCCGCGATTGTCGGGTTATTCGAGCCACTGATGCTGCTGGTGATGGGCGTGGTGGTACTGATTATCGTACTGGCCATCATGCTGCCGATTCTTAACATGAGTAACCTGGTGGGCTGACAGCCCCACCGCACAGAAGTAAAACAGGGAAAACACAGGTCTGACATGAGTGAAACTATGAAAAACATCGACAACGCCAACATTGCACGCAGCCGGGGCTTCACCCTGATTGAAATCATGGTGGTTATGGTCATCCTGGGCTTGCTGGTGGCCATCGTGGCGCCGAACATCATGGGCCGCAGTGACCAGGCCAAGGTAACCGTTGCCGAAACCCAGTTGAGCAACATTGCCAATGCACTCGACCTGTACCGTCTGGATAACAGCCATTACCCGTCTACCCAGCAGGGCCTGGAAGCACTGGTGAGCAAGCCCAGTGGCAGCCCGGAACCGAAGAACTGGAATGCCGACGGTTACCTGAAGGGCGTGCCGGAAGATCCCTGGGGCAACCAGTACCAGTACGTGAGCCCGGGCCGGGAAGGCCCCTATGATCTGTACTCCTACGGTTCTGACGGCAACGAAGGCGGTGAGGGCGATGCGGCCGATATCAGCGCCTGGAACACCGGGAAGTAAGCGATTGTGCGCAACAGGGCGAACCAAGCCGGCTTTACGCTGATCGAAATACTGGTTGTCCTGATTATTGTCGGGCTGCTGGCAGCCCTTGCCGTGTTCAATATGGCCGGCAGCTCCCAGCAGCGCGAACTGGAAAGCCAGGTAAGGGACCTTTACCTGTTGATGCAGACCGCCTCGGAGCAGGCGGTTCTGAACAATCTGGAGCTGGGCTTGTTGTTTGAGGAAGACGGCTACCGCTTTGTCGCCTTCCAGGACGAATCCGGGGAATGGAAACCACCTGCCGAGCGCATGTACCGCAAACGAACCCTGCCGGAATGGCTGACGGTTACCCAATACGTCGAGAACGACGCCCCGCGCCTGACCAGTGCCGAAGATGAACTCCGGCCAGACCTTGTGTTCTTCTCCAGTGGCGAAACCACGCCGTTCGAAATCGAATTTACCATGGGCCGTGAGACCGACAGCATGCATGTGCTTGCCTCTGACGGCATTTCGCCTATGGAATGGCGACAGCCGGGTGCCGGGGAAGACGAATGGTAAACCGGAATCGTGGCTTTACCTTGCTGGAAGTGCTGGTGGCGCTGCTGGTGTTCGGCCTGATTGCCACGGCCGCAGCGGAGGTGGGTAGCAATTATATTTCCAGCTTCGAGCGGGTGCGGGACAAAACCCTGGCCGGCTGGCTGGCCGAGAACCGCGTGAATGAACTGCGCCTGCAGGAACAGCTACCGGATATCTCGGATAACTCTGAGGATACCGACTACGGCAACTACCGCTGGCGGGTAACTACCGTGGTGCTGGGTACCGCCGAGCCGACCATGCGCCGGGTGGAAGTGACCGTGGCCAAGTACCCGGATGGCCAGAGCGAGCCGTTTTCTGTGCATACACTCTCTGCCTTTCTGGGGGAGAAATGACGCCGCTTAAAGAACCGGTGCTGCCGCACCAGCAGGGCTTCACCCTGATGGAAGTGCTGATTGCCGTCACCATTACGGCGGTCATTGGCCTTGGCGTGTGGCAGGTGGTGAACGGCGTAGTCAATTCCCGGGACCGGGTGAACGAGCTTGCCGAGCAGTTCGATGGCTTGCAGAAGGCCATGTTGCTGCTGGAACGGGATATCACCCAGGTTGTTAACCGGCCGGTACGGGATGTGTACGGCGACTTTTCACCCGCTCTCACCACCCGGGACGACGCCTTTGCCCTGATGATTACCCGGCAGGGCTGGCGCAATCCCCTGGGGCTGCGGCGCAGTGGTCTGCAGCGGTCTGCCTGGGAGTTTACCGGTAGCGAACTGCGCCGGCGTTACTGGCCGGTGGTGGATGAAGGCCAGGAGGATTCCAGCCGGGACCTGCTGCTGCTTGAGAACGTGACCGAATTCGAAATCCGTTTTATCGATGCCGACGGTAACCGCCATGAACAATGGCCGGATGACGAAGCCCTGGCGGGTTTGTCTCCGGGTGCCCGGCCCGATATTGCCTTGCCCCGGGGCATGGAAGTTACCCTGGAGCACGAGCGCTTTGGTGAACTGGTGAGAACTTTTACCCTGCCGGATTTTGATCCCCAGCAAGCCCAGGGCGTGATCAACCAGCAACTTGAAGCCGCAGAGTCCGACACGGATGAAGAGGAAGCGGAAGAGCAGGCCACTGCCCAACCAGGAGTAGGTAGTTGATGTCGGCCCGGAACCAGAAAGGCGTGGCGCTGATCATGGTGCTGCTGGCCATGGCCCTGGTGGTCATGCTGGCCTCCGGTATGACCCGTCAGCAAAGCCTTCGGGTCTTCAAGGCCGGCCACTACCTGGCCCAGCAGCAAGGTTACAACATTGCCCTCGGCGCCGAGGAATTCGCCCGCCGGATCCTGGTGAGGGATTTCGAGGAAGACCGGGAAAACAGCCTGATGGTCGACAGCCCCGACGAGTTCTGGGCCATGAACGCTGCCATACTGCCGCTGGATGAAAACGGTGTGGCTGAAGTTCAGATTGACGACCTGGGTGGGCGCATAAACCTGAACGACCTGGTGACCACCAACGGGCAGGTGGATACACTCACCAAAGACCGCCTGACCCGGCTGTTCGTAGCCCTGGGGATTACCGGGCTGAACGTTGATGCGCTGATTGACTGGATTGATTCGGACGACCAGACCGTGAGCGCCTACGGTGCCGAAGATGGCCAGTACCTGATGGCCGATCAACCGTTCCGAACCGCAAACCAGCCCTTTGTCTCTATCACCGAATTGCGGCTGATCGAGGGCATGACCGAAGAAATCTATGTGGCATTAAGGCCCCATGTGACAGCGGTTCCGGTCAGTGGAATTGGTATCAATGTAAACTCGGCTACGGTGCCGGTGCTGATGTCGCTGCATAATGAGCTGAACGAGGCCCAAGCGCAGTCTATCGTGGCCCAGCGCGAAGAGGAGCGATTCGAGGATGTCCAGGATTTTCTCGCACTATCCGAGTTTTCCGGCCTCGGCCTGAAGCCCGCCGGCCTTACGCTGCAAACGCGGTTTTTTGAAGTTGTATCACGGATTACCTACGATAATCGTGTCGTTAATATGGTCAGTACGGTGTTTCGCAATCCCGAGGGTGAAGTCCGGACAGTTCACAGGGATACCGGACAGAAAAACCGGATCACAAAAGAACCCTTTACGTTCTCAGAAGGATAACCATGTCTTACCGCCTGTATGCACGGCCGTTGCCGCCGTTTGCGGATCCGGAGCAGAATCCGGACGCCCAGCTGTTTGACTGGGTTCTGCAGGATGCCAGTGGTGATACCCAGGCCCATGGCGAGGCCAGCACCCGCGCACACATCGAGCAGACCCTGGCGCAGAACGCGCTGGAAAAAGTCATTCTCATCGGGCTGATTCCCGGTGATGAGACCACCTTCTGTGTGGCGGATATCCCCGCCAGGCAGAGCCGTTTTATACAGCAGGCTCTGCCGTTTGCGGTAGAAGAACAGGTGGCGCAGGACATCGAAACGGTGCACCTGGCCCTCGGCCGCCACACGCCGGACGGCTACCAGGTAGCGGCTATCGACAATCTGCAAATGGCGCGCTGGCAGCAACTGTTCAGCGGTTGGCAACACGTCCGCCTGGATGCCATCTATCCGGATGCGGCACTGCTGCCAGCCACCGAGGGAGGCTGGAGCCTGTGCCTGGATGGCGAGTCTGTGATGCTGCTGAGCCAGCGTGGCGAATGGCTGCGCATGCAGGCCGACAACCTTCCACTGTTTGCCATGACCATGGCGACGCCGTCGGAAGACGAGGTAGTGGCGGAAATTCCGGTACAGGTGTTTGGCACTGAAACAGACCTGGACAGCTGGCAGGGCGCAATCAGTGAATTCTCCGGCAGCAGTGGCCGGTTGCAGGTACAAACCAAACCATTGGAATTCTCGGTGCTGGAACTGCTGGCCTGGGCTCACCATCAACACCTGTCCCAGCCGGTCAACCTTTGCCAGGGTGCGTTTTCTGTAAAGACCTCCGGTGCCAGCCCGCTCAAGCCCTGGAAGCCGCTGATTGCGGTTGCCGCCGTCTGGTTTGTGGTTCAGGTCGCACTGGAGGTGGGTATGGGCTTCTATCACCAGCAAAAGGCTGAGGAACTGCAGGGTCAGGCCATGGCGGTCTACCGGGAAGCCTTTCCTGGCGACCGGCGAACCCATGCCGGCAATGTGCGCCGGGTGATTGAAGGCCAGTTGCGGGTTGCGGGGTCGGGTAGCCAGGATGTTGATTTCATCACGCTGATGAAATTTACCGGTGACCAGTACAGCCGTGTACCGAATGCCAGCGCCATCACCTTTAACTCCATCAACTACAGCCGAACCCGTGGCGAGTTGGTGGTGGATGTGCGGGCCGACAACTACGACCGCCTGAGCCGTTTGCGTAACGGCCTGGCCAATCAGGGGCTGCAGGCCCAGATTGGCTCGGTGGTGAATGAAGCAACAGGCGCCCGTGGCCGGCTGACTGTTTCCGGAGGTTAAGAACATGTGGGCAAGAATCAAGGATCAGCCGGCGGTCGGCAAACTGATTGCAAAGTATGACCAGCTGCCTTCCCGGGACCGGCAGGCACTGGTCGTGCTAGTGGTGGCTTTGCTGCTGGCCGTGCTGTATTTCGCAGTTTGGGCTCCGGCGTCTGCGTTCAACGAAAAAGCCCAGGCAAGCCGTGAGAATGCCGGCGAATTGTTGGCCTGGATGCAGGCGAATGAAGCCACAATCAAACGGCTGGGCTCCACCGGGGCACCGGCGAGTGGCTCGGCTAACGCAGACAAGCCTGAAAGCGGCCGTGAGCTGATGGCCCTGGTTACCCGGTCTGCCGGTGAAGCAGGGCTGGCGCTTCAGCGCTTTGAGCCCAGTGGCGATAGTGCAATCCGAGTGTGGCTGGAAGGCGTACCGTTTGCCGAAGTCGCTGCCTGGCTCGAGAGAATGAACGGAAATCATGGCGTGATTATTGACCAGGCTTCCATGGATCGTGGTAATGAACCGGGAACGGTGTCCGTACGACTGACTCTTGCGATATGATTGGCTGGTAACTGATAGTATCCGATACAGGTTCATCATGTAGAGCGGGAGATACAGTGTCTGACAGCCACGATTTTGACCTGATAGTGATTGGCGCCGGCTCCGGTGGAGTGCGGCTGGCAAGAATGTCTGCCCAGCGGGGCGCGCGGGTAGCGGTTGTGGAATCCCGCCACCTGGGCGGTACCTGTGTGAATATTGGTTGTGTTCCGAAAAAACTGTTTGTTTACGGGGCGCACGTCAGGGAAGAGCTGGAAGACGCCGCCGGCTATGGCTGGAACATCCCCACAGACGACGTAAGCTTCGACTGGCCCACGCTGGTGGCCAACAAGAATGCCGAAATCGATCGCCTGAACGGCATCTATGGCCGACTGCTGGAAAACGCCGGTGTTGAAATTATCAACGGCACGGCCAGCCTTCAGGGCCCCAACACCGTTGCCGTCGGTGACAAGACCTACAGCGCAAAACACATTACCGTAGCCACCGGTAGCTGGCCGGTAGTGCCGGATATCCCCGGCAAGGAATGCCTGCTCACCTCCAATGACATGTTCTACCTGCCTCAGTTGCCACGTCACGCGGTGATCTGGGGTGGCGGCTACATTGCCGTTGAATTCGCCGGCATTCTGGCGGGCCTGGGTGTGGAAACCACCTTGCTGTACCGGGGTGACCTGTTCCTGCGCGGTTTCGATGGCGACGTTCGCCGCTTTACCGAAACGGAAATGCGCAAGAAAGGCGTGGATCTGCGCTTTGGCGTAACCATCAACTCGGTGGAATCCAGAGACGACCACTACCAGGTCAACCTCAGTAATGGCGACACCCTCGAAACCGGACTGGTTATGGCGGCAACGGGCCGTCGTGCGCTGGTGGACGGGCTGGGTCTGACCGATCTCGGTGTGGAGCTGACGGCGTCGGGCCATGTGAAGGTCGATGACCACTTCCAGACTGCTGTACCGTCCGTGTATGCGCTGGGTGATGTGATCGGAACGCCGCAGCTGACCCCGGTCGCCCTGGCGCAGGCCATGGTGCTGTCACGCCGTTTGTTTGGCGATGGTCAGGGCGACATGGATTACAGCGCTATCCCGACGGCAGTGTTCTGCCAGCCGAATATTGGTACCGTGGGCCTGACTGAAGAAGAGGCGAGGGAAGCCGGCCATCAGGTGAGTGTTTTCCGGTCAGAATTCCGGCCTATGAAATACACCCTGAGTGGCCGTGAAGAGCGCTGCCTGATGAAGCTCGTGGTCGATAAAGAGACTGATAAGGTGCTGGGCGCCCACATGGTCGGCCCGGATGCCGGTGAAATCACCCAGGGCCTGGCGGTGGCCATCAAGGCCGGAGCCACCAAGGCCCAGTTCGATTCCACCATCGGCATTCACCCCACCTCGGCGGAGGAGTTTGTCACCATGCGGGAGCCGGTGGCTTAATCCTCACCGGATAGCTGGAAGGGCAGGTCAAAGCGGAAATAGGCTCCCTGTCCAAGGTCGGTATCGACCTGGACGTGGCCTCCCATCAGCTCTACCAGCCGCTGCACCATGGATAAACCCAGCCCGCTGCTGGCCTGCATGCGGGTTGCGGTTCCTGCCAGCGACTGTTCATAGTGCGGCAACAGGTTGTCGAGCCTCTGGCCCGCACTGTTCGAGCCGGAATCACTGACTGTACAGTTGAGCACCGCTTGCTTGCCATCAGCGGATGACCAGCTGGCCCGGACGCTGATATAGCCGTCTGTGGTGTATTTGAGTGAGTTCCCCAGCAAGCCCGCCAGAACCTGCCGAACCCGGGCAGAATCCCCAAGAACCAGGGCCTTTTCCGGCCAGCTTCCCTGAAAGTGCAGCTCCAGCATCAGCCCTTGTTGCTCGGCCGCAAGGCGGTACGAAGCCGCACAGTTACTGATCAGGTTGCGCAGGTCGAACTCCTGGTGCGCCAGTTCAAAGTGACCGTTTTCCATCTGCGCGAAGTCCAGCATGTCGGAAATAACCGTCATCAAATCCTGGGTAGACTTGCGGGCAGTTTCCAGATAATCCATCTGCTGTTTGCTCAACGGTTCCTCGTGCACCAGGTCAATCATACCCAGCACACCTTTCAGGGGTGTTCGCAGTTCCTGGCTCATGCCGGCCAGGAACTCGGACTTGGCCTGGCTGGCATATTCAGCCTTTTCCCTGGCCGTTTCCGAGAGGGCGAGGGTCTTTTCCCGGGATTCCCGGGCTTGCCCCAGATGCAGGGCCAGTTGGTTCAGCTGCTGCTGGATACTGGCAATTTCGCGGCCTCCGCCGTGAGTTTCGATGGGCTGTTCTTCGTAATCCCCCTGCATCAACAGGTTCACCCGGCCGGATAACTGGTTGATGGCACGGAAAATGGCGCTGAGGAAATGATTCACCAACAGCATGGTGAATAACAGCATGGCAATGCCCACCGACAACGACGACCACAGCACTTCCTGCTGTCTTTCTTCCAGGATCCGGGGGCTGACAGCCACCTCAAGGGTGCCCACACGCAGTGAGCCGGTGCTGAAGTTCCACTGGCCCGCCAGCCAGTCCGCGCCTGAGGAAAGCTCGACCGGTTCCTGCAATATCTCTGCGGAATAGATCATTGGTGAGCCCGCGGTGCGATCACCAGATTCGGTGCTATTGCCCACAAACCCGATTTCTTCGCCAACCACATCCGTTACCTGGAGCCATTCCGCCTTGCTGCGCCTGAGCGACTGCCGCAGAACCTGTTCCAGGGCCCCGCGGTTACCGGAAACCACGGCGTATTCCAGGGCCGGTGCCAGGCTGTCCGCGAACAGCTGGCTGCTTTCAGCCAGGTCACGGCGTGAATCTTCCAGCCGGGCGGAGGTAAAGAACGCCATCAGCACCACAAACATCACGGCAGCGGGCAAGACTCCGATCAATAACCGGCGGGACAGCGACATGCCGGACTTATGCTCCGGGCGACTCATTCTCCAGCCTCCTGCTGTTCCTGGATGAAGCGGTCAACCGCCTGTGCAATCCATTCCCGGTCGGGCAGTGGAATGTTCAGGGAGCGTGCGACCTGCTGGTTGACCTCTACGCGATATTCATCCGGATAGGCAGGTGCCGGCAGCTTTCCGGTTTCAAAGAATGCCAGCAAATACTCCGCGGTCTGTTTTGCCATGGTCGTAAAAGGTGCGTAGCTGGATGCCAGGGCGCCGGCCTTGACGTAGGCCTGGCTGGGGCCGATCAGGATTCGGTTACGGCGGTAGGCGGTCAGCAGGATATGTTTGATGTTCCGGGGGTTGTAGATCTTGTCATCCAGCCCCGCCAGTACAAAGTCACCGTAGGTCAGGGCACGGTTAAGGCTTGGAATCAGCTGGTCGTCACTGCTGACGATAAACATTCGGCCTTCCAGCCCGTAAGCCGGCAACTGTTCGATCAAAGGCTCATACATGTCTGCTGAATCAAGGGTGGCCAGCACGCTGACGCGGGTAGCCTGGGGGAGGATAGCCTTGCCTGTCAGCGCCTGACGCAGTAGCGGGACGTCGTAGAACACCGCGGTCAGCTGCTCCCCGGTCTTGTCCAGATACTTCGATATCGCCCGCTTTTCCACCAGTAAGGCGATAATCGGTGCCGTGATTCCCTTATCCAGGAGCCCCGAAAAGGCTGCGGGCCCTATGGCTATAACCGGTCTGCCCGAAGCTACGGGCAAATGCTTTGCTTCAAGGGGCACCAGGTCCACCCGGCCATCCAGCTCCTTGCTGACCAGGTTGGTCATATGCTGGTCCAGCGCGGCATTGCCTGAGCCTTCAATGTAGGCCACCGGGTGTGTGATTGCGGCCGCCTGAACTTTCGAGGCCATCCATAAAAAACAAAGCAATAGCCAGAAGGCCATGCCAAGTGAATGTCGCAAAGATTTATGCACGGTTATTGTCATACCTTCCTGGCTGGTGTCGACATACATCATGGGTGCGTTCTGTTTCCATCAGAACCGGAGACCGGCTTCGACAAAGAACTGGTTATGGTCTTCGATATTATTGTCCGAACTCAGCTCCGGATCCCGGTTCAGGTAGTGCTGCACGGTGAAAGCCAGCTCGGCGCTGTATCGCGGGCCGAAAAAGCTCTTGCTGACCCGGGTGTCTATACGTTCAAACTGGGTATTGAACTCGTCTGCCCAGTAAAACGCCGAGGCAAACCGGAACCCCAGTGGCAAATCCTGGATGGCGGCAAGGCTGCCTGAATGGCGCACAGACATGCGGGTGAGCAGGGCGGCTGCCTTGTCCTGGGTATCGGTGTCGACATTGCCGTCCGCCCCGATGATCGGAGTGCCCGAGTACCATGTGTCCTGGTCCAGGTAGCCGTAGCTGGCCCGGAGGGTGGTGCCGGGGAAGTCCAGGGACGCCTCTACCTCGAAGCCCTTTTGGTCGACCGCCACGTTATTGTCGATGGTCCATTCTTTGAGTTGCAGTACGCCGCTGATCATATCCCTGAGCTCGTCCTTGAAGCCGCGGACCTCAAGTGAAAACAATGCGGAATCCATCGGGAACTGGCCAAAATAACTTATTTCACGAGAGGTTATGCGCTCTTCCTGCAAGTCTTTGTCAAGAGTTAAAACATCTACGTCTTCCGCAGCTGCATAGGTATCAACCCGAAAGCCCTCGAGGTCTGAATAGATCGCCGGCCGCACATTCGAGAGCGTGTAACCCCAGTCGGGGTTCTGTTCGAATTCATCCGGTGTACGCACGGCTTCGGAATAGACCAGTCGCAGCGCATGGCGGTTGCTCAGCGTGAAGTTGGCGGCAACGCGAGGTGAGAAATAACCTTCGTCGGTGGTGCTGGTGTGTTCCCAGTTGCCGCCGGCGTTCAGGGTCATAAAGGAGATCGGCGTGTATTCCAGGTTACCGAAGTAGCGGGACTGATAGCTGTTGCCACGGCCGTTGAAGTAGGTTTCCGAGCGATAGGTGTCTTTGCGGAAGCCAGCGCCAGAAACAAGCTTCAGGTTGTCGCTGAACAGCAGGGTGTCCTGAAACTCAAATTCCAGGCGGGTGTCTTCGGAGTTGGCGTTTACCGTAGCGAAGGCCATTTCTCCGCCGCTGCTGGTAAAGCACAGTCGTTCACGGTCATCTCCATTGTCGAAGTAGGTATATTGGTAAAGCGGAGTTCCGTCGCGCAGGCACTGGGCCGTATTGTCAGGGAAGGAAACGGCGTAGGCCTGCCGGCGATCAAAATTCTCGACGGCTGCCTGGATGTGGAAAAAGTGCCGGTCTGACGTGGCATAGTTAAACCGGGTTTGCAGGTAGAAATCCCTGACCTCGATATCCGGGTTTTCCAGCGGCTCCAGATCGCCGCTTTTGAAGCGATCCTGGTAATTGGTGCCATCGACCACACCACCGCGAAGCTCCAGGTTTGCCTGGCTGTTCAATTGCAGGCGGGAGTCGTAGGTAAACGAGTTGATGTCGTGGCCGTCGTCAAACGGTTCCTTTTCGCCCTCTTCGATCTGATAGTCGAAGCCGTCAAACTTGCGCTTTTCGTAAGTCAGGCGCCAGTCATAGTCAGACCCCGTATGACCGACAGACCCGAAGGTTCTCAGGTGCCCCCGCGAGCCCCGGGTAACCTTGAACTCGGCGCCACCGGTGTCAGCCGGGTCCCGGGTAATGATATTGATGGTACCGAGAAACGCATTAATGCCGTAGGCGGCCGAGTTTGGACCCCTGGCCACTTCGATACGCTCAATCATCTCCAGCGGCACCGGCATGGTTTTCCAGTCCATATCCGACAGGGTAGCCCGGTGAGCGGTGCGGCCATCCACCAGAACCTGCATGCGGCGCTGCTCGTAGTGAACGGTACCGTGGTAGGTGGTTACCGGTGTGTGGCTGCCAACAAAATTGACCACCATGCCGGGCACCAGGCGGAACACTTCGTACAGGTTAACAATGCCCAGGTTGCGAATCAGGTCGCCATCGATCACGGTGGTGCTGCCGGGCACCCGGGTTTTGGGCTGGCGTAACCGGGTAGTGGTGAGAACTTCCGGGATGTCTTCATTGAACCCGGCATAGAAACCATTGCTGAATTCCTGCTCGCTTTGGGCAAGGGCCTGTGGCGCAACAGCAGCGGTTATGGAAACAGCTAACAAGCCGAGCTTAAATCGGGCTGAAAGTGCCGGTTTTCGGGGCAGGGTTGCTGCCAGGTAATTCGTAATGGGCATGGGTGTCGTTCTATAATTTGCCGAGCAGGCAGATTAGTTGCGTTTATTGCCTAATCGTAGGGTAGATCGGGCGATTTGTCTCGAGAAACATTACAAATCTTCCATGACCGGAGTTGCGAATTTATGAATTGTTGGGACATTCTGGGTATCGAGCCAACCGATAACCGGGAGCGGATACGGCAGGCTTACGAACAACAGATGAAGTTCGCCTCTGACCACGAAGCCGAAGCCCTCAGGCAGGCCTACCAGGAAGCAACGGGCCATGCCCCGTCGGCGGCAAAGGCACCGTCTGAGCCTGAATCACGGCCTGAGCCTCGGGTTGCTGCTGCAGATGCCCCGGAATCGACAGCCCCAATGGATGGTAACGACGCCCAGATCGTCCGTGAGGTGATTATCCAGGTTCGTGCACTGCTGAACGACAACTACCGACAGCAGGATGTAAATATCTGGAAGGCGATACTGTGTGAACCGCCAGCAGATCAGATGCCGTTACGGCGCGAGATTGCCAGCCAGCTGGAGCACCAGGTACGGCCCATGGCAGAGAACGGCAGTTTCCCGGCACCGGTTGCCCGCTTTCTGGGGGACTGGTTTGAATGGTTCAGCGTGCAGGAGGCCAATCCGGAACCGGATGAGAGAAACTATCCGGAATCCGGAATGGCCGATGACCAGGGTTTTGATAACCAGGCCGAACAGCCGCCTCAGATGATGAATTTCTGGCCGGCGGTGATCGGCTGGATTGTCGGGCTGGCAATTCTGGCCGCGTTATTCGGTGGTATGGGCGGCAGCTGAGGCCTGCTCGATCTTTACCCGGTACCTCTGGGCCAGGATGGCCCCTACAATCACCTGAATCTGGTTGTAGCACATAATGGGCAGCACGATCATGCCAAACCCGGGGTGGCCGGAGAACAGCACGTTGGCCATCGGCAGTCCTGACGCCAGGCTCTTCTTGGAGCCACAGAACACCACCGCGGCTTCGTCTTCCAGGCTGAAGCCCAGTTTTCTCACCATCAGCCGTGCAATCAGCATAAACAGCGCCAGCAACCCGAAGCAGAGGACAATCGCCAGTACAATGGCCTGAACCGGCAGGTTCTGCCAGAGCCCGCTGACCACAGAGTGAGAGAAGGCGGAATAGACGATAATCCAGATAACGCACTGATCGTAGCGTGCCATCAGCTTCTCGTTCCTGCCCAGGAACCCGCCCAGCCAGGGCCGCAGGGCGTGGCCCACCGCAAACGGCAAGAGCAACTGAAGGATAATGTCCTTGAGTGCTTCAAGCACCGCAAATTCGCCGGTGCCAGACGTGGAAACCAGCAACAGCAACAGAAACGGTGTCAGCATCATGCCAAACACATTGGAGGCGGCCGCACTGCAGATGGCTGCCGGCACATTGCCCCGGGCCATAGCGGTGTAGGCAATGGAAGAGGACACCGCTGAAGGCAGTACCCCCAGATAGAGGAATCCCAGCCCCAGGTCTTTCGGCATCCAGTCCGGTGCTATGCCGCTAAGTGCGTTGACCGGAAGTACTGCCAGCGGAAAGAACACAAAGGTGAGGGAGGTGATCAGGATGTGCAGCCGCCAGTGGGTGGCGCCGTCAATAATCTGTTGTCGTGACAGTGCCGCACCGTGAAAAAAGAACAGCAGCGCAACCGCAATGGTGCCGGTGGTGGCCAGGGCATCGGCCGCGCTTCCGGTTACCGGCAGGAAAGATGCCAGGACAATGGCGCCCAGCAACAACAATGTGAAGGTATCGATCCGGAACTTCACCGCTTAATCCTCCCCGGTCAGGGCTTTCAGGCTTGGAGTGAGCAGGGCGCGGGACAGCGCTTCGGCCTTGGCTGCATCTTTACGGCGGATAGCCGCCAGCAGCAGTTCATGGTCTTCCTGGGAGGGTTCCGGAAGGTCCGAGTCGGTTTCTGTCTGTTCAATAGTCTGACTGACGGCGTGGGAAAAGTAGTCGTAGAGCTCGATCAGTGCCGAATTGCCTGACGCCCGTACCAGCGCGTGGTGAAAGTGCTCGTCGTGCTGTATGCGCTCGGGAACCCGCTCTCCGGCGGCAGCCCGTGCGTCCAGGGCGCTGGTCATGGCCTTCAGGTCCTGCTCGGTTCTCCGCCCGGCGGCGAGCCTGGCCGCTTCGGTTTCCAGCATGATCCGAACCTCTATCTGCTCCGCCAGTTTGCTGCGGGCAATGCGCCGGAGAGTCTCTCCGGCATCCCGATTGGCCCTTACGTAGGTACCGTCGCCCTGACGGGTTTCCAGCATGCCAACGTGAACAAGCACCCGGACCGCTTCCCGGATGGTATTACGGCTGATGCCCAGAGCCTCCGAAAGCTCTGCCTCTACAGGTAAGCGAGTACCCACTGGCCATTCACCGCTTTCAATATTCTGACGAAGGCTTTCAATGGCCGTTTCCACCAGGGAGCCTTTTCGGATCGGTTTGAGCATTGTGGATCATCCCTCCATATGATGAACCAATCATCCTATGAATTAGTGATAAGTTCAAGCCGTGCAGGGCATCGGCTTGAGTGGGGATCAGACGTTTTCGGAACGGGGTTTCAGGAACTGATAGTCGGCTGTATCGACAAACCGCGTGGCAAAGCGGTAACTGAAGGTAAAGCCTGGCCAGTTCACAGTGTTGCGACCGTGCTCATCCAGATACCAGGAGGTACAGCCGGCCTCCCACACGCTGCCGTCCAGCCCTCTTTGTACCACCTGGCTGTAACGGCTCTGGCGGTCCTCCCGCACATCCATTGCCTGCCCCGGATAACGGGACAGCGCCCTGAGCGCGCTCAGCACGTAGCGGAACTGGGATTCCAGCATGTACAGAATAGAGTTATGGGCCAGGTTAGTATTGGGGCCATACAACATGAACAGGTTCGGAAATCCGCTTACGGTGATGCCTTTGAATGCCTTGCTGCCATTGGCCCAGGCCTCGTTCAGGGACACGCCGTTGCGACCGGTGATGTGGATGGGCGAAAGGAATTCGGTGGCCCGGAAGCCGGTGCCGAAAATGATCACATCCGCAGGCCGGTGTTCACCGGTTTCCGACACCACGCCCGTTTCGTCAAACCGGGTGATGCCACCGGTGATCAGGTTCACGTGGGGCTCGTTTACGGCCCGGTACCAGTCGTTGGAAATCAGGATGCGCTTGCAGCCAATCCGGTATTCCGGAATCAATTCGGCGAGTTTATCCGGGTCAGTTACCCAGCGGCGCGCTTCGTTGCGGGCGCGATTGGCAAAGAACTCGAGTAATCCCGAGAACCGGGTGAACGCCAGGGCGCGCACTTCGTTCTTCAGGTAGATCATCCCGCGATACAGCCGGTCCCACAGAGGCAACTTGGCGAACAGTGTTTGTTCCAGCGGGGTGAAGGTTTTGTCCGGTTTGGGCAGCACCCACGCGGCAGAGCGCTGGTAAAGGTCCAGATGGGCCGCCTTCGCGGTGATTTCCGGCACAAACTGGATGGCACTGGCGCCGGTGCCAATGACTGCAACCCGTTTGCCCTCCAGGTTGATGTCGTGATTCCAGCGGGCGGAATGGAAACTCTCACCGCCGAAATCCTCCAGGCCTGGAATATCCGGCATGGCAGGGCGGTTAAGCTGACCGGTTGCGGTAATCAGTACATCGGACCGGAAAGTGTCGCCGGCGCCGGTGGTTATCTGCCATTGGTTGGTCTGTTCATCAAACTCGGCGGATTCCACCGTCTGATTAAAGCGGATCAGGGGCTCGAGGTTGTGTTTGCGAACGCAGGATTCGATGTAATCCAGAATCTCGGGCTGGGTGCCGAATTTCCGGGTCCAGTCGTGTTTGGGCTCAAACGAGTAGGAATACAGGTGCGATTGCACGTCGCAGGCAGCGCCGGGGTAGGTGTTGTCCCGCCAGGTTCCGCCCACGGCCCCCGCTTTTTCCAGCAGGGTAATGTCGCGGATACCCGCTTTCTGCAGCTGGATGGCCATGCCAATGCCACCAAAACCGGTGCCGATGATAATAACCGAAGGGGATTTGTGCTGCTGTTTCCGGCGTCGTGTCATGGATACTGCTTCCTGGACGTTTGTTTTTATATGACACGACTATAACCGGCTAACGCCGGAACCAAAAGACTGTTTCAATCAGATCCGATGGCCGGGACGCTCACATATTGGCAGCGCTGGCATGGGCCGTGCTGTGCCAGTCGACGGTTTCCGGCTGGGCGCTGTCTCCGGCAAACAGGTGGCCCACCGCTGGGATGGCATACCACAATTCGCCCCGGGTGGGGTTATGGCAGGCAAACTCGCCATGGCTCATGCCCACCTCCCAGATTTCATTGCTTTCCCAGCCTTCCGGAGCCAGCTCGATGCGCACCTCCGAACCAATCAGGCTGATGGCTTCAATCCGCAGCGGCAAGCGGGCGTGGGCCACCGGGGCCTTGGCCAGTTGCACTTCGTGGGGGCGAAGGTACAACTGGGCCTCCTGGTTATTCACCACACCGGGCAGGGCTACCCGTGCGTTGCCCTGCACCAGGCTCTGGCCTTTCACGACACCGGACAGCACGTTTACGTGGCCCAGGAAGTCAAAGACGAACCGGCTTTCGGGGCGGGCATACAGGCCGGTCGGACTGTTGACCTGCTCCACCTGGCCCTGGCTCATTACGACCACCTGGTCAGACAGTTCCAGTGCTTCTTCCTGATCGTGGGTTACAAAGATACTGGTGAAGTGGAATTCATCGTGCAAGGCACGCAGCCAGCGGCGTAGATCCTTACGCACCTTGGCGTCCAGTGCGCCGAACGGTTCGTCCAGCAGCAGGATGCGTGGCTTGGTAGCCAGGGCCCGCGCCAGCGCGACACGCTGCTTCTGGCCACCGGACAACTGGGCCGGATAGCGGTCTGCCAGCTGTGGCAGCTGAATCATTTCCAGCAGTTTCGCTACCCGTTCGTTGATTTCCTGCTTCGAGGGCCTGCTCCTGCGGGGCAGGGATTCCAGGCCGAAGGCGATGTTCTGGGCGACCGTAAGGTGCTTGAACAGGGCGTAGTGCTGGAAAACGAAACCGATGTTTCTGTCCCGAACGTGCAGGTTACTGACATCGTCGCCACCAAACAGCACCCGGCCGGAATCCGACGATTCCAGCCCGGCAATAATCCGCAGCAAGGTGGTCTTGCCGGAACCGGATGGCCCGAGCAGGGCGGTCAGTTTGCCTTCAGGAATATCCAGAGAGACATCGTTCAGGGCCTGGAACTTGCCGAAAGATTTCTTGATGCGGTCGATTGTGATGCTCATATCATGCACCTCCTGTTTTCGGCGCCGGGTGTTCAATTCGGGACTGTCGCCATTCCACAATGGCCTTGGCGATCAGTGTCAGTATGGCGATAGCCGCCAGCAGCGAGGCCGCGGCAAACGCGCCGGCCACGTTGTAATCCTGATAAAGCAGTTCAACATGCAGCGGTAAGGTATTGGTTTGTCCGCGAACATTACCGGACACCACAGACACCGCACCAAACTCGCCCACGGCCCGGGCGTTGGTGAGCACCACGCCGTAAATCAGCGCCCACTTGATGTTGGGCAGGGTGATCTTGCTGAAAATCCGCCAGCCGGAGGCGCCCAGAACCACGCCGGCTTCTTCCTCTTCGCTGCCTTGTTGCTGCATCAGCGGAATCAGCTCCCGGGCCACGAACGGGCAGGTTACAAACACCGTGACCATGACAATGCCGGGCCAGGCAAACATCAGTTGAACATCGTGGCTGCTCAGCCAGCCACCCAGCCAGCCGTTGCGGCCATACAGCAGCAGGTAAAGCAAACCGGCCACCACCGGAGACACGGCAAACGGAATATCAATCAGGGTGATCAGCAGTTTGCGGCCGGGAAAGCGGAACCGGGTAACGGCCCAGGCCAGTGCCGTACCGAAAACAAGGTTCAGTGGCACCGTCAGCAGGGCTACCAGCAGCGTCAGCCCGATGGCGTGCAGGCTGTATTCGTCCAGAATGTTATCGCTGAAGGTGCTCCAGCCGGCACTCAGCGCTTCGGTAAAGATCACCACCACCGGAATGACCAGCAGGATCACGGTCAGGCTCACCGCCAGGCCGATCAGGCTGCGGCGAACCCAGGGCTGGTCACCGACTCTGTGCTGTTCCGCCGACATCTATCGACCCTCCAGCCGGCGCAGATACCGGCCTTGCCACAGATTGATGGCAAACAGCAGCACCAGGGAGACCAGCAAGACCATAGAGGCGATGGCACTGGCGGCGGCGTAGTCGTATTCCTGCAGGCGCACGAAGATCATCAGGCTGGTCACTTCGCTGACATAGGGGGTGTTGCCGGCAATAAAGATAATGGCGCCGAACTCACCAAGGCTGCGGGTGAAGGACAAGGCAATGCCGGTCACCAGGGCTGGCCACAGGGACGGGAAAATCACTTTCCGGAAAACCCGGGAATCCGAGGCACCAAGGCTGACAGCGGCCTCTTCATCGGCCGGAGACAATTCTTCAAGTACCGGTTGAACGGTACGCACCACAAACGGAATGCTGGTGAAGGCCATGGCAACCACGATACCCAGCGGGGTAAAGGCAACCTCAATACCGGCTTTTGCCAGCACCTGGCCATACCAGCCGTTCTGGGCGAACAGGGTAGCCAAGGTGATGCCGGCAACCGCCGTGGGCAGGGCGAAGGGCAGGTCGACAACCGCATCGATCAGCCGCTTGCCGGGGAATTCATAGCGCACCAGCACCCAGGCCAGGAGCAACCCGAACAGGCCGTTGAACAACGAGGCTGCCAGCGCAGTCCAGAGAGTCACCTTGTAGGATTCGATCACCCGGGGATCGGTGATGGTGAATACAAACTGATCCCAGGTCATGCCGGAGGTTTCCACGACCAGCCCGGTCAGGGGCAGCAGCAACACGAGGCTGACAAAGAACAGGGAAATACCGAGGCTCAGACCAAACCCCGGTAACACCCGTTTGCTTCGACCGGCAAAGCGCCGCACGGGGGCGGCGCCTGCTTGAGCGGATACCGACATGCTCGCCTCTTACCGCCGACGCTGCAGCTGGTCGAGTTTGCCGCCACTGATGAAGTGAACCTTCATGGCGTTTTCCCAGCCACCGGCGATTTCATCGATGGACTTGAGCTTGAGCTCCTTGAAGCGGTCGGCGTTCTCGGCTTTCACAACCTCATTGTGAACCCGGTAGTTAAAGCCGGCCAGCAGGCGCTGGGATTCTTCAGAATACAGATGGGTCAGGTATTCCTTCGCCAGTTCTTCGGTGCCGTTCTGCCTTACGTAGTCATCAATCCAGGTGACCGGGAACTCGGCCAGGAAGCTCACGTTGGGGGTGACCACTTCGTACTCATCGCCCAGACGGTCGGCCAGGTTGAGTACTTCGGATTCAAAGGTCAGCAGCGCATCGCCAATGCCACGCTCAACGAAGGTGGTGGTGGCTCCACGGCCGCCGCTGTCGAATACCCGTACCTGGCCCAGGAAATCCGCCAGGAACTGGTCAACCTTGTCCTGATCGTCGCCGAATGTGTCCTGGGCATAACCCAGCGCGGCCAGGTATGTGTAACGGCCGTTACCGGAGGTTTTCGGGTTCGGCATTACCAGGGCCACGTCTTCGCGAACCAGGTCATCCCAGTTCTGGATGTTCTTCGGATTGTCCTTGCGAACCAGGAACGCCATGGTGGAATAGTAGGGGGAGCTGTTGTTGGGCAGGCGCTCGGCCCAGTTTTCGGGGATCAGGTTGCCGCGTTCGTGCAGGATGTCGATGTCTGTTACCTGATTGAAGGTAGCTACATCGGCTTTCAGGCCCTGAATGATGGCCTGGGCCTGCTTGGACGAACCGGCGTGGGACTGGTTAACTTCAAGGGTTTCACCGGTCTTTTCCTGCCAGTGCTTCTTGAATTCCACGTTGTAGGCGGCGAACAGCTCGCGGGCAATATCGTAAGAGGTATTGAGTAGCTCCCGGTCAGCGGCAAGGGCTGGTTGGGCGGAGAGCAGGGCAGCGCCCAGTGCAAATCCTTTTAGCAGGTGTTTCATGGAAAGCTCCTCAGATTGGAATCAGTGAATCTGAGGAGCAATCTAGCAAAGGTTGCTAAGAACTAAAAATACTAAAAATAAATAATCAAAGCACTTTAGAGAATATGGATCAGTACCTTAACAGGGCGGAGCCCCAGGTAAAGCCCCCGCCAAATGCTTCCAGCAACACCACCTGGCCACGTTGAATGCGGCCATCCCGAACGGCTTCGTCCAGCGCCAGGGGCACAGAGGCGGCGGAGGTGTTGCCATGGCGGTTAACGGTGACCACAACCTGGTCCATCGACATACCGAGCTTGCGGGCGGTGGCGGAAATAATCCGCAGGTTGGCCTGGTGCGGCACCAGCCAGTCAATGTCGGATTTCTCCATCTGGTTGGCTTCCAGGGTTTCATCGACGATCCGGCCCAGGGTGTTTACCGCCACCTTGAACACTTCGTTACCCTTCATCTCCACAAACGCCTTGCCGGCCTTGACCGCGTCGAAGTCGTTGGCGACACCGCAGGGCACGTGTAGCAACTCTTCATAGCGGCCATCGGCGTGCAGGTGTGTAGACAGAATGCCGGTTTCTTCACTGGCCTCCAGAATAACCGCGCCGGCGCCATCGCCGAACAGTACGCAGGTGCCCCGATCGTCCCAGTTGAGAATGCGGGAGAATACCTCGGCTCCGATCACCAGCGCCTTCTTGCTGGAGCCGGTGCGGATGAACTTTTCTGCAGTGGCCAGGGCGTACACAAAGCCGCTGCACACGGCCTGGATATCGAACGCGGGGCAGCCCTCGATACCAAGGCGGGCCTGCAGAATACAGGCACAGCTGGGGAAGACTTTATCGGGCGTGGTGGTGGCAAACACAATCAGGTCGATGTCTTTGGCATCGATGCCCGCGGCTTCAATGGCCCTCAGGGCAGCCTGTTCGGCAAGGTCTACGGTGGTCTGGCCGGGCAGGGCGATGTGGCGTTGTTCGATGCCGGTGCGTTCACGGATCCACTGGTCAGAGGTATCTACCCGCTGTTCCAGGTCCTTGTTGGTCACAATGTTGTCCGGCAGATAGGAGCCGGTTCCGGCAATGCGTGCAAAGGTCATTCGGCTTGTCCAGGGTCAGAGTCGATAACAATAGACCCATGCTAACCCTTTGCAACCGGATTGGTTATTAGCGGATTGTCAAAGACCGCCCGGGCAGAATATTTCCCGCCCGGGCGCTTTCGGCGGGCTGATCAGCCCTGTTTGAGCGTCTTCATATCAATCACGAAACGGTACTTCACGTCGCCTTTTTTCATGCGCTCGTAGGCGTCATTGATGTTGCGGATGTCCAGCATCTCGATGTCGCAGGTGATGTCGTGCTCGGCGCAGAAATCCAGCACTTCCTGGGTTTCCGGCATGCCACCGATCAGGGAACCGGCAATCACCCGGCGCTTGGTAACCAGCAGCCCGGCTTGCAGCGCTGGCTCAACCGGCGTCAGCAGGCCCACAAGAATATGGGTGCCATCGTGCTTCAGGCATTTCAGGTAGGGGTTCAGGTCGTGGGCCACCGGAATGGTGTCGAGCAGGAAGTCGAAGGAGTTGGCCGCTGCCTTCATCTGCGCCTCATCGGTAGAGATGATCACATGGTCTGCGCCCTGCTTCTTCGCTTCCGCAACCTTGGCCTCGGAGCGGGTGAAGATAGTCACTTCCGCGCCCAGCGCCTTGGCGAATTTCACACCCATGTGGCCAAGGCCGCCCATGCCCAGAACGCCGACCTTGTGGCCCTTGCCGACGTTGAAGTACTTCAGGGGCGAGTAGGTGGTGATGCCCGCACACAGAATCGGTGCGGCGGCGGCCGGGTCCAGTTTCTCTGGCACGCGAACCACAAAGCGTTCGCTGACCACGATTCGTTCCGAGTAGCCGCCGTGGGTAACGGTGCCATTGTGCCGGTCCAGGCTGCCATAGGTCATGGTAGAGCCTTCATCGCAATATTGCTCCAGCCCGGATTCGCAGGCGGAACAGGTACGGCAGCTGTCTACCATGCAGCCCACGCCCACTAGGTCACCCTCTTTATAGGCTTTTACATCCGGCCCCACGGCGGTTACCCGGCCCACAATCTCGTGCCCGGGAATAACCGGGTACTTCGAGCCGCCCCAATCGTTCTCGACGGTGTGGAGATCGCTGTGGCAGACACCGCAGTAGTCGATTTCGATGGCTACGTCGTCGGCACGCAGCTCCCGGCGGTCAATGGCGTAGGGGGCCAGGCCGGAATCCGGCGCAGTGGCGGCGTATGCTTTGGTATTTGCCATTCGATTACTCCTTTTCGGTTTTAATACAGGGGTCACGGTACCGGTACGATATGACCGTTATCGTATGTTACCCGACATTCGTCGATTGTAACCTACGTATTCCAGACCATCAGGGATGACCAGATGACACAGATGAAATCTCTCAGGGCGTTCGGCGTTGCCGGGTCCTTGGCCTTGGCCGGGCTGGTAGCCGGCTGTATGCCCGGCACCATCGCCACCGGCGTGGGTACCGGCTTTGTGTATGAACAGAAGCAGGACCACAAACACCGCCATGAAGTAGAGCGGGCCATCGATCAATATGTGCAGGACCATGCCAACTCACCCTGCCGGCACGGCGAAGACCGGGTGATGGAATCCGCCACAGAGATCCTCAGGGAATACCGGCTGACCGGTGTGAATGAAGTGCTCAGCCGCCTTGAACGGATTTACAAAGACGATAGCCAGCCGGACCAGGTCAGGGCCGGGGCGCTGTACAACATGGCTGTACTGGAATCCCGCCGCAAAGAGCCGAACAAGGTGCGGGCAAGGGAGTATTTCAAACGCCTTTATGTAGAGTTCCCGAACGAATACCGCTGCATCTTTGCAGAGTCTGACTGGCGGGATTCGATGATAGAACAGCAATTGCTTCTGCCCGGAGAAACCGTGGAGTCCTTTTTGCGTGATGCCCGTGAGGATGTAGAGCACATGCAGCAGTAGGAGTACACTGGCCAAAAGGCTTTGATGAACAAACTCCTACAACCGACTCGGGCGGGCACAGGCTATGAAGGTAATTGTTATCGGCGCAGGCATTATGGGTGTCACCCTTGCCACACTGGCAAAGGAACTGGCACCCGAGCTGGATATCACCATACTGGAACGGCTGGATGGCCCGGGGGCAGGGAACTCCTGGGTGTTCAACAACGCTGGTACCGGCCACGAAGCCAACTGCGAGCTCAACTACACCCCGGTGGATGGCGAGGTTATTTCTGTTGAGAAAGCCCTGAAAATCCACGCCCAGTTCAACGTGGCCAAGCAATTCTGGGCCTACCTGGTCGAAAAGGGTGCCATTAAAGACCCCTCTACGTTCATCAACCAGACCAAGCACTGCACCCTGGTCTCGGAATCCTTCATTGAAGAGCTGGCGCTTCGGCACAAGGAAATGTCTGGCCATCATTTCTTCGAAAGTATGCGGTATTCCGATGATTTTGATGAGATAAAAAGCTGGATCCCTTTCACCATGGAAGGCCGGCCGCGCCATGAAAAGATGGCTGCCACGGTGATTGAAACCGGCACGGATGTGAACTTCGGCTCTCTGACAGAACAAATGGCTGCGTACGCTGACCGGGATTTGGGCGTGGCCATTGATTACGGTGTACACGTAAAGCGGGCACACCGCAGCCCCGCCGGCAGCTGGGTGCTGGAAACCGAGCGCAACGGTACGTCCACCCAATATAAAGCTGACGTACTGTTTGTTGGCGCCGGCGGTGGCGCCTTCCCGCTCCTGAAACGGAGCCATCTTCCGTTTGCCAGGCGCTTTGCCGGCTTCCCGGTGGGTGGCCGTTTCCTGCAGGCGCCGGTTACGCCGGAGCAGGCGGACCAATACCGCGCCAAAACCTATGGCCGGGCAGAAGTGGGCGCACCCCCGATGTCTGTTCCGCACCTGGATCTGCGGGTGGCCAATGGCCAGCATTACCTGTTATTCGGGCCGTTTGCCTCCTTTAAACCGGTTCTTGAGAAAGGCCGGGGCTTTATTGACTATCTCCGCTCCATGCGCCTGCACGACATTCCGGGCCTGTTGAACGTGGCCATGGAGAACTTCCCACTGGTGAAATACCTGGTCTCCGAGACCTTCAAAGGCGAGCAGAGCATGCTGGATTCGCTGGAGAAGTTCGCCCCCGGGCTTGGTGACAAGTTCAACTGGCAAGCCGTGGAAGCCGGGCAGCGGGTACAGATCATTAAAGATGGCGACCTGCAGATGGGCACGGAGATAATCGTCTCCAGCGACAAGACCTATGGCACCTTGCTGGGTGCATCGCCCGGAGCCTCGGTTTCGCCGGAAGTGATGTTGCGCGCACTGGAACAGCTGATGCCCGCGCGGTTAAACACAGAGGAAGCCAGGAGCAAGCTAAAAGCAATCTTTCCGGAAGATAACCTGGAAATCCTCGCCAACGATGCCGAGCGCTACCGCGAAATTCGTGACGGGGTAAACCATTCGCTAGGCATCGTTTAACGGATCCAGCATTTATACCCGCCGGCGACGGCCTTCCGTTCGCCGGCGGGCCTGTTCCGAATTTACGTAGACAGATTCAGTGAAGGTGGCGTTGGCATGGCCGAGCTCTTCACTGATGTGGCGGATATCCGCGCCGGCCTCGATGGCCTGGCTGGCACCGGTGTGCCGCAGGTAATGAGTTTCGGAGCGAATGGCCAGCATTTGCCTGGCTTCGTCCATGAACCCTTCACGTTCCATACGGTCCGCGGTGGCGACCATGGCTTGCTCGTAGATCCGTTGCACCTGGCGCTTGCCGATGGCATCGCCCTTGGCTGACGGCAGAATGGGCGTGGATTCTCCCGGCACCGGCAACGGAGAGGGAAGCCCCAGATGGCCTCGCCAGCGCTTCAGGTAATCCAGGTAGGCGTCTGGCAGGGTAACTTGCCGGGTTTTGTCGCCTTTACCGAACACCGAATACACCCAGTAGGGTTCGCCATCGACAATGGTTCGGCGGAAATCACCAAAGCAGGGGGTACGCACCTGGTTCCGGTCCACTGGTCGCGGTGCCAGTTCGCTGGCCCGCAGAAACAGGCTTTTCATGGTCACGATCACAAACAGGTTACGCTCGAATTTCGGGTTGCTGTCCGCCAGTTCGGTGAGGGTTTCCAGCAGGAACGACCATTGCCAGTCTGTCAGACGCCGCACTTCGGCGTCCCGGTCCTGGTTGAGGCTGGGTTTGGCGTTCCGGTCGCGCTTGCGGACATCAATCATCGGATTTTTGGGCAGATAATCGTGGGCCACCAGGTATTTGAAGAAGGTCTGCAGTGCCGTGCGGCTGGCGTTCAGGCTGGCCTGGGTAACAGAGTAGGGCGCCTGTACGGCTTTGGATCGAAGCGCCATGGGTCGCCAGTCCGGATTGGAACGACGCAGATCTGCCTGAGAGACGAATGCCGGATAGATCCCACGGGATATCCAGGGGGCCGGAGGGGTTTTCAAAAAGGCAAAGTAGCCTGTGATCAGGTCGCTGTCTGCCTGGGCAAGGTGACGGCGGGCAATCAGCCAGGTGTAGTTGAGAAAACGCTGGATTTCGCTTCGAAAACGGTTGTATGTGCCGGAAACATCGCTGTATTTTTCGAGGAAACGGCGGGCGGTGTAGAAGTCCTGACGGGCTTTGTCCGGGTTGATGGGCACCGCATCCAGCGCTGCACGCAGATCCGGATACAGCGCAAGCTCGGCCTGTTCGTGGATGAGATCAGCGGTGTCAAACAGCGGAAAACCGGGAAATCCGGGCCTGGCGTTCATCTGGGCAGCCTTGTTTGCGAAGTGTGTTGTACGGTCGGGAAGCCTGAAATGTCCAATACTCCTAAATATTGGACATTATAAGGAGTGTATATAATTCAGTGATTTATCGCCAACTCTTCATGCATAACTCTCAAGCGTTTCGGCGCCTCAGCAATCTCTCTCTGCTTCAGTTGATGCGACGAAAATGGAGTTTCAGCGTAACCGTCCGGTAAACCCATCTTGAGCCAGGCGCTGCGGCCGTCAGGATAGTGTCCACTTATTTTTAAGTGGACACTTAACATGACCAACATAAGCGTAACCAAGCCCTACCAAAAACGTCGTCGTTACTCCAAAGAGCTGAAGGCTCGTATCGTCGCCGAATGTCTGAAGCCCGGGGCGTCTGTTTCCCGGATTTCGCTGGATAACGGTCTCAACGCCAACATGGTCCGGCGCTGGATGAGCGAAGCGCGAAGGGCGGCTAAAACTCCGGAAGCACCTGGATTCGTTCCGGTCCGTCTGCCAGCCGTAGCGCCTGTGCCGGACACCCTGTCAGTCTCGAATCAATGTAGCACCATCCGCATCAAGATTCCCCGCGCCGGTGGTGCGGTTGTGGTGGAGTGGCCTGCGGAGCAAGCCCATCAGTGTGCGGCTTTGCTTCGGGATCTGTTGGGATGATCCGCATTGATGAGATCTGGCTGGCCACCGAACCGCTGGATATGCGGGCCGGACCCGACAAGGCCCTGGCGCGGGTTATTCAGGTATTCGGTTCGGCTAAACCCCATTGCGCCTACCTGTTCGCCAACAAGCGAGGCAATCGGATGAAGGTGCTGATCCATGATGGCCTGGGCATCTGGTTGTGCGCCCGCCGGCTGAACCGGGGTAAATTCCACTGGGGCGAAACCTGGCGCGGTGACCAACTGCGCCTGACCGAGGAACAGTTGTCTGCCTTGGTTCAGGGCCTGCCCTGGCAGCGCATTGGCGCGGAGGGCGTCATCTGCATCCTGTAATCACAAGTGCTGTGATGCCGCTATAGCCAGAACCGCGAATCGCCTGCCGAACAGGGACTTGGCATACTAGGCGGCATGACTCAGCGCCCCGATATCAACCAACTCTCAGCCGATCAGCTCCGCGCTCTGGCGACGGAACTGATGGACTCTCTGGACGCCAAGGATCAAGCCTTGGGCCGGAAGGAGCGGGAGTTGGTGCGCCGCAATGCCATCATCGAGAAGCTGACCCACGAAGTCGCCGTCCTCAAACGTCACAAGTTCGCCCGCCGCAGTGAGCAACTCGATGCCGTTCAGGGCAAGCTCCTGGACGAGCTGATCGACAGCGACCTGGCCGCCATCGAAGCCGAGCTGGACCAGGCGATGACTGAGGAGCAGAAGGCCGCTCGACCCAAGCAGAAGCCCAAGCGCACCCCGCTGCCACCGGAGCTGCCCCGTACCCTGATCCACCACGAACCGGACAATACCCGGTGCCAGTGTGGCTGCCAGCTCAAGCGTATTGGCGAAGACATCAGCGAGAAGCTGGATTACGTCCCGGGCGAGTTCACGGTGGAGCGCCACATCCGGGGCAAGTGGGCCTGCAACCAGTGCGAGACCTTGGTCCAGGCACCGGTACCACCGCAGGTGATCGACAAGGGCATCCCCACCGCCGGCCTGCTGGCTCAGGTGTTGGTGGCCAAGTACGCGGACCACCTGCCACTGTACCGTCAGGAACGCATCTTCGGCCGTGCCGGCCTGGAAATACCCCGTTCAACACTCGCCGAATGGGTCGGTGCCTGCGGTGTGCAGTTGCAGCCCCTGGCAGATGCGTTGAGAAACGCCTTGCTGGAACACAACGTTCTGCACGCCGATGAAACGCCGGTCAGCATGTTGGCTCCGGGTAAGAAGAAAACCCACAAGGCCTACGTCTGGGCTTACTGCACCACACCGTTCTCGGACCTGAAAGCCACCGTTTACGACTTCGCCCCAAGCCGGGCGGGTGAACACGCCCG
>NZ_NEFY01000007.1 GCF_002258215.1 Marinobacter vinifirmus
GGCCTGAATCAACACGCCGGTATCCAAAAGCACTTCAAACGCCAGGCCCGCCATCTCCAACTTGGTGTCCACAAAATCCCCAGGCTGTCCGGCCAAAACAACGGCTACATCGGCATCGCTTTCGTCGTGATAATCACCACGGGCCCGGCTACCAAACAGGATCAGCTGAACTGCATCGAACCGGCCAGCCAGTTTTTCGCCAAAAACCAGCACCGCCTCCCGAATATCCACTTGGTCACCCATAACGACCTGTTCCAGGCCAACCGGCGCAGCCAGATCCCACTCTCGGAGCGTCTCTTGTATGGGCGCCTCGGGGTTACACTGGGCCACCAAGTCACTCAAGCTGTACGATTTCTTATCCTTCATCATTTTACCTTCGAGAGCCTCTGCAACCCCGGATCACCGCAGCTTGCAGCACTCCGGTTTCTGGGTTGGAGAACCTGTCTGGCGCCTGGTATTCGCCATCCCACTCCTGAGCATGCCGGTACCGGACAACCTGTTCGGGTGTGAGCTCGACAATATCATCAAAGCCGGTTTCGTAGCCCTCGACCAGCACTGGCGTCTCCGGCGGCAACTTTTGTAGTTGCGTTATCAGCTCTTCTGCTGTCATTTCGACTCCCCGGTCAAATTTGACCGCTTCAAACTTCTATCACAATCGGTGCGTTCCGCGGCTCATACCGAGCGGTGCAGGTGCTGGCATTGATCAACGTCGTTTGCCCCTTCTGGTACTCCCCATAGCCTTCGTGGATATGGCCAAAAATGTGCGCTTTGAGTGAGAGTTGCTGGATTCGGTCAAGCAAGTCAATGCAGCCAACATTCTGGCATTTGAATCCAAGGTTTGCCTCATCGCCGATACCTTTGGGTGGGCCGTGGGTAATGAGCACATCGGTATCGCTCGGTATAAGCTGCCATTTTTTGTGCAACTGCTGGCCACGCTCCAGCATAAATGCCCAATCCATAAAGGTGGGCGTCCAGGGTGAACCCCAGAACCGAATACCCTCAATCTCCACGCCGCTGTCTTCCAGGTAAATGGCATTCGTTAGTGCCTGCCGTGCTAATTCCGGCGTTTCCTGGAAGGCCCAGTCGTGATTACCGGCAATCACAATCTTATACCGATGCGGTAGCGTTCCGAGCCATTCATTGAGCTCTTCTATGTTTTCCAGCGTGCCCAGGCCCAGGCAGTCACCGGCATGGATCAAGACATCGCCATCTGGAATATCTGGTAGGCGATGGTGCAGACTGTGAGTGTCGGAAATACAGACCAGTTTCATACTGGCACCTCCGGTGGCGTCAGCAACTCGGGTTCCAAAGACCAATCCATATACGGGAGGACTCGGGCCATATTTCGCGCATCGTCCACACCACGATGGTGATGGCCCTCAAAGTCCAATCCGTGAAAAGCTAGCGCGTGGGCAAATCCATTCTTTCTCTTCTGCCCCGTGGTGCGTCGCCAGATACGTTTCAAATTCAGGTGCGGGCGAGCCAGGATGACCGGCCAAGCACCATCCAGCTGGCTTTGGGCTTCCAGGTGCAGGCGGTCGTAGTTGCCCCAGCTGCACCAGATGAAGTCGTCCGGCAGATCACCCAGCCAGGCATTCATGGCCTCAATCGCCTCGGGGAGTGTGGGTGCGGCATCCACCATCGACTGGGTGATCCCGGTCAGCTCCATGCAGAAGTCGCTCAGCACAGGATTCCGGGTTGGTCTGACCAGAAACGAGCGGGCATCCACCAGGTTTCCTTTCCGAGTGGCGAGGGCACCACCGACTTCAATGATCTCCATGTTGTGGATACTCTGAGCATCACCTGCGGGTGTCGTCTGGTCTTCCCAACAGGTCGCCTCAAGGTCGACAACCAGGATTGTGTCGTCACGCATTTTACTCGCCCGGGCACTCGGCTTGGCATCTTAAAAGCGGATATTCCGCTCACCTAGAGTTTCACTTTTCTTGATTCGTAGATCTAGTTTACCGGAGTTATTGGCGCTTGAGGGCGACTCCTCACAAACGATGATTTTTCTGATTTCTTGCTCGATTTTGCTGGACGGGAGAGCTGCCTTTGCGGTCACTTCGCCTTTGTTTTGCTCCAAAGTCGAGATTAAAAGCGGGCTTTTTCGTACGCATTTTCCAGTACGACGCCAATGCCTGTTCCAGGTCCTTCCCAGCTTGGTGAAATAAACGGTTTTTTCTTGGGTAAAACATAATCATAAAAATCAGTTACTTACATATAATATTTTATGATTCGGTGGTCATTTATGGTTACATGGTAGGCGTTAAGCCTACCTAACTTGCTGAAAAGGCTCGGTTTTTTGACGGCCTGCGTGCTTGCGCACTTTCTGGGGCAGTGATACTCCTAAAAAAGGATTTTTGAGGGGCAAAGGTCGAACGCCCCTGATGTCGATTGAATTCAGTTAGGAGCAGAACGTGACCGGAACCAAAAGAACCCTAAAATTTTTACGCGTTGCGCAACTAAGAATTGAACGGTTAGATACCGAGGTTGAGGACGTGATCCTCGGCTCCTACTCTGGACTACGTAGGCCAGAACTCCTCACTGAAGACGCGCTTCTAGCTGTGGCCAGTCACTATCCTGTTTCGGTTTGCAAGACCAGGAATGGCGATTACCGTGTCGTCGGAAACGCGCACGTAGCTGCACTCCTGAAAGTGTTCGCTCCGGATAACAAGGTTCAGGTTCTCGTGTGGAAGCACCGAGAAGCTGAAAGTCAGCAGGTTTCGCGGTTACTGGCAGCATTGTTTTTCGGGCTGAGCTCGCAAAATGCTTTTCTTCGGTTGTGGGCCAGTCTGTCCGAGGACGAGCGCCGTTGGATTTCATCATCGCTCAACACTCGAGTGGGGCTGGAAGAGTTCGCCGGCATCAGCCGCAAGCTCAGAATCCAGGATGAGGAACCGGTTCTCGTTCCCGGGCTTGCACGGCACTTACTTCCGCCGGACGAGAGCGAGGAGCCTGAAGTTGACCATCATGACGCGCTGAGTGAGGTTGATCACCCCGATCTGGTAGAGGGCGCTTCTGAGGCGGTGGCTAGAATCTCAAGTGCCGATATCAAACCTGTATTTCTGGCCCCCCGCACCCGCTCAATTTTGGAATACCTACTAGCCTCCAGCTCTGAACAGCCAAGCCGCCAGAACTCATCGCCAGCTGTCCCTTACTACCTGAGCGATGCCCTAAGCCAGGTAGGGCTGCTGGGTCAGGATAACGATGGAACTGTTCAACCAGATGATGTAGCTGACGATGCCCCAGCATCGAAAATCCTCGACGCGGTCAAAGCTCATTTCACGGTTATGTGGCAACAGGCTGCTGAAGAAAGAGAGTCGGGGTTACGTCTACAGCTCTGCGCGACGCTCACCGCTTCTTGTATCGAGTGGCTGAATGATCTCCATAGCGACAGTCTCCTCAAACAGTTTTCCAATCCGAAGAATGCCTGGGCCGCTATTTCGGCGTTGTCACTCGACACCATCGGACAGTTAGCGCCGTTCTCACCCAACGCTGAAAGTCTGCTCCACAAAGTTCAGGACACATCTCAAAAGTGTGACGACGGTAACCCTGACAGCAAGGCCGAACGGCGGCACCTCAAGATTCTGGCGAAATACCTCAAAGGCTATTTAACGGCGAAGTCTCAACTCCGCCTTCCCCTCAACGACGCGGAGGTCGCGTGATGGCATTGAAATTTAACTCAGGAAACCCCGAGGCGCTTCTTAATGAGATCGTGCAACCTCGACCCGATTGGTTTGCGATGGACCTCATCGCAAACTTGTTGCCACGCCTGGTAAGCGCATTTGACCAAATTTCGCAGCCGATCGACGGTGCAGATGCCTTCCTGGAATGGTTGGAGTCTGGCGCCGTAGAAACAAAATACGAGGAACTTGCCCCTGACCGTCAGGGAATTCGGGGGCTTGTTGGTGAGTATCCCCGGCATGCGGGGTTGCGTGACCTCGCGGAGCGTGAGGAGTGCTCGGACAAAAGGCTCCAAGTTGTCGCATACGTCATCAACACCACCAGTGCCTGGCGACAGGAACTGGTGCCCTCTGAAAAAACGTTTTTCGAAAAACGGGTAGACGGCGCGTGGCGCGCCTTGAGGCTCTTATCGGAGCCGGCTTTGGCGAAGGTGCCGAAGTGCGCGGACGATGTAGAGCGCTTTGAAAAGCACTTTGCCCGAGTAAATGAGCACCTGGATCAACGGCAATTTGAAGAGCAGGACAGGCGTTACCTCGATGAACTGCACCGATTTTTCAAATTTTATTTGGGTGAAGGGAAATTCGTTACTTACCAATCCGACAAACCAAAGTTACAACGCAGGGAATTGCAGAAAATCGGTGACTGGAAGGGCTTAGACAGCGATGTTGACTCGGAGATAGAAAGCGTTCAAGGGCTGGTTCACATTACGCTGCCGCAGGACTCGGAACGTGCGCGTCAGGAGCACCACGACGCTGGCAATGCGCCAGAGGAATTGATGAATGAGAGCGTTCTGATCTCACAGCGCGGAGCCGCCCTGAATACCGAGCGTGGTGAAACCCCCTCCATCGGACTCAGAAAACAGCAACCGAAGCGCGCAGCATACCGGCGTGCAAACAGTTTTCTACCAGGTCGTTGGGAAAGCCTCAACGACTATGAGCGAGGGCTGGTTTTGAAAGCCCTGTTTGAGAACAAGATGGGCTCTGAGAATACGCGCCTACATGTCCTGTTGATCCTCCTCACCGGGCGCTCTCTGGAATCTATATCGGAAACTGTGGTCGTCCAGAACCGCTCTCAAGTACCGGATAATCCGCAAAAAAATAAACCGGGATGTATCTACCTCGTCAGAGACGATCAAGCTTGGGCAGGCTTTGTTGCGGAGCCTCCGGAGCGTCGAAAATTAGCGAAAAAATGGGCGCCTCATATGGAGGTCACAAATAAGCTGTTTATCGGTCCGATTCCGGATGTTTTTTGGCAAATACTCAGGCCGCGGGTAGAACCGGTTGCAAGGCGGGCTCGAAAGAAGGACCGGATTCTTTTCGCGAATAATCTTTCGACTGAGTCTGTGGCTGAGGAGATTGCGATTGAGATCAAAAAAATCAATAAGAGCACTGGTTCGAGGATTACCCTGAAACGAATTCAGACCTGCGTGTTTGAGGGGTTGATTCATCAAACCACGGATACGGTGGATGCGAGCCTGGTGACTGGGCGCACGCTACCCACCGGGCAATCGGCAAACCTCTACTACCACACCCGGGCGGTTGAGACGTTGGCGGCGGATTATGTCGATGTCGTGAATACCTGGCTGGTGAACCTGGGGCTCTCGTCGCCGTCGATGGCTCCTGCCAACCTCGATTTCGGTTTGCCGAGAGTGGGTTCTCCATTTTGCGTGCGTCTGGAGGTCATGCGAGACGTCGTAAGCCGATTGCGAGCGCAGATTGCCGAATACCGTAAAACGGCCTACTCCAGGGCCAACATCCGAAGATTTCATAATCTGTTTACAGCGTACGCCATCCTGCAGGTTATGTGGTCGACCGGTTTTCGGGCCGTTCGCGATCCGATCGCCCATCCATACGAGTTCAACGAGCGCCGGGGATTCGTAATTATTGCTGACAAAGTGGATGACAATCTCGGCCACTCTCGCCTGGTTTACCTGCCGGAGGTCGTTATCGATCAACTTCGCCGCTATGAGACGCACCGGCAGCACATGAAGCTGCGCCTGAATGAGGTAGGTGTCGAAGCTCCCATTGCAACCTTCTTCGTCTTTCTCGATGCGAAACTCCAGTCAGAGTTCGCGACCCCAAAACGACTGGCGGATGAAATTCAATGGACGTTTCCGTGGCCCCTGAACGTCAGCCGGCACACCCTGAGAGGCTTCCTGCGTGACCAGGGGGTTCCAGGTTATCTGGTGGATGTCTTCATGGGGCACTGGGGCGTGGGGACTGAGCCTCTCGCCAAGTTCTCATCGCTCGATCTTTTCGAGATGAAGAATCGGATTGTGCCGGCAACAGCGGCGTTTTTGGATGAGTTGGGATTCGAGGTGGAGATAGGTCTTGATGCGTGATGATAAAGCAGTGTTTGAGCCATTAAATAAACCGATTGATGCGTTGAAGAAGAGGCTGTCAGCGCGAAACCAAGGACCCTCAGTGGGCTCCGAGTACCGGGCCAATAATCGAAACGCCGAGAAACTCGGCCACCTGGAGGCGGTCCGGGATTATCTGCGAGAGCACCACCCGGAGCTGGCAAGCGGCCAGCGAGGATTGACGATGACAGCCGAAGAGGTTGCCCTGCTGATCGACAATACCTGTCAAACCGTTGAAGGTCGGGCGGTCAAGGACCGGCAGTACTACCTCGTGAAACTGTTGGAGGAAGGGGTGAAAACCCGGGGTTGGCAGCTCCCTGTCCCGATGCCTGTGCAGAGCGTCCAGATGTTTTCCTCGTTTACCACCCCTGACATGGGAGCCCGATTGGCCGACTACGATCAGATCAATGATGCGTTCCTGGCCAGCCTGGAAAGTGCCGCTCCTGAGCTGCAAGCCGAAGAGGCCATGGAGAGGGACGCTGGTGAGTTACTGTACAGCCTGGTTTTTCATAGTGGCGTTACCGCGCGCCGATGGTTCAACCGGCTGAGTGAGGCGATCCGGCAGGGTGCCGGTAGCGCCGGTGATTACACATGGCTGGAATTGGAATCGACCTCGCTTGGCGGGCGTACCCGTCCCTCAACCGACACCTGCCGTCGGGTCATTCTGGCGCCTATCACCGAGCTGCTGCTTCGACGCTGGTACCTGCGCTGGGGCAGCAATTGGCCAGAGGTAAATGAGGTAAAAGGTAAGGCGTCTCCGGATGAGGAACTGCTGAAACGCTTTGTCGGTGGGCTCATTGAGGCAAACCGGATTACCTTGAACCGGCCGTTGCATGTTTTTGCGGTTGCCGAGGCAAACCTGGTCATGGTCGCGCCAGGTTTCCTGGTTCACTACGCCCGAACACCTGACCTGGGCGCTTCTTTGCCACTGTCTAACTGGATGCGATTGTTGACCGGTGGGACGGTGGTCCAACCTGCACCGCAAGCATCTCAGGATGAGCGTGAGAACGAGATGGTCGGCTCTCCGGCTCTCATCATTCCTGAATTCCCGTTGATCGACCAAAAACCATTTTTCAAACGTCTGATGAAGCGGGTGCGGTTCCTGGCATCTGAAGCGTTGACCGCCCAGGGGGCCAGAGACCCTATAGGGACGGACAGGCAACGGAGGGATGTATTGGCAACCAAGGCGGAGGTGTTTAAAACGCTCGACAAGATTGCAGAAGAGAAGGGCTGCTCCATTCTGGTGCAGTTGATGTGTCACTACGTTCGAGCCCTTCTGAGAACTGACGAGAGTGTGTCACCGGCCTTGCAGCAAAAGATTTGCAATCTTCAACACCTGGAACTTTTGCTGCCCTATGCAACTGACATTCCGAACCCTGAAAGCCTGGACTCGGATGAGTGGCAATCGATCTATGAGACGGTGGTGAGCGGCTTTCCCGGTAACGGTGGAGCACTCAGACAGACATTATCCGAGTGGCACGAATTTCTTCACCGATATTACGGAATGCCTCGTATCCCAATGGAGGAGGGCTCAGGCTATGGCGTCGACGCGGCAATACTGACGCCTCTGGAGTATCACCGGGCAAAGAGCTTTTTGTTGGCTCGTGCCGACGATGAGCTGGCGGGAATACAGCTGGCCCTGTTGATTATGGGGTTCCGTTGTGGGCTTCGGCGAACCGAGTGTTGGGCCCGGCAATACGGAGATTTCCATGGCCTCGGGGATCCTACCGTTAACAATCCCGAGCTGCTCGTACGTCCCACCAAAATTGCCGGCGTAAAGTCGGACGCGGCAATCCGCCGACTTCCTTTACGCTTGCTTTTAACCGGAGATGAACTGGAGTGGTTGACCGGGTTTGTGAATGGGCGCAAGTTGCGGCGCGCCAACGATGAGGCGCGTGACGCCTTGTTCGAAGATCCAGTCAGCGGAACCTTTCGAATCCAGGAAAAATGGGCGTTTGATGGGCTGACGGCCCTGCTCAGGTCCGTGTCGGGTGATGAAAGTATACGTTTTCACCATCTGAGACACAGTTTTGCAACGCTGACCTTGCTGCGATTGCTGGAGCGCAAACCTTTTGACCTCTTGCCGGAAACTTGGGTTCGGTCGAATGACGTAGAACTCATGCCAGCCGTGCACGGCTCAGGCAACACGGTAAATGCTGGAGTCGCTAATGCCTGGCGGCCGCTTTCTCAGCTGGCTCAGTGGATGGGCCATTCGAGTGAAAGGGTGACCCTAAAAAGCTACACCCACCTGCTGGATCTCGCACTTCGCCAGTACTTGCTTAGCGATGATCGGTTTTACACGATTGCACAGCAGCAAACGCTTCTAGACAAAACTTCAGGTGCACTTGAACGATTCCGGCACCGTGCACAGCTAAAGGACCGAGTGACACCCGGAATAACATTGGCAGCTGTGGCTCGAATACCTGCGAAAGGCCTGATGGCGCTTCCGAAAATCAGCGATAAAAAGAAGGAATTTCCACCCGTTGTAAACCGGGTGTCTGAAGACGTCAATCCGCTGCTGCCGTATCGGGTTTCGTGCCAGGTTTTCATTCGGACGCAGGCGCAGCTTCATGAGCCCCTGCCTGTGGCATTGGAGAAAACGGCGGCCCAGTTGGATCTGGATTTGCCGATCGTGCAGCAGTGGTATGAGCGCTCGGCGTTGCTGATGAACAGCTCTACTGGCATGACCGGAACACCCTCACCGACTCGAAAGCTTGGCATTCGGTTGAGTTTTTCGTTGAGACCGAAATCAGAGCTAGCTAACACAGAATTGTATAAGGCCTTTACGCTGATCTTTCGGGCACCGGAATTGCCGACCTACATCAGCCCTCCCCAATCGAAATCCGCGTTTCAGGAGTGTATGCAGTTCTTCAAATGGTTGTCTGACTGGATGGCCGAAGATCCGGAGTCTGGGCGACGAGCGCTTATCGCAGCAGCCGAGAGCGTGCAGCGGAGTAAGGCTCCGCTCCGGCCCCTGGGAAGGTCAAGGCAGATTGCCTTTATGGCTCTGATGAAGAAGTTTCGCCTCGGAGCAAGGGCTACTATTACGCTGACGGTCAAAGAAGAGAACAGAAAAGCAGCTTTAAAGTTCTGGGGACAGAGCTTGGGTGTTGCGCAAAATGCCATCATTATCCGGCCGGCCGAGGACATAAGAATCCCTAAGCATGGCAATGTCAGCTTTGATTGGAAAGCCCCCCACAAGCTTGGCAAATATCTTTGGCCCACCATTCGGTTTGTGGTGTTCACCGGGTGTGTGCTCTATGACGCAGTGCCTGAGAGTTTCCGAGACGGGAGCTTTGATGCTGACACGCTGGAAGATGAAAGTGAGAAGGACGCCGTCCCTGGCTAAGATGTTCACGCTATTGAGTGTTTGAGGAAAGATCTAACGATTCCACGATCAGGCGGCCTCCCGAAGGAAATCTCAGCAGCTTTAGGCTGGCGGTCACTCGGTTGCCTAATACCGGTACGCCAGTCTGAACCGCCTGAGCCTGCGCGAGATAAGCCATCACCTGTCGTCCGCGACAGTGCAGGGTTAGTTGATAAATGGTTTTCTGAGTGCGAGCTGATTGGAAGGGATGCACTCCAAGAACCGTAAACTGATCTCTCCAAAACGCTAGGTGAAGGCCTGCTGGTTCAATCGCTGGGTTGGCCATTAGTATGTCCTCCATTCATGCTCCAGCTCCTGGAGCCGGTTGATCAGCATTGGAAGAGAGTCACGGCCCGCTTCCAGATTCTGCTTAACGAGTTCGCAGTACACCCAGGTTTCCATCGCCTCCTGGTTGGTGCGTTCTCCTCCCAGACCAAGGATGGCCACCAGATGACAGCCCTCTTGCAGGATGCCCATGGCCACACACAGGCTGCTAGCCAGATTACGAACGGTGCGCCGTTCGGCAGGTATCAGACGGTTCAACGGCATGGCCGCCAATAACATCAGCTCAGACCTCATCGCTTGCTGCCTCCTCTTCCGGTGTTACCTTGGCCTCGAACTCATTGATCAACAGCCGCTCAAACGCAGACCCATCCCGACGGGTCAGGTTCGGCACATACCGGCTATACACCCGGAACAGCATTTCGGTCGTGGTGTGCCCCATCTGCCGAGCAATCCATTCCGGGTTCTCACCCGCCGCAAGCCACAACGTGGCGGCAGTGTGGCGAGTCTGATACGGCCGGCGCTTTCGTAGGCCCAGATGGCTGAGCAGGGGGTACCACACCCGCTTGGTGACGTTGTTGTGCTCAAGCGGATTGCCTGCCCCATTACAGAACACAAAGGTGTTGTTGCCGGTGGCCTTGCGCTGATCCTTCAGGGCGTCGTAGACCAGTTGTGGCATTTCAATGTGCCGGTAGCTGCCGTCGGTTTTGGTCTGCTCGATTTCCCCATTCACCAGTGCCTGGCGAACCAGAATCTGCCGCCGCTGAAAATCGACGCAATCCCACTGCAGCCCGTCGATCTCGCCGGTCCGAAGACCGGTAAAGAAGCGAACGGTGTAGTAGTTCCTGAAATCTGCCCGAACCGTGGCGAGAATCAGCCGAACCTCCTCCAGTGAAAACGGCTCCACATCGGACCGGGGCACCTTCAGTGATTTGATCCCCTGAAAGGGTGAGGTAAACTCGAACCGGTTGGCTGCCTCTCCCAGAATCATGCGCAATGGCGTCATGATGCGGTTGATACGGCTGGCGGAAAGCGGCTTTTTGCTCCGGGTCTGAACTTTGGCGAGGGACGCCCGGAACGAAAGAATTTCCTGCCTGGTGATGTGGCCAACCTCCTTCTCCCCGAACTCCGGGATCAGGTAATTCTTCAGAGTGCCTTCGATGGTGGTGATGTGCGACTTTCGCCACTGCACCCGCATCTCATCCATCCAGGTTTCACAAAACTCACTGAACAACGGCGTGTCGTGAGCTTCGCGAGACCGCTGGAGCTCTGCTTGGCGGGTGAACTCCTGAGCACGAGGGCTGTTTGGGAAATACTTGTGGTACTCGAAAGTACCCAGTGTGATTTCCGCTTCGATTCGTTTGAGAATCGCCTGGAGTTTTTTCCGATTTATGGGCGTGTTGTCCAGAGCCGTTTGCTCTCGGCAGCGTTTGTCCCGGTAGCGGAAGTCAAAGAACAATTTGCCAGTCTCTGGCCGTTCTACAATCTTACCCACGACACACGCCTCCCCGTGCCATCGGCACGGCAAACACAGTGCTGCTGGCCTGGTCAAACATGTCTTGCTCGACTTTCTCCCAGATATAGAGAATCTTCCGGCCGCCAAAGGGGCGGAAATAATGGATGCCCTCAATCAGCACGGAATCCTTCAGCCGTTCACGGATGGTCCGAGCATCGTATTTGATGCGTTGAGCGAGCTCTTCAGTGGTCAGATACTCTTGTGACATAACAATTCACCTCTGCTATGGTTTGGTGCTGGAGAACATGGTGCGCTGCTAGCGCCTCAAAATGTCCTCCTGAAGATCATTATGCACTCATAAAGACCTTATGCAAGTCTTTTTGATCTCCTGCGGGTTAATTTGTTCTTTGGTGGGCCAAATGATTAAGTGCCATCTGTCCAAACTGATGGGTGAGAAGAAGCTCAAGATTGTTGATGTGGCGAGGGATACGGGGGTGAACCGGGGGACAATTACCCGGCTTTATCACGAGACTGCGAGCCGGGTAGAGCTGGAAACAATTGATGCTCTTTGTCGCTATCTGGGTTGCGATGTAGGCGATCTGTTCGAGTTTAAAGCAGATCAGTAAGCGAGTTCTGGTGAGGAGCAGTCCAGAAAATGGCAATTCCAGATTTCCAATCGGTCATGCGACCTGTCCTTTTGGCCGTCAGCGACGGTGCAGCAAAATCTTTGGGGGATGTGCGAGAAGCAGTCAAAGATCATTTTGGGTTGTCGGAGCAAGAGCGTAAGGAGCTCTTGCCGTCGGGCAACCAAACGGTGATCAATAACCGGGTTGGGTGGGCCAGGACTTACCTTAACAAAGCTGGGCTTTTGACCATTCCTGAAAGGGGAATGGTGCAGATCACCGAGCGTGGTCAAAACGCGCTACAACAGGGGCCAGACCGCATAAGTGTCGCTTGGCTTAAGCAGTTTCCGGAGTTCCATGATTTTCACTCCCATAAGTCGAAACCCGCCCCGAACAAGTCTGAAGACGAAGAGGAAAGCCTGGAAGAGGCAACGCCTGATGAGCAGCTTGCTTCTGCACACCAATCCTTGATGGCAAGTCTTGCTGACGAAGTGCTGGACAGTATTCGGCAGGCATCACCGGCTTTTTTCGAGAAGTTGGTAGTCGATTTAATGATCTCGATGGGGTACGGCGGCTCGAGGCGAGAGGCCGGTCAGGCTACGCAGTCCACGAACGATGATGGTATCGATGGAATCATCAAGGAAGACAAGTTGGGGCTGGATACCATCTACCTGCAGGCGAAGCGCTGGAGCAATACGGTCCACCGCCCCGAGATCGATAAGTTCATCGGAGCATTAACACGTCAGAGAGCACGAAAAGGGGTATTCCTGACGACATCAGACTTTTCTGCTGGAGCTCGTGATGCAGCGGCGGGATTGGATATGAAGGTGGTGTTGATCGATGGTCGCGAGCTAGCCCAGTTGATGATCGAGAATAACCTCGGGGTTAACGTGAAAGAGGTTTATGAGGTTAAACAAGTGGATACAGATTACTTCGTTGAAGAGTGAAATCAGCTTCAATGCGACCGTTCATGTCGTGGTCAAAGATCACAATGACATAAAGCGAGCCTATCGGGGCGTAAATCTTAGCAGTCTCCAAGCCTGATGCTTGGGTAAGTGAATAAGGAAGTTAACATGGTCAACCAAAATCCAGAGCAAAAGGCCCGTGACGAGATAGATGAGCTTCTCTGCCAAGCTGGATGGGCTGTGCAGGACAAGAAGAAAATAGATTTTTCTGTGTCGATTGGCGTGGCCGTGCGTGAGTACCAAACGGACGTTGGTCCAGCGGATTATGTTCTCTTCGTCAATAAACAAGCTGTTGGAGTAATTGAAGCTAAGCCGGAATCCTGGGGAGAGAAGATCACAATCGTAGAGGATCAGTCTCAAGGTTATGCAGCCGCCACCTTAAAATGGATAAATAACAGTCAGGTGCTTCGGTTTGTGTATGAAAGCACAGGCGTTATCACCCGCTTCACGGATGGCAACGATCCTCATCCTCGGTCACGTGAAGTATTCAACTTTCATCGCCCGGAAACACTGGCCAAGTGGGTCGTGGAACCCAAAAGTTTCCGTGGCCGGCTCCAAGATATGCCGCCCTTGAACGAGGATGGGCTGCGTAAATGTCAGATTAAGGCCATCACTAAACTAGAGGGCTCATTCAAGCAGGACAAGCCCCGCGCCTTGGTGCAGATGGCCACGGGGTCAGGCAAAACGTTTACCGCAATTACTGCCAGCTATCGTTTACTGAAAGAGCCGGTGAGCGCTAGTCGTATTCTGTTCCTGGTGGATACCAAAAACTTGGGCGAGCAGGCCGAGCAGGAGTTCATGAGCTTCGTACCTAACGACGATAACCGGAAGTTCACCGAGCTATACACAGTCCAGCGGTTGAAGAACCAATACATCGCGAAAGATGCCCAGGTTTGTATCAGCACCATCCAACGGATGTATTCGATATTAAAAGGTGAGCCGTTAGACGAATCACTCGAAGAGCAAAACCCGGCAGAGCAAATCACTAAACCCAAAGATCCGCTGCCGGTGGTTTACAATGAAAAGATCCCGCCCGAGTTTTTCGATGTCATCATCATAGATGAATGTCATCGCTCCATTTATAACCTTTGGCGGCAGGTGTTGGAGTATTTTGATGCCTACCTAGTTGGCCTGACTGCCACGCCAGACAACCGCACTTACGGCTTCTTCCGCAAAAATATCGTCAGCGAATACGACCATGAGAAAGCCGTCGCCGACGGTGTTAACGTCGGTAACGAGATCTTTGTCATCGAAACCGAAAAGACCACGCAAGGCGGTAAGATCGAGGCCAAACAGCAGGTAGAACGGCGCGAGCGCACAACTCGTCGCAAACGCTGGGAGCAACAAGATCAGGACGAAGCCTATACGGCCAAACAGCTCGATCGCGACATTGTTAACCCTGACCAAATCCGCACCGTCATTAGAACCTTCAGGGACGCACTACCGAGCATATTCCCCGGTCGACAAGAAGTGCCCAAAACCCTGATCTTTGCCAAAACCGACAGCCACGCCGATGACATCATTCAAACCGTGCGTGAGGAGTTTGGCGAAAGCAACCAGTTTTGCAAAAAGGTCACCTACCGCGTTGCCAATGACAAAACCGATGCCGAAGGTAACGTCATTCAAAAAGGCGAAGACCCAAAATCCGTGCTCGCCCAGTTCCGCAATGACTATTACCCACGCATAGCCGTCACCGTCGATATGATAGCCACAGGTACCGACGTCAAGGCACTGGAATGCCTACTGTTTATGCGCGATGTCAAAAGCAAAAACTATTTCGAACAAATGAAGGGGCGCGGTACCCGTACCCTAGATAAAGACAGCCTGCAAAAGGTCACACCATCGGCCCAAAGCGCCAAAACCCACTATGTCATTGTGGATGCTATTGGCGTTACCAAGTCGGTAAAAACTGCGAGTCAACCGCTGATCACTAAGCCAAGCGTGCCGCTGAAAGACCTGGCTATGGGCGTGATGATGGGGGCGAGTGACAGCGACACGGTTTCATCACTGGCCGGGCGCCTGGCACGACTAGACAAACAACTGGATGACAAAGAACGTGCCCGCATTGCGGAAAAAGCTGGTGGTACGCCACTCCTGATGATTGTGGGTGAACTCTTCAACGCCATCGACGGCGACCGCGTAGAGCAAAAAGCATTGGAAATGGTCGGCCAACCTGTTGGAACTGACCCCGGTGACGATGCTCGCAATAAGGCTCAGCAACAACTGGTCAGTCAGGTAGCCAATGTGTTTAACGGCGAATTGATCGAACTGATTGACTCTATCCGCCGCGATAAAGAACAAACCATCGTTCACGACGATCTGGATACTGTACTCAAAGCCGAGTGGGATGGTGAAACCACTAGAAATGCCAAGGTGCTTACCCAGGAGTTTGCGGACTACTTGAAAGAACATGCAGATGAAGTTGATGCGCTTGCCATCTACTTCAACACACCTGCACGCCGTAGCGAAGTAACCTACCCGCAAATCAAAGCCCTGTTGGAAAAGCTCAAGCAGGATCGCCCCAAACTGGCACCGCTACGCATCTGGCAAGCTTACGCTCACCTCGATAACTACCAAGGCGAAAACCCGCTGACCGAACTCACCGCCTTAGTCGCATTGGTTCGCAGGGTGTGCGGCATCGATGGCGCAATCACGCCCTTTGGCAGCACGGTAAGAAAGAATTTTCAGGATTGGATCATGAAGTACCACTCAGGTAATTCCGATAAATTTAATGAACAACAAATGCAATGGCTGCACGCCATTCGCGACCATATCGCCAGCTCCTTTCACTTTGAACGCGATGATTTGGATATGACACCCTTTGATGCCAAAGGTGGCTTAATGGGTATGTATCAGCAATTTGGCGACAAGATGGACTGGGTGATTGAAGAATTGAATCGGGAGCTAGTGGCCTAATGGAAGTTGAAGCGTTATGGCTCATCCCTGCCAATTGGGAATGGTCAAAAATATCAAGCCTTGGTGAGGTTGTAGCGGGAGGCACTCCTTCATCAAAAGAACCAAAATATTGGGGGGGAAGTGTTAATTGGATTTCCCCAGCAGATTTAACAGGCTATAACAATAAAACGATTAGTAAAGGTAATAAATCGATTACAGAAGAAGGATTGAAGAATAGTTCGGCGAAAGTGATGCCTGCAGGGAGTGTGCATTTTTCATCAAGAGCGCCGATTGGTTATGCCGCTATTAGCGCTGAGCCTTTAGCAACCAACCAAGGATTTAAAAGTCTGGTACCAGTACAAGGTATCTTAAATGAGTATGTCTACTACTATCTGAAAGCTTCGAAGCAACTCGCTGAAAAACGTGCTAGTGGAACAACCTTTCTTGAACTTTCGGGAAAGGCATTTGGTCTGTTACCCATTCCAATTCCCCCACTCAACGAACAAAAACGTATTGTCGCCAAAATCGAAGAACTCTTCTCCGAGCTGGATAACGGCATTGCCGCACTAAAAAACGCCCGCGAGCAACTCAAAGTCTACCGCCAGGCCGTGCTCAAACACGCCTTTGAAGGCAAACTCACTGCAAAGTGGCGTGAAGAAAATGCCGATAAGCTGGAATCTCCTGAGCAACTCCTCGCCCGAATTCAACAGGAACGCGAAGCCCGCTACCAGCAGCAACTGGAAGAGTGGGAAGCCGCTGTTAAAAAATGGGAAGAGAAAGGTAAAGAAGGGAAAAAGCCGGGTAAACCAAAAGAATTCACAAAGCAAGGTGAAATAGGCGCAGGCGCCGAAATAGGTTTCGATATTCCCGATACATGGAAATCTATGCTCTTGGGGCACGTTTTTTCGGTTCACGTTGGTGCAACCCCAAGTCGGAAAAAGAATGAATTCTGGAATGGCGATATATTTTGGGTGAGCAGTGGAGAAGTGGCTTTCTGTGAAATATATAAGACAGTTGAGACTATAACCGAGGAAGGATATGAGAACGCCTCAACTGAAATACACCAAGAAGGCACCGTTTTGTTAGCAATGATTGGTGAGGGTAAAACCAGAGGTCAGGCTGCCATTCTTCGAGCTCCAGCAGCTCACAATCAAAACACTGCAGCGATTAGAGTATCTGAGGTTGGTTTGCCGCCAGAGTATATCTATTACTTTCTCCAGTATCAGTATGAGCAGACCAGACGAGTAGGTTCCGGCAACAATCAAAAGGCACTGAATAAAAACCGGGTAGCAAGCATTCAGTTTCCACTTTGTTCCACCAAAGAGCAAATGGCGGTAGTACAAGCACTATCCGAGAAACTATCTTTTGTCGAAAACTTAGATAATGAATTAAATATTCAGTTAGCGAAAGCCGAAACCCTCCGTCAATCCATCCTAAAAAAAGCCTTCTCCGGCCAGCTGGTACCCCAAGACCCGAACGACGAACCTGCTAGTGAGCTGTTGGCACGTATACAAGCTGAAAGAGAAGCCATCAAGACAAAGAGCACTAAAAAGACAAGGAAGGCAAAATGACTATTGTCTGTTTACGTGGCGACACCGCTTTAGACGAGCAGGATTTACGGGCGCACTTGGCGGCTATGCTGCGCCTGGAAAACACAGCAGTGCTGCTTGGCGCAGGGGCGTCCGTTGCCGCTGGCGGCATGACCATTATGCAGCTATGGAAGGACTTTATTCGAGACTATGCAGATACCGCTCTGCGATTTTCAAATGACGGGTTTATCACTCAAGAAGATACCGTTCTAGACAACTTTGAAAGAGACAACCCCAGAGCGCTGCCTAATATAGAAATTCTTCTGGATCAGTTGGAAATGGCGCAGATTGACTGGCACCGCCGCAAACCCGCTAGTAGGAATTTAAAAACCCTCAAGAGCGATATAGCCCTACTACTTAAATGCGTGGTTAAAGCAGCCGTACTGGATGAAGATGCATGGGCAAAACCACCGGCATTTGATCGTTTTCCTTATCACGTTAAATTGTTGCAACGCTTGATTGGCGCTCGACAGCCTGGACAGGCAAGCCCATGGGTGTTTACTACAAACTATGATCTCGCGGTTGAGTGGGCAGCAGAATCCGTAGGGATACACACGCATACCGGGTTTGTCGGCATTCATAATCGCACATTCTCGCCACAATCCTTCGACTTGGGATATCGGAACATCAATGCCAAAGGTGAGGCCCGGTTTGGCTGTAATGATGTTTACTTGGCAAAACTACATGGCTCGCTAACCTGGCAATGTACTGACGGCGAATATCGTGAGTTGGCTGCACCTGAAGCTTGGCCGAAACTCAAAAAAATCGCTGATGGCGTGGAAGCAGTAGATGAGTCGCTGATGGTTTTCCCCAGGGCAGCGAAATATTTGCAGACCGTTGGTTTTCTGTCTGGCGAGCTGTTCCGCCGATTCTCCGACTTTCTGGCCAGGCCACAAAGCTGCATCATTTTGACAGGCTATTCGTTTGGCGATGACCATATCAACCGTCTTCTACGTTCCGCGCTGCTTAATCCAACGTTGCAAGTCATTGCGTTTTTGCCAGAATTTATAGGCACTGACCCAGCACAGATTGAGGCGCTAAAGCCTGAAGTGAAGCGCCTAATCGCTCTGAAATCTCCCCGCCTGACTTTTGTCGGCGGTGGCGCGAATGCATATTTCAATCACATGGTCGATTTTCTGCCGGACCCTATGCTCTACGATCTGAAAGAGCAGGAATTTCGCGACCGAATAAAAGCGATAAGTGGTGACGAAAATGCTGAGTAGAACCGCTATTGGCTATGTCGTTCAGATTGATGGCGGACAGGTCACCCTTAATCTGCTCGATCACCATCGCGGACAAATGGCGAGTCACTATCAAGGCGTCACTCCGGTAGGCGAAGTTGGTGGCCTGTTGGTTCTCGATGGGGGTTATCGGCTTTTTGTACTGAAAATTTCCGGCCTCAATTTTTCAGAGCCGAGAGAGATTCATCGCCCTTCCGCAAGCAACCAAGGTCAGAATGGCCAGCCATTGCGGCATTTGCACGGCACAGTAATTGGTTGGGTAGAGGCAGGAAGATTTGTATCCGACAATTTGGCATCGCCGCCTCTTGGAGCGGAAGCCTTTCCACTAACAGGTGAGGAATCGCAAATTGTACTTGGGGGGCCGGAGCCTGGCGGGCCCATTACACTTGGTACCGAGTATAAAACAGGGAATAGTGTTAGGACTGGTCTAAACCGACTCCTGGCGCAGCATATTGCTGTTCTAGGAAGTTCAGGCCAAGGTAAAAGTTGCTTTACTGCCGCTGTTTTACAGCAACTTGCAGATATGCCGAATTCCCGCATTGTTATATTCGATATCAATGGGGAGTACGATCGGGCTTTCAGAAAATCCGAGAGTGCGATAGCTGCGGGCGACATGGGTTGCAGACTGCCAGAAGGTGCCTATCAGCATACCGTTATAGGCGAAGATGCCGATGGTGCGGAAGGGTATCGTATTCCCTATTACGCGCTAGGCAGACAGGGCCTCAATCGACTTTTGTTGCCAAGTGAAAAAACACAACGACCTGCATTGTCATTTGCCATCGACAACTTGAAATATGTCCATTGGCATGCGGCCCAGCGAGGTGCGTCGATCGATGGCGTTAACCCTGTTCTTTTTGATGATTGTCGCCAAAATGGTGCTGCGGACGCTGATCGTGCAATCAATGCCCTGAGAGAACGCCAGGGCCAGCTCGCTCAAAATTGGCCTCACATGGCTGCTCTATCGGCTTTAGTTGCAGAAAGTCATAGCTTAGCTCCTAACAATAGAGGCGCAATCGAGCGAAATGGCTTTCAATATGGCAACGTCTCACCTCTTATCACACGAATCCATCGTTTGGTCGACGATGAAATGCTTCGAGCGGTCGTTGACGTAAGCGGTGGTGCTTCAGTCAATGGCGGCAACCTTGATATGCGGGCGGAGGGAGAACACCTGGTCGACAAAATCTTTGGCTGTGCGGATAGTCAGTGGCGTGTACACGTTGTAAATCTTCGCCAAGTACCGCAAGACTTAATGCCCCTTGTGCTAGGTTCGATGCTAGAGCTTTATTCTCAAGTCCTGTTCCGACGCGGACAGGGAAACAACCCTGCTACATTGCTTGTGCTTGAAGAGGCGCATCACTATCTGCGGCCCGTGCCTGATGGGGATTCAGGCACCTCATCGCTCGCTTACGAGCGACTGGCGAAAGAAGGTCGTAAGTTTGGACTTGCCCTATGGCTTAGTACACAGAGGCCGTCCGAGGTCTCGCCAACGGTTCTTTCTCAGTGCAACACATGGGTTTCCTTCCGTCTTACATCTGAGCAAGACTTGCGTGTGATTTCATCTGCTTGCGAATGGGCAGATAAGCGTGAGGTATCTCGTATTGCAGGTTTACCCAGGCAGCATGCCCTGGTAATGGGAGGAACTGTGGCCTTGCCAACCTGTATACGGTCCAAAAATGCAGAGCCAACTCCAAAGTCAGAGGATGGAAGATTTGACTCTTGGGCATTAAACGGCGAGCCAAATCACTATTTAATGTGAAAGCCATATTGATGCGCTTTCAACCTATTTATCAAGCTAGGAACATGTAACAGTGAATACCTCAACAATTATCTCCAGAGTCTGGAGTTTCTGCACTACCCTTCGTGACGATGGTGTGGGCTATGGCGACTATCTTGAACAACTGACGTATCTGATCTTCCTGAAAATGGCAGATGAATACTCCAAGCCACCTTATTCCCGTGATGTGGGTATTCCTGCAAAGTACAACTGGCAGGCGCTGACCAGTAAGAAAGGCGCGGAGCTAGAGGTGCTTTATGTGGAGTTGTTGCGTGAGCTGGGCAAGCAGAAAGGCATGCTTGGCCAGATTTTCACCAAAGCGCAAAACAAGATTCAAGACCCAGCCAAGCTGTACCGCCTGATTGATATGATCGATAGCACCCAGTGGATCATGATGGGGGCAGATGTTAAGGGTGACATCTATGAAGGGTTGCTGGAAAAGAATGCGGAAGACACCAAATCTGGTGCGGGTCAATATTTCACGCCGAGGGCATTGATTCGCACGATGGTGGAGTGCGTTCGCCCAGAACCAGGAAAAACCATCGCCGACCCTTCATGTGGTACGGGTGGGTTTTTTCTGGCCGCTTATGACTTTCTGACAGATCCAGAGAACTATTCACTCGATAAAGAGCAAAAGCAGTTTCTTAAGCACAGCACGTTCTATGGTAACGAAATCGTCGCCAATACCCGCCGCTTGTGCTTAATGAATATGTTCCTGCACAACATCGGTGAAATTGATGGAGACAGTCTGGTATCCCCCAATGATGCGTTAATCGCCGCCAGCCCTGTAAGCGTTGACTATGTGCTTGCCAATCCACCTTTCGGCAAGAAAAGCTCAATGAGCTTTACCAATGATGAGGGTGAGCAGGAGACGGACGAACTCACCTATAATCGGCAGGATTTTTGGGCAACTACGTCAAACAAACAGCTTAACTTTGTTCAGCATATCCGCAGTATGCTGAAAACGACCGGTAAGGCTGCCATCGTAGTACCGGACAATGTGTTGTTTGAGGGAGGGGCAGGAGAAACTATCCGCAGGAAACTTCTGGAAAACACAACACTGCATACCATTCTACGTTTACCTACAGGTATTTTTTACGCACAGGGGGTAAAGGCGAACGTTTTGTTTTTTGACAACCAACCAGCCAGTCCAAACTCCTGGACAAAGGAGGTCTGGTTCTATGATTACCGCACCAATACTCATCACACGCTGAAGAAAAAGCCGATGCGGTTTGCAGATCTGGCAGACTTTATCGAGTGCTATAACCCTAAAAATCCAAGCCGGCGCGAAGAGACTTGGGACCCGGAAAAGAATCCGGATGGTCGCTGGCGGAAATACAACGTTGATGAATTGCTTTCTCGCGATAAAACCAGCCTTGATGTTTTTTGGCTTAAAGATAAAAGTCTGACTGACTTGGATAACTTGCCAGAACCAGATGATCTGGCTGAAGAGATTATCGAAAATCTAGAGGCTGGGTTGAGCAGCTTTAGAGAGGTCCTGAGCGGCCTTTCAAAAGCATAGGTTAGGCTATTACTGATGGCGACCAGGAGATGCTATAGCTCTTGGTTGCCTACAGACGCGCATGACGGTTCGTTTTTCTGACAGTTTTTGTGTCCATTTTCGAAGTTTTCGGCTTCAGGGCAACGGTCAAAATTCCATGACTGTAAAAAATGCCCTGAAAACCGTGGACACACCATGGACACAATTTGGACACAGGAAATAAAAAAGGACCTGCGCTTTCACGCAAGTCCTTGATATTCATGGCGCGCCCGAGAGGATTCGAACCTCTGACCTCTGCCTCCGGAGGGCAGCGCTCTATCCAGCTGAGCTACGGGCGCATTCGAAACAGCGAGTTGCTCGTCAATTTCGAGTGCGCAATCTTACGTGCGCAGGGGGCGTCTGTCCAGCCCCCGAGCTCAACTCATCCCTCAGATTTTCGGCATTTTCTGTTCGGGAGTAATGCTCACCAGATTGCTGTCGTTGCTGAAGGTCACTTCTCCGTCCTGTACGGATACCTGAAAGGTCATGGAGCGCTCTGCCAGGGCGGCCAGCTGGCTGGTCTGTTCGGCTGCCAGGTCGACGATGGTGAGGTTGCCAAATCGTTCCAGCTTGTTATGGTGCTTGTCCCACCACACAGGCACGCCGCGCCCGCCGTAGGTGTACAGGATCACCCTTTGTGAGCGGTTGCAGGCTTTGCGAATGCGGTCTTCTTCCGGGAGCCCCAGGTCTATCCAGAGCTCGATTTCATCGCTCAGGGATTTCTGCCACAGCTCCGGTTCGTCATCGGTGCTCAGGCCTTTGGTAAACTCCAGAGTGTCGCTGGCGTTCAGCGCGAAGGCCAACAGGCGTATCATCATGCGTTCATCGGTTTCTGACGGGTGGCGTGCCACGGTCAGGTGGTGGTCGGCATAATAGTGCCTGTCCATATCGGCAATATGGAGCGTGGCTTTGAAGATGGTGGCTTTCAGTGCCATTGAGCGTCCTGTGATTTTGGTGAGCAGGGCATTAGTGTAAAGCAATTTCAGCGAGGCGGTGCATAGCGGCATGGTGTTGTTGCGGGGATTTCTGGTTTTGGTGGTGTTCTTCCTGCTGGGTGAGGCGCTGCGGGTGCTGGCGGGTTTGCCGGTCAGTGGCGGGGTGCTGGGGATGGTGATGGCCACCTTTACCCTGATGCTGCGTGGCCAGGTCAGTGATGAGCTGGCAGAGGCCAGTCGGGGTCTGATTTCGGTGCTGGTACTGCTCATTACACCGGGGGTGGTGGGCGTATTTTTTATTGTCGACCAGTTTTACGGCCACTGGACAACGGTCATTGTTGCCCTGATTGCCGGTACGCTGCTGAGTGTACTGACCACCTTGTGGCTGATGAAGAAGGTGTCGGAGAGCAGTGCAGGGGAGAATAGCCATGAATAATGCCTTTGCCGAACTGCTCTCGGTCTGGACGGCGGGCCCGATGCTTTCCATCGCGCTTACGCTGGCGGCGTTCCTGGCGGCGAACTGGCTGTTTGCCCGCTTCCGTCGCCCGTTGTGGATGCCGCCAGTGCTGATTGCTGCGCTGTTGCTGGCGGCCGTGGTGGCCCTCAGCGGCATCGGCTTTGAAGAGTATGAACAGGGCGCCCGCTGGCTCACGGTGTTGCTGGGCCCGGCCACCGTGGCGCTTGGGGTGCCCCTGTATCAGCAAATGCACCATATTCGTGCGCTCTGGAAACCCATCCTGGTCACCTTGCCCCTGGCGGCCACCCTGGCGGCGGTCTATGCCCTGGGGATCGCCTGGTTGATGGGGGCGTCGCCCCTGGTGTTGTCTTCCCTGGCACCAAAGTCGGTGACGGCACCCATAGCCATGGGTATTGCCGAGCAGCTGGGTGGCTCTGTGTCGCTCACCCTGGGCGGCTTGCTGATTACCGGCGTACTGGCCTCGGTGTTTGTAGACTGGTGTGCCCGCTGGCTCAACATCAAGGACGACCGGATTATCGGTTTCGCACTGGGCCTGAATGGCCATGCCATTGGTACCGCCCGGGCGTTTGAAATCAGCCCTACAGCCGGTGCTTTTTCGTCTCTCGGTATGGGGCTGACGGGGGTGTTTACGGCTTTGTTCCTGCCGTTTACCTTTCCGTTCTAGGAGTTCTGCTTCATCTATGCCAAACCAAGACATCCTCGACCTGCAGCCCACCCACATCCAGGAGCTGCAGAACCGGTACGACCAGGCGCTGACTGAACACGGATACGACAGCCTGCTGATTGCCTCCGGCGCTGCCCCCTACCGGTACCGGGATGATCAAACCTACGTGTTTCAGGGCTTCGGGCCGTTTCTGCACTGGACCGGCCTGGCCGGTCAGGAGCACAGCTGGCTGCTGATTCGCCCCGGCCACAAACCGGTGCTCTGGCTGTACCAGCCGGTGGATTTCTGGCATGCCAACCCGGCGATGCCTGAAGAACCCTGGCAAGAGGTTGTTGAAGTGCGCAGCCGGCAGCAGCCCGGCGCTCCGGAGCTGGACAACCCGGGCCGGCTGGCGGTGATCGGGGACCCGCTGGTGCTGGACGGCGTGCCGGGAGAGCATAACCCGGCGGCACTGGTCGCCGCCGTGGAAGAAACCCGGGTGCGCAAAACACCCTATGAAATCGAATGCCTGGCCCATGCCAACCGGATTGCCCTGGCTGGCCATAATGCCGCCCGGGATGCCTTCCTGGCCGGCGACAGCGAATTCGGGATCAACCTCGCCTACCAGCAGGCCACCGGCCAGCGTGAAGCCGAAGCGCCTTACCACAGCATCATCGGCCTGAACGAACACGCGGGCACCCTGCATTACCAGTATTACGACGTTCAGCCGCCGCGCCGGCCCCGCAGCCTTCTGATCGACGCCGGTGTGCGTTATCGGGGCTATTGCTCTGACATTACCCGCACCACGGCCGGCCCCGGAGAGTCGAGGTTTGCGGCACTGGTACACGGCCTGGAAAAACTGCAGCTGCGGCTGTGCGAGATGGTGGCTCCCGGCGTGGATTACGTGGATATCCACCGCAAGGCCCATCAGGGCATCGCGGCCTTGCTGTCTGCGTCCGGGCTTGTTTCCGGGTTGAGTGACGAGGCGATCGTAGAACAGGGCATCAGCCGGGCCTTCTTCCCCCACGGCATCGGGCATTTTTTGGGCATCCAGGTGCACGATGTGGCCGGTAAGCTGACGCCGCCCCCGGAAGATGCGCCGTTCCTGCGCCTGACCCGCACCCTGGAAGAGGGCATGGTGGTCACCATCGAACCCGGCCTCTATTTTATTCCGTCACTGCTGGAGCCTGTGCTGAACGGGCCGCAGGCAAAGTACCTGAACCGGAGCCTGCTTGATGAACTGCAAGGCTGTGGGGGCATTCGTATTGAGGACAACGTGGCGGTCACGGCCTCCGGCACCCGCAACCTGACCCGGGAGTGGGTGTAGTCACTTTCTGCTACAAAATGTTTCGCAAAAGGGTTGCAATGTCGTTTGGTAATGACAATAATTATCACTAACTTTAACGCGGTTAGTGAGAGCGCCCTATGTACGTTTGCCTGTGTTTCGGCGTAACAGACAGAGAAATCCGCCAGGCCGCCGATAACGGAGTGTCGTCCATGCGCCAGCTGGGCAAAGAGCTCGGTGTCGGCCGGCAGTGTGGCCGCTGCGCCTGCATGGCCCGGGAAATCCTTCGGGAGTCCCGTACTCCGGACTACCTGGCCCTCGCCAATATGCTCGCCCAGCCGGCCTGAACCGGCGCCGCTGGGCAGAGTCTTTCCTCTCGGCAATTTTTTATCGGCCCCAAACCGTCTATCCTTGTAGCCTGAGACATTCGTTAAACAAGGACTCCGGTTATGAAAGGCGATAAGAAGGTCATCCAGTATCTCAACAAGGTTCTTGCCAACGAGCTGACCGCCATCAACCAGTATTTCCTGCATTCCCGCATGTACAAGGACTGGGGCATCAGCAAGCTGGCTGCCAAGGAATACGAAGAATCCATCGACGAAATGAAGCATGCCGACATGCTGATCGAACGGATCCTGTTCCTCGAAGGCCTGCCCAACCTGCAGGATCTCAACAAACTGCTGATCGGCGAGAATGTGGAAGAAATGATCCAGTGCGACCTGAAACTGGAAGAAATCGCCCACACCGACCTGAAAGAAGCCGTCATCTACTGTGAGCAGGTACAGGATTTCACCAGTCGTGAGCTGTTCCGCACTATCCTCGACAGCGAAGAAGAGCACATCGACTGGCTCGAAACCCAGCTCGAAATGATCTCCCAGATGGGCATCCAGAACTACATCCAGCTGCAATCCTCGGCTGCGGAGTAAGCATCGACAATGGATCTTTCCTGCTTCAAAGCCTATGACCTCCGGGGCCGGGTTCCAGACCAACTGAACCCGCCCCTGGCAGAAAAAATCGGCCGGGCCTATGTGGAAATCACCGGTGCAAAAAAAGTCATCGTCGGCTATGACATCCGCCTGTCCAGCCCGGAAATCTCCGAGGCGCTCAGCTCCGGCCTGATGGCGGCCGGTGCCGACGTTTACGACATCGGCCTGTGTGGCACCGAACAGGTGTACTTTGCCACCAGCCACTACGGCATGGACGGCGGCATCATGGTCACCGCCAGCCACAACCCGAAAGACCACAACGGCATGAAAATGGTCGGCCCCCAGTCCCGGCCCATCAGCTCCGATAACGGCCTGAACGACATCCGGGACCGCGTGCGCGAACCCTTTTTTGATGCGCCGGAGCAGGGCAGGTACGAAACCCTGGAAGTGATGGCCGCCTACACAGACCACCTATTGGGCTACATCGACGCCAGCTCCCTCAAGCCCATGACCATCGTCTGCAACGCCGGCAACGGCGGCGCTGGTCTGGTGATTGATGAACTGGAACAACACCTGCCGTTCGAATTTATCAAAGTGCACCACCAGCCGGACGGACACTTCCCCAACGGCGTACCCAACCCCATCCTGCCGGAAAACCGCACCGCCACGGCAGATGCCGTCATCGAACAAGGCGCCGCCATGGGTATCGCCTGGGACGGCGACTACGACCGCTGCTTCTTCTTCGACGAAACCGGCCGCTTCATCGAAGGCTACTACATCGTCGGCCTGCTGGCGGACCAGTTCCTCAGAAAAACCGGCGGCGGAAAAGTCATCCACGACCCCCGCCTCACCTGGAACACCCAGGACCTGGTAGAAGCCGCCGGCGGCGAAGCCATCGAAAGCAAAACCGGCCACGCCTTCATCAAACAAAGAATGCGCGACGAAGACGCCGTCTACGGTGGCGAAATGAGCGCCCACCACTACTTCCGCGACTTCGCCTACTGCGACAGCGGTATGATCCCCTGGCTGCTCATCGCCGAACGCCTGTGCCAGAGCGGCCAAACCCTGTCGTCCCTCATCGACGCCAGAATAAAAGCCTACCCGGCCAGCGGCGAAATCAACCGCACCATAGCCGACCCCGCCAAAGTCCTCGCCGCGATGGAAGCCCTCTACAGCCCCGGCGCCAAAAACGTCAGCTACGTAGACGGCCTGAGCGTAGAGTTCGACAACTGGCGCTTCAACCTGCGCATGTCCAACACCGAACCGGTGGTTCGCCTGAACGTGGAAGCACGGGCGGACAAGGCCCTGATGGAAAAGAAAACGGAAGAACTTCTGGCGGAAATGGAAAGGTTAAACAGGGCCTGACTCTAGGCCTCTGTCACTTCGGAAGGCACGCGGCCGCAGGAAGGCCTAGTGTATTGTTCGGGGGCTGGGTGAGGGTACCCCTTTATGAAACTGTGCGGAGCCATGGATGGCGGAGCTCAAGCGTCACAAGGACGTGCCGCAAGGAGCGTGTTTCAGAAAGGGGTACCCTCACCCAGACCTTGCACCCAAGCCTAGCGTGACAAAGGCTTTGCACCCCACTCAAAGCCAGTCATTCAACATAATGCCGATACCAAACCGCTCAATCCGCTCATTGTAGTCAATCAAACTCTCCCCATACCCGTTGTAATACTGGAAAAACCCCTTCAACGTCTCCCCGATAGGAAAGCTGTACCCAAACTCCACCGACGTCCGGTTATCCGACCGCAAATTATTCAGCAACTTCAGCGAAAACGTCCGATCCTCCGTCAGCTTGTACACCGCGTTATAACTTGCGTGCCCAAGATACCGCTCGATATCCGCATTATCATTCTCGCTGGAACTCTCCGGCAGCCGGTACCACGGCTCCACCTGGAACAGCCATCGGTCATAGCTGTAGGCGGCGGACGCCTTAATCCGGTTCCAACTCCGGGACCGGGGGTCCGCCTGGCCGTTGGACTGGTGGTTGAAGCCGATGGTGATCCCGTTCAGGGTACCCGGCCCGATATCCCAGTCCAGCTGGTGCCGGAAAAACAGCTCGGGCTCGTAATTGGTCTCTCGGAAAGGCGCTGATTCGTCCTGGTTGTACACCTGCCAGAACGACTTCTGGGTATAGCCGAACCAGAACGTGGTGCGCTTATCAAAGAAGCCGGTCAGCAACGGTACCTTGAAACTGATCTGGTACTTCGCTTCCTCATTCTCCAGGAAGTAGTCGTAGCCAGTGGTGCCCAGCCGCGGGCTGACCGGGTTCGGGTTGGGGTGGTCTACCCAGGTCAGCGGAAGGATGTAGTTGGGCTTGTGGGTTACCAGGCTACCGGCAAAGGAAAACACCGCCTGCTCGGCCGCCAGGTAATTATTCACCAGTGACTTCATGACCCCTTCGTCCGGGTCATCCTCCAGGGCGTTGCCGACAATCTCCGCGCGGGTCTCCTTGTCGGCAGCCAGTTGTTCCGCCTGTGCTTCAGAGGTTTCCAGTGCCTCTTCGCTGGCGTTATCCCGGGCTGTCTGGGGATCATTCCGGGCGTCGTAGCAGGCCAGCCGCTGCACGCCGTCCCGGATCAGGGCGCAGTTTACGGAGCTGTCGCCGGTATCCTGGGCGAAACTCACCGGGCTTGCCGTCAGCGCAAATACAACGAAGGTAAGGGGAAAACGGGCGGTCAGGTGCATGGTGTGTCCTTACTGGCTGGCGGTCAGGCTGAGCCAGGTGTTGGCAATGCCATACACCCAGACGCCCAGCAGGGTTAAGGTCAGAAGCGCAAAAATAATCCGGTGCCGGGTGCGGCGGTCATCGCTGACCGAGGCTACCCAGCGCAGGTACATCAGGCCGATAAAGCTGAGAAAAACACCCAGGCTGGCCACCGCAGGAACCAGCAGCCAGGCCGGATGCACCGGGTTGCCGGCGCTGGACAGGTTGCTGAACCAGCCCATGGACACCAACAGGACAGCCAGGCTGGAGAATTCCAGGATCAGCAGGGATTTGCGTCGTTTATCCGGGCGTGGGGCGGGCGTCTGTGGCATGGTCGGGCTCTAGGTACCTGGTGGAGGAATGTCGGATGGCTATGGTAACCGGAAACGGTAACAGTTCAGATACACCCTACGAAACTGTCACTAAAATGGTTGAAATCAATTTCTGATTCTGCCAATTGGTTTTTTTGCCGGGGCACAGTCGCTATAATGCGGCGACCGAAAGATTATAACGCTCAAATGCGAGGTGCATTGTGAAGATGAAGAGAGTCCTGGCTGTAGTTCTGCTTGGTTTTGGCCTGGCCGCCGGCGCCGCAGTAGCAAGTGTTGAAGACGAAATCCGCGACCGCATCAAGCCCGTTGGTGAAGTGTGCCTGCAAGGTGAAGAGTGTGGTGAGGCGGTTGCCGCCCCTGCCCAGGCTGCCAGCTCAGGCCCGCGTTCCGGCAGCGACGTTTATAACTCCGCCTGTACTGCTTGTCACGCTACCGGTGCTGCCGGTGCGCCGATTGTGGGCAATGCCGACCAGTGGGCGCCCCGCATCGAGCAGGGCCTGGAAACCCTGATCAGCCATGCCATCAACGGCTTTAACGCCATGCCGCCGAAAGGTGCCTGTGCCAGCTGTTCTGATGAAGAAATTGTTGCCGCCGTTGAACACATGGTGGAATCAAGTCAGTAATCCCTGGCTTGTGACACAAAACCCCGCTCGTGCGGGGTTTTGTCGTTTTACAGGCCCAGGTCGCCAATCAGGGCGCTGAGAGTGGCCTTGCCCTTTTTCTGGTTGGCCTGCTGGTCTGATTCGCCCAGCCCCTCCCATTTCACATCGTCTTCCGGCAGTTCATCCAGGAACCGGCTGGGAATGGTCTCCAGTTTTTCCCCGTATTGCTTGCGTGAGGCAGCATAGGTCAGCGCCAGGGTTTCCCGGGCCCGGGTGATGCCCACATACATCAGGCGCCGTTCTTCCTCCACATTGCCTTCCTCGATGCTGCTCCGGTGCGGCAGGATCTCTTCCTCCAGGCCCATAATGAACACATGGGGGAACTCCAGCCCCTTGGAGGCGTGCAGGGTCAGCAGCTGAACCTTGTCGCTGTCATCTTCCTCTTCACGCTGCTCCATCATGTCCCGCAGTACCAGCTTGGCGATGGCATCCTCGATGCCGATCTCGTCGGCCGTGCCCTTGCCGTCGTCCAGCATGCGCTGGATCGACTCCACCAGGTACCAGATGTTCTCCATCCGCCGTTCGGCCTGCTTCGGACTGCCGGAATGCTGGTGCAGCCACTCCTCGTATTCGATGTCGGTGAACAGCTGCTTGATCACCGGAATCGGGTTCTCCGAAAACAGCCGCTCGCAGGTCTTGTCTACCCAGTGGGCGAACCGGCGCAGCCGGTCCAGGCCTTTTTCGGTGACATGGGTTTCCGCACCCATATCCCCCAGCGCCTTGAACAGGCTGACGTTGCGGGAGCGGGCATAGTGGCTGAGTTGCTCCAGGGTGCGCGGGCCGATTTCCCGGCGCGGCACGTTCACCACCCGCAGGAAGGCGGCATCGTCGTCCGGGTTGATCATCAGCCGCAGGTACGACATCGCATCCTTGATCTCGTTCTTGGAGAAGAACGACTGGCCGCCGGAGATGCGGTAGGGAATCTGGTAGGCCTGCAGCTTCATCTCCAGCAGTCGGGCCTGGTGATTGCCCCGGTAAAGAACGGCGAAATCCTTGAAATCCAGGCCGTTCTTCAGCTTCTGGTCGAGAATTTCGGTGGCCACCCGCTCGGTCTCGGCGTCTTCGTTGCGGCAACGTATGATGCGGATTTCGTCACCCACGGTGTGGTCGCTCCACAGGGCTTTCTCGAACACGTGGGGGTTGTTGGCAATCACCGTGTTGGCGCAGCGCAGGATTCGGCTGGTGGAACGGTAGTTCTGTTCCAGCTTGACGATTTTCAGGCTCGGGAAGTCTTCCTTCAGCTGGGCCAGGTTTTCCGGCCGGGCGCCGCGCCAGGCGTAGATGGACTGGTCATCATCGCCCACCACGGTGAAGGCCGCGCGCTCGGCCACCAGCTGTTTCACCAGCTCGTACTGGCACACGTTGGTGTCCTGGTACTCATCCACCAGCATGTAGCGGATTTTCCGGCGCCACTTGGCCAGCACCTCCGGGTTGTCCCGGAACAGCTGCACCGGCAGCAGGATCAGGTCGTCAAAATCTACCGCGTTGTAGGCTTTCAGGTATTCGTTGTAGTGCCTGTAAACGATGGCAATGCGCTGCTCACGCTCGTCTGCCGCCTTGCTGTAGGCCTCGGAGGGGCTGCGCATGGCATTCTTCCAGGACGAGATGGTCATCTGCACATCGTTCAGCTCGTCACCGGCCTCGGCGCTGGCTTCGCGCAGCATCAGGTCTTGCAGCAGGGCCTTGGCATCTTCGGCATCGAAGATGGAGAAGCCGGGGTGATAACCCAGGTGGGCATGCTCCTCCCGGATCATGTTCAGGCCCAGGTTGTGGAAGGTGGAGACAATCAGCCCCCGGGTCTTGCCCCGGTCAACAATGCGCCCGACCCGCTCTTTCATCTCCCGGGCGGCCTTGTTGGTAAAGGTGACGGCGGCAATGTGCCGGCCCGGGATGCCCAGTTCTTCAATCAGGTAGGCGATCTTGCGGGTGATCACGCTGGTCTTGCCACTGCCGGCGCCCGCCAGCACCAGCAGGGGGCCGTCGGCGTAGCGAACCGCTTCGCGCTGTCTGGGGTTGAGCTTGTTCACGATAAAGACGCCAGAGAATAAACCGGGGTGAGTGTTGCGTCCGGCTATTCTACACCACCACGCAGCATCCAGCTTGCCTGCAACACCAAGCCGCTGTACCTTTGCCCATTAATTTTGTAAGCAAGATAACAGAGGTCGCATGAACAGTATCTCCCGGCGCATTGCTGATGAACTCGGCGTACGTGAGCAGCAGGTAAACGCCACCGTCGCCCTGCTGGATGAAGGTGCCACCGTTCCGTTTATTGCCCGTTACCGGAAAGAAATCACCGGCTCCCTGGACGACAGCCAGCTGCGTACCCTGGAAGAGCGGCTGCGTTACCTGCGGGAGCTGGAAGACCGCCGGGGCACTATCCTCAACAGCATCGAGGAGCAGGGCAAGCTGACCGACGAGCTGCGCACGGCCATCGAAGCGGCAGACACCAAGAACCGCCTGGAAGACCTGTACCTGCCCTACAAGCCCAAACGCCGCACCAAGGCCCAGATTGCCAAGGAGGCGGGGCTGGAACCGCTGGCGGACGCCCTGTTTGATGACCCCACACTGGACCCGGAAGCCACCGCTGCCGGCTACCTGAATGCCGAAGCCGGTATTGACGACACCAAGGCTGCGCTTGATGGCGCCCGCTACATCCTGATGGAGCGCTTTGCCGAAGATGCCGAGCTGCTGGGCGCGCTGCGGGATTTCGTGTGGCAGGAAGGCCAGCTGAAAGTCAGCGTGGTGGAAGGCAAGGAAAACGAAGGCGCGAAATTCCGCGATTACTTCGACCACATCGAGCCGTTGAAGAAGGTTCCCTCGCACCGGGCCCTGGCTATTCTACGTGGCCGCAATGAAGGTATCCTGGCCTACAGCCTTGTGATGGGTGATGCCGAAGACGACCGCCGCCAGCCCCATCCGGCGGAGCAGCGCATTGCCGCCCACTGGCGCATTCGCGACAACGGCCGTGCTGCCGACAAATGGCTGGGCGAGGTGGTGCGCTGGACCTGGCGGGTGAAGCTCTCTACCCAGATTGAAACCGACCTGATGTCCCAGGTACGCGAAGCCGCTGAAGCCGAAGCTATTAACGTGTTTGCCGCCAATCTGAAAGACCTGCTGTTGCTGGCTCCCGCCGGCCCGCGCGCGACCCTGGGCCTGGACCCCGGCCTGCGTACCGGTGTGAAGGTGGCGGTGATTGACGGCACCGGCCAGGTGGTCGACCACGGCGCCATCTTCCCCCACGCGCCCAAAAATCAGTGGGAGCCCTCCATTGCTCAGCTGGCGGCCTGGTGCCAGAAGTACAGGATTGAACTGGTGGCCATCGGCAACGGCACCGCCTCCCGGGAAACCGAGAAGCTGGTGGGCGACCTTTGCAAGCGTTACCCGGAACTGAAGCTGGCCCGCATTGTGGTGAATGAATCCGGGGCGTCGATTTACTCGGCTTCCGAATTTGCCTCCAGGGAACTGCCGGACCTGGACGTCACCATCCGGGGTGCAGTGTCCATTGCCCGCCGTTTGCAGGACCCGCTGGCAGAGCTGGTGAAGATCGAACCCAAGTCCATTGGTGTAGGGCAGTACCAGCACGATGTGTCCCAGGTGCAGTTGTCCCGCAGCCTAGATGCGGTGGTGGAAGACTGTGTAAACGGGGTGGGGGTCGACCTGAACACCGCGTCTGTACCACTGCTCACCCGGGTGTCCGGCCTGAATCAGAGCATTGCCCAGAACATCGTCGATTTCCGCAACCAGAACGGCAAGTTCGTCAGCCGCAAGCAGTTGATGAAAGTCTCCCGTCTGGGCGAGCGCACCTTCGAACAGGCCGCCGGCTTCCTGCGCATTGCCGGTGGCGATAACCCGCTGGATCGTTCGTCTGTGCACCCGGAAGCCTATGGCGTGGTGGAAGCCATTGCCCAGCGCAATGGCAAGAAAGTCGACGAGGTTCTTGGCGACTCTGCGTTCCTGCGCAGCCTCAACCCGCAGGATTACGTGACCGAGCAGTTCGGCCTGCCCACAGTGAAAGATATCATCTCCGAGCTGGAAAAGCCGGGCCGGGACCCGCGTCCGGAATTCCGTTTCGCCCACTTCGAGGAAGGGGTGGAAACCCTGAACGACCTGAAGCCGGGCATGGTGCTGGAAGGCTCCGTCACCAACGTGACCAACTTCGGCGCGTTCGTGGACATCGGCGTGCACCAGGACGGTCTGGTACATATCTCTGCCTTGTCCCATACTTTCGTCAAAGATCCGCGCGAAGTGGTGAAGGCGGGTGATATCGTTAAGGTTAAAGTGATGGAAGTGGACATTCCCCGTAAACGGATTGCCCTGTCCATGCGTATGGATGACCAGCCCGGTGCCGAGGCGTCGTCCAAGCCGGCCCGTGGCGCCGATCGCAGTGGTGGCCGCGGTAACGAGCGCAAGCCCCGTGGCGGCCAGGGTTCCCAGCCTGCGCAGGGTGCCATGGCTGGCGCGCTGGCACAGGCACTGGCCTCTGCCCGTAAAGGCGGCCGTTAAACTACTTCCTTGAATCAATGGCGGCTGCCCCACGCAAGGGTAGCCGCTTCAACAGGAGCCAATCATGGCAGATTCCCGCCATTCCCTGCTTCAGCAGTTTGCCGCCAGTGACTGGAACGGTTTTCTGAAAGGTGTCGAGAAAGAAGGTCTGAGGGTGGATGCCAACGGCTTCATCGCCCAGACGCCCCATCCGGAGGCTCTGGGCTCTGCCCTGACCCATGGGCGGATTACCACCGACTACTCCGAAGCCCTGCTGGAGCTGATTACCCCGGTGTTCAACAGCACCGGTGCCATGCTTGCATCCCTGCGGGACACCCACCGTTATGTGCAGCAGAACCTGGGTGACGAAGTGTTCTGGGCCGCCAGCATGCCCTGCGAAATCGATGGCGACCAGAGCATTCCCATCGCCGAGTATGGCCGTTCCAACATCGGCCAGCTCAAGCATGTTTATCGTCAGGGGCTGGCGGTGCGCTATGGCCGGGTGATGCAGAGCATTGCCGGTGCCCACTACAACCTGTCGCTGCCCGACAGCTTCTGGCAGAAGTGGCAGGAAGTCACGGGCAATAGCGATTCCCTGCAGGATTTCAAATCCGACCAGTACTTCTGGCTGATCCGCAACTTCCGCCGCCGCAGCTGGCTGCTGATGCTGCTGTTCGGGGCGTCTCCGGCGCTGGATTCCAGCTTCGTTGCCAACATGAAGCACGATCTCAGCCGCTTCGACGACCGCACCTGGTACGGCCAGCATGCAACTTCCCTGCGCATGGGCGATCTGGGCTACCACAACAATGCCCAGGCCTCCCTGAATATCTGTTTCAACGAACTGGCCACCTACACCCGCACCCTGGGCCGCGCCATCCACACCAACTGGCCGGCCTATGAGGCCATCGGCACCCAGCGCGACGGCGAGTTCATCCAGATCAACACCAGCGTGCTGCAGATCGAGAACGAGTATTACAGCGCGGTGCGCCCGAAACGCACCACCGAACGGGGCGAAAAGCCGATACAGGCGCTGGATGCCCGGGGCGTGGAGTACATCGAAGTGCGTTGCCTGGACCTCGATCCGTTCTCGCCGGTCGGCGTGAACCAGGCGCAGGTTGATTTCCTGGACCTGTTCCTGCTCGATTGCCTGCTGACCGACTCGCCGCGTATTGGCGACGAAGAATGCGAGCGGCTGGATGACAACTACAAGGATGTTGTGGCTTCCGGCCGCTGGCAGGAACTGGCCCTGTGCCGGGCAAACGGCGAACGGGTGCCTGTCGGCAACGCCGCCCGGGAACTGCTGGACCGGCTGCAGCCGCTGGCGGAACAACTCGACGGCTGGGAGCAGGGTGAGACCTACCGCAACGCCCTGGCCGCACAGCGCGACAAGCTGCAGGGCTCAGACTGGGCGGTACCTTCTGCCCGGGTGCTCGATGCTATGTCTGCGTCCGGCCTTGGCCACCGGGACTGGACCCTGGAAATGTCCCGCCAGCATCAGCAAACCCTCCGTAATGAGACTCTGGCGCCGGATGTGCTGTCGGCCTACCAGGCCATGACCCGGGAATCGCTGGCGGAGCAGCAGGCGATGGAAGCGGCCGATACCCAGCCGTTCTCCGAATTCCTGGAAGACTATCTGAAAGCCTGAAAGCGACCTGACTCACAGAAAGTGCTTTTGCCGCTTGCCGCCTCCCTTACCTGTTGTTACGTTTATTAACATCAGGTAAGGGAGGCTGTACCGTGGCAAGAGACATCAAACTCGGATGGGACGTGGAAGCCTTGAACAAGGCGTACCGGCAGGGCTACATGGCCGGCTCCATGGGTATGGACAAAACCCGCTGCCCCTATCGCGGTGACGTTGTGATTGCGGCCTGGGAGGCCGGCTGGGACGACGCCGGTGAAGCCGTGCAGGCCGGTGGCCAGCAGGGCGACGACGATCTGTTTGCCCGCATCGCCTGATCCCCGATTTTTCTTCCCCTTTTGTTTTAACCGCTTATGCTCTGCCCGCGTCATGGGGTAGGATTGCTCACTGAGTTTTCGTGCAGTCCCTAACTGTGATGCGGGGTAGTGTTTTGACGAGCAGATGGATTTTCGGTCTTGTATTTCTGGTGTGCGCCGGGTTGCTTGCGGTGGCCTTTTACATGGAGCACGTGATGGGGCTTGAGCCCTGTCCCTTGTGCTGGTTGCAGCGCTTCGGCTTTATGGGTGCCGGACTGGTCAGCCTGCTGGCATTCCTGCATGGCCCCAAAGGCTTCGGTAACCGGGTTTACGGCTTCCTGATGGTGCTCAGTGCCGGTGCCGGGCTTGGCGTAGCCGGACGGCAGTTATGGCTTCAAAGCCTGCCGGAAGACCAGGTGCCAGCCTGCGGCCCCTCGGTGGATTATATGCTCGAAGTCCTGCCCTGGTTTGAAGTGCTGCAGACCGCCCTCAAAGGCACCGGAGACTGTGCAGCCGTGGTCTGGCGTTTTCTGGGTCTGAGTATTCCGGGCTGGACCGCTGTGTTCTTCAGCCTGGTCATTCTGGTTGGCTTGTTTGTCATGTTCCGGAGCTACCAACCCAAAAACTGGGTGAATAGCTGAAACAGTTGCGGCAGGCTGCAGCCATGGGGTAACTTGGTTGCCTGACGTAAAGACTGAGGGGAGACAGGCGTCATGTTGGAGAATTGCCGGAATGCCAGGGAGCGTTGGGGTGGCGTCAGTGAGCTGATCGACCGTTGGCTGAAAGAGCGCCAGGAACTGCTGGTTCATTACTGTGAGCTGTCAGCGCTGACGGATTACTCGCAAACCGACATGCTCCGGGAAAAGTTTATTCGCCTGTGCGAAGTGCTGGTGGACTATGTATCGACCGGCCATTTTGAAATCTACGAACAGCTGATCCGCGAAGCCCGGGAATTCAACGACGGTGGCGAAGAACTGGCGGCCAAGGTGTATCCCCGCATCCAGGAAACCACGGAAGTGGCGCTGAACTTCAATGACAACGTGGATGGCCGCATCCTGACCGAGCAGGATGTGAGCTTCCTGTTTGAAGAAGTCTCGAAGCTTGGCGAAGTACTTGAGAGCCGGTTCGAGCTGGAAGATTTCCTGATCGAACACCTGCACAACGCCCACGCCGGCAAAATGGCATCCGCCTGATCCGGGCAGGGGCGACAACCGAATCATAAAAAACCGGCCTGGGCAATCAGGCCGGTTTTTTGCTGTTCAGGGCCTTTGTTTATTCCTGGCCCGGATTCACTGCCAGCAGTTCCACATCAAACACCAGCACTTCGTTGGGGCCGATCGCCTGGTTGCCGCCCGGGCCGTAGGCCAGGTCTGACGGGATGTAGAGCTTGTAACGGGCGCCTTCGCTCATCAGCTGCAGGCCTTCGGTCCAGCCCGGAATAACCTGGTTCAGGCCGAAGGTGACAGGCTGGCCGCGCTCACGGGAGCTGTCGAAAACCTCACCATTGATCAGCTCGCCGGTGTAGTGCACCTGCACCTGGTCTTCGGCGGTCGGCTGGCTGCCATTGCCCTCTTCAATGACTTCGTACTGCAGGCCGGACTCGGTGGTCTCTACGCCGTCACGCTCGCCGTTTTCAGCCAGGAACGCCTCACCGGCTGCCTGGTTCTTCTGGGCCAGTTCCTCGACCTGCTGTTCCTGCTGGGCCTGCATATCCTGCTGATACGCCATCAGAGCTTCCTGGATTTCCTCGCGGCTCAGGCGCTTGGCATCTTCATCGCCGGCGTGGCCGTGCTGGATGCCCTGAAGAAACTGTTCCATCTGCAGGTCTGGCAGGTCGTTGCCCATGCGCTCGCCCAGTACCAGGCCCATGCCGTAGCTGACCTTTTCCGGAGTGGACTCCAGGGCGGGATCCTTGGCCGGTTCCTGGGAAGTGGAGCAACCGGCAACCAGGCCGGTCATGGCAACAGCTAACAGGGTTTTCTTCATATTTCCGTCCTTTATACGTGTATCAGGGCGCCGGGCCCTATTGGATTTGTTAAGAAAGACAAGGTAACGGGTTCGTCGCCAGTATGCCACTGAACATGTGGTAAGGGAGTTGTCCGGGGAGGTCAGGAACCGTTGCTGCCGGTGGAGCCGTTGAGGCTGAACGGCGCGCGGTAGGGTGCCTGCCAGTCGTTGGCGGAATCGGCGCCTGTGGCCTGGGGTGTCTGGCTCGGCCGGTCGATGGTCAGGGCGTTCCAGGAACCTTGCTCCGGAGGCTGGTCGGCGTAGTGCCAGTTGCCTTCGGTATCCTGCCACTTGAATACAATGTCGGGGCCCTCTACCGGAATGGGCGAGGGCAGCAGGCCCTCGAAGCGGGGCACCTCTTCAGTTTTTTTCTCTGCCGTGGGTTCGGATACCGTCTCCGGGTCGCCCAGGCCGAAAAACATCAGCAGCAACAGCAGGCCCAGTGCCGGAAACGCCAGGCGAATCAGCCATTTCATAAACATGGCTGGCTGTCTCCCCGGGCAGTATCGGCCAGATGTGCAGCCAGCGTATGTAATTGATTCATCTGATCGGGCTCCGGTGTCCGGGCCGGTGCTGCCGCATCCAGGTTTTGCAGGATGGCAGCGGTGGTGTCTTGCATGGTGCCGGTCTCCGGATTCAAGGTCATGATGGATTGCCAGGCCAGGGCCAGTTCTGTTTGTTCCGCCTGTAATTCGGCGCTGGCCAGGGCTTCCCGCAGTTGCCGGCAGTCTTCATGGTGCCGGGGAATGGATTTTCGCGCCGACCGGATGCTACCGGTTACACGGTCGCGCCACTCTGTTACCTTAGCGTCCTCGATACCGGTGAACACGCGCCCGTTCACGCCCAGCCACGCGGCGCATAAAATTCGGGTAACACTCCAGCCCTGTTTCTGAAGCTCCAGGCAGCCCTGTGCCAGCCCGGGGTTTCGCCAACAGGCCAGTGCATAACGCCAGAGTGGGTTATCCGGTTCCATTGTTACCGGCAGATTCAGCGGTTCAGGCTGGCAAGCGGTCATGGCAGGGCGCGTTCCGGCAGAATTCCATGGATAAAGTAAATCTATGTTAACGATAACCGATCTCAGTTTACAACGAGGCGGCGTCTGGTTGCTAGAAAACGTCAACCTGACAGTTCAACCCGGCCAGCGGGTGGCCATTGTGGGCGCCAACGGCGCCGGTAAGTCCAGTTTATTCAAGCTGTTACTGGGGCAGCTGGCGGCGGAGCAGGGTGGTGTATCCTTGCCCGGCGGTTGCCGGATTGCCCATATGGCGCAGGAAGTAGAAGCCTCGGCCCGCTCGGCCCGGGATTTTATCCTGGATGGTGATTTCGAACTGCGCCGGCTGGAACGGGAACTGGCCGAGGCCGAAGCCCGGGGCGATGACCACGCCATCGCCCACGCTCACGGCGATCTGGACCTGCACGAAGCCTGGTCTGCTCCACGGCGAGCAGAAGCCCTGTTGCGGGGCCTGGGCTTTGCGGACAGCGATGCGGAGCGTCCGGTATCGGCATTTTCCGGGGGCTGGCGCATCCGGCTGAACCTGGCCCAGGCGCTGATGCGCCCGTCAGACCTGTTGCTGCTGGATGAGCCCACCAACCACCTGGACCTCGACGCCTGCCTGTGGCTGGAGAACTGGCTGCGCCGCTACTCCGGCACCCTGCTGTTTATTTCCCACGACCGGGATTTCATGGATCGGGTGGCCACCCACCTGGTGCATTTCGACCAGAAGAAACTGGTGCTCTACACCGGCAACTATTCCGCCTTTGAGGTTCAGCGCAGCGAGCGGCTGGCCCAGCAGCAGGCGGGCTTCGAGCGCCAGCAGGCCCGGATTGCCGAAATCCAGCGCTTTATTGACCGGTTCAAGGCCAAGGCCACCAAGGCCAAGCAGGCCCAGAGCCGGGTCAAGGCACTGGAGCGCATGGAACGGATTGCCCCTGCCCATGTAGATTCGCCGTTCAGCTTCGAATTCCCCATGGCCGACAAGGTATCGAACCCCTTGTTGTCGATTCGACACGGCGTAGCGGGCCATGGCGATACCGCCATCCTGCGGAACATTAACGTCACCCTGTTGCCGGGGTCCCGGATCGGCCTGCTGGGCCCGAACGGCGCCGGCAAGTCCACCTTTATGGATGCACTGCGTGGCACCGGTACGCTGCTTGCCGGTGAGCGAACCTGTGGCGAACACCTGGCCATCGGTTACTTCGCCCAGCACCAGCTGGAATCGCTGGACCTGGACGCCAGCCCGTTCCTGCACCTGCAGCGCCTGGCCCCAAGGGCCTCCGAACAGCAGGTAAGAAATTTCCTGGGCGGCTTTGATTTCCACGGTGACGAGGCCCTGAGCCCGATCCGTTCTTTCTCCGGTGGCGAGAAGGCACGGGTGGCGCTGGCGATCATTGCCTGGCAGAAACCCAACCTGTTGCTGCTGGATGAGCCCACTAACCACCTGGACCTGGAAATGCGCCAGGCCCTGACCATGGCCCTGCAGAACTTCGACGGAGCCATTGTGGTGGTGTCCCACGACCGGCATCTGCTGCGCAACACCGTGGACCAGTTCTGGCTGGTGTCAGACGGTGCGGTGCAGGAATACGACGGCGACCTGGAAGACTACGAGCGTTGGCTGGCGGAACGCCGAAAGGATGATGATGAGCCTCCGAAACGTGAGGTGGTCGAACAGGAGGCAGAAAACAAAGTTGCCGCCGGGGCCAACGCCCTGACCGCCGATGAGCGCAAGGCCCGCAAGCGTCAGGAAGCCGAGCTGCGCCAGAAGCTGAGCCCCTGGCGCAAGAAGCAGGGAAACCTGGAAGCCCGGATGGAGCAGCTTCAGCAGGAGCTGGCCGGGGTCGAACAGCAGTTGTCCGATCCGGCCATCTACGACGACAGCGCCAAGGTGAAGCTGAAGGAGCTGCTGGCACAGCAGACAGGCCTGAAGCGGGAACTGGACGATGTGGAGGCCGAGTGGCTGGACGTCAGTGAAACCGTGGAAAACCTGGAGGCGGAACTGGTCGGCTGAGTGCCGGCCTCAGCGGGCGCTGATCTCCAGCACGAAATCCTGCCGGGCCAGGTAATCCCGCTCGTTTTTCAGGTCTGCCAGGGTCAGCGGCCGGTTGTCCAGCCAGCCCTGGGGCAGCTCCACCACCAGTTTGTTCTCGTGGCCATGCAGGGAAAATTCCGGCGGTTGTTCCAGGTTGCGGGGGTGCTGGATCAGCACCGCAAGCCGGACCAGTACACACAGGTAACGCAGCCGGGGCTTGTCTTCCGGCTCGATGCCTTCAAATACCGCCGCTGAAAATTTACGCCGGTGGCCGCGCACCAGGGTAGCCAGGTCTTTCTGGAACTGCTGGGTAAAGCCCGGCAGGTCAGAGTAACGCAGCAGGTAGGCGCCGTGTTTGTGGTACTGGCTGTGGGAAATGGTCAGGCCGATTTCGTGCAGCCGGCAGGCCCAACGCAGTACATCTTCGTCGGCATCGGTGCGCAGGCCCCACTGGTCGGCTACCTGCTCCCAGGCAGCCATGGCGGTCTGCTCAACGGCGGCACCGTGGGCCTGGTCGACATGGTAGCGTTCCTGCAGTGCGGAAATGGTCCGCTCCCGCACATCTTCATGCTGGATACGCCCGACGATGTCGTACAGCAGGCCTTCTCGCAGGGCGCCATCGGCGAAGGTCATCGCGTCGATATCCAGAGACCGGAAGGCAGCCAGCAGAATGGCAAAGCCGGCCGGGAAAATGCTCTGGCGATCCTGCCGGACACCCAGCTCGGCCAGTTTTTCCACCTTGCCCATATCCACCAGCCGCTTGCGCAGCTCTTCCATGGCGGTGCGGGTAATGGTGCCATCGGTAATCTTCAGGGCGGCCAGCACATTGGCGATGGCCTTGATCGAACCGGAGGAGCCTACGGCGCTTTGCCAGCCCACCTGCCGGTAGTGCTGGCGGATATTCTGCAGTTCCTGCTCGGCGTGGATGATGGCCTTGTCCATTTGCCTGCGGCTGATCTTGCCGTCCGGAAAATAGCGGTTGCGGAACGATACGCAGCCCATGTGCAGGCTTTCCAGTTCCTGGGGCTCGAAGCGCTGGCCGATAATAAACTCGGTGCTGCCGCCGCCGATATCAATCACCAGCCGTTTACCGGAATCGTCCGCCAGGGTGTGGGACACCCCCAGATAGATCAGGCGGGCTTCTTCCCGGCCGGCAATCACTTCCACCGGATAACCCAGAACGTCCTCCGCCCGGGCAATAAACTCGTGGGCGTTGCGTGCCACCCGCAAGGCGTTGGTGCCGACAATCTGCACCCCCGCCGCAGGCATGCCCTGAAGCCGCTGGGCAAACCGGCTCAGGCACTCCAGCGCCCGTTGCTGGGCGGCCTCGGTCAGGCGGTTGTACTGGTCCAGGCCAGCGCCGAGCTGAACCTTCTCGCCCATTTTTTCCACCGTGCGGATTTCGCCGTGCACCAGGCGGGCCACGACCATGTGAAAACTGTTGGAGCCCATATCAATGGCTGCCAGCATGTCCGGTGCGGTTGTTGCGTTCTCGGCGTTGGAGGTGGCCGTCACGTTGGTAGGAATCCTGTGTCGTGTGAACTTGGTCGTACTATAAGTGAAGAAACAGGGGTGTGTCAGTAACGGACTGCGGTCATTACTGACACGAATCAACCCTGAGCGGGATACTTCCCGCTTCACATTCAGGCGGCCAATCGCGTAAAGTATCCGTCTAACGAAATCCGGGCAGGCGGGATTTTCCCTTTCGGAAAAGTTCGTTTGCTACAGTCAACAGCGACTCCGCCGGGGCCGGCAAGAACGGCCCGGGAGCGCCTGAATCAGGAAAAGGTAATGAGCGGAAATATCGTTAATGTCACCGACGCTTCCTTTGAACAGGACGTACTGAAATCCGACGTTCCGGTACTGGTAGATTACTGGGCCGAGTGGTGTGGCCCGTGCAAGATGATCGCACCGGTTCTGGAAGAGATCGCCGACGAATACGAAGGCAAGCTCAAAGTCTGCAAGCTGAACATCGACGAAAACGAGCAGACCCCGCCCAAGTTCAACATTCGTGGCATTCCGACCCTCATGCTGTTCAAGAACGGCAATGTCGACGCCACCAAGGTAGGTGCCCTGTCCAAGTCACAGCTGGCCGCCTTCCTCGACAGCAACCTCTGATCTGCTGTTGAAAAAAACCGCCCCTGAACAGCGCTTCACGGGCGGTTTTTTTGTGCTTTGAGCTCGTCAGTCTGAAGACCAGGCCTGGGTCCGTTCACGATCAGACGCCTTCTGTTCCACCCAGTGCTCGCCGTCAGAGGTCATCTCTTTCTTCCAGAACGGAGCGGAAGTTTTCAGCGCATCCATGATGAACGAGCAGGCGGCGAAGGCATCGCCCCGGTGGGCGCTGCACACGCCAACAAATACGATCTGGTCGGAAAGCGCCAGCCGTCCGACCCGGTGAATCACCCGGGCATCACGGACATCCCAGCGGCGGGAAGCCTCGTCTATCAGCCCCTGAATAACCGCTTCTGTCATCCCCGGATAGTGTTCCAGAAACAGCCCCGTTACGCCGGACAGGTCTCCGGAATCCCGGACCAGTCCGGTGAAGGTGGCAATGGCACCGGTGCCTGAACCGCTTGCTCTCAGCGCGGCATATTCCGCGCCTGTATCAAAATCCCCGGTCTGCACAGAAATCATCTCAACCTCCGGTTACCGGCGGGAAAAACGCGACCTCATCACCGGCCTTCACCGCCGTGGCGGGTTTTGCCATGGCCTGGTTGACCGCCACCATGACCGGCTGGTCGCCCTTAAGCTGGGCCCACCGGCCGCCACGGCTGGCCAGTTGGGTCAGGAGGTCGTTGACGGTTTGCCCGTCATTGGCGGGCAGGCTCAGGGAATCGGTATCCAGCTCTTCCCGCAGGCGGGCGAAGAAACGAACGGTCAGGGTAGGCTCGGTCATCATCAGCTCAGCAATTCATTAAAGGAATAGAACGTAACCAGGTCGCCCCGGGCCACCTGGGTATTCTCGGGCACTATTGCCAATCCCGAAGCCCAGCAGGCGGAACTCATTACCCCGGAACTCTGGTTGGGGAAGGCCGCAACCTGCACTTCGGAGCCGGCATTCTCCTTGCGGGCCCTGACAAACTCGCGGCGCACCGATGTCTCGGTAATCTCGAACGCGGCAGGCAAGCGCTCACCGGTCAGCGCAACATCGGAGCGGCCCTGGCGCTTGCGGATGTAGGGCAGGGCCACGACCATAAAGGTAACCAGTACCGACGCCGGGTTGCCGGGCAGTCCGATAACCGGCGTGCCCGCCACTTCGCCAAACGCCAGCGGCTTGCCCGGTTTGATTGCCAGGCGCCAGAGTGACAGCTTGCCGGATTCCTCGAGCGCGGCCCGCACATGGTCTTCCTCGCCCACCGATACCCCGCCACTGGTGATGATCAGGTCGGCCTCTGCCGCAGCCCGTGCAAGGGTCTGGCGGGTGGCATCGCGGGTGTCTTCCAGGCTCTCACACAGGGTTACGTCGCAGCCAGCCTCGGCCAGCAGACCCAGCAGGGTATACCGGTTGGTGTTGTAGATCTGCCCCGGTGCCAGTGGCTGGCCCGGGTCTACCAGCTCATCGCCGGTGGTCAGGATGGCCACTTTCAGCTTCGCCAGCACCGGTACCCGGTTGATACCGGTGGACGCCAGCAGGCCCATTTCCTGTGGCCGGATTCGTGTACCCCGGGCCAGGGCCAGGGCCCCCTTGGTAAGGTCCTGCCCGCGCTGCCGGATGTTCTGGCCAGAGCTGACCGTAGCGTTGATCACGATGCTGTCGCCGGTACGCTCTACCCGCTCCTGCATCACCACTGCATCGGCGCCTTCGGGGATCTCCGAGCCGGTGAAGATGCGCACTGCCGTGCCCGGCTGCAGCGGCGCCGGGGCGGTGCCGGCGGGAACCCGGTCAGACACGGTCAGCGCTTCGCCATCACGTACATCACTGTGGTAAACCGCGTAGCCATCCACCGCGCTGTTGTCGGCCGGCGGCACATCGGCCGGTACATAATGGTTTTCCGCCAGGATCCGGCCCAGACATTCTGTCAGGTTGACGGCCTCGGCACGGGTAACCGGAGTGGCCCGGTCAAGCAGGTGGTTCAGGGCATCGTCCAGGGAGATCAGGTTCTGGCCAGCCATAACGTCTCCTTATCGCTCGGCCCGGGAGCCGATTACTTCGTGCAGCCGCTGGCAGGCACGATCCGGCTTGCGCAAGGTCAGCCCTGAGAAATTGCAGGGGCCGTGGCGGCTGTCGAGCTGGCTTTTCAGAATGCCTTCCCAGCCGGTGCGGCAGGCGCCGGTGGAGCCGGGCAGGCAGAAAATGACTGTATTATTGGCCATGCCGCCGAAGGCCCGGGACTGAATGGTGGAACTGGCGATCTCGGCGGCGGACAAACGGCGGAACTCTTCGCCGAAGCCGACAATTTCCTTGTCGAGCAGCGCACCAACGGCTTCCGGGGTGCTGTCCCGTTCCATAAAGCCGGTGCCGCCCGTGATAATGATTGAATGAACTTCCGGATCGGCAATCCACAGGGACATCAGCGCACGGATCAGGTAGACGTCGTCCGGCAGGATACGGCGGGCCAGAAGCCGGTGGCCGGCTTCAATAATCTGGTCTTCCAGGTACTGGCCGGAGGTGTCTTCGGCGGGGCCGCGGGTGTCTGATACGGTTAACAGAGCGACGTTCAGGGGGTTGAGTTCGCTGGTAAGGTCACTGCTCATGGAAAGACTCCAGAAGGCTGTATCAATAATATAGTCAGTATCCGGATTGGCGCTGGTAAATGGAAGAGGGTGCCTGCCAGAGAGATTTCCGGTGTCGACATTGGTCTGATGCAGGGCAAGCCACTGGTTTAAATTTGGTCACAGGTCTTGACATCAGCCTTCAAGGTGGTCGATTATGCCGCTTGCCCGGCGAACGATTGTTCCCACTCTCTGGCTTCAGCATACTTAATCCGGATTTCATCTGCACCGGTAGCTCCATCGAGCCAGCACCTTGTTTCAGCTTAATCAGATCAATGCGTTCAGGGGCACCCCTGTCATTCCAACTGTCGTTTACTTCCATTCCTGAAAATCCAACAAACTATGAATCTTACTGAACTCAAGCAGAAATCCGTGCCCGAATTGCTCGATATTGCGCAAGAAATGGGTCTGGATAACCTGGCTCGCTCGCGCAAGCAAGACGTGATCTTCACCATCCTGAAGAAACACGCCAAAAGCGGCGAAGACATTTACGGTGATGGTGTACTGGAAATTCTGCAGGACGGTTTCGGCTTCCTTCGTTCCGGCGATGCCTCTTACCTGGCCGGTCCGGACGATATCTACGTCTCTCCCAGTCAGATCCGCCGTTTCAACCTGCGTACCGGCGATACCGTTTCCGGCAAGATCCGCCCGCCGAAAGATGGCGAACGTTATTTTGCCCTGCTGAAAGTTAACGAGATTAACTTCGACAAGCCGGACAACGCCCGTAACAAGATTCTGTTCGAGAACCTCACCCCGCTGTTCCCCCAGGAGCGTCTGACCCTGGAGCTAGGTAACGGCAGTACCGAGGATCTCTCTTCCCGGGTACTGGACCTGGTAGCTCCGATCGGTAAAGGCCAGCGTGGCCTGATCGTATCTCCGCCCAAGGCCGGTAAAACGCTGCTGATGCAGGGCATCGCCCAGTCCATCACCCGCAACAACCCGGAATGTCACCTGATGGTGTTGCTGATTGACGAGCGCCCGGAAGAAGTGACGGAAATGCAGCGTACCGTGCGCGGCGAGGTTGTGGCCTCTACCTTTGACGAGCCGCCGGCCCGCCACGTTCAGGTAGCCGAGATGGTGATCGAAAAGGCCAAGCGCCTTGTGGAGCACAAGAAGGATGTGATCATCCTGCTGGACTCCATCACCCGTCTGGCCCGTGCCTACAACACCGTGATTCCGTCTTCCGGCAAGGTGCTGACCGGTGGTGTGGATGCCCACGCCCTGGAAAAACCCAAGCGCTTCTTCGGTGCAGCCCGGAATGTAGAAGAGGGCGGCAGCCTGACTATTCTGGCCACAGCGCTGGTGGATACCGGTTCCAAGATGGACGAGGTTATCTACGAGGAGTTCAAGGGCACCGGTAACATGGAAGTGCACCTGGACCGCAAGATTGCCGAGAAGCGGGTTTACCCGGCCATCAACATCCGTCGTTCCGGCACCCGCCGCGAAGACCTGCTGATGAGCGAAGCGGAAATCCAGCGCGTGTGGATCCTTCGCAAGCTGCTGCACTCCATGGACGATGACACTGCGTCTCTGGAATTCCTGCTCGACAAGCTGCGGGATACCAAGACCAATGACGAATTCTTCCAGTCTATGAAGCGTCGTTGATGCGAGTTCCTATACTCGGCTGAACTGTCGGAGGTTCACTCCGAAAGTTCAAAGAACAAGGCCGGGAGGGGGTGTCAAAACAATCAGGAAAACCACTGTTTTCCGTTTTGACACCCCCTCCCGGCTTTGTTCCAACACCGAACAGAAAAAGTATCAAGACCAACTACAAGGGCAGTCCGGAAAAGCCCGAACTCCGTAGTACCGTAGATCAGAAGCGGAGCACAGCATGAAATACAACGACCTGAGAGACTTCATCGCCCAGCTGGAAAAGCAGGGCGAGCTCAAGCGCATCAGCGCAGAAGTCGACCCCCACCTGGAAATGACCGAAATCTGCGACCGCACGCTGCGGGCCGGTGGGCCGGCGTTGTTGTTTGAGAATCCCAAGGGCTATGACATGCCGGTGCTGGCCAACCTGTTCGGCACGCCAAAGCGTGTAGCCATGGGCATGGGCCAGCAGGATGTTTCGGCATTGCGGGAGATCGGCAAGCTGCTGGCGTTTCTGAAGGAGCCGGATCCCCCCAAGGGCTTCAAGGATGCGATCGAGAAGTTGCCGCTGTTCAAGCAGGTGATGCGCATGAGCCCGAAGGTGCTCCGTTCCGCGCCCTGCCAGGACGTGGTGATCGAGAAGGACAAGGTCGACCTGTACCAGATTCCGGTGCAGCACTGCTGGCCCGGGGATGCCGGCCCGCTGGTGACCTGGCCGCTGGTGATTACCCGTGGCCCGAACAAGGAGCGGCAGAATCTGGGTATTTACCGGCAGCAGCTGATCGGCCGTAACCGGTTGATCATGCGCTGGCTCAGCCATCGCGGTGGCGCGCTGGATTACCAGGAGTTTCGCCGGGCCAATCCGGACAAGCCTTATCCGGTTGCGGTTGCCCTGGGGGCTGATCCTGCCACCATCCTGGGCGCTGTTACGCCGGTGCCGGATACCCTGTCTGAATACGCCTTTGCCGGGTTACTGCGGGGCAGCCGTACCGAGCTGGTGAAAGCCGGCCTGAGCGACCTGCAGGTTCCGGCCAGTGCCGAGATTGTGCTGGAAGGTTTTATCTATCCGGATGATATGGCGCCTGAAGGCCCGTTTGGCGACCATACCGGTTATTACAACGAGGTGGACCAGTTCCCGGTGTTTACCGTGGAGCGTATTACCCACCGCAAAGACCCGATCTACCACAGCACCTACACCGGCCGCCCGCCCGATGAGCCGGCGGTGCTGGGTGTGGCGCTGAACGAAGTGTTCATTCCCATCCTGCAGAAGCAGTTCCCGGAGATTGTGGATTTCTACCTGCCCCCGGAAGGTTGCTCCTACCGGCTGGCGGTGGTCACCATGAAGAAGCAGTACCCGGGCCACGCCAAGCGGGTGATGATGGGCGTTTGGTCGTTCCTGCGTCAGTTCATGTACACCAAGTTCGTGATTGTGACCGACGACGATGTGAACGCCCGCAGCTGGGAAGATGTCATCTGGGCCATCACCACCCGTATGGACCCGGCCCGGGACACCACGCTGGTGGAGAACACCCCCATCGATTACTTGGACTTCGCGTCGCCGGTGTCTGGCCTTGGCTCGAAAATGGGGATGGATGCCACCAATAAATGGCCCGGCGAGACCGACCGGGAGTGGGGCACTGCCATTACCATGACCGATGAGGTCAAACAGCGGGTGGATGAGATCTGGGACAGTCTCGGTATTGAAAATCGTGACACCCGCCCCGACTGACAAGGCACAGGCTGCATACCGGGTTGAGTTGCAGCCGGCCGGGTTGGGCTACGGCGTAGCGGGCAATGAGGATTTGCTGTCCGCTGCCGCGGCTGCGGGTATCCAGGCGCCGGCAGCCTGCCGCAACGGTGTCTGCGAGATCTGTGAGGCAACCCTGATAACGGGGCAGGCCCTGAATACCCGGAACCAACAAACCTTATCGGAGGGTGATCGGCTGATGATGTGCCGGACGCTTGCCCTGACCGACCTGAAACTGGAGATACCTGCCATTATGGCAACTGCGAACCATCTGCCCCGTCAGTATGCAGCCAAAGTAGTTGATGTGCGCTCGATCAGTCACGATGTGTTCCGGGTTGAGCTGAAGCTGCCGAGGCGCCGCGATGTGGCCTTCCATGCCGGTCAGTATCTTTCGGTCATCCTGCCGGGGGAAGATCCCTGTTATTTCTCCATCGCCAGCAGCCCCGCCGCCGAGCATATCGAATTGCACATCCAGGCTTCCCCGGACTGGGTTTCAGCCCGCAAGGTGATTGATGCGCTCACCTCCGGCCAGGATGTGACGGTGGAACTGCCCAATGGCAAAGCCTGCCTGGCTGCGGCGCCGGACAAGCCTTTACTGCTGGTAGCGGCCGGAACCGGCTTTGCCCAGATGAAAAGCCTGGTGGAATTCCTTCAGGAAACCCGGTACAGCCACCCCGTGACCCTGTTCTGGGGCGTGCGCAAGCACGAGGACATGTACCTGAGGTCGCTGGCGCAACAGTGGCATGAAGACTGGAGCAATTTCAGCTTTGTGCCTGTCGTCGGGGATGACGAGGATAATGACTGGGGTGGTCACCATGACCAGTTGGTGCGGGCTGTACTGGCGTCCGGGGCCGACTGGCAGAACGTGGAAGTTCATGCCAGTGGCTCGCCCACCATGGTGTATACCCTGATGGATGCGCTGCTGGAAAAAGGCCTGCCTGTGCAGGCGTTTTTCTCGGATGTGCTGGAGTACGCCCCCAGGGCCTGATTGCTTGGCCTGACTCTCTCAGAGTGTGGCGCTGATGGCTTATGTTGTGGCGCTGAAGGCTCATGTTGTGCGCTGAGGGCTCAGGCCCGGGGCATCGGCAACTCGGGCAGGCCGTTGTCGGTCTCCAGCCCCTGCATCAGCAGCTTGATGCTGGCTTCTTCATGGCCCATATGGGCGCTCAGGCGGCTCAGTTCCGCCAGGGTTTCACGGCTGCGTTTCAGGCGCAGGCTGGTTTCGAAATATTCCCGGGCCTTGCCCCACAGTTCGTTGCGCAGGCTCAGGCGGCCCAGTGCCAGCAGCAGTTCCGGATTGTTGGGGCGGTCTTTCAGCCACTGTTCGGCAATGATTAACTGCTCATCCGGCTGGTGGCCCTCAAGCCGCCCGTAGAGGTTGATCAGCTCGTCGCTCCAGTGGTTACGCAGCACTTTTCTCAGCAGGGTTTCGGCCTGCCCCTCATCGCCCAGACGGGCCAGTAACCCCGCGTAGTCCCGGATGGTGTACTCTTCGCGCCGAACGAACCGGGGCAGTTCGTCCCATAGCCGGGTCAGCGGTTCCAGGGTCGCTTCCGGATCTTCCTTGCGTCGGCGCTCGCAGTCGGCGGCAGCCTGTTCCAGCAGGTTGTGCCATACCTGTCGTTCCAGGTCATCCAGTTCTTTTTCCGTCAGCACGCTGCGCTTGCGCAAGTCCGGCAGGAGTTTTGACAATTCCCGCCAGTCTTCCAGCCGCAGGTAGGTGTTCTTCAGCAGCTTGAGCACGAACGGATGGTGCGGTGCTTCTTTACGCAGGCGCAGCAGGGTGGCTAGGGCCTGTTCCAGCCGGTTGCCCGCCAGCTGCAGCTGGGCCTGGGTCAGGCCGACCGCCAGGCTGGAGCCGGGGGTGCTTTCAAAGGCCTGGCGCAGTAATTGGTCGACCGAGTCGTGGTCACCGGATTCGAACGAGGCCTGTGCTGCCGCCAGGTAGTTGATCAGCGGTGTATCGGCATGGTTGGCGGAGCTCACCAGCAGTTTCCTGGCTCGTGGCCAGTTGCCTTCGGCCAGTGCCAGCAGGCCCTTGGTGGTGCGCCGGCGGGCACGGCGTTCGTTGCCGCGGCTGACCCAGGTGGCCATCAGGCCGGTACCCTGGCGGAACCGCTTCAGCAGGCCGATCAGGAACAGGCTCAGCATCACCAGGACAACGATCAGCCCGAGGCCAACCCAGAAATTGGTTTCGATCAGATAGTTGCCGAGGCTGACACGGATATAGCCGAGATCATAGGCCAGCCCCAGAGACAGCCCGGTGCCCACCAGCAGGGCAATCAGCAGGATCAGCAGTAGGCGGATCATGATTCATCGCCTCCGTTGCTGCCGGCAGCGGTGCGTCCTGCCAGGCGCTCTTTCAGCAGGTCCAGGGACTTGCTGATATCGGGCAGCTGGGGATCCACATTCCGGTCTGCCAGTTCGGTCAACGTGCCGCTGATGCCCTGGATAGCCGGGTTGGTGTTGTCATACCAGTCTTTGACGGTGCTGATAGCTTTGTTCAGCGCCCGTTCGTACAGCGGTTGGTTGCCCCGCAAGACCGCCATTTCGGCTTCTTCCAGCATCAGTTGCAGGTTCAGCCGGGCCCAGGCGCTCTGGTCAGGAGACAACAGCGGCTTGACCGGCTCGTCCAGCCGGCGCACCACAACCACCTGTTTCATGGTATCGGCGAACCGGTTCCAGCCGCGGGTGAGCATATTGCTGCCGTCTTCCGGGGCCTGGTCGTCTCCGACCATGCTGAACCCGGGCGCTCGGTCGTGGATCAGGGCCTGGTCGGTCAGGTCATGCAGGCTGGCAATGGCGGCTTCCAGTTTCAGGTACAGGCCGGTGCGGTCGACCCCCTCGATACCTTTCAGGGACAACACTTCCTTAGCCAGTTGCTGTCGCACCGGGAACACGCCGATGTCGTCAGACTCTGCCAGCACTTCGTCAGCAGACTCCAGGGCCGACAAGGCACCCTTGATGTCTTTTTCAATCAGCAGGCGCTGGTTGGCAATGCGCAGCAGGTATTCGGCCTCGGCCAGCAGCCAGTCGGTACGGGTGCGGTTCCCCGCTTCCAGCAGTTCCCGGGCGTTGTGGTCAATCTGGCGCTGCTGGGTGGCAATCAGCTCACGCTGTTCGGCCAGCTTCTGCTCCATGGCCTGCATGCGCTGGCTCTGCTCGCTGCCCCGGCTGCCGTAGAGGTCTTCCAGCTGGGCGGTATCCTGGCGCAGGTCGGTAATCACCTGCAGGGTGGCCTGGTGGTTGTTCCACTGCTGCCAGCTCCACAGGGCCAGTATCAGCGTAATGAGCAGGGCAATACCGGCGACCACCCAGATTGGCCAAAGGCGCGGTTTTTCGGCGGTGTTGTCGGGCTCGACGGTGGCGGGTAGTTGTTCTGTTGTTTCAGTCACGGGCATCCTTACTTGGTTATCCGTTGTTACCGGCCTGCGGCCCGAGCCGCACAGCCACGCAATTCACCAGTTCCCGGTCGGACAGGCCATCCGGAACCACCGGGTTGCTGAATCCGGCTGCCCTGGCCTGCTCGGCCACCCGGTTGGCCGGGACAACCACCAGGGCAGTGTCCAGGGCATGCGGGTATTCCCGGGCCATGTCTTTGAGATTGTTCAGGGTTTCGCCGGACAGGGCGATCACCGCTTCGGGCCGGAACCCGGTAAAAATCTCGCTTAGCTTATCTGCAGGATAGTACGGCTGGAGGCGTCGGTACAGTGGCAGAACCGTTACCCGGGCTCCCCGTTGCTCCAGGGTCTGGCGAATCAGCTCCCGACCCTGCTCGCCCCGGGCCAGCAAAACCTTTTCGTGTTCCAGGTGCTGCAGCGACGGGTGCGCCAGCAAGGCTTCGCTGGTCCAGCCGTCATCCGGCTTCTCGGCCGGCAGCCCTGCTTCGGCAAACGCCGCCGCAGTGCCGGCGCCTACGCCATACCAGTGCACGCCAACCGGTGGCTGCGGCCACCACTGATCTACCTCATCCAGCAGCAGCCGTGCGGCATAGGGGCTGACGGCAATGATATGGTGGAAATTATCGAGTTCCTGCAGCAGGCTGCGGCGTTCCGGGGTTTCCGGCAAGGGTTCGCGAACCACGGTGGGCAATACCCGAACCCGCGCGCCGGCCGCCCGGAAAGCTTCGGCCAGCCTGTCGGCTTCCGGCTCCGGCCGGCAGATCAGTATCCGCCGGCCAGCAAGTTCCGGTTGAGCCAGGTGGGCTTCAGCTCGGGGTGTGGCCATAGACTTCAGCCAGAACCTTGTCGGCACCCATGGCCAGCAGCTGTTCTGCCAGTTCCCGGCCCAGGCGTTCACCTTCAGCGCGGGGCGCACGGCCTTCCACCCGGAAAATCCGGGTGCCGTCGACTGCACCCACCAGGCCTCGCAGCCAAAGGGTGTTGTCGTCTTCCAGCAGGGCATAGGCCGCAATGGGTACCTGGCAGCCACCTTCCAGCCGGCGGTTCAGGGCGCGCTCGGCCTTTACCCGGTCTGCGGTGTCGGTATGGTTCAGTGGCTCCAGCAGGCCCAGCAGTTCGTCATCGCTCAGGCGGCATTCGATGCCCAGTGCGCCCTGGCCGACGGCCGGCAGCGAGACGGTATCCGGCATGCAGTAGCGGATGCGATCGTGGAAACCCAGACGCTTCAGGCCGGAGCTGGCCAGCACGATGGCGTCGTATTCTCCGGCATCCAGCTTGGCCAGCCGGGTGTTCACGTTGCCTCGCAGCATCTTGATTTCCAGGTCCGGGCGGTTGGCCCTGAGCTGGGTTTCACGACGCAGGCTTGAGGTGCCAACCACGGCGCCCTGGGGCAGCTGGTCCAGGTTGTCGTAGTGGTTGCTGACGAAGGCGTCGGTGGGGTCTTCGCGCTCACAGATGGCGACCAGCCCCAGGCCTTCCGGGAACTCCATGGGTACGTCTTTCATGGAGTGCACGGCAAGGTCGGCGCGGCCGTCCAGCATGGCTTCTTCCAGTTCCTTCACAAACAGGCCCTTGCCACCGATCTTGGCCAGGGGAACGTCGAGGATCTTGTCGCCCTGGGTCTTGATCTTGACCAGCTCCACGGTGACGTTGTCGTGCAGCCGCTCCAGCTCGGATTTGATGAATTCTGCCTGCCACAGCGCCAGTGCGCTGCTACGGGTTGCGATGCGAAGGGTTCGTTTGGACATGGCACTCACTGTCGTTCGGGAAAATGTGCCCCAAGGTTACCTTGTGGCAGTAAAAAAGTCCCGTGGTTGCCCCGGCATACCCCGTCAGGGGGAGGGCTGGTGTTCCTGTAACCACTGGCGCACGTGGCCGGTATGGCGCCGGCTCACCGGCAGTTCCGCAGGCAGCCCTTTCAGCGCAAGGCTATGGTGGCCGTCGCTGCTGCGTTGCAGCCCACGGATAAAGCGCACGCCCACCAGGGTATTGCGGTGAATGCGCAGCAATTGCTGCGGATAGGCCTGCTCCAGTTCCTTCAGGGTGTAATCGCACAGGGTTTCACCCCGGGTATGGTGCAGGGTGACGTACTTCTGGTCGGCTTCGCAGTACAGGATGGTGTCCAGGTCGATCAGCTCGGTACCCCGGTGGGTGCGAACCGCCAGCTGGCTGGAGTCCTGGCCGGTCTGTCCGGCCAGGCTGCGGCGCTGCACCCGGTTGGTGCGCCCGGCCCGGGCGAGGGTCTGGGCCAGGGCTTCCTTGCGTACGGGTTTGAGCAGGTAGCCGCAGGCCTGTACGTCAAAGGCCTGGATGGCAAAGTGGTCGTAGGCGGTGCAGAAAATCACCGCGGGCGGATTGTCCAGCTGGCTGATCTGGCCGGCCGCCTGCATGCCGTCCATGCCGGGCATGCGGATATCCAGCAGCAGGATGTCCGGTTCCAGTGCGGCAATTTTGTGCAGGGTGTCGCGGCCGTCTGTGGCCTCGCCACACACCCGGTAACCGGGGAGGTCTTCCAGCAGCCTGCGGATCCGTTGCCTGGCCAGGGGCTCGTCGTCGGCAATCAATATGGTTTGCTGCGGTTGCGAATCCATCGTCTCACCGTGAAACAAGGCGTTTGTACTGGTTTACCGTCTGCCTGGGCAGCCTCAGTGTAACGGTATAAATGTCATTTTGCCGGCTGCGCTTGAGCACGGCGGACTCCCCGAACAGGGCCCGGAGCCGGGCCAGGGTGTTGTCCAGGGCGATGTGGTTGCCGCTGTGCCGGCTTTCGCCAGCCTCCGGGGCCGGGTTCTGTACCAGCAGATAGACAAACCGATCCTTGGCGGAAACTTCAATCCGCACGGTGCCGCCCTCCGCCCTGGGTTGTATGCCGTGGTAAATGGCGTTTTCCACCAGGGGTTGCAGGGTTAGCGGCGGGATTGCCTGTTGCTCCAGCCCGGGCTCGATGGCCCAGTCCAGTGCCAGCCGTTCGCCCAGCCTGAGCCCTTCAATGGCAAGGTAACGCTGGCACAGTTCCAGTTCACGGCTCAGGGGGACCAGCTGTTCGGTGGTTCTCAGGCTGGCCCGGAACAGTTCGGACAAGTCCAGCACGGCTTCTTCGGCCAGTTCGGGGTGGCTGTCGATCAGGCTGGCGATGGTGTTCATGCTGTTGAACAGGAAATGGGGCTGGATGCGGGCCTGCAGGGAGGTGAGCCGGGCCTGCATTTCGGCTTCCTGCTGTTGTTGCCACTGGTGTTGCAGATAGAAGTAGCGCAGCACCATCAGGGAGATCAGCAGTGCCAGCAGCAGTTTCTTGGCGATGCTTTGCCACAGGATGCCGCCGGGTTGCGGGTTGAGAACCTTGTCGGCAAACAGGCTGAACGCCAGTACATCGAGCATGACGATGGTGACGATGGCCAGGGTGGCGCCGGCTATGCCCATGTGCGCCAGCCGGGGCCGCAGCAGGCAGATCAGCGCTGCGCTGGTGAGGGTGGTCCATTGCACAAACAGCGACAGCAGCCCGAAGTAGTTCCAGTCAATCCAGCCCTGTTCCGCCTGGACAATGGATAACACCAGCACGAACAGTTCGCTGGTGACCAGCATCAGGAACACCGCCCGCACCCGGCACAGATCGGGAACGTAAAAGCTGCCAGGCTGTTGCTTGCCTATGCCATGGTCTGGTTTCAGGGGTGTCTCCTTAACTGGGGTCAGAATGCTATACTGCGGCAACTTTTTACCGATTCACTGCCGGCACGATGATGCCGGGCTGTCAGCAGGAAAGATAGACCATGACGGATCAGAAGAAATCTGACCAGGCCACATCCTCCGAAAAACCCTGGGGTGGCCGTTTCAGCGAGCCTACCGATGCCTTTGTTGAGCGCTTTACCGCGTCAGTCGGTTTTGACCAGCGCCTGTACCACCATGATATTACCGGCTCTATCGCCCATGCCACCATGCTGGCCAAGGTGGGTGTGCTCACCGACGCCGAGCGGGACCAGATCATCGAAGGCCTGAAAGGCGTGAAGGAAGACATCGAAGCCGGTCGCTTCGAGTGGTCCGTCAGCCTGGAAGACGTGCACATGAACATCGAAGCCCGGCTGACCGATCGCATCGGCATCACCGGCAAGAAGCTGCACACCGGTCGCAGCCGTAACGACCAGGTCGCTACCGACATTCGCCTGTACCTGCGCGATGAAATCGACGTGATCGCCGAAGAGCTGGCTCGCCTGCAGGCCGGCCTGCTGGACCTGGCGGAGCGCGAAGCCGACACCATCATGCCCGGCTTTACCCACCTGCAGACTGCACAGCCGGTTACCTTCGGCCACCATTTGCTGGCCTGGTACGAAATGTTGGTACGCGATGCCGATCGTCTGCAGGATTGTCGCAAGCGGGTGAATGTGATGCCCCTGGGCGCCGCTGCCCTGGCTGGTACCACCTACCCGATCGACCGTAACCTGACCGCCGAGCTGCTGGGCTTTGACCGGCCGACTGAAAACAGCCTGGATTCCGTCTCTGACCGGGACTTCGCCATCGAATTCTGCAGTTTCGCTGCGCTGCTGATGACTCATCTGTCCCGGTTCAGTGAAGAGCTTGTGCTTTGGACTTCCGCCCAGTTCGATTTTATCGACCTGCCGGATCGTTTCTGCACCGGTTCTTCCATCATGCCCCAGAAGAAAAACCCGGACGTACCGGAACTGGTGCGAGGTAAGACCGGCCGGGTGAACGGCCACCTGATCAGCCTGCTGACCCTGATGAAGAGCCAGCCGCTGGCCTACAACAAGGACAACCAGGAAGACAAAGAGCCGCTGTTCGACACCGTCGATACCATCAAGGGCTGCCTGAAGGCCTATGCCGACATGATCCCGGCCATCAAGGCCAAGGCGGACAACATGCGGGTGGCGGCCAAGCGGGGTTTCTCCACCGCCACGGATCTCGCCGATTACCTGGTCAAAAAAGGCGTGCCGTTCCGGGATGCCCACGAGATTGTCGGCAAGTCTGTCGCCTTTGGCGTGGCTGAAAGTCGTGACTTGTCCGAGATGACCCTGGAAGAACTGCAGCAGTTCTCTGACGTGATTGGCGAGGACGTGTTTGACGTGCTGACCCTGGAAGGTTCCGTGCAGGCCCGTGATCACCTGGGTGGCACCGCGCCGAACCAGGTTCGTGCCGCCGTAGCCCGGGCCCGCGCCGCCCTGAAGTAATCCTGCCCTGATCATCCGCCGGCACTGTGGTGACCCCTGTGCCGGCGGAACTCAGCCTCCGATACGCCCGGTACTCAGCTCCACCACCGCCGGTTTCAGTTGTTCCAGTGGTTGGGGTTCTGCCAGCCGGAAGCCCTGGCCGAAGTGAATTCCCAGTGTGCGTACCTTGCGCAAGGTTTCATCGTTTTCGATGAAGGTGGCTACGGTTTCCTTGCCGGCAGCCTCGGCAATGCGGTGCAGGGCATCCACCATAATTTGTTGTACCGGATCTTTTTCCAGGTGCTTCATCACCCGCTGATCCAGCTTGATGATGTCGACCGGCAGGTTGGCGGCCAGGCTGTAACTTTCCACCGAAGCACCGGCCCCTTCCAGGGCGACCCGGAAGCCGGCCCGGTGCAGTGCATCGCACAGCACCGCTACTTCATCCGGATACTGGGTGGCATGGGCCTCCCGTATTTCCAGGCAGAAACACTCCGGCTTGTAGGCCAGCGGCGCCACTGCCTGTTCCATGAATTCCGCAAAACTGTCATCCAGGATGCTGGCCAGCGACAAGTTGAAACCGCAGTACTTCAGCCGCGGCTCCAGCAGTGGATGCCGGTCCAGCCAGTCGAGGGTCTGGCGGATGACCTGCCGGTCCAGGCGTTTTACCAGGTCAAAGCGTTCGGCGATGGGCAGGAACTGGTTCGGTGTCAGTGGCGTGTCGTCAGGGTTGGCACCCGGAACCCGGCACAGGATTTCAATGTGGTCGCCCCAGGTTACGCTGGCCACCGGTTTCATGGACTGGAATTCCAGCAGCAGGTGGTTGTTGTCGAGGGCGTTGCGAAGCTGCTCCAGTTGCTGGTCGGAACTTCCCGCCGGTTGTTCACCATGCCTGGCGTGGGCCGCGTGAATCCGGTTGCGTCCGGAGATCTTGGCGGTGTGGCACAGGTTTGCGGCCTGGCTCAGCAGCTGTTCCGGTTGTTCCGGCTGCTCGCCGCCCAGAATCAACAGCCCGCCGCTGGCGGTGGTTTGCAGTTGCTGGCCCTGCCAGTCGAACTGGAAGCGGGCTATCTGCTCGCGGATTTCATCCGCCAGTTTGCGCACCCTGGGTTCCGGGCAGTTCTCGATGTACAGCGCAAAGGTATCGCCGGCCAGCCGGGCGAGGGCATCCCGTTGCCGGACCCGCAACCCCAGCGTGGCCGCCAGCTCCCTCAGATAACGGTCGCAGGCGCCGCTGCCGGTGTTTTCCTGGCATTGCTCGAAGTTGTCCAGGTCCAGCAACAGAAGGCTGTCGGTGAACTGGCGCCGGTGCTGGTGGGTAAGGGCCCGTTCCAGGTGTTCGAGAAACGCGCGACGGTTAAGCAGGCCGGTGACCGGGTCAAACTGGGTGCGCCGGTCATCGTCCAGGTTGCGTTTCAGGCGGTCACTGATATCCCTCGCCACATGAGTTGCGCCAACCACTTCGTTATGGGGACCGCGCAGGCTCTGGAAATGGAATTCGTACACCGGAAAGCCTTCGCCCTGACGGTTCAGCGGCATCTCCGCAACAAAGCTGTCCCGCTCCAGTGCCCGTTGCCACAGGCGTTCGATCAGCCGACGCTCATTCGGGAAGTCGCCCAGCAATTTGCTGAGGTTGTCGCCGACAGAAGGGGCCAGTCCGAAGGCTTTATAAAACTGGCGGGCCCAGGGCTTATTGAAGTGCAGCAGGTCCAGCCGGGTATTCACAGCCAGTACCAGGTCTTCGGTGGCGTCGCCGGTGGCTTCCAGAATGCTCTGCACCCGTTGTTTTTCGTCATCGTGGCGCATGGCTTCGCTGTGATTGACGATGACGCCCCCCAGCCGCTGCGGTTCCCGACTGTCGCCAAGAGGGCCGCCGGCGAGGGTGACGGTTTGCTGGCTCTGTTTGCCGGTGAGGATGGACAGGTCAATCCGGAACGGCTTGCCGGTGCGGATGCTGCGGCGGAACAGGGCCCGAACCCGGTTCTGGCCGGCCTGGCAGTAGAACAGGGCCTGCTCGGGCGTCAGCCCGGTGCCGGGCTGCAGTTCCAGTAACCGGTAAACGCCTTCGGTCCAGCCGATCTCGTTGCTGGCGATATTCAGTTCCCACAGGCCGAAGCCGGCGCTCTGCTCCGCCAGTGTCAACAGGCTGCTGTCCATGGCGATGCTGTCCCGCAGCGTAATCGCGGCGCTGGCGGCCTGGTCGGAATCCCGCATTTCGGTGTGCAGGCCCAGCCGGGCCGTGAAAAAGAATCCCTCCTTGTGGCGGAAGGTCACCAGGACTTTCTGGCCGTCATTCAGCCGGTGCCGGTTGGCCGGTGCAAAGGGGTCGTCCTGGCGCGAGGCGAGAATCTGTTGCACCGGCTTGCCGATCAGTTCCGCCGGTTCGTAGCCGAACATGGTATCGGTATGGCGATCGGCCCGGATAACCCGGCCGGTGTCATCGATCTGTACCAGCGTAGGCGGAATGGCGGGGCCCAGCGGGTCCTGGCGATAGCGTTGGATCAGGAATTCTTTCACAGCGGTTGTCCCTTGCGGGTCTCCGGATTGTCGTTATGGCTGTAAATGACAGAATGGCTCCCATGATACTGGCTCTTCACCCGAAAAGAAGTGGATGGCGTCCCGGTTATCGGATTGCCCCGGGCGGAGCCGGTTCCCTCGCCGTAAAGGCCGGGTGTCGGGTATACTTCGCCCATTATTCACTCAGGGGATTGGGTATGCAGGTCAAGCAGGTGCGCTGGCCGGGGCTGGCGGCCCTGGTGCTGGTTTCGCTGATGGTTTCCGGTTGTGGCCAGAAAGGCCCCCTGTACCGGGAAGCGCCGGTGCCGGCGGTTGAAAACAGTGCTGAAACACAGCAAAGCGACGACAAGCCAGAAAGCTGACCACTCAACCCGATTCTGCCCGAACAGTCAGGAACAGCATGGATCATTTCAATTACCGTGACGGCGAACTCTACGCCGAAGACGTCCCCGTAGCACAGATTGCCGAGCGCTTCGGTACGCCCGCCTATGTCTATTCCAGGGCTACCCTGGAGCGCCATTACAAGGCCTACGACAACGCCCTGGCTGGCCGGCCGCACCTGGTGTGCTACGCCGTGAAAGCCAACAGTAACCTGGCTGTACTCAATGTGCTGGCTCGGCTTGGTGCCGGTTTCGACATTGTCTCGGCCGGTGAGCTGGAGCGGGTGCTGACGGCCGGTGGCGAGGCCGGGAAAGTGGTGTTTTCCGGTGTCGGCAAGCAGGAATGGGAAATGAAGCGGGCGCTGGAAGCCGGCGTTCGTTGTTTCAACGTGGAATCCGACACCGAACTGGATCGCCTGAACAAGGTGGCCGGCGAGCTGGGAGTGAAGGCACCGGTTTCCCTGCGGGTGAACCCGGATGTTGATGCCGGCACCCATCCCTATATTTCCACCGGCCTGAAAGAGAACAAGTTCGGCATTGATATTGCCGAAGCTCCGCAGGTCTATGCCCGGGCGGCCAGCCTGCCGAACCTGGATATACAAGGCGTGGACTGCCACATCGGCTCCCAGCTGACCTCTGTGTCACCGTTCCTGGATGCGCTGGACCGGGTGCTGGCGTTGATTGATTCGCTGGCGGAGCAGGGCATCCGCATTCGCCACCTGGATATGGGCGGTGGCCTGGGCGTTACCTATGACCAGGAACAGCCGCCCCAGCCGGCGGACTATGTGAAAGCCCTGGCCGAGCGTATGGGCGATCGTCAGCTGGAGCTGATCCTGGAACCGGGCCGTTCCATTGCCGCCAATGCCGGCATCCTGGTGACCCGGGTGGAATTCCTGAAGTGCACCGAACACCGGAACTTTGCCATCATCGATGCGGCCATGAACGACCTGATCCGCCCGGCCCTGTACAGCGCCTGGCAGGCGATCATTCCGGTCCAGCCGCACCGGGAGGGCGAAGAACAAGCCTGGGACCTGGTGGGCCCGGTGTGTGAAACCGGCGACTTCCTGGGCAAGGATCGCAAGCTGCGCCTGCAGGCCGGTGACCTTCTGGCCGTGCGCTCTGCCGGTGCTTACGGCTTTGTGATGGCCTCCAACTACAACACCCGAAACCGCCCGCCGGAACTGATGGTGGATGGTGACAAGGTGCACGTGGTCCGGCGCCGGGAAACCCTGGAAGACCAGTTGGCTCCTGAAAGTTGTCTGCCGGAATGAGCGGGGAACCGGAGATGAACCAGCAAAGACGGAATCAGGGGCCGCTGCTGAGGTTCACCAAGATGCACGGCCTGGGCAACGATTTCATGGTGGTGGATGCCATCAGCCAGCCGTTTCGCCTGCGCCCGGAAATGATCCGGGAGCTGGCCGACCGCAACTTTGGCATTGGCTTTGACCAGCTGCTGGTGGTGGAGCCGCCCGGATTACCGGATGTCGACTTCCGCTACCGGATCTTCAATGCCGACGGCTCGGAAGTGGAACAGTGTGGCAACGGCGCCCGCTGTTTTGCCCGCTTTGTGCGGGATCAGCGCCTAACCAACAAGCGGGTGGTGCGGGTACAGACCGCCAAGGGCGTAATTGAACTGAAAATCGGCAAAGACGGCATGGTGATGGTGAACATGGGTGTGCCGGAACTGAACCCGCCCGCCATTCCCTTTGCCGCCGACCGCCAGAAAACCGTGTACACGGTGGAAGTGGACGGCCAGCAGATTGAATTGTCGGCGGTGTCTATGGGCAACCCCCATGGTGTGCTGGTGGTGGACGACGTGGATACCGCGCCGGTCGCCAGCCTGGGGCCTGCGCTGGAGAAACATCCGCGGTTCCCGGCCCGGGCCAATATCGGTTTCCTGCAAATTGTGGATCGTAGCCATGCCCGGCTTAGGGTGTTCGAGCGGGGCTCCGGTGAAACCCTGGCCTGCGGCAGCGGTGCCTGTGCCGCCGTGGTTGCCGGCCAGTTGCGTGGCTTGCTGGATGCCCGGGTAGATGTGGAACTGCGTGGCGGGCGCCTGGTGATCGAATGGCAGGGTGAGGGTACCCCTGTTATGATGGAAGGCCCTGCGACAACAGTATTTGAAGGCCAGTTACGACTGCCGGGCGAGGCTCTGCCGCGCCGGCGCAAAGGCCCTCGCAGCCCTAAAACAAGGTCCTGACAGCTCAGGAGAACACGATGACAGAACAAACGGCCCGCCAGAAGGTCGCAGAACTCACCCGTGAGCAGGTAGCGGATTATCTGCGCGACAACCCTGATTTCTTTGTCGACCAGGATGAACTGCTGCGCACCCTGACCCTGCCTCACGACAGTGGACGTGCGATTTCCCTGGTGGAACGCCAGGTTCATCTGTTCCGAGAGCAGCGGGATACCCTGCGCCGGGAGCTGGTCGAGCTAGTCTCGATTGCCCGCCACAACGACCGCCTGTTCGAGAAGAGCAAACGCCTGCTGCTGCAGGTGATCGAAGCCCGAAACCTGAACGACATGGCGGCGGCTATCGATGACAGTATCCGCAGTGATTTCGGGCTGGATGCCGCGTCTGTCTTGCTGTTCAGCAATGATGAACTGCCCGGCTCCGGCCAGGGTGCCCTGCATGTTGTCAATGCCGACCTGGCCCAGGAACGACTGGGTAGCCTGCTGGATGGTGAGCGGGCGGTGTGCGGACAGTTCCGGGAGAATGAGCGGGAATTCCTGTTCCCGGACCGGGACGAACCGATCGCCTCCGTGGCCCTGATGCCACTGCGCCATGAAGGCCTGGTCGGGGTGTTTGCGGTGGGTAGCTGTGAGCCGGGTTATTTTGACCAGAGCATGGGATCGCTGTTCCTGAGTTATATCAGCGATACCCTGAGCCGCCTGCTGCCGCCCATGCTCAAACGCCATGGCTCCGGCGCATCGGTGTCTGACCTGGCGGTGGAAAGCGGTCAGGGGTGACCTTGGAGGTTGACCCCGGCGCCCTCGACACCCCCGGCACGCCGCCCGAGGCCCTGGCGGCGCCGCTGTCGGGCTTTATCCGCCACCTGCAATCAGAAAAGCGGCACTCCGCGCGCACCTGCGATAATTACCAGCGTGACCTGCAGCGCCTGGCGCTCTGGCTGACAGGAGTCGGTTGCGATTGCTGGGCGGACCTGTCCAGCCACGACGTCCGCCGGTATGTCGCCCACCTCAGTAAAGGCGGCCTTGGCGGCCGCAGCATTGCCCGCCATCTATCTTCTATTCGTCGCTTCTACCAGTATCTGCTCAGGGAAGGCCTGGCCCGGGATAACCCGGCGCTGGATATCCGGGCTCCGAAAACCGGTCGCCGGTTGCCGAAAGTGGCCGATGTTGACCAGATCAACCAGTTGCTGGAAGTAAACCCGGACGATCCGCTGGAAGTCCGGGACCTGGCCATGTTCGAACTGATGTATTCCTCTGGCCTGCGGCTGGCAGAATTGGCCGGGCTTGACCTGCTCTCCCTGGACCTCAAAGGCCGGGAGGTGAGGGTGCTGGGTAAGGGGAACAAGGAGCGGATTCTGCCGGTAGGCGGCAAGGCGGTAACGGCCCTGAACAACTGGCTGGCAATGCGGTCGTCCGTGGCGCCGGAAGGCGAGCCCGCAGTGTTTGTCAGCCAGCGGGGTGACCGCCTGAGCCGGCGCAGCATCCAGGCCCGGCTGGCCCGCTGGGGTGTGTTGCAGGGGGCCGACCAGCGCCTGCACCCGCACCTGCTCCGGCATTCCTTTGCCAGCCACATGCTGGAATCCAGTGGTGACCTTCGGGCCGTGCAGGAATTGCTGGGCCATGCCGATATCGCAACCACCCAGGTGTATACCCACCTGGATTTTCAGCACCTGGCCAGGGTCTATGACCAGAGCCATCCCCGGGCCAGGCGCCGGCGCGGGGGGTCGGGTTCCGGCGAGAGTTGAAACCGGGCGTCAGTGCCTCAGCATGGCATCGAGCTCGTCAATGATTTCTGCCCAGTCACTGTCTTCTTCCAGGCCTTCCTCCAGGAAGTGGGACTGGGCCTCGGACCAGAACGGGGCATCCTGCAGTGCGATTTCCGAGGGCAGTGGCGAGTGACGGCCAATGAAGTCTTCGATGCTGGCTTTGTCTGCCGGCATGCCAAGTTGTTCGAACAGGGTGCTCAGGCTATGTTTGCTGGTGTCCATGGAAGTGCCCTCTGTGATGGGTTGGCAAAATGCAATGTACCCCGTTTACGGGTATGGTTTCCTGAAATGTAGTGGACCCGCCGAGGATATCCAGTGAAGTCTGTTTCACAGTTATTGTTCTGCCTGCTGTTTCTGGTATTTCAAGGGGCCGCGCTGGCAGATCCGCCACTGGCTGCGCCGGACCCGGTGCTGGGCGTGGAAGACCTGGAGTGGCTGGAGCAGCAGGACAGCTTCCGGGTGGGCATCCGCCACAGCCAGGTACCCCTGGTGTTCGATACCGGCGATGGCCCCCTGGCGGGTATCTGGATCGATTACCTGCAGCGGATTGAAAACAAGCTGGGGGTGCTGGTAGAGCCGGAACTCCTGGATGGCTCCGGTAACCAGCCCGAGCCGGATATCATCCTGACGACCCGCATTCCCGATGCCCCGGTGATTCCGGGCGTGCGCCATACGGCGCCGCTGATGTCGCTCACCTATGGGGTCTTTGTGAACGCCGGAGCGGCGGCAATCCGCGGCCCGTCAGACCTTGAAGGCAGCCGGGTGGCCATTGTCGGTGACGACCCCAACCAGTACCCGCTGCTGGACCCGGTAAACAACTTTACCCCGGTGCCGGCGGCCAATCTTGGCGAAGCTGTCAGCCTGCTGCTGTCGGGCAAGGCGGATGCGTTTCTGGGGCCGGTGCCGGTGGTGTCCGACTACCTGGAATCGGCAATGATCAACGGCGTTGGCCTGTCCTTGCTGCTCGACCACCGGGAGGTGGATGTCGTGCTGCAGGTGCCCATCGAAGAAGCCAACCTGTTCCGGGTGTTCGACCGCGCCATCACCGCCCTCGGCCACCAGGAACATCGCAGCATCCGGCAGTCCTGGCTGCAGGCCAGCGCACCGGAGATGGACGCCGGTAACCAGTCCCTGAGCAGCTCCGAGCGGGCCTGGCTGAAAGCCAATCCCGGGCTGAAGGTGGGCGTCCGGTCAGACTGGCCGCCCTTCGAATTCCAGCAGGACGGCCGGCCGGCCGGGCTGGTGGTCGACCTGCTCAAGCGCCTGGAGCAGGACCTGGACATCCGCTTTGAATATGTTCCGGTGGATAGCCGCAGTGCCTCGGAAGAACAGCTGAAATCCGGTGAAGTGGATGTCCTGCCAGGCATGTCCCGAACACCCCGTACCGAGCAGGATTTCCTGTTTACCCGGGCCTATGTGAACGTGCCCATTGCCCTGGCGATTCGGGACACCGGGCGGTTTATCGGAGATTTGCGGGAGTTGCGTGACGAGCGGGTAGGGGTGGTCAATCGCCAGGCCAGCCATGATTACCTGCTGATCAATCATCCGAACCTCGACATTTATCCGCAGCAAACTGTAGAAGAAGGCTTGCTGGCGCTGTCTAACGGCGACCTGGACGTGATGGTGACCCACATCCCGGCGGTCAGTTACACCGTCGCCCGGTTGGGGCTGACCAATCTGCGTATTACCAGCATTACCCCGTACCAGTATGACCTGAGGCTGGCCGTGGGCCAGTCGGCCCAGCAACTGCACCGGATACTGAACAAGGCCCTGAGTGGTTTGCCGGCATCGGAAACCGAGGCAGTTTACAACCGCTGGATTCACCTGGATATCGAGCAGGAAGCCGACTACACCGTGGTGCGCCGGATTATCCTGATTGCCATCGTGGTGGTGCTGATCTTCCTGTACTGGAACCGAAAGCTGTCGCTGGAAGTCGACGAGCGGATCCGGTCCGAGAACGCCCTGAGGCGCAGTGAAGACGAGCTGCGGGCAGCCAAGCTGGAGGCGGAGCGGCTGGCGCGGCAGGCCGAAGCTGCAAGTCGCTCCAAAAGCGAATTCCTGGCCAATATGTCCCATGAAATCCGCACGCCGATGAACGCGGTGATCGGCTACAGTGACCTGCTGTATAACTCGGTTACCGACCCCCAGCAGCGCAACTACCTCAACGCCATCCGTGCCGGCAGCCGCAGCCTGCTGATGCTGATTAACGACATCCTGGACCTGTCCCGGATTGAAGCCGGTAAGATGCGCCTGGACTTTGGCCCTGTGTCGCTGCGCCGGCTATTGAGCGATGTCCGCCACATCTTCGATCTGCGTGCCACCGAGCAGGGCATTACCCTGGAAGTGAGCGTGGGCAAGAAGATGCCGGCAGCCATGATGCTGGATGAAACCCGGCTGCGGCAGGTGCTGTTCAACCTGGTGGGTAACGCCATCAAGTTCACCCACGAGGGTGGGGTTACCGTTCGGGCCGTGGCCAGCGAGCTGGACGAACCGGGCGGGGAAGACTCCGAAACCCGGTATTACCGGCTGGTGGTGACGGTGGCCGATACCGGCATTGGCATTGCACCAGACCAGCAAGAACGCATTTTTGACGCCTTCGAACAACAGGAAGGCCAGAGCTCCCGGCGTTACGGCGGCACCGGGCTTGGCCTGGCAATCAGCCGTAAACTGGTGGAAATGATGGGCGGCGAGCTGACGGTGGAGAGTGAGTCGGACGTGGGGTCGACCTTCTCGGTGGTATTGCCCCGGGTGGAGGCTACCGTTGAACAGGTGGAAGACGACGGTACGCCGAAAGAATCGGAGCGGTTACTGGCCCAGACTATGAGCATTCAGGAGCGGGGCTGGTTGCGGGAAAAGCTGGCGGAAGACTTCGGTAACGAATGGCAAGACGTTCGAGAGAGTGGCGACCCGGAACAGATGAAAGACTTTGCCCTGAGAGTGGTCGAGTGGGGCCAGCGCTATCGATCCCCGTCGGTGACCCAGTACGGTGAGAAGTTGCTGTCGGATGTGGAAGCCTTCAACCTGGACGCTGTTAATACCGCGCTGGAAGCCTTCCCGCACCTGCTGGGCCAGAGCTGAGGCAGCTCTGGCTTACAGGCAGTCGAACTGGGACTGGCGGTCGAAGGCAACCGACACCATGTCGTAACCGGAATCCGACAATGAGCGGATCAGGTCGCGGTCTTTAAGCAGGGTCATGCAGACTTTGTGTACGCTGGCCTGAAGCTGTTCGCTGGCCGGCTCCTGGCCGGTGAAGCGGAAGTCCACCACCAGGTATTTGCGATCCACTGCCGCAAGTTCAGGAATGTCTTCCCGCTCGATGCTTTCAAAGCCGATGTAGGTGGCTTCGTTGTCTGCGAAAACGCCGCTCATCAGAACATCCAGGTTTTCTGCCTGAGCTGCGGGTGCCGTCAGTGCGATGACCGCGGCAGAAGCAAGGGATGGCAACAGGGCACGCATGGTTATTCTCCTTGGGTCGCGCCTTAAATCCGTGTAACGCAATGTAACAGATTATTAAGTTAGATTGTTGCAGAGGATTTGGCAATTTTCCTCCGGTGAGCTCCGGATTTTTCAATTGTTTGCAATCTTCAGGCATTTTTGCGGTTCACCAGGCTGGCCTGTTCCGGCAATGGTTTTCAGCTATCATTGGCCCATTGGTCTGCGAAAAATAACGAGGCATAACTATGTTCCAGCTTGTGTTCAAAGGGGAGTGCGTGCCGGGCACCGACCCTGCTGCGGTTCGTAATAACGCAAAGGCCCTATTCAAGGCCAGTGTCGAGCAGCTTGACCGCATGTTCAGCGGTCAGCCGGTGGTTATCCGCAACAAGCTTGAGCAGGTGCAGGCTGAAAAATACCAGGCGGTTCTGAAAAAGCATGGCATGGTGGCCTATGTGCAACCGATGGCCGGTGCAGCGCCATCCAGGCCGCAGCCACGGCAGGAACCGGCACCGTCGGCACCGGAACGCCCTGCCAGCCCGGCGCCGGCAGCTACCGGCGCTGCGCAGGACGCTCCCGTCCGAACCGGTAAAACGCCCGAACCGGAGCCCGGTGACCGACTGCCCGTTGCGGGTGAAAAAGTGGATGACATCCTGGCCGGTTCCGGCCTGAGCCTGGACCCGCCCGGAGTCACGTTGGTGGAACACCAGGAAGCCGAAGCCCCCATGTTTGAGCATCTGGACGACTGGACCCTGGCGCCGCCCGGCACCGACCTTGGCGTAGACCGGGTGGTTCCGCCGCCGGTTGTGCCGGATATCTCCCACCTTTCCCTGGCCGACGATGACAAGAAAAAGCACTGATCGCCCGATCTTGAGCCCCCCGAAGCTGTTCGCCATTGCGCTGACGTTGCTGGCCATGCTGGCAGCGCCAGCCTGGGCCCAGTCGCGGCCCGAGGTTCGCCCCAAGGTGGGTCTGGTGCTCAGTGGCGGCGGCGCCAAGGGCATGGCCCATGTAGGTGTGTTGCGTGCGCTGGAAGAAATGAAGGTGCCGGTAGACCTGGTGGTGGGCACCAGCGCGGGCTCCGCCGTGGCGGCCCTGTATGCGTCCGGCATGCCGGTGGAGGAAATAGAACGCCGGTTTATCGAGCTGGACTGGCTGTCCAGTTTCCGGGACGACCCCGGCCGTGCCTACAAGCCGGTGCGGCGCAAGCAGGATGACTGGCGTTTGCCGCTGGCCCCCGGCCTGGGGGTGAGCATGGACGGTATCCGGCTGGGTGGCGGCCTGGTGACCGGCCAGAACCTGGGTTTTATCCTGAACGAACTGACCCGCAATGCCGCGCTGGTGGAGGATTTCGATGAGCTTTCGATCCCGTTCCGGGCGGTGGCCACCGACCTGGAAACCGGGGTGGAAGTGGTGATCGGCAGTGGCGACCTGGCGGAAGCCATCCGGGCCAGTATGAGCATACCGGGAGTCTACGCGCCGGTAGAACGGAGCGGCCGGCTGCTGGTAGACGGTGGTGTAGCCAACAACCTGCCGGTTAGCGTGGCCCGGGACATGGGCGCCGATATCATCATTGCCGTGGATATCACCGACCCGCTGCTGACCAACGAGGAAATGCAGGAAGCCTTTTCGGTGGTTGGCCAGCTGACCACCATGATGACCCGCCGTAATACCGACGATCAGCTGGCCCGGCTGACCGACAGCGACATACTCATCCGGCCGGACCTGGAAGGGCACTCCTCTGCCAACTTTTTTGACGGCCCGGTACTGTTCGAGCTGGGCGCGACCGCTGCCCGCGAACATGCGGTGGCGCTGAACCGGCTGGCGGTTTCCGGCCCGGCCTGGCAGGCCTGGCGGGATTCGGTCGAAGGCGGCATGTGGCAGCCGGGGCCGATCGCCCGGATCGAGTTCACACAGGGTGACCGCCTGGCCAGTGAATTCCTGCGCGAGCGGATTCGCCAGCAAGCCGGTGAGCCACTGGATGTCGAACAGCTGGAAGATGACCTGAAACGCATCTACGGCCTCGGCTATTACGAGACAGTGTCCTGGTCGATGCGCCCGTCTGAAGAGGGACCGGTGCTGATGGTGCGGGCCCGGGAGAAAAGCTGGGGGCCGAACTACCTGTCGTTTGGCCTGAACTACGAAGACAACTTTGACGGCGACACCCGTTTTAACCTGGCCGCGGGCCTGCGTATGACCGAACTGAACCAGCTGGGGGCCGAGTGGCAGACTGCCCTGCAGCTGGGGACCCAGCCCTGGGTGCGCACCCAGTGGTACCAGCCGCTGGATTACGGCTATGACCGGTTCGCGGTGCTGGGCGTGGAATACCGCCAGGATGATTACAGCGTGTACCAGGATGGCGAGCGGATTGCCGAGATTGATGTAGGCTTCCGCCAGATAGACCTGGCAGTAGGTATGGAGCTGGGCCGCAACGGTGAGGTGCGCCTGGGCTACGTGCGCGGGCTGGCGTCAGTGGACGATGAGTTGGGTGCGTCGGTGGCACCTTCTGACCATGTTCATCAGGGCTACGCCAGTGTGCAGTTGGTTCACGACTCCCTGAGCGATACCTTTTACCCGAAATCCGGTGCCTTTGCTGGTATCCGGGGCCGTTTTGAGCGAGACGGGCTGGGCTCTGACCGGGAGTTCGATTCGGTGACCGGCATGCTCCTGGGCACCGGCACCTGGGGCCGGTTCAACCTCACTGGCCTGGCGTACACCCGTCAGGTGGTCAGTGGTGAGCCGGGTATCGAGAATGCGGCCCGCCTGGGTGGCTTCCGGCAGCTGTCGGCCTATGCGCCGGGTGAAATCACCGGTAACGATGCGGCACTATTGTCGGCCTATGCCCGGCGGGAATTCGGCGGGCCGGTGATGCCCTGGTTCGCCGGCGTGGGCTTTGAAACCGGTAACGCCTGGGACACCATGGACGACGCGCGCTGGTCTGGCCTGGTACGATCCTGGAGCCTGTTTGCCGGGGTGAATACCTTCCTGGGCCCGGTGCAGCTGGCCGGCGCCTATAATAATGAAGATGACTGGACCGCCTACTTGAACATCGGCTTCTCGTTTACCCAGCTGTTCTACTGATCCAGCGCCGTCAGTACCTGGTCGCTTTGCTGTTGTGCGTAGCTGTGCAGCAGCGAAGCCAGAGCCTCTTCGTCCCGGTCACGAATGGCCTGGATCGACTCTTCCATATGCTTCAGGTTGTCTTCCAGCACCTGCTTCCCGCCCTGGCGGAAGGCCACAAACGCGCAGCGCTTGGCCGATGGCCACAGGTCTTCAATGGCAGAGACAATAAAGTAATTGTCTGCGTAGGCCAGCGAGGCCTTGGTGTACTCGATGCCCAGCTCCAGGAACGCCATCAGGTCGTTGCTCTGGTAGCAAGCCTGCATCTGGCTGTGCAGTGATTCCAGCCGGGCCATGTCTTCGGGCTGCCACTGCCGTACCAGTTTGCGGCCGGTGTGGGTCAGGTACAGCTCCAGGGTTTCGTACAGGCTTCTGACGAAGTGCTCGTCCAGCGGGGTTACGAAGGCGCCTTTGCGGGGTACGTTCCTGACCAGGTGGCGTTTTTCCAGAAGCAGCAGGCCTTCGCGGATGGAGCCGTGGCTTACGTCCATTTCCTTGGCCATGGCGCTTTCGTAGATGCGCTCGCCGGAACGGAGCTGGCCAAAGGCAATCAGGTTTTCAATGTGGCGGGCAACCTGCTCGGTCAGGGTCTCACGGGGTTTGAATGCGGTCATGGAGTATCGGTTGTTGTCTTGCCGGTTTTCGGGCGGTCATATTGGCACAAGCCTGCACTGAGAACCAGTTCAAAGAAGCGGTGCCAGCAACCGTACGGCACGACAGCCCAGGCGGAACGGAAGTGAGCGGTCCTGGTAGTCGCTTTCGGTCATCAGCCGGCACTGTTTCAGGTCGTCTTCCAGCATTTGCTCTACCTGCCCGATGAACTCCGGGTGGGTGTTGATGGCCATGATCTCGAAGTTCAGGCGCATGGAGCGGTTATCCATGTTGGCGGTGCCCAGGGCCGCATAGCGGTCGTCCACCAGTACCACCTTCTGGTGCATGAAGCCCGGCTGGTAACGATAGATGCCGATACCGGCCTGGCTGGCCTGCACCAGGTAGGAATAGGCCGCTACCCGGATCAGCGGGCTGTCGGATTTCTCCGGAATCAGGATGCGTACATCCACGCCACGAAGTGCCGCCAGCTGCAGCGCGTTCATAATCTGGAAATCCGGCACGAAGTAGGGCGAGGCGATCCACAGCCGGGTTCGGGCGTTGTTGATGCAGTTCAGGAAAAACAGGGTGCAGGTTTCCCAGGTGTCGGCCGGACCGGAGGGCAGTACCAGCACTTCCTGCTGCCCCGGAGGTGGCTCTGCCGGCGCCCATTCCAGCTCGGGACGGTCGTTGCTGGCCCAGTTCCAGTCTTCCAGCCAGGCCAGTTGCAGGCCGATGACCGCCGGCCCTTCGATACGGCAGTGGGTATCCCGCCAGGGCTCCTGGTCCATGGCAGTTCCAAGATATTCGTCGCCCAGGTTGATGCCACCGACAAAGCCGGTGTGGCCGTCACACACCAGCAGCTTGCGATGGTTGCGGAAGTTGATCTGGAAGCGCCGGCGGCGGATGTTGCCGTCGCCAAAGGAAGCAACCCGTGCCCCGGCTGCGCTCAGTTCGTTGAGCCAGCGGCGGGACAGGGAGAAACTGCCGATGTCATCGTACAGAAACCACACCGACACACCTTCCGCCAGCTTGCGCTCCAGGATTTCCTTGATCCGGTGGCCCACCTTATCGGAGCGCACCATGTAAAACTCCAGCAGGATGTAGTGGGTGGCCTGCTCCATGGCTTCGAACAGGGCCTCGAAGGTGGCCTCGCCATCCCGCAGCAGTGTGCAGCGGTTACCGCTGGTAAACGGCTGGCGGCTGAGTTTGCACAGCACCTGCAGTTCATCGCTGAAGTGCCGGTCGCCGGGCTTGGCAATCGACGTACTCTGGTTCTCAAAGGTATCCAGCAGGTCAGACAAATCCTTGTTGCCCATGCGCCGGGCCTTTACGTAGCCGCCAAAGCGGATGCGCCCGAACAGCAGGAACGCCGGCACGGCCAGGTAGGGCAGGCCCAGCAGGGCAATGATCCAGGCAATGGCGCCCTGGGAGGTACGGTAGGTCAGCAGAATGCGATAGATGCAGGCGATGGCTGCCAGGTACAGCAATGCCAAGGGGATGGCGAGCCAGGACAGGGTATCACCGGTCATGCGCTTGCCTCCTGGTGCTTGGCCCGGTATTGCGCGGGGGCCGTGCCGGTCCAGCGCTTGAAGGCGCGGCTGAAGGCGCTGAGTTCGGAGAACCCGAGCAGGAAAGCAATTTCGCCCAGGGCATATTGATCGTCGGCAACATAGCGCAGCGCCTTGTCTTTGCGGACCTGTTCCACCAGGTCGTGGAAGCTCAGGCCTTCTTTTTTCAGCCTGCGGTACAGGGTTTGCCGGCTCATGTGGCATTGCCTGGCCAGGGTGTCGGCGTCAATACGGTCGGTCGCCATTTGCCGGGAGATCAGCCGGCGTACTTTGCGGCTGAATGACCGGCGGGTTTGCAGCCGGGCCAGTACGGCGTTTACCTGTTTCAGTACCGCCGAATACACATAGGGGTTGCGGTGCGGAATGCGGTGCCCCAGGTGCTTGCTGGCAAAGGCCATGCGGGTAATGCCACAGCCGAACAGGACCTGGCCGCCGAACAGCTTCTGGTATTCCGCGGCGTAATCCGGTTCCGGGTGGGCAATTTCCACCCAGTCTGCCTCGATGCCCCGATGAATAAAGTGCCGGGTGCGGCACAGGGCGGCGGCCAGGGTGCGGTCCATGTCCTGCCGGCAGTAGTGGGCCGGGTTATCCGGTTGCCAGGTCAGAATGGCCTGCTCCGGCGTCTGCTCGAAGCTGAGCGTCACCGATTCATTGATCAGCCGGTGCAGCCGTACGTATTGGACAACAGCTTCTCCCAGGGTGTCGCAATTGAAGAAGACATGGCCTACCAGCCCCATGCGTTCCGGGTCGATCACCTGGCCGGCGTGCAGGCCCACGCCGGGGTCTGCGGTCAGTTGCTCGGCCAGTTCCCATAGCTGGTAGTGAATGCCGGCGGGAATGCGCAGGTCCGGGTCATCCAGTTCTTCCAGGCGCACGCCTGCGATGTCTTCCACCCGGGCACGGTCCAGCAGCCCCCGTTTTTCGAGGTAATGCACCAGCGCAAGGGTGCTGGAGGCCGCCACATGGGGCGTTGTTGCTGGATCCGCTTGGGGATGCATGGTGTTCGCTGGCTCCGCGGTTCGGTTCAGGCTGATACAAAATGTCAAACGATTGGCACAGCTGGTCAACGGGTATCAACACCTTAAACGATAGCATGTGTGGCAACAGGTTGAAGTAGCCTTAACGCCAATTGGAGGTGTTGTATGACACAGGAAATCTTTGTTCCCCGTACCCAGAGCGAGCGCGAAAACATTGTGGCGCTGGCTGAGTATCTGGACAGCATCTTCTATTGCTGATTTCTCAGTCGTAATGTCTGTGACCATTTAGCCGGGCCTTTGCCCGGTTTTTTCTGCCTGAAATTCCCCTTGCCCCGTGCACTGGCGGTGGTAGTGTATCCGGTTCATTCAGATAACCGGAGGTTGCCTGCGTATGGGCGTTGAACTGAATCACCGTATTTCCGGCCAGGGAGAGCCGCTGATCCTGTTGCACGGATTGTTCGGATCCCTCGAGAACCTGGGCGGCATTGCCCGCCGGCTGGAAGATAACTGGCAGATTCACGCGCTGGACGAGCGCAACCACGGCAGTTCTCCCCACAGTGATGAAATGAACTATCCGGCCATGGCCGCCGATATCATCGCCTACATGGATGCCCAGGGGCTGGGTCAGGCCACTATTCTGGGCCACTCAATGGGTGGAAAGGTGGCCATGCAGGTGGCCCTGAGTTATCCGCAGCGGGTGAAAGCCATCATCGTGGCGGACATTGCCCCGGTGACCTACCACCCCCGCCATGACGACATCCTCGAAGGTATGAAAAGCCTCGACCTGAACGGGGTCAAATCCCGCAAACAGGCAGACGAGCGGCTGGCAGAATTCGTGGAAATCCCCGGTGTGCGCCAGTTCCTGCTCAAGAACCTGGAACGTATTCCGGCTGAAGAGCAGACCGACAGCGATATCATCTTCCGCTGGCGCCTGAATCTGCCGGTAATTGATGCCCATTACCAGAACCTGGCGGACGCACCGGAGGGTGATGGCCCGTTTGAAGGGCCGGTGCTCTTTATCAAGGGCGCAGACTCCGCCTACATCCAGGAAAAACACCAGGACACCATCCGCCGCCTGTTTCCGAACGCCGAACTGAAAATCATCGAAGGCACCGGCCACTGGCTGCACGCCGAAAAAGCCGATACCTTCGCCACCCTGTGCCGGCGGTTTCTGGAACAGTAAGGTGTGATGCGGCCATTGCCGGTAACCGGTGGATGTCTGCTAAGGTGAGTGGTCCCAAACGAAGAATCATAAAACGGATCGGGCGTGCATGATGAAATGGTTACTGGCCGCAATATTGGTGCTCTTTGTGCTGGTGGGCAGTTTTCTGCTGACACCATCTCCTGTCGACAGCAAGGCCTGGGAGCCGCCCGAACCCCCGGCCCTGACCGGAATCCTGGCGCCCAATAACCAGCTGCGACAGGCCGATCTGCTGGCCCGGGGCCAGGTGTACGGCCCGGAAGACACCACGGTGGATGCCAACGGCGTGCTCTATACCGGCACCCAGGACGGCAAAATCGTTCGGGTATTTCCTGACGGCCGGGTGGAAACCTGGCTGCAGACCGAAGGCCGGCCACTGGGCATGGTGTTTGACCGCCAGGGTAACCTGATTGTGGCGGATGCCTGGAAGGGCTTGCTGTCGATAGCGCCGGACGGTGAGATTACCGTGCTTACCCGGGAAGCTGAAGGCACACCGTTCCGGTTTACCGACGATGTGGTTGTCGCCACGGATGGTCGTATCTACTTTACCGATGCCAGCTCCCGCTTCCGCCAGCCGGATTACATCCTGGACCTGCTGGAAATGCGCCCCCACGGTCGCTTGCTGCGCTACAACCCGAAAACCCGCAGAACCGAAGTACTGCTGCGTAACCTGTATTTTGCCAATGGCGTGGCGGTGTCTCCGGATGGTGACTACCTGCTGGTAAACGAAACCTGGAAATACCGCATCCTGAAATACTGGATCAACGGCCCGAAAGCCGGCCGTACCGAAGTGTTTGCAGACAACCTGCCCGGTTTCCCGGACAACCTGGCCGTGGATGAGCAGGGCCGTTACTGGGTTGCCTTCCCGACCCTGCGCAACCCCCAGGTGGACGCCATGCACCGCCGGCCCTGGATGAAGAACCTGGTTGCCCGCCTGCCTGCCGGCTTCCAGCCCGAGCCGGAGGAATACGGCCTGGTAGTGGCCTTTGATGACCGCGGCCGTATGCTCACCAGCCTGCACGACACGACCGGCAGCCATTTGCAGGAAATCACCTCGGTGAACCCGCACAACGGCTTTCTATACTTTGGTTCACTTCACAATGACCGCATCGGCCGGCTACCTTTGCAGGCTATTTCCGGTCTGGGGGAGCAGCCTTGAGCGATGAAACAGCCATGAGTGAGTCACAATCACACAACTGGGATCTGCCGGATCCGTTCATCCTGCCCATCACCGTGCGGGAAGAAGACACCGACCGCCTCGGCCACGCCAATAACGTGGTCTACGTGCGCTGGATGGAAGACGTCAGCTGGGCCCACATCGAAAGCCTGGGGATGACCTGGGCCCTGCACGAAGAAACCGGCAAGGCCATGGCCATCACCCACACCGAGGTGGATTACCTGTTGTCTGCCAATGCCGGCGACGAGCTGGTGCTGGGTACCTGGCTGACGGACTGGGACGGCCGGTTCCGCTCGGCCCGTCAGTTCCAGCTGATTCGCGTGGCCGATGGCAAAACCCTGCTGCGGGGGCTTTCAATCCATGCCTGCGTGGATATGAAGAGCCAGCGGCCGTCCCGGGCACCGAAAGCCTTTGCCGAAATCCTCTCCGGTGCCCTGGTGCCGGGTGGTCGTGGTTTGCCCCTATAAAGCCTGCCGGGTGAAATTCTGCTAGTCTGAAGCTGAAACTGCGCGCCTGTTCAGGCGCTTGACTCATTGTTGTCTGGAGACACCCATGGAATCCTCTGAAGCAACTGACGCTGTGCCGATGCGCCACGTGGTCTATGACCGGTTTGGGGGCAGTGATGTTCTGCAGGTAACGGAGTCTCCGGTACCTGTGCCCGCCGGAGGCGAAGTGTTGATTCGAGTCCACGGCGCCGGCCTGAACCCCATCGACTGGAAAACCCGCAAAGGCCTGGGCTTTGTCGCCACTCAGATCGAAGGCCGCATGCCGTGGACCCCGGGCTACGATGCCGCCGGTGAGGTAGTGGCCGTGGCTGATGACGTGACCACCCTGGCTCCAGGGGACCGGGTGATGGGCATGATCGGCTTTGCCGAATCTGGCGGGGCCTATGCCCAGTATGCCGTGGCCCGGGCTGACGAACTGGCCATCGTGCCGGAAGAGCTGGACCTGGTTACCGCAGGGGGCGTGCCGCTGGCGGCGCTGACGGCCTGGCAGGCGTTGTTTGAAGTGGCCGGGCTGGAGTCCGGGCAGAAGATTCTGATCCACGCCGGGGCTGGAGGCGTTGGCCACTTTGCCGTGCAGTTCGCCCTGGAACGCGGTGCCCATGTGATTGCCACAGCGTCTGCCAGCAACCGGGATTTCCTGGCCGAGCTGGGCGTGCATGAAGTGATTGATTACCACACCACCGACATTGCGGACGAGTGCTACGGGCTGGATGTGGTGCTGGATTTGATCGGTGGTGAAACCGGCAAGCGGTCATTGCAGACCCTGTCGGAATCCGGTGTGCTGGTGACCATTCCCACGGTGACCGCCGATGAGGTGGTCAGTGCCGCGGAAGCCATGGGCGTAAGAGCCCATGGTATGAAAACCCGGCCGGACGTTTTCCACCTGGAAGAAATTGCCGAGCTGATCGAAGACGGCGATGTGCGGGTGCACGTTGACCGGGTATTCCCGCTTGAGCAGGCCCGCGACGCCCACGACCTGCTGGAAGCAGGCCACGTGCGGGGCAAGCTGGTGCTCGACTGCCGCTGATCTGTCCCCGCTGGATTCAGCAGGCCGTCAGGCCTGCTGCTCTCCGTTGTCGGCGGGTTTCTGGTCGTCGCTATCGGATGCCCGCTCTTTCCGTTCTTTCTGGGGCTGTGGTGGCACCAGGCTGATCAGAACCCAGTCGTCTTCCGGTTCCAGGTCATCCATCGCTTTCACCGGATGTATGTGTTCCCTCCCGTCCATCACAAACAGCACCAGGGCTTCGTTCTGGTACTGGTTCAAGAACTGCTCGTAACTGAACTCCTCGCTCAGCTGGGTGGTCTTCACCGTATAGCCCTGGCTCACCAGGCTGGCCAGCTTGGCATAGCTCACACCGTCAAACAGACCCCGGGTCTGCTGCACCTTGCCGGCGGTTTGCAGGCGGGCGCGCTGGTCCTGATCGCCTTCTGTCAACCCGAATACCGAGTGCTCCCCGAACCAGTCCAGGAAGTGATAAGTGGCCAGGCTGTTCATCTGTTTGTACGGCGACAGGATCAGCAGGTTGCCGATGCCGGTCAGGTCCATATGTTTTGCAGCATGTTCCGAGGCCGGGTTGCCGAAATACACCGGCAGGTTCTCCATGCGGGCCTGGCGCACGTTTTCCCAGTTGGTATCGGTCAGCATGGCCGGAATTTCGTGTTTTTTCAGGGCCTGGGCAATCAGGCGGGCTACCGGGTTGGCACCCAGAATCAGGAAGCCATGGGCCGGCGGTTCCTGTACGCCCAGCAGCTTGGCGACCGGCCGTGCCGTCAGGCTCTGGATCACCACCGTGGTAATGATCAGCATGAACACCAACGGCACCAGCACGCCGGCGCTCTCATAGCCGATCCGTTCCAGCTGGAAAGCGAACAGGGCGGAGACAGCAGCTGCCACGATACCCCGGGGCGCAATCCAGCTCAGGTAAAGTTTGTCTCGCCATGTGAGGGACGTACCGATGGCCGACAGAAAGATACTGGCAGGCCGGGCCACCAGCATCAGGCAGGCCAGCACTGCCACCAGGCCCCAGCCCAGGTCGGCAATGGCGGTAAATTCTACCCGGGCGGCAAGGATGATAAACAGGGCCGAGATCAGCAGTACGCTGAGGGATTCCTTGAACTCCAGGATGCTGTCGATCGGCACCTGTTTCATGTTGGCCATCCAGATGCCCATTACCGTCACGGTCAGCAGGCCGGACTCATGGGCCATCTCGTTGGAAATGGCAAACACGCCGAGCATGAAGGTCAGGGTGCCGGCATTGTGCAGGTACTGGGGAATCCAGTGCTTGCGAAGCACCAGGCCATTCAGGTAACCGGCAGCCGCACCGATCAGGAAACCCACCAGCAGGGTTTTGCCGAAAATATACAGGGAGTGGCTGAAGACATTGCCCTGGCCCCAGGACACAATTCCTTCGAACACCAGCACCGCCAGCAGGGCGCCGACCGGGTCAATGATAATGCCTTCCCAGGTCAGGATATTGGCCAGCTTGGAGGTGGGCCGCACCGCCCGTAGCAGCGGTGCAATCACCGTTGGCCCGGTTACCACGGAAATGGCACCAAACAACAGGGACACTTCCCACGACACCTCCAGGATCCAGCGGGCGGCCAGGGTGCCGATAATGCAGGTAACAATGGTGCCGACCGGGATCAGGTTGCGCACCATCTTGCCGTGGCCTTTGATTTCCTCGTACCGGAGCGTCAGGCTGCCTTCGAACAGAATGATGGCCACCGCCAGCGAAATCATCGGAAACAGGATGTCGCCAAAGATATCTTCCGGATGCAGAAAGCCCGTTACCGGGCCGGCGATGATGCCGCCAGCGAGCAGAAACAGGATGGCCGGCATACGAACCCGCCAGGCAGCCCATTGGCAAATCAGGGAGGTAACGCCGATACCTGCGAGGATCAGGGTGGTGCTAATGGCCATAAGCGGGTTCCGGTTGGTTAATTAAAGGTTGGCTTTGCGTGCAATTCTGTTCAGCAGCCGGGACGCGGCAAAGAATCCGAAGCTGGCGGTTACCGGGCTGGCGGCGCCAAAACCCGAGGCACAATCCAGCCTTACCGGGCCGTCTGTGGCCGGCTTCTGCAGGCACACTTCGCCATCGGCCGCCGGATAAGTCAGCTGCTCCAGAGAGTATACGGCCTCAATGCCAAAACGCCGCTTGGGATTTCGCGAAAAGCCGTATTCCCGACGCAGCATATTACGAACCTTGGCCAGCAATGGATCCTGGGTGGTCTTGCTCAGGTCCGCCACCTGGATCTGGGTCGGGTCCATCTGCCCCCCGGCACCGCCGGCACAGACAATCGGAATCTTGCGCCTCTGGCAGTGGGCAATCAGCGCCGCTTTTGCCTTCACGCTGTCGATGGCATCCACCACGCCGGTCATGTCTTCTGTGATCAGCTCACCGACATTCTTCACCGTGAGAAAGCCGAAATGCACCCGAATGTCCGCCTGGGGATTGATGGCCCGCAACCGCTCCGCCATGGCATCGGTTTTGGTGCGACCATACTGGCCCTCCAGCGCGTGTAGCTGCCGGTTAGTGTTGGAGACACAGATGTCGTCCATATCAATCAGGGTGATCGTGCCAATACCGCTGCGCGCCAAGGCCTCCGCCGCCCAGGAACCGACGCCGCCGAGACCGACAATGGCGATGTGAGCATGGCGGAAGGCATTCAGGGCCTTGCGGCCGTAGAGGCGTTCTATGCCTCCGAAGCGGAAAGCGTAGTCGTCGGTCTGTGCAGGGTCTGATGCCATTGAGGCTTTCCGGTAGGCAGAAGAGTTCAACATGAATTTGGCGCAGATTGTACCGCAGCGAGCCTCCTGACGACCATGTGGGTTCAGAACAAAAAGGCGGGCTCATGGGAGCCCGCCTTTTTGCCGCTGCTTGGTTGCGGGTCAGGTCTTAGTTTGTCTCGGTCAGAATCACGAGCCCCAGTTCATCCGGATCGCCCTCGGTGGGTTCCCAGCGCAGTGCAAACAAGCCAAGTGAGGCGTCTGCATTGAAGAACCCATCCAAGGTTGTTGAACCCTCAGAGCTACCGACGGTTATCGTCGTTGCACCGTTGGCACTGATGCTGGCAGAGGCCTCTGCACCATCCACCATGTCGGTAGAAACAGATAGCTGCCCACCCAGGGTGGTCTTTTCTACTTCCAGGAAGCTACCGCTGATTGCGCCTTCGGTTTCACTTGCCATGGTCAGGAAAGTATTGAACTTGCTGCTGGAAAGCAGGAAACGCTCCTGAGTATCCAGTTTCATCGAAATAAGTTGTAACCGGTATTGCTTGCCTGCCACGCTGGGCCCACTGTCTGTGGGCAGCTTGGTCATCAGGGTCATGTCGAGCTCAGAGTAACTGCCAAGCTCGCCATCGCCGCCAGACATGACAATGAAGTCGCCGGTATCGTTAATAAAACCATCGGCAGGCTCACCACCGGCCTCTGTGATATCACCGGAACTGTCGACAACAAAGGTGCCAGTGTCCGCTGGGTCTGTAATCGGCACATAGCCCGGGCCACTTGCTGAAAGACTGATCTGGTGACCATGTCCTTCCATGACCTCTGCGTAGTTGAAGTTTCCATTGCCGTCGAAGGTGATGGTGTTGACTTCGGTTTTCAGTATCAGCTCACCGGTCGTGATTTCAGACGCGATATAAACCCGGCCAAACTGGCCTGACAGGTCGCTGCTCTGAAAGTTGGTTGGTTGCCGTGCAAAGACCTCAAAAGACCGGGAGATCTCGTCGCCCAGTTTCTGGGAGGGGTCTAGCGCATCGGGTGTGCCGTCGTCGTTGGTATCGATCACGGCGTAACGAACGCTGGCTTCATTGGGTTGGACAAAAAACAGGCCTCGCTCACCAGCCTGCACCAGATTGTAGGTTACTGCAGGCCAGCGCCAGCCTTCCTCCTCTTCGATTTCCTCTTCGAACTCGCCCTGGATAGCGAGGATGCCCGATTGGGTCAGAATGCCGTCGAAGGTTTCATTAACCTCTTCGAATTCGAACTCATGGTTGAGCCATTCAGCGCTGGACAAGGATGGGCCTCCCCGGCTTCCGTAGAGATCATCTTCATCGACCAGGGTGACGTTGACGACGTTTTCGCCACCGTCTGCCAGCTGAAAACTGGATGCCCACAAACTGTGGGCATAGGTGCCCGAACTGTGATTTTCAGCGTCGTGGAGTTCAAGTGCGAAGGCGGCGCTCCGGTAATCGCCAGCGACTGTGCTGGCCTCACCCTTGCCACCGGCTACCACGGCAACCTCGCTCTCTACGAAATCGCCGACTTCGCTCTCCAGTGTGCTGAACATTTCATCAAGATTGGCCCCGGCAGTCAGATCAAACTCTTCAACCTTGCCACTGAGTTTGACCACATCGGTGACAACCAACTGATCTAGGTCGGCACCCGTCTCGATGAACTTGCGAAGAACAAACTCGGACACCGGGTTTATATCGACGTCTTTTTCGACAACCTGTGCGCGCAGTTGCTTATTGTTTTGCCCGGTAATTCGAACCACGAGATTACCTGCAAGGTTAACGCCTTGCGGCAGTGTTAGCTTGTAGTTTCCTGTTGTTGACGTGGCGGTTTGAGCGAGCACGTCGCCGATTTGGTTGCCCTCATCATCCACGCGAATGAGTTCTACCGTGGCACCTTTTACGGGGTTGAGCCCGGTAATGGCTGCAGCGACAGGAGCTACAACAAAGTTCAATGCGACTTCAAAAATACTCGGCTGGGTAAAGCTGGCTATAGTACCTTCTTCACCAGGAGCGGTGGCGGTACCTGAAATAGTTTCTCCGGATACTGTCTCGCCCCCGGTACTCCCTCCACCGCTACTTCCTCCACATCCCGCAATACCAACAACCGAAGAGACCGCTGCGGCCAACGCCAGTTTTTTAAAACCGTTCATAACAACTCCTTGATTCAAAAAAGTACCCTGATTCGCCGGATGAACCAGGCTCTGCCCGAAGGCTCCCTGAGGAAGGGTTATTGAGATATAGCAAGGGTGGTCGGGGGGCGCCCCACCCGTTTGGGGAGTGCGGGCCGGCTATTTGTATGAAATGTGTAACTATGAGCGGTTGGAATATCTTTGAAACCTACACTAAATTGTGTAGGAAACATCGATACAAGAGTGGTCTGCTGTGCATTTCTCCGACCGGGAAAACTTTTTCAACCACGACTTCCATGAACTGATTGGCCTGATCTACGATTCGGTCACCTCGGAACAGGGTTTCTTTCCGTTTCTGAAGCGGTTTATCCAGGTGTTTAACGGCCACAGTGCATCGTTTGCAATTTATAACACTGCGGCAAATTCTCTTCTCGGTGCCTGGACCGTGAATATTCCCGAAGAGGCTCTGCGTTTCTATTCCGAACATGTTTCCCACCGGGACGTACTGGTTGAAAAAGCGATATCGGTCAACCGCCAGGGTAGCTGCAGGTTTGTCGCCAGTAACCTCGATCTTGGCCCCGATGTTAAGCGCTTGCGGCGCGATACCCGGGCCGAAGAGTGGTTAGAGAGCTACGGGGCTTGTGAAGCGGCCGGAGCGATTGCCTATATGGATGGGCACTACCTGAACTTTTTCGGAATGCAGCGCTCTCCGGATCAACCTGAATTCAGTTATGAAGAACTCACTGTCTTTGATGGATTCTTACCCCACCTGCATCGAGCTGTGGGCCTGTATACCCGGCTGATGCAGCGGCGGTGTGGTCCGGCGGTTGAGCGGTTGGTGCTCGAGCGTGTCAATCGAGGCATCATCGTTTGTGATGCATCTTTCCGGGTGGCCTTCAGGAATGGCAAAGCGGATGACACCCTGAAACGCAACGCCGGTTTAAGGGTAAACAGTGATGGCATGCTGGTGGCTCATGGAAACGAGAGTGCGCGGCAGTTTGCCGTCCTCTTATCGGCTGCTGTTGAAGCGTCAATTGCCAGGCGGGAGCTTGAGGACCAGGTTTTCAGCCTTGAACACGGACAGCAGCGCATCACGCTGGTGGTGACTCCGCTGCAGGGAACGGCTGAGGCAGGGAGCCTGGCGCAGGGGGCGCTCGTTACATTGCACGATTGGAGCTGGAGCAACGAAATCAGCGACGACCTGCTGAAGAGTCTGTTCGATCTGACGGATGCGGAAGCGGTGGTTGCGGCTGAGCTGGTTGGTGGCCAGAGCTTGTCGGATATTGCGCAAACCTCGGGGCGGTCACGGGAAACCGTGAAGTATCACCTAAACAATATATTCCGTAAAACCGGCACCCGTCGTCAGGGCGAGTTGGTGTCACTGTTGTCCCGGGCCTGCACCTCTGTTTGATTATCTGTCCACAAAAAAAGCCGCGCAAAGCGCGGCTTCAAGAAGGTACCAACCTCACAAGGAGGCGGGTTGGACTAGTTCAGAGACACTAATCAACGCATTCATTATTGACCGGAAACATGTCTTGATAAAGGTCATGAATGGACATTTACCGGTCATTTCCGGCCAGATTTTTGGTCTGGCCGGCATTTGTGGCCGCTCAGGCCACCCAGTGCTCATCGGAAAGCGACATCAGGCTGTCCTTTCCGCTCTGGATGTCTTTCAGCAGCCAGTCGGTTTCCGGCATCAGCTTTTCGAAGTAGAAGCGGGCCGAGGCCTGCTTGCTTTCCAGTAATGGCTTGTTGCCTTCGCCGGCTTCGAGTTGCTGGCCGGCAACGCCCGCCATCCGCGACCACAGGTATCCGATCACGGTCAGGGCCATCAACCGCAGGTACGGGGTGGCTGCGGCGCCGGCCTGCTCCGGGTCTTTCGGGGCGTTTTGGGCCAGCCACAGGGTGGCCTGTTCCAGGCCCTTGATGGCACCTTTCAGTTCTTCCCGGTAGGGTGCTTCCGGGTTGTCCTTCAGGTAGCCGGTCAGCTCGGCAAACAGGGCGCGTACCAGCTGGCCACCTTTCAGGGCCAGCTTGCGGCCCACCAGGTCCATGGCCTGGATGCCGTTGGTGCCTTCGTAGATGCGGGCGATCCGGCCATCACGCACCAGTTGTTCCAGCGGCCAGTCCTGGGTAAAGCCGGAGCCGCCCAGCACCTGCTGGCCCCAGTTGGCGTTGTTGTAGCCTTCGTCGGTCAGGAAGGCTTTGACCACCGGTGTCAGTAACTGAACCAGGTCGTCGGCGTTTTCCCGCACGTGTTCGTCCGGGTGCGCCACTGACAGGTCCAGCTGGTGGCCGGTAAACAGGGCCAGCGCACGCATGCCTTCGTTCAGTACCTTCTGGCGCATCAGCATGCGGCGTACATCCGGATGTACGATGATCGGGTCTGCCGGGCCGTCGGGATTCTTCGGGCCACTCAGGGAGCGGCTTTGCAGGCGCTCTTTGGCGAAGGCCAGGCTTTCCTGGTAGGCCATTTCAGCCAGCCCCAGCCCCTGCATGCCTACCATCAGGCGGGCCTCGTTCATCATGGTGAACATGGCGCTCATGCCCTTGTTGGGCTCGCCCACCAGCCAGCCCTTGGCGCCTTCGAAGTTCATCACGCAGGTGGCGGAGCCCTTGATGCCCATCTTGTGCTCCAGGCCACCACAGAAGGCCGGGTTGCGTTCGCCGGAATCCGGCAGGAACTTGGGCACCACAAACAGGGAAATACCCTTGGTGGTATCCGGTGCGCCCGGCAGCTTGGCCAGTACCAGGTGCACAATATTGTCGACCAGGTCGTGTTCGCCGCCGGTGATCCAGATCTTGGTGCCCTCGATGGCGTAGCTGCCATCGTCGTTCGGGGTTGCCCTGGTGCGGATCAGGCCCAGGTCGGTGCCGCACTGGGGCTCGGTCAGGCACATGGTGCCGGTCCACTCGCCGGAGATCAGTTTCTCCAGGTAGGTCTGCTTCAGCTCGTCGGAGCCGTGGGCATGAAGGGCGCTGATGGCGCCATGGGTCAGGCCCGGATACATACCCAGCGACAGGTTGGTGGAGCAGACCATTTCATCCACCACGAATTTCAGGGTGTGGGGCAGGCCCTGACCACCGAACTCGATGGGTGCGTCCAGTGCTGTCCAGCCACCTTCCACGAATTTGTCGTAAGCGGCCTTGAAGCCGTCCGGGGTTTTGACCAGCTTGGTCTCCGGGTCGTAGCTGCAGCCCTGGCGATCGCCAACCTGGTTGGTGGGCTGGATCACTTCCGCGGCCAGTTTGCCGGCTTCGTCGATCACGGCCGAGATCAGGTCGGGCGTGGCATCGGCGTATTTTTCCAGTTCGTGCAGCTTGTCTGCACCAAGGACATCAAACAGCAAAAAGCGAAGATCATTGGCAGGTGCCTGATATTGCATGGACTCTCTCCTGTTATCGGTGGGTAGCTCGGGCTACCGGTATTCGCCTTGCACGGTGGGTACAAAGTCGATGTGGTCATTCATACGGCTGTTTGAATGTTTTGGTTTGCTGCAGGCGAGCCCGATTGGATGGTTTTTTCGTATGGTTGGAATGAATCGGATTGATCACAACCTTCATCACAATTCTGATCACAACTGGGGAGAGCAGAATGGCAACCATCATTGCCGGTATATCGGGCGCGATTGGCCAGGCACTGGCCTTGAAGTATCTGGATGAGTTTCCGGGGCAACCGGTGATTGGGCTTTGCCGGAATCCGGACAAGGCAACGGAAGCGATGGGTAAGCCGCCAGGACTGCACCTTCGGCCCTGGGACGCGGAGTCTGCAGTGCCGCTGGAGGTGGATGATGAACTGGCACAAACGCTGGCGGATTCCGGAGGCATTCACCGGCTGGTCTACGCCGCCGGGTTGCTGCACGACGACCGCATGTTTCCGGAGAAGCGCCTTGAGGACCTGACGGCGGATAATCTGGCCAGGGCCTTCCAGGTGAACTGTGTCGGGTTCGGGCTTCTGGTGCAGGCGTTGTCGCCCTGGTTCCGGGGGCCGCAGCTAACCCGTGTGGCCGCCATTTCAGCCAAGGTGGGCTCCATCAGCGATAATCACCTGGGTGGCTGGTATGCCTACCGCTGCTCGAAAGCGGCGCTGAATATGCTGGTGAAAAACCTGTCGGTGGAGCTGCCCCGGCGTTATCGGCCTGTAGCCTGCGTGGCGCTGCATCCGGGAACCACCCGGTCGGGGCTGAGTGAACCGTTCAGCCAGTCTCTGGCGAACCTGACGGTGCACGAGCCTGAGGGCACGGCAGACAATCTGTTCCGGGTTATTGAAGCCTTGCAGGAGCATGATAACGGCCGCTTTATCAGCTGGGATGGCAGCGACTTGCCTTGGTAAAAGCGGGGAAAAAGCCGCCGCAGACGGGCTGCGGCGGTAAAGGTCATCGAATAAACGGGTTCAGAAGGCGGGTAAAGGTGCCGGTAAGCTTCAGCGGTGCGCTCAGAACCGACAGGGTAATGCAGTCTTCGCAGCCAACGGCTACCGGTTTGTGTTCGTCTTCCTCGTTCAGCACGACGAAGTCCCACTGATTGAACACGCCCTTCTGGTCCGAGAAAGCACCCTGCAGCACGATGGTGGTTTCAGTACCACGGTGGGTGTGGGCCGGAGCCTTGCCACCTGCTACCAGTTTTTGCAGCACCACACGCTCGCCCTGGCCGGGGAACTTCTCGGTGATGTCCAGCACGCTGACATCACCCAGCTGACGTTTCCAGGGCAGGTCGTTGATGTCGTCGCCCAGCAGCTTCTGCAGCGGGCTCATGCGCGGCGCTTCTGCGATTGGGGAAACCGGCTCCGGCGCGCTGTCGATACGGGACATCAGCTGCTCGAAACTGGTATCAGACACACTGACTTTGGGCTGTTCGGCCATCATCACGGCGCCCAGGCTGTTCAGGGTGTCTACCCGGCTTCTGCAGTGAGCACACTGGTCCAGGTGCAAACGGATGCACAGGGCGTGGGGCTCCGTGAGGTTGCCCGCACTGTACTCCATCAGGCTCAGGCTGTCGGGGTGGTGCCGTGTCATACGTTCTGGTCCTGCAAAATCACTTTCAGCTTGTTCAATGCCAGGCGTACCCGGCTCTTAACGGTACCCAGCGGGATATCGAGCTCGTCGGCCACCATCTGGTGCGATTTGTGCTCCATGTATACCTTGGCAATCACGGTAATCTGCTCTTCCGGTAACTGGCTGAGGGATTCGCGAATGCGCCGCTCAGACATCAGACGATGAAGGGAGGTTACCGGTTCATCTTCGTTTTCGCCGGGAATCTGCCACAAATCTTCGGTTTCCACGGCCATTTCAGCGCTGGTGCGCTGCATTTTACGCAGCATGTCGATGCGCTGGTTACGGGCGATGGTGAAAATCCAGGTAGACGCGGCGGCCTTTTTCCAGTCGTACAGGCAAGAGCGGCGCCAGATCGAAATAAAAACTTCCTGTACCAGCTCCTCGGCATGGCTGGCCAGGCCGTTGGAGATGGCGTAGTACTTGATCTGTGGTGCAAAGTGCTCGAACAGGGCGTGATACGCGGCCCGATCCTGGCTCTTGCCGACTTTTTCCAGCAGGGCGCCCCAAGGGTCCTTGCTGCGGCCCTCGGCTTTGGCGGGTTGCTTATCCAGTGTCGTCACCGGACGCTCCTTGACGGTCGCATGATTTGAGCTGGCTAATCTGATCATTCTATGCACTCACCACAGTGTTGTCAGTGAGTGTTTTTACGCCAGCCCGAAAGGTTCGGATTGCTCCGGGCGAAATTAATGCTGAAAGTTATTCTTCCAGGTAGGTGTAACCTTCCAGACCTGCTGTCAGCTCATCCAGCAGCTGTTGCTGAAGGCCGGGTTCGAGAGTGCTGGCCCGGAATTTTTCCCGGTAGGCCTGCAACAGTGTGTCCGGCTCGAAGTTTACATAGCGCAGCACCTTGGCCACGGTATCACCGGTGATGGGTTTCCCGATCCGGTAGTTTCCTTGTTCGTCCAGCCGAACATCCACCGAATGGGTGTCGCCGAACAGGTTGTGCATGTCGCCCAGAATTTCCTGGTAGGCGCCGGTCATGAAAAAGCCCATCAGCAGGGGCTCATCCGGATTATGTTCCGGCAGGGGCAGGGTGGTTTCGATGCCCTGGCCATCCACGTACTGGTCGATGCGGCCATCGGAGTCACAGGTAATGTCCTGGATAACCGCCCGCCGGTTCAGGGGCCGGTTCAGGCCGTTGATCGGCATCACCGGGAAGATCTGGTCGATGCCCCACACGTCCGGCAGGGACTGAAACAGGGAGAAGTTTACGAACAGCTTCTCGGCCAGCTTTTCGTTGAGTTCGTCGATGATTTCCCGGTGCGCACGGTTGGCACTGTCCAGCTGGCCGCGCAGCAGGCGGCAGCAACTGGTATACAGGGTTTCTGCCTGGGCCCGTTCCTGCAGTGACAACAGGCCATGGGCGAACTGGGCGTGCACGTCGGTCATGGCGTGCAACACGTCGTGGTAGATCTCGGCCAGGGAGCGGGGGGAATCGTTGTCGTTAAGGCTTTCCAGGTCCCGCCACAGATCCTGCAGGGGCGCCGGTGCTTCCTCGGCGGGTGCTGCGGGTTCACGGTGGTCCGGTTCTTCCCGGTCGATCACGTTGGTCACCAGCACTGAATGGTGGGCGGTCAGGGCCCGGCCGGACTCACTGATCAGGTCCGGATGCGGCAAACTCTGGCGGTCGCATTCTGCCTGCAGTACGTGCACCACGTTGTAGGCATACTCGAACACCGTGTAGTTCATGGAGCAGCTGCTGCGGGAGCGGGTGCCTTCATAGTCCACACCGAGGCCGCCGCCGATATCCACGGTGCCGATGGGCGCGCCCAGCTGGCGCAGCTCGCTGTAGAAGCGGGCGCATTCCTTCAGGCCGGTCTGGATGTCGCGGATGTTGGCAATCTGCGAGCCCAGGTGGAAGTGCAGCAGCTGCAGGGTGTCCAGGGCGCCGGCCTGTTTCAGGGTGTGGACTACATCCAGCACCTGGCTGGCGGACAGGCCAAACTTGGATTTTTCACCGCCGGTGTTCTGCCAGTTACCTTTACCAATGGTTGCCAGCCGGGCCCGCACACCAATCAGCGGGGCCACATCGAGTTTTTTGGCTTCGTCCAGGATCAGAGGCAGTTCGGATTGCTTCTCTACCACAATGAATACCCGGTGCCCCAGCTTCTGGCCGATCAGCGCCAGGCGGATGTATTCCCGGTCTTTGTAGCCGTTGCAGATAATCACCGAACCACTCTGGCGCGATAACGCCAGCACCGCCATCAGCTCCGGCTTGCTGCCGGCTTCCAGCCCCACCTGGTTGGCCGAGGCGGCAGGTTCAGCCGCCAGCAGTTCTTCCACCACCCGGCGCTGCTGGTTTACCTTGATGGGATACACTGCGGTGTAACGGCCCTGATAGCCGTGTTCTTCGGTCACCTTGTTGAACGCGCCGCACAGTTTGTTGACCCGGTCGTGCAGGATATCGGTAAAGCGGATCAGCACCGGCAGGGCAATGCCGGCGTCGGCCAGTGAGGCAGTGAGGTCTGGCAGGTTGATACTGGCCTCGCTGCGGCCCCGGTCCGGGCGTATCTCCACCTGGCCCTGCGGGTTGACGGAGATATAGCCGTCGCTCCAGTGGGCGATGTTGTAAACCTTGTGGGCCGGCGATGCGGTGGTTTCAGCCATTGTTGCTATCCTGTCAGGAAACCCGGGGTGGCCGGCAAAGCGGCGTCAGGCTGCATTGTAGGAGCTGACCGCTGCCCCTACAATACGCCTCTTTTCAGATGCCCGGGCGCAATGCAGTGGCACACAGTGGGAGACAGACATGACAGCATTGAACGAAGGCTGGTTTACCGAGGTATTCCAGGACCAGGGCACCGCCTTTTCCCTGCAGGTTAAAGGTAAGCTTCACGAGGAACAGACCCCGTTCCAGAAGCTGGAAATCTACGAAACCGAAACCTTCGGCAACCTGATGGTGCTCGATGGCTGCGTGATGCTCACTACCCGGGACAACTTTCTGTACCACGAGATGATGACCCACCCGGCCCTGTTCACTCACAAAGACCCGAAAAAAGTGGTGATTGTGGGAGGTGGCGACTGTGGCACCCTGAAAGAAGTGCTCAAGCACCCGGGTGTGGAAGAAGCCTGGCAGGTGGAAATCGACGAGCGGGTAACGCGCATGTCGGAAAAATACTTCCCGGAGCTGTGTGAAGCTAATGGTGACCCCCGCGCCAATTTCTTCTTTGGTGACGGTATCCAGTGGATGCGGGACATCGAGCCCAACAGCATCGATGTGTTGATTATCGACAGTACCGACCCGGTCGGCCCGGCCGAAGGCCTTTTTGCCCTGGATTTCTATCGCGATGCCATGGCCGCGTTGCGTGATGGCGGCATCATCGTTCAGCAAAGCGAATCGCCGTTGCTGCACACCGGCAGCATCATCAAGGATATCCACACCGATATGCGCAAGGCCGGTTTCGGCCACGTGCAGACTTTGCCGTTCCCGCAACCGGTTTACCCCACCGGCTGGTGGAGCTGCACCATGGGCAGCAAGGATAACCCGCTGAAGTATTTCCGCGAGGAAGACGCCAGCAACCGCCCGTTCGTCACCCGTTACTACAATGCCGGTATTCACCACGGTGCCCTGGCTATGCCGCAGTTCATGGTGGATGCCCTGGAAGACGAGGTGCACCCGGAAGAGGGTTGATTAAAAATTGGACAGGCTCCGGGGTTGGTCTAAACTGGTTGCAATGGTCATCTAATGGCCAGTCTTCCGTTTAGCAGTCAGAAGGAGTTGTTATGGATGTCCGTAGCGGTGAACAGGAACGTCACTGGTTCCGGAGCGAGCGGTTTTCGTTGGTGAACGGGCAATGGTATTTCCAGACCCGGGAAGGGACCGTAGAAGGGCCTTTCGACGATATCCACGAAGCGGAAATGGAATTGCTGCTGTATCTTCGCCATGCCGAAAATGCCCTGTTTCAGGGGGTGGGTTAGTTCCGTCAATCATCCAGTAAAACAAGAGGGGCGCCAACCGGCGCCCCTCTTGCGTTTGGGTTTGCAGCGGGATTACTGCTTGCCGCTGACAAACTCCGGATAGGCTTCCATACCGCATTCGGAGAGGTCGACACCTTCGTACTCTTCCTCTTCGGTCACACGGATGCCCATGACAGCCTTCAGGATACCCCAGACGACCAGACTGGCTACGAATACCCAGATAAAGATGGTCAGGGCGCCGATGATCTGGCCGCTGAAGCTGACATCGCCGTTGGTAACCGGTACCAGCAGCAGGCCCAGCAGACCACAGACACCGTGGGCAGAGATGGCGCCGACCGGATCGTCGATGCGCAGCTTGTCCAGAGTGACGATGCTCAGTACCACCAGGATGCCGCCCAGGGCGCCCCAGATAGTGGCTGTCAGCGCGCTCGGGGTGGATGGCTCGGCGGTGATTACCACTAGACCGGCAATCGCACCGTTCAGCAGCATGGTCAGATCAGCCTTGCCAAACATCAGGCGAGCGGTGATCAGGGCGGCAATAGCGCCACCGGCAGCGGCTGCGTTGGTGTTCAGGAACACCATGGCCACGGAGTTGGCACTGGCGACGTCGCCGAGTTTCAGTACAGAACCACCGTTGAAACCGAACCAGCCCATCCACAGGATGAAGGTACCCAGAGCGGCCAGCGGCATGTTGGCGCCCGGGAAGGCACGGATTTCACCGTTGGGGCCGTATTTGCCTTTACGCGGGCCAAGCAGCAGTACACCAGCCAGGGCCGCAGCGGCACCTGCCATGTGTACGATGCCGGAGCCGGCGAAGTCACTGAAGCCAAGATCACCGAGGTTGTACATACCGAACACATCGGCGCCACCCCAGGTCCACGCGCCTTCCAGCGGGTAGATAAAGCCAGTCATGAAGACCGCGAATACCAGGAACGCCCACAGCTTCATGCGCTCAGCAACCGCGCCGGACACGATGGACATGGCGGTGGCCACGAACACGACCTGGAAGAAGAAGTCAGAGGCCGCTGAGTAGATGGAGCCGCCGGTGAAGCCGTCTTCACGGGTGGCGAAGTCACCCAGTACGCCGTCCACGTCCACATCGGCGATGCCGGAGAGGAAGATGTTACCGCCGTACATGATGGCGTAACCGCACACCAGGTACATGGTGCAGGCCACGGCAAAGAGCGCGACGTTCTTGGTCAGGATTTCGGTGGTGTTTTTAGCACGCACCAGGCCGGACTCGAGCATGGCAAAGCCTGCGGCCATCCACATGACTAATGCGCCACACACGAGAAAATAAAAGGTATCTATTGCATACTGCAGGTGAAAGAGATTGCTTTCCATAGGAAGCCCTCCGCACAAGGCTCTTCAGGTTATAAGTTTTTTGCGTTGGCTAGGTGTCAGTTCTGGATCAGACCGCTTCTTCGCCGGTTTCGCCTGTCCGGATCCGGATAGCCTGTTCCAGTTCAGTCACGAATATTTTGCCGTCGCCGATCTTGCCGGTATTGGCTGCCTTGGTGATGGCTTCGATGACCTGGTCCAGCAGGTTGTCGCCAATGGCGATCTCCACTTTGACCTTGGGCAGGAAATCCACCACGTATTCCGCGCCACGATAGAGCTCTGTGTGGCCTTTCTGCCGACCGAAGCCTTTGACTTCAGTGACGGTTACGCCTTGTACGCCAATCTCGGATAGTGCCTCACGGACATCATCCAATTTGAAAGGCTTGATGATCGCTGTCACAAGTTTCATTGCTTTCTCCTTGGTAAATGCTGCCACCTCGCACATCAATTGTGCGGATTGCGTACGAGGTCTATAGCATCGGGTGTGCCAACGCAAAAAAGGTATTTGTTATCAGTAAGTTAAAAATACCTGGTTCCAGAATGGCGCAAGCGCCTGCACCGTTGTGGTGCGTGCTGCAGGGCTGCGGTCCAAAAATGCGCAGGCCCGGTGGCCATCCGGCGGCCATTATAATGCCGACCGGGTACAGTATGGCAGGGCCTGCGGTGTGATACACTCCCGCAAACCCGGTTACTGCCATGGCCAATAGTCTGAATTGGCCGGCAATCCGATTTGAATGAAGTGTTATTTGCGAGGTTTTCTATGAAAGGGCCGCAGGATTTCTTTGCACAGTTGCAGGGCCAGTTTGGCCAGTTTGTTCCCGACATGGCCCGTGCCGCCCGGGAAGATTTTGAGACCCAGGCGCGGGCTACCGTTATGACCGTGCTGTCCCGCCTTGAGCTGGTGACCCGGGAAGAATTCGATGCCCAGCAGGCGGTGTTGATGAAAACCCGCGAAAAAGTCGAAGCGCTGGAAAAACGGGTAGCCGAACTGGAGCAGAAGCTGCAGTCGTAAATGAAACAGCCGGGCGCAGGATGCCTGCCCGGCGGCCCCGATTCGTAACCGGGGGCCATTTGTCTGTTACCAAGGAAGGTTGTCATGCTAGCTATTGTCCATTCCCGCGCCAGCATTGGCGTGTCTGCCCCTGCCGTTACCGTTGAAGTTCACCTGTCCGGTGGTTTGCCGGCGTTGTCGATTGTTGGCCTTCCGGAAACCGGTGTGCGGGAAAGCAAGGACCGGGTGCGCAGTGCGCTGCTCAATGCCGGGTTTGAATTCCCCGCCCGCCGTATCACCATAAACCTGGCCCCTGCCGACCTGCCCAAAGAAGGCGGCCGCTTCGACCTGCCCATTGCTCTGGGTATCCTGGCGGCCTCCGGCCAGGTTCCTGCCGAAAGCCTGAAAGATCTGGAGTGTATTGGCGAGCTGTCCCTTGATGGTGCGTTGCGGCCGCTCAAAGGGATATTGCCGGCGGTGCTGGCGGCCCGGGAGGCGGGGCGTTCACTGCTGCTGCCCCAGGACAACGCCGATGAAGCCGCGTTGGCCAGTAACGGCGATGTGCTGGCGGCCAGTCACCTGTTGACGGTGTGCGAGCATTTGTCGGGCCGGGCGCGGCTGGTACCGGTGCCCCGGGCAGAAGATCCTGAGCCGCAGGGGCAGTATGCCGGCGCCGACCTGGCGGATGTCCGGGGCCAGCAGGTACCCAGGAGAGCGCTGGAAGTGGCCGGAGCCGGTGGTCATAACCTGCTGTTCTTCGGCCCGCCGGGCACCGGCAAAAGCATGCTGGCCAGCCGGCTTCCCGGCATTCTGCCCGCGCTCGATGATGCCGCGGCCATGGAAGTTGCCAGCGTGCATTCCGTTGCGGGCTTGCCGGTGAAGCCCGGTGGCTGGCGCCAGCCACCGTTCCGGGCGCCGCACCATACTGCCTCGGCGGTCGCCCTGGTCGGGGGCGGCTGTCAGTTATTGAAATAGATGAGACAGTTTTAAATTAGGTGAGACAGAGGTATGGTACTTAGCTGGTGCCGCCACTGAAAGCGGTTCAGTTTGGCAGGCAAAAGCCTTCACGTGCTATCTGTACCCGATGAAAAATAAACTATCCTATCGTGTCAAAGTCCTAGAAAGCCCCGTCGATCTTAGTGAGCAATTCACGAAAAACCATTCACCGTTAGTTGTCTGGTGGTACGGCGGTGTGACGAAGAACAAAAAATCTACTCAGCCAAAAGCTACAGTGGTCGTTCGTGAGATATTTTCAGACAGAACTTTAGGGGATTTTTCGCTTCGAAAAGTGCCCATAACTCTATTGGGACAAGTAAGAGTTGGCACGATATGGGAAAACGGGATTTGCACCGAAGAAGTTGAATTCGAAACGGCAGAGTTTGAGGTAAGCTTCAACAGAGATGATTGGCGGTTTACATCATTTTTCAGCCAGCATCAAAAGTCTGAAGAGCTTCCATATCCTCCACATGTTTACCCTCTTATGTACCATAGAGATCGAAATTATTCTCTTGAGTTTCCAGTCTCGGGTGGCGGGAACCTGCTAATCCCGTGCCTAGAATTCTTTTCTAGGTGCTATGGGTCTTCGCAAGAAGTAAAAAGGATCCTGACAACTTACCCCTTTAGGAATGCAGATGACCCATATAACCAATTTATTGTGAATATTGGGATTCCGGAAACAGAAAGCTATTGGCAAGTTGCTATAAATAACAAGTACAAATTTTCTGATGCCGATGCGAGATTTATAGCGTGGCTTAAGTATAGTAAGTACACACAGCTATGGGCTAAGGATATTTATGCCCAAATGGATGAAGCAGTAAAGGGTATTTCTGATAATAGAAAGGAAAGACTAGTACAACTTAAGATAAGGCCCTGGCATGAACAAAAAGCCCGAATTCGTGTTAGCGGGATATCTTTCAATAGCGGTCGGTCTTTTCTCGCTTTAAATATTCTGGGATGTAGCTCACCTTCCAGTCCACAAATAAAAGTTTTCACTCAAAAGAATGATCCGAACTCTGAAACAGGTTGGAGCGGTCATATGATCCCTGTGCCTATTGGGAGCGGAATGCGAGACAACTCCTCTCATCAAGAGAGGCTCGCTATTACAAGTGACAGTGACCCCGACCACTCAGGACCAAGGAAGTCTGTCAAGGATCCGGAGTTCGTTGAACTGGCTCATCCAGATAGTGATGTTTTGCCAATTTTAAGCGAGAAGATTAATTCTAATTCTCGATCCGTGCATGGTGTTTTTTCAAAGGGGGAGGCCTTTGCTGACAGATATTCTTCCGGCGACCGCTATGGGAGTAATAAAGGTGTTGGTGAGATTGAATTGAACGCACCGCTTAAGCTTGAATCGAATGGAGTATTGCTGGATATTTGGAATGCATTTCTGTACCTGAGAGATAGCTTCCCGCTTAAAATCCTAAAAGTCGAATGGTTTACGTTCGCTACGGGATTTTGTGACCGAAACCCCCCTGAGTTAATAGAGATTAAACCATTCAAAAAACACGAGGTTGTTCTTGGCTCAGTTCGTAGTTGGCCATATTTATACCCCAGAAATTCGGCCCTTCGTGGTGCGCTTGTTATTAAGGTTACAGCTAAGAATAAGCCAATCTATGTGGTGGAGATCCAGCGTAGGTGGGTTAACGATGGTAGTGATGATGGTGAGCATAAAGAGGAGTCTATGAGTGGTCTTTGCTTTACGATAGATAGCCAGGGAGATTTTGAGAGGTTCTTGAACGATGTCTTTTCCAAAATTCGACATAAGCGCGGAGTTTTTAAATCACTTATTGACGATTGTTCGGGCGAAGCCGACTATTTCACACATAAGCACTCAGTTTTGGATAAGGTTAACTATGAATCGGCAGCCAGAAATGCCTTGCGAAAGATGGGCTTGAGATTATGAATTGTCGTTTCAAGATGGCACTACCCCCTCAAGTAGCCGAGACACGGAAATACTGTGCCAACTTGCGCCTCATTTTTCGAACTCAAAGCTGTCAGGGGATAAATTATATGCTAACTTTATGGTGGGTCGGGGCAATATCAGCTTTCCCGATCAAGTCCGACATCGGATGTCAGGCATACGCGACACCTGCTTAGTGGTGTGACCGGTCAGGGAGAGACTTGGCATCCTTTTTCTCCCCATTTCCCTTGTCAATTCAGTGGCTTTTATACTCTGAAACTTCTTGCATCAGATTGGTGCACTAGCCCAGCAGTTAATCCTCAGTGATCTCACCATAAGTCGGGATCCCTTCGGCGCTCAATGTTGGCTTGCTAGTCGATATGCCCACCGTTAAGTAATTTAATGGAGAGATTGCGGTTTTGATGATGCGAAATCGCACTGAGTGACTTCAGTCCAAAGGACAGTGCAGCTATGTTGCCCGCTTCTTGTAATCGTATAATTGGTTTAGAAATTTGCCGATCATGCAATCAGGTCTCAAGTCCCCAGAAATAGCGTCGATCACAATAGAAAGCAGTACCAAAGCTGCCTAGCTTTAATAGATTTCCATCACCCTGCGCTCAAATGAACAAATATAGTTTTAACCTGAGTTCAGATAATAACCGCAGCATTTGGTCGTAACCAGGTGGAGGAAGGAGGGCCGTTGCCGGTACCCTCATTCGCTTTACCGACCAAAGTGAAGCACAGATGGGATACCGACAACTGACCCAGGCACAACGATACCAGATTTCAGCCCTGCAGACGGTAGGGAGAAGCCAACGACAGATTGCCCAGATGCTGGGGTGTCACAACACAACAATCAGCCGAGAGATAAAACGCAATAGTGGTGCCAAGGGATATGACCCCGACCAAGCCCAGCGCCACAGTGACCAGCGGCGTGCATCAGCCTATAAGGCACATAAGCGGGCATCGTCACTCATCCACTGGGTCAGCGATCTGATTCGCAAACGCTGGAGTCCGGACCAGATTGCTGGTGTGATGGTGCGTATAGGCAGCGGAGTCCGAGTCAGTCGGCAGTGGATTTACGAGTTGATTCACAGAGACCGACGTTCCGGTGGCGATCTTTGGACGTTTTGCCGTCAGCCTAGGTCCCGCCGTGATCAACGCGAGAAAGCCAAACAGGCAGGGCTGGGCAAAATCCCAAACCGCACCGGTATTGAGCAGCGCCCGGCGGAGGTTGATACCCGGCTCACCATCGGTCATTGGGAAGGCGATACCGTCCTTCATGGACACAAGCAATCAGGCATTGCGACTCTGGTAGAGCGCCGTAGTGGCTACCTGCTTGCAGGTCGGCTACCACGGGTTAAATCGTCATTGGCGGCGGATGCCATTATTCGACTACTGAGACCGATTCGGGGAGCCGTCAAAACCCTCACCCTGGACAACGGGAGCGAGTTCGCAGAGCATCAGCGAATGGCGGGTGCGCTCAGTATGGCAACTTACTTCTGCGATCAATATTGCTCAGGACAGCGCGGGACGAATGAAAATACTAACGGGTTGATACGCCAGTACTACCCCAAAGGCACGGACTTCTCGAAACTGAGTCAGTCCGAACTCAACCAAACGGTCGATGAACTGAATAACCGTCCCAGAAAGCGACTGGGATATCGCACACTGGCAGAGGTATTCTGGGGCGAGTACTCAGGGGTCCTCAAGACAGGTGGTGCTGCACTTATTACTTGAACTCAGGATGTAACTGATAACATAATGCCTTCTTTAGGGGAGTAGTCTCTCAGTACAATCTGAGTTGGCCGTCAACAGTCTCCGAACCCATAGGTTCGTGGCGGTCATGTCCTAAGTGGATTGACAAGACCTAAGGCATTGACAGCGTTCCGGGGTGGGCGTTGCCGTGTGCCTTGGTATGCATCGTCCACCCCTGAGGATTTTATGTTAGTGATTTACACCCCGACCGGTGCTTCTGCTGTTGAAAAGGAGTGCTGATGGATTTGTTGCATTCTCTCTTGTTAGGCATTCTTCAGGGCATAACTGAATTCCTGCCGATTTCCAGCTCAGCTCACCTGATTCTTGTGCCAGCTTTAGCTGGTTGGGCGGATCAGGGCGTTGCCTTTGACCTAGCTGTTCATGTTGGCACTCTGCTGGCAGTTGTTCTTTACTTCCGCCAGGATGTAACTGCACTGACGCATGATGGCTTTGCCTCTGTGATGCAGCGGCGATTTATTGGACAAGGTCGGTTAGCCCTGTTTCTTGTCATAGGCACTTTGCCGGCAGCTGTGGCTGGCTTGCTAATGCTCGACCTGATTGACAAGCAGTTACGTTCGATCCAAATCATCTTTTTCACCACGCTGATCTTTGGTCTCTTACTGGGGTGGGCCGATTGGCGGCGGCCTGACCGACCGCGGGAGCTTACAACCTTAAGTTGGTGGGATGCGATTGTGGTTGGAGCGGCTCAAGCCGTCGCTCTGATCCCGGGCACGTCGCGCTCTGGCGCTACCATCACTGCTGGGCTGTTGCTTGGCCTTAGCCGAGAGGCTGCATCACGCTTCTCGTTCCTGTTAGCGATTCCCATCACTGCACTAGCGGCTAGCGCAAAGCTGCTTGAATTGGCAACTAGTGAGACGAGCGTGGATTGGCTCGCCTTCCTGACGGGTGGCGTGACTTCTTTCATGATGGCACTGACCGCCATTCACTTTTTCCTGAAATGGCTAAATCGTTTCGGTATGTGGCCCTACGTGATCTACCGCGTAGTGCTTGCCGGAGTGATCTTTCTGGTTTTGATGAAATAAGGGGTTAATAATGATAATGGCACTTCTGGCCATCCTCGGTGGCTTTGTATTACTGGTCTGGAGCGCAGACCGTTTCGTGGAAGGTGCAGCGGCAACGGCCAAACATGCCGGCATGCCTTCCTTGCTGATTGGTATGGTGATCGTGGGCTTTGGTACGTCTGCTCCGGAGATGGTGGTATCCGCCATGGCGGCGCTGGATGGCAATCCGGACCTGGCACTAGGCAATGCCCTTGGCTCCAATATTGTCAACACTGGCCTGATCCTCGGGATCACTGCATTGGTGGCGCCCATAGCCGTCCATTCGAAAATCGTGCGCAAGGAGTTGCCGCTCTTGCTCGTGATTGGAATGGTATCCGGTGCGTTGTTCTGGAATGGCGCACTCGGTCGGACTGAAGCACTGATCTTGTTAGCAGGTTTCTTCGGCCTGGTCGGATGGACTATTTTTGCCGCACTGAAGGGCCGAGGCGATGCGCTGGAAACTGAAATTGAACAGGAGATGATCGTACATCCCATGCCTCTGGGCCGGGCGATTTTCTGGCTGGTCGTCGGTCTGATATTGCTGATCGTCAGTTCACGTATTCTGGTGTGGGGCGCTGTGACCATCGCCCAGGCGCTGGGCGTGAGTGACCTGATTATCGGTCTGACGATTGTCGCGCTGGGCACCTCGTTACCGGAGCTAGCGGCTTCGGTAATTGCCGCCCGCAAGGGCGAGCATGACATCGCCATTGGCAACGTGGTGGGCTCCAACATGTTTAACCTTCTGGCTGTGGTTGGCATTGCGGGCATCATCGCGCCAATGCCGCATATTGCCCCCGAGGTGATGACACGGGACTGGCCGGTGATGATGGCGATGACTGCCGGGCTGTTTGTGATGGCCTATGGCTTTCGCGGTCAAGGGCGGATCAACCGGATCGAGGGGAGTTTACTACTGCTGGCCTTTGCTGCTTACAATACCTGGTTGGTGGTGTCGGTATTAGGTGGCACCTCATGATCAGGCGGGTATCAACCCATCATGATGCGAACTGGCTGTTTTTCCGCAAGTGGATGAGAACACCGCTCAGCGTCGCCTCAATCATGCCCAGCAGCAGTGACCTGGCCCGAGCCATGGCCTCGGCCTTACCCGAAACGGGAGGCATGGTAGTCGAGCTTGGTGGTGGAACCGGTGCCATTACCGCTGCCCTGCTCGAACGAGGCGTCTTGCACGAAGACATTCTGATTATTGAACGCGATCCGCAGTTCTGTGGCTTTCTGAAGCAGAGATTTCCCGGCATCCGTGTTTTGCAGGGGGATGCACGTTCACTCAAGAGTTTACTGTCAACGTCAAGCATCGAGTTACCGGTTCGGGCGGTAGTCTCGGGGCTGCCTTTACTTGCCATGCCCGCGCGTATGCAGGCCAGCCTGCTACATCAAAGCTTCGCGCTAACAGGAGGCAGCGGGCCTTTCATTCAATTCAGCTACAGTCTGTTGTCGCCATTAAAGAAAGCGGTTCGAGACCGCCTTGGCGTTAAAGAAGCCTGCGTCAGCCAGGTCTGGCGTAATTTACCCCCGGCCAAAGTCTGGCACTTTTACGGAACACCTAAATACCACACATCCCAATTCAATCCTCATCAAGAAGGAGAATCTGTAAATGCTGGATAATCTATCTGCATTCTGGAACAGTTATTCGGAAACCCTGATCAGTATTGGTTACAAGGGCTTGCTAGCCATAGTCATTCTGGTCGCCAGCGCGATTATCGCCAAGGCCATTCGGCGCAGCATTCACAATGCCAACGCTCGATTACAGAAGCTCGATGCCACCCTGATTCCAATACTTTCAACTGCTGCTGGTTATGCGGTATACGCCATCGGTGGCGTGTTCATTCTGGATATTTTCGGGGTCAACACTGCTAGTTTGATTGCCCTGGTTGGTGCGGCAGGTTTGGCTATTGGCTTGGCACTCAAGGACACGTTAAGCAATATCGCCGCTGGCATTATGCTGCTGATTTTGCGCCCGTTCCGAACCGGGGATTTCATCGAGGTGAGCAACACGACGGGAACTGTCCTCGAAATCAATTTATTCACCACTATTCTTGAGACGGTTGACGGTCTGTATATCGCCTCACCGAACAGTATTCTTTGGGGAGCCAGCATCAAGAATTTTACCCGTAACGGTAAACGCCGCATGGACATTATCGTTGGTATTGCTTATTCGGATTCCATAGATGAAGGGCTGGCAGTTCTGAAAAAAATTGCCTTAGAAGAGACTCGTATACTTCAAAACCCCGCACCTCAGGTGATGGTGGCTTCCATGGCGGAGAGCGCGGTGAATCTCCAGCTTCGTGCTTGGGCCAACAATGACGACTATTGGCAAACCTACTGGGATTTGAATAAACGAGTGAAGGAATCCATCGAGGTGGCAGGACTCACCATTCCCTTCCCGCAGCGTAGCCTTCATGTCATTACTTGTAATAACCAGGCAACTGAAAAAGAGGGTCAATGATGATCCGAACCGCACTGCTGATTATCACGCTTCTTTACTTGAGTGCCTGCACGCGTACTGATGAGGTGCAAACTCTGGGTGGTTCTGCTCAAGGCACCACCTGGCATGTGACTGTATGGCAGCCAGGTGGCGTCAATACCGATGCTTTGAAAACCAAAATTGACGCCGAATTTGAACGGCTGGATAAAGCACTCTCCAACTACCGTTCAGACTCCATGATTGAACAGTTCAACCAAAATAAAACAACAATAGCGATTACGGTGAGCGAAGAAATAGTCTCTTTGGTACAAGCCGCCCAGTTGGTCAGCGAGGCAAGCCATGGCTGTTATGACCTGACGATCAAACCCTTGTTCGATCTCTGGGGCTTTAAAGGCGACACGCTCACGCCGCCCACGACCAAACAGTTGGCCGAGGTGCGCCAACACATCGGTTTTGAACGACTCGCTATCCCCTCCGATGAAGCATTGCAAAAAACTGTTCCGAAACTACGGGTCGATCTTTCTTCTATAGCACAAGGTTACAGTGTCGGACGCATCGCTGCGGTAGTTGAGGCAGCCGGTATTTCTAACTATTTGGTGGAGATTGGGGGAGAGTTACAAACCCGTGGACGTAAACCTGATGGGTCTGCATGGCGAATTGGGTTGGAAAAGCCTTTGCCGGGAGGTAGAGCGGTACAAAAAACAATCGCCATCAATCAAGATAGTCCTACCGCGATTATGACTTCTGGCACTTACCGCCATTATTTTGATGATCAAGGCAAACGTTTTAGTCATGTGCTGGATGCCCGCACAGGAAAGCCGATAGTCCATAACACCGTTTCCGTCACAGTGATTCATGACAATCCAACGCAAGCGGATGCCTGGTCCACAGCATTGTTATGTCTTGGCGCAAAGGACGGTCTGGCAATTGCCCAGCAGAACCACATTGCAGCTCTGTTTATCAGCGAAGACGGCGATCAACTGGGCGAGATGCCAACCGATGCTTGGCAAGCCCTGAAAGAAAAAAATATTGAGGTGCACTGATGCTTAGACTGTTCAAAATCGAAGAAGGCCTAATCCGAGAGATCGAATTTACTGCTGACCAAATTAGTGGCTGTCTGCCAGAGGCTGAGTGGATCGATGCCCACGAGCCTGACGTGGATGAGCGCAGATTGCTGGAACGACTTCTACATGCAGATCTGCCGGAATCTGAAGAAGTAGAAGAAATTGAAGCCTCTGCTCGCTGCTTTGTGGACCAAGCAGGCATCCATGTCCACTCGTTATTTCTAGCTCAGAACGAAGGTCGGCATAATACCGTGTCTGTCGCTTGCATCTTACAAAAGGAACGGTTGATCACCATCCGCGAAGGTGATCTGGCGGATTTTCGGCTATTGCGCATGCGCGCAAGACGTGGGCAAGTAGAGGCAAAAACACCGCAGGAATTGCTGGTTACCTTGTTGGAGCAAAAAGTAGAAAACCACGCAGACACACTTGAAGACCTTCATCGCCAACTAGAACAAGTCAGCTACCTGGTGCTGGAAGATGAAAACGCTGAACTGGAAGAGGCTATTACTAGACTCGCCCGCCTAGAAGACAGCAACGGCAAAATACGACTCTGTCTAATGGATACCCAGCGTGATATATCTTTCCTGTTGCGTCACCTGAAAGCCCTGCCGGAACAGGCGGACACACTTCGCGAGATAATGCGCGACGTGGAAACCCTGATGTCTCACACCACGTTCTTGTTCGACAAGGTCAACTTCCTGATGGACTCCACTCAAGGTTTCATAAACATCGAACAGAACCAGATCATCAAGATCTTCTCGATTGCCGCAGTGGTGTTTCTGCCGCCAACTCTGATCGCCAGCATCTATGGGATGAACTTCGATTATATGCCGGAACTGAAATGGTTGTTGGGCTATCCCTGGGCTATCGGTTTGATGATTGCCTCAGGCATCGCACCGTACTGGTATTTCAAACGCAAGGGCTGGCTGTGAACTCTCGTTCATCGGTCATGGCTCATCCCGTATTCGATAGGCGTTTTCACGTAAAACACGTTGATATTCTCGTCGCGCAGACGTTGGAATATTGCGTTCGCCTCACCTTCGCTGAGCGCCATGGTCACCTCGACCGGCTGATCAGCCAGCTCAAAAAAATGGGCGGAATGAATCCGGCCGGAATGGCCATAGCCTTCCGCGGCAGTCAGCAAGGTCGCGCCGTGTATCCCTAAACGACGCGCCTCCTGCAGCAGCCATTCGGCCAGAGGCAGGCTGTGATGTTTGCGATCCTGTTGCGTGAAAAATGTCAGTTGGTAACCGTTCATAACTCGCTTCCTCCGTCAAAATCGTTTAATCAGCGCGACCGTGGCCATACCCAATACCGTCATGGTGACTGAACCCAGGTGTTATAGGTAGACCTGATGATTTCCCGCTAAGGGACTGCTGGCGTCTCGGCAATCGCGGACGCGCAGAGCTCTCTCTTTCTGGGTACCGATTCCGTTGCATAGAACTCCAATGCCTTTCGCGGATACACCCAAACGTTTGGAGGCCCTTCTTCATGAGAGGGTGTCTGGGTGGCAAGCCCCCGATTTTCTTGAGGACATAGGCTTTATTGGGATTTTGAGTCCTAAGGGGCAACTCGTTGGGTTGTATCTGCGTGTGTTTGGCACTACAAATGACGACAGTCAATATCGGTGTGATCGATATTGAGCAGGTATTGGTCGGCCTTTAATTGTATGGTAAAACTTTAAATCTATTCACTTGATTCACTTGTCATAAGGAAATGTAAATGTCCGGTTCCGGCGGTAGCTATCTGGCTCCATCCAATCCCGCTCCCTCATGTGCGACTCTTCAGCTTGATACCCAGCTTGCTTCTCCAAAAGTGTCGGTCGTCGCAAATCTGGCAGTCAACGATATTCTTGACATAGTTTTATCACAGTCTGCCGGACAGCAAACCGTCGTTGCGCTATGGAATGGCGCTGAGGCGGGCGGGATTGTCGATCCCCTCCTTAGTCAACTGCGTAACTGCATGAATGAGGGGGAACAGTACCAGGCGCGCGTGCTACATATTAGTGGTGGCCAGGTGCGTCTTCGGATCTATCACGTCTAATCAAGAGCAGGGAGAGCTTCATGATTACTATTGTTGGAGGAGTCTATCGTGAACGGTGCATGCGTCCTGCTTGGGATGATGTATATGGGTCAGCAGGTCGAGCAGCAACAGCGATAGCTCGATTCGGTGGTCAGGCTGAGCTGCATGCCTGTGTCGATAGTGACGCTGAGGTGGTTATAGATGCTCGGGCTGCGTATGAGGGGTTTCGATTCATTGCTTCTAATATAGATAGGAGCGTGAAATTTGATTACATCCATGGCCTTTCTACGCCAGAGATTCGGGGCGGCAGCGTTCGATCAAAAATGCAAGTTACTGCGGAGAAAGTGCTGCGGTTTGGCATGATCGATGGCACGGCTGTTGTTCATTCAGAGTATGCGGTCTTTGATCCACAAAATGCTGACGACCCTGAATTATTCAGGGTGAATGGCTCGACAGCTAAGCATCTGGCACTAGTCCTGAATCGTTATGAGGCCGAATTATTAGTGCCAAACTCCAGCGGTCTTTCTGTGCAGGACCTCGCCAATGCGCTCGCTAATCAAGAACGCGCAGAGGTGGTCGTTATCAAAATGGGCCCCCAAGGAGCGCTCGTGTACGACAAGGGGGCCATATCGACAGTGCCTTCATATCGAACGGAGCGAGTGTGGAAGATTGGCTCCGGTGATAATTTCGCAGCCCACTTTGCGCAGGGTTGGATGGATGGAGGTCTATCCGCGCCCGAAGCCGCAAAGATTGCGTCAATCGCTACTGCGTTTTACTGTGAGAACCAAGGCTTTCCTGACAGTTCTTTGCTCGCCAGCTTTAACCCGCAGGCTTTGCAGCTCTCTGCTCGTTACCGGGATGGTTATAGGCCAACGGTGTACCTCGCAGGCCCATTTTTTACTTTAGCAGAGCTGTGGCTGGTTGGGCAGGCTCGAAGAGACTTGCAAGCAATGGGGATGGACGTATTTTCTCCCTATCACGACGTCGGTATCGGCTCTGCCGACGACGTTGTTCAAAAAGACCTTGAAGGGGTGCGTGATTGCGATGTGCTATTGGCGCTTGGTGATGGACTTGATTCCGGTACGATTTACGAGGTTGGCTATGCCCGGGCGTTGAACAAGCCCGTCGTTTTCTATTCGGAGAACGAATCTGATCAAGACAGGAAAATGATGGAAGGCTCCGACTGTCATATCACCGATGATTACGTTAGTGCCATCTATCAAACAGTCTGGGAAGCGGTGGCTCTATGAAGAGCTGTCTCTTGCTGTCTGGGGGGATGGATTCCTTAACAATTGCCTGGTGGAAGCGTCCAGATATTGCATTGACCCTAAACTACGGTCAACTGGCGGCACAGGCTGAAGTTGAGGTGTCAAAGACCATCTGCAAACAACTGAATATTCCTCACCATGTCATTGAGATTGATTGTCGAAGTCTCGGATCGGGGGATATGGCCGGTGGGGAGGCCAGCGACTTGGCTCCCGCTTCAGACTGGTGGCCATACAGAAACCAGTTGCTGATCACTCTAGCCGCGATGAAGGCTATCTCTCTCGGAGTGACCCATCTGTGGCTAGGCACGGTGAAATCAGATGCCTCGCATAAAGATGGAGCGCCGGAATTCATTTCAGCGATCAGCCACTTGCTTTCCCAGCAGGAAGGTCAAATGGTGGTTGAGGCTCCTGCAATTGATCTTTCTACATCAGACCTTGTCATTCAGTCGGGCATCCCAGCGGAGCTTCTTGCGTGGGCTCATAGTTGTCATAGATCGCATCTAGCGTGTGGGGATTGTCGCGGATGCAACAAATATATGGAAGTATTTCAAGAGGTAGGGTATGACCTGGATCGACTTAGGTGATCCTCTGCCAAAATGCCAGCCTGACTTGTATGAGCCTGTCGAATGGGACCTGGGCGAAATCCGTCCTCTTCCAGCAGCGATGGAAGTTCTGGATCCTACTTTCGGCGAGATCCTGAATTCGAGGATGTCGCAGCGCCGTTTTGGCAGGGTGGACAAGTATCAGCTTGGGCGGTTTCTATGGCATGCCTGCAGGACCCGAGGGGTCGGAGCTTCTGAGCTTGGTTTCGACTTGGAGCATAGAGCCTCGCCATCTGCTGGCGCGATTCACCCGATTCACGTTGGGATGAGATGGCCAGGAGATGATCGATGGTGGTTGTATCGTCCCAGAACTCACGAGCTGGCCGAAATAAGGCGGGCAAGTGATGAGCTTTCAGGGCTCTATGAACATAGTCAAGAAGTCCTAAGAGCAGATGACGCAATCCGTATTCTCTTTTTGGCTGAGCCAGGTAAAACGTTGGGTAAATACCATGACGGATGTAGCCTAATTTGGCGCGATGCGGGCTCTTTGCTTGCTGTGATGGCATTTACTGCGACAGCCTTAGGACTCAATTTTTGTCCCTTAGGCATCACAGGCGAGCCTTGGGCTAGCAATTTAGGTGATCAAGGCAAGCTGGTTGGTGTCGGCCTTGCTCTTATTGGATCTCCGCCGGGAGCCTGACTTTGAGCTTTTATGCCCCATCCCCATGATGCTGTGCACCGTGGCGGGAGAAGACATCATCTCCAGCCACATTAGCGCATCAAGCTCGGATGCCTTCACGCCGAGTGCTTTGCTGAAGCGGATGAATTGCTCTTCAAGCTGCAAATAGTGGCGCTCAACGGTCAACTCGCTCTTGAAGAACTTGCCCAGCAATCCCGCCCGGAGGATGTGGATGTCGAGAATAGCTACGTCGTCCGCGTCCAACCAATTGCGAGCGATCCATGAGGCGGTCTTGTAGCCGATCCCGGGAATGTCTAGCAGCCAGTCACGCAGGGCTTTGCCCGTACTAAGTGGGGGGTGCTCAACAGAAAGTTTTTGGAGCGCTGCTGCAAGGTAGCGGGACTTCTGTTTGGCAAAACGGTATCGCACAAGTCTTCCGTCGACCTCTATAGGCTCTTTTAGCCACTTAAGCAGCGTTTCTTCTGACGGTGGCCGATCGTTAAAAGCACCACGTTCCTTGAGTTGATGGAAGGCAGCCAGGCCAATGTTAGAGGGGATGCCATGGCCGCCTAACAAGCAGGCGCCAATTTCCTCTTTAAGAGTTGCTCCAAGCTTATAGTTAATCCGATTGCCGGCAAGCCTGCGGGCATAAACCTGGTAAGCCCAGTAGGCTGGCGTTGGGAACGCCTCAATCGCTCCCCATGGGACGCCGGGGATAACCTCTTCATCCGCCTTTGGCAGCTCAACATTCAAGACTGCTTTGTCGAAAAAAATAGAACCTACTTGCATTATGCGGTCTCCGTGGCATTGCCGTAGTGTTCCTGCATCCAGAGCAGTAGTTCGTGTCGCTCGATCGGGTCTAAAGATTTGATGCGAGAACGGAGTCTTGATTTGCGGCGCTGGATTTTTTGACGATCCCGGAAGGTGTCGCCCAGATAGCGGCTATCATGCAAGCGCGTTGGCGGGTCAAAGTTCATCCACACAGTTTCGTTTCGCGTTCCTGCATGAGTTTTAGCTGAGAAACTTATCTTGCGCCATCCCGCTAACTCTCGGTTGTAGAGGTCACATTCGTAGCCGGATAGCATTACATTGCAGGGTAGTTCAGCCACGCACTGGAGTAAGCGCATGTGATCATCTTTCGAGTAATCGCAGCGATATACTTTCGCTCGGCGACGTGTTTCCGGGATATATGGAGGGTCAACATATACCAGTTCCTGACCTTCAAACGGGTAGCGCTCCAGAAAGGTCACTGCGTCATCTTGATAGAGCTCACAAACGCCAGGAAGCTCCGACTGCCACCGTTCAACGACCTTGGCATCCAGATCCACACCGATGTTCCGCAGCGCAGCTTTTTTGTTGCGCATAACGGCTCCGCCACCGAGGTGCGATTCAATGTATGTCTGATGCGGTGGCATCAGATTGATTAAGCGCTGGTAGCACTTACCTTTCCCGCCCGGATATCTCATGAATCAATCATCGTCAGAAATGACGATGATGTCAATCCCTGTTTTTGGATATCGCCATTAGGTTTTTATGACGCATGTGGGTTAACTATTCAGCAGCAGGGCGATGAGGCCGAGCACACCACACTTACAGGTTGTATAGTTGCTTTAACCCTTGCGCAATTGGGAAATGCCTTACTCTGTCGGGGTGTCTTTAACCTGCGAGTCTGCAGACCAAGCTGATCTCTAATGCCCCGCTGATAGGGCATCCGAAGGCGCTGGGAATGCAGGCAGCCAATAGATCTTCCCCTCTAAATGAGCATTGATGCCCTGACTTAGAGCTGGTTGTCGGGCCCCAGAGACCGCCTTTTGAGCTTTGCGAGCTGTAACGTTATGGAAATACCTCAGGCCCAAATATATCCATTCTTTTTTGGCCGTCTGACTCTTGACTCCTGTTTCAAGGAGCTCCAATAACCGCTTTTCAATGCGTTTGCGTTGGTTCGGTAGCGACGACTTGGCTGGCATGGTGAGTTCATAGGCATGCTGCTTTCTGAGATGGCTGATGAAGCCTGTAAGGGCCGCTCGTTGCCCCGGTTTGGCCTCTAGATAACGATTAAGGTGCCTTTGGCCCAGGATTGAATGTCCGGCAGCTTTGAGCAGAGCGATCGCGGGTGTTAACGCAAGCCTGACAGAACGGAGGCTGGTTCTGCCTGCGGCATGACGTTGCTCTAGAACACGAAGGTAGTCCTCTGCGAGCTGACGATAAGAGGAGTTTGCGGGTAGTTGGTCCATCAAGTTTTGAATTTGCCGACTCTCGGCTGCATGCCTAAACGCTTCAGTACTGACAGTCAACGAATGAACTTCGCCAAGCCACTGAGTGAAAAGTCGGTGGCGTCTCATGTATTCAGGACCAAAAGAGCGCACCAGACTGTCTGCCTCCGGGACGCACCTCCATTGACGCTCAATTTCCTGCAAGAAGCAGGCATAGCGATTTAATCGGAGTGCAGCATATTTGTAGCCTGATCTGAGGCTCATCCACGTCCCGAAGCTCCCAAAATCTTGTGCCACCTGCTTGGTCTGGAAAAGCGCAGAATTGATCTCCATCCTTTTCCGAAAGGCATCGTGCCAATAGCAATCTTCACAACGACTGCCATATCCTGCAGGCATCGTTTTTTTGCAGCTAGGGCACTCAAGATAGCCGTGCGTGAGGCATTCTCTGCAAAGTTGCTGCTCGGCCGGCCCCTCAAAAAGCTGACGATTGCGTCGACAAGCGGCACAGGTGCCGCGAAAGGTACCGGCGCAAGCAGGACAAATACGTTTTCCTCCGTGTACTCCGGTAATCCGACTCAATCGCCTGGAAAGAGTGCCGCAGGCTTCACAGGGCTCTTGGACACGAAAGTAAACTGAACACGCATTACAGACTGGCCCGTACTGTGAAATCCGACCAGTTCGATAACGAGTTTTGCCGCACCGAATACATGGCTTGTTTCTCTCGCAGGTCTGGCAAATAGCTTCTGGGTGAGTGCGAGGCAAGCGTGCGGGATTTTGACATTTTGGACAGTCAGATCTGACGAAAACCCGGGCGTAGCAAGTGCCGCAGTAGCGATGACCATGATAGATCCGATGAATTGTGACGGGACGCTTCCCGCATTCGTCACACTCGGTTTGGCGCGGTCGTTTTTTGGGAGCAGTCATCGTTGCCTCATTTCCAGCTTACGCTGGAGTCGGGCCATCATCCGCTCCACCTCTCTGCGAGGTCGAGGTCCAGGCTTGCGCGTAGTCGCCGTTTTCCTCGGCTTACGCTTCGCATCCGGCAGTTGGTGAAGAAGATCCTGAATAGCGGGCGGCACGGAATCTATGTCTTCTGTAAGACCTTGCTTCGATATGCCGGATTCGATCAGTTTTGACTTGAAGTCCTCCTGACTGACGGTGATGAAGCTCCAAACGGTTCTCAGGAGCGCTTGCCGGGAAGCTATGGGGAGCCACTCTGTATTGGTGCCGGAATGGAGAGGGAAGCCATCCGGTACATCAATGTCGAGGAGCTGAAACAGGTGTGACTGGGTATCAGTGTTCGTACAGGCAGACCGACGAATCAGCGACACGAAAAAGTTCAACAGTTGAAACCAGTCGAAGACAGTTCCTTCTGCAATTGGTTGCCTAAAGAATCCTGTCACAAGTGCCTGGTCAGTAGCTTGTTGGAGTGCAGCTGCGTAGGGATCAATTCCTTCCGTTAACGCATCAGCAAGAAGTTCACCGCAAGTTGGGCATGTAGTTGCATTAGGTGCGAGCTCTGTCAGACGATGGGGTTCGATTGGAGACTGGCAGTTCCAGCATCGATCTAGCAGCGTGCATTGATGTCGTTGGCATCCAGTGTGCCAGGCAAAACGCCAGTTGAGTCGAAAATACGGTGAGGCGTCCTCTTCCAGGCAAAGAGGGCAATACTGTAAGCCACTTCGACGTTTGACGTTACGAGCGCCAATGGTCAACGTCCAGGGCCAGGTGGCTTTTTTAGCTAAGGGGTTTTGCTGAATTTTGCTAATTGTCGGATGGAGTGTAGCGGCCCGGATCGCGTCCGGATCAATACCAGAACGCATCGAAAGAATCCTGAGTCGATCAAAGGACAGGGAACGGTCCGTGTCTAACGTCCACATTCTCCACCCGGGCCAGATCGTCGCAGCGAGGGTCATTGGACTGCACCCCTGCCTAAGAGCCGTGCGAACCAGCCAGGACGATAAAATCTCGTCCGGTAAAATCGGAGTTGGTACGGGCCATTGTGCCTTTAGAGCATGACTTCCCGAATGCCACGTGTAGGCTGCAGCCATTTATTCTTCCTGATGATCTCTTCTGTGATCTGCTCCTGCCCACTCCGTATGGCGTCTTCGGCACACTGATTGACGAGCCGGCGCAGGTTGCCAAGATTGCCTTCAGAAATTGAATATAGGAGCTTTGCGAGCTCTCGCTGGTGAAGCTTGGAGGGATTTCTGAGAGGCAAAACGGCCTCAAAGTCTACGAGCAAGCTTTGGAACTGTTTATTGAGCTCCCAGCGTGGGAGCTCTACAACATCGAATCGGCTGGCATGCTGAGGGTCGGTATGGAGAACTCTCACCGCATCTCGTGTCCCGATGCCTACGATAGGTATAGCCAACTCATTGCAGAGCATCTTGATCGCATTCATCACCTCTCGTTGTTTTATAGCGGAACCGGTCAGTAGTGAATGGAATTCATCAATGGCCAGTATTCTTACCCGGCATTCCCTGAGAAGGTGAATGACTTGATACAGAAGTTTTGTCGTGGGGTCAGTCGGACGGTACGGGGCATGGAATCGTTCCAGTATCGAACAGTAGAGTCGTTTTTCATCGGCGTTAGATGATGCTTCTGCAACAATGACCGGTTTGATCGGATCTGCTTCGTCATTGATGTAGGGAGTGCCACACAGTTCGTAAAAACGCCGAATCAGTGTTGTTTTTCCCTGATTCGAGTCGCCCACGATTAACAGGTTTGGCATTCGCGGTTGTTTTGGCTTCCTCATCAGTCCTTGAAGGGTGTCCAGGATCTGTTGTGCTGCCTGATAACCTATCCACCGAGGTTGGTCGAGGAACTCAAGTCGTTCCTCCATGCTCAGGCAGGCTATATGCCTGAATTCGGGGTGGATATGATCATAGAGTTGTTCGCTCATGAAATATCTCCAAAGCCACGAATTTCAGCTGAGTCGTCAAGAAGATCATCATCCCAGGATTCGTTAACAGCCGATTTGGGTGCTTCGGAAGGGATCGGTTCAGCGGGACTGATTTTTCGTTCATGCTCTTTGCGGCGCTGCGCCTGCCGGCGAGCTTTTTTGGTTCTGTGCTTGGCGTCGTCTACCTGATTCCGAAGATCTGTAATCGCTTCCAGTACCAAGTGTTCGTTGTATGATGTTTTTCCCTCAGCTTTCAATTTTTCTTTTGCTTGTCGCAGTTCCCACACGCTCATTGGCGGTAAAGACAGGTTCGCGAATGGTATTTTGAAATACTGTTTCAGATCGGGGTCAAAAAACCAGAGGTAACTGATGTCGCGAGGATCCCTGCGAAAAACCAGCTGACGTTTTCTCTTTGAGTTGTCTGGGTCCTTGGCGTTTATCCACGGCCGCAACGCTTCGTCGTAGTAATGCATCCCCTCAACGGTTACCCCAAAGCTTTGAACAGTCCGCCGGAATGCGGGTAGAAAGTTTAGCAATAGCGTCGTCTTGTCTCCTGGCTGGGGTGGGATACCTATACCTGGAGTGAATTTGTCCCCGAAGATGCCAATTTCCCATTGTTTTATTGGTGGGATGCCCAATCCGCTGTGGCGGTCATTATGGTAGTAGCGGGTGATCAGAGTTACCAACCACTTCTCGAACTCCGATCGTGTCATGGTTGCATGCTTTTCTGAATCGTATTCATCTCTTTCCGGAACCGATGAAAACGTAGTGCCTGGCAGCTCATGCACCTTTTTCATGAAGTTGCCAAGAAGCCGCTCAATGTGACCACCATATCGTGGCGCTCTTACCGGGCGATATTCCAGGTTGATGCCATACATCTGGCAAGATTTCCGGAACGTCTCAGAGCGAAAATCGGCACCGTTATCGACATGCACCGTCGAAGGAACCCCATAGACAGGCCAATCCGCTTCAACTCCATGCAGGGTTAACCAGTCGTCTTTAGGCAAAATTGAGTGCGCCATGCACATCGCTACAGACGTTGTGGAGGGAGGATCGTATGAAAGGTAATACCCGGTGACCATGCGACTAAACACATCAATTGCGAGCGTAATCCAGGGGCGCCCGGCCGGTAGGCGTAAATCATCGTCCACCAAGATGATATCGACCTGAGTGTGGTCGATTTGAATGTAGGCTAAAGGGTAGTCTGCATTCGGGAAACGCCCCGGAGTTGCCTGAAATTGGTTGCGGGCTTTTTCACGGTACCCTCTCTTTCGCATTCTGATCCGCTCTGGGATTTTCGCGAGTCTGGAACGGACCGCAGTAGCACTAGGAGCCTTCAGACCCCGCTCATGGCATCGACGTTTGACCTCTAATACGACGGTCTGATCAGTCGGGCGCTGGGGTGTCAGGTATACGTCGTCGATGACTTCTTGAATAACTCTCTCGGTCAAGCCAGAAATTCGTCCCTTGCCGGCTTTCCAGCCTCGCTGTTGGGGAATCAACGCAGACACCACTCCCATACTTTTGAAGCGATTGAGCCAGCGATATAAAGTCGCGATGCCAACGCCAACTTCTTTTGCTCGCTCCGCGACAACCGCTCGCCCCGGGCTAAGTTCGTTCACCAGTGGCTTGATCGCCGAATACCGTTTTTCAGCCTCTGCCCAATCGGAGTCTGCGATCTCCTCCAAATCCTGATAGGTGTGATCGCTTTCCTCGCCGGCGTTGTTGGCTGGGCGAAGCTCTTTAATGCGCAGCTGTGAGGATCGTCCTGTCGCCACATTAATCCCAATGGCAGAGTCATAATCCAGCACTTGAGTGATCTTATATACGTCATCACCATGTTGAAGGTAGTTGCCGACGTTCACGCTGATTCGCTGCCGAATCGGTTCAAGGGCTTCATTAGAGGGCTCGTAATTATGCTCTTCACTCATCAGCAGTCACCCATACAGTTGTTGTGTCGTTAAGCAGTCGGCTCATATCGCACTCAAGTTTGTGGGTCGAAAGTAAGTGCCAGATATGGGCCAACCCTTGGGGGCGGTAAATTCCGGGATAATGTCTGCTCAGGAGATAATGGACAGGGGCGCTACCCATTTCGCTAAGGTTTTGGATCAGGTCGCCAGTTTCGGTTTCCGGGAAAGACATGCGACTGAAGCGCTCTAGAAACTTGATATTTCGCAGAGCTTGATCCCGAATTCGGGACTCATCATGAATCTTAAATAGCCACCCTTGCTCTCGTGCATATCGGTAAGCAGCTTTCCATTTCGGCAGCCAGTCTCGCCACCGGGCCTGCCACTCGCTCTCCGGCTTTACCTCCACCAGCATTGGGAGTGGATAATCGAGATAGTCGCGTGATCCGAGGCGATAATAGACAAGGAAATCGGGAGTGTAGTGGAAGTTGCGACCACCCCTCGTCTGGAATGGAATGCGGATTGGCTGGGAAACCACATTAAGCACGCTTCGAGAAAAGGCCTTCCTTATCAGGAAGTCGCGTTCCAGAGTTGATTCGAACTGGATGGGAGTTTCGCCTCGGAACATATAAGTGCCTGAAACGCTTCGACGTGTAGTCCCGATTTTCCTTACAGATTCCCTGATCTGAAGACTGTCTCGGCTATTTCCGTTCATCTCGGCCTCGTCTCACCAATTCAAAAAATATTGTCTCATTAAAATGTGTTTTTTGCAGGCTAACGTCATGATTCCTCGTTGCCACTGTCTCACTTTTTACAGTATATGACAGCGGCAGCAGCCCGCGCCCCGGAGAAATCTCCCTGGCGCACCGGGGCGTATTGTTCCTGGACGAGCTTCCGGAATTTCAGCGGCGGGTACTGGAAGTACTGAGGGAACCGATGGAAAGCGGCGAGATTGCCATCAGCCGGGCTGCCCGGCAGGTAACCTTTCCTGCCCGGTTCCAGGTGGTTGCCGCCATGAATCCGTGCCCCTGCGGCTACAGCGGCCATCCCACCATTGAATGCCAGTGCGGGCCGGCGCAGGTGATGCGATACCGCTCGAAGATCTCCGGCCCGTTGCTGGACCGCTTTGACTTGCATGTGGAGGTGCCCGTGCAGACCGGCGAGGTGCTGCTGGGCTCTGGTGAAGCTGGAGAAAGCAGTGCCAGCGTACGGGAACGGGTGCTGAAAGCCCGGGCGGCGCAAACGGAGCGGGGGAGCCTGAATGCCGCTCTGGCAGGCAATCTGCTGCACCAGTCCTGCCGGCTGGATGCCGGCAGCGAAAAATTGTTGTCGGCAGCCATGGAGCGGTTGGGGCTTTCGGCCCGGGCCCTGCACCGGATTCTTCGGGTGGCCCGCACCCTGGCAGACCTTGACGGTGAGCGGGGCATCGCCCGCAACCATCTGATGGAAGCCCTGGGCTACCGTCAGCTTGATCGCCAGCAGAATCAGGGCCCGGTGGTTTCAGCCTGAGTTTCACCTGTCCGGGAGCAGGTCTGGCCCTGCGGAGTCTGTTAAACTGTCGGCAATTTCCTGATAACACATCCGCGAAGGCGCGTGAGGATAACAGATGAGCGACCAGAACGACCCGAAGGAGACTTCCGGCGAAAACCCGATTACCACCCGCCGTGGTGTGCGCAGCTTTGTACTGCGTCAGGGCCGGATGACTGAAGGCCAGAAAAAGGCCTTTGACCGCAGCTGGCCCAAGTACGGCCTGAGCCGTGACAACGGCATGATCGACCCCCGCGAGGTGTTCGGCCGCGACAACATGCTGAACCTGGAGATCGGCTTCGGCATGGGCAAGTCGCTGGCGGATATGGCCGAAGCCGCGCCGGAGCAGGATTTTATTGGCGTGGAAGTGCACCTGCCGGGCGTAGGCGCACTGCTTAAGGATGTGGAAGACCGTGGCCTGGAGAACGTGCGGGTCTACAACATCGACGCCAATGATGTGATCGACCTGTGCCTGCCGGATGCCTCCCTCGACCGGGTGATGATCTTCTTCCCGGATCCGTGGCACAAGAAGAAGCACCATAAGCGCCGGCTGATCCAGCCCGAGTTTATTCAGCGCATCCGTCATAAATTGCGGGTGGGTGGTGTACTGCACCTGGCCACAGACTGGGAAAACTACGCGGAACACATGCTGGAAGTGATGAACGATTCCGAAGGCTTCGCCAACACCCAGGAACAGGGTGGCTATTCTCCGCGCCCGGATGACCGCCCGATTACCAAGTTCGAGAAGCGTGGCGAGAAGCTTGGCCACGGCGTGTGGGACTTGCTGTTCTATCGCACCAACTGATCTGCTGCCCCGGCGTTTCCTCAGCCATGCTGCTTAGCCAGGCTGGCTGAGGGGGTGCCGGCGCGCCGCCCGGATCACCACCAATCCCGCAATACCCAGCATCACTCCGGTAATCTTTACCAGCGCGAGAATCGCAGCGGAGCTGCTCATGGCATCGGTCGGCGTTGCCAGGTTGTTCAGCAGCACCGAGTTTTCCGCTACGTCACACAACCCTGCAATTACAAACAGTACCCGCACCCAGCGCGCCACCTTGCGCTCCCGGATACCCGGCCGGTCCCGGGTAAAGTGCCGGGTAAGCTGAAGCAGGGACGCGAGCCAGGCCACGGTGAACAGCAGCCCGAGCCACAGCGAGAGTTTGGCGAAAGCCAGGTTCTCCTGCCCCCAGCTCTGCAGTATGGCACTGCTCTGTTCAGCCGTTGCCGCCAGCTGGAAGCTGAAAATGCCCTGGGGCGCGGCTTCGGTTTTCAGAGACTGGTTAAGCACCGCGATGACCAGAAACAGGCCGACGGCCAGTACCAGGGACGCCTTCATGGGCGAACGCATGGGTTTTACTGGCAGGAACGGTGGACGCTGTACGGTAACCATCAGAGAAATTGCTCCAGCAGGCTGTTCAGATACCTCTGCCCCTGCTCCGTTGCCTGAATCCGGTGCGGGGTCAACAAACCCTGTTTTCTTAATGACCCAAGTTGTACCGCAACCGTGCTCAGGGGTAAACCGGTTCGTTCACTGAACAGTTGCTCATCAGCCCCCTGTTTCAGGCGCAGGGCATTCATCATGAACTCCAGCGCCCGGTCTTCCGGCTCGATGGCTTCGGTGCCTGAAGTGCGGCTGCCGATACGGTTCAGGTAGGCGTCCGGCTGCCGGGTTTTCCAGTAACGAATGATGCGCCCGTCTTCGAGGCTGACCTTGCCGTGGGCACCTGCACCCAGGGCCAGGTAATCGCCGAACAACCAGTAATTCAGGTTATGGCGGCTTTCCCGGCCGGGCCGGGACCAGGCAGACACTTCATAGTCGGTGAAGCCGGCAGCATGCAGAAACTCCGAGCCCTGCTGGTAGATGGCCCAAAGCCGGTCGTCATCCGGCAGCGGTGGCGGCCGAGAGAAGAACTCGGTATTGGGCTCGATGGTCAGCTGGTACCAGGACAAGTGCGCAGGGTTGTGGCTCAGGGCCTCTCGCAAGTCGCCTATCGCCTGTTCCGGGGTCTGGCCCGGCAGGCCGTGCATCAGGTCGATATTGAAATTGTCGAAGCCGGCGGCCCGGGCTGCTTCGATGGCCTCGTGGGCGGCCTGGGCATTATGGATACGGCCCAGCGTTTTCAGGTGCTCCGGGTTGAAGCTCTGCACACCGATCGACAGCCGGTTAATGCCGGCTTCCCGAAAGCTCTCAAAGCGGCCGGCTTCCAGGGTGCCGGGGTTGGCCTCAAGGGTAATCTCGGCGTTGTCGCTAAAGTCCATACGCTGGCGTAAAGCCGTAAACAGCTGCTGGTAGAAGTCCCCGGTCATCAGTGACGGGGTGCCGCCACCGATAAACACGCTTTCGATGGGGCGGCTGCGCAGGTAGGCAAGGTCGGGCTCCAGGTCCTCCAGGATGGCCTGCAGGTACGCCGCTTCCGGGATATCGCCCCGGATGGCGTGGGAGTTGAAATCGCAGTAGGGGCACTTGCGCACGCACCAGGGTACGTGGATGTACAGGCTCAGGGGCGGGCAGACCGCCACGGGGGAGGTGGCGGTCATGCCGTCAGGCCTCCGCCTTTAACTGTTCCAGCAGGCTGGCCAGGGCGCGGCCACGGTGGCTGACGCTGCTTTTTTGCTCCCGGGTCAGCTCGGCGGCGCTGCAGTCGAATTCGGGGGCGTAGAACACCGGATCGTAGCCAAAGCCGCCTTCACCGCGGGCCTCGGCCAGGATTCTGCCGGGCCAGCGGCCGTGGCAGATAACCGGTGTGGGGTCGTCGGCGTGGCGCAGGTATACCAGCACACAGTGGAACTGGGCACTGCGTTCTGCCTCAGGCACGTTTTTCAGGGCGGCCAGCAGGGCCTGCACGTTGTCGGCATCGGTGGCATTGGCGCCGGCATAGCGGGCAGAGCGCACGCCAGGCTGGCCTTCAAGGGCATCCACTGCCAGCCCGCTGTCATCCGCCAGTGCGGGCAAACCGGTTTCCCGGGCAGCATGGCGGGCTTTGAGAATGGCGTTTTCCACGAAGGTGACCGCCGGCTCTTCAGCTTCACCCACGCCCAGCGCGCCCTGGGCAACGGGCTCAAGCCCGAGTGGGCCGAGCAGGTCGGTCAGTTCGGCAATCTTGCCCTTGTTGTTACTGGCGATGACGAGTTTCTGTGACATAGGCTCAGTCGTTAAACAGCGTGTGGGAAAACCGCACCGGCAGGTCCTGCTGGTGGCCGGTGGGGCGGGCGGTAATGTTGAAGGTCATCAGGTCGCCGGACCGGTACTGGTACTGGGCGATGAAGTACACAGCATCGCCTTCCTGGATGCGCCGGAACGCCAGGAAGTTTACCTGCTGGATGTCGTTGGACACCTGGCCTTCAACCTGGCCGCCCACAGGCGCAGGCTGGCCGTGTTCGTTCTCGGCCATGATGGAAATGTTGACGATGGCGATGCCCTTGCTGCGCTGCAATTTGTTGGCCTTGGCAACTTCCGGGTCCAGGAAGGTGCTGGGAAAAACGCTCCAGTTAACCTGGTAGTCGCCAAAATCTTTCTCCCCGGCCTGGGCCTGCACGGCCATCAACAGGGCAAAGGCTAGAAACACCAGTTTTGAAACAGTACGTGTGATCATCATGGGTTCTCCCGTGTGATGCGGTAGATGGCAATTTCTCCCAGCAGGTTCGGCCACAGCCTGGCCAGCCAGCTGTTCTGGTGCTGGCCGTCGACCACCCGCCGGCTCTTGATGCGAATACCTTTCTGGCGGCACAGGGCCTCGAAATCCTTGAAGGTGCACAGCCGGATATTCGGCGTGTTATACCACTTATACGGCAGCGCATTGGATTCGGGCATGCGGCCGCTCAGGGCCAGGCCCCAGCGCAGTCGCCAGTGGGCAAAGTTGGGGAAGGTGACAATACCTTCCCGGCCTACCCGCAGCATTTCTTCGATGACTTTGTCTGGCCGGCGAACGGCTTGCAGGGCCTGGGTCATCAAAACCACATCGAACATGCCGTCATCGAAGTTATCCAGGCCCTGGGTGTCCAGGTTCTGCTCGATCACGCTCACGCCCCTGCCCATGCAGGTGGTGATGTGGTCCGGGTTGATCTCCAGGCCAAAGCCGCTGGCGCCCCGTTCCCGCTGAAGGAAATCAAGCAGGGTGCCATCGCCGCAGCCGAGGTCCAGTACGTGGTGGCCGGGTTCAACCCATTGCTGGATGATTTCGAGGTCTGGTCTCATGCGCCAACCTCCCTGGCAACACGGTCCATGTAGGCCGTGAAGATGTCGGTGTATCTGGGTGTCGGGATCAGGAACGCATCGTGGCCCCAGGGTGCATCAATTTCCGCGTAGCTGACTTTCTTGCGGGCGGAGATCATGGCATTCACCATCTCTTCCGACCGTTCAGGCGAGAACCGCCAGTCGGTGCTGAATGACAGCACCAGGTATTCGCACTGTGCCGGTGCCAGGGCTTTTGACAGGTCGCCGCCGTGTTCGTAGGCCGGGTCGAAGTAGTCCAGGGCCCGGGTCATCAGCAGGTAGGTGTTGGCATCGAAGCTTTCGGAGAAACGCTCGCCCTGGTAGCGCAGGTAGCTTTCCACCTGGAATTCGGCATCGAAGCCGAACTTGTAGGCCTCTTCCCGCAGTTCCCGGCCAAATTTCTCACCCATGGACGCATCGGACAGGTAGGTAATGTGGCCGACCATGCGCGCCAGCATCAGCCCGCGGCGAGGTAGGACATCGTGTTCGTAGTAGCGGCCTTCGTGGAATTCCCGGTCCGAGGTGATGGCCTGGCGGGCCACTTCGTTGAAGGCGATGTTCTGGGCGCTGAGCCGGGGGGTCGAGGCAATCACCACTGCATGCCGCACCCGCTCCGGGAAATCCAGGCTCCACTGCAAAGCCTGCATGCCGCCCAGGGAGCCGCCCACAACCGCCGCCCATTGCTGGATGCCGAGATGATCGGCCAGCCGGGCCTGGCTTTTTACCCAGTCTGCTACGGTAATAACCGGAAAGTCCGGGCCGTAGAGTTTGCCGGTGGACGGATTGACGGAACCGGGCCCGGTGCTGCCGTGGCAGCCGCCAAGGTTGTTCAGGCTGACCACAAAGAAGCGGTTGGTATCTATCGGTTTGCCGGGGCCAATGCAGCTGTCCCACCAGCCGGGTTTGCGCTCTTCCATCGAATGGTAGCCGGCGGCATGGTGGTGCCCGCTCAGGGCATGGCAAATCAGGATCGCGTTGCTCGCATCGGCATTCAGGGTGCCGTAGGTTTCCACCACCAGGTCGTAGTTCTCGAGGGACTGACCGCAAGCCAGGTCGATCGGGGCGTTAAAATGGATGGTCTGCGGGCTGACAAGGCCAACGGAATCCGAGGGCAGGGAATCGGGCATGGGTGTGTTGAGTTCCTGATCCGGTCCACAAGGTTCTGGCCATAGGCCATGGGGTGCGCGGAAAAAACGCGCCAGCACTGCAGTTTAAAGGCGGGGGGTGGTTGCTGCAACCGGCGCGGTGCCGGCGAGCAAGGCCCGGAGCCCGGGGGTGCGTTGCCCGGGCTCCGGTATGTCAGACAGCGCCGGAAATATTGACCACCTTCTGCTGCAACAGGGTGGGGGCCGGCTTGCGGATTTGCCGCATCATGGCATCGGCCAGCTCCAGTTGTTTGCGCAGGTCGGCAATGGTGTGGTCCAGTCGCTCCCGTTCACTCCGGGTGTCGCGGTCGGTTCGCACCATGTCGCGCAGGCGGCGGATCTGGTGCTCCAGCAACTGCTTCTGCTCCATGGAGTACTGCATGATCGGCAGCAAGGCCTCATGGGGCCAGCGCTCCACGTCAGCTCGTACCCGGGCATGCAGGGTGCGGGCTTCACCCACCATCACGTTGAAGAACCGGCGAACCAGCAGGGATTGCTCGGTCAGCAGGTTCTTGGGGCTGACCCTGAACCGCCTGGCTTTCTTGCGTAATTCCCGCACTGCGATCACATGGCGGCCGGCCCGCAGGGGGATTGGCTCCAGGTGCCGTGCCCGGTTGTCTTCGTTATAGCGGCGGTAGATAGCGCCAACCATTTTTTCCGCCAGGTGGCCCTCGCTGAGCAGGTTGGTCAGGTCGGCTTCCAGCAGCTCGAAGAAGTGATCCATCGCCGCATTCATGCCCGCGGTCGTCCAGCTTTTCGACATTTTCAGCCGCACCTGCGCGGCATGGGTTTCAAAGCGTTCCTCGCTCACCAGCTTGCGCAACATCTCGCCCTGGGAGTCCATCAGCCGCCGGGATGAGCGCAGGGTAATCAGCTTCTTGTAGTAGAAGTCGTAATCCTTGTGGGCCCGTTCGGCGAGCCGGGCAATGGAGGCCTTGTCTACGGTGGCGCCGGTACAGGCCGTGCGTTCCTCTTCCAGGGCCGACAGCCGGATTTGCATGGCCGCCTGGCTGTTCTGCAGCATCCCCAGGAGATCGTTGATCAGGTTCTGGGTGATCAGCTCTTCCTTGTGCATCAGTATGCGGCGGACAATCAGTTGCTCGAGCTGGTCGATGTTGGAGCGTTTAAACAGGGCATCGTCATTACGAATACGGCTGATCAGGCCCTGCTTGGCAGACAGCGGAATCACGTCCTGCTGGCGGATGCCCAGGTGGTCTGCGGTGTAGCCGCGCACCCGTTCGATGGCATCGTTGGTATGTTGCTCGCCCTGCAGGTCGTCCCAGAGTACGTCGATCTTGTTCAGTACCGCGAAGCGGCCGGCCCGGTGGTCGGCGTACTCGGTGTCGATGTGCTCGTTCCAGATCGCCATATCGCTGGCGGTTACGCCGGTGTCGGCACTGAGCACAAAGATAATGGCGTGGGCCCGGGGCAGCATGCTGATGGTCAGTTCCGGCTCGGAACCCAGTGCGTTCAGGCCCGGGGTATCGAGAATACGCAGGCCGCGCTCGAACAGCGGGTGGCGAATGCTGATCTGGGCGTTACGCCAGGCCGGTACCAGTACGTTGCCGGGGTTGCTGCGGTCGTGCTCGAGCATGTCCTCGTCGAACCCGAGCTTGCGGGCCTGCTGGGGCGTTACGCTCTTGGTGCGGGCAACTTCGGCCAGCACTTCTCGCATCACTTCGGGGTCGTGCTCGTCCAAGTCGTGCCTGACCCAGTGCTCCGGTTGCTTGCGCAGTTGCTGCAGGGAGAGCTCGCCGGTGCGGGTTTCGATCGGCAGCAACAGCAGGTAGTTCTGGTTGGCGCTGCGGTCGTAGAACAGTTCGGTGGGGCACATGGTGGTGCGGCCCGCCTGGGACGGCAGCATGCGCTGGCCATAGCCGGAGAAGAACAGGGCATTGATCAGCTCGGTCTTGCCCCGGGAGTATTCCCCGGCAAAGGCGATGGTCAGCTCATCTTCAATGAGCAGCTCCAGGCCGTTACGGATTCGGGTGCTGACGTCTTCGGAGAAAAGGTCGTTGTCCTGCAGCCACAGCCGGTAGCGGCCGATCTGCCGGATGAGTTCCTTCTTCCAGTTATGATAGGCCTCAACCTGCTGCGACAGAGTTCCGTGCATTTTCATCGGTTTATCCTTCTGCGCGACTTCCGGGTGCTCCCAGATTAAACGCCGTTAATCATAACCGCTTTGCCGGTTTTTGGCGCCCGAACCTGTCGCGGATCAAGGCGGAAGGCGCAGAATGACAAAATAAAAAAGCCGGAAAATCAAATGGTTGATCTTCCGGCTATCAAAAAGTCTGTGTTTCGACTTTTGTGTAACAAAATGTATTCTTGAGACCTGTTTTACATCCCGAGGCCGATCGAGCCGAGGCCGGCAGCCACCTTCATGTGATCGATCACCACAGTAATCACGTTCAGGATCAGGAACACGATGATCGGAGACAGGTCCAGCCCGCCCATGGAGGGCATCATGTTGCGCACCGGCCGCATTACCGGCTCGGTAATCTGCGCCACCAGCTGGATAGCCGGGTGACCGCTCTGGGGCGCAATCCAGCTCACCACAACCACCGCGATAACCGACCAGAAGTAGATCTTCACAATCAGGCTGAGCACGTTCAGCACCGCCCACACCAGCAGGGTGATGGGGTTGATGGCGGGGATACCGCCGTTCAGGGCGACCAGGATCAGGAAGAAAGTGATGGCCTGGATAATGACGGCCAGTACCAGCGCGGCGCCGTCAATGCCGCCCCAGCCGGGAATGAATCGGCGCAGGGGGCGCAGCGGCGGGTTGGTGGCCTTCACCACAAACTGGGAAATGGGGTTGTAGAAATCCGCCCGAGCCAGTTGCAGCAAAAAGCGCAGCAACACGATGGTCATGTAGAAGGTGGACGCGATCAGCAGGATGGTAATGACAATGTCTGCCAGCATGAAGCTGTGTCTCCGTTATCGGTTACTGTTTGTCTGCCAGTTCTTTGGACATTTCTTGCGAGCGTTCGAAGGCGGCATTATAGGCTTTCTGCACCAGGTCTCGCATGCCGCCGTCTTCGAAGGTATTGATTGCCCGCTCGGTGGTGCCGCCGGGCGACATTACGTTGCGTTTGAGCTGGGCCGGATCGTGCTCGCTGCGGGCCGCCATCTCCGCGGCGCCAGCCATGGTCTGGATGGCCAGCTCCCGGGCAGTTTTCGGGGCGATGCCGGCTTCGGTGGCGGCCGCTTCAAGCGCTTCGAGCATCAGGAAGAAGTAGGCCGGGCCACTGCCGGACAGCGCGGTTACGCCATGCAGTTGTTCTTCATCGTCTACCCACAGGGCAGAGCCAATGCTTTCAAATACCGACTGCACCATGGTTTTCTGTTCGGCTGTTACCGCCGCATTGGCGAACAGGCCGGCGGCGCCCTTGCCAACCAGTGACGGCGTATTGGGCATTACCCGCACCAGGGGCAGGCCACCACCGAGCCAGCTGTCCAGGGTGTCAGACCCCAGGCCGGCGGCAATAGACACCATCAGCGGCCGGGTGTTCTGCACCACCGGGGCGATATCCCGGCAAACCTCGGCCATCACCTGGGGTTTCACCGCCAGCACCACCGTGTCGGCCTGTTGGGCGCAGTGGCGGTTGTCGGTGGTCACGCTTACACCGAAGCGATCGCGCAGGGCCTGCAGGTGGCTGTCGTCGGGCGCGCTGACCCAGATGTTCCCGGCCTGGTAGCCGTTATCAAGCATGCCGCCAATGATGGCGCTGGCCATATTGCCGGCACCGATAAAGGAAATGGTGGATGAGTTGCTCACGGTAAACTCCGGGCTTGGTCGATGGATTCGTTGATCCGGATGATAGCAGGAACCGGGCCGGTCAGCTCAGGCTCTGTTGCTTCGCCCGGGCTCCGAACAGGGCGGTGCCCACCCGAACCCAGGTGGCACCTTCGGCAATGGCCAGTTCCAGGTCGTCAGACATACCCATGGAAAGGGTATCCAGCGGGCCGGCGTCCGGGTGGTCCTGTTTCAGGTGTTTCAGGGTGCCGGCCAGTTTTCGGAAACTCAGCCGCAGCTCCGATTCCTGCTGGTCCGGATCCGGAATGGCCATCAGCCCGCGCAGGCTGATGTTCGGCAGGTCACTGATTGCCGATACCAGCTCCGGCAGTTCGTCCAGCGTGCAGCCGGACTTGCTGTCTTCGTTGTTGATGTTCACCTGCAGGCAAATGTTCAGGGCCGGCAAAGACTCCGGCCGCTGTTCGCTCAGCCGGCGGGCAATCTTCAGGCGATCCACGCTGTGCACCCAAGCAAAGGCCTCGGCAATCTGCCGGGTTTTGTTGGACTGGATAGGCCCGATGAAGTGCCATTCGATGCCATCCAGGTCATCCAGCGCACCGATCTTGTCGAGCGCTTCCTGAAGGTAGTTTTCACCGAATGCCTGTTGGCCGGCTTCGAATGCGGCGCGCAGGTCTTCCGGTGGCCGGGTCTTGCTGACTGCCAACAGGCGCACACTGTCGGGGTCGCGCCCCGCCTTCAGTGTTGCTTTTTGTATGCGTCGGGTTACGCTCCCGATGTTGTCTGCTATGCTGCTCATAGTGTGAGTTTGCCGCTTCTGGACTAAAAGAAAAAGCCCTCCGAGGAATCCTATGGATATTACTGAACTGCTTGCCTTCTCGGCCAAACAGGGTGCGTCGGATTTGCACCTGTCTTCCGGTTTGCCCCCGATGATTCGTGTTGATGGCGATGTTCGCCGTATCAACCTTCCGCCCATGGAGCACAAAGAAGTGCACGGGCTGATCTACGACATCATGAACGACAAGCAGCGTAAGGATTACGAAGAGTTCCTGGAAACCGACTTCTCGTTCGAGGTGCCTGGCGTGGCCCGTTTCCGGGTTAACGCCTTCAACCAGAACCGCGGTGCCGGCGCAGTGTTCCGGACCATCCCCTCGAAGGTTCTGACCATGGAAGATCTGGGCATGGGCCAGGTTTTCAAGGATATCTCCTCGGTGCCCCGCGGCCTGGTGCTGGTCACCGGCCCCACCGGTTCCGGTAAGTCCACCACCCTGGCGGCGATGATGGACTACATCAACGACACCCGCTACGAGCACATCCTCACCATCGAGGACCCGATCGAATTCGTGCACGAATCCAAAAAGTGCTTGGTGAACCAGCGGGAAGTGCACCGGGACACCCTGGGCTTCAACGAAGCCCTGCGCTCGGCCCTGCGGGAAGACCCCGACATCATTCTGGTGGGCGAGCTCCGGGACCTGGAAACCATCCGCCTGGCACTGACCGCCGCCGAAACCGGCCACCTGGTATTCGGCACTCTGCACACCACCTCCGCGGCCAAGACCATTGACCGGGTGGTAGACGTATTCCCGGCGGAAGAAAAATCCATGGTTCGTTCCATGCTGTCGGAATCCCTGCAGGCGGTTATTTCCCAGACCCTGATGAAGAAAATGGGCGGTGGCCGGATTGCGGCCCACGAAATCATGATCGGTACCCCGGCTATCCGGAACCTGATCCGGGAAGACAAGATCGCCCAGATGTACTCGTCTATCCAGACCGGTGGTTCCATTGGCATGCAGACCCTGGACCAGTGCCTGGAGCGTTTGCTGCAGAAGGGCCTCATTTCTCGCGAACAGGCCCGTGCCAAGGCCAAGATGCCGGATAACTTCTGAGATAGATAGGTAGCAAAATGGAATTCGAAAAACTGTTGCGGTTGATGGTGGAGAAGGGCGGTTCAGACCTGTTCATTACAGCAGGCGTACCACCCAGCATGAAAGTGAACGGCAAGGTTCTGCCGGTCACCAAGAACGCGCTGACACCGGAACAGACCCGAGAGCTGGTGTACGGCGCCATGAACGACAAGCAGCGCGCCGAATTCGACGAAAGCCACGAATGCAACTTTGCCATCAGCGCCCGGGGTATCGGCCGTTTCCGTGTGTCCGCCTTCTTCCAGCGCAACCTTTGCGGCATGGTGCTGCGGCGTATCGAAGTGAAGATCCCGCAGATTGACGACCTGGCCCTGCCGGAAATCGTCAAGGACCTGGCCATGACCAAGCGGGGCCTGATCATGTTTGTGGGCGCCACCGGTACCGGTAAGTCCACCTCGCTGGCGGCCATGCTGGGGCACCGTAACCGCAACAGCCGCGGCCACATTATTTCCATCGAAGACCCGATCGAATTCGTGCACCAGCATCAAGGCTGTATCGTTACCCAGCGGGAAGTGGGTATTGATACCGAAAGTTTCGAAGTGGCCCTGAAAAACACTCTGCGCCAGGCTCCGGACGTTATCCTGATCGGTGAGGTGCGTACCCGCCAGACCATGGAATACTCCGTGCAGTTCGCCGAAACCGGCCACCTGTGCCTGGCCACCCTGCACGCCAACAACGCCAACCAGGCCCTGGACCGGATTATCCAGTTCTTCCCGCCTGAGCAGCACAACCAGATCTGGATGGACCTGTCCCTGAACCTGAAGGCTATTGTGGCCCAGCAGCTGGTACCCACGCCGGACGGCAAAGGCCGGAAGGCCGTTATCGAAGTCCTGATTAACACCCCGCTGGTGGCTGACCTGATCCGTAAGGCAGAGGTACACAAGCTTAAAGAGCTGATGGCGAAGTCGAACGAATCCGGCATGCAGACCTTCGACCAGGCCTTGTACCGTCTATACTCTGAAGGCTCGATCACCTACGAAGATGCGCTGGCCCATGCTGACTCCGCCAACGACCTGCGTTTGATGATCAAATTGGGCGCAGATGCCCAGGGGGCTGACAAGCTGTCCTCTACCGTCGACAAACTCTCGATCCAGCACGATTAATTCCGCAGTACAAGGCCCCGGAGCCGGGGCTTTGATTTAAGACAAAAGTCGTAGATGGTTAGCCTGTTGAATCAGTAGCTTTGGCATTTGAGGCCGTGGCCATGTGCTGCGTATACTCCGCGCGAAACTAATAAGGAGACACCATGCACAAGAACACCAATGCACTCGTAAAAGCAATCCGCTTTGCTACCCTGGCCGCTGTTGCGGCACCTGCCAGCGTAATGGCTGGTGGTTTCTCACTGAACGAACAAAGCGCCAGCCAGATGGGCGTCGCCAACGCCGGCGCTGCCGCCAACCCCGAAAACGCTACCACGGTGCTGTTCAACCCGGCGGGCATGAGCCAGCTGTCTGGTACCAATATTTCTTTTGGTGCGGCGGTTTTGGATATTGATGCTGAGGCTAAGAGCTCGACTGTTCAGTCAACAGACGCGCTTGGTCAGCCGGGAGCATACACCGGTAATGGTGGTGACATTGCTGATCCTGCTGTGCTGCCAAACTTTTATCTGACCCACGAAATCAACGATTCCATTGATGTTGGGTTTGGCATCCACGCTCCTTATGGCCTGGCAGCAGATTACGAGAACGATTTTGCCGGTCGTTATCTGGCAGACAAAACTGAATTAACGGTGATCTCCTTTAGTCCCTCGATCGCGGTGAACAACGGTAAAGGCCTATCCATGGGCGTTGGCATCAACGTTATGTACGGCGAGGGCCGTTTGACGAAGTATCAGGACTTGCGCGGTGCCGTTGTTCGAGGGAGTGTTCAGGCGGCTGGTGCTACAAGCCTGGACCGGTTGCCAGCGGCTGCACAGCAACAAATCCTGGCGCAAGCAAATGGCTTGGCGGCTCAGTATCCCGATACATACTCCGATGTGGAAGGGGATGATATTGCCATTAACTTCCGTGTCGGCTTTTTGTATGAGTTGTCAGAAGCTACTCAATTCGGTTTGACAGCCCAGACCGGGACTGAGTTTGAACTTGAAGGCGATCTGGAAATTAGTCAGTTTCCGGGAGAGCTCTTGGGCATTCCGGGCGTTACTGGGCCGCAGACACTGACGGAGAAAGCCGAAGTGCCGCTGGCGATCCCTGAGAGTCTCACCGTCGGTGTGCGCCACCAGCTGAACCCGGAGTTCACTCTGCTTGCCGGTGCAACCTATTCTCGTTGGAGTCGTTTTGAGGAGTTGGACGTATACAGTGCAGAAGGAGGAGCTGGTCAGGTTTCTCAGGTTATCCAGCCCGCTGCCGGTGATCCTATTACCCACGTAACGGAAAAGTGGAACAATACCTGGCAGTTCAACCTTGGTGGTATCTGGCAAGCCAATGAAGCCTGGGCGTTCAAGGCAGGTTACGCTTTTGACGAATCACCGGTTAACGAGAACTTTGTGACAGCGCGTATTCCTTCCGAAGATCGCCACTGGCTGACTCTGGGAACTCAGTGGAAAGACGCGCAAAGCGGCTGGACTGTCGACGCGGCCATTGGCACTCTGATTTTCGCGGATGATGCGAATGTAGATGATCGTGAATACTCACATCAGCAGCCAGCCGTTCCATCTTCTAAGACTAACTACAAAGCCGAATACGACCTCAGCGCCTGGAGCGCCGCTATCGAGTTCAGCAAAGCCTTCTAATCGGCTGACCTCAACTCAGGGCTGATTCCCTCTGAAATCAGCCCACCACCTGCCCCCGGTAGATCACTTTCTTCTGCCGGGGGCAGGGTTCCCCCTCTACAGAACTCTTCTCCTGCCGGCCATCGGCAATCGGCTGTCCCCGGTACATTCGCGGCGTCACACTTTCCTCTTCCGTTTCTTCGTTCAGTTCCGGCACCCGTTGTTTCAGTGCTTGCCAGGTATACACCAGATTCTTTGACCGGCTTCTGCCTGCATAGCTGGCCAGGTTCTGCGCCAGGTCGGCTTCGTTAAGGTGGAGTTTTACCCCGAACTCGGACTGGATCAGGCGCCGGCACTGGTGTACCAGTTTTAACAGGGAAGGATCGAACAGCCAGTTGCGTTCAATGGTTGCGGAATTCATGGGAAGGCCTCGCATGGATGTCACTGCATCGGGTGTTACCCCGGACACCGGGGCCGATGCAGCTTTTATGCCATGCGAGCGCCGGGTTAGTGGGCCTGGTCCCAGTTGTCGCCCACGCCGGCTTCCACCAGCAGCGGTACGTCCAGCTTTGCGGCCGCCGACATGCGTTTCACCAGTCCCTCGCGGACCTTCTCAACGGCGTCTTCCCGCACTTCGATGATCAGTTCATCGTGCACCTGCATGGTCATGCATGCGTCGTTCTGGTGCTCGGCGTGCAGCCACTGGTCCACATCGATCATCGCCCGCTTGATGATATCGGCGGCAGTGCCCTGCATGGGCGCGTTGATGGCGGTACGCTCGGCAGCCTGTTGCATCTGCTTGTTACGGGCGTTGATCTCCGGCAGGTACAGCCGACGGCCAAACAGGGTTTCTACATAGCCGTCGTCGTGGGCCTGTTTGCGGATGTTGTCCATGTAACGCAGTACGCCCGGGTAACGCTCGAAGTAGCGGTCGATGTATTCCTGCGCCACCTTTCTTTCCACGCCCAGCTGGCGGGCCAGGCCGAAGGCCGACATGCCGTAGATCAGGCCGAAGTTGATGGCCTTGGCGCTGCGGCGCTGGTCGGAGCTGACTTCAATCAGGCTCACGCCAAAGACTTCGGCGGCGGTGGCTTTATGGATGTCTTCGCCATGCTCGAAGGCGGTCAGCAGGCCCTTGTCTCCAGACAGGTGCGCCATGATGCGCAGTTCAATCTGGGAATAGTCCGCTGCCAGCAGCTTGTAACCTTCCGGAGCGATAAAAGCCTGGCGGATGCGACGGCCTTCTTCGGTGCGGATGGGGATGTTCTGCAGGTTCGGTTCAGAAGACGACAGGCGCCCGGTGGCGGTGACCGCCTGGTGGTACGAGGTATGCACCCGACCGGTACGGTGGTGAATCAGCTCCGGCAGGGTGTCGGTGTAGGTGGACTTGAGCTTGCTCAGGCTGCGGTGTTCCACAATCAGCCGGGGCAGTTCGTGCTCGTGGGCCAGCTCCTGCAGCACAGGCTCGGCCGTGGAGGGCGCGCCCTTCGGGGTTTTCTTGATCACCCGCAGGCCGAACTTGTCGTACAGAATCGCCTGCAGTTGCTTGGTGGAGCCCAGGTTGAAGCTTTCGCCGGCTACCTCGTGGGCTTCCTTCTCCAGTTCCGCCATGCGCTCGGCCAGCTCCTGGCTGTGCTGGCGCAGGGTGCTGGCGCTGATCAGGGTGCCACGTTGTTCCATGCGCGACAGTACCGGTACCAGGGGCAGGTCGATGTCGCGGTAGACGGATTCCAGTTTGCCGGTTTCTTTCAGTTTCGGGCTCAGGGCCTGGTGCAGGCGCAGGGTGATGTCGGCGTCTTCGGCGGCGTAGGGCCCGGCCTTTTCCAGGTCAATCTGGTTGAAGGTGAGCTGCTTGGCGCCCTTGCCGGCGATGGATTCGTAAGTAATGGTTTGCACACCCAGATACTCCCGGGCCAGGCTGTCCATGTCGTGGCGCGTGGCTACCGAATTGAGCACGTAAGACTCCACCATGGTGTCGTCGCTGATGCCTTCCAGGTGGATGTCGTGGTTGGCCAGCACGTTCTTGTCGTACTTCAGGTTCTGGCCGATCTTCTTCTGTTTCGGGTCTTCCAGCAGCGGTTTGAACTGGGCCAGCACTTCGTCACGGTCCAGCTGGTCCGGTGCGCCCATGTAGTCGTGGCCCAGGGGCACATAGGCCGCTTCGCCGGGCTCGATGGCAAAGGATACGCCGACAATTTCAGCGTCCATGTAGCGCAGGCTGGTGGTTTCGGTGTCGAAGGCGAACTGGTCGGCGGCCTTCAGGCGTTCCAGCCATTGGTCGAACTCGGCCTGCTCGGTGATCACCGAGTATTTTTTCTCAACGGCTTTGGCAGGCTCCGGCTCGGAGGCTGCGGCTTTCTTGTCGCTGGCAGAGCCTTCGTTCTCCAGTTCGGCAATCCAGCTACGGAATTCGTATTCCTTGAACAGCTCCAGCAGGCTGTCGTCATCCTGCTCCCGCTCGGTGAGGTCTTCCAGCCCGAATTCCAGTTCGACATCCAGGCGGATGGTGGCCAGTTCCCGGCTCAGGGGCAGGGTGTCGATAGCCTCGCGCAGGTATTCACCGATCTTGCCTTTGATTTCGCCGGCGTGTTCGATCAGGTTGTCCAGGTCGTTATACGCCTGCAGCCACTTTACGGCGGTTTTCGGGCCGCACTTGTTCACGCCCGGGATGTTGTCCACCTTGTCGCCCACCAGGGCCAGGTAGTCGATGATCTGCTCTGGCGTTACGCCGAACTTCTCCACTACGCCGTCACGGTCCATGGCGGTTTCGGTCATGGTGTTGATCAGGGTAACGTGGTCGCTCACCAGCTGGGCCATGTCCTTGTCGCCAGTCGACACCACTACATCGATGCCCTTGCTGGTGGCTTCGTGGGCCAGGGTGCCGATCACATCGTCGGCTTCTACCCCGGGCACAATCAGCAGCGGCAGGCCCATGGCCCGTACGATGTTGTGGATCGGCTCTATCTGCATGGCCAGGTCTTCCGGCATGGGCGGCCGGTTGGCTTTGTACTCTTCGTACATGTCGTGCCGGAAGGTTTTGCCCTTGGCATCGAACACCACCACGACTTTTGATTCCGGGAAGTCCTGCTCCAGCCGCCGCAGCATGCTCACCACGCCTTTGATGGCGCCGGTGGGATGGTTCTTGCTGGTGGTGAGCGGGGGCAGGGCGTGGTAGGCACGGAACAGGTAGGAAGATCCGTCTACCAGAACCACGGGTGGGGTCTTTTTCTCAGTCATGTCAAAACGGGTCCGGATTCTGATTGAAGCGTGGGTTGGCTTGTGCAACTCTAGCCAGAAAGATGAATCAAAGGGTACCACGAAAATGAAACGAATCGCCTGTTCCGCCCTGTTGCTGGGCTGCTTCTGTGTGCCGGCTGCGGCCCAGGATGAGGGGGCCCTGGATGCCGTCCCGGTGGTCACGCCACAGGAGCCGCTGGTGATTTCCGATTACCAGCCGCCCGAGGGTGGTCCGGAGATTGTCATCCGCCCTGGCGAGAACGAAGTCTTCTACGAGTACCGGGTCAACGGCCAGCTTATGGAGATCAAGGTGGTGCCGGAAATCGGTCCGGAATACTACCTGGTGCCTGCCGATGGCGGTGGCTGGGTGCAGGATACCGATTCAGACTTGCTGGTTCCGAGTTGGGTAATCTTCCGTTGGTGATTACCTGAGCAGTTCTAGTATGAACATTCTAATTTTTGCCCGTAACCTGACCGTGAAAGTTACCAGAAGCCGGCTGCGCTGATCGCTGAAGTGCCGGCCGAAGTTGGAAAATCACGAACGTCTGAAACGTCAGGAGAGTCATCATGGGTAAACTCAAATCTTACCAGGAACAACTGCAGGACATCGTAGAGAAGGGCATCAACGCCGCGGAAGAGCAGCAGAAGAAGCTGGCCTCCAAGCCGTTCGACTACGCCGAGAAGCTGGAAGCGGAAGCCCGCGAGTACAGCGTGAAGAGCCTGCGCAAGCGTTACAACGGCTACTCCGAAACCCTGTTCGAGCAACTGCGCTCCCTGAACGGCCGTTTCGGTAACTTCGCGGCTGAGCTGGTTGCCAAGCTGGAGAAAGAAGCGGCTGAAAGTGCTGATGCCGTATCCGAAGCCGCTGAAGACGTGGCCGAGGCGGCCCAGGACGCCAAGAAGTCAGTCACCGCCAAGAAGCCGGCTGCCCGCAAAACTGCGGCACGTAAGCCTGCGGCCAAGAAAGAAACTGCCTCAGCCTGATTAAGGCCGGTAGTGTAAAAAGCAGAGGGCGCTCATTGAGCGCCCTCTGTTGTTTCCGGATCAGCATTTTCGCTTTCCGGGTTCAGGGGAATGGTTCGTTTTTCCCCGGTAATTTCTTCCAGCCTGAGAACGTCTTCCTCGTAGGCCTTGCGCACGGACTCGATGTCTTGCTGCTGGGCTGAGATTTCCCGCTCCACCTCACGAATCTGGGCTTCCAGCCTGCGGATTTTCTCCAGCGTGGCTTCGGGGATTTCACGCCCCGCCCGCTCCATATCGGCGGCGCGGCTTTGTTCGTTATCCAGCTGCCCGGAAATCACGTTGATATTGCCGCGTTTGAGCTGGATCAGGCTGTTCATTTCCTGGATTTTCCGGCGCAGGGCCCGGATGGCCTGGTCCGGATGGCTGAAGCGCTTCAGCAATTGCCGGTCCAGCTCTTGCTGGGCCTCGAGTTGCCGCTGGCGCTCTTCTTCGGCTTGCCTGGCCGCTTCCCGCGCGGCGATTTCCTCGGCCGTCAGCGCCCGGGGTATGGTTTTCACAACCCGGCCGTTGTCGCTCAGGATCTCATAGCCGCGCTTGGTGGCTTCCTGGGGAATGGTATTGCCGATCACCAGTTGTCCGTTTTCGTCCGTGTAACGATACATGGTCGCCTGCGCGCCGGCAGAGGCCAGAAGCCCCAGGGCGACAAGACCGGCGAGAACCGGCGATGCGATCACACGGTGTTGCATTTATCAGACTCCGTAACGGTCCCGGTAGCTGGCTACGCTCTCCGCATGGCCGGCGAATTCCGGGTTGGACTTCAGGTAGTCCAGTACCTGTTCAAGGCGGATGATGCTGACGACCGGAATGCCGAATTCTTTTTCGACTTCCTGGATGGCCGAGAGTTCGCCATTGCCTTTTTCCTGGCGGTCCAGGGCAATCAATACGCCGGCCGGCTCGGCCCCGGCGGCCCGGATAATATCTATGGACTCCCGGATGGCGGTGCCTGCGGTGATCACATCATCCACAATCAGCACTTTACCCTGCAAGGGAGCGCCTACGATATTACCGCCTTCACCGTGATCTTTCTTCTCTTTACGGTTAAAGGCAAAAGGTTTGCTGTTACCGTCTGCTGCAAGGGCCATGGCGGTAACCGTAGCCAACGGAATGCCCTTATAGGCAGGCCCGAAAATGATGTCATAATCCAGTCCACTGCGTTCTATCGCGGCGGCATAGGCTTTGCTTAGTTGTAGCAGGTCGTCGCCGGTATTGAACAGTCCGGCATTGAAAAAGTACGGACTGGTGCGCCCGGATTTGAGGGTGAACTCTCCAAAACGCAGAACGTTCCGCTGGATGGCAAATTCGATAAATTTTTGCTGATAGTCATGCATGGCAAGGCTTCTGGCGGGATAGGATCTTTAATTAAAGCGTAAAACCGGTATCATACTACACAAACCGAATCAGGGAACACGTATGCGCGTAGTATCAATCAGCGTCAATGGCTTGGAGCAGGCTGTTGAGAAGGGCTTTTTTGACTGGCTGGCAGAGCAGGACGCTGATGTTGTCTGTGTTCAGGACCACCGGATGCGTGCCTACGAAGTTGAAGACAAAAACCTGATTCCGGAAGGGTATGAGGCCTACTTCATCGATGGCGAGCTGAACGAGCACGGCGGTGTGGGCATCTATACCCGTCACTTCCCGAAAGCCATTATGTACGGCTTTGCCAATGAGCAGGCCGACCGTGAAGGTCGCTTTATCCAGGCCGATTTCGACAAGGTATCCGTAGCCTGTGTTCTGGCGCCCTGTGCCCTGGGCCGTGAAGAAGAGCTGACTGGTGAAGACGATCTGACCGTTCTCGATCACAAAGACGAGTTCATGGAAGCCTTTGGCGTGCATATGCAGAAAACCCTGCGCAAGCGTCGTCAGTTTATCTTCTGTGCCAACCTGCAGACGGCTCACCATGTAACGGATGCCAGCCCGCTCTACCACAAGACGGATTTTTCCGGCTTCCTGCCCCATGAGCGTGCGTGGCTGGATCGTTTGTTCGATGAGATGGGCTGTATTGATGCATTCCGTGAGATCAACAAGCAGAGCAACCAGTTTACCTGGTGGCCGGAGCAGACCGAGGGTTCCCGCAAGAAGGCCGGTATCCGGGTGGATTACCATTTGCTGACGCCGGGGATTCGCAAGACTATTCGCGATGGCTGGATTGATGACGGTACGCGGTTTTCTGACCACGCGCCGGTGATCATGGATTACGATATCGAAATCGGCTTCTAAGCTTTGAGATAGTCGGTCGCGTGTCCGGAGGGGGAAGCCTTTCCGGAACACGCTACAAGCACATCCCTGTGCGCTCGACTCCGGCCATCCCTGGCCGGAGACGGTTCCGGAAAGGCTTCCCCCTCCGAACCCGCTAGTTTTCAGTAGGCCGTCAGGCCTATGCGCTCAAAGCTTCTTTCTGCAGTTCAAACAACTGATTAATCGCTTTCCTTGCCAGCGCCAGCATGGCGTCCAGTTCTGTTTGTTCGAACGGTGCGCCTTCGGCAGTTCCCTGAATTTCGATGAAGCCGCCCTGATCGGTCATGATTACGTTCATGTCGGTTTCGGCTTCGGAGTCTTCCGGGTAGTCCAGGTCGGCCACCGGGGTGCCCTTGAATACGCCTACGGAAATGGCGGCGACCATTTGCTTAAGCGGAGATTTTTTCAGGCGCTTATTCGCTACCAGGTGGTTCAGGGCGTCTACCAGGGCCACGCAGCCACCGGTGATGGCTGCGGTGCGGGTGCCGCCGTCGGCCTGGATGACGTCGCAGTCGATGGTGATGGTGTGTTCGCCCAGGGCTTCGAGGTCTACCGCGGCGCGCAGGCTGCGGCCGATCAGGCGCTGGATTTCTACGGTGCGGCCACCTTGTTTGCCGCGGGCGGCTTCGCGGCCCATGCGGCTGCCGGTGGAGCGGGGCAGCATGCCGTATTCGGCGGTGATCCAGCCTTTACCTTCGCCGCGCAGGAAGGGCGGTACTTTGTTCTCTACCGAGGCGGTGCAGATAACCTTGGTGTCGCCGAACTCAACCAGCACCGAGCCTTCGGCGTGGCGGGTGTAGTTGCGGGTGATGCGGACGTCTCTGGGTTGCTCGGGCGTTCTGCCGCTTGGTCGCATAGTGTGTCCTGTTTTTGAAGATGAATGTCCGGCTGTTGCCGGTCGGGCGTTTTGAAAGGGCACCGAGTATAGCATTTGGTCGGGTTCGCTGCTCCGGGCGTTTGCCTGTTAAACTCGAAACTCTGTTGAACACGACTGGAGCCATTATGATCCGCAGCATGACTGCTTTTGCCCGCAAGGATACCCGGGGTGACTGGGGTACTCTCACCTGTGAGATCCGTACCGTAAACCATCGCTACCTGGAGCCGTCTTTCCGCCTGCCGGAGGCTTTCCGTGAACTTGAAAACCGGTTCCGGGAGGAGTTGCGCAAGCAGGGGCTGAAGCGGGGCAAGGTGGATATTTCCATGCGCCTGCAGTCGGTGGAGAGCGAGGTGCAGAGCTTCGAGATCAGCGATGAAATGGCCCAGGCGGTGAATGAAGCAGCCAACCACATTAACCGTATGCTGGATAACCCCGCCCACATCAACGCACTGGATATTCTCCGCTGGCCGGGTGTGATGTCGTTGCCGGAGAAGGATTACAGCGCGGCCAAGGAAGCGGCGGCGGGGCTGTTCGCGGAAACTGTCAAGGAGCTGATGACGGTTCGCGAGCGAGAGGGTGAGCGCCTGCGGCCACTGTTCGAGGACCGCCTGACCACCATGGGTAAGCTGGTGGCGGAAGTTCGGGAGAAAATGCCCCAGCTGCTGGCCGCCCAGGAGCAGAACCTTCGGGATCGCTTTGAGAAAGCCAAGGTAGAGCTGGACCCGGAGCGCGTGGCCCAGGAAATGGTCATGCTGGCCCAGAAAAGTGACGTGGCCGAAGAGCTGGACCGCCTGGATGCCCATATCAGTGAAGTCACCGACACCCTGCAAAACGACGATGCCATCGGCCGGCGCCTGGACTTCCTGATGCAGGAGCTGAACCGGGAAGCCAATACCCTGAGCAGCAAGAGCATCGATGCCGCCGTCACCCGAGCAGCGGTGGACTTAAAGGTGCTGATCGAGCAGATGCGGGAGCAGGTACAGAATGTTGAGTAGTGTCCGTTGGCGTCCTAATTCGTCTCTAAGATTCTGTTAGTAAAGGTTAAAAATAGAAGTTTGTCTATGTTTGTCTAGCAAAATCTAGTTTAATCCAGCGAAAAATGGGGGGTATAATGGGGAGTAAATCGGTCTACTCCCCATTTTAGGTACGAGAAATCTATGTGTACTCCCCGCGCCACCCTGCCTACCCTGCATATACCCGCCAGAGCTAGAGGCCTCAACGCAACCTGCGTTGGGGGTGAATGATGGCTAAGCTCACAGCGACCAAAGTTCGCGCCTTGATCAAAGATGGTTCTCCGGGTCGCCACAGCGACGGGAACGGGCTGTACCTCATGGTGCCAAAGCGTGGTGAACCATATTGGATGTTGCGTTACACACTCTCTGGTAAGCGGCGCGAGTTAACGCTGGCAAAGTCTGGTGACTTCACCCTGGCGCAGGCTCGTGAGCGGGCCGTGGAGATTCAAAAGGAGATTCGGAACGGTACCGACCCAATAGAGGAGCGTAAGCGGGATGAGCAGGTGACGCTCAGTACCGTGAATGACCTCTTTGACGACTGGTATCAGGAGTTGGAAAAACGTCTTAAGCACCCGCACATCCCGAAAAGAATTTTCGTTAAAGAGGTGGCGCCTTCGATTGGTGGCTTCGATGTTGATGGAGTCAAGCCGATGGACGTTCGAACCATTGTTCGGAAAGTCGCGGACAGCGGGCGACCGACCACAGCGAATGACACTCTGATGTACCTGAAACAGCTGTTTAACCACGCGATCAAGCTGGGCCTGGTTACCTATAACCCAGCGGCTGCTTTCACATTCACTGATGCAGGGGGTGTTGAGAAAAGCCGAGACAGGGCATTAACCCTCGAGGAGATCAAGCATGTCTTTAAGGTGTTCCGGGAAAACGAAGACAGTTTCACCCGGGAAAACTATCTAGCTTGTGCGCTGTTGATCGTTTTGGGTGTACGTAAGACTGAGCTGACGGAAGCGAAGTGGGCAGAATTCGACTTGGATAAGCGCCGCTGGCGGCTCCCAGGAGAGCGAAGCAAGTCAGGCACTGAAATTGTTATTCCTCTTCCGCAGCATTCAGTGACCTGGCTGGAAGAGCTCAAAATCCGAGCCTTTCGTTCTGATTATGTATTTCCCAATCGGCGCACCAGCAAGCAGCCACACATGGGCAAAGACACGCTGAATCGAGCCATCGCGAAACTGTTCGGCAAGGAGCCAGGCAGGGAGGTGCAGCCAGTGAACAGGATGGGGGATATTGCAGAATTCACCGTGCATGATTTGCGGCGTACTTGCCGCAGTTTGATGGCATCTGCAGGAGTGCCAGGACATGTCGCTGAGCGGTGTTTGAACCACAAGTTAAAGGGCGTTGAGGGCATTTACGACCGCTATGACTATTTCGACGAACGTCGTGAGGCTCTGACTAAAGTGGAAGGTCTGGTTATCTCATCGGTGGAGGATCATTAGCAGCTTGATGGTAGTCTGTGTAAGTTCTCGGTGAGGCGTTTTGAGTTGAGGTATCGGTCAGTGACGGGAACCAGTTCTCGTCCAAGTATTCCCGGTTGAGACGCCCGTTGAATGACTCTCCAGTCGCATTGTTGATGGGCTGGCCGGGCCGAGAGAAATCAATCTCTATCTGTCTCTCTTAGGCCCACCAGTACCTGACCTTGCTGGCCTGCGGCTTCCACCGGATGCCTCGATCGGTCCGCTGCTAAACAAAAGCGAACATTCAGAAACGACCGAATTGACTATAAGAGTAGTGGCATAGTGAATCTGGCCACCTGATTTTAAGTGTATGATCACTCGTAGAGCAAGTCAGGTGGATTGGATGCCAAAGAAAATAAATTTCAGTCCGGAATTCCGTCTGGAAGCGGCCCAGCTGGTGATTGACCAGGGCTACACAATGAAAGCGGCCTGCGATGCCATGGGGGTTGGTAAATCAATCATGGAGTATTGGGTGCGCAGGCTTCGAGCCGAGCGATCAGGCAAGGCACCACAAAAAGGTGAAGCTCGGACTCCCTGAGCAATTCTCGATAATCGAGCGACTTGAAGAGAGCTATGCGGTGCAGCGCCTGCGTCGGGTGTTTGAGGTGTACCGCAGCAGCTACCGGGCCTGGCGTGACCGAGACAGAGAGCCTTGCGAGGCTGAGAAAGCGCTGCTGGACGAGGTTGTCGAGGCGCATGCTGTCAGCAACGGATCTGCTGGCGCTCGCAGCCGCTAGGGCACGCTTACAAGAAGGCGGATCAGCCACAGTTGGATATCCCGAATCTTCTGGAGTCTGAAAGCAGAATGGGGGCCGGAAATCGGATGTCCATGCTTTGCCACGGCGAAGCAATCGGTCACGGACTATATGATCGGTTATTGCAGCGCACTGCGGCCTCATAAATACAACGGCGGATTGCCGCCAAATGAGGCAGAACAGGCCTATTGGAAAACTCAAAAGACGGTGGCCTAAAACACTTGACCACTACAAACCACCCTGACCACATTTTTGATGTGGCCAGGGTTTCATGTCTACAGTTGGTCGTAGGCCAATGACGTATAGGGCGCACAGCCCAAGTCTTCAAACTCAGCCTTGCTCATGTAGGTCGCTTTTGGCATAAAGTCACCCAATACTGACGCTTCATCGCCAGCGGTCATAGTGTTCTGGATTGCCTGGTTAAAATCATCAGCTGGCAGCATATTGCGCACAATCAGAAACGCGGAATCAGGGTCGTCGGTTTTTCCGTCAACAATGCTGAAACCGTCGCCTTTGTTGGGCCAGGGCAGATAGCCAACCCCGCAGTCAGAATCGGCATTTTCGGGGCGATTCTCGGGCTCGCTGGTCACGATGGTGTAAAAACCGTCAGGGTTGATGAAGATTTGCTCGTCATACAGGCATTCTTTCACCGCCTGGGAGTAGTATTCGTTCTGGCAAAGTGACCAGTAGCGCAGGTCGTTTTCGTTGAAAAATTCCTGATCGTTCAGCGTTTCTGGGATTTCAGGAATTTTCCCCCTGATAACGACCACGTCCCCGAAATCTTGGTTCAGGAACGAGTAAAGGTACTGGTTATCTGCGTTGGCGTAAAAGGCGGTGTTCCGTGGGGGGTTGTTTTTACAGTTGCCCTGAAAGTCGCATTGAAACAAAAACGCCGTTCCATAGCTGGCCCTGAACGCCGGGGTTTCACGGGCCGGCTCGAAATTGGCGCGCAAGGTTTCATAAGTGTCCGCTGGCACAAATGGAATGCCAAGCGGGTCAGTGCCGGCAGACATGGCAGCACAGGCTTCTTCGCCCTGAAGAGTGCTACCGTCGGCCAGGTGTAGCGTCACTCTTGGCAGCCCCACATCGCCGGTCCAATCGGCACCGATGTTGGGCACGTAGTTGCGGTAAATCAGTACCGCTTCCTCGCCCGCCGCGCTGGTTGCGTCATACAACGTGTTGTCTTCAGACGGGTTTGCCGGGTCGTTTGGGTCACCGGGTTTGACCGTGACCAGATAACGGCGGGACGGATCGGTGCGAACCGCGCCATCAATAAAAGGATTGATAGAGCCGGCTTCGGCAATGATGTTTTTGTCTGTCAACGATTGCGCCGGTGTTGTGTTGGCCCGGTAGCTGTTGAAGGACATGTATCGGGAGTAAGGGAAATCTGCTTCCAGGGTGATGTAGGCACCGTCCTCCGGAAGCGTATAGGCGGCAGACCAATAGATGGCGCCGCTATCCGGGTAGGCGAAGTTGAAACCCTCGTTCTCTTTGACGTAAGGCCCAACCCACAGACAATCACTGGGCGGTGCTGAAAACGCCGTGGTATCAGACACCATGGTCGTGTCAGAACTGCTAGAGCCGTTGCAACCCATCATCAGGGCTGCTGTACCCGCAACCAGAAGCAGACTCCTGGCGGGAAACCTGTTTTTCATTGTTTTCATGGTCATTTCATGGTCCTTTTGCTTTAGGGTACTACGATGTTGAATTCACTGTTCGGTGTCTCGAACAGCGACAGGAACCGCACCAGTTGAATCGTGCTGCCTTCCAGTTCCAGGGCGTCGGATGTCAGCATTTCGGTCACGCCGACTTCTCCAATCAGCAGACGGGTGAACAGCTCCCGAGTGACTCTCAGCGTTGATTCGGCGTGGTCGAGGCTGGCATCTTTGTGGACATGCAGGACGGAATTCTTAACCGTCAGCAGATAGGATTCATTGAGGTCGGTAAACACAATGGCAATGCGTCGCTCCACGCCTTCGGCATCCTCCGCATTCAGGCGCACCGACATAGTCTGAAAGAACTTTTCGACCGGTGTTTGCTGAAGAATCCCGAGTAGGGTGGACATATCCATCAGTGGTTCTTCGGGTGCGCCATGGCGCAATTCGTAGGCACCGCTGAGATAGACGTCTCGCCAGGGTCCCGATTCGGCCTGATACCCCATCTGATCGTAGGTTTCGGCGAGTAAGGTTTTGGCCGATTCGTTGTCTGGCTCATCGAAGACCAGATGGTTCAGAATTTCTGCGGTCCAGCGATAGCTACCCTCGTCAAACGCGGCACGCGCTTTTTCCAGCAGGGCATCAGCGCCACCGGCAAGAGCGACATACCGGCTGGCGGCCTTCTCTGGCGGCAGCGGATCCAGGTTCGCGGGGTTGGCGTCGTACCAGCCCATGTAATACTGATAGACCGCCTTGCTGTTGTGTTTCAGCGTACCGTAGTAGCCTCGGTTGGAGAATGTCTGAGCCAGTTCTGGCGGCAGTTGCAACCGTTCGGCGATCTCCCTGGAGGTGAATCCGTTATTGAGCAGCCTTACCGTCTGGTCATGGATAAACTTGTAGGTGTCGCGGTGCAGCTCCAGGTAGTCAACGATTTCGGTGCGCCCCCACACAGGCCAGTGATGACTGGCAAAGTAGACGTCGCTGTCGGCGGAAAGATCGATGATCTCGTCGATGTAGGCACTCCACTTGAGCGCATCCCGGACTTTCGTTCCACGCAGCGTGTACAGATTGTGCATAGTCCGGGTTGCGATTTCGGCACCGCAGTATGCGGCCAGTTCGGGTATTCCGAAGGTCAGCTCTGCCGGTGCCTCAGAGCCGGGCGCATTCTGGAAAACAAAATCCAGCCCGTCGATGTTCAGGCGCTGCCCGGTGGTGTCGATAATTTCGGTGGGTGTGGCAATGCCAAAGGTGCCGTAAGCAGGTGACTTCCCCAACCCCGAGCCCACATGGCCATGGGGACCCTTCGCCAGTCGGCGGCCATACATAAACGAAGCTCGCCGCGCCATGGCCGTTCCAGCAATGATATTTTCACTGGTTGCCTCGTCCATGAAGCCAATCGGGGCAATCACGCGAACCTTGCCGGCATCGTAATCGTCGCGGTTGATAACACCCCAGGCACCGGCGAAGTGATCGATGTGGCTGTGAGTGAAAATCACGGCAACCACTGGTACATCGCCGAGGTGTTCCCGAACCAGCGCGAGTGCGGCCTCAGCGGTTTCCTCTGAGGTCAGAGGGTCGACGATGATCAGTCCGGTGTCGCCCTGGATGATGGTCATATTGGCCAGATCGAACCCGCGGACCTGGAAAATGCGGTCGGTAACCTCAAAAAGACCGTGAAGATTATTCAGGCCGGCTTGGCGCCAGAGACCAGGGTGCGTGCTGTCCGGTGATGCGCCGTCAATGAAGGTGTACTCGTTGAGGTCCCAGATTAGGTCGCCCTGCTTATTCCTGATGATGGCTTTCTCACCTTCGAAGGTACCGATGAAGCCACGATTTGCGGCTTCATGGTCGGTGGTGTCGCGTTGGGGCAAGCTTTCTATTGCCTTTTGATTGCTCGAGGCTGTGTAAGTGGAGGCCGCAGTGAAGCCTTGGGAGTGCTCGCTGAGCTCCCTGCCTGTCTCACCACTGCAGGCTCCAAGTGTTGCTGCGAATAAACCGACAAATAATGCGGACAATCCGCTTCGAGCCGATACCTTTTCCATGATTCAATGCGCTCCGGTCACGTTGGTCGTGTTATCGTTCTATGACAAACTGAAAATGATATAAGGGCGCAACCAGCTAAAGCTGGTTGAACGCCGCCAATCTTTGGTGAAATTACGACAGTGACAAAAACTCGACCCGTCGCAGACTTTTCCACGATTGCCAGTTGGGCACGTTTCATCCTTGCCGGTTTTAAGCTGAAAGGGCTTGATACCGATAAACTGCTTTGCGAAGCAGGTATACGTAGCAGCGATCTTGAAAATCCCAATGGCCGGATCAAGGTCGCTCACATGACCCAGTTGTGGGAGCTGGCTGCGCGCGACAGCGCCGACCCATTGTTTACTCTCCGTCTTGCGGATCTTGCGCGCGCCGATATGTTCAGCGGGCTCAGCCTGGCCATGATGTTCAGCGATACGACGGGTGAGGCCATCGAACGAATGTGCCGTTACAGCGGCGTTGCCAGTAGTGCCGCCCATCTAGAAACCATTCCCCGCAAGAACAACTCACTGGAGGTGGTTTTCCACCTGCAGATGCCGGTGGCGGGCGAAGCCCTTGAGGCCTTCATGGCCTGTGGCAGCCGCATTCTGAAACAGATTACCGACGACAAATTCCGCCCTCGCGAGGTTCATTTCAGTCACGATAAGTCTGGGCTCAGGGCGCAATTTGAGGCTTTTTTTGAGGCGCCGGTTTTTTTCAATGCACCGGTCTGCAAGTTTGTCGTCGATGAGCAGGTGCTGCGCTTGCCTTGCTACCAGTCAAATCCGGAGCTGGTTCAGAATATGGACCGCTGGATGAAGGAGTACCTTGAGCGCACAGACTCGCTTTCCATCACCGGCCAGGTTCAGAAGCTGCTCCTTGAAGGCACGATTGACGGGAACGTGGATCAGGGCACAGTCGCCCGCCGGCTGGGCATGAGCGCCCGCCGGCTGCAGAGGGCACTGGAAAAGGAGGGCTACAGTTTCCGCGAGCTTCTGGAAAAATCGAAGCGTGAAATGGCTGAGGAACTGCTGAGCCGCCCAGAACTGTCACTGACGGATATCTGTTATTTGCTGGGTTTTTCCGACCAGAGCAATTTCACGAAAGCCTTCAAGCGATGGACCGGAAAGACGCCCTCGGCTTATCGCATAGCACCCCGATAAAAGGATGTATCAGTATTAACGGGGTAGAATCCGTCGGGCCCCACTGTGTTTCAGCGTCAACCCCAAATCTCAATGTTCGCTTTGCGACCAATGTGGCCACCAGGGCAATACAATGGGCGCGGTCTGGAGTGGTGTCCCAGGTTCAGGATCATCAGTTCATCCGCCTCGGTGCGGCCCTGCCAGGCATCGTTATTCGAACTAATCTCAAACCTATATCACCTCTGTGAACCAAGGCACCAACGGTGCCTTCCCTCCCAATTCACAGAGGTAATTCCAATGTCCGAACAATGCCCCAGATGCCTGTCCACCCGGATTGGCAGGAACAACTACGGAAAAAAGGCGGCTGGCGTGGTCGGTGCTGCCGCTGGCGTGTATGGCGGCTACGCCTCCGCAATTGCAGGTGCTCGAACAGGTGCTGTCGTTGGAGCGATGGCTGGCCCGGTGAGTGGTATCGGTGGTGCGGTGATCGGCGGTTTGCTGGGCGGTGTCACCGGTGTCTCCGCTGGCATCATCCTGGGCGATGTGCTCGATGAAGTCGTGCTTGATAATTACCGCTGCCTGGAGTGTGGTCATTCGTTCAGCATCGAACCTGACCCGGAAGACGAGACCACCGATAACCCCACCTCAAAATTCCCTAAGGAGTAACCCCATGGCTCATCTGATCGAGCAAATGGCCTACGTTGGCCAAACCCCTTGGCATGGTCTGGGGAATGAACTCACCTCCAACCAACCACTAGAAGTTTGGGCCAGGCAGGCTGGCCTCGACTGGCAGATCCAGGAAAGCCCCGTTCGCTACGTGACTAATGCCGGAAGCCCGCTGGGTGAGATCTTGTCCTACCCGGATTCCAAGGTGCTGTATCGCTCAGATACCAAAGCGCCGCTGTCGGTCGTCGGCAACCGCTTCAAGGTGGTTCAGCCCGAAGAGATCCTGGAGTTCTATCGGGATCTGACCGAAGTTTCCGGCTTTGAGCTGGAAACAGCCGGTGTGCTGAAAGGCGGCCGGAAAATGTGGGCGCTGGCTCGCACCGGCCAATCCGGTGTGCTGAAGGGCAATGATCAAACCAACGCCTACATACTGTTGGCCACGGCCTGTGATGGCACTATGGCCACGACGGCTCAATTCACCAGTATTCGGGTGGTGTGTAACAACACCCTGGCTGTGGCCTTGAAGGATTCCACAGCCAATGCCGTGAAGGTGAAGCACAACACGGCGTTCGATGCGGACCTGGTGAAGAAGCAACTCGGCATTTCAGTCAGTGCGTGGGACGATTTCATGTATCGCCTGAAAACCTTGAGCGATCGGAAAGTGAAAACCACTGAGGCCAGGAATTACTTCTTGAAGGTGTTCACGGACGATTCCGGTACCGGCGTTGGCAAAACCAACGAACGGTCCATGGCCAAGGCCCTGTCCTTGTATGAAGGGGAGGGCATGGGCGCCACACTGGCATCGTCGGATGGCACCGCCTATGGCTTGCTGAACGCGGTCACCGAGTTCATTGACCATCAACGCCGCGCCAAAACTGTTGACCACCGGCTTGATTCCGCCTGGTTTGGTAATGGTGCTTCCATCAAAAACCGCGCACTCGAGCAGGCCATGTCACTTGTGGCCTGACTTTTATCTCAAAACTCTAAAACCGCCATAAAGCCCACCGGAGCCTCGTGCTCTGGTGGGCTTTTTTATGTCTGGAGGAAAACACCATGGGCATGAGCGCAAACGTCATTCAGAAGCAACGGCCAGCACTGCGGCTGGTTTCAACCAAAGGCCTCAGCCGTGACGAATGGCTGAAGGTCCGTAAACAAGGCATTGGCAGCAGTGATGCTGCGGCAGCGGTGGGCATGAACCCATACCAGTCTCAACTGGAGCTCTGGATGGTCAAAACCGGTCGAGATGCCGGTATGCCAAAGCCGGACTCGGATGATCCGGAATCACCGGTTTACTGGGGGCATATCCTGGAACCCATTGTGGCTGAGCAGTACAGCCGACAAACAGGCCGCAAGGTCCGGCGAGTGAATGCGGTACTGCAGCATCCTGATCCAGACAAGCACTGGATGTTGGCCAACCTGGATTATTCCGTGGTGGCTGATGACGAAGTGCAAGTTCTGGAATGCAAAACCGCTGGTGAGTTTGGGGCACGTCTCTGGAAAGGCGGTGTGCCCGACTACATCCAGTGCCAAGTTCAGCACCAGCTGGCAGTCACGGGCAAGCAGGCTGCGGATGTCTGTGTGTTGCTGTGTGGCCAGTCACTCAAGATCTTCCGAATCGAGCGAAACGAAGAGCTAATCGAAGCGTTGATCACACTGGAACGCCAGTTCTGGGATTACGTGGAAACGGATACGCCACCCCCGGTGGATGGCACGGCGTCGGCAGAACGTGCGCTGCGCCATCTCTATCCTGAAGACCAAGGCGAGACCCTGGACTTCAGTGAGAGCAAGGAGCTGTCCGATGCTTTCAGCGAACTGCTGGCGATTCGCTCAGAAATGGAAGCCCTCAAGTCCACTGAATCCCATCTGAAGCAGCGTATTCAAAGCCACATGGGCGAAGCCTCCAAGGCCACGTTCCCGGGTGGCAGTGTGAGCTGGAAACGGAGCAAGGATTCGGTGGGGGTCAACGTTAAGAAGCTATTGAAAGACCAGCCGGAATTGCTGGAGCAGTATCCCCTCACCAAACCAGGCAGTCGCCGGTTTCTGATCCATGCCTAATGTCCCCTTGGCCACGCGGGTGTAACGAGCGCCCCGTGGCCTTTTTTCAGGAGAATCACCGTGATTAAAGGGTTAGCCATCACGCCTCCCGTGTTGGGGCGCATCAGTATCGGTCGGGTTGTTGAGAAGAACGGCATTCGGCTGCCACAAAAAGACAATCAATTCACCATCACCTCCCAGATCCAGGAAAAGGATGGCTGGGTGCTGCACCCACTGGATGAGGAGCTGAGAAAGGACGCGCCCAACAGCAAGCTGCGGACCATTCCGGTACGCATGCTGTTCAACGAGGCGGACCTCAACCTGCGTGCGGAATACACCATGTTCGACCGCAAAAGTGGTCGGCCCATGTGTGTCGGAAACGGCGATACCTGTAAGCGCCTGACGCAATCCGGTGTCCAGTCCTTGCCGTGCCCTGGGCCAACGCTGTGCGAGTTCGGCAAAGGAGGGCTGTGCAAGCCCTACGGCCGTCTGAACGTGAAGATCGGTAACGACGACGATCTCGGCACCTTCATCTTCCGCACGACGGGTTACAACAGCATCCGGACGCTTGCGGCCCGACTGAGCTATTACCAGGCGGTGTCCGGCGGTTTACTGGCGTACATGCCGTTGGAGCTGAAGCTACGGGGCAAAAGCACGACACAGAGCCATCGAACGCCCATTTTCTATGTGGATTTGGTGATCAAGGAAGGGCTGTCATTGCAGGAAGCGGTGGCGGAGGCAAAAGAAACAGCCAATAAGGTGGCAGAGGAGGGTATTGACCAGGCCGCGCTGGATGCGGCGGCGGCCAAGGGGTTTGGGAATGCGTTGTTTGAGTATGATGAGGATGAGATGACGGAAGTTGTGGAGGAGTTTTATCCAAATGTTGCAGGGATAGATAACGAGAGATCGATTGATGATTCCTCCGTTTTGTTACAGCTGAGGAAAGGTGGTGGTTCTGCCAGATCGACTCCAGGTTAGATATAGGCGGGTGGCCCCTAAAGGGCCACCCGCCTAAATTAAATGATTTATTTTTTGGTGTGGCGCTGACTCTCCACTTTCTGGAGCTCGTGATGCCCTGTCCTTGGGCTGGGCTTCCTCTGCGTAAGCGCCTATAAGCTCCTTGGTTGGTGAAATCGATGGCTAAAAAATATACCTGCTGAAAAAGTAGTCATTTTTAAGTTTCCTTAATCCTATTGTTGTTGTGTACTTTTGAGGGATCGATGGCTAGAATTGGAGGCTGATTTTATAACTAGTCACTAAATGGGGCGAAGCGTGAAACGATCACCTGAAATGCTAGACGTCGCGCGACTTGCGTTGGAAGGAAAGCATTCCGACCTAAGGCTGTACCTCGCAAAGCTTGTGCGTAAGGCGCGTAAAGAAGATCCGGAGTACGCAGCTCAGTTGGAGGGGCTTTTAAAGGCTCAGCCTTCAAGGTCAAATGGAGTGCTGCGTAGGAACCAGCAACAAGAGCCCAGTTTGTCCGTAAAAGAAGAGCCGTCGTTGCTTCGCGAAGTCAGCGTTTCGGCAGACCAGGATCTGCTAATGGATCAGGCTCTAGAGGGTCAACTGCAGCAAATCCTTTTAGAACGACGTTGTTCAGAGAAACTGGAGGAGAAGGGGCTCAAGCCTACAAGTTCTGTCATTTTTCAAGGCCCGCCAGGCGTTGGCAAGAGCATGTCTGCCAGCTGGTTGGCACGTGAGCTTGCTTTGCCGCTCTATGTTTTGGATCTCACTGCGGTAATGAGTAGTTTGCTGGGAAAATCTGGAAGTAACTTAAGGTCCGTTTTGGATTTTGCCAGAAGTCATCCTTGCGTCCTTTTTCTTGACGAAATAGATGCAATTGCGAAGAGAAGAAGTGACGAGTCAGATGTTGGCGAGCTGAAGCGCTTGGTCAATATCCTGCTTCAGGAAATAGAGGATTGGCCTCACAAAGGGCTGCTCATTGCTGCAACTAACCATCCTGAACTTGTAGATCCTGCGCTTTGGCGCCGGTTCGACATGGATGTCACGTTTACTCTTCCGAGCGACGATAACGTGAGAAAGGCGATAACCGAGTTCTTAGGCAGCGACGCACATGAATTTTCGCATGTGCTTGATTTCTTGGTTGATAGCCAGAGAGGGGAGTCTTATAGCAATATTAAACGGACGATCAATAAACTCCGGAAACATAAACATATTGATCCAGAAGGATTCGAGAGCGCTGTTGTTAACTACTTAATTCCTGACGCAGAAGGCCTGTCGCGCCAGGAAAGAATCTCTTTTGCTGTTAAATTGGTCAGAGAGTTTTCGTTTCCGAAACAAAGAGCTGCAAAGTTGCTCGGTGTGAGTAGGGATACTATCCGAAAAAAAATAGCCGAAATCCAATCATGAGGAGGACGTGATGGCTAAGAAAACAAATTACCTCATAGGGAAAGCTGAAGAGCTAACGCAGATCACGCCGCCTCCCAAAATCGATCCTCAAAGCCGAGAGCTGTACACAATTAATGAGGTTGTAAATAGATTAAAGCCTCAACTAAGGCGGGTAAATGAGGAGCTCGCAGAGCTTGATAGCACTCTCTGTCCTCGAGGTTTCGCCGTCGCCAAGATGACTTTGCATCCATCGTTTATTGCTAAAGGTCATTTTCCAAAGCAGCTTCTTCGCGATGCAGGGGTGCGATCAATCGGTAGCAAAGCTACCGAGGTAAAGCCTGATAAATGGATGAGAAAAGGGAAGCCTGAAAGGTCGCCGTCAACAAGTCTTTTCGTTGCAGGAAAGCGCGATAACTTCAAAGATCTTGAGCAAAAGCTCTCAGGTATTTCAAGAGACTCGTATATTGCTGATGATCTGATGAAGATCTGGAGCTTTGAAATAGTTTCGGCAGCGTCAAAGCTTAAGGAAAATCAGGCTTCTGAGGCGGGGTATTTTGAGGTCGCAGTGCAATTTATACCGGGCGGCACTTCCGATTTTATCAAACGGTCGTTCCTCGACTATGCGCGTAGCCTGGAATTCGAGGTAAGGGACGATTTGTCTATTGAGGTTTCGAATCTGTGGTTTGTGCCCGTTGTTGGAGCGCCGGAGAAAGCGCTGATGATTGCTAACCATTCTTTTGTTCGAGTGGTAAGGCCGATAGCTCCGCTCCGATCTTTTAGGCCTCTGGTTCGAACTCTGCCTGGTTCATCTAAGGCAAGACTCCCTTCAGCTCCACCTTTAGCTTCTGATATAAGAGTTGCCATTCTTGATGGTGGGCTTCCTTCCAATCACGCGATAAGTCCGTGGCTGACTGACTACAAGTTGTCAGACCCATTGTCGATGGACTACCCAGATGGCCCAGACCACGGGTTAGGTGTGACATCCGCGTTCTTGTTTGGGCCTTTGCCTCATGATGCTGAGGCTCCACGCCCATATTCTTTCGTCGACCACTATCGGGTTTTGGACGCCGGGACCAATACAGAAGACCCTTTAGAGCTTTATCGAACATTGACGCATATCGAGGATGTTCTAATTTCCCGGCAATATGATTTCATCAACTTAAGTCTCGGTCCGGCGTTATCAATAGATGATGATGAGGTGCATCCTTGGACCTCGCTAATCGACTCGTATTTAGCGGATGGTGAGACGTTCCTGACGATAGCCGCAGGCAACAACGGCGAAGGGGATGAGTCGTTGGGACTTAATAGAGTTCAGATCCCTTCAGATAGCGTGAATGCCATAGCCGTGGGTGCTTCAGACCGTACGAATTCTGATTGGCAGAGAGCGACGTATAGCGCCGTTGGGCCTGGTAGGGCGCCTGGAAGAGTGAAGCCTGACCTGCTGGCATTCGGCGGATCCCACCATCAGTATTTTCATGTTTTAAATGGCGGCTTTAATCCAGAGCTTGTCCCGCAGGGAGGTACAAGCTTTTCTGCTCCATATCTGCTTCGAAAGGCTGTGGGTATTCGCGCCATTATGGGTAATGAAATTACGGCTCTTGCTATCAAAGCCCTTTTGATTAACTCGGCCCAACAGAACGGTGAGGGGCAGCCTTGCACCGGTTGGGGTAAGGTCACGCTCGATGTTGACGATCTTGTGCAGTCGCCGGATGGCGTAGCGAAGATTGTTTATCAGGGAGAGTTGTCTCCTGGCAAGTATTTAAGGGTACCTATTCCTTTGCCGAAAAATGGCATTACCGGAAAGGTAAAAATCAAAGCAACATGCTGCTTTTCAACTCAGGTCGATCCGCAAGACACTTCGATGTACACCAAGGCTGGAGTTGAAATTGGTTGGAAGCCGAAAAAAGGAAAGCAGTCGGAGGGCTTTTTTCAGCAAGTGAAAAAAGCGACTGAAGCAGAGCTGCGGAGAGATGCAGCGAAGTGGGAGACGGTATTGCATGCGGAAAAAAACAAGTTTGGTAGTGCTCTCGATGAACCGGCTTTTGAGCTTCATTACATGGCGAGAAATTCCGGGGCTGATATCAATGGAAAGCGCGCGGATATCATAAAATATGCATTTGTTGTTACCTTGGAAGCGCCTAAGCAAGCAGAAATATTTTCAGACATACTCGATGCATACTCGGAAGTGCTTTCCGAGATCCAGCCAAGAATAACAACTGATATTGAGGTCAAGGTTTAGTGTTTCTTGTTCTGCGTGCTCAGCTGTTTTCGGCTGGGCGCCGCTAGCCTCTTAGATCGTCAAAACGGAGCTGATAGCCACCTTTAGTGTGGTCCTTGGCTCTCTAAACGCTTCGCTAAAACGGCTCCAAAAAAGGTATGATTGCTCGAAAAGATGCTGGACTAAGGAGTAGTTAGCTTGGAAGCTGTGGCAACCCCTTCCGCTGTAAGTGAATTTCTTAAACGCTGGAATGGCAACTCGGGCAGTGAGCGCGCGAACTTTCAGTCTTTCATGCGCGACCTGTGCACCCTCCTGAATTTACCCCACCCAGACCCAGGCGAAGGCGATACCAGGCAAAACGCCTACGTTTTTGAGCGGTTCATCGCGTCTCCGCGTGTTGATGGCAATACCGACAACCGATATATCGACCTTTATCGCCGGGATTGCTTCGTATTGGAAGGTAAGCAGACTGGCAAGGAAGTGGCTTCCCAAAGTCACCAGAACGCCATCAACGCAGCAGTTGCCCAGGCAGAGCGCTATGTTCGGGGGTTGCCGCAAGATGAAGTAGAGCATGGACGACCACCATTTATAGTGATCGTGGATGTCGGAAACGCCATCTACACCTATTCAGAGTTTACCCGGACAGGCGGGAACTACGTTCCATTCCCCGACCCACGGCATTATGAAATCCGGTTAGAAGATCTCCACCAACCGGAAGTTCAGCATCGTCTTCGCCAACTGTGGCTGGAACCGGATCAGCTTGATCCGAGTAAACACGCTGCAAGGGTTACCAGAGAGGTCAGTACCAAGCTGGCAGAACTGGCAAAATCGCTGGAACACAGCGGCTACGATGTGGAGCGGGTGGCCAGCTTTTTGAAGCGGTGCCTTTTCACCATGTTTGCTGAAGATGTGGAGCTTCTGCCCCGCGAAGCTTTTCATGACCTGCTTGTCGATGTAAAAGACCGGAACCCTGAAGCCTTCCCTCACGCCCTGAAGGCACTCTGGGAAACCATGAACACGGGTGGTTACAGTGAACGGCTGATGCAAACCATCAAGCGTTTCAACGGTGGCTTGTTCAAAGACATCGATCCCATTCCGTTGAACATTCAGCAAATCCAGCTGTTGATCGATGCTGCTGCAGCAGACTGGCGCTTTGTGGAACCGGCTATCTTCGGCACCTTGCTGGAGCGGGCACTTGATCCCCGTGAGCGCCATAAACTGGGCGCTCATTACACGCCTCGGGCCTATGTCGAACGCCTGGTCATGCCTACGCTGATTGACCCCCTGCGTGAACAATGGGGTGACATTCGCGGTGCTGCTGAGACTTTGTTGCGCCAGGGGAAAACCGACAAAGCGTTGCAGCAAGTTCAGGCCTTCCATTACCAACTTTGCGAAACTCGCATACTGGACCCAGCCTGTGGCAGCGCCAACTTCCTGTATGTGGCTCTGGAACACATGAAGCGGCTGGAAGGCGAAGTGCTGGGCTTTATCTCCGAGCTCACCCAGGGCCAGGGCGTTCTGGAAAGTGAAGGCCTGACCGTAGACCCCCACCAATTCCTCGGCCTGGAAATAAACCCGCGTGCTGCCCAGATTGCCGAACTGGTGCTTTGGATTGGTTACCTGCAGTGGCATTACCGCCTGAATGACCGCCTGGATTTACCCGAACCAATCCTGCGGGATTTTAAAAACATCGAATGCCGTGATGCGCTGATTGAATACGACAGCCGTGAACCGGAACTGGATGAAAACGGTGAGCCGGTGACCATCTGGGATGGCATAAGTATGAAAGTCAGCCCCACAACCGATGAACTGATCCCGGATGAAACCGGGCGCGCGACGGTGTACCGCTACCACAACCCGCTCAAAGCCCAGTGGCCCGAAGCCGATTATATTGTGGGAAACCCGCCGTTTATTGGAGCCTCTACTATGCGCCGGGCATTGGGTGATGGCTACGTGGACGCGGTGCGCCAGGTTTATAAGGGTGTTGTGCCGGACTCTGCGGATTTCGTGATGTATTGGTGGCATAAGGCTGCGGAGAAAGTGCGGCACGGCGAAACTCTGAGGTTTGGGTTCATTACCACCAATAGCTTGCGGCAGACTTTTAACCGGCGAGTACTGGAGCCGCATTTGAACGACGCCAAGAAGCCGCTTTCACTGGCGTTCGCGGTTCCGGATCACCCCTGGGTGGATGGAAATGATGGTGCGGCAGTGCGGATTGCCATGACAGTTGGTGTTGCTGGGGATCAGCCAGGGCAATTGCGACAGGTGGTCAAAGAAGTTGCTAGTGAAGACCGTGAAGCTCGCGAGGTGCAGTTGAGCCAGCGGCCCGGAAAGGTGTTTGCTGACCTGACCATTGGAGCTGATGTGGCCAGTGCGCAGTCACTTCAATCGAATGGGAGTATTAGCTCACCGGGAGTCAAATTACATGGGGCTGGCTTTATCGTGAAGCCAGAGGAAGCTGAAACCTTGGGGCTGGGCCAGTTAAATGGCCTTGAAGAGGTGATTCGCGACTACCGCAATGGTCGAGATCTGACTCAAAAGCCTCGTGGTGTGAAGGTAATCGATCTATTTGGGCTGAAAGCCGGGGATGTTCGCGAGCAATTCCCGACAGTCTATCAGTGGGTGCTGGAAAGAGTTAAACCGGAACGAGATGCCAAGGCACATACGAAAGACGGCGCTGGGTACGCGAAACTATGGTGGCAATTCGGCAAGCCCCGTCAGGAGCTGCGCAAAATGTTGGATGGTTTACCGCGCTATATCGCCACCGTTGAGACCACGAAGCATCGACTCTTCACTTTTCTGAGTGCAGATATTCTGCCAGACAACATGTTGGTTAATATCGCTGTGGATAACCCCTCGGTATTGGGAATGCTATCAAGCCGCATGCATATCCACTGGGCGCTTGCTGTTGGAGGAACTCTAGAAGACCGTCCTCGCTACAACAAAACTCGCTGCTTCGAGACTTTCCCCTTCCCGGTTCTCGATACAGAACGGGCCGCTAATATCGGCAGCCTCGCCGAGCGCATCGACACCCACCGCAAGAGGCAGCAAGCCGAACACGCTTCGTTAACTCTGACCGGTATGTACAACATCCTGGAAAAACTCCGTGCCGGCGAAGAGCTCACCGCCAAGGAAAAGACCACCCACCAGCAAGGACTGGTATCGGTACTCCGCGAACTTCACGATGACTTGGATCGCGCCGTGTTCGAAGCCTATGGATGGTCAGACCTGGCAGACAAGCTGGTAGGGCGCCCAGGAGCCACTACGCCTCTTCCTGACAAATCAGCTGATCAGGCTGAAGCCGAGGAAGAACTGTTGATGCGGCTGGTCGAGCTCAATAAGCAACGGGCTGCGGAAGAGTCACGGGGCATCGTTCGATGGCTGCGTCCAGAATATCAGGCACCCGATGCTGTGCAGGCAGAAGTGGACATCGCGCCGAAGGCTGTCGCTGCAAAAACAGAAACTTCTACCAGCAAAGGCAAAGCTACATTCCCGAAAGCGATTCCCGATCAGCTCCGGGTGCTTCGGGAAGCCTTGGCCGAAAGATCTCACACCACGGAAAGCCTCGCGGAGCTATTCAAAAGGAAGCCCAGAAAATCCGTTGAGGACGGCCTCCAATCACTGGCTGCCGTTGGAGTTGCAGAGTACGAGCCCGAGACTGGTAGGTGGCACGTACTGTGACTAGTTCTGTGGGATGATTGAAAAATAAGAGTTCACGTGGCAAACATTTTATGGCTGAACGATTCCGAGTAGGACTACCGGAAACAGCGTTTCCCTTCATCCCTCCGGCAGACAAGTTTCTAGAATATCTGGGCCGACCGGGCGGAATGGCAGCCATTATCAATGAGCTAGGCGTTCGCCTGGATAAGCCGTTGCCGGACCCCAAAACCGTACGGAAGGCCGTCAAAGAAGGGGTGACTCCGAGGAGCGGCGAAAAAATAAAAGAAGTACTGGAGTCGATTGCGACGCCTGAAATGTATGAGTATTTAACGAGCTCCTATTTGGCGCCGTGGATGGAGACTTCGTTTAGTAATAATGGGCTTGCCTGGCTCTGCATGATCAAAGGCGAACACCTGCGTCTCTTTGAGACCGATCATCCTGAAACGTTCACCGAAAAATTTCTGAAACGCCGCGCCGAGCAAGAAAGGGGACTTCTCGAGACTGCACGTGAAATCCAGAAGCAGGGTGCTACTGAATCTGCCATTGAAGAACTGTGGTGGAAAACGTTGAGCCCCTTTCTTCGAGAGACCACCCTCGTGGGCGACTCCCACATTGACACCGGTCTGCAAGCTGCTGCGGATTTTAAATCTAGCACTGGCCAATCCAGAGGGAAGAAGGCAGGGCTACTGTTGGGCTTGTACGCTCGCATAAGAATCGACTTCTACTATCACCTTCTGTGTAACGCCTCATTGGATATTATTCAGTCGTGCAAAGAAGACGATACTCTCGATAACCACTATGGACTTTGGCTGGTCGAAAACAGTTTCGTTGGCGACATGGTGCCGTCGTTTGATGGCGAGGCCATGACTTTGCCATTTGAGCGGTTGCTCGACGCGTGGCGAGGACGCATCACAAGAGACGGTAGCAAATTGCCGTGGGTAGAAGTTGCTGACAGATTGCCAAACCCATATGGCCTAGATGCCCATCAATCGCGAGCTCCTCATCAAACTGTTGAGGAGCGTAAGGAAGATATTCGCAGAAATAAAAAGTCGAGACTTCGTGAGTGGCGTAATGGCACCCGGCCGACTGCCGAACAACTGCAGCAGTTTGTTCGCAACCTGATTCCTGAAGATGAGAATGTCCCGATGGCCCTTACGAGAGCGGAGATTGCAGCGACCTGGGGGGCTTTTATCCTGGATGAGTGGAAGACGTTTGAGGCGTGTGGTCTTAATGATGCGTTACGCCAAACGTTACCAGCTTTTGAGCGTTTTCCAGTCTACTGGGCCGGCTATAAAGCTCAGGCCGCGCAGATACTCGCGGCCTGAGCGTTCCCCTATTAACGGCCTTTGGGAGGGTTGTTCCCGCGTCCGCCGCCAGAGGGGTTGCCAGTAGTGCTTGGTGCATTATGTGGTTTAGCCATGGTTGTCACCTATTTTGGTTGAATGTGTAAATCGGCAGCTTCCCAAGCCTTCAGCCTGGATCAGCAAAGCCGATATCGGGAGTATCGATTAATTGATCGGAAGCTACGAGGTGAGTCGTCGCGGGAAATTTTGACTGGAATCGTTGGTCCTGGGGTGACTCTCACATTCTTCAAACTGAGCAGGATGTTTAGCTTCGACTGGCGCCAAACGATCTCATCCCATCCCCGTAGTGCTTCGAGTCAGATTTACACAAATAAGAAGCGCGACGAAATGCTCGATGAAGACTGTGCACGTCGTCACGATCAACCCAGTATTGAGGTTGGTCCGGGATATGTATCAGTGGGCAGTTCTGATTCCATTCAAGGCCTAGGGCGCTGTACCAGGCTCGTGAGATGCGGGTTGCGAGGTTCTCCTGGGGTGAGCATGGAGAACCTATTTGATGGTAGACATCCCGGTTGAGTATGAACAGAAAGTGATAGTGTGGCTTGCCCTCCTGGTAGAATTCTCTGCACCACACATAACGCACTTTGGTGTGCGGTGCCCAGTCGCCCCGACTTCTTCTCTGATGGTCGCTTTTAATGATGGACTTGAAAGACCTGAGAAATCTGTCGATCAGCCGCTGGTGGTCTCCTACTGTCATTCGAGCATTGATCTCCGAGGGAATCTTGGGATCAACACGGACGACTAGTATTCGCCTGTAATCATTCAGTGCACGTTCGAACACCGAGTGAAGTGTTTCAAGGTATTGGGTCACCATTGGGAAGTTACCTGGTAGGACAGGTAGTGTTTTGAATTCTTCGACGTAGTGACAGTGCAGGTTTGGATTCTCTGGGTGACGTGCACGCATTCTGATATCTCCTTTGCTGTAGGTTTGGCATCCATGGTTCAAAGCCATGGATGTTTCTTTCAGGCACAGTTGTTCCTCCAGCTGTCGCTGGATAGAGGGACGTTGGGTTAGGTATTGCTTTGCTTCTTCCGAGGGAGGTTCGGGGCTTAGTTGAGCCCCTCACTAACTATTGGAGGGCTATTGATTGATAGTAATAATTAAACAAGGGTAGATCTGGGTGTTTTGACGATTGCAGGTCCGCTTGGGGTGGATCTGTCAGCGCAGGACGCGCTGGAGTTATCGGTCTCCAATTAAATCATTGCTGATTTAGGTGTTCGGTTCCGGCTGTCCCCGGTCTCTTTCATGGATGACGTCGTTAATCCAGCCCTCGATCTCACTCTCGACCCAGGCGACGGCACGGCTACCCAGTTTGATAGGTTTCGGGAAGTTATTTTCGCTGATGTATTTGTAAACGGTGGACCTGGCCAGGCCAGTGCGATTCATGACTTCTTTGATTCGGATCAGCTTCATGTTCATGACGGTCTCCTGATGTTCGTTCATGACATGACGCAGGCCAGTATTAATTTAATTCGCGAGTGATCTCAGAAGGCAGTGCTTTGAGTGCTGCCGGTAAGGAGAGGTTTACTCTGGGTATTAAACATACTCTGTTGCGCTGCTGAAGCTGGTTCAATTGCCAGGTTGACCTGAAAAAGACTTTGACAACCCGATACGGTGTCTTCTGCTCGGGCAGGGGGGGTGCGATCATAAAAGATGCGTTAGGAAAGTCGCATTCGTTCTCCGTGTCTAGCTTCCTCAAACATAATTGTAGCTTTCTCGCTGTGTGCAGGATCAAGCGGTATAGCAAAGTGAAAAAGTCATTCTCCAAAAACTTTTCCTTGTCCCTATTCTCCGGTGATGCCAGGGAGTAGCAATCGCGCTGAATAGTGGACATTATTGATGCGATTGGTTCATGGGGGGCCCCGTCACATTGCTCAACCTCGTTCCAATGGTGGGTTAACAGCTTCATGACGTAGCTCGAAAGGTGCGCTTTTAAAATCGGGCTCATACCCAAGTTGTGCACCTCGATCAAACTTTCAGCGGTCGTTTCTGAAAGCTCAAGAGCCGGCAGAAGTGACTGTGCGCTTTGGTGGTAGTCCGCAAGACTTCTTAAAAAGTAGTCTTTTCCCTTCGAGATTAGCTTCGATTCGAGCGAAATGCTCTTGCTAACTGGGGGTGAGAATGCACTTTCGATTTTCTCAACTATATGGCTTTCATGTTTTACAAGCCGGGCTTTTAGCGTTGCAGCGTCGAAAAAACTGGAAATGAAATTTTCTCTGCCTGTGCCACCATCTGGTATGAAGAATGCGGCTAGGCCTAACGGGTTTTTACCGCTGAAGAGCGGATGAGTGAGGTCGAGTACATAGACTGAGTACATGAACACCGCCCCTCGCCGTTTCCGATTTCCAGATTCGCTGGTAGCAATGACGCCAAGCTTTTTTAGCGTCGATAGCTGGCTTCGTAGCTTTCCTTTTGTCATTCCCGTTAGGGTCATCAAATCCCGTAGGCCTAGCCGGGTAACAATCCCCGGCGCCTTTGCGTGTGCCAAAAGGACCGCGAGCAACCAACAGGTTGCGGGAGCTAATTTGCGCAACTGTTCCTCACCGGCGGTTAGGCCTCGAGATTGGTCACTCCGCGAGGCCCTGGCGCTGACGACTCCTTCACAGAAGGATTCTATTTCCGGGCGAAGTTCGACTTTTTGGGTAGTGTTCAGGTCCTCTAGGCGAGTTTGAAAATTCGACGAAACATGAATGTGCGAAATTGGGCGGCCCCGTCTCGACCTTACTGGCTCTTCTATCAAGGTCCCTTTTCTGCCTAACTCATTGAGTGCAAGTCTGCCGCGTTGATGAGCCATGCCAAAGCGACGATATAGCTCTAGTCGTCGGCAGGTGAGCGGTGCGCTTAGGCCCGGATCTCTTGACCATTGGAGTAAAAGCCAGCGCGCGTCGGGGCTGAGTTTTGAGTCGGGATATCTGAGTAGCCTGGGGTCCATAACTTAAGTTTAGCACGGGTTTTCATATAGATGTTGAAACGGTATATTATCACTAGTAATATCACTAGTGATAATTAACGTTAGAGAGTTTATATGGGGCATCGATTTTGGAGAAGTAGGCACGATGGGGCGTACGAAAGAGCGGTCAAAATTGTTGCGGTCTTGGATCGATAAGTCCAAATCAGGCCAGGCTGAGTGGATCGTCGGCTATCTCTCCAAGAAGAATGATGAGAGCGCGTTAGCTAAATATTTGATGGAAGAGAGCACCTCGGTGGAAGCGCAATACAGTGATGCGGTTTCGGGTAACGGAAATGCATTAGCGTGGGTAGTTCTGGGTAAGATGCTGGACGACCATTCCTCTAGCCTTATCGAAAGTGATGAGGGCTCCCGGGAATTGATGCGCAGCATGCGAGGAGCATGGCAGCAAAAAAAATATCGAGAACAGAATGGTAAGCAAGTTAGCATAATGCTCCCTTATGAGTTGATCTCTGAGGTCGATAAGGTTGCGCGGGATAGCGGCCAGTCAAGAACCTATACGCTTGAGCAAATGATTGGTGAGGCAGCCGATAACTTTCAGCGTGGAAGCAGGCGTTTGGGAAAGAGAGTTGTTTCGCTGCAAAAGCAGCTAGATAAAGAGAAGAAGGATTCCCTGGCGATTGCGAACACTCTCGGGCAGTGGGTTGACGCCCTCTCGAAGGCTCTTGCTCAGGAAGTGAAGGCACGTGGTGAGTGTGAGGCAATGGGTGTTGATGGCGGGGAAGCCAGTGATCTCTTCAAGGATTTGTTGGAAGAGAGGGTCGCTGAGCTGGAAGCGCAGGTTCCAGCTTTAAAAATCCGTCGGTCCCGGTTTAGGCGAGTTAGAGATTACTTCGTTGAATTGGCGAAAGGCTGAGAAGGTAGTGTTATATGTGCTGCTTCCCAGTTGAGTGTTTTTGCAGTGTGGGGAGTATATTGGGTAGTAATCCCTGTTTTTTAACTCGATAATTAATTTTAAATATTTGAAATAATTTGAAAATATTGTCAATGTTCAATATTCAGGTGCAGAACCTGGAGTGATTGACGGGCCGGGTTGAGCCGGCCCGCTTTGTTTTACTCCGCCGGCTTGATCGCCAGCAAATCCGTCCGCAAGTGAGTCAGTACCTTCTCTGCGGTATTGCCGATCACCCTGGCGGCCAGGCCGGTTTTGCCGGTGGTGCCGATCACTATCATGTCGGCCTTGATTTTGTTGGCCACGCTGGGGATCACCTTCTGGGCCGGCCCGGATGCGATATGAACCTGCTCGGGCGCCAGGTGCCAGGTGTTACACAGGTGTTCAATGTGGGGCTTCAGTGCCGCCTCCCGTTTGCGGGCATGGGCAACCGGGTCGATGATGTCCAGGTCTGCCAGAATCACCGAGGTATGCAGGGCGTGCACCAGGTGTAACTCTGTGCCCAGGGCTTTGGCCAGGTGCCAGGCCTGGTCGATAATCCGGTTGTTCAGGGCTTTTTTGACCGTTTTATCTGAGCTCAGGTCCACCGCAGCCAGGATCGGCCGGGCCTTGTTCCATTTCTGCTCGGCCACCAGCATCACCGGCGCCGGGCATTCCCGCAGCAGGTGCCAGTCCGTCGGGGTGTACAGGAAGGTTTCCGAGCGGTTTCCGGTTTTGACCACGGCGCCGATTTTCTCTTTCTGGCACTGGGCAATGACCCACAGGTGAATCTGCTTTTCCCAGACGGTTCGTGCGCTGATCTTCAGGTCGTTGCAGTCGGCCAGCGCCAGCATCTGTTCCAGCCATTTCTGGCGATGGTCCATCAGCGCCTTCTTGGCCCGGTTCTGTACCTCCGGATCGCCCGGCAGGGCGTCCAGGTAGTCATGCACGAACGCCACCACTTCCACACTGGCACCGGTTGCCCGGGCCAGTTCAACACCGCGGGTCAGTGCGGTCTGGTCTTTGTGTTGGGGGTCCATGATGATCAGCAGTTTGTCCATGTCGGTATCCGTCAGCTAACGTGGAATTTGTTCCAATACTATCAGCAGAAAGTCACCCGGGGTGCGGAGATAAGTCAAACCCCGTATAATTTGCCGCTTTCTGGCCATCCGTAGTGGCCGCAAACTGTTGTTCAGGAGTCATCACGCCATGAGTCAGGCCGGTGAGCAGGGTACCCTGTTTGTGATTTCCGCCCCTTCGGGCGCGGGTAAAACCAGCCTTGTGTCGGAAATGCTCCGCCAGGATTCCCGGCTGGGGGTTTCGGTGTCTCACACAACCCGCCCGATGCGGGAAGGCGAGCAGAACGGGGTGAACTATCACTTCGTCAGCCGGGACGAGTTCGAGGCGATGATTGCCCGGGGTGACTTCCTGGAACATGCAGACGTTTTCGGCAACTACTATGGCACTTCGCAAGTATGGGTGCGGGAAACCCTGGCCACCGGGCAGGACGTCATCCTGGAAATCGACTGGCAGGGCGCTGAACAGGTGCGCCGGCTGATTCCTGAATGTGTGAGCATCTTTATTGTTCCGCCGTCGGCCGAGGCTCTGCGCCAGCGCCTGGTTGGCCGTGGTACAGATGCGCCAGACGTGGTGGAGCGCCGGCTTGCGGAGGCAGAAGAGGAGTGTCGCCACGCGGCAGAGTTCGATTACCTGGTGGTGAACGACGATTTCAGTGTGGCGCTGGCTGATCTTCTGGCGATTGCGCGCAGCCACCGGCTGACGATGGGCGTGCAGCAAGTTCGCCACGCCAGCCTGCTGTCGGGATTGTCTGGCCGCAGCTGATTGGCGTGCCGGCATGCATAGTGGCTTCCACTGTATACAAATTGAGCCGGTGCCAGTAAACTACGCGGTCTGCTAAATCAGTGATTCTTTTTGTTCGGGGAAGATAATGGCACGAGTTACCGTTGAAGATTGTCTGGAAAACGTAGATAACCGCTTCCAGCTGGTTATGCTGGCCACCAAGCGCGCCCGCCAGATTGCCACCAAGGGTGCTGAGCCGATGGTGCCGGAAGAGAACGACAAGCCCACGGTTATCGCCCTGCGCGAGATTGCCGAAGGCAAAGTGACTCGCGATCTGCTGACCGAAGACGACGAAGACTAAAATGCCCGCTTGCGGTTGTGCGTAGAATTACTGCCAACCGTTAAGAAGCATTGAAATCTGACCGCGCGGTTTTATAGTGTATCTATAGAAATCCGCCGGAAGGACAACAAAAAAGCCCGGATGCATGCATTCGGGCTTTTTTGTCCCCGGTTTTCAGAGAAACATTGGAGGCGCGGTGTCGGTAGAGCCAACGGTTGAACACCTGGCCAGAGAGCTTAGCTCGTATCTGGATACCAATCGCATCAATCAGGTGCGACGGGCCTATTATTACGCCGAACAGGCCCACGAAGGGCAGATGCGCAAAAGCGGCGACCGTTACATCACCCACCCCCTGGCCGTAGCCGGCATCCTTGCCAACCTGAGGCTGGATCATCAGAGCCTGATGGCAGCCATGCTGCACGACGTTATCGAAGACACCGGTATTCCGAAAGACGCCCTGAGCGAACAGTTCGGTGAAGACGTGGCCGAACTGGTTGACGGCGTATCGAAACTGACCCAGATTGAATTCCGCTCCCGCGCCGAAGCCCAGGCCGAGAACTTCCAGAAAATGACCCTGGCCATGGCCAAGGACATCCGGGTGATCCTGGTAAAACTGGCAGACCGCCTGCACAACATGCGCACCCTGGGCCCCATGCCCTACGAAAAACGCCAGCGCATTGCCACTGAAACCCTCGATATCTACGCTCCCATTGCCAACCGCCTGGGTATGCATTCGATTTCTACCGAGCTGGAAGACCTGGGCTTTTCCTCGCTGTATCCGATGCGCTCCAAGTACATCTCGAAAGCGGTGGCCAAGCTGCGGGGCAGCCACAAGGAAATTATCGACGATATCCGGGGTAAACTGCAGGAAAAGCTGGAAGAGCGCGGCCTGCCGGGCCGGATACTGGGCCGGGAAAAACACCTGAACTCCATCTACAACAAGATGAAGTTCAAGCAGAAATCTTTCCATGAAATCATGGATGTGTATGCCTTCCGCATCATCACCGATACGGAAGACGACTGTTACCGGATCCTGGGCGCCGTACACAGCCTGTACAAGCCCCTGCCGGGCCGTTTCAAAGACTACATAGCCATGCCCAAGGCGAACGGCTACCAGTCGCTGCACACGACGTTGTTCGGCATGCATGTGAACATTGAAATCCAGATCCGTACCGAGGAAATGGAGCACATCGCCAACAATGGTATTGCTGCCCACTGGATGTACAAGAACGAGGAATCCGGCGTCACCAACATCAACCAGTCCCGTGTGGACCGCTGGGTGAAAGGGTTGATGGAAATGCGCGAGCGGGCCGACGACTCCATGGAGTTCATCGAACACGTGAAGGTCGACCTGTTCCCGGACGAAATCTACGTGTTTACTCCCAAGGGCCGGATTATGGAGCTGCCCAGCGGGGCAACGCCGGTGGATTTCGCCTACGCCATCCATACCGACATCGGCAACGCCACGGTGGCCTGTCGTGTTAACCGCAACCTGGCGTCCCTGAGCCAGCCCCTGCAAAGCGGCCAGACGGTAGAAGTCATTACTGCACCGGGCGCCCGGCCGAATCCGGCCTGGCTCAGCTTTGTGGTAACCGGCAAGGCTCGCAGCAGCATCCGCCACGTATTGAAAACCCGCAAGCGGGCAGAATCCCTGGAGCTGGGCCGTACCCTGCTCAAGCGTTCCCTGAAAGGCTTTGGCGCCAAGCTTTCGGACATTACCGAAGTCCAGCGCCAGGCCGTGGTCAGCCATAACCAGGTGAACAGTTTTGATGACCTGGTCAGTGACATCGGCCTGGGTAATCGCATGGCTTACCTGGTGGCGCGGCAGCTGGTCAGTGGCGGTGAAGGGCTGGAAACCACCGCCAACCTGGAAAACGCCCCGGCCGAAAAGCAGGGCGCGGTGACCATTCGCGGAACCGAAGGCATGCTGGTGCGCTTTGCCAGCTGCTGCAAACCCATTCCGGGTGATCCGGTCGTGGGTATTATGGATTCCGGCAACGGGATGGTAATCCACTCCGACACCTGCTCCAGCCTGCCGGAAGACGACGAAGGGCGCGCCCGTCTGACCCACCTGAAGTGGGCCAAGGACATCACCGATGAATTCTCGGTAGAGCTGCGGGTAGAACTGGAGCGCCAGCGCGGTGTGATTGCCGAAGTGGCCAACGCCGTAGCCATGGCCGACGGCAATATCGAACGCATCAATGTGGAAGACCAGAATGCCAGGTTCGGCATTGTCAGCCTGGTGGTGCACGTGAATGGTCGCCGGCACCTGGCCCGGGTGATGCGCCGGGTGCGCAATATCCGTGCGGTTACTCACATCAGCCGGGTTCGCCACTGAGTGCGACTTTAGCGTGGTTGACAGTCGCCACGCTGAAGGGAGAGGATTGGCGTTTTGAACGAGAGGAAAACGCAGGTCATGACCAATAAATCTGTTATCCAGACCGAAAACGCCCCGCAGGCGATTGGTACCTACTCCCAGGCAGTCAAAGCCGGAGATACCGTGTATCTGTCTGGCCAGATTCCCCTGGACCCTGAAACCATGGAAGTGGTGCCCGGTGACTTTGCCGCCAAGACCCGTCAGGTCTTAGAAAACCTGAAGGCTGTGTGCGAAGCCTCTGGTGGTGAACTGAAAGACATCGTAAAACTGAACATCTACATGACCGACCTGGCCAACTTCGCCACGGTGAACGAGATCATGGCCACCTACTTCCAGGAGCCGTACCCGGCCCGCGCCGCCGTAGGCGTGGCAGCGCTGCCGAAAGGCGTGCCGGTGGAAATGGAAGCGGTAATGGTGCTCAGCTGAGGTTGTTGATCATCTCCCGGTATCCCGCCTTGTAGTCGGGGTACCGGAACTCGAAACCGCTGGCCAGCAACCGCTGGTTGTTACACCGCTTACTCCCCGCACGTCCGCCCTTACGGGCACCCTCTACCGGATCCTTGCACGGCACCTGCTGCCGAACCCAGTCCACCACCTCATCCAGCCGCACCGGCTCGCAATCGCTGGCGATATACAGGTTTTCCAGCTCGTGGCCCTGCAATGCCTGCTGGCTCAGGTAGGCGATGGCCCCGGCGGCATCCTGTTCGTGAATCCGGTTGCTGAACGGTGCCGGTGGTTGCGGGTTCATCCGGCCTTCCAGAACTTCTTCCAGGAACCGCTGGCGGGTAGGGCCGTATATCCCGCTGAAGCGCACCACGGTAGCCGGGTGAAGACTGTTCAGGGCCGTTTGCTCGCCCTGCAGAATGTGCTGGCCGGTAAACCGGTCCGGTTCGGCGGGGCTGGTTTCATCCACCCAGCTGTCATCGTCCTGGGCGTACACGCTGGTGCTGCTGATGAAGAACAGGCGGGTCAGCGGGTTGTTGCCGATGGCGTCCAGCAGGTTCTGCAGGCCAGCGACATAGGCGTTGTGGTAGCCCTCGTCGTCATAGCTTGAAGGTGTCAGGCAGTAGATCACAATGTCCAGGTTGTCCGGCAGCTTGCCTTGCAGGGTTTCCGGTCGGGTGAGGTCTGCGCCGATCCCGGTAATTCCCGCCGGCACCTTGTCCGGATTGCGGCGTAAACCGTACACCTGGCCGGCTCCGGTCAGGGCTAGGGCAATGTCGCCACCAAGCTTGCCGCAGCCGGCCACCAGAATTCGTGCAGATGGGTTGCGATCTGTCATTGCCATAGACAATTTCAATCCTTATGCTTTGGCTGATAAAGTATGTGAAACTTCGACCTGATCGATCCGACCGGAGCTCACCATGACACTCACCGAGTTACGATACGTTGTTACGCTTGCCCGGGAAAGGCATTTTGGCCGCGCGGCCGAGCGTTGTCACGTCAGCCAGCCCACCCTCAGTGTGGCGGTTAAGAAGCTGGAAGACGAACTCGGTATTCCCCTGTTCGAACGCAGCAAAAGCAGCATCCGGGTAACCGAAACCGGGCAGCGCATTATCGAGCAGGCCCAGCGGGTGCTGGACCAGGTGGGCGTGATCAAAGACATGGCCCAGGACGGCAAAAACCAGCTGAACTCACCGCTGAAAGTGGGTGCCATCTACACCATCGGCCCCTACCTGTTCCCGCACCTGCTGCCGGAACTGCGCCGGGCGGCGCCGGAAATGCCGCTGTATATCGAAGAGAACTACACCGCCAACCTGCGCCAGAAGCTTCGCCATTCAGACCTGGACGCCATCATCATCGCCTTGCCGTTCGAAGAGCCGGAAGTGGTCACCATGCCGCTGTACGACGAACCCTTCGTGGTATTGCTGCCGGCGGATCATCCGCTCACCGCAAAAGATGAGATAACCGCAGACGAACTGTCCCGGGAGCAATTGCTTCTTCTGGGCCCGGGCCACTGCTTCCGGGACCAGGTACTGGAATCCTGCCCGCCGCTGGTGGATGCCATTACCAAGCGGGCAGATGGTGACAAACCGGACCTGGTGACCGAAGGTAGCTCCCTGGAGACCATCCGCCACATGGTGGCATCCGGCCTTGGTATTACCGTGTTGCCACTGTCTGCGGCCACCGGAATGAAATACCACGAAGATATCCTGGCGGTTCGCCCGTTTGCCGCGCCGGTGCCTTTCCGGACCGTGGCGTTGGCCTGGCGGGTAACCTTCCCGCGGCCCAAGGCCATTGATGTGCTGTCGCTGGCGGCCAGCCAGTGCCGGGTGATCGAAAAAGCCAAAACCGAAACGCCGGCGGTTGCCAAAGGCGCCTGAGTGCCACTATGACGTCACTGGAAGACATCTCCGTTACCCAGCTCAAGGGCGTAGGAAACGCCCTGGCCGGAACATTGGCAAAACTCGGCATCCATTCCGTACAGGACCTGCTGTTCCACCTTCCTCACCGCTATGAAGACCGCACCCGGGTAATCCCCATGGGCAGCCTGCGCATAGGCGATGTTGCGGTGGTGGAAGGGGAGGTCATGAAAACCGACCTGGTGATGGGGCGGCGCCGTAGCCTGCAGGTCACCCTGAGGGACAACAGCGGTTTTCTGGTGATGCGGTTTTTCCACTTCAATGCCGCCCAGCGTAACCAGCTGACCGAAGGCACCCGGGTACGTTGTTTTGGTGAAGTCCGCCCGGGCCGCGCCGGTTACGAGTTTTACCACCCCGAATACCAGGTGAACCCGCCGCTCATGCCGGCGGGTGACGAAGCCACGCTCACCCCGGTCTATCCGCTCACCGAAGGCATACAGCAGCCCCGGGTGCGCGGGCTGTGCCAGCAGGCGCTGCAGTATCTGGACCGTTACCCCATCAAAGACTGGTTGCCACCGGAACTGCTGGCGGACTACCAGCTGCCGGGCATTACCGAAGCCGTAAAACTGGTCCACAAGCCCCCGGCCGGTGCCCCGGTACCCCAGTTGGTGGAAGGCCGGCACCCGGCACAGCAGCGGCTGGTGATGGAAGAGTTGCTGGCACACCAGCTCAGCCTGCTGCAGGTGCGGGAACAGATACAGGCGCGGCAGGCCTTACCCCTGCTGCCCACCGGTGATCTGACCGAGCGTTTTCTGGAAGAATTACCCTTCAGCCTGACCGGCGCCCAGCGCGAGGTGATGAAGGAAATCCGGCAGGACCTGAGCCAGCCATTGCCGATGTTGCGGCTGGTGCAGGGGGATGTCGGTTCCGGTAAAACCGTGGTAGCGGCACTGGCTGCACTGCAGGCCATCGGAGCCGGTGCCCAGGTGGCCCTGATGGCGCCCACGGAAATCCTTGCCGAACAGCACTACAATAATTTCCGGGGCTGGCTGGAGCCCCTGGGCATCCGGTTGGCGTGGTTGTCTGGCAAGGTCAAAGGCAAGGCCCGGCAGGAGGCCCTGGATGCCGTTGCCAGCGGCGAAGCCCGGGTAGCCATCGGCACCCACGCCCTGTTTCAGGATGAAGTAAAGTTCAACCGGCTGGCCCTGGTGATTGTGGATGAGCAGCATCGTTTCGGGGTTCACCAGCGACTGGCCCTGCGGGAAAAAGGTGTAGGCGGCTCGCTGGCCCCGCACCAGCTGATCATGACCGCCACACCCATTCCGCGCACCCTGGCCATGAGCGCCTATGCTGACCTGGATACGTCGGTGATCGACGAGCTGCCCCCCGGTCGTAAACCCATAGAGACCATCGTAGTGCCCGACAGCCGGCGTGACGATATTATTGAACGGGTACGGAGCGCCTGCCGGGAGGGGCGCCAGGCCTACTGGGTGTGTACACTGATTGAAGAATCCGAAGCCCTGCAATGCCAGGCAGCTGAAGTGACGGCCCAGGAACTTTCCGAGCGTTTGTCGGATCTTAAAGTGGGTCTGGTGCATGGTCGCCTGAAAGCCCAGGAAAAAGCCGAAGTGATGGAACGCTTCAAGAACGGCGAGCTGGACTTGCTGGTGGCCACAACCGTAATCGAGGTGGGGGTGGATGTGCCCAACGCATCGCTGATTATCATCGAGAACCCCGAACGGCTGGGCCTGGCCCAGCTCCACCAGTTGCGTGGCCGGGTCGGCCGGGGCCACCAGGCCAGCTTTTGCGTACTTATGTACCACCCGCCGCTGTCGAATAATGGTAAAGCCCGCCTGCAGGCCCTGCGGGACAGCCAGGACGGCTTCTTTATCGCCGAGAAAGACCTGGAAATCCGTGGCCCCGGCGAAGTGCTGGGCACCCGCCAGACCGGGCTGATGCAGTTCCGCCTGGCTGATTTCGAGCGGGACAAGGGCTGGATAGAGCCGGTCAAGGAAATGGCGCCGGCGCTGGTGAAACAGCCCGGCGTGGCCGAAGCCCTGGTGCGCCGCTGGCTCGGCGAAAACACCCGGTACGGAGAGGTCTGACCATGCAGTTCCCGGCCTCCAGCAAATTCACCAGTCTGCGCATTCTGCAGCGCCTTGAAGACACCCTGGAGCTGCCGCCCTTGCCGGAAACCACCCAGCGCATCATGCGCCTTCGGTCAGACCCGAAAGCCGTCATGGGAGACCTGGTCGACATCGTGGAGAGCGACCCGGGCCTGGCCGCCCAGGTGGTGAGTTGGGCATCGTCTTCGTTTTACGCCTCCGCCGGGCAGGTGCGCTCGGTGCACGATGCCATCTCCCGGGTACTGGGCTTCGATACCGTGATGAACCTGGCCATGGGCCTTGCCCTTGGCCGTACCCTCAAAGCGCCGCTGGATCAGCCCGAAGGCTACCGGGACTACTGGCAGCAAGCCACCTGGCAGGCCCAGTCTGCCGGAATCCTCGCGGGGATGATGCCCAGAACAAAGCGGCCCCTGTTCGGGCTGGCCTACCTGGCCGGTTTGCTGCACAACTTTGGCGACCTGGTGTTGGTGCAGGTGTTCCCGCCCTACCACGAGCAACTGATGCGCTGGCAGGGGGATAACCCGGCCGGTGACAGCGCCGCCCAGGAACAGAAATTGATGGGGTTCAGCCGGGAACAGATCGCCGCCCGCCTGTTGGAGAACTGGGGCATGCCCGATGAAGTGACACTGGCGGTAAGGCACCAGGCGGATGCCGACTACAGCGGCCCGCATCATTACCTGGCCAGAATTGTCTGGCTGAGCCGGCAGTTGCTAACCGCCCGGGGCGTGATGCCGGGCCGGGCAGAACCGGTGCCCCAGTCTGTTTTTGAAGAACTGGGCCTGAGCCGGCAAAGGGTAGAGCAGCAGTTCGATGCGCTGGTTCGTAACCGGGACGGCATCATGGCCATGGCCGGAATGATGCCGCTGGCCCGGTAACTGCGGTTCAGTCGAACCGGTAATGGCGAATGGCGGTTGCCGCCTTGCGCACATCCTCGGCGTGCTGCCGCTCTACCGCGAAGCGTTCCTTGTCCATCTTCTGAACCAGCTTGGCATCCGTGGCCTTTCGGGCGCGGTGGGTGGGCATGTGCTGGATCTTGTCGTGCACTTCCTGAAACACCCGGTAGGGCGCCTGGCCCAGCAGTTCCGGGGCCACGTAATCCAGCAGGCCCTTCAGGCGCAGGCAGGCTTCAGAATGTTCCACCTGTCCCTCTTCCACCGCCAGGGCAATAATGCGGATGCTTTCGATCATCTCGTCGCGCCGCTTGGCCTGGAACTCTTCCGCCTTCTTCTGGCGCATCCGGTTTTCGTTCAGCACCCGGGATTGCCGCCAGATGTAGAACAACAGAATCCCGATCACCACCAGCCCGACAACAATAAACGACAGTTGCAGTCCTCTGGGCATTGTTGAACCTCGTATCAATGAATGGCGAGGCCTGCCCGGTGGGTCAGGCCTGTTTGCTTTGGGCGCCAGTTTGCCAGACTTTCACTTCCACTGCCTGCCCGTTCAGTACCGATGTGCCGGAAACCGGGTCGGTTTCGGTGTCGTCCAGGATATCGTTGATGCTGGCACCGGCGTGGGCGCTGGCAACCGACTGCCCGGTGCCGGGCCGGCTATGGCCCCAGCCGTGGGGAATCGACACCACTCCGGGCATGATATCTTCCGATACCTCCAGCGGCAGCACCACGGCCCTGCCGTCTTTCTGTACCTGTACCTGCGCGCCGTCTTCGAGCTTGCGGTTTTGGGCATCTTCCGGGTGCATGATCACCGTACAGCGGCTTTTGCCTTTCACCAGTCGCTGGCTGTTGTGCATCCAGGAGTTGTTGCTGCGTACATGGCGACGGCCGATAAGCTGCAGGCTGGTGCTGGCTTCAGGCTGGTCCAGCAGGGCCTGAAGGCGCTCCACATCCGCCAGGTAGCGGCGCGGCGCCAGGTTGATCTTGCCATCCCGGGTAAACAGCCGCTGGGGCAGGGTAGGCTGCAACGGGCCAAGGTCCACCCCGCTGGGTGATTTCTTCAGGGCGGACAGTGATAGCCCCTTGGGCATGTGCTGCCACTGCGGGTTCAGCGGGCTGAGCCGCGCCAGGCCTTTGAGGGGGTGGCGTTCCGGAAGAATGCCGAGCACCTTGTCCAGCACCGGCTTGATCACACCGCCCACCCGGCCCGGGTTGGCGCCGTAGGGGCCGGTGCGCAGCAGCACATCCAGGATCGGGTCTGGCCCCAGCTTCTTGAAAGCCTGCCAGCCCAGTTCCGCCTGCAATGGCAACTTCCCGCCCTTGCGCTGCCGTTCAAGGCGGTGGGCCAGTTCCAGGTTGATCTGCCAGTCGTGACGGCTGTCCTGTGCCGGTTCGAACAGGGCTTCGCTGTACTTGGCCTGGTTGCGTACCGCCATCATGCTGAAAATCAGGTCGTAGTGGCTGCGCTCCAGCGCCGCTGTGGGCGGCAGAATCACATCAGCGTGGCGGGTGGTTTCATTCAGGTAGTAATCCACCGACACCATGAAATCCAGCCCGGCCAGGGCTTCATCCAGGCGCTGACCATTGGGGTTCGACAGCACCGGATTGCCGGCCACGGTTACAAAGGCGCGAATTTGCCCCTCGCCCGGGGTCAGGATTTCATCGGCCATGGTGCTGGACGGGTATTCACCGCCAAATTCCGGCAACTTGCGCACCCGGCTGTAACGGTTGCCGAAGTGGCCGGCCTGGCCCACCAGTGCGCCCAGCGCTACCAGATCCACCGCAGGCTGGGTGAACATCACCCCGCCCGGGGCATCCAGCTTGCCGGTCAGGATATTCAGGCAGTAAGCCAGCCAGGTAGTGGTGCCACCAAAGGCCTGGGTGCTGGTGCCCATTCGGGTGTGCAGGGCTGCCCTTGGCGTGGTGGCAAGCTGCCGTGCCAGGCCGCGAATGGTGTCGGGGTTGATGCCGGTATGGCTTGCTACGGCTTCCGGCGTAAAGCTCAGGACAGCCAGCTGCAGCAGGTCCTGGTCTTTTACCAGCCCGGTAGCCGCGCCGGTACTGACCAGGTTCTCCGCAAACAGCGTGTGCACCATGGCCATCAGCAGCAGGGCATCGGTGCCCGGGCGGATAAAATGGAAATCATCGGCAATGCGGGCGGTTTCCGTGCGGCGAGGGTCGATGACGACCAGCTTGCCGCCACGTTTCTTGAGCTCCTTCACCCGGCCCCGGAAATCCGGCACCGTCATCAGGCTGCCGTTGGAGGCCATGGGGTTGCCACCGATGCAGATAAACAGGTCGGTGCGGTCGATGTCCGGAATGGGGAACAGCACCTGGTGCCCGAATATCTCCAGGCTGGCCAGCATATGGGGCAGCTGGTCGTTCGAGGTGGCTGAAAAGCGGTTCTGGGTGCCTATGGCCCGCAGCAGCGGCGTAATGGTCATGGCGGCGCCGTGGTTGTGCACATTGGGGTTACCCAGATACACCCCGATACTGTTCCGGCCGTGGGCCTTGCGCACCTCATGCAGCCGCCGGGCGACCAGGTCGAAGGCCTCGTCCCAGCTCATTTCTTCCCAGCCGGTGGCGGTTTTGCGAACCGGCCGGCGCAGCCGTTCCGGGTCTTCATGCAGGTCCTGCAGCGCCACCGCCTTCGGGCAGATATGGCCCCGGCTGAGCGGGTCGTTGTCGTCGCCTTTGATAGCGGCAACCTTGCCGTTCTGAACCTCGATAGCCACGCCACACATGGCTTCGCAAAGGTGGCAGGTGCGGTAGTGGGTGCCGTTGTGCATAAGGATTCTCCGGAACTCTTGTTTTTAGGTTTCAAATTGAAACCAGATTATCAGGAAACGAACCGCGATGGGAAAAGGGTTTTTGTAAATGTGACCCGATAAGCCCGACAAAAAAGGCCAGCCCGAAGGCTGGCCTGAGGAGGGTCCGTATTACCTGGTTAACTTACTGAGCAGTTTGCTGCTCGTATTGGGCCGGCAGGTCTTTTACCGGGTTGGAGATGAAGTTTAGGTAGACGCCGTTTTCGGGAATGAACAGCGGGATTTCAATGTCGCCAGCCGGCACAGATTCAGTTGTTGAGTCACAGAAATCCAGTACGTTAAGGAAGTCCAAGGCGCAGGCGAATTCACGAAGCGACTCTTCCGGATCTTTCAGGAAGTTGAGGAAATCGGAAATAACAGGCGCGTCGACCGTGACGCTGACGGTTATGTCTGCAGGTATTCGAGGGGCGACGTTACGTTGCTCAATCTGCATCCTGCCATCATCGAAGAACACAATGTCGCCCTCAAGATCCAGAGTGAACGGATAGCTATAAAGGTTGTGCTGAAGGAGGCCCTCGATCGGCAGGTGCAGGTTGGGAGCATCCAAAGTTAATGCTGCCTCGGTCTTGAAGGTGGGTTGTCCATTTTCTCCCTCGATGATCATGCCTTCGACCAAGCCGAGTGGGTTGTCATCAGCTCTATCCTCAGGCGCTGCATAGGTCATCCTGAGAATTTGTGGCCCGGTGGCCTGCTCTCCAAGCGGAGTCAGATAAACACTGGCAGATGTGGTTGCCAGCATGGTGGGATACAGAAGTACCCTGATGCCTTCTTTTCCTGTCTCTTCGTCAATGGCAGGGCCGATTACTTCGGTATTCAAGCCATAAGTCTGATAAATGAACTTATTCATCGGACAGTCATCACCGTTAGCATCACAGCCAATGCGGGCAGGAATGATGCCGCTGTCGCCGCCAAGCAGTCTTGCGTCGTCTCTCAGGGCTAACTTAGCAGCGTTTGCGGAGGGCATATACTCGCCATTTTCACCCGGGGCGCCATGGTTAAATGGCTCCAGACAGCTAAGACCTTCCGGGTCATCACAGTCAATTTCATAGTTGGAGTTGGTGTCGCGAACCGGAAGATTTCGTAGTGGTGTGAATACAGTACTTACAGCATCTGTTCCACGGAAGTAAATGGCCATGTCTGGACCACCTACATCCTCAGGATCTACCAGCAGATCGGTTTGTAGGGCCAGGCCATTATCACCTTCCGCACAGATTACACCGTCGCTGCAGGAACCATCCTGTTGAGATTTCATGGTGTAACGGTAGAAAACTCCATCTTCCTTTGACCAAGGCTGGTCCGGGTAGAAACGGATGCGCTGGTTGTTCTTTTCCAGGCGGCCAGCCACGATTTCGCCCTCACCAACGGGGGTGTCAGACCCAGTCACCTTTTCAACGACGAAGGTTTGATCGTTGATCGAGTCGAGGTTCATGGACTGCGAGAACACAACCACGATGGGCCGATCCTCAGGCAGTGTGGTTATAGGTAGTTGCTGTCCTCTCGGGCCACCGGGGGCTGCATCCAGACACTGGCCATGGGTAGGTGGATTAGCATTAAGGTCTACGCCAGTGGTTACGCAAGGGAAGCCAGGATAGGTCGTCAGCGCAATAGGGGAGCGGGAATTAACGTTATCAGAATTCTCCCCCAGATCTTCCATCGTAAACGAGCGGGTCAACGAGACAGGGTTGCCAGCAAGGTCGGTTACACCATTTACGCTGATATCGTATGTGGTGCCGTGTTTCAGGCCACCTGCGGGGTTCAGTGCGAGAGCTGTGCCATCTAGGTCGAAGGCAAAATCAACGGCGGCACTTGTGTCTGCAGAAGTAGCCGTCAAAGAGACGTTATTTTCAATAGAAGCCGGATCCAGCGGCTCATCAAAGAACAAAATCACCGGGTCACCCGGCCGCTGCATGGACTGGCGGGTGGCCGGAATGGCGTCCGAGTCACCTGGCATCCAGCTGACTAGTGATGGGCCGGTATTGTCCAGTTCGTTGTCCAAATAGTCCTGATAGGCATCCAGCGGAGAGTTCTCGTCAACCGGAGCTTGCAGGTGGAAGGCGATGGTGGAGTCGGTGTACTCCTGGCCCAGCAGGTTCGGTTCTACCATGCCAATCGCGTCGATGGTTAGAACGCCATCCTTGACCAGTGCAATACCGCGGAGCTCAACGCCCATCAGGTCCTGGGACAGTGCAGCATTTGGCTGTGCTTCCTGGGTGTTCATGGAGACATCCATGTACAGGGTGACCAGGCTGGGGGCATCGACGCTGTCGGTGTAGGGGTTAGGGCTCAGATAGCCGCTGGCGTCAGACAGCATGGTGACTTTGATTTCACCCGTGGTCTGCAATGGGCCTACCGGCTGTCCTTCACGGGTGGCTACTGTTACCGGCACCTTTCCGCCCACCAGTACGTCCAGGCTGGTACTGGTAAGTACGCTACCCTTGGGAATGCGTAGCGGGATCGCCTCATCTGAGTTGAATGCTGGGGCATAGCCCAGTTCAGCAAAGAGGGCTCCGGTTTGTTGGGATGGGCCTGCAACACCTTGCAGCACCGAGTTCAGGGTTACACCGTTGATAATCTGGTCGTTCAGGATGCTGCGTGTGGCGTCACTTTCTGTAGCACCCTGTGCCAGACCGGAATCCACGGTAATCTGCTGAACCACTACTGTGGGGCTGGTATCTCTGGGCGTAAATGCATATTCCTCACTGAAGCGTTTGCCGTTCAGGCTGGGGAGGTTGTTGAGCTTCAGTGTGTAGGTTTCACCCGAAGTTAGGATGTCTTCCTTCGTGCCACACATCAGTGGGTCGTCGGTTAGACACGGATCAACTGTGATCCGGTTACCCTTGACCAGAACGGTTGCGGGTACCGCTTCGCCATTCCTGTCCAGTAGTGAAATGCTGCCGCCCATCTGTTCCCACTCGGGATGGACCGGTTGGGTCATGGCCAGCCGGAAAGTGGAGAAGTTCATGGCCTGGAAAGCGCTGCCATTGGCAGGAACCTGCCAGGCTACGCCGAACTTATTCGATGTGGCTCCCAGCTCTGCTACCTGACTGAACGCCGCGCGGGTGTAAAATTGGACACCGTCTGCACCTACAGCATTGGGCGTGGCAATGGTGCGGCCGCCTTCAGCAGTCAAAGGCTCGGTAAAGGTGACTGTGTAGCCGCTACCGGGTTTTAGTGCGGTCTTCGGTTCGAGTTTTACGCTTTTACCGCCGTCGACCATTTTTACATTGAAATCGACAGTTGCACCGTCTGCTTCCACTGAAATCTTCTCGGCGAGCGTGGCCTCATCATCCACCACGGCATGGGAGAAGCGCAGTACGATATCCGCTTTCGGGCTGACATCATTCTGGCCGTCCATCGGGAAGGAATACACCATCGCGCCCGGCGTGGTTTTTTCTTTTATGGTCTGGGTGTCACTGTCGCCGCCACAGGCTGCCAGTAGCATGGCGGGAATCAGTGCCAGGATCTTGAATTGTTTCATGGCCTGCTTCTCCTCAGAACTTCAGGGTGATGGAGCCGCTGACTACGTGCACATCGCCGTTGGCATTGGGGTTGGCTGAACGCAGCTCCTGCTCGGCGTGCAGTATGCCGGTAGTCAGCTCACCCCGGGTGTCCTTGGTGAGAGACGCGGGGTTGTAGTAGGTGGCGGATACCTGGTCGTTGAACATGGACAGCGACTGGGCGGTTGCCACATCTATGGGCATTACGCCGTAAGTGGTGCCCAGGTTGCCCATGCTCGCCGAGGCGTTCATGGTAAGGCTGGCGGAAACTGCTGCAACTGCTAGGGACACTGCCCGTACGGAAAATCGGGGAGAGGGGACCATTGATACACTCCGTTCGCTCGTTATTGTTGTATTCAAACCTGACACCCTGCGCCATCGCGGACCTCGGGTTTGGCTACATTGGTTCAGTGGCAAGTGTATTGGGCTTGTCCGATGAGGACTTTGGCATTTTTGACACAGGTCAGTGTCGGTAAAACCACGTAGTGCTAGCCCGTGACTTCAAGTTAGCGCTAAGCCATTGAAATAACAGGTGTCAGGTGTGATTTTTTGTAGCGTAATGTTTCTTGGGCGAGGTAAAAAGAAAAGGATAAATTGTGTTGTTTGATAAATGTGACGGGGTGTTATGTAGCGTAATAGGCGGGTAAAAACCTGTGCCGGGGTGCTATGTAAAGTTTCCCGACACAGGTTTTTGGTTACTTCTGCAGTTTGCGGCGTGAAGCAATCAGGCCGGCAAGGCCCAGACCGAAAAGGGCCAGGGTGCCGGGTTCGGGGACGGGGATGGTTCTTGCGAGGTAATTCCATTCCTCGAAGCCAGAGCCCACCCGGTCGTACTCTGTGTAGAATACAAAGTAATCATCGGTATCGCCTTGCAGCAGGCTGTCGAGAATGAACAAATTGAGGTCTCCCTTCCCGCTACCGCACTGCCCCGGATTGTCGCAGATACTGGCCTGCAGGATAACAGTAACGTCTCCGTTCAGAGCATTATCCAGGTTCCAGACCGGGGCATAGCCCGCCAGGAAGTTGTCCGACGCGCTGCCATCGAACTGGGTGCCGGTGTAGCCGCCATTGTTTTCTGGAATTCGAAGGCCGTCACCACCGAGGAAAATCTGGATTTCGGTCAGGTCAATCTGGTTTTTCCTTCCGCCTTCTTCATTGGCGTCCATGGAAAACTGGTAGTAGGACAGCCCCCCGATGTCGACGGTGCCCAGATCGCCAAACAAGACGGAGTGGGTCCAGATGCCGGATTTAGTGTCAAAATTTATACCATTGTCTGGCGAATAGTCGGTATTGTAGCCGCTTTGGGTGTCGCTATTGCCTTGGGCCTGAACCCGAACAAAGGGCTTGAAAACCCCGGTTCCGGTGGAAGGCTCTGTCGGGTTCGCAGCAGCTTCGAAGATGGTGCCGTCGGCGGTAGTGCCAGACGATTGGCCGCAAGGCTCGGATGCCGTGCAGAGAATCTCGATGGTAGTAGCCTGGGCGCTGGCCATGCCAAGCGAGCCGGTCGCAGCCATACCGGCAAGCAATAGTGTTTTGGTTATCGTTGAGCGGTTCACGTGACACTCCTTCGTTGCGGTTCGCAACCTTGTCCTTTCTCGCTAGAGAGGTAGCAGTATGTGTGCCAGCTTCGTAGTTGTTTGTATTCAGGAGTGTTTTCGGAAGTTCTGAAAGTGAGGTGTAAAGTTTTTTGACGGTGTGGTTGTGGCGGCTTCGGAAGGCAGCGGGAGAGTAGAAAGAAATGGTGGGCCCAGCTGGACTCGAACCAGCGACCAAGGGATTATGAGTCCCCTGCTCTAACCAACTGAGCTATAGGCCCTGAAAGCAAAACGGGCGCCATTATACCCGCGAGGGGTGGCGCCCGCTACTGTGTTGCGGATTAACCGTTGCCCTGATCGTCAATAAAGCCGCGCAGGTGATCGGAGCGGGAAGGATGGCGCAGTTTGCGCAGGGCCTTGGCTTCGATCTGACGGATACGCTCCCGGGTTACGTCGAACTGCTTGCCGACTTCTTCCAGGGTGTGGTCGGTGTTCATCTCGATACCGAAGCGCATGCGCAGCACCTTGGATTCGCGAGCGGTCAGACCGGCCAGCACGGAGCGGGTCGCTTCGCGCAGACCTTCGGCGGTGGCGGAATCCACCGGCGACAGGGCCTGGATATCTTCGATGAAATCGCCCAGATGGCTGTCTTCATCGTCGCCGATCGGGGTTTCCATGGAGATCGGCTCTTTGGCGATCTTCAGTACCTTGCGGATCTTGTCTTCCGGCATTTCCATGCGCTCGCCAAGCTCTTCCGGTGTGGGCTCGCGGCCCATTTCCTGCAGCATCTGGCGGGAAATGCGGTTCAGCTTGTTGATCGTTTCGATCATGTGCACCGGAATCCGGATGGTGCGGGCCTGGTCCGCGATAGAGCGGGTGATGGCCTGACGGATCCACCAGGTGGCGTAGGTAGAGAACTTGTAGCCACGACGGTACTCAAACTTGTCGACGGCTTTCATCAGGCCGATGTTGCCTTCCTGGATCAGGTCCAGGAACTGAAGGCCGCGGTTGGTGTACTTCTTGGCAATGGAGATAACCAGACGCAGGTTGGCCTCGACCATTTCTTTCTTGGCACGGCGGGCCTTGGCTTCGCCGATAGAAACGCGACGGTTGATTTCCTTGATGTCGACTACGTCCAGGTCCACTTCGGTCTGAACGTTCTGGATGCGTTTCTGCAGGCGTACGATTTCGTCAATGCGCTCGCCGATGGCAGCGGCGTATGGCTTCTTGGTGGCGGCGATTTCTTTCGCCCACTCAAGGTCGATTTCGTTGCCCGGGAACCACTTGATGAAGTCTTTGCGGGGCATTTTGCAGTCGCGTACGCAGATCTGCATGATCGCCCGCTCGTTCTCGCGCACCAGGTCGTTGGTGGAGCGAACCACGTTCACCAGCTCGTCAAACGCCTTGTTGGCCAGTTTGAACGGAGCGAAAACCTGGCCCAGTTCGTTCAGGGCTTCCTGGGTTTTCTTGTGGCCGCGGCCGTGCTTGTCCAGGGCCTTGTTTGCGGCGTCGAGCTTTTCTTTCAGCAGCTCGAAGCGCAGGCGGGTCTCTTCCGGATCCGGGCCGTTGTCGTTGTCGTCATCGCTGGAGGTGTCATCGTCATCGTCATCGCTGTCGGAGTCGTCCGAAGAGGTATCTTCGGTGGTTTCTTCGCCCATGAACGGCTCGGCGTCGTCCGGGTCAAGGAAGCCGGTTACGATGTCGCTGATGCGGCCTTCGTTCTCGATGATGCGGTCGTAGGCCTGGATGACGGTGCCAGCTGTGCCCGGGAAGTGGGCAACGGCGGCCATGACGTCGCGGATGCCTTCTTCGATGCGCTTGGCGATAACGATTTCGCCTTCGCGGGTCAGCAGTTCAACAGTACCCATTTCGCGCATGTACATGCGCACCGGGTCGGTGGTGCGGCCGGCGTCGGTTTCCACGGCGGCAAGGGCTGCGGCGGCTTCTGCGGCAGCGGCTTCGTCTGCGGTGGAATCGCCTTCGGTCATCAGCAGGGTATCGGCGTCCGGTGTTTCTTCGCACACCTGGATACCCATGTCGTTGATCATCCGGATAATATCTTCAACCTGGTCCGGGTCTGCGATATCTTCCGGCAGGTGGTCGTTTACCTCGGCGTAAGTCAGGTAACCTTGTTCCTTGCCTCGTGCGATGAGGTCTTTCAAACGTGATTTCTGCGAATTGCCTGACATAGACACCCTGTGAACTCGCTTTTAAAAAGGAAAAAAGTTAAACAGCCATTATAGCTGTCGCTTGGTTTTGCTGCCACCAACCGGTTAGATGGTGATCAATTGCGATAGTTTCAAGTTTTTACTCCCCGGCTTTCGGGTTTAACGTACCCGCGCTGAGGGTTCTCAGCTCTTCCCGCTGTTCCGGGGTGAGCGTTGCCAGGTTCCGGAGCAGGGTTGCCAGTCTTTGCTGGCGCGCGGCTTCTTCGTTCGGGCTTAACAGCTCTCTGGCAGCAGCCAGTGTGCTTTCCCGTGCCGGTATGTGCTCCAGTCCGTCGAACAGGTTGTAGAACCTGTCGCGGGCCTGCTTATCGGTTGCCAGTCCCGCTACCAGTGCTTTGCGGGTCTGGATGTTGTTTTCCAGCAGCCAGCGGGCCAGTCGGCCGGCCTGCTCCAGTTGCCTTGTGCGGTCGGCCAGGGCTTTCACTTCCGTGGCCAGTTCCGGCGCCTCCAGCAGGGCCAGGCACAAGGTGCTGTCTTTGCTGAGTTTTACGTCAATACGTTCTTCTGAAGGCCGGTTCTGGCCTTCGTTGCGCCAGCCCCGGGCCTTGTAGTTCTGGCCTTGCTGGCGGTTCTGCCACTGGTTGCGGCCGCCGCACAGTCGCAGCATTTCGTGCCACATGGCGTCCCGCAGTGTGCTGCGGGGCATTTTGTTCAGTAGCGGCTCGGCCCGGGCTCTCAGTTCACCCCGGTGTTCCGGCAGTTGCAGGTCGAGCCCTTCGCTCTGGCGGTCAAACAGGTAGCGCGAGAGCGGAGTGGCGCCGTCTATGCGTTTCTGGAAGGCCTCGGCACCCTCTTTTCGGATCAGGGTGTCCGGGTCTTCGCCTTGCGGCAGCATCAGAAACTGCAGATGCAGGCCGTCTGCCATCAGCTCCAGGGCATTTTCCATGGCACGGTCGGCAGCACGGAAGCCGGCCTGGTCGCCGTCAAAGCAGAATACGATGTGTCTTACCTGCCGCAGCAGGGCGTTCAGGCTGTCCTGGTTGGTCGCTGTCCCCAGGGTAGCAACGGCGTAGTGAATGCCGTGCTGGGCCAGGGCGATCACGTCCATGTAGCCTTCCACCACCAGCAGCTTGTCCAGCTGGCGGATGGCTTGCCGGGCCTCGAACAGGCCGTAGATTTCACGGCTCTTGTGGAATACGTCCGATTCCGGCGAATTGATGTACTTGGCTTTGTCGTCGCCCAGTGTGCGACCACCGAAAGCGACGGTTTTGCCCCGGGTGTTCCGGATCGGGAACATTACCCGGTTGCGAAACAGGTCTCTGGGGCGGCCGTATTGATCGGAAACCGTCCGGGTTTCAATCAGCGGGCCCTTCAGATCTTTCGGGGCTGCGTCGTAAAGGGCGGTGCCTGTGCCCGGGGCGAAGCCGATCTGGTATTGCTGGATAATCGAATTATCCAGTCCGCGCTGTGTCAGGTAGTCCCTGGCGTAGGCGCCTTGCTGGCCGGCCAGGGCCGACTGGTAAAAGCGATTGGCAAAGTCCAGCGCATCGGTCAGCGTCCGGGCCTGCTGCATTTCCTGCTTGGCGGCCTTGTCGTAAGGCACTTCAAGCCCTGCGCGCCTGGCCAGTTCTTCCACTGCTTCGGTAAACCCGAGGCCCTCGAACTCACGAACGAAGCTGATGGCATCGCCGTGGGCGCCGCATCCGAAACAGTGATAGAAGCCTTTGTCTGGCCGAACGTTAAACGAAGGTGTTTTTTCGTCGTGGAACGGGCAGCAGGCTTTGTAATTTGCGCCGGCTTTTTTCAGGGTAATGCGGGAACCGATCAGCTCCGCCAGGTCGATACGATCCAGCAGGTCTTCAACAAATCGTTGAGGGATCAGTCCGCTCATGGTGGCTCCACTTCAGCCTGGGTGCCGGGGTAAAACGCTATTCACCATAGCCAAAAATGCCGCCGAAGCCAGGCCTCGGCGGCATTTTCAGTTTGCCGGGTAGGGCGAAACGCCGTTCCGGCAATCAGTCTTGCTGTCGATGCGTTCTGAACTCAGTACAGACGCTCGAACTTACGCTGCTCACGCTGAAGCTTCTTGAGATGACGCTTAACGGCGGCAGCTGCTTTGCGCTTACGTACAGCGGTCGGCTTCTCGTAGTGCTCACGACGACGTACTTCAGACAGTACACCGGCCTTCTCGCAGGAACGCTTGAAGCGACGCAGTGCTACATCAAACGGCTCATTCTCTTTCACTTTAACAGCTGGCATTCGAAAATCACCTACCTGATAGATTCGGTTTCAATTGGTTCCGCCGGCCTTTGCCATGCGGGCTCGATCCCTGGTCAGATTGGCTAAAACTCGACCAGTGCTAATTTAGGGCGGCAATGATAACGGCTGGGCCTGCCGAGGTCAATCATTGTTCAACGAAACTGCCGGAGGCTTTCGGGTTTCTGCTAAAATGCCGCCAGCTTTCATTTCTCCTCCTGCGGATACGGCCTGACTATGCTGATTCTTGGTATTGAAACCTCCTGCGACGAAACCGGCGTTGCCCTGTTTGATGACGAGCAGGGGCTGCTGGCCCACGCCCTGTTCAGCCAGATTGACATGCACGCCGACTACGGCGGGGTAGTGCCGGAGCTGGCCTCGCGGGATCACGTGCGCAAATTGTTGCCCCTGTGCGACCAGGTGCTGGCCGAGGCCGGCAAAACCCGCAAGGATCTTGAGGGCATTGCCTACACCGCCGGCCCGGGCCTGATCGGCGCGTTGATGGTGGGCGGCTCGGTGGCCCACGCCCTGGGTTTTGCGCTGGATATTCCGGTACTGGGTGTGCACCACATGGAAGGCCATTTGCTGGCGCCCATGCTGGAAGACAACCCGCCGGAATTTCCGTTTGTGGCGCTGCTGGTATCCGGCGGCCACACCCAGCTGGTGCGGGTAGACGGCATTGGCGAGTATGAAATGCTGGGCGAATCGGTAGACGACGCCGCCGGTGAGGCTTTCGATAAAACCGCCAAGATGCTGGGCCTGGATTACCCCGGCGGCCCCCGGGTGGCGGCGCTGGCCGAAAAGGGCCGCGATGGCATCTACCGGTTTCCGCGCCCGATGACCGATCGCCCCGGCCTGGACTTCAGTTTCAGCGGCCTGAAAACCTTTACCCTGAATACCGTGAATGCGGCCCGGGATAACGGCAACCTGGACGAGCAGGTAAAAGCCGATATCGCCCTGGCCTTCGAGGCGGCGGTGGTGGATACCCTGACCATCAAATGCAAGCGGGCACTGGAGCAGACCGGCTGCAAGCGGCTGGTGATTGCCGGTGGCGTAAGTGCCAACAAGCGGCTGCGGGCCGGGTTGGAGAAGATGGCCGCGAAGCTGCGCGGCTCTGTGTTCTATGCCCGCCCGGAATTCTGCACCGATAACGGGGCCATGATTGCCTACGCCGGTGCCCAGCGGCTGCGGGCCGGGCAGCGTGACGGTGAACGGATTGTGTCGGTGCCGCGCTGGCCGATGAACACCCTGCCGGCGGTGAATGAGCCCCGGGCTAACGGCCTTGTAGACTGAGTATTACAAACCGGTTTCCCGGCCCTGGGCCAGGCGGATCAGGTTATTGCGGTGGCGCACCACAATCAGCAGGGTAAGCAGGCCAAACAGGGGCAGGGTGTCCGGCTCCAGCAGGGCGCTGATGACCGGCCCGCTGGCAATGGCAATCAATGAGGCCAGCGCAGAGATACGCCAGCGCCACATGATCACCAGCCAGATGCCGGCCATGATCAGGGTTGTGACCGGTGCCAGCGCAAGGCCGGCCCCGAGGGCTGTTGCCACGCCCTTGCCGCCCTTGAACCGGTAGAACAGCGGAATCATATGGCCGGTTACCGCGCACAGGGCCACCATGGCCTGCACCAGGATGGATAGCCCCGCCAGGTGCGCCAGCCACACCGGTAGCCAGCCCTTGAAGGCATCCAGCGCCAGGGTGATCAGCGCCGGTTTCCAGCCGCCGGCCCGGTACACGTTGGTGGCTCCGGGGTTGCCGGAACCCAGCGCCCGCGGATCGGGCAACTGCCATGCGCGGCATACGGGAACGGCAAACAGCACCGAGCCGGCCAGGTAGGCGCCGAAGCAGAGCAGTACAGTCACAATCGGGTTGCTGGTTACATCCATGGCTGCATCGCAGGTGCGCAGACGGCACCGGGTGTTCTGTGAGAAAATGCCGCCCCTTAAATCCGGCAGACAGGCGAACAGCCACAGTATCGCTTGCCTGTGCATTATTCAATCAGCCTTGAGTGGAACATCCTGGAGTCCGGTTTGGCAGATGCTTCAACAGACATCGTCTTCATCGAAGGCCTGGCGGTAGAGACCGTTATCGGCGTGTACGACTGGGAGCGCGACGTCACCCAGCGGCTGCTGGTGGACCTGGAAATGGCGTGGGACAACCGGCGCCCGGGTGCCAGTGACGATGTAACCGATGCCCTGGACTATGCTGCGGTGAGCGAGCGGGTAACTGCCGTGCTGCAGGCACTGCAGCCGAAGTTGCTGGAGCGGGCGGCGGAAGAGATGGCCGGGGTGCTGCAGAATGAGTTCGGGGTACGCTGGTTGCGATTAACCCTGCGAAAGCCTGGCGCCGTGCCGGCGGCCAGGGCGGTGGGTGTAAAAATTGAAAGGGGAGAGCGGTGATGGCCAGGGTGTATATCAGTATCGGCAGTAACATCGACCGCTACCGGCACGTAACGGCAGCACTGGATGCCTTGCAACAGTGGTTTGGTGAGTTGGTGATCTCGCCGGTGTACGAGAGCGAGTCGGTGGGCTTTGACGGTTCGGACTTCCTGAACCTGGTGGTGGGGGTGGAGACCGACTTGCCGGTTGGCGAGTTATCTGCCCGTTTCAAGCAACTGGAGCGGGAAAACGGGCGCAAGCGGGATGCTCCCAAGTTCAGCCCGCGAACGCTGGACCTGGATATCCTGACCTGGGGCAGTGTTACCGGTGTAACCGATGGCGTTGAATTGCCCCGGGCCGAGATTCTGAAGAATGCCTTTGTGCTGCGTCCACTGGCAGATATTGCGCCGGATGAGGTGCATCCGGTGTGTGGCAAGCGCTATGAGAGTCTGTGGCAGGCCTACAGCACCGACCAGAAACTCTGGCCGGTGGATTTCACCTGGCAGGGGCGGCGGATTTCACAGGCCGTTGGCTGACCGGAACCGCTCAATCAGGTGATCGGTGGCGCTGTCTCCTGCCGTGCCGTCACTCTTTTCGCCCAGCAGGCGCGGCAGGATTTCGTTGCCAATCTGCTTGCCCAGCTCCACGCCCCACTGATCAAAGCAGTCCACATCCCAGATAACGCTCTGCACAAAGGTGCGGTGCTCATACAGCGCAACCAGCGCACCCAGTGTCTCCGGGGTTAGCTGTTCCATCATCAGGATGTTGCTGGGCTGGTTGCCGGGGATTGCCTTGTGCGGGGCCAGCGTCTGCGCTGCAGCCTCAGCCATGCCGCTATCCCGCAGCTCCTGAACGGCTTCCTCCCGGGTTTTCCCCGCCATCATGGCCCGTGCCTGGCTCAGGCAATTGGCAAACAGGGTGGCGTGGTGGTGTTCCACGGGGTTGTGGGACTTCAGCGGAATCACAAAGTCCGCCGGAATCAGCCGGGTGCCCTGGTGGATGAGCTGGTGATAGGCGTGCTGGCCGTTGGCGCCTACGCCACCCCAGAGAATCGGGCCGGTTGTGGCGTCTACCGGGGTACCGTGCTGGGTTACCCGCTTGCCGTTACTTTCCATATCCAGCTGTTGCAGGTGTTCCGGCAGGTGTTTCAGGTACTCGTCGTAGGGCAGTACCGCGTGGCTACCGGCCCTCCAGAAGTTGTTGTACCACACGCTCAGCATGGCCATCAGCACCGGCAGGTTTCGCTCGGCCGGGGTGTTGCGGAAATGGCAGTCCATGGCATGGGCGCCGGCCAGCAGGGAACGGAAGTGATCCATGCCCAGCGTCAGCGCGATGGGCAGGCCAATGGCCGACCACAGAGAATAACGGCCGCCCACCCAGTCCCACATGGGGAAGATGTTGTCAGCGGCAATGCCAAAGCCGGTGGCTGCTTCGATGTTGGTGGTGACCGCCATAAAGTGGCTGGCGATAGCCGTATCGGAGCCGCCATTGGCCAGGAACCATTGCCGGGCCACCAGGCTGTTATCGAGGGTTTCCTGGGTGCGGAAGGATTTGGACTGCACCAGGAACAGGGTGGTTTCCGGGTCCAGGGCCTTCAGGGTTTCGGAGATGTCGGTGCCGTCGATGTTGGCAACAAAGTGGCAGTTCAGGCCGCCCTGCCAGTAAGGCTTCAGGGCCTCGACCACCAGTTTCGGGCCCAGGAAGGAGCCGCCGATGCCAATGCTTACCACATCGGTCAAGCGTTTGCCGGTGTGGCCACGGTGCTGGCCGCTGTGTATCGCTTCAACCAACTGCTCCATGCGGGCCAGTGTGCTGTGCACTTCCGGCATGATGTTGCAGCCATCTACCTTTACGTCGGTATCGGCCGGCTGGCGCAGTGCCGTGTGCAGGGCCGGCCGGTTTTCGGTGATGTTGACGATGCCGCCGTTAAACAGGGCCTCGGTGCGCTGCTCCAGGCCACAGGCCCGGGCCAGGTCGGCCAGTGCGCTGAGGGTATCATCGGTCAGCCGGTTGCGGGAGAAGTCCAGGGTCAGGCCCGCAGCTTCGATCAGGTAGCGGGTGGCGCGTGTGGGATCGTCCCGGAACAGGTCTCGCATCGGGGTTTCGGCAAGTTTTTCTTGGTGCCGGATCAGCGCCTGCCACTCGGGCTTTTGGGTCAGTGCTGCCGTGTTGTCTGGCATCAGAGTATCCTTTCTGTCTGCCGCCTTCCCCGTTCGGGCAGGCGGCAGTTCCGGGTTCAGCGGGTTACGGAAATATTGTCGATCAGCCTTGTGGTGCCCAGGAAGGCTGCGACCAGCAGGGTGAGCTCGCGGTCGGCTTCTGCTGCGGGTTTGAGGGTCAGGCTGTTCACGATATTAAAGTAATCCGGGCGTAGCCCGGCACCGGCCAGTGCCTCTTTGGCTTCCTGCTCCAGCGTGTTGAAGTCCGAACGGCCCTGCTCCAGCTGGCTGGCGACGCTGGTGAGTGTTTTGTACACCACCGGAGCGATGGCTCGCTCCTGGTCAGACAGGTAACCGTTGCGGGAGCTCTTGGCCAGGCCGTCATCTTCGCGGATGGTCGGGGCGCCAATAATCTCGATGGGCATCATCAGGTCCCGCGTCAGCTTGCGGATCACTGCCAGTTGCTGGAAATCCTTCTCGCCGAAGATGGCGATGTCAGGCTGTACCATGTTGAACAGCATGGTCACCACCGTGGCTACGCCTTCGAAATGCCCGGGGCGGCTGGCGCCGCAGTGGCCTTCGCTGACTTCCGGCACCACTACCTTGGTCTGGTTGGCCAGGCCTTCCGGATAGATCTCGTCAACCGTGGGCGCAAACACCAGGGTGTTGCCGGCAGCTTCCAGTTGGGCCTGGTCTTCTGCCAGGGTGCGAGGGTACTTGTCCAGGTCTTCGCTGGCACCGAACTGCATCGGGTTCACGAAAATACTGGTGACCACGATATCAGCGGCTTCTGTGGCCTTACGCACCAGGGCAATGTGGCCCTCATGCAGGTTGCCCATGGTGGGCACCAGGGCAATGGTTTTGTCCTGCTGACGGAACGCCTTCAGGATGCTGCGCAGTTCTTTCAGTGAATGTACGGTTCTCATGCCTTGAACGTATGCTCCTCGGCCGGGAATGAGCGGTCTTTAACGGCGTTTGCGTAGGCGGCAATGGCTTCCGGAATGGAGTCGGTCTCTGCCAGGAAGTTTTTCACAAAGCGCGGCTTACGGCCAGTGGTGACGCCGAGCATGTCATGCAGCACCAGTACCTGGCCGTCGGTGCCGTTGCCGGCGCCGATGCCGATGACCGGGGCTTTGACCGCCTGGGTGATGCGGGCAGCCAGCGGTGCGGGCACACATTCCAGCAGGATGACGTCGGCGCCGGCGGCTTCCAGTTCGCAGGCGTGTTCGATCATCGCCTCGGCGGCTTTGTCGTCACGGCCCTGTACCTTGTAGCCGCCGAACTTGTTGACGAACTGGGGGGTAAGGCCCAGGTGAGCACAGACCGGCACACCGCGTTCGCTCAGGGCCTCGATGGTGTCGCGCATCCAGTCGGTGCCTTCGAGTTTCACCATGTGGGCGCCGGCACGCATCAGTTCTGCGGCGTTGTCCAGGGCGTCGGCCACGGTGCCGTAAGACATGAAGGGCATGTCCGCCATGATCAGTGCGCCACGGTTGCCCCTGGCAACGCAGCTGGTGTGGTAGACCATGTGCTCCATGGTTACCGGCAGGGTGCTGTCATTGCCCTGAAGAACCATGCCGAGCGAGTCACCAATCAGGATCACGTCTACGCCCGCTTCACTGACCACCTGTGCAAAGGTGGCGTCATAGGAGGTGAGGGCAGAAAAGGCTTCGCCCTTTTGCTTGTATTCCCGCAGGGTGTTGATGGTAACTGCCATAGAATCCTTGCCTTTGAATAGATGAATGCCGGGGTATACCTGTTACAAGAGTAGCACGGAGTTGCCAGCTGTTAATCAGTTGCTTCCGCCTGTGGGTGGCAGTTTGCGCAGCTGATTGTCCGGACACTCGGACCGCAGCTGGTCGACGCGGCGGCCATCGGGCAGGCTCAGTTCCGGGTTCAGGTCCAGCAGGGGTTGCAGCACGAAGTCCCGGTTTGCCAGCTCGGCGTGGGGTATCGTCAGCCGCTCATCTGCCAGCTGTTGGTCGCCATACAGAAGCAGGTCAAGATCCAGGGTGCGTGGCCCCCAGTGACGCAGCCGCTCCCGGCCGTGGGCCTGTTCGATAGTTTGCAGGTGGTCCAGCAGCTGGTGTGGCGGCAGGGTCGTGCGCAGTTCGACAGCGCCATTCACAAAATCCGGTTGATCTTGTGGGCCCACGGGGCGGCTGGCGTAGAACGGCGACTGCGCCATCAGTGTGGTGTCCGGCAGGCTGGCCAGCTCGGCAACGGCGCGAGCAAGCTGGGCAGCGGGGTCCTGCAGGTTGCTGCCCAGGCCGACGTAAGCCAGCACCGTCATGACTGAGGCGGCCGTTTCACCGGGCTGCGCTTGCGCCGGCGTTTGCGGGGCGCCGTGGCCGAGCCAAGCTGGGACAGCATTCTTTCCTGGCCGCGCTCGTCCACTCTCTGGAATTCGGTCCACCACTGGCCGAGGCCGGGTTCAATCTCACCAGCAGATTCCCGTACTAACAGGAAGTCGTAGGCAGCCCGGAAGCGGGGGTGGGTGAGCGTGGCAAAGGCCCGCTTGCCCTGGCGCCGGGGCAGGCGCATCTGCATTTCCCAGATTTCTTTCATGGGGCCGGAGAAACGCTTGGGAATGGATGTGGCCTGAACCTGGCGGCCGATAACCTTGCCGATAGCACCGTGCAGCGCCGGTTGCACCGGGTCGCCGTTGTCCTGGCGGCGGCGCCATTCCACCTGCAGGGCAGGCCACAGCATGGCGGCAAACAGGAAATACGGTGTTACCGATTTGCCCTGGGCGATGCGGGCATCGGTGTTGCGCAGGGCCTGGAGGATCAGTTCGTCGGGTTCGCCGGCTTCAATAGCACGGGCGGTCTCCGGGAACAGCGGCTCCAGCAGGCTGTATTGCTGCAGCAGGTTATAGGTGGCTTCGCCATGGCCGGCGGAGAATAGTTTCAGCACTTCATCAAACAGCCGGGCCGGCGGAATGTGGCTCAGCAGGGGCGCCAGCTCCCGGATCGGGGCCTCGGTTTCCGGTTCGATCTCGAACCCGAGCTTGGCGGCAAAGCGGATTGCCCGCAGCATGCGCACAGGGTCTTCCCGGTAGCGGGTTTCCGGATCACCGATCAGACGGATCTGGTGGTTTTTCAGGTCTTCCACGCCATTGGCGAAGTCGATAATGCTGAAGTCGCGGATGCAGTAGTACAGCGCGTTGATGGTGAAGTCGCGGCGCAGGGCGTCTTCTTCCTGGTTGCCGTATACGTTGTCCCGCAGCAGCAGGCCGTGCTCACTGGTGCGGTGCTCGTCGTCGGCAACATCGTCTTCTGCATCCCGGGCATTGCCCCGGAAGGTGGTGACTTCAATAACTTCACGGCCAAACACCACGTGCACAATACGGAACCGGCGGCCGATCAGGCGGGAGTTCCGGAACAGGTCGTGGACCTCTTCAGGGGTGGCATTGGTGGCGATGTCGAAGTCTTTGGGTTTGCCGCCGAGCAGGATGTCCCGCACGCCGCCACCCACCAGGTAGGCTTCGTAGCCGGCTTTGTTCAGCCGGTGCAGCACTTTCTTGGCCGGCTCGCTGATCATCGAGCGGGACACGTTGTGCTGATCCCTCGGGATCTCTTGCCTCTGGTAGTGTCTGGCTTTCTTTTTCCCGTTGCCGGGCATGAAAGAGCGGAGTTTTTCTACTAGTCGTCTAGGCATGGAATTCCGTGTTTGCAAGCCGCAAAAACGGGGATTTTAACGGTTTGCGCAGGAATTGCACACGTTTGGCGGGAATCGCTGGCAATAAAGTCGTTTCAGGGGGTGTTTCGGGAAGGTGTTTGGCTTTTGCGGAAGCCAGATAATCAAAAGGCGGGTTCGCGATTACGAACCCGCCCTGAAAGCGTTGACGATCTGCATTGTTCTTGTTGTTGTCGGGATTCTTTTTGATTTTTCTACCCCACCGTGTTGCCCCAAAGTCAGGGCTTATAAGCAACGCAAACGGAAAGCTTTGAATACACGAGCAGTCAGAAACATGGCACGGGCTTTACAGTAGTTGCGGTGTCGCCTGGAAGACGATTCTTCTCCACTTCTACAACTCGCGCATGTTGTGGGACCACTAAAAAAGCAAAGTACCCAAAACACTCAGTTCGCTCGCGTCCTGTTTTTGTTTTTGTTACCGGACGCTCTTGCAGCTTTTTGTTTTTGTTTTGACGCCGCGTTGTCACTCTTGTTTTTGTTGTTGTGCGCTTGATAGGTTGCAGGGGGCGTGCCAGTTTTTGAAAAGTGTTTATTAACAGCGGGTTACGAAAAATGCAGATATAAGTGTTACCCCGTACCCGGTGGAAGTGTTACCTGTGTCACGTTATCTGGGGAGGGAGTGTTACCGTGAGGAACAGGGAGGTAACAAATGAACGATGGCTCATTTGTTACCTTTCGGATGGTTAGCTGCCGGCGCCTTTTTTACGGGGAATGCCGAGCCGCTGGCGGCGTTCCCACAGCGATTTACGGCTGATGCCGAGTTTCTGGGCCAGCTCGGTTTCACTCATACGATCTTGATTTTCAAGCACAAAGTGCTGGAAGTAATCTTCCAGAGACAAGTCATTGGCAGAATCTGCGTCGCGGGTGGGCGTTTGTTCGTTGTCGCCTTCCACCAGGGTTTCCGGGATGTATTCGTCTCCGTAATCACTGTCCAGGTCCAGCACAGAGGGGGTGATGATGTCGGTATCGGTCAGGATTGACGCCCGCTCGATGGCATTTTCCAGTTCCCGTACGTTACCGGGCCAGCGGTAACGCTCCAGGGCCTGCATGGCTTCCGGGCTCAGGCTGAGGTCCGGGCGTCCGAGTTTTTCTGCTTGCCGTTTCAGGAACCGGCTGGCGAGGCCCAGCACATCGCCCCGGCGTTCCCGCAGTGGCGGAATACGGATCTGCATCACGTTCAGGCGGTAATAAAGGTCTTCCCGGAACTCGCCGGTGCGGGTCATCGCTTTCAGGTTACGGTGGGTAGCAGCGATCATCCGCACGTTTACTTTCTGGCTTTGGGTAGAGCCTACCCGGCGTATTTCGCTTTCCTGCAGTACCCGCAACAGGCGGGCCTGGGCTTCGGCGGGCAATTCGCCGATTTCGTCCAGGAACAGGCTGCCACCGTCGGCAGCTTCGATCAGGCCGGTACGGGCTGAAACCGCACCGGTAAAGGCGCCTTTTTCGTGGCCGAACAGTTCCGATTCAATCAGGCTCTCGGGGATGGCGGCGCAGTTTACCGAAATCAGGGGCTTGTTGGCCCGGGGGCTGAGCAGGTGCAGGGCCCGGGCGGCCAGTTCCTTACCGGTACCGGATTCGCCCTGGACAAGCACCGTGGTTTCGGTGGGGGCTACCTTGCGGATCAGGGTGAATACCCGCTGCATCGGCTCGCAGGTGCCAAACATGACGGTCGACGGGTCACCGGATGGGGTGTCTGCGGTTCGGTCAGGGTCTTCATCGGCCCGGCTGCTGGCGGGCTCGTGGCCGCGGGCCAGGATGTTCTCCACGGCAGCCAGCATTTCGTCATGGTCGAAGGGCTTGGCAATGTAGTCCACAGCGCCCATTTTCATGGAGTCCACGGCGGAGCGCAGGCTGGCATAGCTGGTCATGATCAGCACCGGGGTGTCCGGCGCCCGGGTGATCATTTCGGTGCCGGGCGCGCCGGGCAGGCGCAGATCGGTGATGATCAGGTCAAAGCTGTCGGGGTCCAGCCCTTCGGCTTCTTCTACAGAGACGGCATCGGCCACTTCGTAGCCGGCGTGCTGCAGCAGTTTGCGGACCGCCGAGCGGATAATGTCTTCGTCTTCAACTATCAGAATACGGGGCATATTGCGTTCACGACCTTTCGTTCGGGCTGCTGTTGCCGGTATCGGTTTCTGGCTCGTAGGCGGGCAGGCGCAGCCTCATGCAGGTGCCGCGGCCGGCGGCTTTGTCGGCCGGGCTTTCTACCTGGATGTTGCCATAGTGTTCTTCAACAATACTGTACACTAGGGATAACCCCAGGCCCGTGCCTTTGTTGGGGGCCTTGGTGGTGTAAAAGGGCTCGAATATGTGGTCCAGCTGATCTGCCGGTATACCGGAGCCTTCATCAATCACCTCGATGATAGCGGAGTAGCCGTCGCCCTTACCATTGACCGTTATGGTACCTCCGTCTGGCGAGGCGTCCCTGGCGTTGGCCAACAGGTTAACAAATACCTGAACCAGCCGCTGCTCGTCGCCCAGCACCTGCATGGAGGGCGGGCAGTCGTTAACAAAGCGGATGCCCATGCCCCGTTCGCTGAGTGACAGCAGGTTGATGGATTCTTCCACGCAGCGGTGAATGTTGACCGGCTCATAGCGGTTTGCGTGGGCATGGTTGCCGGTACGGGCGAAGTTCATCAGGGATTGGAGGATGGCGGAAATGCGCCGGGTCTGCTGCTGTATCTGGTCTGCGGTTTCCAGGATGCCAGGGTCGTCGGTTTCCAGCTTCAGGTTCTGGGCCAGGGAGGAAATGCCGGTGACCGGGTTGCCGATTTCATGGGCCACGCCAGCGGCCAGGCGGCCAACAGAGGCCAGCCGTTCGCTGTGCATCAGTTCGTCTTCCAGCAGGCGGGTTTCGGTCTGGTCTTCCACCAGGATAATGGAACCGCCTTCGGTGTGGTCCGGGCCGCTCAGGGCCGCTTTGTGCAGGTTCAGCCAATGGGGCTTGCCCCGCAGGTCCAGCCGGTGCTTGTAGCGGTGTAGCTCCGAGCCCCGGTTAAAGTCATCCAGCAGGGTGTGCCAGTGCTCGGGAAGGGCCATCAGCCGGGCGCCCACCACTTCGTCAGCGGAAATGCCGGTGAGTGCTTCGATGGCGTGGTTCCACATCAGGATTTCGCCGTCCTCGCCCACCGAGCACGCCGGGATTGGCAGGTTCTGCAGGGTTTGCCGGTAATGCCGGCGCAGGTTGTCCAGTTCCCCGGCCAGGCCGGTCAGCTGGTTCTGGTAATCCCCCAGCGCCCGCTCCACATAGCGGATATCCTGGCCGGTGACGCCGTGGGTCAGAGGCTTGAAGCCCAGGTGCCGCTTTACAATATCCCGGGCCACCGAGGGCCCCAGCAGGCCGGACAGGTTGATTTCTATCTGGTCCCGCAGCCGGCGCAGCTGGTACGGCCGGAACTCCACATTGGGCAGTTTCAGCTGGGCCAGGGCCCGCTCCACTTCCCGCCGTGCCACGCTCTGGCCCAGCGGATCCGCCAGTTGCTGGATGAATTCCTGGGAGGATGCCGCCAGCAGTTCCCGGCGCTGGGGCCGGGACAGTGCGCCCATGGAACAGGCCTGGGCAGCGCTGGTTTCTTCCGCCGACGCGGGGCTGATGATCGAGACCAGGGCAAAGACCGAGATATTCGCCGTCAGGCTGATAAAGGTAAAGATGTGCCAGTTGTCGTAGCCCGGGTTGATGGGCAGGTCGAGCCAGTATAAAAGATCCGTGGCAGACGAGAACGGCAGTACCAGGGTAAACAGCCAGATGGTCAGGCCGGTAACCAGTCCCGCGACCAGCCCCCGGCGATTGCCTTCCGGCCAGTAGATGACTCCGAGCGCGCCGGGCAGCAGTTGCAGGGTACCGGACAGGGAAATCGCGCCCAGAATGGACAGGTCCAGTTTCTGGCCGATGGTTTCGTGGAACAGCAGGGCCAGGAACAGGATAACGGCGATCAGCAGGCGCTTGACCCACTGCAGCCAGCGGTAGATGTCGCCCTGATCCCTCGGGGTTTTCAGGGGCAGCACAACGTGGTTCAGCACCATGCCGGCCAGGGCAAGGGTGCTGACAATCATCAGGCCGCTGGCGGCAGACAAACCGGCAATGTACATCAGCATGGTCAGGGCCGGGCTGCCCAGCGCCTGGGCAACGCCGATACTGAAGAAGGCGGGCGGCGAGGTGACGTCCAGTGCCTGTGCCCCCCAGACAATCAACGGAACCGGCAGGCCCACCAGCAGCAGGTAAAGCGGCAGGCCCCAGCTGGCCTTGGCCAGCGCCCGGGGTGACGGGTTTTCGCTGAAGGTCATGTGGTACATGTGTGGCAGCACAAGGGCGGCGGCGAAGGACATCAGCAGCAGGGCGCGCCAGCTGCCGTCGTTGATCGCCATGGTCATGGCCGCTTCCGGGTGGGAATTCTGCGCCAGCCAGTCGTCCAGCCCGCGGGTGCCATCGAAGACACCGAACAGGATGACGCCGCCAAGCACCAGCAGGGCGATGACCTTCACCAGCGAGTCGAAGGCAATGGCCAGTACCAGGCCCTGATGGTTGCCGGAACTCTGGTGCCGTCGTGCCCCGAAAAGCATGGTGAACAACACCACGATCAGGGCAAACATCACGCTGATGGCTTCCGGTGAGGTGGCCGGCGCCAGCAGGCTGGCAGATACGGTAACCGCCTGTATCTGCATGCTCAGCAAGGACAGGATAGCGGCGGCGGAACAGAGGGTTACCAGGGTGCCCGCCCACTGGCTGCGATACCGGTAGGCGAACAGGTCGGCCAGGGATGTGAGCTGGTAGGCCCGGGCAATTCTCAGAATGGGGTTAAGCAGCACCGGTGCCAGCAAAAAGGCACCACTGATGCCCAGGTAATAGGCCAGGAAGCCATAACCGGACTCCGCTGCCATGCCAATGGCGCCATACACGGCCCAGATGCCGGCATAGACCCCGAGGCTGAGCGTATACACCAGGGGGTGGCGCACCCAGCGGCGCATCAGTGTGCCCTGTTCGGTGCCCCAGGCAATACCGAACAGCAGGACAAGGTAAAGAAGGCTGGCCAGTAACAGGCCGGTGGCACTAAAACTCATTGGGATCCCGTCGCCATTCCAGCCAGACGCCGATGGCTATCAGCCCGCCCCAGATCACATAGGGGCTGTACCAGACGTTATCCGGCGACGTCCACCAATCCAGGATGTTCGGGGAAAAAATATAGATGGCCAGTACCAGAAGAAAAACCAGGCGGTAAATGTACATCGGCTCAGTGGTCCGAACGGGTGTGTGTACCGGGGGTTATACCACGGGCCTGCCGGGATGTCAGGGGAATAGCCTGTCGCTGCCAGTTTGCCCGGCCCCAGGCCAGTATCGCGTCCACACCGCGAGCGGCCAGTTCCGGTGGCGGATTTTGTCCCAGCGCCTGCAGTGCCTGTACCAGGTTCTCTGCCGGGCGGGTATCGTCCAGCGCCGGGGCATGGGTCTGTTTGCTCAGTTTCTGGCCCTGGTCGTTCAGGATCACCGGAATATGCAGCCAGTGGGGCGGCTGTGCGCCCAGCGCCCGGTAGATCTGTTGCTGCTGGGCGGTCATGTCCAGCAGGTCTGAGCCACGAACAATGTGGGTGATGCCCTGGTCGATGTCGTCCACCACCACCGCCAGCTGGTAGGCGTAGAAGCCTTCCTTGCGCAGGATGACCGGGTCGTCGATTTCGGCATGTACCTGCTGTTGCTGCGGGCCCAGCAGCTGGTCATGCCAGTGGCTGGTTTCGTCCTGCAGGGCAAAGCGGATGGCGAAAGGCTCGTTGCCAACGCCGGTAGTGCCGTTGCGACAGTGGTTCGGGTGCCGGCCACCATGGGCTTGCAGTTGTTTGCGGGAACAGCGGCAGCGATATGCCTTGCCGGATTCCAGCAGCTGGGCGATGGCGGCCTGGTAGGCGCCATGGCGCTTTGACTGAAAGCGTATCGGTTCGTCCGGGAACAGGCCGTGGCAGTCCAGGGAATGGAGGATTTGTCCGGTGGCTTCGGGTGGTTCCCGCAGGGGGTCCAGATCTTCGATTCGTACCAGCCAGTCACCGCCAGCGGTTCGGGCTTCCAGCCAGCTGGCCAGGGCCGTAACCAGTGAGCCGAAGTGCAGGGGGCCGGTTGGGGAAGGCGCAAAGCGCCCGCGGTAGCGGGGTTGCTTCATAGGGAGTCATCTGGCCGGCAGCGGGTGCTGCCGGCCATTGAGGCGTGATCAGATGCCAGTCTGGCGCTCGCGGATTTCTGCCAGGGTTTTGCAGTCGATGCAGAGCGTGGCTGTCGGGCGGGCCTCCAGCCGGCGAATACCGATTTCCACACCGCACTGGTCGCAAAAACCGTAGTCGTCTTTGTCGATGCGGTCGATGGTCTGGTCAATCTTCTTGATCAGTTTACGCTCACGGTCCCGTGTGCGCAGTTCCAGGCTGAACTCTTCTTCCTGGGTTGCGCGATCGCTGGGATCCGCGTAATTTGCGGCGTCTTCCTGCATATGGTGCATGGTGCGGTCCACTTCTTCCATCAGCTCCTGTTTCCATTGCAGGAGCAGATCTTTGAAGTGCTGCAGCATGTCAGCACTCATATACTCTTCACCCTTCTTCATTTCATAAGGGGTGAAGTTGGTAAAACGTTCGCGTGGTTGTTCTGCAGTGTTTGCCATTGAACCCGGCCTCTTGTTTGTACTTCACAAGAACGCTTTGCTTCCGCCGCGCCAGCGTGGCTGCGCGGTTTAACCCTGGATAAAGCATTCGTCCTGAATCGGGAGTTTGCGGAAAATAGCAGATAAGTTACGGGGGTGCCAGCCCTGTAACGCCGACTTTATGGGGAGATCACGTGAAGTTTCCTGAACCTTTAGTGGAAGGGCGCCTGATCCGGCGCTACAAACGCTTTCTGGCGGATGTCCGCCTGCCCGGTGGCGAGGAGGTAACCGCTCACTGCCCCAACACCGGTTCCATGCTGGGGTGCCAGCCGGAGAACGCCAGGGTGTGGCTCAGCCGCAGCGACAACCCCAAGCGCAAGCTGCAATACACCTGGGAGCTGGTGGAAACCTCACCCGGGGTGCTGGCCTGTGTGAATACGGCGCGGCCCAATGCCCAGGCCCGGCATGCCATTGAAAGCGGCGTGGTAGAGGAGTTGGCCGGGTACAGTACCGTCCGTAGCGAAGTGCGGTACGGTGAGGAAAAAAGCCGGATTGACCTGCTGCTCTCCGGCCATGCCAGCGAGCCGGATGCCTGGGTGGAGGTCAAGAATGTCACCCTGGCCGAAGGCGGGCGGGGCTATTTTCCGGATGCGGTCACCGAGCGGGGCCAGAAGCACTTGCGTGAGTTGATGGCGCAGGTGGCAAAGGGCGACCGTGGGGTGCTGTTCTTTCTGGTGAACCACACCGGTATCGAAGAAGTACGCCCGGCAGACCACATCGACGCCCGTTATGGCCAGTTACTGCGCCAGGCTTGTGAAGCGGGGGTGGAAGTGGTGGCTTATCGGTCTGCCCTGGCCGGTGACGATGGTAATCCCACCGGCCGGCTGGACCTGACAGAGGCGGTACCGGTCAACCTGGAGCCCTGACCGGTACCCTGAGGGCTTACTGGGCCGGAGTCAGGCCCAGGTGCTGGCGGATACGGTCTGCCACGGCCTCGGCCACATGCTCCTGCTCGGTGTGCAGGTGCACGGTGTGGGTTTTCTCGTCCGTTGTCAGGGGTTCGAACCAGCTTTGCTGGGCATCCAGCAGCTCTTCGGTAGCCTCGGAAGCATCCCCTTTGCGCTTGCGCACCCATGCCCGGCGCAGCTGTTCCGGTGCTTCGCAGTGCAGCAGGGCAAAGGGCACGCCCTGGTTTTCCGCGACACTGGCAAACAGGTTGCGTTCATGTTCCTTCAGGCAGGCGGCATCCACGATCACGGAGGCGCCGGAGGCCAGCAGGTCACCGGCCAGGTTCGCCAGGTGCTGATAGGTTTGCTCTGTTACTTCCGGGCTGTACAGGTCTTCACCCAGGCCTGACTTGCTGCTGTCCAGCGGCCCCAGGCCATGCAAGCGCTTGCGCTCGACATCCGAACGCAGGCGAATCAGCCCCAACTCGCCGGCCATGGCGGCACTCACACAGGTCTTGCCGCTGGCAGAAAGCCCGGTAGTGGCCAGCAGGTAATGGTTGGGAATGGCGCCGTAGTTTTCCGCCAGCTGGGCGTAGCCGCGATAACGCTGCATCAGTTCTTCCCGCTCCTGCTCGTTCAGGCTCGGGTTGCCCATGGTGAACAGGGCAATCTTGGCCCGAACCATGGCGCGGTAGGCTTTGTACAGGGGTAGCAGTGCCAGTCCTTCGAAGTCGCTGCGGTATTCCAGGTAGGTGTTCAGCACCAGGTTGGCCAGCGCCGGTTCGTTCCGGGATTCCAGGTCCATCAGCAGGAAGGCCAGGTCGTTAATCACATCAATCCAGCGGAACGGCTCGTTGAATTCGATGCAGTCGAACACCGTTACCTTGTCGTTGAATACGGTGATATTGGCCAGGTGCAGGTCGCCATGGCACTCCCGCACCAGGCCGTTGGCCCGGCGGCTGGCGATCAGCTCGCGGTGGCGTTCAAAGGTGGTGCGGGTCCAGTCTTCCAGGGCGTCCAGCTGGGTCAGCAGGGCCTTGTCTTCCAGCAGGGGGCGGACCTGGTCGAAGTTCTCCTGCATGGCGGCGTAGACGGCTTCCGGTGTGCCTAGCGGCTTGTCATCGGTAATGGGGGGCAGGCTGTCGTGAAACTGTGCAGCCTGCCTTGCCACGCTGGCCAGCAGCTCGGCCGTCATCTCGCCCCGTTCCTGGCGACGGTCGAACAGCTCGTCCTGGTTGAACTGGCGCATGCGGATGGCGTATTCGAAGGGCTCGCCTGCACCGCCGATTTGCGGTTGCTCCGGGCTGCCCGTGATGGGCAGTACATCCAGGTAAAGCTCCGAGGCCAGCCGGCGGTTAAGCCGAAGCTCCTCTTCGCAGAAGTGTTTGCGGCGTTCGAGGGTCGAGAAATTTAGGAAGCCGAAATCCATGGGCTTCTTGATCTTGTAGGCGTAGTCGCCGGTCAGCAGAACCTGGGAAATATGGGTTTCGATAACCCGAAAATCCTTCACCGGGTGGTCGTACAATTCCGGGTTTTGCAGTGCCTTCACCAGTGTATCCGGGGCGTTCTCGCTCACATTGTTCTCCTGGGTTCCCTGAACTCGTTGATTTTTCTTGGCCTATCATAGCGGGCAGATTACAGAAATAACACATTACAGGCCTGCCGGTCGCCCATGTGGCTTCGTTATAATCGCGGCATGAGTAAATCATCTTCTTCCCGTAAAAAATCTCCCAAATCCCGCTCCGGAAACCGGAAATCCGGCTTCTGGAGCTTCATGTTCCGGGCCGGTGCCCTGGGGCTGGTGTTGCTGGCCGGCTGGATGGTGTACCTGGATGCGGTGGTCACCTCCCGTTTCGAAGGCCGGCGCTTTGAGGTGCCATCCCGGGTGTATGCCCGGCCACTGGAACTGTATGACGGCGCCAGCGTAAGCGCAGGGAGCCTGGTGCGTGAACTGGAGCTGTCCGGTTATCGGCCGGGTGATGGCGTGCGGGCCGGCACTTATCAGCGTAATGGTGGCCGTTTTGTCATCAGTACCCGTGGTTTCCTGTTCCCGGACGGTGAAGAAGCCCGGCGCCGGTTATCGCTGGTGGTGAGTGGCGACCGGGTCAGCTCGTTCTCAGTACTGGCGGGGCCATCGGCTGCGATTGTGCGGCTGGAACCGGCACGCATTGGGGGTATCTACCCGGCCCATCGGGAAGACCGGGTACTGGTGCAACTGGAAGAGGTTCCGGAATTGCTGCCGCTGGGCCTGATGGCGGTGGAAGACCGCCGTTTCTACGATCACTTTGGCGTTGCGCCGCTGTCCATTGCCCGGGCCATGCTGGCCAATATCAAGGCGGGCGGGATTGTTCAGGGCGGCAGTACCCTGACCCAGCAGCTGGTGAAAAACTTCTTCCTGAGCCGGGAGCAGACACTGGTTCGTAAAGGCAACGAAGCCCTGATGTCGATTTTGCTGGAGCTGCATTACGACAAAGACGACATCCTGGAAACCTATCTGAACGAAGTGTATCTGGGGCAGGCGGGCACCCGCAGCATTCATGGCTTCGGCCTGGCCAGCCAGTTCTATTTTGGTGAAAGCCTGAAAGACCTGGCCCCGCACCAGCTGGCACTGTTGATTGGTATGGTAAAAGGCCCCAGCTATTACAATCCTCGCCGACACCCGGAACGGGCCACGTCGCGCCGGAACCTGGTGCTGGATGAAATGGCCGAGGCCGGGCTGCTGGCCGAACCGGAGCTGGCGAAGCAGAAATCACGGCCGCTGGGCGTAAGCGCAAAGCCTTCGTTTACCGAGAACCGTTACCCTGCCTACATCGACCTGGTGCACCGGCACCTGGCCCGGGATTACCAGCAGGAAGACCTGCAGAGTGAGGGGCTGCGTATTTTCACTACACTTGACCCTGCGGTGCAGCATGCTTCGGAAACAGCGGTCAGCAAAACCCTGCCGAAACTGGCCAATGCGGATGAACTGGAAGCCGCACTGGTGGTCACCGCAAAGGATACCGGCGAGGTACTGGCACTGGTGGGTGGCAAGGATCCGCAATTTGCCGGCTTTAACCGGGCGGTGGATGCCCACCGGCCGATGGGTTCTCTGATCAAGCCGTTTGTTTACCTGACCGCCCTGGAACAGCCGGATCGCTACACGCTGATCACGCCGGTGAAAGACCAGGCGTTCACCCTGGAATTCGATGACGGCCGGCTCTGGCAGCCGAAAAACTTTGATAAGGAAGAGCGCGGCGAAGTGCCTTTGCACCTGGCCCTGTCCAAATCCTATAACCTGCCTGCGGTGCGGGTGGGGCTGGATATCGGCATTCCGAATGTTCAGCAAACACTCCGGGATTTCGGGGTGACCACGCCGATATCCGATTACCCGTCGATGCTACTGGGTTCTGTGTCCCTGGCTCCGGTGGATGTGGCCCAGCTGTATCAGGGCCTGGCCACCGGCGGTTTCAACACCCCCTTGCGCACCATTCGGGAAGTGACCGATGCCGACAACGAGCCGTTGTCCCGCTACAACCTGAAAGTAGACCAGGTGGCAGACCCGGCCGCCGTTCACCTGGTGCAGTACGCCATGCAGGAAACCATGCAGGAAGGCACCGGCCGCTCAGCCTACTATACCTTGCCTGGCCAGCTCACCCTGGCCGGTAAGACCGGCACCACCGATGATGGCCGGGATGCCTGGTTTGCCGGCTTCAGCGGCGACTTGCTGGCGGTGGCCTGGGTGGGCCGTGACGACAACGGGCCAACGGTGCTGACCGGCGCCTCTGGCGCGCTGCCGGTGTGGTCATCCATGATGTCGCAGATTCCCCAGCACGGGTTTTCACCGGTAATGCCGGACGGCGTGCAGTATCATTGGGTAGATGCCGAGGCCCAGGCCCTGACCGGTGAGGGCTGTGCCAATGCCCGGCTGGTGCCATTTATCACCGGCAGCGAGCCGGTAATGAGCACAGATTGCAACGGCAATATCGGCCGGCAAATTCGCAGTTGGTTTGAAGGATTGTTCCAATGATAAAAGTAACCAGTATCCGTTTCGCACCGCTTGCCCTGGCGCTGGCCCTGGCGGGCTGTGCCAGCGGCCCCGGTGGTGGCTCCATTTATGTGCCGATGGGCGGCGGCGAACCCTCCCGGGCACCCGAGCCGCCGAGAACTGCGGAGCCTGAACAAAATTCGGAACGGGAGCCGGAGCCTCGTGTCTGGCGCAAAAGCGAAGAGCCCGCCGTGAGCGAGCCGGAACAGCCGTCCCGTACCCCTAGCTACCGGGAATCCGGGGACGCCCTGCCTGCAGCGGCGGTAACCCTGATTCGGGACGCCGACCAGCGTTTGCAACAAGGGGATTCTGCCGGAGCAATCTCCAGTCTGGAGCGGGCACAGCGAATCGCGCCCCGTTCGGCAGAGGTCTATTTCAAGCTGGCAGAAGCCTATGTGGCCGGTGACAACCTGGGAGCGGCGGAGCAGTTCACCCTGAAGGGGCTGTCGCTGGCGGGCAACAACTCAAGCCTGCAGCGTTCAGGCTGGCTGTTGCTGGCGGATATCCGTCGGGCGAGGGGAAATGTTGCGGGGGCCAGCCAGGCGGAGGATCGGGCACGGGCGTTGTAAGGCTGAACGGGGCTGCTAATTGGCAGCCCCGTAATGGTTTAGAAGTTTACAGTGGTTGTTTCTCCAGCCGTTACGGTAGCGTTCTGGCCGTTGGTGAAGTTCAGTTCATCGTCTGATGGGTTGCCTTCCGTATCCTCGATCAGGTCGCTGTCGCAGGTGTAGCTGACCGTGTAGTCACCTTCCGGAATGAAGCTTGCCTGGTAGCTGTACTCCTCTCCATATTCGACTGGCACCACGACCAATGGCTCGTTGGCACTGCCAATGTCATCAGGGGTCTGGTCCGCTCCGGCATGCACATAAATATTGCCCAAGAAACCATCTGTTGTGGCCACGCCCCCGCAAGCCTCAGTGATCAGTTCCGCACTGACTGCGCCGGTAATCGTACCAACCTGGGCGTTATCAACCAGGCGAAGTACCGGCTTCAGCTTGTAACTGTTCGGGTCGTTCTGGGGGTTAACGATCGACTTCCTGGCGTCAAAATCAATGGTGATTGCTACTTCGCCGCCAGCAGGCACCGTGAATCCGCTGGTTTGAATGCCTCGGGCTGAGGGAGTGGTAAGCGGGTTTTCCCCGCCGTCAATCACGATGTTGTTGTTTTCGCCGATTTCCAGTCTTACCCACTGGTACTCGCCGGCATCCAGCTCTTCCCGGTCCAGAAGTGCCTTTACCTGACCATTCTGGTAATCAAGCAGGTTGACCGGCTCGGGAATCTCCAGCTCGTATCTCACCGGAGAGCCATCCTGGTGCTTGAGTACAAGAGCTGTGACTTCGATGTTTACGGCCTCGGCATGGTCTACAGGCGCATCTGTCAGTCCTACCGAAACTGTACCTGTTTGTCCGGTACTGCCTCCGTCGCTGCCACTGCCACCGCAGGCAGCCAGGGCGCCGGCGAGGGCGGAAACTGCGAATACCTTGGTTGAATTCTTCATAAATCCTCCGGTTTGTATTCTTTCCGTTGTAAGTCCGGCGTTGTGGTCGCCAGTATTGAGCTCACGAAGCCGTTGCGGGTGGGGTTCCATCACTTTGATTAACATTTGCACATGTTTTGGCCATAGTGCGTGGCAAGTGCATGGCGGGCGCAGCTGTTATAGACTGCGCGCTTCCCGAAACCGCAACCAGGCAGTCGTTTTTTGGCAATCCTTCCGTTTCGTCCCTCAGCCCAGAAGCGTTTTCAGCGGCTGGTGCAGCCGCACCTGCAAGCTATGCACAGCTTCGCCTGGCGACTGACCGGCAACAGCCAGGATGCCGAAGACCTTGTGCAGGATGTGGTGGTCAAACTTTACCCCCGGCTTGATGAACTCGAATCCGTAGACCAGCTGCGCCCGTGGCTGAACCGGGTTCTGTACCGGCAGTTTATTGATGGCCTGCGCAAGAAGCGTCGCCAGGCGGACCAGCCGGTGAGTGACCTGATGGACGCCGACAGCCAGTCAGACTGGCTGGATTCACTGGAAGCGGACGACCATTCACCGGAACTGGCCCTGGGGCAGGCGCAGCTGGGCCCGATGCTGGACAAGGCGTTGGCACGATTGTCACCGGACCAGCGCACGTTGTTGCTGCTGCACGATGTGGATGGCTGGCGCCAGGAAGACGTTGCCGAGGTGCTGGGTGTGCCGGTGGGAACGGTAAAATCCCGCTTGCACCGGTGCCGGGCCAACCTGCGAAAATTTCTTCAGGAATGCATGGAACCGGAACCCGGTTCCGGGCGTCAGGAACTGTGAGGTGATGACTATGTCCTGTTCGCAAATCCGATCACAATTGCCTGACTTTGTCAGGAATCAGCTGGCTTCCGGGGAGGCGCAGCAGGTGCGCGCGCACCTGGAACACTGCCAGTCCTGTGCCCGGCAGGCAGAGATCGAAGCGGTCCTGAAGGACGAGCTGGCCAGTCGCTATGCGGTACCGGCCGCTTCGGCGGATTTCGAAAGCCGGGTGTTGGCCGCGGCATCCGGTTCCGGTCAGGGCCGCAAGGTTCACCTGGCCTGGGGTGGTGCGGTAGCTGCCGCCCTGGTACTCGGGCTGATGCTGGGGCGTGGAATGCCGGAGCCGGACCCTGTGCCGCAACTGGCCAGTGAGCCGGCGCCGGAGGAGCAGAGTGCTGGCCCGATGCCGGAGCCCGTGGACAGAACGGTACGGCTGGCCTTCACGGCCGGTGAGCCCCTGGATAATGTCACGCTTACCCTGGCGTTGCCGCCCCATGTGGAACTGTCCGGATTGCCGGGCCAGCACCGGGTTAGCTGGCAGGTCAGCCTTGAACAGGGCGATAACGTGCTGGCCCTGCCCCTGAAAATCCTGTTTCCCGGTGCCGGTGAGCTGATTGCAGAACTGGATGCCAACGGGCGACAGAAGGTGTTCCGGGCGGTTGTGCCCCAGCATCCCGGTAACAGTGTGCCCAATGAGCAGGAGGAACCGGCAACATGAGTGTTGGTAAAAACATAACGTTTGGCGGTTGGCTGCTGACCACCAGTTTGCTGGTTGTGGCGCCCTTAGCTGCGGCGAATGACCTGGATGTCACCATGCGTATGGTGGAAGACAGCGAAGACCTGACCAACTCGGTTACCCGCGAAATCCGCCTGCCGGAATTACCGGTGTTGCAGCGCAAGGCAGGCGACCAGGGACGGGCTCGTCCGGATGCTCCGGGGCGTGAAGTGTCAAAAGATGCCCGCGAGCGTGGCCGCGACTTTGGCCAGTCAGTGTCTGAACGGGCCAGGGAAGCGCGGGAAAAAAAGCGGGAACCGGGAATTGACCGGCTGCCACAGCCGGCTCTGGATGCCCGTGAGCGCAAGCCAGATATGCCGCCACAATCGTCACGTCCGTAATTTCTCACTTATGGTAACCTCAAAACCCTGACAGCCCGGCCTTACCCGGGCTTATCTGCTAATCACTAGCCTCGGGGTTTCCTGTTGTTCAGATTCCTGCTTGTTCTGAGCCTGCTGGTACTGGCCGGTGCTGCCTGTGCCAGTGACGATAACTCTGCCGGGCAAGCGATGACCGCCGGTATCGAACAATTCCGCGAAGGCAATTACCCCCTGGCCCGGGAGCACTTTGAGCGCTCGCTGGGGCTGGGTGCCGACACGCCCGCACTCCGCTACAACCTGGGCGTGGTCTGCTACAAAACCGGCGACTATGCCGCGGCCCGTAATCATTTTTCGACGTTACTCAATGGCGACAGCCAGGCCCTGGCCCGTTATAACCTCGGATTGGTGGCACTGGCTGAGGGCCGGACCGGACAGGCCCGCGACTGGTTTGGCCAGGCGGCAGCCGATGACGCACCGGATAAAGTGCGGCAGCTTGCGGAGCGCCAGCTTGCGGACCTTTCAGTTCAGGACAACGCTTCCCGGCAGCAGTCCACGTTGGCCCGACAGGGCTATCTCTCTGCGGGTCTGGGCTACGACAGCAACATGGCCGGGGTGCCCGAGGATTCACCCAGTAATCGCGGCAGCGCCTTTGCCGAGCTGGTGGCGGCTGGCAGCCTTGGCTACCAGGCCACGGAGCGTTGGCGACTGGTTTGGGATGGTGTGCTCTATGGCCAGGACTATCACCACGACAGCGACTATGACACCTCGGTACTGCAGGCTCGGATAACCGCTTTGCAGGTGGTCGATGTCTGGGAACTGGGAATACGTGGGGGCGGCACCAGGGCCTGGCTTGGCGGCGATGAACTGGAAACCCGGGCCGGCCTGGCGTTACTGGCCCGCACCGATGCCTGTGCTGGGGCGGCTCTGTTGCACGGTTGTTCCTTTGAGCTGGCGGCAGAGCAGGTAAACGGCGGCCCCGGATATAGCGCCTACGATGGCCAGTGGTATCTGTTTGAAGCCCGGGCGGACCGGACCCTTGCAGGCTGGTTGCTTGAAGGTTTCTACCGCTGGGAGTCCAACAACCGGGACAATTTCAGCCAGGAAGGCTATGTGGTGAGTGTCTCGCCACGCCACCATGAAATCGGCATCGAGGCGATATACCCGTTACATCCGGATGTGCTGGTAGGCGCCGAGAGCGCGCTGCGGCACAGCCGCTATGATTCACCACACCAGTGGCTGGAACAGGATGTGTTGGTGGAGCGCAGGCGGAAGGACACCCGTCTGGAACTGGGACTGATGGCGGAATACTGGCTGAACCGGCAGTGGCTGGTGCGCAACCAGTGGCTGTATCGCAACCAGGACAGTGGAATTGACCGGTATGACTACGACCGGCATACGCTGACGGTCTCGCTGGAAGGGGTATTCTGAAAGCAACAGGTTGCCCCGGCCCGGTTATGACCCGGGCCGGGACTGATTGCTTACCCGTTACAGGGTAGCCATTACCTTGCGCGCAGCGGCGATGGTGAACTCGATGTCTTCTTCAGACAACGCGGCACACACAAAACCTGCCTCGAACGCAGACGGTGCCAGGTACACGCCTTCGGCCAGCATGCCCTGGAAGAATTTCTTGAAGCGCTCTACGTCACACTCCATGACCTGGTCAAAGCGGGTAACGGAGTCCTCTTTGGTAAAGAAGAATCCGAACATGGCGCCGGCGGATTGAACCGTCAGCGGAATGCCTGCTTCGTCTGCTGCAGCTTTGAAGCCGTCCCGCACCTTGTTGGTCTTCTCGATCAGTTTGTCGTGGAAGCCGGGCTCGGAAATGGCATTCAGGGTGGTCAGGCCGGCGGTCATGGCCAGCGGGTTACCGCTGAGGGTGCCTGCCTGGTACACCGGGCCCAGCGGAGAGATGTGCTCCATGATTTCCCGCTTGCCGCCGAAGGCGCCGACTGGCAGGCCGCCACCGATCACTTTGCCCAGTGCGGTCAGGTCCGGGGTGATGCCGTAGTAACCCTGGGCTCCGCCGAGGGAAACTCGGAAACCGGTCATCACTTCGTCGAAAATCAGTACGGTGCCGTGCTCGTCACACACTTCCCGCAAACCTTCCAGGAAGCCCGGGACCGGCGGGATACAGTTCATATTGCCGGCCACCGGCTCCACGATGATCGCGGCAACCTGGTCGCCGATCTCTTTGAACGTTTCCCTTACGCTGTCGATGTCGTTGTAGGTAAGGGTAATGGTGTGCTCGGCCAGGCTGGCCGGGATGCCCGGGGAGTTGGGCACACCCAGGGTCAGGGCGCCGGAACCGGCTTTCACCAGCAGCGAGTCCACGTGGCCGTGGTAGCAGCCTTCAAACTTCACAATCTTGTCGCGGCCGGTGTAGCCACGGGCCAGGCGAATGGCGCTCATGGTGGCCTCGGTGCCGGAGTTGACCATGCGCACCAGCTCAATGGACGGCACCAGTTCGCACACCTTCTTGGCCATCTCGGTTTCGATGGCGGTAGGCGCGCCGTAGCCAACGCCAAGGTCGACCTGGGCGTGCAGTGCCGCTTTGATGCGCGGGTCAGAATGACCCAGGATCATCGGGCCCCAGGAGCCGATGTAATCGATGTAGCGCTTGCCGTCTTCATCGTAAAGGTAGGCGCCTTCGGCATGGTTGAAAAACACCGGGGTGCCGCCCACGCCACGGAATGCCCGTACCGGTGAGTTAACGCCGCCGGGGATGTATTTCTGGGCCTGTTCAAACAGATCTTCAGAATGAGTCACAGTGAGCTCCTGTCAGTCGGAATGTGTGTAAAGCGGATGGTGCCGGGCAAACAGCTGGCAGAATTGCTTTGCCCGGGTTTCAATCTCGGTTGGGGTGCCGCCGAACAGACCGCCGACCACGGCCAGCAGGTCTGCGCCGGCCAGAATCAGCGGCTCGGCGTTATCGGCGGTTATGCCGCCAATGGCGGTAATTGGTAAGGCCAGTGTCCTGGCTTCGGTCAGTACGGTTGCCTCGGCCGCCGGCGCCCCGGGCTTGGTGCCGGAGTTGTAGAAGCGGCCAAAGGCCAGGTAATCGGCGCCGGCGGATTTTGCTGCCCGGGCCAGTTCAAGGCGATGATGGCAGGTGATGCCGATAATCGCCTCCGGGCCCAGCAGGCGCCGGGCTTCGTCCGGAGCACCGTCGTCCTGGCCCATGTGAACGCCTGCCGCGCCAACCCGGTGTGCCAGCTGCGGGTCGTCGTTGATCAACAGGGGTACGCCGGCGTTGCGGCACAGGCTGTTGAGGTCTGTAGCCTGGCGCAGCCGTTCTGCAGACGAGGATCCCTTGTCCCGGTATTGCACCAGCACGGCACCACCGCGCAGCGCGGCTTCAACGGAATCCAGCAGGGTTTCCGGGGGCGTCAGCCGGTTGTCGGTGATGGCATACAGCCCCGGTTGCAGCTTCTGGCTCAGCGTTCCCACAGGATGCCCCGATCCGGAATTCGCTGGCCCTGGCCCACGCTGAGGGCGTGCAGCAGGGTGCGGTGTACATAGTTCTGGGCCTGGGAGATGGACGCCCGGGCTGATAACCCACTGGCCATCCCGGTGGCAATGGCGGCAGCCAGGGTGCAACCCGTACCGTGGTATTCGTTACTGCCAACCCGCTCGACTTCCCAGTGCATGGGTTCCGGGGAGTGGTTGTACAGGGTGTTGGTAATGTGAATGCCGGTGCCGTGGCCGCCGGTTGCCAGTACGGAGCGACAGCCGGCTTGCAGCAGGTTCAGGGCGGCCTGGTCGGCATCATCGCTGCCGCCGAGTTGTGTCAGCTCTTCGCCGTTCGGGGTGATCATTTCCGCGCGAGGGAACAGTTTGTCCTTCATGGCCTGGACCAGCTCGTCATCGGCCAGGTCGCCACCACCGGCGGCCTTGATGACCGGATCGACAATCAGGGGCAGTTCGTCATCCTGGCTGTCCAGGAAGTCCTTCAGTACAGCGACAATGGCGGCGTTGCCCAGGGCTCCGGTTTTTACCGCGTGGATGGTGATGTCCTTGTCCAGGCACTGCAATTGCTGGCGGATCAGCTGGGCGTCAACGGCTTCGGCGCCATACACGTTGTGGGTATCTTGTACCGTCAGGCAGGTAACAACCGGTAACGGGTGGCCGCCCAGTGAGGTAATGGCCTGGATGTCAGCCTGGATGCCGGCACCGCCGGAAGGATCCAGGCCAGACAGTACAAGAACGTGGGGGCGGGTGTAATTGTTAATGCTGTGCCTCCTCAGAAAGGTTTAACAACGGCCAGGATCACCACGGCCAGCAGGATAAATACCGGGATTTCGTTGAACCAGCGGTAGAACACATGGCTGCGGTGGTTTTTGTCATCACGGAACACCTTCACCAGGTGGCCGCAATAGAAGTGGTAGACAATCAGCAGGGTCACCAGTAACAGCTTTACGTGTAACCAGCCCTGGCTGAAATAACCGGATACGTTATAGCTGAGCAGCCATACACCAAAGATCACCGTGGCAATCATCGAGGGTGTGGTAATGCCGCGGTACAACTTGCGCTCCATGATCTTGAAGCGTTCCTGCCCGGGCTTGTCTTCGCAAGCTGCGTGATACACAAACAGCCTGGGCAAGTAGAAGATGCCGGCAAACCAGCACACCAGGGAAATTATGTGGAAGGCTTTAACCCACAGCATCTGTCAGCTCCGTCGGTATTGGTAATAACTTTCGATATCGGATTGAAGTACCACACCATAAACCCGCTGGATCATCGGAGCCACATGGCGTTGTACGTATAGCGCTTCGGCCTGGGAGTTGTCGAACTCGTTCAGGGCTTCTTCCAGGGTGGCCTGGTATTGTACCGGGGCAACGTCCCGCCGGTTAGCCGGAATCTCCATCAGGTCAACCGTCTCCGGCGCCTCTATACCTTCTTCGGCCACCTGCTTGGCGGTGTCTTCAAGGTAGCGGGCCAGGTCTACCGCCGGCAGCAGTGCGGTGGGGCCGTTGCTGCCGTCGATCAACAGCCACTTGGGTTCGGACTTGAGCGCCTTCCTGGCTTCCTCAACCGTCAGTTCCCGTTCTGTGCGCAGAATGCTCCTGTCCATGATGGCGCCCACGGAAACCCGGCGCAGGGCCTGGATCACCGGGGAGTTCTGGTAGCTGAGCCCCTGGCTTTTCAGGATCGTCAGGAACAGCGATTTCTTGCCGAAGGCTTCACTGGTTACCAGGCTGGCGGTGGTAATGATCAGCATGCCCGGCAGTATGATATTCGGGTTACGGGTAAGTTCCATGAGCGCCATCAAGGCCGCCAGCGGAGCCTGCAGCACGGCTCCCATCATGGCGCCCATTCCCAGCATGGCGTAGAAACCCACAGATGATGCCTGCTCCGGAAAAATCTGGGCCCCGATCAGCCCCATGGCACCGCCGAGGGTGGCGCCCATAAACACCGTGGGGCCGATCACCCCGCTGGGCATGCCCAGGCCGATGGAAATGCCGGTAATGATCAGCTTGGCGGCACCCACTCCGAGCAGCAGCCAGAACGCCAGTTCGCCGTGAATGGTCTGGCTGACCGTGTCGTAGCCGATGCCCATGGTTTCCGGGATGAATACAGCAAAAGGCACCATCAGCAGGCCGGCCATGGCAATGCGCAACAGCACCGGCCGGTGATGGAAACGCCCCATGCTGTCCACCAGCTGGATAAACGCCGCTGCAGCAATGCCGATAATCACCGCAATGGCGATAATCCAGGGAATTTCCAGCATCGAGTTCATGGTCAGGGCAGGCACGCTGAACGCCGGTTCGGAACCGTAAACCACCTGGGTGACAATGGCGGCGCTCACAGCGGCCAGGATGATGGGGGTAAATCCGGCAATGGTGTATTCCATCATCACCACTTCCATGGCGAAGATAACGCCGGAAATGGGCGTGTTGAACGAGGCGGAAATGGCCGCTGCACAGCCACAGGCCACCAGGGTACGAATGCTGTTGTTGGGCAGGCGCATCCACTGGCCGAGCAGGCTGGAAAACGCAGCCCCCAGGTGCACCGCCGGGCCTTCCCGGCCGGCGGACTGGCCACTGACCACGGTCGCCACCCCGGCGACAAACTGCACCACGGCACTGCGGAATGAAATGTAGCCCTGGTGGTAATTCAGGCGCTCCATGATGTGCACAATCCCGACCTTGCGATCGTGGATGGCGAGCCGGTGCAGCAGCAGCCCGAGCCCCAGCGCGCCGGCCAGGGGCAGAAGGCCCCGGGTAAGGATATCCAGTTGCTCGAAGTTCTCGGAACCGGTCCCCGGCAGGAAGTGCTCCAGCGGCCATTCGATGGCGAGGCGGAACAGCAGGATGACCACACCGGTGACAATGCCGGATAACAGGCCCAGAACTGCCAGTTGGGGCAGGGCATCCACACCGGACAGTCTCCGCCGGAAAACGGGGATCAGGTGTTCGGTAATCTGTTGCCTGATACTACGCATTGGCGCGGGATTCCGGTAGCTGACACGGCATGGTCAATGGGTTTGAGCGGACATTGTAGCTTCGGGTCTGAAGGCTGCAATAAGTCCTTGGATTATCATGGTAGACTACAGGCAAATTCTGGCCAGAACACCTTGGAGATTAGTGTGATAAAGACAGGCATTGTGGGTGGTACCGGATACACAGGTGTGGAACTGCTGAGAATCCTCGCAGTTCATCCGGAAGCGGAAGTTACCTGCATCACTTCCCGTTCAGAAGCCGGCATGCCGGTGGCTGATATGTACCCCAACCTGCGTGGTCACTATGACCTGGCTTTCTCCGAGCCGGACCCCGCGGTACTGGCTGAGTGCGACTTGGTCTTCTTCGCCACGCCCCACGGTGTAGCCATGCGCGCAGTGCCAGAGCTGATGAAAGCCGGCGTGCGTGTGGTGGATCTTTCGGCGGATTTCCGCCTGAAAGACCTGGATGTCTGGGCCGACTGGTACGGCATGCCCCATGAAAGCCCGGAGTGGGCAGAGAAAGCTGTTTACGGCCTGCCGGAAGTGGTTCGTGATGAAATCCGCCAGGCGCAGCTGGTGGCTAATCCCGGTTGTTATCCGACAGCCGTGCAGCTTGGCTTCCTGCCATTGCTGGAGTCCGGGCTGGTGGATCCGTCCCGGTTGATTGCCGATGCCAAGTCCGGTGCCAGCGGTGCCGGCCGGCAGGGCAAGATCGGCATGTTGCATGGTGAAGTTGGGGAAAGCTTCAAGGCCTATGGTGCTTCCGGGCACCGTCACCTGCCGGAAATCCGTCAGGGCCTGAGCCAGGCCGCAGGAACCGGCGTGGGTGTTACCTTTGTGCCCCACCTGGTGCCGATGATTCGCGGTATTGAAGCAACACTGTACGCCGAGTTGTCTGATGCCGCCGATTTCGACCGCCTGCAGGCGCTGTATGAAGAGCGGTACCGCAACGAGCCGTTCGTGGATGTCATGCCCTTCGGCAGCCACCCGGAAACCCGCAGTGTGCGCGGCGCCAACAGCTGCCGTATGGCCCTGCACCGCCAGGAACAGAGCAACATCGTGATTGTAACCTCGGTGATCGACAACCTGGTGAAGGGTGCCGCCGGGCAAGCGGTACAGAACATGAATATCATGTTTGGCCTGGATGAGACCCAGGGGCTGCAAGCACCGGCATTGCTGCCCTGAGGCTCTGAGTTGTGAGCGACACGCGTAAACCTTCCGAAGAATATGTTGTTATCCGCCACCGGCCGGGCCACCGCCTGCGCCGGACGGTGATTCTGCTCACCTTTACCGTGGTTGCTGCCGTGGCAGGCTACGTGGCCGGGCTGGCTCAGGGCGGCTTTCGGCTGTCTTCGGTCGAGGCATCCAGCGAGCAACTGGTGGAAGAAGTAGAGACGTTGCGGGGCCAATATCGTGAGGCCCGGCAGAACATGGTCAACCTGGAGCGGGGTCGGGCGATTGACGAGCACGCGCTCCGGGAAGCCCGGAACACTATGGTCAACCTGGAAACCCGGATTTCCGAGCTGGAAGCGGACCTGACCTTCTACCGCAACATCATGGCACCCTCAGAAACGGCCGAGGGCCTGCAGGTAGACCGCTTTACCCTGCTGCCCGGGCGGGACAATCGGGCCTTCAATTTCAAGCTGGTGCTGACCCAGGTGGGAGATAACAAAAGCTACATTTCCGGGGTTGTGGCGGTGAATGTTATCGGTAACCTTGACGGCGAAAAAGAAGTGATCGCGCTGCGGGACCTGTCCGATGAAATCGAAGACCTCGGCGTGGCATTCCGGTTCCGGTATTTTCAGGATGTAGAAGGCAGCCTGATGCTTCCTGAAAACTTTGAACCCCTTGAAATCCAGGTAGTGGCTCAGGCTGAAGGGCGCAAGGCGTCACAGGCTGAACGCACCTTCGACTGGCAACAGATAGCGGAGTACTGAATAGATGATGGGCAAGAAAAAACAGAAACCGCGCCGCGCGACCGGGCAGTTCGATACCCTGATCTCGTCCCGGACCACCATCGAAGGTGATGTGCACTTTTCCGGTGGCCTGCATGTGGACGGCAAGATTCGCGGCCGGGTCATTGCCGAGGAAGGCAGTGACGCGGTAGTCCGAGTGTCGGAAGTTGGCGAGATCACCGGCGATGTGATTGCCCCGCACATCATCATCAATGGCCAGGTGAAGGGTGACGTGCGTTCCTCTGCCCACCTTGAGCTGGCGGAAAAAGCGTCGATCACCGGTAATGTCTATTACAAACTGGTCGAAATGGCCATGGGGGCTTCGGTAAACGGCAACCTGGTTCGGGAAACCGAAAACAGTGGCCTGCTGACTCATGACGGCGCAAAGGCCGAAGCCGATGAGGGTAAATCCGAATAGTTGATTGTTTTAGTCAGGAATACCATAATCGTGAGTCAGTCATACGTTGCCGGAGGCAGATCTTGAGTGTAGTCCAACAAATGGCCACCCCGTTGTTCTTCAGTGACAACGCCGTCGCCAAAGTGCGTGAGCTGATCGAGGAAGAAGAGAATCCTGGTCTCAAGCTGCGCGTATTTGTTACGGGCGGTGGTTGCTCCGGATTCCAGTATGGTTTCTCGTTTGATGAGAACCAGGAAGACGACGATACGGTGATCGAGCGGGACGGCGTGAAACTGCTGGTGGACTCCATGAGCTACCAGTACCTGGTTGGCGCAACCATCGATTACCAGGAAGGACTGCAGGGCTCTCAGTTCGTGGTACAAAACCCGAACGCCAGTTCCACCTGCGGTTGTGGTAGTTCCTTCTCTATCTGAGCATTCAGGCCGGGTAAATCGCGCCCAGAATTCTTTCCCCTGAAGCGCCTGTTACCTCAGGCAGATTTCCCGGCAGGCCGGCTATGGTTTGCCGGGCCAGCCAGGCAAACGCTACCGGTTCCACCCATTGCGGATCCAGCCCCAGCTCTGCAGTTGTGGCCAGGTGTACCGACCCCAAACCCAGTCTCAACTCATTCATCAATACCGGATTGAAGGTGCCGCCGCCGCAGGCGAACACTGCCATATCGGCATTCTCCTGGGGCAGTTGCTGGAGGATAGTGGTTATGGTCAGTTGTAGCAGGGTTCTTTGCACGTCTTCCGGTGGCAAATCCGGAAAACGCTGAAGGTGGGTGTGAATCCAGTCGAGATTGAAGCGTTCCTTGCCGGTGCTCTTGGGCGGAGCCTTGCTGAAATAGGCATCTGATAACAGGCTGGCCAGAAGGTCCGGGTTAGTGGCACCTTCATGGGCCCAGTGGCCGTTCTCATCATAGTGGCGGCCGGTCTGGTCCAGGCACCAGGCATCGAGCAGTGCGTTCGCCGGCCCGGTATCAAAACCGATAACCGGTTTGCGTTGCCCCGCAGGGAGCCAGGTGATGTTCGCAATGCCCCCAAGATTCAAAATGCAGCGATCCTGCTGCGCCGAACCGAACAGCCAGCGATGAAAGGCCGGAACCAGGGGGGCACCCTGGCCATGGGCGGCCATGTCCCGCGAACGGAAATCGGCAACGGTGGTTATGCCGGTGGCCTCAGCAATCCAGGCAGCATTGCCAATCTGCATGGAGAAAGGCGCGGCGCCGGACGGTTGGTGGCGGATAGTCTGCCCGTGGCTGCCGATGGCGCGGATCTCTTGCGGGTTGACTCCGGACTGGTGGATAAGGTCGCTGGCGGCCTTGGCAAAGTGCTGGCCGGTGAGGGTGTCCAGTTCGCCAATTTCATCCGGGTCGGCCTGATTGCGCACCGCCTGCAGCAGGCGGTGGCGAAGTTGTTCAGGGTAAGGCAGGGAGAGCGTGCTGTGGATGTTTACGCCTGGCTCGCCGAAGGACACCAGCACAGCATCGACTGAGTCCATGCTGGTGCCTGACATCAGGCCGAGCCAGAATGTCATGATCAGTTATCCGAAGCGAATGCCAGCTGGCGGCCACTTTCGCGGAACACATTGAACTGCGCCAGGCGCTGTTCGGTAAACTGCTTGAAGCGGGCCATCTCGGTGCTGGGCACCGGCTGGGCGTCTGGCAGTTTTACGGTCCGGGAGTTCTTGGCTACGCCATTGATCCGGAACTCGTAGTGCAGGTGCGGGCCGGTAACCATGCCGGATGAGCCAACGTGGCCGATGGTCTGCCCCTGTTTTACCCGGGTTCCGTTCTTGATGCCTTTACCCAACTTGCTCATGTGGGCGTACAGGGTGGAAATGTTGTCACCATGCTGGAGAACAACGGTGCGGCCATAGCCGCCTTTCCAACCGGCAAACTGAACACGACCGTTACCGGCGGCTTTGATCGGTGTGCCCGGAGGCGCTGCGTAGTCTGTGCCTTCATGGGGGCGCACCACGTCCAGAACCGGGTGCCGGCGCTGCAGGTTAAAGGGCGACGATACCCGGGCGTTGATCGGTACCCGCAGGAACGCCTTGCGCATGCTCTGGCCTTCCGGTGTGTAATAGTCGCTGTCACCGTTGGTGTCGGTGTACAGCAGGGCAACGTTTTCTTTGCCCCGGTTGATAAAGCGGGCAGACAGAATGCGGCCGGTATTGAACTTTTCACCATCTACATACAGCTCTTCGTAGACCACTTCAAAGCTGTCGCCTTTGCGAACATCGTAAACAAAATCGATATCCCAGCCGAAAATACCGGCCAGTTCCATGGTCAGGCGGTCATCAAGGCCGGCATCGCGGGCTGCCAGGTAAAGGGAGCCGTCGATAACGCCGGTTGCAAACGCCGGACGGGCTTCCGGTTCGCGGATGTCGGTTTCGCCAACAAAGCCGGAATCGGTCTTTTCAATCTTCAGGGTTTCCAGCAGGCTGCGTTGCAACTCGATAGCGGCCAGGCTGCCTTCGTCATCGATGCCGAAGCGGATATGCTCACCGGCGTACAGGCGCTGAAGCTTGTCGGCTTCGCCGTCACCGTGAATGACGGAAAGCATCACGCCATCGTTAAAGCCGGCCTTTTTGAACAGGGACGACAGCGTCTCGCCGGATTTGATATCAAACTCTTTCCAGTTCAGCGTTGGCTCGGCGTCAACAAGCGCGGGCACTTCGCTAGTGGCCGGCAGTTCTGCTGTCTCAGCTGCGGTTTCCGAGGCAGCTTCGGCAGGCTCCGGCTGTTTGGTAGCTTGCTTGATAGGAACCGGGTTGCCCAGTGCGGCACCCTGTTCAAGGTCGATGGTGTAAGACATGCGCCGGGCTTCAACATCGGCGCTTGGGCTCATGAGCGCAGCGGTGGTAACAACCACGGTGGCGGCTGCAGCCAGAGTAATATGTGTCTTGGGAAATTTTTTCAGCACGTGGCTCACCCGTTTTAATCGGTATTCCAGTAATTTGTGCCGGCTAATTAAAGCGCCAGTTCAAGTATAGACCATCAGATTACCGCATATGACATAAACAGGACAGTGCGCAACATTACAGTTCGCGCCTTTGGTTGGTCGTACAACCTGCTATGCCACTGATATAATGCCGGCCTTATTATATTCAGTCTGATCGATTTGTGATCAATGGCTACTTTACCAAGGGAGCCGGTAACACGCAGATTTCTTTTGTAGATCTCTGTAACCGGCGGGCCCTGTTGCACCTAAAAACTGGGGACAAAAGGTTCATGGCATCATTAGACGAAGCGTTGGCTATCATCAAGCGCGGTATTGACGAGCTGATTCCCGAAGAGGAACTGGTTGAAAAGTTAAAGGAAGGTCGCCCCCTGCGGGTAAAGGCCGGCTTTGACCCCACTGCGCCGGACCTCCATTTTGGCCATACTGTACTTATCAATAAGCTTCGTCAGTTCCAGGACCTCGGCCATGAGGTGATTTTCCTGATCGGCGACTTCACCGGCATGATCGGTGACCCGACCGGAAAAAGTGCAACCCGCCCGCCGCTCACCGAAGAGCAGGTGCGCCAGAATGCGATCACCTATAAAGAACAGGTGTTCAAGATCCTGGATCCCGTCAGGACCCGGGTTGTGTTCAACTCCGAATGGATGAGCAAGATGTCTGCGGCTGACATGATCCGGCTGGCGGGTCAGTATACCGTTGCCAGGATGCTGGAGCGGGACGACTTCACCAAGCGTTACCGTTCCGAGCAGCCGATTGCAATCCACGAGTTCCTGTATCCGCTGATTCAGGGCTATGACTCGGTCGAGTTGAAGGCTGATATCGAGCTCGGCGGTACCGACCAGAAGTTCAACCTACTTATGGGTCGGATTCTTCAGAAGCACTATGGTCAGAAGCCGCAGGCGATTCTCACAGTACCTATTCTGGAAGGGCTTGATGGCGTCCAGAAGATGTCCAAGTCTCTGGGCAACTATATAGGTGTGAGTGATTCTCCGGGTGAGATGTACACCAAGCTGTTGTCCATGCCGGATGAATTGCTGTGGCGTTATTTCGAATTGCTCAGCTTCCGCCCGATGGCGGAAATTGAAGAATATCGTGCTGCTGTAGCGGCAGGGGCCAATCCCCAGGACTACAAAAAAGTGTTGGCCGAAGAGCTGATCACTCGCTTCCACGATGAGGAAGCTGCAAAAACTGCGCATAAATCGGCGGGCAACCGGGTGGCCCTGGGTGAGATTCCGGAAAATGTTCCGGTAGTCGAAGTTTCGCTGGAAGGGCAGGAAGGTCTGCCAATGCCGGCGGTGCTGCGTTTGGCAGGGTTGGTCAAGAACGGCGCGGCCGCCCGGGATGTGTTGGGTCGCGGTGCTGTTTATATAGATGGTGCACAGTTTGAAGGCGAGCGGATGTTTGCCGAAGGTGATGACTGCGTTATCCAGGCGGGCAAGAAGAAGATCGCGCGGGTGGTAATTGTTGCCTGAATAAGGAGGGGGGAACGGCCAGTCTGAATTTTTTCAAATTGGCCGTTGACTCCTGCGGCCAGGTCTGTAAAATGCGCATCTCGCTTGAGGGGCAACGCCGGAAACGGGGCAAAACCTCAGCGATAACCGATTGAAAGTATTCGAAAAATCGCTTCAGAAATTATTCGAAATCAACGGTTGACAAGGCGGCGGAACGATGTAGAATACGCGGCCTTGATTGAGCAACACAGCTCAAACGCTCTTTAACAAGTTAACCAAGTAATTCGTGTGGGCGCTGGCCGAGGTATTTCGGATACGAAATATCAGGACAGTGACTCGTCGAAAATTGAGTTTTGTCTTGAGCAAGAATTAAGAACTTTCGAGTTCTTGTATGATTTAAACTGAAGAGTTTGATCATGGCTCAGATTGAACGCTGGCGGCAGGCTTAACACATGCAAGTCGAGCGGTAACAGGGGGTGCTTGCACCCCGCTGACGAGCGGCGGACGGGTGAGTAATGCTTAGGAATCTGCCCAGTAGTGGGGGACAACAGTCGGAAACGGCTGCTAATACCGCATACGCCCTACGGGGGAAAGCAGGGGATCTTCGGACCTTGCGCTATTGGATGAGCCTAAGTCGGATTAGCTAGTTGGTGGGGTAAAGGCCTACCAAGGCGACGATCCGTAGCTGGTCTGAGAGGATGATCAGCCACATCGGGACTGAGACACGGCCCGAACTCCTACGGGAGGCAGCAGTGGGGAATATTGGACAATGGGGGCAACCCTGATCCAGCCATGCCGCGTGTGTGAAGAAGGCTTTCGGGTTGTAAAGCACTTTCAGCGAGGAGGAAGGCCTTAAAGTTAATACCTTTAAGGATTGACGTTACTCGCAGAAGAAGCACCGGCTAACTCCGTGCCAGCAGCCGCGGTAATACGGAGGGTGCAAGCGTTAATCGGAATTACTGGGCGTAAAGCGCGCGTAGGTGGTTTGGTAAGCGAGATGTGAAAGCCCCGGGCTTAACCTGGGAACGGCATTTCGAACTGTCAGACTAGAGTGTGGTAGAGGGTAGTGGAATTTCCTGTGTAGCGGTGAAATGCGTAGATATAGGAAGGAACACCAGTGGCGAAGGCGGCTACCTGGACCAACACTGACACTGAGGTGCGAAAGCGTGGGGAGCAAACAGGATTAGATACCCTGGTAGTCCACGCCGTAAACGATGTCAACTAGCCGTTGGGACTCTTGAAGTCTTAGTGGCGCAGCTAACGCACTAAGTTGACCGCCTGGGGAGTACGGCCGCAAGGTTAAAACTCAAATGAATTGACGGGGGCCCGCACAAGCGGTGGAGCATGTGGTTTAATTCGACGCAACGCGAAGAACCTTACCTGGCCTTGACATCCAGAGAACTTTCCAGAGATGGATTGGCGCCTTCGGGAACTCTGAGACAGGTGCTGCATGGCCGTCGTCAGCTCGTGTCGTGAGATGTTGGGTTAAGTCCCGTAACGAGCGCAACCCCTATCCTTGGTTGCTAGCAGGTAAAGCTGAGAACTCCAGGGAGACTGCCGGTGACAAACCGGAGGAAGGTGGGGATGACGTCAGGTCATCATGGCCCTTACGGCCAGGGCTACACACGTGCTACAATGGCGCGTACAGAGGGCTGCCAACTCGCGAGAGTGAGCCAATCCCTTAAAACGCGTCGTAGTCCGGATCGGAGTCTGCAACTCGACTCCGTGAAGTCGGAATCGCTAGTAATCGCGAATCAGAATGTCGCGGTGAATACGTTCCCGGGCCTTGTACACACCGCCCGTCACACCATGGGAGTGGATTGCACCAGAAGTAGTTAGTCTAACCTTCGGGAGGACGATTACCACGGTGTGGTTCATGACTGGGGTGAAGTCGTAACAAGGTAGCCGTAGGGGAACCTGCGGCTGGATCACCTCCTTAAACGAAGCCGAATGCTTCGGTCAGAGTCCACACGAATTACTTGGTTGGCTA
>NZ_NEFY01000008.1 GCF_002258215.1 Marinobacter vinifirmus
GCCTTTGCCTTTGCCTTTGCCTTTGCCTTTGCCTTTGCCTTTGCCTGTATCTGAGTTTGTATCTTTCGCTTTGTCTTTAAACTTTCCTATTCCCTTTAGGCCCGTCGGTAGGGGGGTGTGGGGTATTTTTCTGGCAGGGAAAAAGATGTCTGAGCGAAGCGAGTTGTTTTTCCCAGAAGAAAAATACCCCACACCCCGCGTACCCGCCCCCACAACCAACAGGCTAGGAGCCCAAGCCCGACCGCTGGGAGCCCAAGCCAGACTATGGCAAGTCAGTAACGGCCCCCGTAGACGCCGAACTCACGGTACGAGCATATTTCGCCAACACACCCCGGGTGAATCTTGGCTCGGGCGGGGTCCAGGTTTCTCGCCGTTTGGTCATCTCCTCGTCAGAAATCTCCAACAGGATTGAGTTGTTAACCGCATCGATGGTGATGGTATCGCCGTCTTCCACCAGGGCAATCGGGCCGCCCACGGCGGCTTCCGGGGTAATGTGGCCGACGACGAAACCGTGGCTGCCGCCGGAGAAACGGCCGTCGGTGATCAGCGCAACGTCGCTGCCCAAACCTTTGCCCATGATGGCGGAGGTGGGGCTGAGCATCTCTCGCATGCCGGGGCCGCCTTTGGGGCCTTCGTAGCGGATCACCAGCACATCGCCGGCCACCACCGTGCCGTCGAGAATGCGCTCCTGGGCTTCCTCTTCAGAATGGAACACCCGCGCCCGGCCGGAGAAGTGGGTGCCTTCCTTGCCGGTAATCTTCGCCACAGAGCCTTCCGGCGCCAGGTTGCCGAACAGGATACGTAAATGACTGTCGGCTTTGATGGGGTTTTCAAAGGCCCGGATGATCTGCTGGTCTTCCGGGTAGGGCGTTACGCTCGCGAGGTTTTCAGCCAGGGTTTTGCCAGTTACCGTCATGCAGTCGCCGTGTAACAGTCCCCGCTCCAACAGCATCTTCATCAACGGCTGAATGCCGCCGATGGCGACCAGCTCCGACATCATGTAGTGACCGGACGGGCGCAGGTCGGCCAGTACCGGCACCTTTTTGCCAATGCGCACGAAATCCTCCAGCGACAGCTCAACGCCGGCAGTACTGGCCATGCCCAGCAAGTGCAGCACCGCATTGGTGGAACCGCCCAGGGTGATCACCACGGTAATCGCATTCTCGAACGCCTCGCGGGTCATGATGTCGGAAGGCTTGATATCTGCCTCCAATAGCTTCAGCACGGCCGCACCGGCAGCCTCACAATCGGCCAGCTTGGTATCAGACACCGCATTCTGCGCCGAACTGCCCGGTAAACTCATGCCCATGGCCTCGATGGCGGAGGCCATGGTGTTGGCGGTGTACATACCCCCACAGGAACCCGGCCCCGGAATGGCGGTTTCCTCGATCTGCTTCACCTCAATCAGGTCCATATTGCCGCGGGCATGGGCACCCACCGCTTCGAACACCGAAATGATGTCGGTGTGATTCTCACCGGGCATGATGGTCCCGCCATACACAAACACCGACGGCCGGTTAAGCCGCGCCAGCCCCATCATGCAGCCCGGCATGTTCTTGTCACAGCCCCCGATCGCCACCAGCCCGTCAAAACCCTCACAGCCGGCCACCGTCTCAATCGAATCCGCAATCACCTCCCGGGACACCAGGGAATACTTCATGCCCTCGGTACCGTTGGCAATGCCGTCTGAAATCGTGATGGTATTGAAAATCAGACTCTTGCCCCCGGCGGCATCGGCGCCCTTGGCGGCTTCCCGGGCCAGCCCGTCAATGTGCATATTGCACGGCGTCAGATTGCTCCAGGTAGAGGCAATACCCACCTGCGGCTTCCGAAAGTCCTCATCCTGAAACCCCACCGCCCGCAACATCGCGCGACTGGCAGACTTGTTAATACCATCCACCACCGGTGCGGAATAACGACGTCGTTTATCCGTGGTCATAACAAAACCTCCCAATCAACAGTCGTTAACGAAATCAGCCTCTCACCAGCGAAACCCACAAAGCCCCAAAGTGCAACCCTGTTAAAAAAGCGCCGCAGGCAAAAAGCAGCCTATACCAGAAATGCTCGTCGGTAGGCGTGACAACACAGGTCCAGAAAGTTTTCCCGTGAACCCGCCAATGCCCGTCGGCGCGGTGTGGCAGTTCCAGAGCTGCCCGTCGGTAGTGGGGTGTGGGGTGTTTTTCTGGCAGGGAAAAAGATGTCTGAGCGAAGCGAGTTGTTTTTCCCAGAAGAAAAACACCCCACACCCCACGTACCTGCCCCCACAACTAACAGGCTAGGAGCCCAAGCCAGACCCTCAGGCAGAAACCGAACGAACAGCCGCCTGTTCCTGAAGGGCCACATCAACAACCGAATGCAGCTTCTCCAGCTGGGAACGTAACATACCGATAGGCCGGCTGCCCGAGAGCGTCAGGGCGATATCCAGGTGGTCTTCGGCGGCCTCCATAGACATGCGCGAAATCCGGAAACCCCGAACTCGAACCACCTGGCACAGGCGCTCCAGTGCAGCCGCTTCCTGATTCATGCGGCAGTTTAACGTGTAGCTTGGCATAGCCGTTTGGGATTGCGGGTTCATGCTACGTTCTCCTTGTTTGCAGTGCTGGTGCGCTTGGTTTCGTCGATCATTTCACGGTTGCTGGCGCCAGGTTTTACGATGGGCCATACGTTTTCTTCCCGGCTGATGGCCACGTGCAGCAGCATCGGGCCGTCGTAGGCCAGGATGGTTTCTATGCCCCGGCGGATCTGGTCGGTGCGGTCTATGTGCAGGGCCGGGATATCGAAGGCGCGGGCCATGGCTACAAAATCCGGGTTGTCGTCCAGGTTAATGTGGCTTTCCCGGTTGTTGTAGAACAGCTCTTGCTGCTGGCGCACCATGCCCAGACACTGGTTGTCGAGGATGATCAGCTTCAGGGGCAACTTGTACCGGCGGATGGTTGCCAGTTCCTGGGCGTTCATCATGAACGAGCCATCGCCGGTTACGTTGATGACGGTGCTGTTTCGGTCGGCAAACTGCGCGCCGATGGCCGCCGGCAGGCCGAAGCCCATGGTGCCCAGGCCGCCGCTGGTGAGGTGTCGGCGGGGGTGGTCAAACTCGTAATGCTGGGCAACCCACATCTGGTGCTGGCCTACGTCACAGGCGATGACCGTGTCATCCGGGGCGGTGCGGGACAGCTGGCGGATGAAGGCCGGGCCGGTGATGGGGGCCATGGGCTCTTCGTTATCCGCGGCCTTGAAACCACCGGTGGTGTGCCAGGTCTGGCATTGCTTTTGCCAGTCGGCGATGGCCAGCGACTCGCTTTCCAGAGCGGCAATGAATGCCACCAGAATGGCGTTCAGGTCGCCGCGCAGGGCCAGGTCGGCCTCCCGGAGTTTATTGATCTCGGCGGCATCGGCGTCGATGTGGATCATTTTCGCGTTGGGGGCGAAACCGTCCAGTTTGCCGGTGGCGCGGTCGTCCAGGCGGGCGCCGACTACGAACAGCAGGTCGCATTCTTCGACTGCCTTGTTGGCGGCGCGGGAGCCGTGCATGCCTAACATGCCCAGGTTATGGGGATTGTGCTTACCAGCGTTGCCGATGCCTTTAAGGGTAACAACGCCCGGCAGGCCGGAGGTTTCGGCAAAGGCGCGGAAGCTGTCTTCGGCCTGGGCCAGGGAAACGCCGCCGCCACTGTAGAGCAGGGGGCGCCTGGCCGAGCGAAGCATAGCCAGGGCGCGGGTGATGTCCGGGCAGTGGGCGTCCGGTGCGGGCGCAGTGGCCGGTGCGGCAGTCGCCACTGCAGTCAGCAGGACGTCTTTGGGAATATCAATCCACACCGGCCCCGGGCGGCCGCTTTGGGCCAGCTGGATGGCTTCTTCGATGATCGCCGGCAGTGCTTCGGCATCGTCCACCAGGTAGCTGTGCTTAACGATGCCCAGTGTCATGCCCAGAATGTCGGTTTCCTGGAAGGCATCGGTGCCGATCATGCTGGTGGCTACCTGCCCGGTGATCACCAGCATGGGGATGGAGTCCATATAGGCATTGGCAACGCCGGTGATCAGGTTGGTGGCACCGGGGCCGGAGGTGGCGATGCACACGCCAATCTCGCCACTGGCCCGGGCATAGCCGTCGGCGGCCAGGGCGCAGGCCTGTTCGTGGCGGCACAGCACGTGTTCCACACCGACATCATCCACCAGGGCATCGTATAGCGGCATGATGCAGCCGCCCGGATAGCCGAACACGGTGTTGATGTTATGGCGGTGGAACGCTTCAAGAATGTGCTGTGCGCCGTTCATGGTCGTTTTTCCCTTTTTCTTTGCCGCAAAAAAGAAACCCCCGGGACCTTTCGGTGCCGGGGGTTTCTGGTGTTTGAGTCAGGTTGTCGCTATCTCACCCGCTTGTCCACGCAAAAGCCCCCGGACGGTACCACGACCACCAAGACTAGCTTTACAAGGACAATCACTGCGTTGAGATTCATAAAATCGGCAATCTGCTCTGAATTCGTAAAAACAATGTGTGTAGAATCTAACCCACGTTTAAAACCGGTTGCAACCCTTTATTGCCTCAAATACGGAAGTGATGAGCATTTCATGACAAAAGCAAAACTCGGATCCCTCGGTTTATCCCTGCTGGTCATTATTCTCCTGGTTATCTGGATGGCTACCGGTGAGCTCAAAGTAGCCAGTGATGATGCCCCGGCCGACCCCGAGCAGGAGCAGCGCCAGCCCACCCGGGTAGAGGTGGAAACGCTGGAAGCCACCAACTATCAGCCGGTACTGAAACTGCAGGGCCAGCTGCAGCCCTGGCAGTCGGTGATGGTAGGTGCCCGGGTGGCCGGAACGGTAGAGCAGTTGCACGTGCAGCTGGGGGACCAGGTAAAAGCCGGGGAGCCGTTGCTGACGTTGTCTACCGATGGCCGGGATGCCGTGGTTGAGCGCTGGCGAGCCAATATCCGCAAGCTGGAAGCCGACCTTGCCGGCGCTCGCCGGTTGCGTTCGAATAACCTGGCTTCCGAAACCGAAGTGTTGCGGCTGCAGAGTGAACTGGCAGCCGCCAAGGCCGAGCTGACTGCCGCAGAACTGGCGTTGCAACACCTCAAACCGTCCGCTCCCTTCGACGCAGTAGTGAATCGCCGGGAAGTAGACCCCGGTACATTGGTGCAGGTGGGCACGCCCCTGTTCGAGCTGGTGCAGATTGATCGCCTGAAAGCCACCGGGCAGATTCCCCAGCAGTCGGTGTCTGCGGTTGAGCCCGGGCAGGCGGTGGAGATCAAGCTCTTGGATGGCACCGCCATGGCGGGTGTGGTCAGCTTTGTCGCCAGTGCGGCATCCCCGGAAACCCGCAGCTTTGCGGTGGAAATCCTGGTGGAGAACCCGGATTTACTGAGGGCGGCGGGCGGCACAGCTACCCTGAACATCCGCTTGCCGGAGCAGAAGGCACAGTTCATTTCACCGGCCTACCTGACCCTGGACGACGACGGCCGGCCCGGCGTGAAGTACGTCAACGGGCAGGACCGGGTGATGTTCCAGACCGTCAGACTGCTTAACGTTGCTACCGATGGCGCCTGGGTGTCCGGCCTGCCGGATCAGATCCGGCTGATAACCCGGGGTGGCGGGTTTGTGGCCGAGGGTGAGCCCGTGCAGCCGGTCGACCGCTCAGACCAGCGGGGCTGACCAGCATGAGAGCACTGATCTCTGCGGCCATGGACCGCAGCCGCACCACGCTGCTGACCTTCCTGTTCCTGCTTCTTGGCGGCATGGCGGCCTACCAGGCGATTCCCAAGGAATCGAATCCGGACGTCACCATTCCCATGATCTATGTGTCCATGACCCTGGATGGCATCAGCCCCGAGGATGCCGAGCGCCTGTTAGTGCGCCCCATGGAACAGGAGCTGAGGGCGCTTGAAGGCATCAAGGAAATGCGCAGCACCTCTGCCGAAGGCCATGCCTCGGTGATGCTGGAGTTTGATGCCGGTTTCGACCCCGACAAAGCCTTGCAGGATGTGCGAGAGAAGGTGGACACCGCCCGCTCCAAGCTGCCTCAGGAGGCAGACGAGCCGCGAGTGCATGAAATCAACGTGTCCCTGTTTCCGGTACTGTCCATCGGCTTGTCCGGCCCCTTGTCTGAACGGGAGCTGATCACCATTGCCCGCCGCCTGCAGGATGCCATTGAAGCCATTCCCGATGTGCTGGAAGTGGAAATAGGCGGCGACCGGGAAGACCTGCTGGAAATCGTGGTGGATGCCCAGGTGCTGGAAAGCTACGGCATCGATTTCGACCAGCTGGCGCAACTGGTTACCCGCAATAATCAGCTGGTGGCGGCCGGCTCGCTGGATACCGGCAATGGCCGCATGGCCCTGAAAGTACCCGGGGTCATCGAGAACATTGAAGATGTGATGTCCATGCCCGTGAAGGTGGACGGCGATACCGTGGTGACTTTCGGCGATATTGCCATGCTCCAGCGCACTTTCAAGGACCCCACCGGCTTTGCCCGGATTAACGGCGAGCCGGCGCTGGTGCTGGAGGTATCCAAGCGCTCCGGGGCCAACATCATCGAAACCATCGAGCAGATTCGCACCCTGATTGCTGACGCCCGCCCGCGGCTGCCGGAGACGCTGGAAATCCGCTACATCATGGATCAGTCCGAGGAAGTGCGGGACATCCTCTCGGACCTGCTCAACAACGTACTGACGGCCATTGTGCTGGTGATTATCGTGGTCATCGCCGCCATGGGCCCCCGTTCGGCACTGCTGGTAGGCCTGACCATTCCCGGTGCCTTCCTGACCGGCATCCTGGTGATCTGGGGCATGGGCCTCACCCTCAACATTGTCGTACTGTTCAGCCTGATCCTGGTGGCCGGCATGCTGGTAGACGGCGCCATTGTGGTGTCGGAACTGGCGGATCGAAACCTCAGCGATGGCCAGACGGTCAAGCAAGCCTGGGTAGAAGCCGCGTCCCGCATGGCCTGGCCGGTGATTGCTTCCACCGCCACCACCCTGGCAGTGTTTGTGCCGCTGTTGTTCTGGCCCGGGGTGGTGGGGGAGTTCATGAAATTCCTGCCCATGACAGTGCTGATCTGCCTGATTGCGTCCCTGGCCATGGCACTGGTGTTCCTGCCGGTGCTTGGGGGCGTTAGTGGCGGCAAGCGCTCGCACCATGATCCGGAAGAAAGCCGGTTTGTTCAGGGCTACCGCAAGGTGCTGGCGACCCTGCTCAAGCGCCCGGGGCTGACCCTGCTTGGTTCCCTGGTTTTGATAATCCTGATTTATGCCGCCTACGGCCGCTTCAATCACGGTGTGGAATTCTTTCCCAGTGTTGAACCGGATTCTGCCCAGGTTCAAGTGCGTGCCCGGGGCGACCTTTCCATCCGGGAGCGGGATGCCATTGTGCGTGAGGTAGAACAACGCCTGCAGAATATGCCGGAGGTGAAAGCGCTGTACGCCCGCTCCATGCTGTCGACCAGTACCCAGATGGCACCGGATGTTATCGGTGTGCTGCAGTTCCAGTTCAATGACTGGTTCACCCGCCGGACGGCCACCGAGATCCTGGAGGATTTCCGTGAACGTACTGCAGACATTCCCGGGGTAGAGCTGGAGTTCCGCAAACAGGAGGGCGGCCCCGCTGAGGGCAAGCCGGTGGAGTTATTGGTCAGCAGCATGAACAGCGGCGACCTGGATGGCTATGTGGACCAGATACAACAGCAAATGCGCGCCCAGGGTGGCTTTGTCGACATTGAAGATGACCGCAGCCTGCCCGGCATTGAGTGGCGCCTGAAGGTAGACCGGGAGGCCGCCGCCCGCTTTGGTACCGATGTGTTGAGTATTGGCAGCGCCGTGCGCCTGGTAACCAACGGCCTGATACTGGCCACCTACCGGCCTGAAGACGTACGGGACGAAGTGGACATTGCCGTGCGGGTGCCCAACAACTGGCGTGAGCTGGAGCAGCTGCAACGCCAGACCATCAACACGCCGAGGGGCCAGGTGGCGCTGTCCGAATTTGTGACCCTGGAGCCGGGCGACAAGACCGGAACCATTGTGCGGGTAGACGGCCAGCGTACCGTTACCATCAAATCCGATGTAGCCCCCGGGCAGCGGATGGATGAACTGCTGCGCACTTTGCAGGCAGAGATGCCGGAGCCGCCGGAAGGCGTCACCGTGCGCTTTGCCGGTGAAAACGAAGACCAGCAACAGGCCGCAAACTTCCTGGTGGCAGCCTTCCTGGTGGCGGTGGGGCTGATGTTGCTGATTCTGGTAACCCAGTTCAACTCCCTGTACCAGACTTTCCTGATTCTGTCGGCCATTGTGTTGTCCACCGCCGGCGTGTTGCTGGGGCTGCTGTTCAACGGCCAGCCCTTTGGCGTGGTGATGGTGGGTATGGGCATTATTGCCCTGGCCGGCATTGTGGTGAACAACAACATCATTCTGATTGATACCTACAACCAGATGAAACAGGAAGGCAAAGCCGCCTATGACGCGGCGCTGGAAACCGGTTGTCTGCGTTTCCGGCCGGTGTTGCTTACTGCAATTACCACCATACTGGGGCTGATGCCCATGGTGCTGGGCATTAACGTAGATCTTTTGTCTCCGTCACTGGGGTTGGGTGCACCGTCTACCCAATGGTGGACCCAGCTGTCCAGCGCCATTGCCGGTGGCCTGGCCTTTGCCACCTTCCTGACCCTGCTGCTGACACCGGCCTTGCTGGTGCTGGGCGACAAGGCCGGTGAGCGGTTCCGGGCACTGATTGGCCGGAGGCAGTGATGGATTACCAGAACAATCCGCTTATGGAAATCTACCGGGACCCGTGGCTGCTGGCAGTCCACAAACCCGCCGGCCTGCTGGTACACCGCAGCCCGATTGACAAGCATGAAACCGAGTTTGCCCTGCAGTACGCCCGGGCCCTGAACGGCGGCGAGCACGTGTACCCGGTGCACCGGCTGGACCGGCCCACCTCCGGTGTGTTGCTGTTTGCCCGGGACCCGGACACCGCCAGGACAGTCGGCCAGGCCATGATGGCGGGTGAGGTGAGCAAAACCTACCTCGCGGTAGTTCGGGGCTGGGCGCCGGAATCTGGCACCATTGATCACCCGCTGAAGGACGAGCCGGAAGACCGGCGTTTGCGCGGAACCGAGCAGCCGGTAAGGGAAGCGCTTACGCATTATCGCCGGCTGGCGACCACCGAAATCCCGGTGGAAATCGAACGCTATCCCACCAGCCGCTACAGCCTGGTAGAGCTGTATCCGAAAACCGGGCGCAAACACCAGTTGCGGCGCCATATGAAGCACATTAACCACCCCATTATCGGCGATGCCAACCACGGCCGCGGCCGGCATAACCGGTATTTTGCCGAGCGCTTCGGGCAGGGGCGGCTGATGCTGGCAGCGACAGAGTTGGTGTTAACGCATCCGGTAACCGGCGAGGAGCTGGCTCTGAAAGCTCCGCCGGAGCAGAGTTTCATGGATGTTCTGTCCATCTTTCCGTCGCCGGGTGCCGGCTAAACGCCCCTGCCTGTCACTCTTTGATGTGATTTGTGTATCTTTTTATATCGTTTTGCTTCGATTGGTTGGGATCGGCGGAAACACAGAACCCTTTGGTGCATACTCGAAAATAAGCTTATAACCGAATAATAAAGCTCGTTATCGAGGCTTCCCGTGCCCAGATTCTGTTTTGTCCTTGCGTTCATTACCGGTCTGTTGCTGCCTGCGCTGGTCCAGGCGGAGACCGCCGTTTGGAGCGAGCAGTCCGAGCGGCTGGAGTTGTCCCGGTTCGTGGATTACCGTGTTGAATCCAGCCCTATCTCGTTTTCCCAGGTGCAGGCGTTGCCGGAGTCCGAGTGGCAACAGAACGGCAGTGACAGTGTCAGCCTGGGTTATGGCGGCGATGTTTACTGGTTCCGCGTCAGTTTACGAAATGCCCGGGCGGCCGAGGCCCTGACCTTCCTGGAAATCAGTTATCCGGTGCTGGACCATATCGAACTCTATCGTGCCTCGGCAGCTAACCCGGAGCAGCCACTCGTTCTGGGCGATAAACAACCTTTCCACGAGCGCCCCATTCACCATCGGAATTTTGTGGTGCCTATCGCCATAGCGCCGGATACCACGGAAACCCTTTACCTGAGAGTTGAAACTACCAGCTCCATGCAGGTGCCCCTGACCCTCTGGGACCAGGATGCCTTCTATGAGGCAGAACAGTCCCGCAGTATGTTCGAAGGGGTCTATTACGGCATTGTCCTGGTGATGATCCTGTACAACCTGTTTGTGTACATGGCGGTCCGGGAGCGCAGTTTTCTCTATTACGTGGGCTACATCAGCAGTATGCCGTTGTTCCTCGCCAGCCTGCACGGGGTGGCGTTCCAGTACCTGTGGCCGGAGGCCACCTGGTGGAACGACCAGTCCATCATCGTGTTCCTCAACCTGGTGGTGTTGTTTGGCGGGGTGTTCAGCATCCGCTTTATCAGCGTGACCCGGCAAAACCATCCTTACCTGAACCGCTGGACCATGGCCATGGTTATGACCGCCGGCCTGCTGGCGCTGGCCGGGCTGTTTGTGCCTTATGAGCACATGATACTGCCTACCATCCTGGCGGCCTTTGTGGGGTGTTCCACCATGCTGATGCTCAGTGTGGTGCGCTGGATAAAGCGCGATCCAGCCGCCCGCTATTACACCGTGGCCTGGGTGTTCATGCTGTTCGGCGGCATTGTTCTGGCGCTCAGTAAATTCACCGTATTGCCCCGAAACCTGGTCACGGAAAATGCCACCCAGGTGGGTTCGGCCCTGGGGGTTATCCTGCTGTCTGTTGCGCTGGCTGACCGCATCAACCGGGAAAAGAAACGGGCCTTCGCCGCGCAGCAGCGCCTGCTGGCCGAGGAGCGAAAAGCCCGCATGGCCCAGGAAGACTCATTGCGCGCCCAGCAGGAAGCCAACACCATGCTGGAACAGCGGGTGCAGGAGCGCACCCGTGACCTTGAGGCCGTTAACCTCAAGTTGCTGGAGCTGAACGCCAGGGATCCGCTGACCGGCCTGAAGAACCGTGGTCACTTTGATGAGGTCTTCCAGCAGGATGTGGTGCGGGCCTATCGTTTCCAGCAGCCGTTGTCTCTGCTGGTGGTGGATATCGACCACTTCAAGTCTTTCAACGACACCTACGGCCACCTGGTGGGGGACGACTGCCTGCGGATGGTCGCCGAGTGCATAGGCCGGCACATTACCCGTCCCCAGGATATGGCGGCCCGCTACGGTGGTGAAGAGTTTGTGGTGCTGTTGCCGGATACTCCGGAGGAGGGCGCCCTCCGGGTGGCCGAGCGCATACGGAATGAAATCGAATCAACCGGGTTCCGGGTATCCGGCGAAGTTCTGCGGGTAACGGTCAGCATTGGCGTATGCAGTGCCACGCCAGCGCGGGCCGACGCCACCAAGGAAATCTTTACCTGCGCGGATGATGCCCTGTACCAGGCCAAGAATCTGGGCCGGAACCGTGTGGCTTCAGACCCGCACAAGTGTCAGAGCATTTCGGCAACTGCGTTGTCGTAGGCTGTTGCCGAGAACCGCGTAATCTGTGGCCAGGGCTGCTCCGCTTCCAGCAGGTAGGCAAGTTCAAGCAGGGTGCGTTCATCCCCGTGGCGGGCCATGAACTGCACCGAAACCGGCAGGTTGTGTTCGGTCAGTGCCATGGGTACCGAGATCGCCGGAGCGCCTGTGGCGTTGGCCAGCGGGGTGAAGTTTACATAGCTGTTCAGCCGCTCGAACAGCAGGTCAAACGGCACCGTGGGGCTCAGATGGCCCAGTGGTGGGGTGGTCTGGCCCAGCACCGGCGTCAGTACCGCATCGTAGTTGGTCATGTGTTGGGCGTAGTCGTTCCATGAACGCTTCAGGCGCCAGATAACCGCAGGCAGGCGCCAGAAATGCTTCCGGAACATGGCATCCAGGCCATTGGTGAGGCCATCGGTTTTACGCTTGTCGAAATCCGGGTGCATCAGCTTGTGGCCCCGGGCTTTTACGCCGAAAGCCAGCATGGCCCAGTACAAGGCAAAGTCCTGTGGGAAAGATTTATTGATGGGCACCGCCATGGGTTCGACCACATGCCCAAGCTTTTCCAGCAGGCGGGCGGTGTTCTCCACAGTGCTTCGGGTAACCGGGTCCGTCGGGTGGCCATTCACTGAATCCAGCACCAGGCCAATGCGCAGTTGCCGGCCGGAGGGCCCGTGCACATGGCCGATTTGCTGCAACTTGCGATTGCGGAAGTAGTCTTCGGCATGGCCCAGGAAACCTGCGGTGTCCCGAACCGAGCGGGTAACCACGCCATCACTGACGATGTTGACCGGAAGATCCCTGGCAGCATCGTTATCCACCACCCGGCCCCGGGTGGGTTTCAAACCGACCAGTCCACAACAGGCCGCCGGGATGCGAATGGAGCCGCCGCCATCGTTGGCGTGGGCCACCGGTACCACCCCGGCTGCCACCAGCGCCGCAGCGCCACCGGAAGATGCGCCGGAGGAATAGGCCGGATTCCATGGGTTGCGGGTAGGCTCGGCGTGGGTCGGCTCTGTGGTGGCGTTAAAGCCGAACTCCGGCAGGGTGCTTTTGCCCAGGTTCAGGTAACCCTGGGCCAGCATCTGCCGGGCGAAGGCGCCGGTAGCTCTGGCAACATTGGCGGGCACCGCTGCAGTGCCATGGCCGGTGGGTAGGCCGGCGACATCGGTGTTGTCTTTGATAAACATGGGCACGCCGGCGAAGGGGGCGTCCGGGTCGGGCAGGCTGGCGGCCTGCTTCAGGGCCTGCTCGTAGTTCTCTGCCACCACACCGTTCAGAACGGGCTGTGCCAGCCTTGCCCTTTGTACCGCTGCCCGGGCTACGTCTTCCGCTGAAACTTCGCCGCTGCGGATGCGGGCGGCAAGCTCCGTGGCATCAGACTCGCCCACCGCATCATCTCGAAAACAGTGGAAAGGGGAAGAAGACGTGTGGGGCATGGTTCACTCCGAGCTTGTTGTTTGCCCTGAACCATACCGCACCTTCAAATGTGACGATATGTCATTTCGGGTATTAGCCGTTCCGGCTGCGGGCCGCCTTTACCACATCGTAGGCGTGGCTGATCTCCCGGGTACGCTCTTCGGCCATTTCCCGCATGCTTTCCGGCATGCCCCGGCCGGCCAGTTTGTCCGGATGGTTTTCGCTCATCAGCTTCCGGTAGGCCCGTTTCAGTTCGGCGTCAGACACCGAGGGTGACACCCCCAGCACCTTGTAGGCATCGTCCAGCTGCTGGCTTGTGGAATAGTTGGACGCACCGCCCGCCTGGCCGGCATGGGCGCCCCGCAACATGGCTTCCAGCTGGTCTACCTGGCTTTCCGGCAAGCCCAGTTTGCGGGCAATGTGTACCAGCATTTCGTGTTCGGCCGGGTGCACCACGCCATCGGCGGCCACGGCAGAAACCTGAACCTGCAGAAACATCTGCAGGAAGGCGGGCTGCCGGCCGGTGCTCCGCAGGAACCGGTCCAGCTCGGCATCCAGGTCGAAATCCTCCGACTTGCCCCGGTTAAAGGCTTCCTTTGCCAAGGCTCTCTGGGCTTCGTTGAGACGGAACCGGGCGAACATGGTCTCGGCCATGCGGATTTCATCCCGGGTGACCACGCCATCTGCCTTGCACAGGGCGCCCATCACCGCGAACATGGATTCGATAAAGCCGGACTGAAGGTTCTGAAGCTTGCCGATCAGGCGCTTTTTCATGCGCTGGAACAGGAAGGCACCGATGGCAGCCCCCACCAGAAATCCCGGAAAACGGCCAAAGGCATAACCGATCAGGCCACCAAAGATAATTGCAAACAGCATTCAGAGTTCCTTCGCTAGTAAATCAGTCCGTAGAATATACGGGTTTTTGGTCAAGGCTTCATGAACAGGCTTTCATCCACGGTATCGACCTGGTCGGAATGCAGGTGCTGCTCGGCATAGTCACGCCATACGCCGGAGCTTACAAACAGCCGGAAAACCTCGCCATCCAGGTGCCCGTTTTCAACCATGCCGGCCATAATGGTCAGGGATTCCGACAGGGTTTTACCCCGCTTGTAGGGACGATCCGAGGCGGTCAGGGCTTCGAACACATCGGCAACGGCCATGATTTTTTCCGGAACGCCCATGTCATCGCCGGTCAGGCGGCAGGGGTAGCCGTTGCCGTCGGTCCGCTCATGGTGGGTGCCCGCCAGTCGCGGTACCCTGGCCAGGCGGTCGGGCAGGGGCAGGGCATCGAGCATGCAGATGGTTTGCACAATGTGCTCGTTGATCTTGAAGCGCTCTTCCTCGGTCAGGGTGCCGTAACGCACCGTCAGGTTATGCAGCTCGCCCTGGTTATAGGCGTATTCCGGCAACGACATATCGAAGCCCCAGCGGTTTTCCGGGTCATCTTTGCGCACCGGTGGCACATGCTCACCCCAGGCTCTCAGGTGGCCGGGTTTGTCGGCCAGCAGTGTTTCGGTGGCAGGCAGCGGGGGCTCCGGATGGCCTTTCAAGGCCTGTTGCTCTTCCTCTGACAGCCCCAGCCGGTCACTGAAATGGCGGGTCCAGGTTTGCCCGGCAATGGCGTGGATGCGTTCGATGTCAGCATCCTCCATGCTCTCGCTGCCCTGATTAACGGCGGCCAGAAAGCGGAAGTCCTCCTGCAGGCGGGTTTGGACGTCGGCTTTGTCTTGCCGCGCTTGGTCCGGATCCCCACCGGCCAGGATGGCCTTCAGGCAGGTGATTTCGGCATCCCGGTGCAGCACTTCAAACCGGGTGCGGATTTCATGGATGCGGTTGTAGATGGTCTCCAGTTTCACTGCTTTGTCGACTACGTATTCCGGGCTGGTGATCTTGCCGCAATCGTGCAGCCAGGCCGCCAGGTGGAATTCGTAGTGCTCGTCTTCCGTCATGCCGAAGCTGGCGAAGGCGCCTTCGGAACTCTGCTCCGCCTGTTCAACCAGCATCTGCGCCAGTTTGGGAACCCGCTCGCAATGGCCGCCAGTGTAGGGTGACTTGGCATCAATGGCGTTTGCTACCAGCCGGATAATGCCGTCCAGCAGGGCCTGCTGGCTTTCGATCAGTTCCCGGGTTTCGATGGCAACCGCGGCAGAGCCGGCAATCTCATCAACAAAGGTAATCAGGTCATCACTCAGGTTGGTTTGGTCACCGTTTTCGATCTCGATAACCAGCACACCGATCAGTTTACTGCGGCGGTTCCTGAGTACCGCAAACACCGGGTGCCCGGCAATGTATCGGCGAAGCTCCTGAATAACGTCGTAGTCGCTGGCGTCCGGGGCGACCGGGTTTACAGCCTGTGGCAACTCCAGCCCCCGGTTAACAGACAGTTCCAGTTTTTGCTCGCGACTGTTGAACAGATACACCGCACCCCGTTCCTGCCCGACGATGCTCACAAGCTGTTCGAGGATGTCGTTTAGCAACTGTTTGAGATCCTGGCCCCGGTTCAGCACGGTCGAGATACTCTGGAAGCTTCGAATGGTGTGGGCCATATCGTCCAGCGCGATGCTCAGCTCGGAGGCTTCGCGAATGTGGGAGGTCGACCGCATCGGCGTATCAAACCGGAACCTGGACAGCCGGCTGACCTGCCCGGTCAGCAGTTCAAGAGGTTTACCGACCTGCCTGCCCAGTACCCAGCCTGCCAGCAGTAACAGCAGGGCGATGGCCCCGGCGATCAGGGTTTGCCGGGTGAGGGCGGCCCAGACATCGGCCAGTAACTCGTTGGAGGGTATGGCGACAACAATGGACAATTCCTCGCCGGGCAGAGACTCAAGGGGTTCACTGATGCCGTACCAGCTTCGCCCGTCGCGGGTGAACTGGCTGATGCCGCTATGGCTTTCCGGTTGCAGGGCCTGGAGTACTACCTCGCCTGGCTCACTATCCTGTGACGAGCCGGCCAGCAGCTGGCCCGAGGCGTTCAGGATGGCAATGCGGCTGCCGGGGGTTTGTTTCAGCTCCGCCAGCTGGGCACCAAGGTCGGTGACCGTGACATCAATGCCCAGAACGGTTCCTGCCTTTTCGCTGGCACGCTGCGACAGGGTGATGCCGGTTTCCTGGGTGGTAAAAAACACATAGGGCGCAGATAACGTCAGGGCGCCTGATTCCCGGGCGGCCTGGTACCAGGGCCTTTCGCGCGGATCAAAGTTGTAACTGGCCAGGTCCCTTTGCTCAAGCAGATTCAGGTTGTGGTCATAGAAATGCCAGCGGCCTTGGTGATCGTTGCCGGTGCGAACCAGGCTTTGCAGCAGGTAATGACTGTTGGCCGGTGCATCCGGAAACTGCCTGGCGCTCGAATTCTGCAATTTCCGGAACAGGAAAAAGTCGCCGTTTTCATAGCCCGCGTATACGGCACTGACAATCTCGCTGCTGGCCAGGATGTCGGCCACAACCGGCAGGCGGTCCAGGCGTTGTTCCAGGGTATCGGCTTCGGTGAGTGGGTCGTGCCGGAGCACCGCAAGGGCGGTGGACGGGGGTTGGGTAATGGCCTGAATCCGGTCATCCACACTGATCGCCAGCTGCCGGGCGGTGGCCGTGGCTGCGGTGACCTTGGCTTGCTCCATGCCACGGAAACTCTGGCCCACCAGAACGATGGTCAGAATCAACATGCCCAGGGTAACTGCGGAGGCAATCAAAAAAGCCAGTGAAACCTGGGCGAGTTGACGGTGTTGCTGCATGGAGAGCCCTTGAAGGAAATGGAAGCCTACCGTCAGTTTAGACGCTTGCGCTGAAAATTCAGGCAGTTAGTTATTGAATCCACGCCACCAGCAAGCCGGCCCCCAGTGACAGCACCATGGGCCCGGCCACCAGCAGTCCGGTCTGCCGGTTGCCGATGCTCCAGGCAATACCGGACTTCACCAGGTTGTTCACCGCCGCTGCGATCACGATGCCCAGCACAGCGGTGTCCATCGCCAGTCCGTTGTTGGACATACGGGTGAGCGATAGGGTAATCGCATCCACGTCTGCCACGCCGGAGGTGGCCGCCAGCGCGAAGATGCCGGCATCGCCGAAGGCATTTTTCAGGAATTCCCCCAGCAGCAGGATGGCGGTCAGCAGCAACCCGAACACCAGTGCGGAAGACAGATCCAGCGGGTTCTGGGACAAGCTGGGCTGGCTGACCTGCAGCTGTTTGGAGTTTTTCTGCCAGATGTACAACGCCGGGCCGTAGAGCAGGATAGTCATAACCAGCACCGGCCAGACCAGGCTGGGCAGCAGGGCAGTGTTGATCACCAGGCAGTACACCAGGATGCGGGGGAACATGGTGCCGCAGGCAATCAGGATGCCGGCGGCAAACTGGGGGCTGAAGCCTTCGTTACTTCGGGACTGGCGGGCAAAGTGCAGGGTCAGGGCGGTGGACGAACTGAGGCCGGCAAACAGGCTGGTGAACAGAATGCCCTTGCGGGCGCCGGCCACCCGGATGGCGAAGTAGCCGACGAAGGAGATGGATGCAATCATCACCACCATCCACCAGATTTCCCGAGGGTTCAGCACACCGCCCGGGCCCATGCGCTCGTTGGGCAGCAGGGGCAGCATCACCACGGAGATCAAGAGCAGTTTAAGGGCCGCGTCCAGTTCATGGGCCTGGAGCTTCTGCACCCAGCCGTGAATTTCTTGCTTGTTGTCCAGGATAATGGCGGTGACCACCGCCGCTGCCGTGGCAATCACCGGGTCGACCGCGACCGCCACCGCACCAAAACAGAAGGTCAGCAGCATGCCCACCAGCCCGGTGATGCTGAAATTGCGAATGTGTTCCAGCCGCTCGCTGTAAGCCACCAGCCCCATGGCCACCACGCTGAGTAGCAGCACCGGGAATGCCCAAACTGTAATCTCCGAGGCCAGCACTGCCGAGATGCCACCGAGCAGCCCCACCAGCGAGAAGGTGCGGATACCGGCGATTCGCTCCCCGGACTTCTGCTCCCGGGCATCCCAGCCCCGCTCCAGGCCAACAATCGCGCCCAGCAACAGGGCCACGGCCAGGTTAATGGTGGTCTGGTTAGAGGCAATAAACTGGCTGGCTACGTCATCCACAGGCCGCGTGTCCCTGAAAAAATAGATTTGCCTTGCATTCTAGGCAATTACCGGTGGCCAGGTCACCCTTTAGCCGGTTAGCAACATCGCGCTGCCATACTTTTCAGGCGGTTTCTGGTAACCTGCGTGGCCCCGATATGACCTCCCAATAAGTTAAAGCGATATTTCCTGCCATGATAAATGCACTCAAGCAAAACTGGTTCTCGAACATTCGTGGCGACCTGCTCGCCGGTATTGTGGTGGCGCTGGCGTTGATCCCGGAGGCCATCGCGTTCTCCATCATTGCGGGCGTAGACCCGAAAGTCGGCCTGTATGCCTCTTTCTGTATTGCCGTAATCATTGCCTTTGTTGGCGGCCGGCCGGGGATGATCTCTGCAGCCACCGGCGCCATGGCGTTGTTGATGGTTACGCTGGTGAAAGAGCACGGCCTGCAGTACCTGCTGGCGGCTACCCTGCTGACCGGTGTCATCCAGATTGCAGCCGGCTACCTTAAATTGGGTGGGCTGATGCGGTTTGTGTCGCGCTCGGTGGTTACCGGCTTTGTGAACGCGCTGGCTATCCTGATCTTCATGGCCCAGCTGCCGGAACTGACCAACGTAACCTGGCACGTCTATGCCATGACGGCTGCGGGCCTTGGCATTATCTACCTGTTCCCGCTGGTGCCTGTGGTCGGCAAGCTGATCCCTTCTCCGCTGGTGTGTATTGTGGGTTTGACGGCCGTGGCGATGATTGTCGGGCTGGACATCCGCACCGTCGGAGATATGGGTGAGCTGCCGGATACTCTGCCGATTTTCCTGTGGCCGGATGTGCCCCTGACCCTGGAAACCCTGATGATCATCCTGCCGTATTCCCTCGGCCTGGCCGTCGTGGGCCTGCTGGAATCGCTGATGACCGCCACCATTGTGGATGACCTGACCGATACCACCAGTGACCGCAACCGCGAGTGCAAAGGCCAGGGCATTGCCAATATTGGTTCCGGCCTTCTGGGCGGCATGGCCGGTTGCGCCATGATCGGCCAGTCTATTATTAACGTGAAATCCGGCGGCCGTACCCGGCTCTCGACGCTGACAGCCGGCGTGTTCCTGCTGATTCTGGTGCTGGTTCTGGACAAGTGGCTGGTACAGATTCCCATGGCCGCCCTGGTGGCGGTGATGATTATGGTATCCATCGGTACCTTCAGCTGGGATTCCATTCGCAATCTTCGGGAGCATCCCCTGTCCACCAACATTGTCATGCTGGTGACGGTGATTGTGGTGGTGGCCACCCACAACCTGGCATTCGGCGTGCTGGCCGGTGTTTTGCTGGCAGCCCTGTTCTTCGCCAACAAGGTGGGCCATTACATGCTGGTGACCTCCGAACTGGACGAGCAAACCGACACCCGTCGCTACACGGTTGTAGGCCAGGTATTCTTCAGTTCTTCGGAAAAATTCCTCGAATCCTTTGACTTCAAGGAAGCGGTGGATAATGTTGTGATAGACCTGAGCCGCGCACACTTCTGGGATATTACTGCCGTAGGTGCGCTGGACAAGGCGGTCATCAAGTTCCGCCGTGAGGGTGCAGACGTTGAGGTAATCGGCCTGAACGAAGCCAGTGCCACCATCGTTGACCGTTTCGGGGTGCATGACAAGCCCGAAGCCGTTGACCAGCTGATGGGAGGACACTGACCATGAATCAGAAAGGCGAGGCGAACATGTTACGAGTAGTGGCCTGTATCGACGGTTCCCGGGCAGCCCCCGCGGTGTGTGATTACGCCGCCTGGGCCAGCCGGCACATGGAAACACCGCTGATGTTGCTGCACGTTCTGGATGAAGAGCGCTACCCCGCGGAACCGGACCTGGCTGGCAGCATCGGGCTGGGTAGCCGGGAGCACTTGCTGGACGAGCTGGCAGACCTTGACCGGAAACGCTCCAAACTGGCCCTGGAGCACGGCCACCACATGCTGGATGAAGCCGAAGCCCGGGTACAGAAGGCCGGCATTGCCGAAGTGGTAAAGCGCCAGCGCCATGATAATCTGACCGATTCCCTGCTGGCCCTGGAGAAAGAAACCCGCTTGTTCGTGATGGGCCTGCACGGTGAAAGCAGCTCCGACCGGGATATTCACATCGGCAGCCAGCTGGAAACCGTGATCCGCAGTGTTCACCGCCCGATTTTGCTGGTGCCCGACGAGTTCACCCAGCCCAAGAGCGCCATGTTGGCCTTTGACGGCAGCGAAACCGCCTTCAAAGGCGTGGAAATGGTGGCCGCCAGCCCGGTTCTGAAAGGCATGCCCCTGCACCTGGTGATGGTAGGTGCCGATACGGCAGACCGTTGGGAACAGCTACGGAAGGCCGAGAAAATGCTGGCAGGCCTGGATGTGGAGATCACGCTCGCCATCCGCGCCGGCGATGTGGAGCCCACGCTCCATGCCTATCAGGACGAGCACGACATCGACATGCTGGTCATGGGCGCTTATGGCCATTCCCGCATTCGCCAGTTCCTGGTGGGCAGCACCACAACCACCACGCTGAAAACCGCGAAGAAGCCCCTGGTTATCCTTCGCTAAGGAGCCCAGCCTATGCCCGGTCAGCGATTACTTTCGCTTGTCGCCGGCCTCTGCGCCTTGCTGATGCTGGCCGGGTGTTCCACTGCCCTGAAACCGGTCGTGCATGACCCGGATTTCCGGCTATCCTCGGTGAAGGATTCCTTCATAACGGACCAGCGCCGGATGCACCTTGCCCCAGACTCCCCGAACACCGGCTTTCAGCTGCTGAACAGTGGCCGTGATGCCTTCCTGGTGCGGGCTGCGCTGATCGAAACCGCCGACCAGTTTATTGATGCCCAGTATTACATCTGGAATAACGATGCCACCGGGCGCTACCTGGCCGGCCGGCTGGTAGCCGCTGCAGACCGTGGCGTTCAGGTACGCCTGCTGCTGGACGACATTAACGTGGCTGGCAAGGAGCCGCTGTTTGCCGCCATGGCAACACACCCCAACATCCGGGTGCGTATCTTCAACCCGGCCCGTTCCCGCAGCGGGGTGGGGCGTTGGTTGTCGCTGATTACCGACTTCGACCGCATCAACCGGCGCATGCACAACAAAACCTTTGTGGTGGACGGCCAGGTGGGCATCGCCGGCGGGCGTAACATTGGTGACGAATATTTTGACGAACATCCCAGCCTGAATTTCCGGGACCGGGATGTGATGGTTCTGGGGCCGCTTGCCGAAGACATGACCGCCAACTTCGAGGCCTATTGGAATAATCAGTGGGCCTATCCGCTGGCTACCCTCTATGACCTGCCTGACAACCTCGCTGGCCGCGATGCGCTGTCACAACTGCTCAGGGAAACGGCGGCTGATTCAGGCATCCGGGCCGTTCCCCATCAGGAACAGGACGCGGCGGAAACCTATCTGAGGGGCTGGTTTGCCGGTATGGTGCAGGCCCCTGGCGAACTGGTGTTTGACCCGCCACCGCAAGATCCCCAGGTTCCGGCGGATTCCCCCCAGAATACCGCCAGGGCCTTGTACGGACTGGTTCAGGCAGCGCAATCCGAAATCCTGATTGAATCCGCTTACCTGATCCTGGCAGACAACCAGCTCGACAACCTTGGTGCGCTGGATAACCAGTCGCTGAAAGTGGCGGCGTTAACCAATTCCCTGGCAACCAACGACCTGGTGACCAACCACTCCGGCTATGCCCGCTGGCGCCGGGAAATGCTGGAGCAGGGCATTGAACTTTACGAACTGCGCCCGGATGCGCCGGCCTGCCAGCACTGGGTTGCCAGCCGCCCGGCCTGCGAACAGGGTGCTGTCAGCCTGCATTCCAAGGCAGTGGTGTTTGACCGGGAAACCCTGTTCATCGGCTCGTTCAACGTCAACCTGCGCTCGATCTACCTGAATGGCGAAACTGTGCTGATTATCCATAGCCCGGAACTGGCGACTGCTGTTGCCGAAGACATCCGCTATGCCATGGCCCCGGAAAACAGCTGGCAGGTTTCGCTGGACGAGCAGGGCGACCTGGTCTGGCAGTCTACGGGCGAGCAGGTTGGCCATGAGCCGGGCGTCGGGTTCTGGCGGCGGGCGACGTCGCGCTTCCTGTCCTGGTTACCTATCGAGAAGTATCTGTAACCGGCTCAGGCCTCGTTGCCTGCCGCCACGCCGGAGGCCCACGCCCATTGAAAGTTATGCCCGCCCAGGTGGCCGGTCACATCCACCACCTCGCCGATAAAGAACAGGTTTGGCTGCTCGAGCACGGCCATGGTTTTCGAGGATAACTGCCGGGTATCCAGGCCACCCAGGGTCACTTCGGCGGTCCGGTAACCTTCTGTTCCCGCTGGTTTGATGGTCCAGTTGCCCAAGGTATCGGCAATCTGCTCGATGTCCTGATTGCGGTATTCCTGCAGCGGCCGGCTCCAGCCCTGCAGTTCATTGAAGGCCTGGGCGAAGCGTTTGGGCAGGTGCTGGTTCAGGTACTGCGCCATGGTGGACTGGGGCTTCTGCTTGCGCAGGGTAAACAGGTCGTCCTGGATGGCTTGTGCCGGCAGCAGGTTGATGTGCAGTTCGTCTCCCGGCTGCCAGTAACTGGACACCTGCAGCATGGCGGGCCCGCTCAGGCCCCGGTGGGTGACCAGCATGGACTCGCGAAAATGCTGCTTGTGGCAGCTTGCGTCCACCGGGCAACTGACACCGGCCAGGGGCGCCAGTTGTTGCTTCAGCTCCGGGTGCAGGGTGAAAGGCACCAGCCCGGCGCGGGTGGGTAATACCGTCAGCCCGAACTGCTTTGCCAGTTCGTAGCCAAAACCGGTCGCGCCCATGGTGGGGATGGACAGGCCGCCGGTGGCAACCACCAGCGACTGGCACTTCAGGGTGCCGGCACTGGTTTTGACGGTATAGCCGGAACCGGAGGCCTGAACGCCGGAAACGGAGGTGTTCATACGGATTTCTGCACCCGCCCACTCGCACTCGGTTAACAGCACATTGAGGATGTCTTTTGCGCTGTCTTTACAGAACAGCTGTCCTGGCGCTTTTTCTTCGTACTCCACCCCGTGGCGGTCCACCAGTTCGACGAAATCCTGCGGGGTATAACGCTTCAGGGCCGAGATGCAGTAATGGGGATTGTCCGAAAGGAAGTTCGCCGGCGTACTGTTCAGATTGGTGAAGTTACAGCGGCCCCCGCCAGACATCAGGATTTTCTTGCCGGGCTTGTTGGCGTGGTCCAGCACCAGCACCTTTCGCCCGCGATAGCCGGCGGTGGCCGCGCACATCAACCCGGCGGCACCGGCGCCGATGATGATCACGTCATACTGGGATGTGGATACTGCCATTGCCTGCCCGCCGCTGATAGAAAACTGGCGGGCAGTATATCAGCTACGCCCGCAGGTGCACCGGGTCCAGCAACCCTGCCGCGATGGCAATGCCGGTCACATCCGGCAGGCGTTCAGCGCCCAGGCGCTTCATCACGCGGGCCCGGTACAGGTCGATGGTTTTTACGCTGACGTCCAGCTGCTCGGCAATTTCCTTGCTGGTGTAGCCCTGGGCCAGGGGCAGGAAGACGTCTTTTTCCCGGCGGGTAAGGGTGGCGATCAAGGCTTCGGTATCGCTGTTGGCGGCCATCTTGCCGGTGACGTCGCCAGTGTCTTGCAGGGCCTGCTGCACGCTGTCCAGCAGCAACTGCTCATTGAATGGCTTTTCGATGAAATCGAAGGCGCCGGATTTGAATGCGCGCACCACAATGGGTACATCGGCATGGCCGGATACGAAGATGATGGGAATCTCCAGCCCGCGTTTCTGCAACTCTTCCTGCACGTTCAGGCCGCCGAGCCCGGGCATGCGGATGTCCAGCACCACACAGCCGGGGCGGTTTTCGGCCACATCGTTCAGAAACTGGCGGCCGTCGCTGTAGGCACGCACCTGTAATCCAACCGATTCCAGCAGCCATTGGGTGGACTCGAGCATACCGGCATCGTCGTCTACCACGAACACGGTGTTGGCTTCGGCAGGAGTGCTAGCGGACATCAGGGGATCTCTCCGTATTATTGTTGGCGGCGGTCATTCTAGAGCCCCCGCGGCTGTTGTTGAAGGAAAGGTTAGCCGGAAAGCGGCAAATCAGTGACAGGCCGCCGGTGTTTGCGTGAATGGCATCCAGGAAGCCGCCAAAGCCTTCGATGATGGAGCGGCTCATGGACAGCCCCAGGCCCAGGCCCTTGGGCTTGCTGGTGTAGAACGGCTGGAACATCTGGCGAATGCCTTCGTCGTCCAGCCCCGGGCCTTCGTCGGTAACCTGGATCAGGGTTTCCTGCTGGTCGTTGATGCAGGTGCATACGGTAATGCGGGACGGTTCCCGGTTCTCGCCCTGGCTGGCAGCTTCCACGTTGGCTTCAATGCCGTTACGAATCAGGTTAATCAACACCTGCTCCAGCAAAATCGGGTCTGCGGTGATCACCGGAGAATTCTCCGCCAGGTTCTCTTGCAGCTTCACGCCGTTCTTTTCACCTTCCCACTGGCACAGGCGCACCACGTCGCTCACCACGGCGTTCAGTTGCACCGGGGCCATCTGCTTCTGGCCCTTGCGCAGGAAGGCCCGCAGGCGCTTGATCACTTCCGAGGCCCGGTTGGCGTGGTGCACGATCTTCTGCAAGCCATCCTCTACCTTGGCCAGTTTCTCCGGGCGCTTGTCGGCTTCTTTCAGAAAGCGCTGGCTGGCGCTGGCGAAATTCACAATCGAGGCCAGCGGCTGGTTCATCTCATGGGCAATGCTCGAGGCCAGTTCGCCCAGGGTGGCCAGCCGGGCGGTGTGGGCCAGCTCCTCGGCCAGCAGGCGATTCTGTTCTTCCTGCTCGATGCGGGGCGTGATGTCGCGGGACACGCTGATCACTTCCACCACAGCGCCTGTATAGGTTTCCCGGATGGCCCGGCTGGCAATCTCGAACCAGCGGCGGCTGCAGTTGCGGTGCTGGATTTCCAGGGTCAGGGTGGCGTAGCCGTCTTCCTGCAGGCGATTGCGGGTGTGAGTCAGTTGTTCCGCCACCTTGTCGTTGCCGAAAACCTCTTCAAGGGATTTGCCCCTGAGCTCTTCCGGCCAGTAGCCCAGAAGCCGCCAGGAGGCCGGTGTGGCGTCGATAAACCGGCCGTCCGGGGCGTGGCGGGAGATCAGGTCTGTGGTGTTCTCGGTAATCAGCCGGTAAAGCCGGCTGGAACGCAGGGCTTCTTCCTGGGTGAGTACATCGGTGGTTGCGTCTCGCCCACGAATCATGACCTGCTGCTTGTCGGAGTCCGGAATGAAAGTCCAGAGGCAGATCTTGTCGGCAAACCGGGATTCCACGTTCTCGATGGCCCGGTCCTGGTTCAGGGCCGAGGCGGCAAGGGCCGGGGCGTTTACCGGCAAGAGTTCCCCGGCCTCGGCCAGGCGCGCGGCTTCCACCAGCTGGCGGGCGGCGGCATTGCAGCTTAAAACCCGGGCATCGGCGCTGGTCACGAGTGTGGGTTGGGGGTCTTTCTCGGGGATTTTCATAGATTATAGTAACGTTCCTATAATACCATGGTAGAGTTTCTAGCATTGATTTCGTTAACTACCATTGTTGTTAATGCAAAGTATAGCTGCTTTGGCGTTTCTACTGAACACGCATAAGAACAACATAAGCATACGAGGACCACACCAATGACTTCGATCTTTGATCAGGGCCTTGAGCCCCGGAACGCAAACTACGCGGTCCAGTCCCCCATTGATTTCATCGAACGTACCGCCAGTGTTTACCCGGATTATCCGGCGATTATCCACGGTGCCATCCGTCGCAACTGGGCCGAAACCTACGACCGCTGCCGCCGGCTGGCGTCTGCCCTGAAGGGGCGCGGAATCAGCCGTGGTGATACCGTTGCGGTGATGCTGCCGAACATTCCGGCCATGGTGGAATGCCACTTTGGTGTGCCGATGATTGGTGCTGTGCTGAACACCCTGAACGTGCGCCTGGATGCCGAAGCCATTGCCTTCATGCTGGAGCATGGTGAAGCAAAGGTGGTGATTGCCGACCGTGAATTCGGTCAGGTGGTCAAAGATGCTGTTCGTCACCTTGAACACAAGCCGCTGGTGATCGATGTTGACGATCCCGAGTACGGTGAAGGCGTTCAGGTAAGCGACCTGGATTACGAAGCCTTCCTGCAGGAGGGTGACCCCGAATACCAGTGGAACTTCCCCGCCGACGAGTGGGATGCGATTTCCCTGAACTACACCTCCGGTACTACCGGTAACCCCAAGGGCGTGGTTTACCACCATCGTGGTGCCTATATTAACTCGCTGGGTAACCAGGCGGTCTGGTCTATGGACATGCACCCGGTGTACCTGTGGACCCTGCCGATGTTCCACTGCAACGGCTGGTGTTTCCCCTGGACCATCACCGCCATGGCCGGCACCCACGTGTGCCTGCGCCGGGTAGACCCTGAGAAAATCCTCAAGCTGATCCGCGATCACCAGGTAACCCACATGTGTGGTGCGCCGATTGTCCTGAACGCGCTGCTGAATGCGTCTCCGGAAGCCAAGGCCGGTATCGACCACGATGTGAAATCCATGACCGCCGGTGCGGCGCCCCCAGCCCAGGTGATTGGTGCCATCGAAGAGATGGGCATCAAAGTGACCCACGTATACGGCCTGACTGAAGTCTACGGCCCGGTTACCGTGTGTGCCTGGAAGTCCGAGTGGGATGAGCTGCCACTGCAAGAACGTGCCCAGATCAAGGCGCGCCAGGGCGTGCGTTATCACACCCTGGGCGGCACCATGGTGGCAGACCCCAACACCATGCAGCCGGTGCCGAAAGACGGCAAGACCATCGGCGAGATCTTCCTGCGTGGTAACACGGTGATGAAGGGCTACCTGAAGAACCCGAGTGCCACCGAAGAAGCCTTCCGGGGCGGTTGGTTCCACACCGGGGACTTGGCGGTATGGCACGAAGACGGTTACATGGAAATCAAGGACCGCCTGAAAGACATCATCATCTCCGGTGGCGAGAACATCTCCACCATCGAAGTTGAAGACACCCTGTACCGCCACCCGGCGGTGATGGAAGCCGCGGTAGTTGCCCGGCCGGACGAGAAGTGGGGTGAAACACCCTGCGCCTTCATTACCCTGAAACCGGACGCCGGCAACGTAACCGAGGAAGACATCATCAGCTTCTGTCGCGAGCACCTTGCCCGCTTCAAGGTTCCGAAAACCGTGGTGTTCTCGGAGCTGCCGAAGACCTCTACCGGCAAGATCCAGAAGTTCGTACTGCGGGACCAGGCCAAAGAACTGAACTGATCCGGCAAGGCTGCGCCGCCGGGCGCAGCCACACCTCTTTCCACAAAAACAACATTGACTGGCACCCGACACCGGTGTGCCCGGAGGTACTGTTATGCAAATGTTCCATAGAAAAAATGGTGAAGAGCAGCCGTTCTGGCCGGCTGGTCCGTTCAAAATCCGTGTGCCGTTTGTTCACTATCGCTGGGAATTCGCGGAGATGGTGCAGGCACTGATCATGTTCGTGGTCAGCCTGGCGATGATTCCCCTGCTGGAAAAGTACCTGGGCGTTCCCTACGACGTGGCCCTGGCCTACGTTGTGGTGTGTGGTATCGGCTTCATGCTGCCGGCCCTGCTGGGTGTACCGCTGGTGCCCGGCTGGATTACCCCGGGTATCCCCGTGGTGTTGCTGTTCCTTTCAGACTACGAACCCGGCCCCGAGGCCATCCAGGCGCTGTTTGCCCTGCAATTCCTGGTGTTCCTGATCTTCCTGTTTCTGGGGGTTACCCGCCTGGGCAGCAAGCTGGTGAACTGGATTCCTCGGTCCATGAAGGGCGGTATTATCATCGGTGCCGGTATTGCTGCACTGATGGGCGAAATCGAGGCCGGTGGCCGCCTGGCCAACACGCCAATCTCCCTGATTGTGGGTGGCCTGGTGTGCCTGTACCTGATGTTCTCCGTTTCCTTCAAAGGCTTTGTGGACAAGAGCAACATTGCCCGCAAGATTGCCAACTACGGCATGGTGCCGGGCATGGTTGTGGCTATCCTGGTGGGCTTTGCCGTTGGCGAGTATGAAGTCCCCGACGTGCAGTGGGGCATCACCAAGCCGGCCTTTGACCAGCTGTGGAACTACCTGCCGTTCAGCGTGGGTTTCCCGGACCTGAACATCTTCCTGTATGCCATTCCGACCGCGGTGATCGCCTATGTCATCGCCTTTGGTGACATCGTGGTGGGGCAATCCCTGATGAGTCGTGTCGACCACCTGCGCAAAGATGAAGACATCGACAACAGCATCGACCGCGCCCACCTGGTAACCGCCATCCGTAATGGTGGCCATGCGTTCTTCGCGCCGTACCCTGGCCTGGCCGGCCCGATCTGGACCGCCGTAACCGCCACCATGGCCGAGCGCTACAAGTACGGCCGTAACGCCATGGACTCCATCTACAGCGGTGGTGGCACCTTCTGGATTACCGGCTTCATTGCACTGTTCGTGCTGCCGCTGGTGAGCTTCTTCCAGCCGGTGCTGCCGATTGCCCTGTCGCTGACCCTGCTGCTGACCGGTTACATCTGTTTGATGGTGGGCCTGGAGCAGTTGGAGAACAACACCGAGCGTGGCATTGCCGGCACCATGGGTGTGGTACTGGCGGTGTACGGCGCAGGCTGGGGCCTGGCCACCGGTGCCATCCTGTACTACCTGATCGAGCGTACTCACTTGTTGAAGTTTACCTCTGACCCGGAAGCGCCGGGCGCCGAGACGAGCGAGTAATTCTGAACCCGGTGCCGCTGAGCTAGCAGCGGTACCAACCCACTGTGTGTCCTTGGGAGGCTTCGGCCTCCTTTTTTTTGTTTTCGGTTACCGGATTTGTTGTCGTGGGCCTTTTTGTTAACTGCTTCACGGGGCGGCTGAAATTATCGCCGGCATGTGCAAGACTTGTGTCTCCAGAATAATCACAAGAAAGGGTGCTCCCGCCTGAGGAAACACCCGAACCCCGGAGGCTTTTGCACATGCGAGTTGGTTTGATCGTTGATTCCGCCTGTGATCTACCCTATGAATTTTCCCGCAAACACGATCTGTTTGTGCTGCCGGTAACGGCCATTATTGATGGCCAGACCTACATCGATACCCACGATCCGGTGCGTACCCAGGAGTTCTACCAGAGCGGCCTGCTTGATAAAGGCCACCAGGCGGAAACCGAAGCCTTTTCCGCAGAACAGATCCACAACCTGTTCATGGAAAAGATTGTCACTCAGTTTGACGTGGCCATCTGTGAAACCGTCACCCGAAGCCGCAGCCAGATTTTCGACCACGCCTCCGAAGCCATGAACACCGTGATGGCCAACTACGAAGGCGCCCGCAAGGCCGCCGGCCGGGAAGGCAAATTCTCCATGCGGGTCATCGACAGTAAGCAGATCTTTGCGGGCCAGGGATTGCTGGCGGCCCACACCCTGCGGCTGATCAACCAGAAAGTCTCCAAGAATGCCCTGCGCCACGAGGTGGAAACCTTCACCGACAAGATCTACACCTGCGTGATTCCCCGCGACCTGCATTACATCCGTGAACGGGCCCGGCGCCGCGGCGACAAGAGCGTGTCTGCGATGGCCGCCTTCATGGGCAAGGTGCTGAACATCAACCCGGTGATCTTCGGGCAGGGCGTTGAAGGCAAGCCCGTGGCCAAAACCCGCGACTTCAACGTGGCGGTCGAGAAAGTGATGAATTACGCCATCGGCCGTCTGGAAGCCGGTTTGCTGACACCCTATGTAAGTTTGTCCTGCGGCCTGAGCTGGACTGAGATCGAAGAGCTGCCGGGCCTGAATCGCCTGCGCGATGCCTGTGAAAAGCACGGTGTAGAGTTGCTGTTGTCGCAGATGGGCATTACCAGCTCCATTTACGTTGGCCCCGGCAGCCTGTGCCTGGCGCTGGCGGCAGAACCCCACGAGTTTTCAGATTTCCAGTAAGCGTCTGTTTCTGTCGGGCCGGTTGCCGGACTGGCCCATAATCACGGGTTCGCCGGTAATTCCGGCAAACCCTTGTTGCCTGCTTCCGTGTTAGCCTCACCGGCATACTTCAGGAATTCAGCCAAAGGATGCCAGCTCTATGAGCAAAACTGCCCCCAGTCTTGTCGATACCCTGTTTGAAGCCCACGTAAAGCACGAAGTGGCCGCCCTCAAAGGCGCCAAGCTGAAGAAGTTCCTGGAACAGGAAGTGGATGAATTGCTTGGCTATGCCGAAAAAGTGCCGCTGGGCCGGCTGATCAGCCCCGAGCAGGTAATGGGCGTGATCAAGCGCATCGCCGTGAACATGGAACTGGATGCCGGCATTCCGGAACTGGCTGCGGAGATGGCGGCAGAAGTGCTCAAGGCACCGGTTCAGGCAGACACCACGCTGGGCGAAATCCTGTCACGGGAGCAGGCCAGCGGCTTTATCGAAGAGGCCCTGGAGCTGCGCCAGCAGCGGGAGCGGATCATCAGCGAGATCATGGCGCACCCGGTGTACCAGGAGCTGGTGTCGAACGTGGTGTACCACGGGCTGGTGAATTACCTGTATGAAGACAACCTGATTACCCGCTCGGTGCCGGGAGTGGGTTCGGTGATGAAGTTCGGCAAGAAAATGGCCAACAAGGCCGTGCCGGGGCTGGATGAAACCTTCGAACGTCGCATCAAGGCCTGGCTGGCAGAGAGCTTGCCGGGGCTGATTGTACGCAGCGAGCAGTTCCTGCACCGGGCACTGACCGACGATGAATTGCGCGACAGCGTGATGGCGGCCTGGGTATCGCTGGAGAACCAGACCATTGCCGAGCTCCAGGACGGGCTGGGTGAGGTGGAGCTACAGGAGTTTGTGGTACTGGGTTATGACTTCTGGCTGAACTTCCGTAAAACCGCCTACTTTGAAGGTTGCGCCCGGGCCGTGGTCGAGCACCTGTTTGCCAAGTATGGCGACCGGCCGGTGATGGACCTGCTGAATGATATAGGAGTGACCCGGGACGTGATTGTTACGGAAATTGCCGAACTGGGCCTGCCGATTATCGATGTGCTGCACAAGGAAGGTTATGTGGAGGCCTTGGTGCGCAGAAGGCTGGGCAGCTTCTACAAGTCTGCTGCCGCGAAGAAGTTGCTGGCAGAGGGCTAAGTCGGGCTGCACAGGCCTGATACAAAAAAGCCGGAAGAGGATCGCTCTTCCGGCTTTTTTGTAGCTGCTGACAGCTTTTGGCCTCAGCGCTCCAGGTACTGGAGCTTGTCGGGCTGGCCGTCCCACTCGTCGGCGCCTGGCAGCGGGTCTTTCTTCTCGGTGATGTTCGGCCACTTGCCGGCCAGGTCCGCGTTGATCTCAACGAAGGCTTCCTGGCCTGCAGGCAGTTCGTCTTCAGAGAAGATGGCTTCCGCCGGGCACTCGGGCTCGCACAGGGCGCAATCGATGCACTCGTCCGGGTCGATCACCAGAAAGTTGGGGCCTTCATAGAAGCAGTCTACCGGACACACTTCCACGCAGTCGGTGTATTTGCACTTGATGCAGTTATCAGTAACGATAAACGCCATAGTCAGATCCCTGGTTCGTAGAACATTCAGTCTCATCAGGAGCCCTGAAAATCCGGCCCCATCTATAATTTTGTGCGCGATATTGTAGGGAGCGGCCCCCGCAGCCGCAAGCGTTGGGCTGCTATAACCTTATTACACAGATCAAGTTTGGCCCAGTTTTCTGTTATTTCTTCAATAATGCCCGCAGTTCATACAGCTGGTTCAGGGCCTCCCGGGGCGACAGGCCATCAACATCCAGCTGCTGTAAGGCCTCTTCCACCGCGCTTGGCTCCGCCATGGCGAACATATCACCCTGATAAACCGTTTCCGCGCTGGTCGGTTGTTTGACGGCTTTCGGCGCCGGTTCATGCACATGCTCCGGGGCCGGCGCTGAGGGGCTGGCACTGCCTTCCAGGTGTGCCAGCTGGGCCTTGGCGTTACGGATAACATCCTGCGGCACGCCGGCAAGCTTGGCCACCTGCAAGCCATAGCTCTGGCTGGCGGGGCCGTCATGCACATTGTGCAGGAACACGATGGAATCATCATGCTCGGTGGCGGTCAGGTGCACGTTTACCGCATGTTCCAGGTCATCCGCCAGTTGCGTCAGCTCGAAGTAGTGGGTGGCAAACAGGGTGTAGCAGCGAATGTCCTTCGCCAGGTGCTCTGCCGTGGCCCACGCCAGGGACAGGCCGTCGAAGGTGCTGGTGCCACGGCCCACTTCGTCCATCAGCACCAGGCTGTGTTCGGTAGCGTTGTGCAGGATGTTGGCGGTTTCGGTCATCTCCACCATGAACGTAGAGCGGCCACCGGCGATGTCGTCGGAAGAACCCATGCGGGTGAAAATCCGGTCTACCGGCCCCAGCACCGCCCGGTTGGCGGGCACAAAGCTGCCGGTGTAGGCCAGCAGGGCAATCAGGGCGGCCTGGCGCATGTAGGTGGACTTACCGCCCATGTTCGGGCCGGTAATCACCAGCATCCGGCGTTTGGTGTCCATCAGCAGGTTGTTGGGCACAAAAGGCTCGTCCAGCAGTTGCTCCACCACCGGGTGGCGGCCTTCTTCCACATCAAAACCGGGTTGGTCAGTAAACTCCGGTGCGGTAAAGCGCAGGCTGGTGGCGCGCTCGGCAAAGTTACTCAGCACATCCAGCTCGGCCAGGGCCTGGGCGGCATCCTGCAGCGGCGCCAGCTGTTCGGCCACGGTTTCCAAGACGTCGTCATACAGGCCTTTTTCCCGGGCCAGGGCGCGGCTCTTGGCACTCAGGGCCTTGTCTTCGAACTCTTTCAGCTCGGGCGTGATGAAGCGCTCGGCGTTTTTCAGGGTCTGGCGGCGGATGTAATCCACCGGCGCCTGGGCAGACTGGCCCCGGCTGATTTCAATGTAATAGCCGTGCACCCGGTTGTAGCCCACTTTCAGGGTGGAGATGCCGGTACGCTCCCGCTCCCGGGTTTCCACATCCAGCAGGTACTGGCCGGCGTTCTCGCTGATGTTGCGCAACTCGTCCAGCTCTTCGTCGAAGCCCTCGGCTATCACGCCGCCCTCGCGGATCACCACCGGCGGGTTTTCGATGATGGCCCGCTCCAGCAAGTCAGCAAGCTCCGGGTATTCGCCAATGGTTCCGGCCAGCTGGGCTACATGGCTGGAATTAACCGGCTTCAGGGCTTCCTGAAGCTCCGGCAGGATCTGGAAAGCATCCCGCAGGCGGGCGAGGTCCCGGGGCCGGGCAGAGCGCAGGGCCACCCGGGCCAGGATTCGTTCGATGTCGCCCACACGCTTGAGCAGGTCGTGCACAGGTTCATAGTGAAAACCGTCCAGCAGGGCAGAGACTGACTGCTGGCGTTGCTGAACCACCTCCACATTCCGCAGCGGGCGGTTCAGCCAGCGGCGCAATTCACGGGCACCCATGGCGGTGGCCGTGCGGTCCATCACCCAGGCCAGGGTGTATTGCTGGCCGCCCATCAGGTTGGTGTCGATTTCCAGGTTACGGCGGCTGGCAGCATCCAGGATGACCGCGTCTTCCCGGCGCTCCCGGGTCAGTTTGCGAATGTGGGGCAGGGCGGTGCGCTGGGTTTCCCGGGCGTACTGCAGCAGGCAGCCGGCGGCACAAATCGCCAGGTGCAGGTCTTCGCAGCCAAAACCGGTGAGGTCACGCACCTGCAACTGCTGGGTAATCACACGGCGGGCCGAGTCCAGCTCGAACAGCCAGGGGCCTTGCCGGCGCACACCGGTGAAGCCTTCCAGCAGGTCACCGAAAGGGAAGTCTTCGCTGATCAGGATCTCTGCCGGGCGCAAGCGCTGCAGTTCGCCCTGCAGGGCTTCCAGGCTGTCCAGTTCAGATACCGCAAAGCGACCACTGGAAATATCCAGCGAGGCAAAGCCGAACTGCTCTTTATGGCTGAAAATTGCCGCCAGCAGGTTGTCGCGGCGGTCTTCCAGGAAGGCTTCATCACTCAGGGTGCCGGGGGTCACAATGCGCACCACTTTTCGTTCCACCGGCCCCTTGCTGGTGGCCGGATCGCCAATCTGTTCGGCGATGGCAATGGATTGACCCGCGCGCACCATGCGGGCAATGTAGCCTTCAGCGGCGTGGAAAGGCACGCCGGCCATGGGAATAGGGTTGCCGCCGGACTGTCCCCGGGCGGTCAGGGTAATGTCCAGCAACTCAGCCGCTTTCTTGGCATCGTCGTAAAACAGCTCGTAGAAGTCACCCATGCGGTAGAACACCAGCTCGTTCGGGTGCTCCCGCTTGATCTTCAGGTACTGCTGCATCATGGGGGTATGCTTGGAAAGATCGGTCTGGGTTGCAGGCATGGAAGCGTCCGGTTGATCGTGCGTTTGGGTCAAAGCGGGGATTGTAAGAAAATAACGCCCGGGATGAAACGAAGGGTTTGGCAACAGGATCTTGGAGAAGGCTATGCAAGCAACCGATCAGCAACTGGAAACCGCCGGCAATGCGCTGGGAGACTTGTTGATACAGCAGGGCAGAACCATGGCCACCGCTGAAAGCTGCACCGGTGGCTGGGTGGCCAAGGTGCTGACAGACAGGGCGGGTTCCTCTGCCTATGTGATGGCCGGGTTGGTGACCTACAGCAATGAGGCAAAACAGGCCATTCTGGGCGTAGAAGAAAAAGTGCTGGCCGAGCACGGCGCTGTCAGCGAACCGGTGGTGCGCCAGATGGTGGCCGGTGCCGTTCGCGCCACCGGTGTGGATGTGGCCGTGGCCATCAGCGGCGTTGCCGGCCCTGGCGGCGGCAGTGAGGAAAAGCCTGTGGGCACGGTATGGTTTGCCTGGGGAACCGGCCCGGACAACACGCAAACCCGTGTTCAGCACTTTGACGGCGACCGGGAACAGGTACGCCGGCAATCGGTTTTGTATGTGTTGCAAGGGGTTACGGAGTTTCTGAAAACACTGTGATGTTTTTCACCCCGGCAGGGGTTGGTCTGTGCCAAGGCTTATGTTTTAATACTGTTCAAATATACAGGAAAACACTGGATACACCTCCGGTGTCGTCATATCGAATAGTGAGGGGCAGGTAACAATGGAAGACAACCGCAAGAAAGCACTCAGCGCAGCACTGGGCCAGATTGAACGCCAGTTTGGCAAGGGCGCCGTGATGAAAATGGGCGACCAGCCCCGTGAAGCCATTCCTGCGGTATCCACCGGCTCCCTGGGGCTGGACGTGGCCCTGGGTATTGGTGGCTTGCCGTATGGCCGGATTGTAGAGATTTACGGCCCGGAAAGCTCCGGTAAAACCACCCTGACCCTGCAAGTGATCGCCGAAGCGCAGAAAGCCGGTAAAACCTGTGCCTTTATCGACGCCGAGCACGCACTCGACCCCATCTACGCTGAAAAGCTGGGCGTAAACGTCGACGACCTGCTGGTCTCCCAGCCGGACACCGGCGAGCAGGCACTGGAAATCGCTGACATGCTGGTACGTTCCAACGCCATCGACGTCATCATCGTCGACTCGGTAGCGGCCCTGACTCCGAAAGCGGAAATTGAGGGCGAAATGGGCGACAGCCACGTAGGCCTGCAGGCCCGTTTGATGTCCCAGGCGCTGCGTAAGCTGACCGGTAACGTGAAGCACGCCAACTGCCTGATGGTGTTCATAAACCAGATTCGTATGAAGATCGGTGTGATGTTCGGCAGCCCCGAGACCACCACCGGTGGTAACGCCCTGAAATTCTACTCTTCCGTACGTCTGGACATCCGCCGCATCGGTGCGGTGAAGGACGGCGACGAAGTGGTAGGTAACGAAACCCGCGTAAAAGTCGTCAAGAACAAGGTGTCGCCGCCGTTCAAACAGGCCGAGTTCCAGATCATGTACGGCAAGGGCATCTACCACATGGCCGAAGTTCTGGACATGGGTGTGAAAGAAGGCTTCGTCGACAAATCCGGTGCCTGGTACGCCTACAACGGCGACAAGATCGGCCAGGGCAAGGCCAATGCCTGCAAGTTCCTGGAAGAGAATATGGACATCGCCAACGAAATCGAAGCCAAGGTTCGTGACAAGCTGATGCCCAAGCCGGTGAAGAAAGAAGCGGCAGAAGCGCCCGTGGAAGCGAACGGTGAATTGCTCTAAGTAAGAACCCGGGAGGCGTTACATGAAGCGACTGTTGATAGTAGCCCATGCACCGTCTCCCAATACCCTGCGGTTACGGGAGTCCGTCGAAAAGGGCGCCCGTAACCCGGATATTGAAGCGGTGGAAGTGGTGGTGAAAGAGCCGCTCGAAGCCGGCCCCGAAGATGTCCTCGCCTGCGATGCCATTATCCTTGGCACCACCGAAAACCTCGGCTATATGTCGGGCGCCCTCAAAGATTTCTTTGACCGTAGCTATTACCCCTGCCTGGAGAAAACCCAGGGCCTGCCTTTTACTGTCTATATCCGCGCCGGCCACGACGGCACCGGCACACGCCGCGCCATAGACAGCATTACTACCGGCCTGCGCTGGAAGCTTATCCAGGAACCCCTGCTGTGCCGGGGTGACTACCAGCCCGAATTTGCCGACCAGTGTGAAGAGCTGGGGCTGTTTGTGGCGGCCAGCCTGGATGCCGGAATTATCTGAAAACCCCGGCGCAACGGCGTTTAATTGGTGCTGGCCACCGCCGATAGGCGAGGAGGGCTATTCGGTAACAAGGAAACAACGGAATTGGCTAAAATCAACTGCTAGTATTCAGGTGCTAGTAACTTGTTAATTTCTCCTTACTTCCGAGCGACAACAAAGTTTTTTCATGCCACAGCCAACTCGCGACCTCAGGCTCCAGGCCTGCTTACTGATTCTCTTTCTGTGCGGCCTTCAGGCCGGCGTTCTGGCATTAATTATCACAGCCTTCCCGATGGTGCCGATGCCTCAGAGCCTGATGCTTACGGCAGAGGGGGCGCTGGCGATTATTGCCGGTGCAGGGGCAATGACTGCTATTTTCTTTCGAAAGCGCCTCTGGCAACTCGCGTTCGGGATAATGCTGGTGGGCCTGGGTGCATACAGTCTGGGCCACAACCTACTGGATAGCGGGGACGGCTCAGCGGTGTCGCCGCTCAGTGGACAGTCCCGGCTGATGAACCTGCCTGCAGTCGCCGTGCTGGTGCTGGCCAGCGTATCTCTCATCGGGCTGCGCGGAGCAGCAGGGCGGTTGTATGCGCTGCTTGCCGGTTGTTTCGGCCTGGCCATTGGCTCCTATGCGGTGCTGGAGAATGTTCGTCGGGGTCTGATGGGTGGGCCGGGCGGTCTGGTTGAAGGTTTTTCGCTGATTGCCGGGTTGTTTTGCCTGGGATTTGGCATCGCGTTGATCATCCTGGCGCAGCGTGATTCAGGCAAACCGTTCATGCTGCGGCGAGACGGCGTAGTTGCTGGGGTGGCTGGCGTATTTGGCACGTTTGTGTTGTCGGTCATTGCCAGTTGGGGCAACCATGAAGAGCGACACCACATTGCCCGCTCTACCATTCAGTACTATGCCAGCGAGCTAAAACTGGAGTTGCAGTCTTCTGTTGCGTTGATTGATCGGCTGGCCAACCGGTGGGCGTCGCTGGGCTTTGAAGTGCCTGAAGCTCTCGAGCAAACCGAAATGCGCTGGTATTTCAAAGATACGCCGGCCCTGAAGTCCCTGATGTTGTTCCGGGATGGTCGGTCTCCGGTGTGGCGGCGGAGTCGTAACCCTGAGGATCTGCTGTGGGTGATGGATCAGACCGTCAACCCGGAAGTGTGGGGTTGGGTTCGCAAAGCGCGCGACGAACGGTTGGCCAGCGCCTGGATATTCCCGGACCCGGCTAAGCCGTTTTCGGCGATCGCCCTGGTGCGGCCAGACCTGGGTTCGGGTGCGTATTTTCTCGCGGTTTTTGATGTGGCGGAGTTGCTGGCGCTTGAATCATCCAGGGACTATTACGATTTCGAGATCCGGCTTGAGGGAGCGGACAGCCCGGCTGTGGAGCGGGCTATTGCACTTCATCACCTGGAACATGAGGTTTACGAGCATGTGCCAGTAAATATTCCCAACGGCCCGGACCTTGTACTCAGTGCCACGGCTGGCCCGGCATCGGTACTTTCTCTGCGGGGAATGCTGCCGCCGGCACTGTTTGGTTTCGGGCTGTTGATGAGTTACATGCTGATTATGGGGCGCAGCCTGTTGGGCTTGCAGAAACGGCAGGCCAGGGAAATCAACGTGGCAGAGCAACGCTTCCGGTCGTTGTTCTCCCAGTCGCCGGATGCAGTGTTTGCCTTCGACCGCGAAGGGGTTTACCAGGCGGTTAACCCGGTAGCCCAGAAGATCGTGGGTTTTACCAACCGGGATCTGGGGGTTACCCGTTACCAGGATGTTCTGACTCAAGGCGCTATGGATGAGGCCGACTTTGTTGTGTTTGATACGGCCTTTCAGAATACCGTGGCAGGCCATCCTCAGACCTTTGAAGTGGCCTTTCTGAACGCCCTGGGCAAACGCAGGAACTATGAATGTGCGTTTGTTCCGATTGTGGTAGATGCCGGGGTAGTGGGTGTCTTTGCCTTGGTGAAGGATGTAACCGACCGGCACCAGGCGCAGGAAAACCAGAGGATTCTGCAGCGCAGCCTGGAGTCCAGCGAGAACGCTGTGGTGGTGGTTGATGTGCGGGAAAGCCACATGCCGGTGGTGTTCGTGAACTCTGCGTTCACGGCCATCACGGGATATTCCCGCGAGGAAGTGATCGGAGCGCCGGTAAAGCAGCTCACCGGCCCGGAAACCGAAGAGAGCGATATGGACGCTATCTGGACCGCGGTTCGGTTTGGGCGTGCAGCCAGTGTCACCTTGAAAAGCTATCGTCGGGACGAAACGCCGTTCTGGAACCATGTCGCGCTGGCGCCAGTGAAAGATGACGATGACCGGGTTACCCACTTTACCGCCATCATGACCGACATCTCGGAGAAGAAAGAGCAGGAAAACCGACTTGCCTATCAGGCTACTCACGACGTGTTGACCGGGTTGGGTAACCGCAGCCTGTTTGAAGATCGGCTTACTCACGACGTGGCGCTGGCCCAGAGGAATGATCAACAGCTGGCCGTGCTGTTTGTAGACCTGGATGAATTCAAGCCGATCAATGATGCTCTTGGCCACAAAGTGGGGGACGGCCTGCTGATCAGCATTGCCAGGCGGTTGGAGCTGGTGACCCGGCCGGAAGATACGCTGGCCCGTTTTGGCGGCGACGAGTTTGTGTTGCTGTTACCTGACCTGACCTCCCCGGCCCAGGCTGACGAAGTGGCAAACCGGATTCTGGATAGCATTGCGGACCCTCATCAGGTGGGCAGCCATGAACTTTATATTTCTGCCAGCATCGGCATCAGCTTGCTGGACAAGCAGTCCACCGGGCCGGAAAAGCTGATTCAGCAGGCTGATATGGCGATGTACAAGGCCAAGCAGCAGGGGCGTGATACCTATGTGGTGTACTCCGAAGACCTGGATTCCAAGCTGTCCAAGCGTGTGGAGTTGCGTAATGAATTACAGGAGGCCATCAAAACCGGCCAGCTGTTCCTGAATTACCAGCCCCAGGTGGATCAGGACGGTCACCTTTGCGGCCTGGAGGCGCTGGTTCGATGGAAGCATCCGGAGAAAGGCTTTATCTCACCGGCAGACTTTATTCCCGTAGCCGAGGAAACCGGCCAGATTGCCCACCTGGGCAAGTGGGTAACCACCCAGGCGTGTAAAGACGCCCGGCGGTTGCTGGAGATGGGGCTGCTGAAGGGGCGTATGGCGGTGAACCTGTCGCCGCTGCAGTTCCACCGCCCGGGCTTTTTGACAGCGCTCAGGTCGATTCTGGAAGACACTGGTCTTGCACCGGAACACCTGGAGCTGGAGCTGACCGAAGGCATCCTGATGAAAGACAGCGAGGGGGCTATTGATATCCTCAATGCCCTGAACGGCATGGGGGTGGCCACGGCCATTGATGATTTTGGCACCGGGTTTTCCAGTTTCAGTTACCTGAAAGACCTGCCGGTGGACAACATCAAGATCGACCGCAGCTTTGTGGACAATGTCACCACCAACGAGAAAGATGCGGCGGTGTGCAAGGGTGTGATTACCCTGGCCCGGGAAATGGGGCTGAACGTGGTAGCCGAAGGCGTGGAAACCCAGGAGCAGTTTTGTTACCTGAAGAGCCATGGTTGCGAGAGCTTCCAGGGCTACTACTTTGCCCGGCCGATGTTGTTCGAGGACCTGGTGCAGTGGATTGGAAAAACCGGGTAAGCCGGCAGGCGGTGGCCTAGCCGGCCAGGCGGCTGTAGAAGCCTTCAATGCGTGACAGGGCATTGTCGACGGCCCGGGAATAGCGTTTCTGGTCCAGGCAGTAACTGAACTGAACGCTCACCCGGAAGCCGGTGCGCCATGGCTGGCAGCGGACTACGCGGGCCGCCACGCGGGGTTCGTTGATGTATTTGCCGCGGATTTGCAGGTACAGGCGGGCGCCGGGTTCGACCGGCCGGGGGCACTGAACCGCCATGCCGTAGCGGTTCATATCCAGGCAGTTCACCGCCACCGGGTTCTTGCCACGGCCAAAAAAGCCGCGTTCACTGAGCTGCACGTTCAGGCAGGTGGCGGGAAACCGTTCCTTGATTCGGCGATCTGAGGGCTTACTTGCCATGGCTGCATCCACTGTCTTTTTGTCTTTGTTGTTTCCGGAAGCCATCCGGACCCTCAAGTGTAGCCAGCACCGGGTTGTCTGAAAATTGATCAGCATGAAAAGTGTGACCGGCGTCTCACCCGGCAGTCGCTCCGACCTGATCGGATAAAACCGGAACCGGTAGGCGACAGTCTGTCTGGCAAACACTACAATGGCGGGTTCAAAACCATTCAAAACGATGTCGACGGGAAGCAAACTTGAAGTCATTGCCGCTGCACCAACTCTACAAATCCTGTGTTCTGAAAGAGCTGCCATTCAAAACCACCCGGCAACTTGAGCCGCTGGCTGAGATCGTCGGCCAGAACCGTGCCCAGGAAGCCGTGCGCTTCGCACTGGCCATGCCCCACGGTGGTTACAACGTGTATGCGGTAGGCCGGAACGGGTTGGGCAAGCGCACCATGATGCTGCGCTACCTGGAGCACCATGTAGACACCGAGCAGCAAAGCCATGACTGGTGTTACGTGGCCAATTTCGAAGAGCCCCGTAACCCGAAGTTGCTGAAGCTGCCCTCGGGCAAGGGCACCCAGCTGAAGCAGGACATGGAAAAGCTGATGGCCCGGCTGGTGAAGATGATTCCCCAGACCTTCGAGGGCGACAGTTTTCTGGAGCGTGCGGAGCAGCTGAAGAACGACTACGTCAAGCTGCAGGAAGACGAACTCGAAAAGGTGGCCAACCAGGCCAAGCGCAAGAAAGTGCGCCTGACCATCAGCACCCCCGGCGGATACCGGCTGGTGGCTATGAATGGCGAAGAGCCCCACACGGCGGAAAGCTTCCAGGCCCTGACCCAGGAACAGCGGGACAAGTTCGAGGAAGTCATCAACAAGCTGGAGAAGAAACTCCGGCAGGTACTGCGCAAGCTGGCAGACTGGGAGCAGGAATACGCCGAGAAACAACAGGCCCTGAACCAGGAAACCCTGGAAGGCATCTCCGGCCACCAGATTGACGAACTGAAAGAAAAGTATAAAGAGCTTCCGGATGTGACCGCTTACCTGGAGGCGGTACGCAAGGACCTGGCTGAAAACCTGGACATCTTCCTGGAAGACGACGAAGAACAGGCGGCCATTGCCTATGCGTCGCTGGACAAGAAAACACCCCGCCGCTATATCGTGAATGTGCTGGTACACCAGACCAGCAACGAAGTACCCGTGGTGGTGGAAGATAACCCCACCTACCACAATCTGTTCGGTTACGTGGAGAACGTGACCTACAAGGGCACGGTGTTTACCGACTTCTCGCTGATTCGCCCTGGCAGCCTGCACAAGGCCAACGGTGGTTACCTGCTGATGGATGCCATAAAGGTGCTGGAGCAGCCCTTCGTGTGGGATGGCCTGAAGCGGGCGCTGCGCTCCCGTACCCTACAGATCAACTCCCTGGAGCGGGAACTGACCCTCTCCGGGACCATTTCCATCGAGGCGGAATCGGTGCCGCTGGATGTGAAGATTGTGCTGTTCGGGGACCGCGAAACCTGGATGCTGCTGCAGGAATACGATTCCGAGTTTGCCGAGCTGTTCCGGGTAACGGCGGACTTCGAGAATGAAATGTACCGCACGGCGGAAAGTCAGCTGCAGTACGCCAAGTTTATTGCCAGTCTGGTGGTGGAAAAGAAACTGCTGCATTGCAATACCAGGGCGGTGGCACGGGTAATTGAACACAGCGCCCGTATGGCCGACCACCAGGACCGGTTATCGCTGCATGCCGCGGATATTGCCAACCTGCTGCGGGAATCGGATTTCTGGGCCCGCCAGGCCGGCGCCCGGTTGATTACCGAGGTGCACGTGGAGCGGGCGCTGGAAAGTGCCCGTTACCGCAGCAGTCGTATTCGTGACCAGTTCTACGACTCCATTCGCGACGGCACCACACTGGTTACCACCTCCGGCACCTGTGTGGGGCAGGTGAATGCGTTGTCTGTGCTGTCTACCGGCGGTTTCGAGTTCGGCTTGTCTAACCGGGTAACGGCAACCTGCTACTATGGTGATGGTGCCGTGATGGATATCGAGCGGGACGTAAAGCTGGGTGGCAACATTCACTCCAAGGGTGTGATGATTCTCAGCTCCTGGCTGGCGTCTTACTTTGCGGTGAACGATCCCATGCACCTGTCCGCCAGCCTGACCATGGAACAGAACTATGGTGAGGTAGACGGCGACAGCGCATCGCTGGCGGAGCTGGTGGCGCTGATCTCGTCGTTGTCCGGTGTGCCGGTGCGCCAGGACCTGGCCATTACCGGTTCAGTGAACCAGTTTGGCGAGGTGCAGCCCATCGGCGGTGTGAACGAGAAAATTGAAGGCTTCTTTGCCACCTGCGAGCTCAAGGGCGGTTTGACCGGCACCCAGGGTGTGATCATTCCGGAAACCAACGTGCAGAACCTGATGCTCGACAGTGAAGTGGTGCAGGCTGCGCGCAATGGCAAGTTTGCGGTTTACCCGGTAAGCCGGGTGGACGAGGCCGTTACCTTGCTGCTGGACAAGCCCGCCGGCAAGGCGAATGACAAAGGCCGGTATCCCAGGCAGAGTGTTTTTGGCATTATTCAGCAGCGGCTTGAGAAAATGCGGGAACACGAGCGGCAGGAACACGCGCGGGACGAGCACAAAGACCCGTCCATCCACTGACCGGGACCATAATAAAACGGACAGGAGAATAGAGATCCATGACTGATATCCAGCAAACTGTGTACGTGGTAGAAGACGACGAAGCCGTCCGCGACTCCCTGGAGTTGTTGCTGAAATCCGATGGCAAGCCGGTGAAGACCTTTGAGAGCGCCAACGCCTTTCTGAAGGCCTACTCCGATAAAATGGCCGGCTGCATTGTGCTGGATATCCGTATGCCGGGTATGGACGGCATGGAGCTGCAGAAGAAGCTGAACGAAAAGCATTCGATTCTGCCCATCATCTTTGTGACCGGTCACGGCGACGTGCCGATGGCGGTAGACGCCATGAAAGAAGGCGCCGTGGACTTCATCCAGAAGCCGTACCGGGAAGAAGCCCTGCTGGAAAAGATCGAGGCGGCCCTGGAGCAGGACCTCGAGCAGCGCAAGACCCTGGACGAAAAACAGGAAATCATCCGCCGGGTGAAAAGCCTGACCCCGCGGGAAGCCGAAATCATGGACCGCATGATTGCCGGCCAGGCCAACAAGGTGATTGCCATCGAGCTGGAGATCAGCCAGCGCACCGTGGAAATCCACCGTTCCCGGGTTATGCACAAGATGGGTACACATTCCCTTGCACATCTGGTGCGTATGGTTCTGTCCGTAAAGGACCTTATCGACTAAGCCGGTTGCTGTGGTCATCATGCCAGAACGTTTATAACCGGCCACGCTTGTATGACTGAAGTTGTCAGTGAGAACTCAGAGGTGACGGTCCTGCTGGTTGATGACAACCCGCAGAACCTGAAAGTCCTCTACGAGACCCTGAAAGACAAAGGCTACCGCCTGCTGATTGCCAACGAAGGCGAGAAAGCACTGGACCTGGCCCACCGTCACCACCCGGAAGTGATCCTGCTGGATATCATGATGCCGGAGATGGATGGCTATGAGGTGTGTGAGCGCCTGAAGGCCGATCCCGAAACCGCCGACATCGCCGTGGTATTCCTGTCCGCCCTGGACGACCTGCAGGCCAAGGTGAAGGGCTTTTCCCTGGGCGGGGCCGATTACATCTCCAAGCCGTTCCAGTCCCTGGAAGTGATCGCCCGGGTGAAAACCCATGCCCGGGTTATCCGGCTCGAACGTGAGCTGCAGGCCCGTAACCGGGAACTGCAGGGCGACCAGACCCGCATCCTGGATTCCATCAGCGAAGGCATCTACGGGCTGGACGAAAACGGCCTGATCGAGTTTGCCAACCCGGCTGCCGCCGCGATTGCCGGCCGCCCGGTTGAAGAGTTGATCGGCAAATGTTTCTTTGACCTGCACTTTGCCACGGCTGAAGAATGCCGTGACAGCCTGCCGGTGATGGCGACCTGTAACAAAGGTGTGCCTGAACACCAGCGGGATATCCAGATGCTGCGTGCCGATGGCAGCAGCTTCCCTGCAGAATACCGGGCTACCCCGAAGCTTGATGGCGATGAGCTGCATGGCGCTGTGGTGGTGTTTCACGACATTACCGCCGAGCTGGAAAGCGAAAAAGCCCTGGAAGAAGCCCGTGAGCTGGTGCAGGAGCAGCGCGATCAGCTGGCCCATACGTCCCGCCTGACCACTATGGGCGAGATGGCCGCCGGCTTTGCCCACGAGGTAAACCAGCCGCTGACCGCGATTTCCAACTATGCCCGGGTTTCCAAGCGCATGATGGCCAAGGACGAGCCGGACCTTGAGCTGCTGGGTGAAACCCTGGATAAAATCGATGCCCAGTCCCACCGGGCCAGCGAGATTATCCGCCGCATCCGCCGCTTTATGAAAAAGCCTGCCACCGGTAAGGAAGAATTGTCGGTGCCCGAGTTGCTGGAGGACACCCGGCAGTTTGCCGAGGTGGACATGCGCAATAATGAGGGCGGCATTGAGGTGCGGATAGACGACGATCTGCCGGGTGTACTGGCAGACCCCATCCAGGTGCAGCAGGTGGCCCTGAACCTGATCCGCAACGCCCTGGAGGCAACCCGCAGTGCCGGTTCGTCCCAGCCTGTGGAGGTTTCAGCACGGCGTTGTGGTGAGCAGTGCGTTCGGGTAGAGGTGCGTGACCACGGTGTCGGTGTGCCGGAAGAGGCCGAGGACAAGCTGTTCCACCCGTTCTACACCACCAAGGAAGATGGCATGGGCATTGGCCTTGCTACCTGTCGCTCGCTGATGCAGGCCCAGGGTGGCGATATCGGGTACCAGCGCCCGGAAGGCGACGGTGCCTGTTTCTGGTTTGTGTTGCCCATTGCAGGCGCCGAGGGCGCGCCCTGCACCCCCGACGAAGCCTGACCCCTTATAGCCAGTCTATGCGCCCGGTAAGGTGGGGCGCGTCTCCCTTGGCATTCAGAATCTGATAGTCCCAGCCGTCTGCCCTGGTGCGCCAGTTCAGCTGCGCGGTGCCGGGCAGGAACAGCGGCTTCTTGAACTGGCAGCTGACTTTCACCGGCCCTGACTGCCAGCCTTCCTGTTGTTCCAACAGCGCCAGTGCGTGGGCCTTGGTCCACATGCCATGGGCAATCGCCCGCGGAAAACCGAAAGCCCGGGCGCTCAGGGCGTGCATGTGGATGGGGTTGCGGTCACCGGATACCTTCGCATATTGACGGCCGATGCTTTCCGGCGCCTTGATGGCTTCAGAGAAAGGGTAATGGTCGAGTTGCGGGGGACTCTTGCTGCCTCCGGAGGCTCCCTGGCCGGCCATCCGGAACAGGTTGGTGCTGGTTTCTTCCCAGATCAGCTTGCCGGCGGCCCGGGCTTCGGTAATCAGGTCGAACTCCATGCCCCTGTCTGTGCGCTGCTGGTTGCCCAGCGTTACCTGTATATCCAGGTTTTCGCCGGCACTGACCGGGCGATGCTGGATGATGGTGTTGCGCAGGTGCACCAGCCCCAGCAAGGGCAGGGGAAAGGATTTTTCCGTCAGCAGCTTCAGGTGCAGGGGGAACGCCAGGATGTGGGGCCAGGTAATGGGGGCCCGGGAGCCTGGTTTGAACCCGCATATGCGCTGATAGGTTTTCAGGGCCGGAGTGTTGGTGGCAATCCCCAGCAGGTCTGCCTGCAGGTCCGGAATGCGGGTTTGCTCGCCCGGCTTGTGTTGTTTGGGCAGCAGGGCCTTGCCATATAGTGGCAGCAAGGCCGGCGGTGCGCTGTGGTAGACCAGTGAATCCGGCATTAAGGCTTTCTCCCGATTATTAATGGTTTCAGGTACAACTGTGCGTGCGTGGCCTGATATGCTCTAATGTACGACGAAAGTCTGGCAAACCCGGCCAGAGGTGGCATTGACCCGGCGTGCTCCGGACCCTGTCCGGTGGGTCAAAGTGGTAACTGATAAATAAAAAAGCGGGACTCTATGCAGGAACTACGTGATGCGGGCGTGATGCTGCGCCTGATTTATGAGGCGATGAAGAAAAAGGGCATTGATACCAATGCTATTTTCAGCCGTCTGGGTGTAGACGAGCAGTATGTTTATACCGATCAGCTCCGAACTCCCCACAATGCCCAGCTGTATTTCTGGCAGGCGGTTGAAGATGTATCCGGCGATGACGATGTTGGCCTGCACCTGGGGCCACTGTTGCCGGCCTACAAAGGGCAGGTGCTGGAATACCTGTTCCTGAGTAGCCCCACCTTTGGCGAAGGTCTTCGACGGGCCCAGAACTATCAGCGCTTGCTGAGTGATGCGGCCAATACCGATTTCTTTGTGGAAGGCGACGAAGCCTGCATGGTGCTGGATGCAGCCTCCGAAGAAGTCAGCCGGCTGCGGCACTTCAACGAGTGCTTTGTGCAGGGCTTGATTACCTTCTTCAAATCCATTACCGATGGCCGTTTTTATCCGTCCCGCATCGAGTTCGAGCATGAGCGGGAAAAAGGTACCGACCACGCAAAGGAAGTGCTCGGTTGCGATGTGGTGTTCGGCGCCCGAGAAAACCGTCTGTACTTCCCTGTGGAAATTCTGTCCTATGCCTCGCCCCATGCCGAGCCGGAACTGCTGGCCCTGCACGAGCGCTTTGCCAGTGAGCAGGTAGCAAGGCTCGAGAAGAAAGACATCGTAGGGCAGGTAGAACGGATTATTGCCGAGCTGCTGGACAGCGGTGAGGTTACACTGGATGCGGTGGCCGAAAGGCTAGGCATCAAGCCCAGAACCCTGCGCACCCGGCTGACCGAAGCTGAAACCAGTTTCAACCAGGTGCTGGCGGATTTCCGCTACCGGCTGGCCCGTCAGCTGCTGGCAACCACCGACGAGTCCATCGACGAGATCGTGTATCTGACCGGTTTCTCCGAGCCCAGCACGTTTTACCGTGCGTTCAAGCGCTGGTCTGGCATGACGCCGATCGAGTACCGTAAAACCGCCCAGACCAAGGATGTGATGGTCGACGCCATGTAAGGCGGTTTTCTGAAAATCTGAAAAAAGTTCTTCAAAAGCGTTGACATAAACGGGGGCGTCTTTATAATGCGCCCTCGTTGTCACAGAGCAGTCGCAAGACAGCTCAGGCACGCCGCGCGGAGCGGTAGTTCAGTTGGTTAGAATACCGGCCTGTCACGCCGGGGGTCGCGGGTTCGAGTCCCGTCCGCTCCGCCATTTATCTCCTCCCCCTTGTTTTCGATATCCCCTTTTTATTTCCAGATTTTTCTCAGCTATCTGACCTGATTTGTTTTCGCCGTTCGCCCGGGCTTGTTCCGTGCCAGCGCTGGTATGCCTTGTGAAAGGCCGGTGGGTTGGCAAAGCCCAGCAGCCAGGCAATTTCCGCCAGTGATGTATCGGTTTCCTTCAGGTAATCCTCTGCCAGTTGTTTGCGGGTGTCGTCCAGCAGTTGCCGGAAACCGGTGCCCTCGGCGCTCAGTTGCCGTTGCAGGGTCCAGGCCGTGGTGCCCAGCCGGGCGGCCAGTATTTCCAGCGTAGGCGTTTCACCCCGCAGCAAGGGGGTTAACAGGTGGCGCACCCGGTCGGCCACACTCCAGCCTTTGCGGATTTGCCGCAGCTCCCGTTCACATACTCCTGACAGCTTCTCGTACATGCCCTCATGGGCCTGGGACGGGCTTTGTCGCCATACGCTTTCCTTAAGGCGGATGGCGTTCTCCCGGGCGCCGAACTCCACCGGGCAGCGAAACCAGCTTTCGAACACGTCGTCCAGTCCAATGGATGGATACTCGATCCATACTTTTTCCAGCACGTCGTAGCGGCCGGTGATATGCCGGGCCAGTTGGGTCCAGGCCGCCAGTATGGAATCCACCACAAAGTAGTTGTACGGGTTGTAGGGCTGGATCGAGTAGAAGCGCACGGTGCGCTGGAATTCATCGACCGAGGGTTCGCCCCGGGAATTCTGGCTGGTGAGCAGGGAATAGCGAATCAGGCTACGGAAGGCCTGGCGCACCGAGCTGGCAGTTTCTGCGGCCAGTCCGGCCATGCCGGCGTCCACCGGCCGAGTCAGGGCGCCCATGCGCAGGCCCAGGGCGGGATTGCCGGTTGCGGTGATGGCAGCATGGCCAAGACGCATAAAACGGGGGATGCTGATGCGGGCATCAGCCGAGGCCAGTGCAGCATCATCCAGCCGGAACCTGGCTTTCAGTTTGTCGATATTGCCGCCTTCGGCTTCGGTTGCGCGCAGCAGTACTGCCGCATACAGCAGGCTGATATCGCCGAGGGCGTTCTGTTTAGGGGGGCTATTTTCAGGCATGCCGGTATTATTGCTGTTATCCAGAGATAATAAAATGTCTGGTCTGGATATTGTTGGCGCCTTCGGTGCTGGGTAGTGTAGGCCCATAACAACGGGAGCCTCGACATCCCGCCTGATAATCTGATGAGGAGCACCGCAATGACCGCAACACCTGGCACCAGCAAGTACCCGCACCTGCTTGAGCCCCTGGACCTGGGCTTTACCAAACTTCGCAACCGCACCCTGATGGGCTCCATGCACACGGGTCTTGAGGAAGTGAAGGGTGGTTTCGACCGGCTGGCGGCATTCTATGCCGAGCGTGCCCGTGGCGGCGTTGGCCTGATTGTGACCGGCGGCATTGGCCCCAACAGCGAAGGTGCGGTGTTCCAGCACGCGGCCAAGATGAGCACCGAGGAGGAGTCCGACAAGCACAAGGTGATCACCCAGGCCGTGCACGAGGCCGATGGCAAGATCTGTATGCAGATCCTGCATGCTGGCCGTTATGCCTATTCTCCGGAGCTGGTAGCGCCCTCTGCTATCCAGGCACCCATCAACCCGTTCAAGCCCAAAGAACTTGATGAAGCGGGTATCCAGAAGCAGATTGACGACTACGTGAACTGTGCCGCCCTGGCCCAGCGCGCCGGCTACGACGGCGTCGAGATTATGGGCTCCGAGGGTTATTTCATTAACCAGTTCATCGTCAAACACACCAACCACCGCACCGACCAGTGGGGTGGCAGCTATGAAAACCGCATTCGCTTGCCGATTGAAATCGTGCGCCGTGTGCGTGAGCGGGTGGGCGAGAACTTTATTATTGTGTACCGCCTGTCCATGCTGGACCTGATCGAAGACGGCAGCACCTGGGAAGAAGTGGTGCAGCTGGCCAAGGAAATCGAAAAAGCCGGCGCCACGATTATCAACACCGGTATCGGCTGGCATGAAGCCCGTGTGCCTACCATTGCCACCTCGGTACCCCGCGGTGCCTTTACCAAGGTAACTGCCCACCTGAAAGGCGAGGTAAGCATTCCGCTGGTAACCACCAACCGGATCAACATGCCGGATGTGGCCGAGAAGATCCTGGCCGAAGGCGATGCCGACATGGTCTCCATGGCCCGGCCGTTCCTGGCGGATGCCGAGCTGGTACTGAAAGCAGCCGAAGACCGTGCCGAGGAAATCAACACCTGCATCGGCTGTAACCAGGCCTGCCTGGACCATACCTTCAGCGGCAAGCTCACCACCTGCCTGGTGAACCCGCGCGCCTGTAACGAAACCCTGCTGACCTACGTGAAAACGGCTCAGCCCAAATCCATCGCGGTGGTGGGTGCCGGCCCGGCAGGCCTCGCCTTTGCCAGTGTAGCCGCAGAGCGTGGCCACAAGGTGACGGTGTTTGATGACGGCAGCGAGATCGGCGGCCAGTTCAACGTGGCCAAGCGGATTCCGGGTAAGGAAGAGTTCTACGAAACCCTGCGTTATTTCCGTGTGATGCTCGACAAGCACGGCGTGGATGTCCGCCTGAACACCCGGGTCAGTGCAGACGACCTGAAAGCCGGTGGCTTCGATGAAGTGGTTATGGCCACCGGTGTCGAGCCCCGCACCCCGGATATCGAAGGTATCGACCATCCGAAGGTGATCGGCTACCTGGACGCCCTGATGGGTCGCAAGCCGGTGGGCCAGCGTGTCGCGGTAATCGGTGCTGGCGGTATCGGCTTTGATGTGTCCGAATTCATCGTGCATCAGGGTGAATCGCCGTCCCTGAACACCGAACACTTTATGAAAGAGTGGGGTGTCGACCTGACCGTGGCGCATCGTGGTGGTATTCAGGGCGTGCAGCCGGAAGTACCGGCCCCGGCCCGTGAAGTGTTCCTGCTGCAGCGCAAGGCTTCCAAGGTGGGCAAGAACCTGGGCAAGACCACCGGCTGGATTCACCGTACATCCCTGAAGAACCGCAATGTGCAGATGGTTCCGGGTGTCTCTTACCGCAAGATCGACGACGAAGGCCTGCACATCACGGTAACGCCCAAGGGCGCGGAGCAGGGTGAAGACAAACTGCTGCCGGTGGATACCATCATCGTGTGTGCCGGCCAGGAGCCGCTGCGCGAGCTGCAGGCTGGCCTTGAAGGCGCAGGGCTGCCGGTGCACCTGATTGGTGGCGCAGATGTTGCCGCCGAGCTGGATGCCAAGCGGGCGATTGATCAGGGCAGCCGCCTGGCAGCGGAGATCTGATCACAAATCGTTGCAGTTTTTCTCTGTGTTTTGGGGCCGGTCTGGCTAGACTATGGAAATTCGGCAAGGGGGTAGGGAACCCTCAGGCCGGCCCTGTCGTTCGAATAACAAGTTACAAGCATGGAGAAGGTTGATGGTCAGTGCCGCCCAGGCAGCCGAGGGTAACTCAGCTGTCTTCTTGATGGATGGTAGCCAGGTGTCCCGGCAGATGCGCTGGTCGGAGTTTGGTGCCTTTCTGGATGGCTATGTTGGGCTTTCGGACCTTGCCGAAACCGATGTGCGCGCCGTGCTGGTCAATCTCAACCCTGACCTGACGGTGGCCTCCCTGGTGTTCTTCCGGATCTGGTTTGACGAAGAAGGCCGCGCAGACAGCAGTTGGAACGTGCCCATCGAAGCGCTGGCGGAAAAGGGTGCCAAGGGCCCCGACCTGGGCGGTGGCGCAATCCGCCTGGTGTGTCGCAGCCAGTGTCCGGACCCTGCTTTTGCAGAGGAACTCTGGGACCCGGATATGACCCCGGGCAGCAACCATTTCCACTCGATTCGCAAGGCTGTTGAAGCCAATAGTCTGCATTTCCGCCAGGCTGAGCCAGCAGAGGAAAATATCCCTGTACTGGTGAATTCGTCGTCTGCGGCCACCGACGAGCGTGTCGATATCGAACGTGCCCGCCTGGCCCAGGTGCTTCGGGAGCAACGGCTGCGCATCAAAACCCTGCAGAGCGTGCACCGGGATGCAGTGTCTGACCTGCAGCGTGACCATCGCCTGGAGATGCAGGCTTTGCGTTCGGAGATGACCGAGCTGGACCAGAAGTACGAACGGCTTCGGGTCAGTAAGGAGCAGCTCAAGAATCGCCTGCAGGAGCGTAATGAGCAATACCTCGCGCTACAGGAGCAGCTGGGTAAAGAGACCCCGGCCGATCCGGACGCAGGGCCCGACGTTGAGGGCGGCAAATCGGATGCCGAAACGGTCCTGCTGAGGGAGCAGCTGGAGCGCAAGGAGCGGGAGCTGGAGCTGCGGGAGGAAAGGCTGGTTGCCCTCGAACAGGAAAACCAGGAGCTCAGAAATCGCGAAGTGCCGGAAGATTCGCTGCTGGAACAGTTGCGAAACCAGGTGGTGTTCCTGGTGGCTTATCACCCCGGTGTCGGCCACATCACACTGCCGTACGATGATATCGAAACCTACTTTGCCAATCCCCAGGCCTACGCCGCTGACCAGTGCGGCATGAACGAGGCCGCCTACCGGGAGTGGCTGGCACACTATGAAAACCCGGTGTGCAACCATGCCGATGCCGACGGCAATGCGTGCGGTGAACCGATCATGAGAGTGTCCCAGCCGGCGGATTTCGAGGCCGGCAAAGACGACCGCTGCGAACAGCATAAAGCCTGATCCCGCGAAGTTTTTTCAGTATCCGCCCGAGTTTCGTTAAACTGTGGGTCTGTTCGTCTCATTCAGACACCACGGGATACTTCATGGACCAGTTCAGGAATATCGGGATTATCGGGCGCATGGGCAGCGTCAAGGTAGTTGAGTCGCTGCGCCAGCTGAAACAGTACCTGACCGCAAACAACTACCACGTCATTATCGAAGAAGACACCGCGACCATGATTCCGGGCCACGGCCTGCAGGTGGCCAGCAAGAAGCTCCTGGGAGAAATCTGCGACCTGGTGATTGTGGTCGGTGGTGACGGCAGTTTGCTGGGCGCCGCCCGGGAAATGGCCAAGGCCAAGATTCCGTTGCTGGGCGTTAACCGGGGTCGCCTCGGATTTCTGACCGATATCTCCCCCAACGACCTTGAAGAGCGGCTGGCCCAGGTGCTGGCCGGTGACTACATCGAAGAATCCCGGTTTCTGCTGGACGGCCACGTAGAGCGCAACGGCCAGCCTCTTGGCTATGGCTCTGCCCTGAACGACGTGGTGCTGCACCCGGGCAAGTCTACCCGGATGATCGGCTTCGACCTGTTTATCGACGGCCACTTCGTTTACAGCCAGCGCTCTGACGGCCTGATTGTGGCCACGCCCACCGGTTCGACGGCGTATTCACTGTCTGCCGGCGGTCCGATTATGCATCCCAAGCTGGATGCCGTGGTGCTGGTGCCCATGTTCCCCCATACCCTCAGCAGTCGCCCGATCGTGGTGGATGGCAAGAGCGAGATCAAGCTGGTGATCGGCGAGACCAACGAAACCTATCCGCAGATCAGTTTCGATGGCCAGATGAACATTTCCTGCGCGCCGGGTGACATCATTCGCATCACCAAGAAGCCCTTCAAGGTTCGGCTGATTCACCCCACCGACCACAACTTCTACGCCACCTGCCGTGACAAGCTGGGCTGGGCAAGCACGATTACAGCGAGTTGAGTATGGCGGGTTACGACATTATCGGCGACATCCACGGTTGCGCTAACACGCTGCAGCGGCTGCTGGACCAGATGGGCTACCGCAAGGTGAACGGGGTTTACCGGCACCCGAAGCGGCAGGCAATTTTTATTGGTGACATTATCGACCGCGGCCCCCGCATTCGCGAGGCCCTGCACCTGGTGCGGGACATGGTGGAGCATGGCGCTGCCCGTATTGTCATGGGCAACCATGAGTACAATGCGCTGGGTTACTGCACCCGGGCCCGCCCAGGCAGTGGCAAGCAGTTCCTTCGTGAGCATAACCCGCGGCATGACCGGCTGATCAAGGAAACCCTTGAGCAGTTTGATGCGTATCCTCATGAGTGGAATGAATTCCTGGAATGGTTCTATACCATTCCGCTGTTCATCGACGACGAGGATTTCCGGGTGGTGCACGCGTGCTGGGACCAGGACCTGATCGACAAGTTCAGGCAAAGCCAGGGCGGAGCCTGCATTGATGAAGACTTCCTGCATGCCTCTGCAGCCATCGAGTCGTTTGCCGGGCAGGTGATGGATACCTTGCTGCGGGGAACCGACCTGCGCTTGCCGGAAGGCATGTCGATTACCGGCAAGGACGGCTATGTGCGGGAATTCTTCCGCACCAAGTTCTGGGCCGATGATCCGAAAACCTACGCCGACGTGGTGTTCCAGCCAGACCCGCTGCCCCCGGAAGTGGCCCGTATAGAGCTGACGGATGCCGAGTACCGGCAGCTGATCACCTATCCGCTGGATGCGCCCCCGGTATTTGTGGGCCATTACTGGATGGATGGAAAACCGGCGCCGCTGAAGGCCAATGTGGCTTGTATCGATTACAGTGCGGTGAAGTACGGCAAGCTGGTGGCGTACCGGATGGACGACGAAGACGTGCTGTCGAAAGACAAGTTTGTCTGGGTGGATGTAGACCGGCCGGAACAGCCGGATTATCCCACCAGTGAAGACAGTGTGGCACGCTGAGACGGGGAGAGCAGGTGGATAACGAAAGGTCTTACCCGATTACCCCGGACGGCCGCTGGCAGCCCGCGCCTCGCCACGCCCCGTTTGTGATCGCAACCATAGTGATCGCGGTGGTGATGGTGTGGTTTACCGGCATGGGCCAGAACGCCCTGGCGGCAAACCTGATGTTTGTGGATCCCCGGCCATTCAGTTGGGAGGTGTTCAGCTCGCTGGCTGGCCGCCTGGAGGCGCTGTCGGCGTCCCTGGCCAGTGGCCAGGTGTGGCGGCTGATTACGCCGGATTTCTTGCACTTCAGCTGGACCCACATCATCTTCAACTCGGTGATGTTGTGGTTTCTGGGCAGCCAGATTGAGTGGATAGACGGCCGTGCCCGGCTGGCGGTGCTGTTTCTGGTGGCAAGCCTGCTGTCCAATGGCCTGCAGTACCTGGTGTCCGGCCCGCTGTTTGGCGGCTTGTCCGGTGTGGTGTACGGCATTCTGGGTTACTGCTGGATGAGCCAGCGCAGGCGCCCGCGTTTCCAGTTCCCGCCGGCCCTGGTGACCTTTGCGCTGGTGTGGATGGTGATCGGCTTTACTCCGTTGCCGGAAATGCTTGGCCTTGGCCGCATGGCGAACGAAGCCCATCTGGGCGGTTTTGTGGCAGGGTTGCTGGTGGCTGCGTTATCGCCCTTGCGGGGCAAGCGCTGGCGATAAACCAAAAAAAAAAGCCCCACCGGAAGGTGGGGCATAAAAAGAGCGTTTTAGCTCCTGATGAGAGAGACCAAATGATACGACCGTCTGTCATTTGGTGAATTAATGATAATTGTTATCATTTGCGTCTGTCAAACGGATTTGCCGATTTTTCAATGAACAAATTTTCAGGAGGTGGGCAATGACCTACGAAGAGTTGATCGAGCGGCTGGATCCGAACGTGTACCGCAATCTGAAACAGGCAATTGAGCTGGGCAAGTGGCCGGACGGCCGTGCCCTGACCCGTGAGCAGCGGGAAATCAGCCTGGAAGCGGTGATCTATTACGAAGAAAAGCACAAGGTGCCGGAAGAGCAGCGTGTCGGCTACCTCGACCGGGGCGAAAAGGCGGGCACCGCCTGTGACCCGTCTGTGCAGTTCCGCAAGGATCGCCAGGGCAACGATGATGTCGATCCGGATCAGTTTGTAGAGGTCAAGGTTTGAGCGACTCCATTGATGTAACCGGCCGTCTTCGCAAGATGCCGGCCGAAGCCGGCGACCCGGTAGCCTATGCCCTGGCGGTGGGTGATGCCCGCATTGCCCTGAACGACCTGATGGGGCGAAAGGTAAGGATCGATTTCGAGGGTGTGATTCGCTGCATCCATTGTGATCGCACCACCAAGAAGAGTTTCAACCAGGGCTTTTGTTACCCCTGCTTCCGCAAGCTGGCGGCTTGCGACAGCTGCATCATGAGCCCGGAAAAATGCCATTTTCACCTGGGCACCTGCCGGGAGCCGGAATGGGGCGAAGCCAATTGCATGGTGGAGCATGTGGTGTATCTGGCCAATTCCAGTGGCCTGAAAGTGGGTATTACCCGGGGCTCGCAAGTGCCTACGCGCTGGATTGACCAGGGCGCGGTGACGGCGATCCCCATGCTGCGGGTTTCCAGCCGGTACCTTTCCGGGCTGGTAGAAGTGGCGTGCAAGAGCCATGTGGCCGATCGCACCAACTGGCGGGCCATGCTCAAGGGCGATGTGCCGGAGCTGGACCTGGCTCAGGAGCGCCAGAGAATCCTGGAGCTGATCGAAGACGACCTGGCGCAATTGCGTGCAGAGCACGGCGAAGACAGCATCCGGATTGTGGACGAGGCCTCACTTGGGCTGGGTTATCCGGTTCAGGTATGGCCGGCGAAAGTGAAAACCCATAATCTGGATAAAACGCCGGAAGTGGAAGGGCTGCTTGAAGGTATCAAAGCGCAGTACCTGATGCTGGACACCGGGGTGATCAATATCCGCAAATTTACCGGCTATGAAGTCCGGTTCCGGGTTCTCGACTGAGCCCGCCATGTCTTTTGTCTGGAGAGTATGAATGCGAACCAACCAGCCACAAACCATTTACCTGAGTGAATACAAGGTTCCTGCGTATCTGGTTGACCACGTGGATCTGCGTTTCGAATTGTTTGAAGACGGCGCCCGGGTGCACAGCACCCTGTCTGTGCGTCGTAACCCTGAGTCTGCGGAGGCCGGTGCGCCGCTCTTCCTGCACGGCGACAGCCTGAAGCTTGAGTCGGTGGCCCTGAATGGCTCAGTGCTGGCTGCCGGTGATTTCGAAGACCGTGGCGATGCGCTGATTGTGCCTTCGGTGCCGGAGCAATTCGAATTGCAGGTGGTCACCTGGATCGAGCCGCAAAACAATACCCGGCTGGAAGGTTTGTACAAGTCCTCCGGTATGTTCTGTACCCAGTGCGAGGCCGAGGGCTTCCGTTGCATTACCTTCTACCCGGATCGCCCGGATGTGATGGCTCGGTTCCGCACCCGGATTGAAGCCGATAAAGGCGCTTACCCGGTACTGTTGTCTAACGGCAACTCGGTAGCGCAGGGCGAGCTCGAAAACGGCCGCCACTTTGTCACCTGGGAAGACCCGTTCCCCAAGCCGGCTTATCTGTTCGCGCTGGTAGCCGGAGACCTGGTAGAGAAAAAAAACACCTTCACCACCTGTTCCGGCCGTAACATTGACCTGCGAATGTACGTGGAGCCCCGCAACGCGCAGAAGTGCGATTTCGCCATGGACGCCCTCAAGCGCTCCATGCGCTGGGATGAAGACGTCTACGGCCGCGAATACGACTTGGATATCTTCATGATCGTGGCGGTGGATGATTTCAACATGGGGGCCATGGAAAACAAGGGGCTGAATATTTTCAATTCGTCCTGCGTGCTGGCCAGCCAGGACACGGCGACCGACGCCACCTTCCAGCGTATCGAAGCCATTGTCGCCCACGAGTACTTCCACAACTGGTCCGGCAACCGGGTCACCTGTCGTGACTGGTTCCAGCTGAGCCTGAAGGAAGGCTTCACCGTGTTCCGGGATTCCCAGTTCTCCGCCGACATGGGATCGCCAACGGTCAAGCGCATTGAAGACGTTACCCTGTTGCGCACCGCACAGTTCGCGGAAGATGCCGGCCCCATGGCCCATCCGGTGCGGCCCGCGTCTTACATGGAGATCTCCAACTTCTACACCCTGACCATCTACGAGAAAGGGGCGGAAGTGGTACGGATGATTCACAACCTGCTTGGCGACGAACTGTTCCGCAAGGGCAGTGATCTGTACTTCGAGCGCCACGATGGCCAGGCGGTGACCACGGATGATTTCGTCAAGGCCATGGAAGATGCGTCCGGCCGCGACCTGAGCCAGTTCCGGTTGTGGTACGAACAGGCAGGCACGCCGGTGGTTAGCGTGGAAGATGACTACGATGCGGATAAGGGTGTGTATGGCCTGACCATCCGCCAGAACATTCCCGACACGCCGGGGCAGACCGGCAAGAAGCCTCAGCACATTCCGTTCGCCATGGGCCTGCTCGACAGCAAAGGCCAGCCGTTGCCGCTGAATATCAGCGCTGGCGAACAGGACGGCCCGCTGGAGCGGGTGCTGGAGCTGACTGAGGCCGAGCACCGTTTCGAATTCCATGGCCTGGCTGAACGGCCGGTGCCGTCCCTGCTGCGGGATTTCTCGGCGCCGGTGCGGGTGCAGTATCCGTGGAGCCGGGAACAGCTGTTGTTCCTGATGAGCCACGATCCGGACGGCTTCAATCGTTGGGATGCGGGCCAGCGCCTGGCCGTGGATGTTATCCAGTCTCTGGTGGGTACGCCGGAGCAGGCCGAGGTTGAGCCGCGGCTGGCGGATGCCTACCGCAAATTGCTGAACGATGCCTCTCTGGACCAGGCGCTGGTGGCCAAGATGCTGTTGCTGCCGTCGGAAGCCTACCTGGTAGAACTGGCGGAGCAGGCCGATGTGCCGGCTATCCACGCGGCCCGGGAGCGGGTGTTGAAGCACCTGGCACAAGAGCTGAAAGATGACCTGCTGGCCTGTTACCAGCGCAACCGGGAGCAGGGCGATTACCAGCTGGGCCCGGATGCCATTGCCCGTCGCAGCCTGTGCAATACCGCGCTGGGCTGGTTGATGAGTATTGACGATGAGCGGGCCCGGGAGCTGGCGTTAGAGCAGTTCCGCAGTGCAGACAACATGACGGATCGCCTGGGTGCCCTGCGGGCGCTGGTCAATTCCGGCTTTGCAGCAGATCGTGAGCAGGCCCTCGAGAGCTTCTACCAGCGCTTCAGCGATGATCCGCAGGTGGTGGAGCTCTGGTTCTCGGTACAGGCGTCCAGCGGCCAGGCCGGCCAGCTGCCACACATCCTGCAGCTGCTGGAGCATCCGGCCTTTGACTGGAAAAACCCGAACAAGGTGCGCTCCGTAGTGGGTGTATTTGCCGGCCAGAACCTGGCGGCGTTCCATAATCCTGATGGCAGTGGCTATCAGTTCCTGGCCGGGCAGGTTTGCCGCCTGGATGACAGCAACCCGCAGATTGCCTCCCGCCTGGTAACGCCGTTAACGCGCTGGCGGAAGTTCGCACCTGCCTACTCCAGCCAGATGAAAGCGGCACTGGAAGGCATCCGGGACAAAGATAACCTGTCCCGTGACCTGTACGAAGTTGTGCATAAGAGCCTGGCAGGCTGACCTGCTGGCGGGGCCCGAGCCAGGCGCACGGGCCCGCGCTGGCTGTGTATCGTTTTGTGTTTTTTCAACCGTCGTCACAGCCTGATACAAAATCGCACTTTCGGTCGATAGACAATGTTGCTCAATCGGCTAATCTGTTGGAAAGTCTGCGATTGCATCAGACCATAACAATAAAGCCCGACAGAGGCTTCCAGACGGAAAGGTTGCACAATGAGATACAACAAAAACGTTCTTTTGGGTGGGCTGCTGGCAGCTTCCTTCGCCGCATCCCCCGTTTACGCAGCTGTGTCTGCTTCAGAGGCAGCGCGGCTGGGTAATGATTTAACCCCTTTCGGTTCGGTCAAGGCCGGAAACGCCGATGGCACCATCCCGGCGTGGGACGGTGGCCTGACAGAGCCTCCGGCCGGCTATCAGGGCAGTGGCCAACACCATATCAACCCGTTTCCGAACGACCAGGTGCTGTTCACCATCAATGCGTCCAACATGGACCAGTACAGCGAGCACCTGACCGATGGCCTGAAGGCCATGTTTGAAACCTACCCGACCACCTTCCAGATTCCGGTTTACCAGTCCCGCCGTACCCATGCGGTTCCTGACTGGGTTGCCGAGAATACCCGCAAGAACGCAGTGAATGCGGAAGTGGTTGGTGAGGCTGAAGGCCTTGATGGCGCCTTCGGTGGCTATCCTTTCCCGATCCTGCATGGCAATAACGAAGAAAAGGCCTGGCAGGTGATCTGGAACCACCTGACCCGCTGGCGCGGTATATCCCTGACCCGTCGTTCCAGTGAAGTGGCCGTGCAGCCCAACGGGGATTACGGCCTGGTGACGTCCCAGCAGGAAGCCTTTTTCAACTTCTACAGCCCGGAAGGCAGTGAAAAAGATCTCGATAACATCATTTTCTACTACCTGTCTTTCACCCAGTCTCCGCCCCGCCTTGCCGGTGGTGCGATCCTGGTTCATGAAACCCTGAACCAGATCGTCAGCCCCCGTAATGGCTGGGGTTATAACGCCGGGCAGCGCCGTGTGCGCCGGGCACCCAACCTGGGTTACGACTCCCCGATCGCGGCGGCCGATAACCTTCGGACGGCCGACGACACCGATATTTTCAACGGTGCCATGGATCGCTATAACTGGAATTACGAAGGGATGCGGGAAATCTACGTGCCCTACAACAACTACAAGATTGGCGAAAAGGGCACTCCGTATTCCGAGATTCTGGGTATTTCCCACCTGAATCCTGACCTTACCCGCTGGGAATTGCACCGGGTGCACGTGGTTGAAGCCACCCTCAAGGATGGTGAGCGCCACATCTACGCCAAGCGTCGTTTCTATGTCGATGCCGACAGCTGGAACACTCTGCTGCTCGACCAGTACGACGGCCGTGGTGAGCTCTGGCGCGTAACCATGGGTATCGCCAAGAACTATTACGACATGCCGGGTGTGTGGACAGCACTGGATGTGTACCACGACCTGCAGGCCCGTCGTTACCATGTTCTGGGCCTGGATACCGAAGAACCCAACACCCGTGTGTTCACTGACGACGTACCCAGCAAGCGTTACTTCTCGCCGGCTTCCCTGCGCAGACGAAGTGTACGCTGAGTTTTGGCGCGGGCTCCGGCCCGCGCCGGCAGCTTTCTGATCTAACCAACGTAAAGGCAATCTGAATGGCTAATAGGTTCATGTGCGAGACACTGGGTTCTGCCTGTCTTGGCCTGTCCATGGCATTGGCAGCACCTGCGGCGTATGCGCTGACAGATATCATCGAGACCCCGGCTTTAATGTCGGACCTGGCTCCGGAATCCCTGCTCAACGACGCCACCCGTGCGGGTGACCGCATTGTTGCCGTTGGCGAGCGCGGGCATGTGATTTACTCCGATGATGAAGGGCAAACCTGGACCCAGGCCGAGGTGCCGGTATCGGTGACGCTGAACGCCGTGGATTTTGGCAGCGACAGCAGCGGCTGGGTTGTTGGCCACAGTGGTGTGGTGCTGCATTCCGGGGATGCCGGGGCTACCTGGCAGCTGCAGTTCGATGGCCTGCAGGCGGCCGAGCTGGTGATCGAAAGCCGGGAAGAGCAGATTGCTGCGATGGAGGAGCGTATCGAACAGGCTCCGGAAGCCGAAAAGGGCGACCTGGAATGGGCGCTGGATGACCTGTTCTTTGCCCTGGAGAACGTGCAGGCAGACATGGAAATCGGCCCGGTTAACCCGTTACTGGATGTGTGGTTTGAAAACGACCAGCATGGCTTCGTGGTGGGTGCCTACGGCATGGTCCTGCGCACCCAGGATGGCGGTGAAACCTGGGAAGACTGGGGCCCGCAGCTTAGCAACCCGCAGAACTTCCATTTGAACAGCGTAGCCCGGGTAACCGGTGGTGGGCTGGTGATCGTGGGCGAAGCCGGCCAGGTGCATGTGTCCGTCGATAACGGTGATACCTGGGAGCGGCGCGAGAGCCCCTACGATGGCTCACTGTTCGGCGTGATGGGTACCGGCAAGGTGAATGAAGTGCTGGCCTTCGGTCTTCGCGGTAACACCATGTTATCGACGGATCTGGGCCGCAGCTGGACCATGGTTGCTAACGAAGGCGGCACCACCCTGAACAACGGTTCGGTTGCAGACGATGGCCGGGTCACCCTGGTGGGTAACAGCGGCGCGGTGCTGATGAGCAGCAACGGTGGTGAAAGTTTCCGCGCGCACTTCCGGAACGACCGGGAGGGTGTCATGGGTGTGGTTCCACTGAGCGGAACCAATCTTCTTCTGGTAGGCGAGGGCGGTGTGATGATCACCGATTCCCGCGGCCGGGACCTGTAATAGCGCCCTGGTGTGGCATCAACGGATTTAATGGATAGAGGGGTTTTTTAATGTCTGACCCGATGCATGACAGGGGTGAACATTACCTGACAACGCCCAAGGCGGAGCCGTTCCTTGAGCGTTTGATTTTTAATAACCGGGCGCTGATTCTTATCGCGTTCTTTGTGCTGACGCTGTTCCTCGGCTACAACGCCGTGAAGATCCAGCCAGACGCCAGCTTCGAGCGGATGATTCCGCTCGAGCATCCGTACATTGTGAATATGCTCGAACACCGGGACGACCTGGAAAACCTGGGTAACTTCGTGCGTATTGCGGTTGCGGTGGAAGACGGCGACATTTTTACCGCCGAATACATGGAAACCCTGAAGCAGATTACCGACGAGATGTTCTACCTGAACGGTGTTGACCGTTCCGGCCTGAAGTCTCTCTGGACCTCCAACGTGCGTTGGGTGGAAGTGACCGAGCAGGGCTTCCAGGGTGGTACCGTGATTCCGGACACTTACGACGGCACTCGCGAGAGTCTTGAGCAGTTGCGCCAGAACGTACTGCGTTCGAACGAAGTAGGCCGCCTGATTTCAGACAACTTCCGTTCCACGATTGTGTACGCGCCGCTGTACGAGACCAACCCGGAAACCGGCGAGCCGCTGGATTACGCAGCGTTCTCCAAAGAGCTCGAAGAAAAGATTCGCAGCAAATACCAGGAGCAGAACCCGGAAATCAGCATCCACATCGTTGGCTTTGCCAAGAAAGTGGGCGACCTGATTGAAGGTATCGGTTCCATTGCCTGGTTTGCCGGCATCACCATCCTGCTGACCACGTTGCTGCTGTTCTGGTATTCCCGCTGCATCGCCGGCACGCTGATCCCGGTGCTGACCTCCATCATCGCTGTGTTCTGGCAGCTGGGTACTCTCCGGCTTCTGGGCTATGGACTGGACCCGTACTCGGTGCTGGTGCCGTTCCTGGTGTTTGCGATCGGTATCAGCCACGGCGTACAGATTGTTAACGCCATGGCTGTGGAAGCGGCCAAGGGCTTTGATGCTGTCACTGCAGCCCGCCTGGCATTCCGTGCCCTGTATATCCCGGGCATGCTGGCGTTGATTTCCGATGCCATGGGCTTCCTGACCCTGGTGTTCATCGAAATCGACGTTATCCGTGACCTCGCCGTTGCTGCCGGCCTGGGTGTGGCGTTTGTGATTATCACCAACCTGGTGTTGCATGTTCTGATCATGTCTTATATCGGCATCTCCAAAGGCGGTGTCCGGCACGTACAGAATCATGGTGCAAAGCAGGATCGCAAGTGGCGGGTCATGTCCTATTTCGCCCATCCGGGGGTTGCGCCGATTTCCCTGCTGATTGCAGTGATTGGCCTGGGTCTTGGCATGTACTACAAGCAAGATCTGAAAGTAGGTGACCTGGACCAGGGTGCGCCGGAGTTGCGTGCAGATTCCCGCTACAACAAGGACAACGCCTACATCATCAACAACTACTCCACCAGTGCTGATGTATTGGTGGTGATGGTGAAAACCCCGGAAGAGCAGTGCACCCAGTACAACGTGCTGCGCGCCATGGACAGCCTTCAGTGGCAGCTGCAGAACACCCCGGGCGTGCAGAGTTCCGCATCCCTGGCAGATGTTTCCAAGCTGGTGACCAAGGCCCTGAACGAGGGTAACTGGAAGTGGTTCGAGATTTCCCGCAACCAGACCATCATCAATGCGTCTATCCGGGACGCGCCGGCCGGCCTGATCAACACCAGTTGCGACCTGACTCCGGTGCTGGTGTTCCTGGAAGATCACAAGGCGGAAACCCTGGAAACCGTGGTCGAGCGCGTTGAAGCCTTCGCCCAGACCAACAGCAACGAAGAGCACACCTTCCTGCTGGCGGCCGGTAACGCAGGTATCGAGGCGGCCACCAACGAGGTAATTTCCAGCGCCAAGGATATGATGCTGATGCTGGTTTACGGTGTTGTGAGCTTGCTGTGCTTCCTGACCTTCCGTTCACTTCGTGCGGTGGCCTGTATCGTAATTCCGCTGGGCCTGACCTCCATTCTGTGTGAGGCGATCATGGCGGTGTCCGGTATCGGTATCAAGGTAGCGACCCTGCCGGTAATCGCGCTGGGCGTGGGTATTGGTGTCGACTACGGTATCTACATCTACGCCAAGCTCGAGAAGTTCCTGCTGGAAGGAAAGACGCTGCAGGAGGCTTACTATGAAACCCTGCGTTCGACCGGTAAGGCCGTTATCTTCACCGGCGTGACCCTGGGCCTTGGTGTAGTGACCTGGATCTTCTCGCCGATCAAGTTCCAGGCGGATATGGGCTTCCTGCTGTTCTTCATGTTCCTGTGGAACATGGTGGGAGCGATCTGGCTGTTGCCAGCACTGGCCCGGTTCCTGCTGAGACCGGACAAAATGCTGGCGAAAGCCCGCGCAGCCAAGCCTTAATGATTGGCTAAAGCCCCCGAAAGCCCGCGTAAGCGGGCTTTTTTCTTGATTACTCAGCTGGTTAGCGAACTAATCCTTTCTTTATTTATCGCCCGAAGTGTTCTATGTTTTAAAACGAACCGGATGTTTGTCCGTATTTCTGGGCGGGCAATTGATTACAACGACCAAGAAAAAGGAAGAGCACACATGACACTGAAACTCAAAGCGTCCGCTTTTGCCATGGCTGCAGCTGTTTCTCTGGGAGCTGCATCGACTGCAGTTTCTGCCCAGGAGCAGCGCTTCGTAACCATCGGCACTGGCGGTGTAACCGGCGTTTATTACCCGGCGGGTGGCGCGATCTGTCGTCTCGTGAACATGGATCGTAAGGAACACGGTATCCGTTGCTCGGTAGAGAGCACCGGTGGTTCTGTCTATAACCTGAATGCCATTCGTGCCGGCGAACTGGACCTGGCGGTTGCCCAGTCTGACTGGCAGTACCATGCCTACAACGGCACCAGCGAGTTCACTGACGCGGGCAAGAATGAAAAGCTGCGCGCGGTATTCTCCATGCACCCGGAGCCGTTCACCGTTGTTGCCAGCAAAGGCTCCGGCATCAAGAACTTCGAAGACCTGGAAGGCAAGCGGGTTTCCGTGGGTAACCCGGGTTCCGGCCAGCGCGCGACCGCAGAAGTTCTGATGAAGGAAATGGGCTGGGAGTTGGACAAGTTCTCCCTGGCGGCCGAAATCAAGGCGGCAGAGCAGTCCCAGGCCCTGTGTGATGGCAACATCGATGCCTTCTTCTATACCGTTGGCCACCCCTCCGGTGCCATCAAGGAAGCCACCACTTCCTGTGACAGCGTACTGGTGAACGTGGATAACGCAGCCACCAAGAAGCTGATCGACGATAACCCGTACTACCGTAAGGCGGTTATCCCCGGCGGCATGTACCGTGGTTCCGACAATGACGTAACCACTTTCGGTGTGGCAGCTACCTTTGTGTCTTCCACCGATGTGCCGGACGACGTGGTATACGAAGTGGTCAAGGCGGTATTCGAGAACTTTGACAGCTTCAAGCGCCTGCACCCGGCGTTTGGCAACCTGAAGAAGGAAGAAATGGTCTCTGATGCCCTGAGTGCACCGCTGCACCCGGGTGCGGCCAAGTACTACCGTGAAGCTGGTCTGATCGACTGATCAGCCGGGTAGAGAGCAGAGCGGGCGCCAAGCCCGCTCTGTTGATTCAGTCAGACTGTTTTTTATTTGCAGGAACGTTCTATGGCAACGAATGACCCGGGCACCGGGGCAGGTGCGGATGCCGCAAAGGTAAGTGAGGTACTGCAGACCGAAACCGGTGGCCGTGCCCTGCAAGGCCCGGCAGCGGTGCTCCTCTTCATCATTCCGGTATGCTGGTCTTTGTTCCAGCTCTGGATCGCCTCACCCCTGCCGTTCATTCTGAATTTCGGTATTTTCAACTCGACAGAAGCCCGCTCCATTCACCTGGCGTTTGCGGTATTTCTGGCGTTTTCGGCATTCCCTATGATTAAGGGGGTTCATGCCAACAAGGTGCCCATCTATGACTGGGTGCTGGCCCTGGCCGCGGCCTTTGCGGCGTCTTATCTCTACGTTTTCTACGACCAGCTGGCTACGCGACCGGGTGCACCGATTACCGCGGATTTGTGGGTGGCAATGGTTGGCCTGGTGCTGTTACTTGAGGCAACCCGGCGGGCGCTTGGCCTGCCGTTGACGATTGTTGCAGCGGTGTTTATAGGCTATTCCCTTGCCGGCCCCTATATGCCGGATGTCATCTCCCACAAAGGGGTCAGCCTGAATAAACTGGCTTCACACCAGTGGCTGGGCACAGAAGGCGTGTTCGGTGTTGCTCTCGGGGTTTCCACCAGCTTCGTCTTCCTGTTTGTGCTCTTCGGTGCTCTGCTCGAGCGGGCGGGCGCCGGCAACTATTTCATCAAGGTTGCCTACGCCATGCTCGGCCATATGAAGGGCGGCCCGGCCAAGGCGGCGGTGGTGTCCAGTGGCCTGAGCGGTGTGATTTCCGGGTCTTCCATTGCCAACGTGGTGACCACCGGTACCTTTACCATTCCGCTGATGAAGCGGGTGGGTTTCCCGGCTACCAAGGCCGGTGCGGTTGAGGTGGCTGCGTCCACCAACGGTCAGCTGACCCCGCCGATCATGGGTGCTGCGGCGTTCCTGATGGTAGAATATGTCGGCATTTCCTACCTGGAAGTGATCAAGCATGCGATTCTGCCGGCGCTGATTTCCTACGTGGCATTGATCTACATCGTGCACCTGGAAGCCTGCAAGCTGAAGATGCACGGCATTGAGCGGCCGAACCGGCCATCCCTGGCTCAGCGCATGCTGAACTGGGTGGTGGTACTGATCGGGCTGATTGTGCTGACCTTTGCCGTCTATTACGGCGTCGGCTGGACCAAGGGTGTGCTTGGAGAAGCGGCACCCTGGGTGCTTGGCCCCGTCCTGGTTGCCATCTACGTGGCGTTGATTGGCTATGCCACCCGCTTCCCGGAACTGGAGGAAGATGATCCGGACAAGGCCATGGATGAACTTCCGGAAGTCGGCCCTACGGTGAAAACCGGGCTGTATTACCTGCTTCCGGTGGTGGTGCTGGTCTGGTGCCTGACGGTTGAGCGATTCTCGCCCCAGCTGTCGGCGTTCTGGGCCACCCTCTTCATGGTTTTCATCGTCATCACCCAGCGCCCGCTGAAGGCGTTTTTCCGCAAGCATGGTGGCTTCATGGGCGAGTTCACCGGTGGTATCGGTGATCTGTTCCACTCCCTGGCCACCGGTGCCCGGAATATGGTGGGTATCGGTGTGGCAACGGCCACTGCCGGCATCGTGGTGGGTACGGTTACCCTGACGGGTATCGGGCTGGTGATGACCCAGTTCGTGGAATTCCTGTCTGGCGGTAACTTGTTGCTGATGCTGATGTTTACCGCGGTGATCAGCCTGATCCTGGGTATGGGCCTGCCCACTACGGCCAACTACATTGTGGTGTCCACCCTGATGGCGCCGGTGATTGTGACTCTGGGGGCCCAGAACGGCCTGCTGGTGCCGTTGATTGCGGTGCACCTGTTTGTGTTCTACTTCGGCATACTGGCGGACGACACGCCGCCCGTGGGGCTGGCCGCCTACGCGGCGGCCGCCATATCCGGGGCAGATCCCATACGAACGGGTATTCAGGGCTTCACCTACGATATCCGGACCGCGATCCTGCCGTTCATGTTCATCTTCAACACCCAGTTGTTGCTGATCGGGCTGACCGGCTGGGTGGATCTGTTGATTACAGTCTTCAGTGCGGTGACCGCCATGCTGGTATTTTCTGCGGCTACCCAAGGCTACTGGTTTACCCGCAGCTACAAGTGGGAAACCGTTTTGCTGCTGCTGATTACCTTCACCATGTTCCGGCCCGGCTTCTGGTGGGATATGGTTTATCCGCCATACGAGGAACGCCAGGGCGAAGCCATCATGGAGTACGTCGAGCAGGCTGAGCCAGACGAGAAAGTGGTGTTCCGTGTTTCCGGTATGGCACTGGATGGCAGTGATACCACAACCTACACCCAACTGGAGATTCCTGCCGGCGATTCGGCAACTGAGCGGTTGTCTGCTGCAGGCCTGGAGGTGTCTGTCAGTGGCGACATGCTGGCAGTCGACTTCGTGAACTTCGGCAGTGCCGCGGAAGAAGCCGGTATCGATTTCGGCTGGAACATCGAAGCGGTGCAGGCCAAGCTGGAAAGGCCGCCGAAGGAGGTGATGTTCATCCCGGCCCTGTTGCTGCTTGCGTTGGTGGCCTTTGGCCAGCTTAAGCGGAAAGCCAGGGAGGATGCCCAGCCCCAGGCTGCGTAACCTGAATCGGCGTTCGTACAAACCCGGCATTGTTGCCGGGTTTTTTTCTGTTAAACTCGCCTCCAAACCGACCCGCGGTTTGTATCGCGGCAGCCGGCCACCATGTGATCTTTGGTATAGATCACCGCTGAGAAACCACAGGAGAGCATCATGCCCGTTATTACTCTGCCCGATGGCAGCCACCGTAGTTTTGCCGAACCCGTAACCGTTCACGACGTTGCCGCCGATATTGGTGCAGGCCTGGCGAAAGCTGCCCTGGCCGGAAAGGTGAATGGCAAGCTGGTTGACACCAGTTTCCTGATCGAGAACGACACCGAGCTGGCCATCGTAACGGAACGTGATGAAGACGGCGTGGATGTTATCCGCCATTCCACCGCTCACCTGATGGCGATGGCCGTACAGGAGCTGTTCCCGGGCGCCCAGGTGACCATCGGCCCGGTAATCGAAAACGGCTTCTATTACGACTTCAAATACGAGCGCCCGTTCACCAACGAAGACCTGGCGCGTATCGAAAAGCGCATGGAAGAACTGGCCAAGCAGGACCTGCCGGTGTCCCGTTCTGTGATGTCCCGGGAAGACGCGGTCAAACTGTTTGAGAAAATGGGCGAAGAGTACAAGGTGCGCATCATCGAGGATATTCCCGGTGAAGAGGACCTGTCGTTCTACAGTCAGGGTGACTTTATTGACCTGTGCCGGGGCCCCCATGTGCCCAGCACCGGCAAGTTGAAGGCCTTCAAGCTGACCAAGGTTGCCGGCGCATTCTGGCGCGGTGACCAGAATAACGAGCAGCTGCAACGGATTTACGGTACTGCCTGGGGCAACAAGAAAGAGCTCAAGGCCTACCTGAACCGGCTGGAAGAAGCCGAGAAGCGGGACCACCGCAAGATCGGTAAGAAACTGGGCCTGTTCCATATGCAGGAAGAAGCTCCGGGTATGGTGTTCTGGCACCCGGATGGCTGGTCTCTGTACCAGGAGATCGAGCAGTACATGCGGGCCAAGCAGCACCAGCATGGCTACCAGGAAATCAAGACTCCGCAGGTAGTGTCCCGTACCTTGTGGGAGAAATCCGGGCATTGGGACAAGTTCAAGGACGGCATGTTTACCACCGAGTCCGAGAAACACGACTATGCCATCAAGCCCATGAACTGCCCTTGCCACGTGCAGGTGTTCAACCAGGGCCTGAAGAGCTACAAGGATTTGCCACTGCGCCTGGCGGAATTCGGTTCCTGCCACCGAAATGAAGCTTCCGGTGCGCTGCACGGCCTGATGCGGGTGCGTGGATTTACCCAGGATGATGCGCATATCTTCTGCGAAGAAGATGCGATTCAGCAGGAAGTATCGGCATTTATCGAAATGCTGCACGAAGTGTATGCAGACTTCGGCTTTAACGAGATTCTGTACAAACTGTCTACCCGCCCGGAAAAGCGCGTAGGTTCCGATGAAGTCTGGGACAAGGCCGAGGCCGCCCTGGAAGAAGCCCTGAATCGCGAAGGCGTTGACTGGGAATTGTTGCCGGGTGAGGGTGCTTTCTACGGGCCCAAGATCGAGTTCTCCCTGAAAGATTGTCTCGGTCGGGTGTGGCAGTGTGGTACCATTCAGGTCGATTTCTCCATGCCGGGTCGCCTTGGCGCCCAGTATGTGGCCGACAATTCCGAGCGGAAAACGCCGGTTATGCTGCACCGGGCGGTGCTCGGGTCTTTTGAGCGGTTTATCGGTATACTGATCGAAGAATACGAAGGGGCTTTCCCCACCTGGCTGGCACCAACGCAGGTTGCGATCCTGAATATCACCGATAATCAGCGTGACTACTGTCAGAAACTGGCCGAAAAGTGGGATTCTTTGGGGTATCGGGTTAATGCTGACTTGAGAAACGAGAAGATCGGCTTTAAAATCCGCGAGCATACTCTTAACAAGGTTCCCTATCTTGTCGTTGCAGGCGACAAGGAAATCGAAAACAACGCCGTTGCCGTACGTACTCGCAAAGGTGAAGATCTGGGAACCTTATCGCTCGAAGCGTTTGAACAGCTGCTGGCTGACGACATTCAACGCAAGGGCAGAACCAAGACGGAGAACTGATTATTAAACAGCGAACGAATCGGGGTGGGCGCACTCCTAAAGCGCCTATCAATGAGAATATTGACGCAACTGAAGTCCGCCTGATCGATGCCGAAGGCAACCAGGTAGGTGTTGTAGCAATCGAGGAAGCCCTCCGGATGGCGGAGGAGGCAACCCTGGATTTGGTACAGGTTACGGATTCCGATCCGATCGTCTGTAAGATAATGGATTACGGCAAGAAGATCTTCGACGAGAAAAAGGCGAAGGCTGCTGCCAAGAAGAAACAGAAGCAGACGCAAGTCAAAGAGCTTAAGTTCCGTCCAGGAACTGAAGAAGGGGATTATCAGGTAAAACTACGCAACCTGGTACGTTTCCTTGAGAACGGGGACCGCGGCAAGATCACGATTCGGTTTCGCGGCCGTGAGATGGCACACCAGGAACTTGGTATGAAGCTCATGGGCCGGATTGAAGCCGATATCGAAGAGATTGCAACGGTTGAAATGCGGCCGAAAATGGAAGGCCGTCAGATGACCATGATCGTGGCTCCCCGCAAAAAGAAGTGAACCTGATCCTCTGACGGGTCCCCCGCATTGGCGGGGGATTTGTCGTTCAGGGACACAATTTGTTTTATTTAAAAATAGAATGCGGAGTTTTAAAAATGCCGAAGATGAAAACCAAGAGCGGAGCTACCAAGCGGTTCAAAAAGACCGCCACTGGCTTCAAGCACAAGCAGTCCTTCACCAGCCACATCCTGACCAAGAAGAGCCCGAAGCGTAAGCGTCAGCTGCGCGGCACCAAGCTCATCGCCAAGTCAGATGTTGCATCTATCAAGCGCATGACCGCGTGCTGATCCAGCCGCGCGAAACGTTCCTTAGAAAGTAAAGGTAGAAGGATTATAGTATGGCTCGTGTAAAGCGTGGCGTGGTAGCACGTCGTCGTCACAAGAAGATTCTCAAGCAGGCCAAGGGTTATTACGGCGCTCGTAGTCGTGTATTCCGCGTTGCCAAGCAGGCGGTTATCAAGGCTGGTCAGTATGCCTACCGTGACCGTCGCAACCGTAAGCGCGCATTCCGTGCACTGTGGATTGCCCGTATCAACGCTGGCGCCCGTGCAAACGGTCTGTCTTACAGCCGTCTGATCGCTGGCTTGAAGAAAGCGAATGTTGAAATCGATCGTAAGGTTCTGGCTGACCTGGCCATGAACGAGCAGCAGGCGTTTGCCGCTGTTGTTGAGAAGGCCAAAGCGTCCCTGTGATCGCTTAAGCTCTTTCATCGATGACTGATCGATCCGGGTGCTTCATGTCATCGTGAATGCACCCTCTGATAGGGGAAGGGCACGCTCTTCCCCTATTTTTGTTTTAACCTACCCCATTTCTGGTTTGGAGCAGGGTCAATGGAAAACCTGGAGCAATTGGTTCAGGACGGGTTGAACGCCGTTGAAAAGGCAGACAACCTTCAGGCACTTGATCAAATTCGCGTGGAATACCTCGGCAAGAAGGGCGTAATTACCCAGCAGGCAAAGACCCTGGGCAAGCTCTCGGCAGAGGAACGCCCTGCGGCCGGTCAGAAGATCAACGAAGCCAAGGGGCAGGTTGAACAGGCCATCAATGCCCGCCGTGCGGATCTCGAGAAGGCGGCCATCGAGGCCAGGCTGGCCAGCGAATCCATTGATGTTACCCTGCCGGGCCGTGGCCAGGACCTGGGTGGCCTGCACCCGGTAACCCGCACCCTGCAGCGTATTGAAGAAATTTTTGCCCGCGCCGGTTACAGCGTGGAGCAAGGGCCCGAGATCGAAGACGATTACCACAACTTCGAGGCCCTGAATATTCCCGGGCATCACCCGGCCCGCGCCATGCACGATACCTTCTACTTCAATCCCGGTACCCTGCTGCGCACCCATACCTCTCCTGTCCAGATCCGTACCATGGAAGCCGGCAAGCCGCCGTTCCGTATGATCTGCCCGGGCCGCGTTTACCGCTGCGACTCCGACATGACCCACACCCCCATGTTCCACCAGGTGGAGGGGTTGCTGGTTGAGAAGAACGTCAGCTTTGCGGATCTGAAAAGCACGGTGGAAGAATTCCTGCGGGTGTTCTTCGAGCGTGACCTGAAAGTACGTTTCCGTCCGTCTTATTTCCCGTTCACCGAGCCATCCGCCGAGGTGGATATCGAGTGGGGCCGGGAAGCAGACGGCAGCATCAAGTGGCTGGAAGTCATGGGCTGCGGCATGGTGCACCCGAAAGTGTTCGAGCATTGCGGCATTGATGCCGAAGAATATCGTGGCTTTGCCTTTGGCCTGGGCGTAGAGCGCCTGGCCATGCTGCGCTACGGCGTGAAGGACCTGCGCATGTTCTTCGAAAACGACCTGCGTTTCCTGCGCCAGTTCCGGTAAGCCCCAGGGCAGAACGGCGTACGCAGAGCTCAGAATCAACCGCACAAATCGCATCAGGACAAGGCAAGAACGATGAAATTCAGTGAACAGTGGCTGCGCGAATGGGTTAACCCGAATCTGGGATCCCAGGAATTGATGGACCAGATCACTATGGCCGGGCTGGAAGTGGACGGCTTCGAACCGGTGGCTGGCGAATTCACCGGCGTGGTGGTTGGCGAGGTGATCTCCGCCGAACCCCATCCGGATGCTGACAAGCTGCGTGTGTGCCAGGTGAGCGATGGTACCAACACCGTGCAGGTTGTTTGTGGTGCGCCCAATGTGCGTGCCGGCCTGAAAGTGCCGTTCGCGGTTGTCGGCGCGGTGTTGCCTGGCAACTTCAAGATCAAGAAGGCCAAGCTGCGCGGCCAGCCTTCCGAAGGCATGCTCTGTTCTGAGTCCGAGCTTGCGTTGTCCGAGAACCATGATGGCCTGATGGAGTTGCCTGCCGACGCCCCTGTGGGGCAGGCCGTGGCGGATTACCTCAAGCTGAACGACATCACCATCGATGTAGATCTCACCCCGAACCGCAGTGACTGCCTGTCCATCAAAGGCCTGGCTCGTGAAGTGGGTGTTCTGAACAGCCTGCTGGTGAACGCACCGGCTATCGAGCCGGTTGAAGCCGTGCATTCAGAGGTTCCTGACATTCGTGTGGAAGCTCCCGCCGGCTGTCCCCGCTATCTGGGCCGGGTACTGCGTAACGTGAACCTGCAGGCGGAAACCCCGCTGTGGATGCAGGAAAAGCTGCGTCGTTCCGGTATCCGTTCCATTGACGCGGCGGTGGATGTCACCAACTACGTCATGCTGGAACTTGGTCAGCCCATGCACGCGTTCGATCGCGAAGAGATCAAGGGCGGCATTGTGGTGCGCATGGCAAAGCCCGCTGAAAAGCTGGTGTTGCTGGATGGCCAGGAAGTGGAACTGACCGAAGACACCCTGGTGATTGCCGATCACGAGAAGCCGGTGGCCATTGCCGGTGTGATGGGTGGCGAGCACTCTGGTGTGAGCGCCAAGACCCGGGACCTGGTGCTGGAGTCTGCCTATTTTGACCCGATCACCCTGGCCGGTAAGGCGCGCGAGTATGGCCTGCATACCGATGCTTCCCACCGCTTCGAACGTGGCGTCGACTACGAGCTGGCCCGGGATGCCATGGAGCGGGCTACCAGCCTGCTGATGGAGATTGTCGGTGGTGAGCCCGGCGAAATTGTTGAAGTGTACAGCGACGAACACTTGCCCAAGGCGCGCACCATCGACCTGCGAGAGCAGCGCCTGGCGGATGTGCTGGGTCTGGCGATCGACCGGACCACGGTTGAAGAAATCCTGACACGCCTTGGCCTGCGTACCGACAAGCTGTTGAAAGACGGCTGGCGCATCAGCGTGCCCAGCTTCCGCCCGGATATTTCCATCGAGGAAGACCTGATCGAGGAAGTGGGCCGGATTTACGGTTACAACAACCTGCCGGTCACCGAGCCGACCGGTTCCCTGGGTCTTCGTGCACGGGAAGAAGCGGTTCGCCCGCTGTCTGCTATCCGTAATTTCTTTGTGGCGCAGGGCTACCAGGAAGCCGTGACCTACAGCTTCGTAGACCCGAAGGTCCAGCAGCTGCTGGACCCTGGACGTGAGGGCATCGCCCTGGCGAACCCGATTTCCGCTGATCTTTCAGTCATGCGCACCACCCTGTGGAGCGGCCTGCTGAAGACGGTTGCCCATAACCAGAACCGTCAGCAGCCACGGATTCGCCTGTTCGAGACTGGTCTGCGTTTCGAACAGAATGGTGATGGCATCGATCAGCAGCCGATGCTGGCCGGTGTCGTGGTTGGTAACCAGGTGCCGGAAAACTGGGTAAACGGTCGCAGAACCGCCGACTTCTTTGATGTAAAAGGGGAGTTGGAGAGCCTGTTCAAAGTGCTGGGTATCGAGATTCAGTTCCTCGCCAGCCAGCACCCGGCTCTGCACCCGGGCCAGACCGCCGAATTGCTGCGCGACGGCGAGCATGTGGGCTGGTTGGGTACATTGCACCCGCAAGTGCAGAAAAATCTTGAACTTAATGGCACGATCCTGATGTTTGAGCTATTCTTGAATTCGATCGTTACCGGATATGTGCCTAATTTCAAAGATATTTCGAAATTCCCGGAAGTTCGTCGGGATTTGGCTATTATTATCGGGAGCGATGTGGCGTTTGCTCAGGTTGAAGAAATCGCCCGTAAGCATGCCGGCGAGCACCTGACAGCGATGCGTGTGTTTGATGTCTACGAAGGCGAAAGCCTGGGCGAAGGCAACCGCAGCCTGGCGGTCAGCCTGTTCTGGCAGCATCCGGAGCGCACGCTCAACGAAGACGAAGTGCATTCGGTCTTCAACGGGGTCATCGACGCCCTGAAGGAAGAGCTGGGGGCAACACTGAGGAGTTGACAGATGGCGGCTTTGACGAAAGCGGACATGGCGGAACGTTTGTATGAGGAATTGGGTCTTAACAAACGGGAAGCCAAGGAAATGGTGGAAGCTTTCTTCGATGAGATCAGGGGTGCACTCAGCCACAACGAACAGGTGAAGTTGTCGGGATTCGGCAACTTCGACCTCAGGGACAAGAAACAGCGGCCGGGACGGAACCCGAAAACGGGTGAGGAAATCCCTATCAGTGCCAGGCGTGTCGTGACTTTCCGGCCAGGCCAGAAACTCAAGCAAAAAGTAGAAACGTATGCTGGAACCGAGTCATAACAACGAACTCCCCGCCATTCCGGGGAAGCGCTATTTCACCATCGGTGAAGTAGCCGATCTGTGTGCGGTGAAGGCCCATGTACTGCGGTACTGGGAACAGGAATTCCCGCAGCTGTCGCCGGTGAAACGCCGGGGTAACCGCCGTTACTATCAGCGGGCAGACGTTATCACCATTCGCCAGATTCGCAGCCTGCTTTACGATCAGGGCTACACCATCGGCGGTGCCAAGCAAAAGCTCAGCAGCAGTGAGGTGAAAGACGATACCTCCCAGTACAAGCAGCTGATCCGCCAGATGATTACCGAACTGGAAGAAGTACTGGATGTGCTGAATTCGCCAGCGTCCTGAGGCGAATATCCCGCAGCAAGGTACTGTAACGAAAAGGCCGTGGCATTTTGCCCCGGCCTTTTTGCGTTAAGGCTGAGCCAGGGCTTACTTGTTCTTGCAGGTTTTGATGCCGAAGATAGAGTAGGCCGGGCAGTTGCCCATCAACGCAGTGGCCAGTGGCACAATACCAATCCAGCCCCAGGGGGTTTGCGGGCCCACAAATACCAGGGCAATCAGTACAATGCCCACAACTGCGCGGATAATCCGGTCTGCTGATCCCATATTAACCGTCATCGTTCTTTCTCCTGTGTGATGTCGGATGTTGAAACAACTATAGTCCGCAATCCGTGACTGTTCAGTGATAAAGTCACACAGAACCTAATAAACCAAGCAAACAGGGCGCCATTCATGGCAAGGCACAGCATTCTGGACACCCTCAACGATTCGCTGCGAAAAGATACGCTAGCCGGCATCAGCACCATGCGCTTTCCTCCCGGGCAGGTGCTGTTCAGTGCCGGTGAACATTGCCGTGGCCTGCCGTTGGTACTGGGCGGAAGCATTAAAGTCCAGATGACCGGGTTGTCCGGCCACAGCATCGTGCTGTACCGCATGGGCTCTGACGATATTTGCACCTTGTCCATCGGTTGCCTGATGACAGGCCGCGGCTACCGTGCCGAGGCCATTGTGGAGGAAGAAACCGAGGCCGCCATTATTCCCCGGGGGCTGTTTGACCGCCTGATGGACCAGTCTGCGGAATTCCGCCTGGGCATCATGGAATCCTATGGTCGGCGGCTGGACGACCTCATGCTGCTGGTAGAGGAAGTCGCCTTTCACCGCATGGATGAGCGCCTGGAAGAGTGGTTGCAGGCGAGGGCGGCGCAGGGGCAGCGGACACTGACCATCACGCACCAGGAGCTGGCAACGGAACTGGGTACCGCCCGGGAAGTGATCAGCCGTTTGCTGAAAGAGCTGGAGCGCCGGGGCCAGGTTGGCCTGGCCCGCGGCAAGATTGAGCTGACAGGTTTGAAGAAGCGGTCAGCGACGGCCTGACAGGCCATGAAGCAGTCGGGCCAGTTGCTCGGCGGATTGCTCCAGGTTGGCCTCAGCTTGCTGGTAGGCTTGTTGGAGGTCCATTGGGGCAGGTGTGATCGAGAACGCAGCGGTCAGGCCAAGCTGGTGTAGCTCCCCCAGTTCCGCGCCCAGTTTGCCGGCCAGGCCGATCACCGGTACACCGTGTTTGCTGGCAAGGCCGGCCACGCCGGCCGGTGTTTTGCCATAGGCGCTCTGGGCGTCGATGGCCCCTTCGGCCGTGATCACCAGGTCTGCACCTTTCACATGGCTTTCGAGTTCGACGGTTTCCATCACCAGTTCGATGCCCGGGCGCAACTGTGCGCCAAGTATTCCGGCCACCATACCGCCAATACCGCCGGCCGCACCGCTGCCCGGAAAACTCGCGATATCAAAGCCCTGCTGTTGCACCAGCCCGGCAAAGTGCCCCAGATTGGCATCCAGCTGCACAACCTGTTGGGCATTGGCGCCTTTCTGGGGCCCAAAAACGGCGGCAGCGCCGTTAGGGCCCAGCAGGGGATTATTCACATCGCAAGCGACGACCAGGCGCACTCCGGACAGGCGGTCAATAGCAGGTTTAAGGTCTACACTGGCCAGTTGCTCCAGGCCGGTACCGCCGGCAGGAATGTCCTGGCCCAGGGTGTCCAGCAGCCGGGCGCTCAGCGCCTGTAGAATTCCCGCGCCGCCGTCGGTGGTGGCGCTGCCACCCAGCCCCATGATCAGGGTTTTCGGGCGGTGAGCCAGCGCGGCAAGCAGCAGCTCTCCGGTGCCCCGGCTGGAGGCGGTCAGGGCATCCCTGGCGTTGGCGGGCACACAATGCAGGCCGCTACCTTCAGCCACCTCCACAATCGCCGTCTCACCATCATTCACCAGCCCGTAGCGGGCAGTCACCGGCTGCCCGAGCGGGCCGGTAACCGTCACCTCATGCAGTTCGCCCTTACGGGCCTCGGTGAGTGCAACGGTAGTACCCTCACCGCCATCGGCCAGCGGTACTTCAGTAATCTGGTCCGCCGGCGCCGCCCGGCGCCAGCCGCGCGCGATGGCGCTGGCTACCTGTTCGGCAGCCAGGCATTCCTTGAAAGAGTCCGGGGCGATGACGATGCGCATGTTACAAAGCCACCAGGGATGTCAGCCAGACTGCGGTAATGGTCACAAGGCCCATAATCAGGGTGGCTGTCGTGTGGGATTTATAGGCCGTGGCCACGTTCATTTTGCTGAACTGGGAGACTACCCAGAAGTAGCTGTCGTTAGCGTGGGACACCGTCATTGCGCCGGCACCAACGGCCATAACTGTGAGTACCCGGCCCATATCCGAATCCAGCCCCAGCTGAGGAAGCAACGGTGCGACCAGGGCAGACGCTGTAACCAGTGCGACCGTGGACGAACCCTGGGCTGACTTCAGGGCGGCAGCAACAATAAACGGCATCACAACACCAAGGCCAAGCGTTGAAAGGGTATCACCCAGATACTCGCCAAGCGGTGTGGCGGCGAGAACTGCACCAAAGGCGCCGCCGGCACCTGTGATCAGGATGATCGGCGCGGCCACTTCCAGGCCTTTGCTGGTGTGGCGTCCAAACTCTTCCAGCTTGCCTTTGCCCTGCAGCAGGGTCAGCGCGAAGCCAAGGCCGATCAGCAAGGCGTTCAGGGGTTTGCCCAGGAAGTTCAGTGTCTCGTACAGCAGGCCGTCCCCCAGCGGAGCCGTAGGATAGCTTGCGACCGAGCCCAGGCAGATCAGGAGGATCGGGATAAAGATCGGAGCAAAGGCTTTGCCGGCGGAGGGCAGTTCACCGTAGTGCTGCTTTGCTTCCTCGAAGGCTTCCTCTGCCTGTTCCAGTTCGGTGCTGCTCAGGTTTTTACATCGTGAAGCCCAGAACAGGCCTGCCATTGCGGCGATGATGGCGAAAACCAGGCCAACACCGATGACCATGCCGAGGTTGTCCTCCAGCCCGAGGTTGCCCGCTGCAGCGATAGGGCCGGGGGTGGGGGGTACCAGCGTATGGGTTGCGAACAGGCCGGTAGACAGGGCAACGGTCATCGAGACCGGCGATACGCTCAGGGAGCGGGCCATGGAACGCTTCAGGCTGTTAAGAATGACATAGCCGGAGTCGCAGAAGACCGGTATGGAAACAATAAACCCGACCAGTGACATGGTGAGGGTAGGAAACTTCTGGCCCAGGATCTTGATAATGGTTTCGGCCATCACGATGGCTGCGCCAGTGCGTTCGAGGATAACGCCGATAATTGTGCCCAGCACGATCACCAGGCCAATGTAGCCCAGAATGTTGCCGAAGCCGGCACGGATGGTTTTCTCGATATCTTCAAGTGGTAAACCAAACGCGAAGGCAGCCAGGAAGGATGCCAGTAACAGGGTAATGAACGGATTCAGTTTCAGTCGGCTGGTGGCGAACACAATGAAAATTATGATCGCGACCAGGATCAGTACCAGATGCATCGGCAATCTCCAGAATAGGGCTGGGTTAATATCCTACTAATCAGGTTGGTTATTCGGTGCCAAGTTTAAAGTCAAACATGGCTCTGCGCACCCCCGCTTTGTGGGATTTCCGTAAACGGGGCTATTTAATCCCTATAACCCCCGATCCTTCACATTCTCCATCACCGCAAATGAACTGGTCTGCAGCACATGGGGCAGGCTGGAGATCTGCTCGCCCAGTACCTGGCGGTATTCGGCCATGTTCTTTGTTCTTACCTTCAGCAGGTAGTCGAAGTTGGCGGCCATCATGTGACATTGCTCCACCGCAGAGATCTGTTTGACCGCAGCGTTGAACGCCGCGAGGGCTTTGCTGGAAGTGTCGTTGAGGGTTACCTGGGCGAAGGCGACGTGGGACTGGCCCAGCTTGGTCTGGTTCACCATGGCGCTGTAGCCGGTGATATAGCCCTGGTCTTCCAGCCGGCGCATGCGCACCTGGCAAGGGGTTTTCGACAAGCCCACCCGCGAGGCCAGCTCGGTGACGGTGATCCGCCCGTTTTTCTGGAGTTCCCGGATGATGGAAAGGTCGATCCTGTCGAGATCTGACATGGCTGCTATCCTTGAAGGAGGTGGCTGGCTTTCATTGATTTGGTGAATATGGCTGATTTTAGTGAATTTGTGGGCGAAACGGTAATTTTTAACGTATCAGAAAAGGAAAGTATCTCGGTGTTTCGCGCTGTATTAGGTAAATAGCATATTCCCCGTTGGCTACAATGCGGTCAGTAATCAAAATAATCAGGAGGTACATCCATGAGTCTGCAGCAATCCGTGTCCCCCGGGCTTCAGGACATTCGCCAGGCCATCCGCAATAACTACCTGGCGGATGAATATGAAGTGATTCACCAGCTGATTGAGCAGGCTCAGCTGTCTGATGAAACCCGTAAGGCCATTTCAGCCCGAGCAGCGGACCTGGTGCGGGATGTGCGTGATAACGCCAAGCCCACCATCATGGAAAAGTTCCTGGCTGAATACGGCCTGACCACCAAAGAGGGCGTGGCCCTGATGTGCCTGGCCGAGGCGCTGTTGCGGGTGCCGGATAACCTCACCATCCAGGATCTGATCGAAGACAAGATCACCTCCGGCAACTGGGGCGCCCACGTAGGTAAAGCCAAGTCCGGCCTGATCAACTCGGCCACGCTGGCTCTGCTGATGACCAGCAACCTGCTGAAAGACTCCGAGCGCCAGAGCGTGGGTGACACCCTGCGCAAGATGGTGAAGCGCCTGGGTGAACCGGTGGTGCGCACCGCCGCTGGCCAGGCCATGAAAGAAATGGGCCGGCAGTTTGTGTTGGGCCGTACGATTGAAGAAGCCCAGGATCGCGGCAAATCCCAGGAAGAGCAGGGCTACACCTATTCCTATGACATGTTGGGCGAAGCGGCTCGCACCGATGCCGATGCCGAGCGATACTTCAACGCCTATTCCGATGCCATCGACAGCATCAGCAAGCGGTGCGAAGGCGATGTGCGCACCAATCCCGGTATTTCCGTAAAACTGTCTGCCTTGCTGGCCCGTTACGAATACGGCCAGAAGGAACGGGTGATGACCGAACTGGTCCCCCGCGCCCTGACGCTCGCCAAAAAAGCCGCCGCTGCCAATATGGGCTTCAACATCGATGCCGAAGAGCAGGACCGCCTGGACCTGTCTCTGGACGTGATCGAAGCTATCCTCTCAGACGAAGAACTCAAAGGTTGGGACGGCTTTGGCGTGGTGGTCCAGGCCTTTGCGAAGCGGGCTTCCCAGACCCTGGACTGGCTGTATGCCCTGTCTGAAAAACTGGATCGCCGCATCATGGTGCGCCTGGTAAAAGGCGCCTACTGGGATGCCGAGATCAAACGCGCCCAGGTGATGGGCCTGGACGGTTTCCCGGTGTTTACCCGCAAGGCCTGCAGTGACGTGTCTTACCTGGCCTGTGCCCGCCAGTTGCTGGGCATGACGGATCGGATTTACCCGCAGTTTGCTACCCACAACGCCCACTCGGTGTCTGCGGTATTGGAACTGGCGAAAGACCTGGGCCGGGACAAGTTTGAGTTCCAGCGCCTGCACGGTATGGGTGAATCACTGCACGACCAGGTACTGGAAGACAGCAAGGTGCCGTGCCGTATCTACGCTCCGGTTGGTGCCCACAAAGACCTGCTGGCTTACCTGGTGCGCCGCCTGCTGGAAAACGGGGCCAACAGCTCCTTTGTAAACCAGATTGTCGACACCAGCATTACGCCGGAAGAGATCGCCAAAGACCCGATCGACGTGGTGATGCAGCTGGGCCATGACATTTCGAGCAAGGCCATTGTGCCGCCGGCGAAAGTGTTCGGTGACCAGCGTCGTAATTCCAAGGGCTGGGACATTACCGATCCAGTGACGGTGGCGAAAATTGACGCCGGCCGTAACCAGTACAAAACCCACCAGTGGCAGGGCGGCCCGGTGCTGGCTGTGGAATCCACCAGTGATGAAGTGGTGGAAGTGCGCAACCCGGCAGATCCGGATGACCTGGTTGGCCACATCACCTACACCTCCGAAGCGGATATCAGCGCAGCTCTGGATGCCGCCCAGAACGGCTTCAGCCAGTGGTCCGCCTTGCCGGCGGAGCATCGGGCCGAGATGATTCGCAAAGTGGGTGACCTGTACGAAGAGAATGTGCACGAGCTGTTTGCGCTGACCACCCGTGAAGCCGGTAAATCCCTGCTTGATGCGGTGGCGGAAATTCGCGAAGCCGTCGACTTTGCCATGTACTACGCCAACGAAGGCATCCGCTACAAGGACGATGGCCAGGCCCGGGGTGTGATGTGCTGTATCTCGCCATGGAACTTCCCGCTGGCGATCTTCACCGGCCAGATCCTGGCGAACCTTGCCGCCGGTAACGCGGTGTTGGCCAAGCCGGCGGAACAGACCTCGCTGCTGGCCGTTCGTGCGGTGGAACTGATGCACCAGGCGGGTATTCCGAAGGCCGCCGTGCAGTTGCTGCCGGGTACCGGTGCAACCGTGGGCTCAGCGCTGACCTCAGACGCCCGGGTAACCGGCGTGTGCTTTACCGGCTCTACCGCCACGGCACAGCGCATCAACAAGGCCATGGCAGAAAACATGGCGCCGGATGCCCCGCTGGTGGCAGAAACCGGTGGCCTGAATGCCATGATTGTGGATTCCACTGCGCTGCCCGAGCAGGTGGTGCGGGATGTACTGGCTTCGTCATTCCAGAGCGCCGGCCAGCGCTGTTCCGCCCTGCGTATGCTCTACGTGCAGGAAGACATCGCCGAGAACCTGCTGGAAATGCTCTACGGTGCCATGGAAGAACTGGGCATTGGCGACCCGTGGCTGCTGTCTACAGACGTGGGCCCGGTGATCGACGAGAACGCCCGCAAGAAAATTGCCGATCACTGCGACAAGTTCGAGCAGCAGGGTAAGTTGCTGAAGAAAATGTCGGTGCCGGAGAAGGGCCGGTTTGTGTCGCCGGCGGTGCTCAAAGTCAGTGGCATCGAAGAAATGGAAGAGGAAATCTTTGGCCCGGTGCTGCATGTGGCCACCTTCGCAGCGAAGGACATCGACAAGGTGATCGATGCCGTGAACGCCAAGGGCTATGGTCTGACGTTTGGTATCCACAGCCGTGTTGATCGCCGCATCGAGCACATTTCCAGTCGTATCAAGGTGGGCAACACCTACGTTAACCGTAACCAGATCGGTGCCATTGTGGGCTCCCAGCCGTTCGGCGGCGAAGGCCTGTCTGGTACCGGCCCGAAAGCCGGTGGTCCGCAGTATGTGCGCCGGTTTATCAAAGGCGAGGTGGTTGAAAAGGCGGCCCCTGCCGATGCCAAATCGGTTACGGCCAGCAAGGTGCAGAAGCTAATCGACCAGCTGGCGAAGGTGGATGCTCCGGTCGCAGAAGGCCGGCAGCAGGCGCTCAAGCCGTACTTTGGTGACCTGCCCGCACCTTTGGATGAAGGCTACGAGGAAATGCCGGGGCCGACTGGCGAACAGAACCATCTGTCCTGCCATGCCCGTGGTGTTGTGCTTTGTCTTGGGCCGGATGCGGAATCTGCGATAGAGCAGGCGGGCACTGCGTTGTCCCAGGGCAACAAGGTGGTTGTGATTGCACCGGGTGTTGAAAAGCTGCTGGCCGACGCCATCAAAGCCGGCCTGCCGGTAGCCGCCGTAGACGGCCTGCTGGAGCCCGACGCGCTGCTTCAGCTCAACGGTTATGAAGCGGTTACCATCGTGGCTGAAAAGCCGCTGCTGAAGCAGTACCGCCAGGCCCTGGCCAAGCGCGATGGTGCCTTGCTGCCGATCATCACTGAGCACAAGCTGGACCAGCGCTACGTGATCGAACGCCACCTGTGTATCGACACCACCGCCGCCGGCGGCAACGCCAGCCTGATCGCCTCAGCCGAATAAGCTGGCGTCAACCCCGGGGTCAGACCCGGGGTCAGACCCCGGGGTTGAAAGGCCTGAGATGACAGGCTTGATCATTAAGGCCAGCTTCCGAAAGGGGCTGGCCTTTCTTTATATGGGTGCGGATTTCACCCCGCTTGCCGGCCGCGTTAAGATAGTCGCCTAACCATCCGCCAGGCCCAGCAGGACGACCCCTTGCCTTCATCCATAAGCCCCGACGCTGCCCGAAACTTTTTTGCAGTCTGCCTCTCGCTCACCTTCTGCTTTGTGGTGTATTCCATGCTGATTGTGGCGGTGCCGGTTTATGGCTTGCAGTTGGGCGCCTCGCCGCTGGTATTGGGTGCGGTGCTCAGTACCCAGTATTTGCTGCCATTGTTGCTGGCGATTCCCCTCGGGGGCGTGGTGACTCGCTACGGTGGCCGTGCCACATTGATCGCCGGCGGAGTGTTGATGGTGGCGGGGCTATTGTCCATGCACTTCTGGTATGGCTTTGGCGGCCTTGTGCTGGGCCAGTTGCTGGTGGGGCTGGCGCACCTGCAAATGGTGCTGTCCGCCCAGACCATTATTTCCAATCTGGGCACCGGGCCCTCGCTGGAGAAATATTTCGGCTGGTATTCCACCTGGCTGTCCGGCGGGCAGGTGGTGGGCCCCTTGCTGGCCGGGGCACTGCTGGCAAGCGAAACCGGCCGGGGGGATGTCTTTTTGGTGATGGCGCTGTTTGCGGTGCTGGCAGCCCTGTCTGGATTACTACTCACCGGCCAGGCCCGGGAGCGGATGGCGATCACCCGAAAGCAGGCGGGCTTCCGGGCTCAGTGGGCGTTAATGAAGGCTAACCGGGGCGTCCAGCTCTCTGTGCTGGTTACTGTGCTCGGAATGTTTGCCTTGGGAGTGTACGGCAGCTACCTGCCGGTTTACCTGGAAAGTTTGGCCATGACGCCGGTGGTGATTGGGGTACTGGTCAGCCTGCGGGCCGGTGTGTCCATGCTGATCCGGCCCTTTATGGCGCGCATGATTGCCATGGCGGGTGGGCGCGAGAATACGGTGTTGCTGTCTCTGGGAACCCTCGCCGCAGGCATTGGCCTGCTGGGCCTGTTCGAACACATGGTTTTACTGGGGCTGCTGGCGGTGCTGGTGGGCATTGGGTCCGGCCTCACTCAGCCACTTTCGATGGTTATCCTGGCCGAAAGCGTGGAGCGGGAAAAGCGCTCCGGTGCGCTCGGTATGCGCCTGATGGCCAATCGCGCCATTCACTTCCTGGCGCCGCTGATGTTCGGCGCCTTGCTAGAGTTGGGCGGATTTGCCCTGGCTTTCGGGCTGTCCGGCGCACTGATCGCGGTTGCGCTGCTGCAAATGCGCAAATTGTTCGACACGGGGTCAGACCCCGCCCTGTGATGCCTTGATCAGACAAACTGAATAAGCTTTGCTGAATTCTCCGTTTTCATTCCGGGCTTGTTGTTCCTATAGTCATCCTTCAACCTGGATGCCCACAAAAAAGGACTGAACAACATGTCTCTGAAGCTTCAAACTATTATCTGCAGTACCCGCCCGGGCCGTAAGGGGCCGTCTGTTGCTGAATGGTTCAACAGCCATGCCAATGAGCAGGGCGGTTTTGAAAGTGAGCTGGTGGACCTGGCGGATTTCAATCTCCCCGTCTTCGACGAGCCCAACCATCCGCGCATGCAGAAATATGAGCATGCCCACACCAAGGCGTGGTCTGAAAGCGTGGCCAGGGCCGACGCCTATGTATTTGTCATTCCCGAGTACAACTACTGCCCGCCACCTTCATTCGTGAATGCACTGAACTACCTCTACAACGAGTGGAACTACAAGCCGTGCGGCTTTGTAAGCTACGGTGGCGTGTCTGGTGGTTTGCGCTCGGCCCAGAACGCCAAGCAGCTGGTAACCACCCTGAAGATGATGCCGATGGTGGAAGGTGTGATGGTGCAGATGCCATGGGAGCACATGGACGATGCCGGTAAGTTTCAGCCCGCGCAGCCCCATTCCGAGTCCGCAACGGTGATGCTCGAAGAAATGGCCAAGTGGGCGCAGGCCCTGAAGGCGATGCGGTGAGCAAGGTGAGCCTGTTTTACCTGTCTCACGGCGGCGGTCCCATGCCGCTGCTGGGGGATCCCGGGCATCGTCAGATGGTAGAAAGTCTTCAAGCTGCTGCGAAGCGGTTTCCCACACCTTCTGCCATTCTGGTGGTGAGCGCCCATTGGGAGGAAGGAGTGCCCACGCTCACCTCCGGTGCTAATCCGCCACTGATTTACGACTACTACGGGTTCCCGGAGGAGTCTTACAGTATTGAATACCCCTGCCCGGGGGAGCCGGTGTTGGCGGATAAGGTGCGGGCAGCCCTGGACCAGGCGGGCATAGACTCGAAGCTGGATGGCGAGCGTGGCTTTGACCACGGCCTGTTCGTGCCCCTGAAGCTGATGTACCCGGAGGCCGATATTCCCTGCGTGCAGCTGTCGCTGGTGAACTCCCTGGATGCCGGGGCGCACCTGGCGATTGGTCAGGCCTTGGCGGATCTGGACTACGACAATCTGCTGGTAATCGGCTCAGGCTTCTCATTTCACAACATGCGGGCCTTCTTTGATCGCTCCGATACCGAAGCGGATGCGAAAAACGCGCAGTTTCAGGACTGGCTGGCGGAGACGTGTGCCGGTGCGGACCTGACTGAAGCCGAGCGTACCGAACGTCTGGCTCGCTGGGATCAAGCGCCCTCTGCGCGCTTCTGTCATCCCAGGGAAGAGCACTTGTTGCCTCTGCACGTGTGCTACGGCATGGCCGGGCGAGCTTCAGATGACGTGGAACCGGTAACGGTGCTGGGGAAGGGTTCCCGGATGTTCTACTGGTTTGCGAGCTTGAATAAGTTGTACTGAAACCTGAGAGCCAGAAACAACAAAGCCCGGACCTTTCGGCCCGGGCTTTGTTGTAGGGAATTCTGGTCGGGACGGTAGGATTTGAACCTACGACCCCCTGCACCCCATGCGGTTAAAAAGTAGATTTCGCTAGACATTAAAAGACCACCAAAGACTCATAAAAATATAGATTAAATAATGAGTTATGGGTATTATTCGTCCATAGTTGTCCATTAAGAGACACTGAGAGCCAGCCGATCCGGTGGGGCAAAAATGGGCTTTGGTGAATATGACCGTGGGGTGGATAGATAATGGCCAAGCTGACTGTCCGGCAGTTGGAGTCCCTGACTGAGGCTGATGATGGAAAGACACTGCGCGAGGACGGAGGGATCGTCGGGAAGGTTCGCGCGGGAGTTCGCGGCATCACGGTGTTGTTCCGGTACGAGTTCAAACTTGATGGCCGAAAGCATGACCATCGGCTAGGTTCCTGGCCGAAGAAATCCCTGGCTGAGTTGCGGGCTGAGCGCGATGTAGCCAAGACGAAGGTTGCCAAAGGCATTGACCCTACCAAGGCAAACAAAGCCGCAAAGATCGAGGTCCAGGCTGCCATAGCCGCAACCATCGCCGAAGCTGAGCGCCAGACTACCGACAACCTGACTGTCGCGGATCTCTTCGCAGAATGGTTGAAGGATGGTGTTGCCCGGCAGGATGGCAACGCCGAATTGACGCGCACCTTCAACAAAGACGTGCTGCCAAAGATCGGTAAGAAAAAGATCCGGGAACTCTCCGAGAGAGACCTTCTCTCCGTCTTGCGCTCAGTCCGGGAGCGCGGCCTGAATCGAACTGTAGTGATTCTGAACAATGATATGGGCCAGATGTTGCGCTGGGGAGAGAAACGGAAGCCGTGGCGAGGTCTCATGGTTGATGGTAACCCGGCTGATCTGGTGGATGTTGAGAAGCTGCTGGATGCGGACTACCACGAGGAACGTGATCGAATCTTAACCGCTGAAGAGATTCGGGAGCTCCGGGATATCTTCGCCAGGCTCGAGTCCGATTATTCAGACTTGCCAGCGGGGGAGAAGTATTCCGGCATACGCCCGGTTACCACTAGAGTTCAATGTGCCGTATGGCTGTGCTTGAGCACTCTCTGCCGGATTGGAGAGCTCCTGAAAGCCGAGTGGAAGCATGTTGACCTGGATGCCGGTACTTGGTTTATCCCTGCTGAGAACACCAAAGGCAAGCGCGGAAAGCGCCAAGATCACCACGTCTTTCTATCCCCCTTTGCCCTGTCCCAGTTCAAGCGGCTCCATGCTGAAACCGGGGACACCCCGTTTTGTTTCCCGTCGAAGTCCAAAACCAGCCATGTATGCGTCAAAACGGTCAGTAAGCAGATCGGCGACCGTCAATGCCGGTTCAAGAATCGCAAAAAGCCACTGCCTGGGCGCCAGCATAACGACACGCTGGTACTAGCTGGCGGAGCCAATGGAGAGTGGACACCACACGATCTACGCCGCACCGGTGCCACGATGATGCAAAGCCTAGGTATCGCCCTGGATATTATTGATCGTTGCCAGAATCACGTGATGAAGGGCAAGGTGCGTCGTCATTACCTTCACCATGATTATGCCCAAGAGAAGGCTGAGGCGTGGAGGCTGCTGGGTGATCGGATTGAGCAAATATTGAGCGCTGACAACGTGATACACGGACAATTCAAACGCGCGTAACGGCTACTGGCGAAGTCTCCACACATCATCGAAGAGTTCAACTTAATGGCGCATTATCAGAAGAACCGTGATTTGCCAGGCTGGTTCAAGCTGGAAAATTACAATGGAACCGAAGCCTTCAAGGCTGCTGAGTGGTTAGCGTGTATTCGTATAAGAAAGAACATCATGGATGTCCTCTCAACACATAAATTTGAGGGGCTCTCATTACACGATGAAACAATGTGGGAGTTGAGTGACACCTATGACTTAGTTCCAGAGATGCCCGAAGAGCTATCTGCGCTCAGGCAAGCACCATTGGATCTGGAAGCCTGTAAAAGCTGGGCCTCGTTTGCCGCAGATTACAACCGTCGGTCATCCGAAGTTCCTGTTAGAGAAATGCTCTTTTCAGACTTGGCAAACCAGTGGGCAGCTGACCGTTTGCAAGCAGACAGTGATGGCATCTCTTGCGAGCGTTGGCACGAACTGGAACAGTGGCCGACGATTTCGGGCGAAGTTAAGCAATCCACTCTTGGTGCTGGCAGGGATGACCACGTTTCACTTGTGGTTGATATGAAGGCTTCAAATGCCGTTTTGCTGGATGCCTTTAAGGCTTGGCTAAAGGAGTGGCGGAAGCAAGAACACAATAGACAGCGAACTCCACTCTATTCGCGCTGGGCACGCTATAGAGTCCTGGAATACTTGGATCTTTGGATCTGGTGTGTCGAAAGCGGCGTCATAAAGTCCTCTGAAGAAATGTTCGAGGCAGTTGGATACAAAAAGAGCTTTGAGAACTTTGAGAAAACCGTTGAGCCAATGATCAAAGCTCTAGTGAAAGATCTCGGCCATCTTGAGGCTGTAGCAGCAAAGGAAGTCAGTCAGGTGGCGCGTAACACATAGTCAACGGTCATTCAAGGTAAACTTTTTAGCCGAAATACTTGGTCTTCTTCGCCGAAAACTGATCTAGATAATAGATAACCGAATCCACAAAGCGCCAGAAAGCGCATAGGAGATTTGGTTATGTCTACCATCGCAAAGCCCCGCCGCATCATGCGCCTACCTGAAGTCAAAGCCGCCACTGGTTTTGGTCGGGCGCATATCTACAACCTGATGAAAGAAGGCAGATTCCCCAAAGCCCGTAAGATCGGTGCCCGTGCCGTTGGCTGGGACAGTCAGCAGGTAGAAAGCTGGGTAGCCGCTCAGCTGGATGGGGAGGCCTGATATGAAAATGGCGACCCATTCCGAAGAACAAAGCCGCCTTCGTAAGGCCAATATCAACGCAAGGCCGCTTAGCAAGATTGCCCGGATATTGTCCGTATTTCTGACCGGTGCCAGCTTCAACCGGTTTGAAGCCGAGCGCATTGGCGATCACTGCTTGCACAGCACCATTTCAGATCTCACGAATCGACACGGTCTGAATTTCAAGCGCCAGAATGAGCGAGTTCCAAATCATTGGGGCAAGCCTTGTACCGTGGTTCGCTACAGCCTCCCGGAATCCGAGCGCCAGAAGGCCCTGGCAGTGATGAAGTGGCTCACCCGCAAAAGCGATATCAACGACGGGGAAGAAGGCAATGAATAAGAAACCTTCAACCCGAAATCTGCTTATCAAAGCTGCTGTCTGGCTCCAAAGCCGGCCCGCAATTATGGATTTTTTGGTAGTCGTGGCTGCCGTTGCCTTGATTCTGGTGGGAGGCTACCTATGAGTGCTTCTGTTATTGCTTTTGCCGATGTACTCCAAGAAGCGTTTGGCCCGCTTGGATGGATGCCAATCCCAGATGGAGAGCTTCACCGGTTTCATGTGCCGGGCGATAGCCGTGGAACCACTAACGGCTGGTATGTTCTGTTTCTGGATGGTATCCCGGCTGGGGTTTATGGAACTTGGAAGGATGGTAAAACCAGAAGATGGTGTGCTCGACAGCCAGCTAGCCGTGCGGAAGCTAGACAGGTTGCTGAGCGTGTAAGGCTGGCCATTCGCCAACGTGAAGCGGCAAGGGCTGAGGCGCAGAGGGCTGCGGCGGAGCGGGCTAATCAAATATGGCCCAATGCCCAGCCTGCTAACCCGAGGCATTTTTACCTTGAAGGAAAGCGAACCCCGCCGTACCAGACGCGCCAAAATGGCGAAACTCTGTGGATACCGATTTACGGTGATGGTTTGTTGGTCAACCTACAACAGATCACGCCGGACGGGAAGAAGCGCTTTCTGAAGGGAGGCAGAATAAAGGGGTGTTACTCACCCCTCGGCCAACCAGAACCCGAAAAGCCGTTGTACGTCTGCGAAGGCTTTGCCACAGGGGCCACGATCCATGCGGAGACAGGTGCGGCGGTGGCATGTGCTATGACAGCGCAGAACCTGCTGAGTGTGGGGCGCTATCTGCGGCAGCGTTACCCAAGAAGCTCACTGATTATCGCCGGTGATGATGATCGTAAAGCGGCATCTGAAGGCAAGGGTAACGCTGGCGTTGAATGCGCGACGAAAGCTGCTCAGGAGCTGGGTTGCGCGTTGGTGTTGCCCGACTTTCCGCCGGAGGCCCCTCTTGAACTCTCGGATTTTAACGACCTGGCGGTTTGGAGGGCGACAAAGTGAACGCAGTGACGATGTCGCCTTTGATACCGACGCCCATGTATCCGCAACCGGAAACGCCCTTCAGCTTTGTGGCAGCCGCCAACATGCCGGTAAACCCCATTGCCTGGCTGGTTGAGGGGTATATCGAAGAAGATGCGATTGCAGTTATGTATGGCGCTCCGGGCAAGGGGAAGTCATTCCTTGCCTTGGATGTCTCCTGCTGTATCGCCAGCAAAACGCAGTTCCATGGGCGCCACGTGAAGCCCGGGGCGGTGTTCTATATCGCGGGTGAGGGTCACAACGGCCTGGCACGACGGCTGCGGGCCTGGGCCCAGCTTAACCAGCAAGAGATGCCGGAGCTGTTGTTCATCTCGGAGGCCGCTGCTGAACTATCCAGTAGCACCAGCGCCGCAAGCGTGGCCCAGGCTGTCCAACAGCTGGCGGACGCGACGGGTGAAACTCCAGTGCTGATCGTTATCGACACATTGGCCCGGAACTTCGGAGGCGACGAGAACAGCGCAACCGATATGGGCCAGTTTGTTCGCAACGCTGACACACTGCGCCGACGCTGGAACGCCACAGTGCTCATTGTTCATCACAGTGGAAAGGATGGAGACAGAGGAGCCCGGGGTTCTTCTGCCCTGAAAGGTGCTGCGGATGCCGAGTACGAGGTGAATCGCGGCAATGAGGACAAGCTGATCCGCCTAATCCCCAGGAAGATGAAAGATGCGGAGGAGCCAGAGCCCCTTGCCTTTGAGTTGGTCGGTGTACCAATTCAGGATGACTCGGGGAATCCGATAATGGGAGCAGCCTTGAAGTCCGCTGAATACACCATGCCGGAGCCAGATACCGAAAGGTTAGGTAAGAAGCAGAAGGCTGCCCTGGATGTTCTGGAGCGGCTTCACAACGAGATAGCTGAGAGGCTTGCCAGCCAGGGCAGGGAGGATCACCCGGTCAACGTCACCACGAAGCAATGGAAGCAGTCTTGCGAAGAGGAAGGTGTGCCCCGGCAACGCTTTCACGATGCGAAGAATACCTTGGTTGAGAGGGGGAAGATTCGGATTGATGGGCCGCATGTTTACCTTGTCCGTCCGGATTGGAACCCCATAGGGACACCGGACAGGACGGACAGTGCGAATAGCACCAAAAACGGACAAAGCGGACAGGAACCGGACAATATCCGGACAGCGACCGGACAAAATACCCAGCCAGAAAAACAGGGGAGGGAATGACCATGGCAGACCTAATGCCCCAGAAGCAGCAGGAAGTGGCGCGCGACCAGAGGCGTGCGGAACAGACTCTCGCTCAAACCATAACCACCCCGGAATGTCTCAGCGCCTCAGTGCTGACTATCTGCCAGAGCGTGGATCACTCCAACGTGACCGAGCTGGTAGCTGAGCTCAAAAGGCAGTCGAGTGCCATTAATGCGGATGACCTCTCCCGGGCTGAGGCCATGCTAACGGCCCAGGCGCACACTCTGGATGGCCTGTTCGCCAAGTTAACCACCGACGCGCTCGCAAGCGGCAACCTTGAGAAACTGGAGCGCTATATGAAGCTGGCACTCAAGGCTCAGAACCAGGCCAGGGCCACCCTGCAAACACTGGTTGAGCTGAAGGCGCCAAAGAGGGTTGCCTTCGTTCAGCAGGCCAACATTGGTAACCAGGTACAGGTTAACAACGAAGGACAACGCGCGCGCACGCGGAAAAAACGAAAAGCGCCAAACAAACTATTGGAGGCAGATCATGGCGAATGGCTGGACACCAGAACGGCGGGCAAAGCAGGCGGAGATGATCCGGCAATGGCAACCGTGGAAAGACAGCACCGGCCCCACAAGCGATGATGGCAAAGCCAAGGTCTCACGCAATGCCTGGAAAGGTGGTGTTAGGCCGCAGCTTAGGGAACTGTCGAAGGCGCTCAAGGAGGTGGAACAACAGCGGCGGGAGCTTTTATAGGCCCCGCCGGCCGGTTCACTGGGTTAGCCATACCCACGTTCAAGGTAACCAGATATCCGGGTGTTGCTCCAGTCGTTGGCCGCTGTGAGCAACTCATCCCGCAAGTAGGCCACCACATCCTGTGTCGCGACCGGGTAGGTTTCGCGCTCTTCCTCCAGCTTGGTATCCCAGTCGTCGCCTTCCTGCGTTAAAAGCCAGAGCGCATCCAGTTCATGGGGGAGAAGCCGCTTTACCCGATTCTCAATGAACGTGTCCATGGTGGCTAGGTAGGCATCCCAGTAAAACGAGTGCTCCTTTGACCTGCTGCTGTTGAACACAGATTTCATCCCAGATTGTTCCCCAGACCGGAGTCCTCACCGGATAAAAGGCTTTCCTTCATGCCCTGGAGGTCTCTAATACAGCCCGTTATAAGATTTTTCGTAAGAGTTTGTCCGAGATCCTGAGTGATTCGGTGTTCAGTAAGCTTCCTTGCAATATTCTTCGTTTCCTTGTGGTTGTCAGATATCCAGAGGTGGTAGGGCGTTGACAATTTTTTGGGTTTCTAGACTGACTGTGACCACACGCTGGAACAGCTCCAAGGGGTACTTTGGGTTACCCATGGTTTCTATGGCCCAGTTGTTTGCGTCATTGACGATACCACTCGCTTTGTGAGCTTTGACTCCTTGACGTTCCATAACCCAGTCTAATGCGGCTTTTCCATTGACTGTGTATTCCCAAGCATTTCTCGGAATACCGCTAAGGGTGATGCTTCTGTTGTAAATCACAGTGCTTAGGTCGTTGATCTTTTTGCCAGTGTTTGGGTCTGTGATCTTTGCGAACTTCATTTTCTCAACACGGTAGTCAGCATCGGTTAGTTTGCCTTTGCTTTTGGTTTCGATGGTAAGAGGGAAGGGCGTAGCTGACTCGTAGTTCAGGTGGAGGTCAGCTAAGGTGCGACCGGCATTGCAAAATGCCCAGAAATCATCAACCTTTCGCACAGCTGGGATGCGAGGGAGCTCTTTGCTGAGATTATCAGCGTACCGTTCACGATAGTCTCTAGAGTGTAAAATGCCGTAGACATAGTAAAATAGGTCGTCTTTGTTGAGTTGTGTTCCAGGGTAAGAGGATTGGAAATGCTCTAAGCCACTGTCACTAATGGCATCCTTACGTTTCAGACGACTGCTAGCTCCATCGGAGAAAAGATCGTAATCATTTCTTTCTAACCCGTTGCTTTTCTCGTAATAGTAAAGAGGGAAGCACTGGCCTTTCTCTATAATGTCATAGCTGGGAGGTAGCTGGGATACGAGTGCTGAAAACCCACTTCTATCTCCTACGCCCGATACACAGATCACGAGATTCTCAGCTTCAGCGTTGGGAAAGATGCGCGGCATTTGAAGAATCATTTCGTTAAAGATGCGGTTAAAGTAGAGCCACTGTTTTGTAAACGGACGATATAGGCTGGGGACTAAGCAGCTGTTATCAAATTTATAAAGGCGGCCTTTCACGAGGTTTTGTTTTAAGCCTCGCGTCCAGCTAATTTTTGTTGGATCAGCATCAACAAAGTTGTCCACGAGCTCCTGTCGTTGTTTCTCATCTACATCACTGGATGTGCTACCGAAGCGAGTTACCTCAGAGTTGTAGAAGTCAATCATGCGTGTCATGTTGGCTGTGACGGCAGCCTTGGAAGAGTTGTAGCACCAAGCATCACGGTTGGTCTTTACGCCGCCTGAGTAGTTGCTAAAAACTCCGGCACCGCTTTTTTTGTCTCCTATTGGAATAAACTGGGAGAAGCCCTCATCTCGTTGGCGAAGCCAGTCTCCGTGGGCGTTTGGGATTATGGACTTCCAGCTGTCTATTCCGGAAGTGCTTTCAAGGCTGACAAGTTTGTTTAGCTTTTCGTCTAAGCTAAGATCATCTCCAATATCGTAATAATACACTTTCCCAATTTCAGGCGCGTCCGGGTTTTTGACCAGTAGAGAAATTGCTATCCCAGCCATGCTCCCACTGCCGAAAACATTCTGTCCTTCCTTAGCCCTCCCTTTGCTAAGCATATTTTTTCGGATGTCCCCCCTAAGGTTGAGCACATAGATACTGCTAAACTCTTCAGCTAAACATAGGCGAACTCCATCCATTGCAGGTTTTTCAAGAAAGCCGCCATTGGTAACAAAACCAACTATTCCTGCTTCGCCTATTCGGTTGCTGGCCCATCGAATGGCGCGAATGTAGCTGTCATACAATGAATTTTTTAGCGTTGCCTGCGATCTGGACGCATAGGTGTTTCGAATCTGTGCGTCTAAGGCTGGGTAGTCAACATTTGCGTTATTGGCGTTGGCATCCCCCTGTCCCACTGAATATGGTGGGTTCCCTACAATTACCCGAATGTCGAGTTCTTTTTGTCGTTTGCGCCGCTCACTGTTGTCCTCAAGGAGTGAATCGACCAAATCATCTTTCTCGTACATTTGGAACGTGTCAGTCAGGCAAATGCCTTGAAATGGAATGTAGTCACCACCCACTAAGCCGTGATAAACGGCTTCGATGTTGATTGCTGCGATGTAGTAGGCGAGCAGCACCAATTCGTTAGCATGGATCTCATTACGATATTTATGGGCAAGCTCCTCTTGTCTGATGAATCCTGATTGGAGTAGCCGCGTGATAAATGTACCAGTGCCGGTGAATGGATCAATAATATGTACGCCTTTACTGCCAAGCGTTTGGTCGAATTCTTTATGAAGCAGATGATTTACGCTATGGAGTATGAAATCCACGATCTCCACAGGGGTATACACGATGCCCAGCTTATCGCGTAGTCGAGGGAAAGCGTTGGCAAAGAACTTGTCGTAGAGTTCCACGATGATCCTTTGTTTGCCAGCTGCGTTGTTGATGCCTGAAGCTCGCATACGAACGCTCTGGTAGAACTTCTCCAGGGTATCGGCTTCTTTGTTCAGTTGGTGTTCTTGTAGTGCGTTCAACACCGATTGCATAGCCAAGGACATGGGGTTGTGACTGGCGAAGCTATAGTTTTCGAAGAGAGCGTCAAACACCGGCTTGGTGATCAGATGTTGGGCGAGCATTTCAATGATTTCGGCATCACTGATGCTGTCGTTTAGGTCGTCTCGGAGTTCAGTAGCGAAGGCTTCGAATGTGGCCCGCTCGCTAATGTTGTCGGGGTTTTCTAAAATGCCCTGAATTCTGTCGATATGGGTGCGGGCAATCTTGGCAATGTCGTTGGCCCAGTCTTCCCAGTGCTGGCGGTTGCCACACTTCTCGACAATCTTGGCATAGATGGCGCGCTCGATTTCACCGACTTCGTAGGTGAGCTCTCCTTGAGTCATCTGGCCTTCGGTGTCATAGCCGGCAGGCTTTTCACCGATACCATATTTTCCCTTTCCGGCATTCTTGTTCTTAGTTGCGCTGCTCCGCTTGGTCTTCTTATCTACTTTGTCGGTGATGGCGATGACTTCCATCTTGTGCCGATCAGGCCCGTTCAAATCCAGCTTGTTGATAGTGGAGTCAAAGCTATCATCGTGAGAACGCAGTGCCTGGAGCACCTGCCAGACTACTTTATAGGTATGATTGTCATTGAGTGCCTCATGGGCTTCCATACCGGCAGGGATCACCACAGGAAGCACCACGTAGCCGCGTTTTTTGCCGGGGGCGTTACGCATCACTCGACCAACGGATTGCACTACATCTACTTGAGAATTGCGCGGGGTGAGGAACAGCACAGAGTCCAGTGCCGGCACATCCACGCCCTCGGATAGACAACGCACGTTGCTCAGTATGCGGCAGGTGTTGGGCGGGGTTTCTTCTTTCAGCCAGGTAAGCTGAGCTTCTTTCTGACTGGCGTTCATGCCTCCGTCCACGTGCGCGGCTTCGCAGATGAGGCGGGCGTCTTCATCAAGCTCTTCGGATTCCTGATAAGCCTCAACTACGGATTGGAACATGTTAGCGATGTTGATGGAGCTAACTTTGTGCTTGGTGCCTTTATAGTTGGGAGAGATCACCTGACAAAAGGCTACCGCGCGTTTCATTGGCTGGTCATCCCCTGTCAGGCCCTCAGCTAACCCTTGTTTTGACAACGCTTTCCAGCACCCGACGATTTTCGCCGCGTCGTCAACTTTGAGCTGGTTATCCTCATCCTTCAACAGGTTCTGGAGGCGACGGCTGATAACACTTTCTTCCACGGTTAGAACCAGCACCTTGTAATCCACGAGCAGGCCGCGCTGAACCGCCTCGGAGAAGTTAATGATGAAGAGTTCTTTGCCATAGAGCGCTTCGTCGTCCATCGAGCAGAGCGTTACATCACCGGATTCGGCTTTGACCTTCGCACTATCGCCATAGATTCGGGGTGTAGCGGTCATATAAAGGCGCTTGGCAGCGCGAATGTATTCGGCATCGTGAATCCGCACGAAGTTGCTTTCGTCGTCTTCGCCAAAGGTGGCGCCGGTGGTTCGATGAGCTTCGTCGCAGATGACAAGATCGAAGTCTGCCAGGTTGTGGTCGTGCTGGGCGCGACTTATTACGTCGATGGAGTGATAGGTAGAGAACACCACGCTCATGCTGTCATTGTCATGGCGTTTGAGCATTTCCGCCGCAAGTCGGTCAGGCTTAGTGGTTGCTGGGTAGCGCAGTTCATGCGTAAACACCTGAACGGCATCATCCTCAGCCTTACGTTTTTTGCCCACATCGCTGTCAGAACAAACGGCAAAGCTGTGGAGTGGGGTATCACTCTCCTGTGTCCACTCGGTCAGTGTCTGTGATAGCAGAGAGAGGCTGGGTACCAAAAACAGCACACGCTTGCCTTTGCCCGCCAGTTGTTCGGCAATTTTCAAGCTGGTAAAGGTCTTACCTGTGCCGCAAGCCATGATCAGTTTGCCACGCTCAGCATGGTTCAGGCCGTAGGCGACGGAATTCAGGGCGGATTGCTGGTGTTCACGCAGTTGCTTCTTGGTTCTTAGAACAACGGCTTGTTTGTGCTGGTACTTTGCCCAGTCGATCTGGCTGTCTTCCAGCGCTTGGAGGTCGATTTTGCTGACAGGAGGTTGCTGGCCCTGTAACGCATCTTCCGCGTGATCACTCCAATTGTTGGTGGTGGTCACGATAATACGATGGGAAAAGGGCGCTTTACCGGAGGCCGTAAAGAAACTGTCAATGTCCTTTTTCTGGACTCGGTAGTCCTCTGCGTAAAGCTTGCACTGTATCGCGTGATACTCGCCGGTCCCTTTGGTGAGCGCTACCAGGTCAATACCCGTGTCGCGCCCATCCAGTCCCTGTTCCTTTGCCCAGTCAGAGTATGTCCAAACCTGCTTGTACAGGTCTCGATACGTTGCCTCGTTGCGCAGGTAGGTGCGAATCAGCTCTTCAAAGTAGGTGCCTTTCTCGCGTTCAGTAACGGAGGTTGCGCGATAATGGTCGAGTAGGGCTGAAAGGGCTGACATGGTTGGGTTCCTGTTTTTCTGGTGTTGTGCGAATGTCGTGCAAAATTGCGCAAGAGTCTACCTTGCCGTATCGAAGGATTCAGCTCGTTAGTTATGTTTTGACTTATGTCGGTGGATACTCTGGGTTAGACCACGGTTAACTCGTACCCAACAGCACGGAGGTCTTTGATTATTCCGTAGGCAACTTCCTCAATACTCGCGCTGTATTTCTTGTAAATCATGCCGCTAATGTCGCTTGGCAATGTGACATCGCCGGTGTAAAGACAGCATGTTCTTGATCTTCCAAGTTTCCCTACGAAATAGCCAAATTCAAATACAACATTTGGCCTTGCTCTGAGCTCCTTTGTTCGTTCTTGATCTGGCTTGCCATCCTCATTGGCTCCATAGGCAACTTCGTCGGGTGTCAGGAGAATAAAGGCATACCCTACATCGCTATGTTTTTCGAACTTCTCGATAATAGTCAGTCCCTCATCCGCCTGGCGATGCAAAACGATGGGGTCTAAACCTATCTCTCTCAGGAATATTTCTAGATTCGTTTTGGCCACTTCGTCGTGACCATGAACTACAAACACCTTTTTGGTGATTGCTGCGGCCGGATTTGTTCTAGACGGTGTTGGTGCTGCAACACCTGTCGACTCAGGAATTAATTCTAATCGTTCCTTTATTGAGTTGAGCCGCTGTACCTTTTTATCAATATCATCGTGTAAGTCACGAATTTCCTCAGACCTGGACGGGCCGCCACCAAGTGACATGAATGCCACTCCAACCCAGGCGCTGTATTCGTCCGCGATTTCATCGGAAGTGAATAGCCGTTTCAACAGTTCCTCGTTGTAATCGTTCCAGATTCTAAATTCATTTTTTACTTCTTCGTAGGTCTGATGGGAACTTGCTAGTCGACTCTTGAGTTCTGTACCTTTGACGATACGGTCCTCGAGCTTGGATTCCGCTTCGGCGTGAGTTACCTCAAGGAGTAGCGGTTTCCTTGCTTCTGGTGGTGTAGATTTCTTTCTTGAGGCCATAGTGTTTTCCTTGTGACTTTACTGGTGATATTAGTTGCCGGGTGCGTGGCCGGTAGCTATTTCCGGATTGTCAGTCAGGAAGTTCCGTTCTTCGAGCGAGCCGCGTTACGGTCGGCTTCCAGACCTGAAATTAAATTGCCAATGTTGTCAGTCTTGCCTTGGTAGGGGGTTAACGGGGCTTTTCCATCGCTGGCAGCCTTTCCTTAAACTCACTCGCCGCCGTGATGGCTTTTGCTTTGATTTTTCCAGGTCCGCCGCTGGCTGGCTCCGTTGATCGTCAATGTCAGAAATAAAGCCTCGCTCCAGAGACCTTTCTATTTGGGCAGAGTATGACATTGCTGCCTTGTATAAAAGGAGGCAGGTGAATCAGGTCTCACAGTTTGGCGATCTGGATTATTGCGGTGGCTCAGAAGGCACAGTGATGAAAAACGATTCGTCTGATTTGGTGGGGCAAAAAGTGGGGCAAAAATGGAAGGCAGGAAAAAACTCCAAACATAAAAAAATCCAACCACCGCTAAGTGATTGGATTTTCAGGGGAATTCTGGTCGGGACGGTAGGATTTGAACCTACGACCCCCTGCACCCCATGCAGGTGCGCTACCAAGCTGCGCTACGCCCCGTAAACTGCTGTCCACCAAGAAAAGAGGTTTATCTCAGTGGCTTAGCGGGAGCGAAGTCTACACCAGCCCACGGTAAAAATAAACAGGGCGCTGGCGATTTTCTTCGCGGAATTACCGGAGCTTGGTTTCCCGCAGTTTCAGGATGAATTCCGGCGGCTCGAAGGTGTCGGCCCGGGCATCGTCCCAGTATTTGTCGAAAACGGTCAGCCCGGTTTTGCCTTCCAGCAGGGCGCCGGGTTCCAGGAAGGGGAAGAGATCCAGGTAGCTGTGTACCTCAGTTTTGGACACCCGCCGAACAATGTGTTCCGGCCCCAGTTCCGACGGATGCTTCAAGCCGGAGGCTTCCAGCAGGTTCTGAAGGGCATCCAGGGTGTTCTTGTGGAAGTTGTACACCCGCTCGCTCTTCAGTGGGACATCCAGTTTGTTACCCCGGCGGGGGTCCTGTGTCGCAACGCCGGAAGGGCATCGGCCGGTGTGGCAATTCAGGGCCTGGATGCAGCCGAGGGCGAACATATAACCGCGTGCCGCGTTACACCAGTCGGCGCCCAGGGCCAGGGTGCGGGCAATGTTGAACGCAGACGTGATCTTGCCGGCGGCACCAATGGCGATATCTTCCCGCAGGTTGGCGCCAACCAGTGTGTTATGAACCAGCAGCAGGGCTTCGGTCAGCGGCATGCCCAGCCGGTTGATGAATTCCAGCGGTGCGGCACCGGTACCACCTTCTCCTCCATCCACCACAATGAAGTCCGGTTTCTTGCCGGTTGCCAGCATGGCTTTGACGATGGCAAACCATTCCCATGGATGGCCGATCGCCAGCTTGAAGCCCACCGGTTTGCCGCCGGAGAGTTCCCGCAACTGGTCCAGGAATTCCAACAGCTCAACCGGGTTGGAAAAGGCGGAATGGCTGGCCGGTGATATGCAGTCTTCCCCCATTTGAACGCCACGGGCTTCGGCGATTTCCCGGGTGACTTTTTCACCGGGCAAAATACCTCCGTGGCCGGGTTTTGCCCCCTGAGATAGTTTGACCTCTATCATTTTCACCTGGTCCAGCGTGGCATTCTGCCGGAACATGTCCGGGTTGAAGCTGCCGTCCGGATTGCGGCAGCCAAAGTAGCCTGAACCTATCTCCCAGACCAGGTCACCACCGGGTTCCCGGTGGTAGCGGGATATCGATCCTTCGCCGGTGTCGTGGTAGAAGCCGCCTTTGCGCGCTCCGGCGTTCAGGCTGAGGATGGCATTGGCGGACAGGGAGCCAAAACTCATGGCGGAAATGTTGAACACACTGGCGCTGTAGGGTTTCGCGCAGTTTCTGCCAATCACAATGCGGAAGTCGCTGTTATCCAGCCGCGTCGGGGTGAGGGAGTGGTTCATCCACTCGAAGCCTTCCTCGTACATGCTTAGCTGGGAGCCGAAAGGGCGCTTGTCCAGAACCTGCTTGGCGCGCTGGTAAACGATGGTGCGCTGTTCCCGGGAGAAGGGGCGCTCCTCGGTGTCGGACTGGATAAAGTACTGGCGGATTTCTGGCCCCACAGATTCGAACAGGTAGCGGAAGTTCGCCATGATCGGATAATTGCGGCTCACCGTATGACTGCGCTGCAGTAGGTCCCAGGTGCCCAGGGCGGTCAGCGCCGCGAAGATCACCGGTATGAGGTACCAGCCGCCAAGCCACAGGGTAACAGGCAGGGAGATGATCAGCCCGGCAATGCTGATGGCGTAGGCGGAATAACGTACTGGGAAGGTGGTGGTTTTCGCCATAGTGACCTCTGGAGGACGAACGGATGTGTGAAGCCTGCAGCTACAAAACCTATCTTACGGAAACCTTGCCGGGTTGGAACCGCTGATTGTGAAAGTTTTCAGGCACTTCCTGAACGTTTGTCTATGCTTATGGTTGGTGGCGTGATCGTTTTGCTGCTTTGATATTTTGAGATCAAAGTAATAAGATGACGCGCCTGTAACGTTTGAATATCTATTCATGCGTCTGAATATAGAACTGTCAAAAATCACACCAGAATCAGGAGGCTCCAACGTGGGCGAGGTAGTGAAAGACGAGTATCAGACGGACTACGTCGCAGGCCAAGATAATATCAGTCCGTTTGGCCTGGACCTGCATAACTGGGTGTTCCCGGTAACAGCAGTTATTGTAGTTCTGTTTGTTATAGCCACTCTGCTGTTTCCGGCTATGGCCAAGGAAACGCTTGATGGTGCAAAGTGGGGAATTATTGCCAGTTTTGACTGGTTTTTCCTGCTCAGTGCCAACATCTTCGTGATTGTCAGCCTGGCGCTGATCTTCATGCCGGTGGGCAAAATCCGCCTGGGTGGCCAGGATGCCAAGCCGGAATTTTCCACTATGTCCTGGTTTGCCATGCTGTTCGCGGCCGGTATGGGTATTGGCCTGATGTTCTGGGCCGTCGCCGAGCCGGTTGCCTACTACACGGGCTGGTACGAAACGCCGTTCAATGTCGAGGCGAACACGCCCGCAGCCCGCGACCTGGCGATGGGTTCAACCATCTACCACTGGGGCCTTCACCCCTGGGCAATCTACGCCATTGTGGCTTTGTCCCTGGCGTTCTTCGCCTTTAACAAGAACATGCCACTGACCATCCGCTCGGCGTTCTTCCCGCTGCTGAAAGACCGCGTATGGGGTTGGCCCGGGCACATCATTGATGTGCTGGCGGTTGTTGCGACCATCTTCGGCCTGGCAACCTCCCTTGGCTTCGGTGCCCAGCAGGCAGCCTCCGGCCTGGATTACCTGTTCGACTTGGGTTCCGGAACCAACGTGCAGATGGCCATCATTGTGGGTGTTACCGCAGTGGCCCTGGTCTCGGTTCTGCGCGGCCTGGACGGCGGTGTGAAGGTGCTGAGTAACATCAACATGATAACGGCTGGCGTACTGCTGTTCTTCATCCTGTTCGCCGGCCCCACCATGACTATCCTGGAAACGATCTGGGTAACGTCCTCCAGCTATGTGGCCAATGTGGTGCCCCTGAGCAACCCGTTCGGCCGTGAAGATTCCGCCTGGATGCAGGGCTGGACTGTGTTCTACTGGGCCTGGTGGATTTCCTGGTCACCGTTCGTAGGTATGTTTATTGCCCGTGTATCCAAGGGCCGTACCGTGCGTGAGTTTGTGACTGCTGTGCTGATTATCCCCACCGTGATCACTACCGTGTGGATGAGCGGCTTTGGCGGCACCGCGCTGGAGCAGATCCAGCAAGGCGTTGGCGTGCTGGCAGAGAATGGGCTGACTGAAGTGTCCCTGGCCACCTTCCAGATGTTTGAAGGCCTGCCGCTGACCGGCATTATCTCCTTCGTCGGGATTATCCTGGTGCTGGTGTTCTTCGTAACCTCATCGGATTCCGGTTCGCTGGTTATCGACAGCATCACTGCTGGCGGTAAAACCGATGCACCCACTGCACAGCGCGTGTTCTGGGTGGTTATGGAAGGTGCCATTGCCGCGGCGCTGATCTTTGGCGGCGGTGATGATGCGCTTGGCGCCATTCAGGCCGTGGCCATCAGTGCGGGCTTGCCGTTTACGGTGATCCTGCTGATCATGACCTGGGGCTTGCTCAAGGGCCTCACCCATGAGCGGAAACTGCTGCTTCAGCGGGGCGAATTGCTCTGATCAGCTGAAGTAACGGAATAAAAAACCGGGGCTGTGAAAGGCCCCGGTTTTTTTGTGGCTGAAGAAAGCGTTCAAAGTTTGCCGAACGTCTCCATGGCGTAGTGCACCCGCTCCCTCGGGCTGAAGTGGGGCCGTTTCAGGGCTTCGATATTCTTCAGGCGGGGCAGCAGGCCGCAGCCATTTGCCATCTGGATAGCCAGCCCGGGCCGGGCATTAAGCTCCAGCAGGAGCGGGCCCTGATGGGCATCTACTACCAGGTCTACACCCATGTAGCCGAGGTCCGTCGCTTCATAGCAGCGGGCGGCCATTTCCAGCATGTTTTCCCAGTCATCAATCCGGATATTTTCCAGGGCCAGGCCGGTATCCGGGTGCAGGGTAATCGGGCGGTTGAATTGCACGGCATTCAGGCTCTGGCCCTTACCGATGTCCAGGCCGACGCCGACCGCACCCTGGTGCAGGTTGGCCTTGCCGTCAGAGGCCTTGGTGGCGAGCCGGAGCATGGCCATTACCGGGTAGCCCTGGAAGATGATGATGCGGATATCCGGTACGCCCTGATAGGAATATTTCGCCAGGGCAGGGGAGGATTGCACCAGGTCTTCGACAATGGCCACATCCGGCGTGCCGGCCAGCGAGTAAAGGCCGGCCAGGATGTTGGTCAGGTGACGCTCCAGCATGGCCACGCTGATGTGGGCGCCGGAGGCCTTTACGAAATCGTCGCCATCGCGTCCGGTGATCACGGTAATGCCTTTGCCCCCGGATCCCTTGGCGGGTTTGATGGCAAAACCGTCCAGGTCTTCGGCCATTTCCCGAAAGTGGGAAATTTCATGCTGCTGGCGCACAACCTGGATAAGCTTCGGGGTTTTTACCCCGTATTCGCTGACTGCCAGCTTGGTTTTCAGCTTGTTGTCGACCAGCGGGTAAGACGAGCGCTCGTTGTACCGGGCAATGTAATCCACATTGCGCCGGTTCATGTTCAGCATGCCAAGCCGGGTGAGCCTGCGCGGAGATATCCAGCCGCCCATATCAGTCGTAGGCCTTCATGGGGGTGAACCGGCGCAGTTCGCTGAGCTTGTAGCCGGTGTACTGGCCCATCAGCAGGATCAGCCCCAGAATCACCAGGTGCAATTCCGGGAAGTTGAACGTGAGATGGCCGGCCAGCGGCAGGCTCATGACCAGGTAGGCGCAAATCGCCACAAACAGGCTGCCGGAGCCCTGTACCAGAACTTCCCGGGCACCTTCCTCTTCCCAGAGAATGGACATGCGTTCGATGGTCCAGGCAATGATCACCATGGGGAAGAAGGTTACCGTCATGCCGGTGTTGAAGCCCATCTGGTAGCCGATAATGCTCAGGCCGGCGGTAATAAAGATAACCAGGATGATCAGTGCGGATATCCGAGAGACCAACAAAAGGTTCAGGCTCGACAGATAGCCCCGCAGCACCAGCCCGATGGCCACCACAGACAGAAACGCAATCAGGCCGGGCACCAGGGTGGTCTGCACAAAGGCCACCGCAATCAGCACCGGCATGAAGGTGCCGGAGGTGCGGATACCGATGACAATCCGCATGAACGCGACAATCAGTGCACCCAGCGGCAACAACAGAAGCATGCGGAACATGCTTTGTTCTTCGATGGGCAGCTGGTAAAAACCGAGCACACCCAGCCCGTTCTGGTTGGCCTCCAGCGTGGCCAGTTGTAGTGCCGGCACGGTTTGCCGCAACATGGAGAAGCTCACCTGGGAGTTGTCGCCACCGAGAACATCCAGCAGGGATTCCGAACCCTGGCGCCACAGTAGCAAACTTTCCGGTACGCCTTGCTCGCCGGTGCGGGGGTCAAAGGTCAGCCAGCGTTCACCGTTGTATATTTGCAGGAAGGGCACCAGCTGCTGGCGCCGGCGGGCATCTTCCAGCTTTAGCGCATCGGCGGTGCGGGCGGCAATGCCCGCGTGGTTGAGCATGCGCACCATCAGCTGCAGGTAATTGTCTTCAGAGACCAGCAGGGTGGTGTTCTGGGTGCGGGTGTCTGGCTGCATCAGGCGGATCAGTTCCCGGGTCATGCTTTCCGGGCTGCTGGAGCGCTCCATGGCCTGGTCCAGCAGTTCCCGAACCGCGGTGGCCTGGGGTTCTTCCCAGAATACCGCCTGGGGCCGGGGCGTGCGCACCGGCGTTTGCTCGGTAACATCTTCATCCGGAACGAACTGGGCCTTGAAATACAAGGTCTGGGGGCCAGATACTTCACGCTTGGTCCATTCCGCCCGCCGGCTTCTGGGGGATTCGAGGATGGAGAAGCCGTAGCCGGGAGAGGCAGCCTGCTCGGTCAGAATGCGAAAGCCGGGCGGCTGCTCCGGAATGTGCAGGCTGACCTCGGCGGCGTCACCCAGGGCGTCGAAATCCACTCGGGCTTCAATCATCCATACCGGGCGCTGTTCACCGGTCATCCAGGGGATTCCGAGTTCCAGGTGGCGCCAGGTGGCAATAGAAATCCCCGCCGCAATCAGCAGGAAGACAAATACATAGAACGGAGCTCGTGAGCGGGCGGTCATTCATTGCCTCCGCTTTCAGCATTTTCGCGGTAGGAGGCCGGCAGTTCCGTGGCGTATTCCTTGCCAACGTCAATCAGCATGACATCCCTCAGTATGTTGCGGCCGATCAGCACTTCGTGGGTCAGGTTGGTGCGATCTGCCAGGGTGAACTCCGCCACTTGCTGGTGGTCGCCGATGGCAAACTGCAGCTCGACCACAACGCGGCGTTCGGCTTCATCGGCGGCCGACTGGATGATGCGTACCCGGCGGGAGATTTCCCGTTCCAGGGTAATCCACTGTTCGTAGTCGGTGCCCGGCACCGGCACGTCAAAGCGTACCCAGTTGCTGCCATCCCGTTCGAAGCGTTTGATGTTTTGGGCGTGGATAGAGGAGGTTTCGGCGCCGCTGTCGATACGGGCGGTGTAAATCAGCCCCGGGTCAGCCAGGTAGAATTTTTCCACCTCGCCCACAATCACCTTGCCCTTCAGGCGGTCTGCGCGGCCGGTGTCTTTGGGGATTGGCGGGCATACTTTTTCTTTAACCGGCGGACACACGGGTTTTTCAACCTGGGTGGCGATGGCATCCAGGATGGTCTGGGTAGACTGGCGGTTATCGGTAAGCAGCTGGTTGTGCCGAACGTTGGCGTTTTCTTCCATGGTAACCAGTGTGGAGCGCTGGGTTTTTACCGTGGCGCGAACGTCTTCAAGCCCATCCTTGGGAACCATAAGGTAGCGGTCTGTGGAGCAGCCCGCCAAGGCTACAGCGAGCCCGGTAATGGCCAGAAAGGTAAGTGTACGGGCTTTCGGAAACCTGTAACCCATGAATATCCCCTGAAACGGCTGCCCGCCGGTGGTCATAAAGCGGTAGCGTTGGATGTGTTGTCGGTCAGGCGGGGAAGTATACTACAAGCATCTGTGTGTTGACTTTACAGATGGTTAAGGCGCTTTAGCCGGCAAAAAACGGACCCTGACCGAGCGGGGTTTCCGCCCTCAGGTATTCCTGGATCACCGGCGAACAGTTGAGGTAGAACAGCAGCAATTCCCGCTGAATATCCTGGTCCTGGGTGCGTGCTGCAAAGCTGATCACCTGCTTGAGCGAGTGGTCACTGGCGGCGGTGTCGTCCGGCACAACAAAGCTTTTGCCGTAGCGCGCACGTAGCAGCGAGGTCAGGCGCTCCAGGTGGAACTCGCCGGTGTGGGTAATGTGAGGTAGTAGCCGTACACCGTGAGACACGCCTGCACCGCCGGGATACAGCCCGTCTCCGCGCTGGCCATCGGCGCCATCGCTGTGCAGAAATTCTGCTCCCAGTTTTCTCCAGAGTTCCTTCAACATGCTCCTGTCCTTGCCAGTGAGCGCAACACGAGAAAGGTTTTGATTAACCTTTAATCCGTTTTAGATGAATTTACGGCGGGCGTCCAGCAACAGATCTATACAATTTCTTTAATTGCCAAACAGTCGATACCCGATTTGCGTGGTGGTTCCGCCACCGTAACAAGCTTGTGGCAATCAGGTACACTCTCGGGTTTGATGGTTCCCGTATCAAGGAGTTCAATCTTGTGACAGACGTACTCATCCGGGCAATGGCTGATCGCCCCGAGTGGATGGCGGGCTGGTTTCTGGGGCTGATTGCGGCCTGTGTTGTTCTGCTGGTGCTGACGCTGTGGGCGCTGTTCAGGCTTAAGGCCGGGCAGCAGCATACTGGCGCCCTTCACAGCCAGCAGGTTCAGCACCTGGAGCAGTCGCTGACAGAGCAGAGAACGCGGTCGGCAAAGCTGGAAGCAGCGATAGAAGGCTGGCGTAACCAGGTCACCGAACTGAAAGCCGATCTGCGGGAGCAGCAGGTAACCCTGGATAAAGAACGCCGCAATGCCAATGAAAAGCTGGAACTGCTGGAACGCAACCGGGATGCCCTTAAGCAGGAATTCGAGAACCTGGCCAACCGCATTTTCGACCAGAAGAGCGAGCGCTTCAGCCAGCAGTCCAGAACCAGCCTGGATTCCTTGCTCAACCCGTTCCGCGACCAGTTACAGGACTTCCGCAAACGGGTAGAGGACGTTTACACCACAGAAACCCGCGACCGCCAGGCCCTGCGCAGCGAGATTAAATCCCTGCAGGAGCTGAACCGGCAGATTACAGAAGAAGCCGCCAACCTGACCCGGGCCCTGAAAGGGGACAAGAAAGTGCAGGGCAACTGGGGCGAACTGATTCTGGAGCGGGTGCTGGAGCGCTCGGGCCTGCGCAAGGGCGTGGAGTATGAAACCCAGGGCAGCTACCGGGATGACGACAACCAGCTGCTGCGCCCGGATGTGATTGTGCACCTGCCAGACCAGCGCAACCTGGTGATCGACTCCAAGGTTTCGCTGGTGGCTTATCAGCAATGGGTGGTGGCAGAGGCGGACAGCGCCCGTGAAGAGGCCCTTAAACAGCACGTAGAAGCCGTGCGCAACCACATCCGAACCCTGAGCGAGAAAGACTACAGCCAGCTGAATGGCCTGCATTCACCGGACTTTGTATTTTTGTTCATGCCCATTGAGCCGGCTTTTGTGGCAGCATTCCAGCAGGACGAGAACCTGTTCGCGGAAGCCTTCGAGCGAAAGATTATTGTGGTGACACCCACCACCTTGCTGGCCACCCTGCGGACAATCGAGAACATCTGGCGGTACGAACGGCAAAGCCAGAATGCCCGGCGCATTGCCGACAGGGCCAGCGCGGTGTACGACAAACTGCGGGTGTTTGTGGAAGCTATGGAGCGTTTGGGCAGCCAGCTGCACACCGCGCAGGGCACCTACGACAACGCCATGAATACCCTGACCCGTGGCCGCGGTAACTTGATTTCCCAGGCCAACCGGTTTGTGGAGCTGGGCGTGCGGGTCAAAAAAGAGTTGCCCAAAAGTATTACGGAACAGGCTGAGGTAGATGCGGACGACCCTTACGAGCCCGATGAGCCTGAAGACAGCACAGAGAAGACTCAGGAGTAGCAGAATGTTGGTATCGAACAAGCGGCAAGCGCTGGCAAAGCGTTCATGGCTGGCCGGCCTGGTGCTGTCTTCCGCGCTGGCGGCCTTTTCCGGACAGGCGTTTGCCCTGGAGCCCGAGCATGAAATCCGCCGGCTGATGCTGGCCACCGAAGCGGCCGTGCAGGCTGACAACTGGGCCGAGGCCGGCGAGTTCCTGAACCGCCTGCAGGCGATGGAAGGTGAGAAACCGGCGGAGTACCACTATTATCGCGGCCGCGCAATGCTCAAGGCCAATCACCTGAATGAAGCCCGGGCGGCACTGGAAACCTACGTGAGTCAGGCGGGCGCAGAAGGCCAGCATTATCAGGAATCCCTGAAGCTGATTACCGATATCGAGAAGGTAAACCGGGATAACGTACGCGCTCTGACTGAAGGCGCTGCGCAGGTAGAAGAGCCGGTTGCCGTGATCGAACCGGCCGGACAGGAAAGCCTGAAAACCCTGCGCCAGCTGTACCTGGCCAGAACGGACCGGGAAGCGCTGGTTATTCACCTGAATGCGGTGCTGGATACCGCAGGCTGGCGAAGGGACAAAACCGTGGTGCGGCTGGACCGGCCTGCCGACATTCAGTACCAGGTGACGATTGATAACAGCAACGTGAATGTCCAGGAGATTCGCCGGGAGCTGGATAACAGCTTTGTGCGTAAAACCGGCGTGTTGCCTGTGTTCGGTGTAAACCCTCAGCTGCGCTGGGATTGCGAGCCCGCTGTCGCCGCCTGCTGGGTATACGACCCGAGGGACGGCTCCCGCCTGTTCCAGATGGCCCAGAACCAGGACAAAGCCCGGGAGGCGGCCCAGACCCTGGGTAGGCTAATTCGTAACCTGCAACAGGGCCGTTCTGGCTCCTGAGCGGGAATTATTGCACCAGGTCGCCCCGTTCGCCTTCCCGCCAGGCGCCCGGGGTAACCCCGGTCCACTTCTTGAAGGCCCGGTGGAAGGTGGAGGGCTCGGTAAAACCCACTCTCTCGGCAATATCGTTAATCGGCAACTCCTGATGGCTCAGATAGTAGATGGCCATATCCCGCCGCAGTAAATCCTTGATCTCCTGAAACGACGTGTTTTCCTGCTTCAGCCTTCGGCGCAGGGTTTGCGGGCTGGTGTGCAACTCCTGGGCAATCCAGTCGAAATCCGGCATGGGCCTGGAAAAATCCCGGCCAATCAGGCCCCGGATGCGGCCGGTCCAGGTGTTGCTTTCATCCGGCCGGGATAGCAGGTCCGCAGGAGACGTTTTCAGAAATTGCCGCATCTCCGGCTTGTCCCGGATCACCGGGGCAGACAAAAAGCGCTTGCTGAAGGTGAGGGCGGTGCAATCAGAGTCAAAGCTCAGCGGGCAGTGGAAGATATGGCGGTACTCATCGCCATGCTCCGGCCGCGGGTAGTTGAACTCGGCTTTCTCCAGTTCCACCGGCTGGCCGATCAGCCAGCTGCCTAAGCGGTGCCAGATCACCAGAATGCTTTCCCGAAGGTAGTAGTCCGGATCGTGTATTTCACCTTCGATTCGCGTCACCAGCCGGGCGCTGTCTGCGCCCACTTCCAGCTCCATGGCCACCATGGGTTCGAACAGGCGGGAGAACTGGAATGCCCGCTGGTACACCTCTTCCAGGGTCTGGCAATCAATCACCAGCGCACACATGGTGGCAAAGGTGCCTGAGTGGGCCCGGCGAGGGCCAAGGGCCATGAACTCATCACCGGTGCGGTTCCAGATAACCTGCATCAGCCGGCTGAACTGATCACTGCTGACCCGCGCTTTCTCGATACGCAACAAATCCGGCGAGATACCGGCTTCCTGCAACAACTCGTGCACATCCAGCCCCAGCCTTTGTGCGCCGGACAGGGATGCTTCAACAAAGTGTTTGGAAACCGTGAGGGTAGACATAACCTGAGCCAAAATTAAAAACGTGTTTCATCATAAGTGGCCGGCGCCACAATGCAACCACCTGATTTGCTGGCAATTGGAAGAAACTGCCAATAGGAATGAAGTAACCGGCAGTTGGCCCTGCCGGCAAAACCCGTCAGCATGATGCACAGTAACCCTATACCCATAACAACGAGAAGGAGCACCTCTATGCCCGGCCCACTGAGCACCCTGAAAGTCCTGGATTTTAGCACCCTGCTGCCCGGCCCCTACGCCACCATGATGCTGGCGGATATGGGCGCCGAAGTGCTGAGGGTAGAAGCCCCCGACCGGGTAGACCTGGCCAAGGTAATGCCGCCCTTTGATGGCAAGTTCAGCACCACATTTTCTTACCTGAGCCGCGGCAAACAAACCCAGCAGCTCAATCTTAAACAACCGGAAAGCGTGGAGAAGATCAAGGAATTGGTGAAGGACTACGACATCGTGGTGGAGCAGTTCCGCCCCGGTGTAATGGACCGCCTGGGCGTGGGTTATGAAACCCTGAAAGCCATCAACCCGAAACTGATCTACTGTGCCATCACCGGCTATGGCCAGACCGGCCCCTACAAAGACCGCGCCGGCCACGACATCAACTACCTGGCCATTTCCGGTGTTGCCAGCCACTGCGGCCGCGCCGACAGCGGTCCGCCCCCCATGGGTATCCAGATTGCCGACGTAGCCGGCGGCTCCCACCACGCCGTTATGGGCATTCTCGCCGCCGTCATCCAGCGCCAGCAAACCGGGCAGGGTGCCTTCATCGACATCAGCATGACCGACGCCGCCTTTGCCCTGAATGCCATGGCCGGTGCCGCCGCACTGGCTGGCGGTGTAGAGCAGAAACCCGAAGGCGGTATGCTCAATGGCGGTACTTTCTACGACTACTACCAGACCAGCGATGGCCGTTGGTTGTCTGTGGGAAGCCTGGAGCCGCAATTCTCGGCGCGGTTGTGTGATGCGTTGGGCATCAGCGAAATGAAGAGCTTTGCCCTGAGCCAGAACCCGGAGCATCAGCAAAGGCTGAAAGCGGCGATTAAAGAGAAGATTGCCGGGAAAACGTTTGCCGAGTGGCGGGAGGTTTTTGCAGAGGTGGATGCCTGTGTGGAGCCGGTGTTGACGATTGAGGAGGCGGCAGAGCATCCGCAGATTGTGGCGCGGGGGATGGTGGTTGAGAAAGCCAGGGGGGATGGTGTGGGGCAAAGGCAGTTGGGGGGCCCAATCCGGTTCAGTTCGCCCTGAAATTACGGAGGGCGATTCGCCGCTACTTTCGGTAAAAATTAACGTCCTCTGCTAATTTGAGATAGTGAGCCAGTTCACTGGCTCCTATCCAATAATTACAATGGACGACTCATTATGAAATGGCTATGCGCTCGCTCTAGACACGCCCATCCAGGCGTGTTGAAAGTTGCTGGAGTAGTACTTGCCTCCAGTATCATGTTGGTTGGTTGTTTTGATGGCAGCTCATCGGGTTCCGGCTCGAGTGTCGACGAAACGCTCTTCCCCGCAGACGGCAAGTTCAATGCCACCATTCGCAGAACCACCAATGGTGTACCTCATGTAAAGGCCGACAACCTTGCATCGGCCGCTTTCGGAGCCGGTTATGCCCAAACACAGGATAATGTGTGTTTGCTGGCGGAGGCGATCGTCAAAGCCAGGAGCGAAAGGGCGAAGTACTTCGGGCCTGGGCCGGGCGATATCAATATCATCAACGATTTCAGTTTCAAGGCCCAGAAAATATTGAGCGGCGCCGAAGCTGAGTATCCTAATCTCAGCAGTGAGACAAGAGCGTTGATAGAGGGATTCGCTGCCGGGTACAACAAATATGTGAAAGAGACAGAGCCCGGTAATTTGCCCCCGGAGTGTCGTAATCAACCTTGGGTGAAAGAAATTACACCGGTTGATCTGTTTGCGCATTATCGGATTGTTGGCCAGTATGCCAGTGGCGCGTTGTTTGCCACAGGAGCTGTATTCCTGGCTGTGCCGGACGGAGAATCACCTTTCCCGGCACCGGTCATGGATGCGGTGTCGCAGGATACCTCTTCCGACAAGAGGCTTCGGAAACTGGTTGCGAACGCAGCTTCCAATGCGGCCAGCCAAATCGATTATCAGGACTTTGGGCTTGGTAGCAACGCTTGGGGTGTTGGCGGAGACCTGACGGAGCAGGGGAAAGGTGCCTTGTTAGCAAACCCGCATTTTCCCTACACTGGCCACAGGAGGCTATACCAAGTCCAGATGACCGTCCCCGGCTATTTGAATGCTAACGGAGCGGGACTCCTGGGTACGGCGATTCCATTGATTAATTTCAATGAAAATCTGGCCTGGTCTCATACGGTAACCACAAGCCGCCGTTTTACGTTGTATGAACTGCAACTCAAAGACGGCGATAACTTTACTTACCTGAAGGATGGCCAGGAGCGGCCCATAACCTCAGAAACATACAGAATCGAGGTTAACAACGGCTCCCCAACACCAACTATCCTCGAGAAAACGTTCTATTTCTCAGAGTATGGCCCCATGCTGGCTGCCGATGCGGTAACCAGTGGCGGTCTCCCAGCTTGGGGGGCAACGGGTACCGCATATACCTACCGGGATGCGAATGCATCCACGCAGAGGCTACTGGACACCTGGCTGCAAATGAGCCGCGCCAGTACTTTGGCTGAGTTTCAACAAGTGTTCCAGAATTGCGGGACCACCTTCTGGACGAATACCACCTACACGGACGATCAGGGCAACGCCTACTACATTGACAGCAGTTCGGTGCCGCATCTGTCGGATGCCGCGCTGGCTGTTGTAGATTTTAAGCGAAAGGTCAGCCCTGCGTACAACCAGTTATTTAAGGCTGGCCTGACTTTGTTGGATGGGAGCAAATCCCGCGATGATTGGGTAGAGGGTGAGTGTGGTGGTTTGGTGCCCTATGACAAGCGGCCTCAGTTACTTCGTACTGATTGGGTGCAAAACTCCAATGACAGTTACTGGGCAACTAACCCGGATGCTTTCCTGACTGGGTTTTCTCCTCTGTTCGGCTCTGAAGAAACGCCTCTGAATCCAAGAACCCGTATCGGTATCAAAATGTTGCAGAATCCATCTGATCCGGGATATGCAGACGGCGCGCCGGCTGGGCAGGACGGCAAATTTGGGGCGATCGATCTGATCAGTGTGATTTACAACAACCGTACCTGGTACGCGGAGGAGTTCCTGCCCGAATTGCGGAACCGTTGTACGTTGATTGGTAGCGACCCCGTGAATCTCTCGGGCGGTGGCTCCAGAACTGTGGGCGAGGCCTGTGACGTCTTGCAAGGTTGGAACGGCGTTTATGATGTGGATAGCGTTGGTGCCCACGTTTTCCGGGTATTTATTGCTAACTACCGGGATAGTTTTGGGGCGGACTTGACCGTTCCGTTTGATCCGAGCGCCCCTGTTGCAACGCCCGCCTCACCGTCAGAAGCCGCCAAAGGTACGGCGAATGACGCAATGTTGATTGCACTTGCAGACGGGCTTGAAGCACTGGATTCTGTCGGAATTGCCTACGATGTGGCGCTCGGTGAGGTGCAATACTATCAGCCGAGCGGTGGTGTGCCGCCTGGTGGTGCTCCAGTTGAGCAGCTTCAGTCGTTTCCTTGGCATGGTGGTGACGGGACTATCGATGGCGCCTTTAATGCGATTGGTGTAGTGGCCTCGCCGGTTGCCGAAGACACGGTGTTTCCAAGGATTGCGCCTTCGACCATTGATAACACGGCGGGGCTGTCCGATCAGCCAGGCGAAGGGTGGGTGATGGCTCGGGGTACCAGTTGGCATTTTGGACTGGAGTTCACAGACGAGGGCCCTCAGGCCTATGGACTGGTGAGCTACTCTCAGTCGAGTGATGAGGGGTCCCCTTACTTCAATGATCAGGGGTTGCGGTATTCTGAGAAGGATTATCGGAAGCTGTATTTCAGTGATGATGAGATTGAAGCAAACCTGATTCCTAATGGGGCAATAACTATTTCGGCTGACTGAGCTTGAGAGTATGTATATGAAACAGGGGGGATTTCACCCCACTGTTTCATAACTTGTAATGTATAAAAAGAAGAAGGGAGCGTATGGCGCTCCCTTCTTAGTCATTAAGCGGAAAAAACCGCTATTACTCGATCAATCCTGCTGGATGATCTCTGTGATGTCTGGGTCTCCCTCAGAAACATTGGGTATAACTTGCGTTCCCATGGTCGCAATGATTGACAACGTCTGTCCTACCATTTCACTAAATACCCGGACGTCATCTACGCCACCTTGTGGCAATACTGGAGTGCTATGAGTGCCTGCGGTATAGCGGGTGATGGCAGGGAGGTCTACCGCAGCAGACTTAACCGCTGTGGCGCCTAGCAGCCGTGCAAGCGGTTCAGTTCCTGACAGGTAAGCATCAAATGCATTACCAAAAGGAGCTGCCAGTGCATCGTTTGGTATAACGTTGTCACCGTTCACTTGGGATAGGAGAATTGGAGTCTCAGATGTATTCAGACTAGCTGTGAAGTTGATCGGATCCGCCGAATCAATGGCTGCCTGGAATACGTTCAAGAAGGTCTCCAATTTGGAGTCGCCTTGCTCAAGGCCTGCGGCTTGCTGGAGGCCCCCAAGAATTCGCGGTGCAAAGGTCGGGGAGTTCTCAAGCATTCGAACAACGCCAGCTCCTGGAGTTAACAGTTGAGCTGCCGCAATGTCATCCTCAGGTGCCGCTGTTTCGTTGGCTACTGCAACGAAAGGCGCACCAACAATGGTTCCCAGAGAGTGGCCTGCGAAGTAAACGCTGTTAGCGTCTAGGTCGGGCGTTTCATCATCGTTAATATCTAGCCCTGCCAGCGAGGCGCGCACGTTTAAGAGGTCTACAACACCTTGGCGGATCTTGTCTCGGGTATTGGTAAAGTTCGTCAAATTAATGAACAGACTGCCGGAGTCTCCGGAGGTTGCCGTCATTTCGGTCGGCTGGTTCGCAGCATTGGCAGTGAAACCAAAGTGCCTTTCGTGCTCGGTTATGGCAATGCCAGGAACGGTAGAGCCTGCGTTCGCAACAGTGTTTTCGAAAGAACGGAGAGCGCGAACAGCCGCATCCAGTCGTGCGGCTTGGACTAGATCGGTTACGCCAAGCACGACAGCAGAACTTAGGCCTCCGGCTATGGCGTCAACGGCACCCGGGGCAGCAGCTGCAGCAGCCTCCGCGGTTTGGTCGAAAGTGATCAGAGTTTGGGTCAGGAACCCAACGGCAATCTGTCCGTTGATAACGGCCTGAACGTTGGTGTCGTTAGGAGCCAAGATCTCTGGTAAACCGTTAGCTTGACCGGATGCAAGCAATTGAGTTGCTAAGCCGGCCTGAGCTTCCTCAGTGAATGGAGTTACGCCATGAACTGGCTGATCAATAACAACGACTGCCACTTGGGAGTTATGGGCTAGAGCACTCCCAAATGTTAGTGCAGTACTCCGGTCGGTGGTAATGCCATGCATGTACATGACTGTCTCAAGCTTCTCGCTGCCATCGTAACCTGCTGGGTAGAGAACCATGATGGGAACGGTGACATCTTGCGTCTTGGCCGGGAATGGGAATCGGTAGTTTACGACATCACTAACCGATGTGTCTGATTGTGCAAGTTCAACGCCCAATTGATCGCCCGCGGCGGCTGCCAATGCAGCGTTCGCTTCCCAGCTCTTGGTATTGATTACAGAGCCCTCAGCATCTGATGACCCTGTTGGGATGCCGAGGTAGTAAGGTAAGTCGATGGTGCCCTGAACAATATTGACATCTCCGAAGTCCACGAACTGATCTGCTATAGCGGAGACTTGGGTTACGTCTTGCGGGGCGCCAAAGTTTGCTGTTGAACTCCGGTCACTTGGGGTTGGCAGCAGGTTTGCGGCTGTAAACGCACCGACTAGGGCAGTTGCCTGGCCATCGGCTGTTGGCTCTGCAGCGGCAACAGCGTTGTTGCCAATGGTGTAAAGCGCAAAGAAGTCGGATATGGGATTTTCTGCATCAGTTCGGGCAGTTGTTACAGCGTTAAACCGGACTGAGCCAAGAATAGTTTCCTTGAAGAATGCCTTTGGATCAGCAATGTACTGAAGCACCCTTTGATCATTTGATGTCGTAAAGCTGTAGGACAGAGCAATGCTTTCCTCGGTCAGCGCCGCCTCAGCAGGTCTGGCCTGGTTGGGTACACCAAAGAAACTGGCTGCGACTTTCTCCCAGAAACCATCGACGATGCGGCGAACCGGTGCTAAGGCAGCTGGGTTGCCCAGAACTCGATCGGGGTCGGCTACATCGCGGTAAATTGGAGCTTGAACGATGGGGTCTCCATTTATGTCCAGAACCTCATTGGTGACGACCACGAGATATCGCTTGAAAGGATTTAGTGGTTTCGTTGGATTGATCCGGATAATCGAGTCGCCATCTAAAAGATGTTTTGTTTCTGCAATATACTCAGGAGCTTGAGTGAGGCTGTAAAGGTAGCCCGCGGCCTGGGCCTGATTGCGACCATTAAGATCCTGCGGGGCCACACCTGCGGCTACCTGGGCAGTAATCGCAAGTGGAATAGTTGGGGATTCACCTGCTCCGAGCCCTCTAACGGGGTCTCCACCTGCGTATTCAAGTTCAATCAAAAATACGTTCTGGTTCGGATTAGGAATAACCGTTGTTGGATCAGACGGATCAGCCAAAACGAATGCTCGGGAGTCTACCGAGTTCGGATCAATTTTCCCGTTAAACTGAACAACTGGCGGAGCAATCGTTGAAGCCCCACTTAGCTGGTTCAGCGCAGAGGTAACTGGTGGAGAGGAATCCGCAACACTGAAGGAGCCGTCTGCTTCGTTAATTGCAGTCGTACTATCGTCAGATTTGAATATAAGGTCATTTGGGAGCGGCAGGGCTCCGGTCACAGGGTTAAAAAGAGGCCAGGTTTTGCCATCCAGTTCGGGATTACTGATCTGATAATCCGGATTCGCATTTTTCCCACTGGAAGCGCTGTCAAAACAGCCAGTCAACCCAAGGGAAGAAGCCACGGCAAGACTTATTAGAGTTTTCTTGAACATGGTTGGAACCTTTTCCTGTTGTTGTTTCGTTATATCCGGCTTAGACGGAACCGGTCGGCCCCTGAATTCCGCTCTTTTGCCTGTTCTGCTTGTCTGTTTGGTTGTCTGAAATTGTAGCCAGCACGTTTAGCCAATTTCTGTAGCTTTGACTATAGCGACAGAGTGGCAAGTGTTGATCAGCCAAAAGTGTGATTCTGCTTCTGGAATCCCTCCTCGCACGGTTGGAGTGGCCTTCCTGAAAAATAGTGGGCTGTGAGGGGTTTGTCGAGTGGCCGGGTGCACAGAAACGCCGCTTTTAACAATTTGTTGCGAATATGAACGGAACGGGCCATAGATTTTGCCGTTTCAGGTAATAGCGCCGTTCGCCTTCCGTCGCATCACGCGCCAGCGGGAATTTCTGGTAAACTCTCGCTTCCTTATTTAAAGGCAGGGGCTGCCTTGGCAGTTCCGCACCATTCCCATAATCAGAAAGCTGATGAGGCGACTATGACCACCGTAATCCGCCAGGACGACCTGATCGAAAGCGTAGCCGATGCGCTGCAGTTTATTTCCTATTACCATCCGAAGGATTTCATTCAGGCCGTGTACGAGGCCTACCAGCGGGAAGAGTCCCAGGCGGCCAAGGATGCCATGGCCCAGATTCTGATCAACTCCCGCATGTGCGCCCAGGGTCATCGTCCGATCTGCCAGGACACCGGTATTGTCACCGTGTTCGTGAACATCGGTATGGATGTGAAGTTCGAGTGCGACATGGCGCTGGACGATGTGATCAACGAAGGCGTTCGCCGCGCTTACACCCATCCGGACAACGTACTGCGGGCCTCTGTGCTGGCAGACCCGGACGGCAAGCGCCAGAACACCAAGGACAACACCCCGGCCATCATCCACTACAAGATGGTGCCGGGTAACACCGTGGAAATCCACGTAGCAGCCAAGGGCGGCGGTTCTGAAGCCAAGTCCAAGTTTGCCATGCTGAACCCGTCTGACTCTGTTGTGGAGTGGGTTCTGAAAATGATTCCGCAGATGGGTGCCGGCTGGTGTCCGCCTGGCATGCTGGGTATTGGTATTGGTGGTACCGCCGAGAAGGCGATGGAACTGGCCAAGGAAGCCCTGCTGGATCCGATCGATATTCACGACCTTCAGGCCCGTGGCGCCTCCAGCCGTGCTGAAGAGCTACGACTTGAGCTGTTCGAGAAGGTAAACGATCTGGGCATCGGCGCCCAGGGTCTGGGTGGCCTGACTACCGTTCTGGATGTGAAGGTAAAAGACTATCCCACCCACGCCGCCAACAAGCCGGTGGCGATCATCCCGAACTGTGCCGCTACCCGCCACGCGCACTTTGTGCTGGATGGCACTGGCCCCTCCCTGCAGACGCCGCCGAGCCTGGACGACTGGCCGGAAATCACCTGGGAAGTGGGTGAGAATGTTCGCCGCGTGAACCTGGACACCGTGACACCGGAAGACGTGAAAGACTGGCAGCCGGGTGAAACCGTTCTGCTGTCTGGCAAGATGCTGACCGGCCGTGATGCGGCCCACAAGAAGATGGTGGATATGATCGAGCGCGGCGAAGAGCTGCCGGTGGATCTGAAAGGTCGCTTCATTTATTACGTGGGCCCGGTTGATCCGGTTCGCGAAGAAGTGGTTGGCCCCGCTGGCCCCACCACGGCTACCCGTATGGACAAGTTCACCGACACCATGTTGGAGAAAACCGGCCTGACCGGCATGATCGGTAAAGCCGAGCGCGGCCAGGTTGCCATCGACGCGATCAGAAAGCACGGCGCGGTGTACCTGATGGCCGTAGGCGGAGCCGCTTACCTGGTGTCCAAGGCCATCAAGGGTGCCAAGGTCGTGGCCTTTGAAGAGCTGGGTATGGAAGCCATTTACGAGTTTGAAGTGGAAGACATGCCGGTCACCGTAGCGGTAGATTCCCGCGGCAGCTCCGTGCACCAGACCGGCCCGGTTGAGTGGCACGACAAGATCATTGCTGCCAAGGCGGTTTGATCTGAGTCTGCGGTAGTACCAGTGCAGCCCTGGGCGTTCTGTTCAGGGCTGCCACTGAAAGTCTTTCATCTTTACCCTTCCTTTATACACTTCCACTCCTTCCAGTCTCAGTTTCTCGGTTTGAAGCTGGCAGGTTTCTGTGCCTTCAGGAAAAGCGATCTGGCCGTTGCTGCGGATAACCCGGTGCCAGGGGATGCTGTGGCCGGCGGGCAGCTTGCCCAGGGCCCGGCCAACAAAGCGCGCCTGGCGGCCGAGACCGGCCATGGCGGCTACCTGGCCGTAGCTGGCCACTTTCCCTTCGGGAATAGCGGCCACTACCTGCCAGATTTTCTGCTCCTTTGTCGGTTCCTTTTCGGACTCGTTCATTCAGAGCTCCGGGTTTGGCCGGGTTACAGGCGCAGGGCGCCGTCTACTTCGATCATACGGCCGGACACGTAGTCGTTCTCGAAAATGAACGCTACCGCCGAGGCGATTTCCTCTGGTTTGCCCATGCGCTTCAGGGGAATGCCGGCGGTCATTTTTTCCAGGGCTTCCGGCTTCATGGCGGCGGTCATTTCCGTTTCGATAAAGCCCGGAGCGATGCCCATGCAGCGGATGCCGTAGCGGGCGAGTTCCTTGGCCCAAACCGGAACCAGGGCAGACACGCCGGCCTTGGCGGCAGAATAGTTGCTCTGGCCCATGTTGCCGGCGCGGGAAATGGAGGCGATGTTGATGATCGCGCCCTGGTCGCCGTTTTCGATCATGCGGGTGGCGGCTTCACGGCCACACAGGAACACGCCGGTGAGATTGACGTCGATGACGGACTGCCACTGGGCCAGCTCCATGCGCTTTTCCAGCTTGCCGTCTTTGAACTTCACCAGCAGGCCGTCGCGCAGGATGCCGGCGTTGTTCACCAGGCCGTTCAGGTGGCCGAAGTCGTTGATGATGGCCTGGAAGGTGGCTTCTACATCATCTTCTTTGGCTACGTTGCAGACGTAGGTTTTGGCATCGCCACCGGCTTTTTTGCAGGCCTCGGCGGCTTCAGCCAGTTTGTCTTCCATCAGATCGATCAGGGCGACTTTGGCGCCTTTTGCTGCCAGGTATTCGGCCATGGCTCGGCCCAGACCCTGGCCGCCGCCGGTAATTGCAATCACGGAATCTTGAATTTTCATCGTTTGCCCTAACTAAGTTCACAGGTGGTTTTACGTTCTGTGTGTCTGCGTCGTTTTTATAGGAGGCATTTTGCCCGTTTTCCTTTTGCTTTTCATTATTCTGCCGGTGGCTGAGCTGGCCGTACTGATTCAGGTAGGCAGTGTGATTGGTGTACTGAACACCGTCGGGCTGGTGTTTCTGACTGCGGTGATCGGTGCCTGGCTGTTGCGTCAGCAGGGCCTGGCAACGTTGCTGAGGGCCAATGAGCGCCTCAACAGCGGCGAGCTGCCAGCCAGGGAGGTGGCCGAGGGGCTGATTCTGGCGGTAGGTGGTGCCATGTTGCTTACCCCGGGCTTCATCACGGATACCTTCGGGTTCCTGTGTTTGTTGCCTGGCACACGCCACTGGCTGGCAGCACAGGCACTGAAGCGGATGACCGTGGCCGGGCAGGTTCACAGCCGGAGTTTTTTCTATCAATCCCGTGATGCCAATGGCGACATTATCGAGGGCGAGTACCAGGATCAGACCCGGACAGACCGCGATCGCCTCGAAAAAAAGTGAAAAATTTTTCGTTCAGGGGTGTTGAAAACGTTTCCGGCAACCCCATTAACTCACCACAGATTCGTCTCAGGCTGAAAACCACTGTCTATCAGTGGCTTGGAAGCCGAGGCAATTTGTCGGGTCCGGGGTTCCGGCCAGACATTTTTAACATGCAATTGTCATTGCCACATTAAACTGACTATTGGAGAAACAGAGCAATGAAAATTCGTCCGCTCCACGATCGTGTTGTCGTACGCCGTAAGGAAGAAGAAGAGAAAACTGCGGGTGGCATCGTGCTGCCGGGTAACGCCAAAGAGAAGCCTTCCCAGGGCGAGGTTGTTGCAGTAGGCAACGGCCGTGTTCTGGATAACGGCGAAACCCGTGCACTGGCGGTCAAGGTGGGTGACGCCGTGGTCTTCGGCCAGTATGCCGGTAACACCGTTAAGGTTGACGGTGAAGAGCTGCTCATCATGAGCGAAAGCGAAATCTACGGCGTGCTTGAGTGATCGCAACCGCGATAGGCACGAACGCTCATTAACCCGATCTGATTCAACTTCGGTTTAACGAACAGGAATAGAAGACATGGCAGCAAAAGACGTTAAATTCGGTGATAGCGCCCGCAAACGCATGGTTGCAGGTGTAAATGTACTGGCAGACGCCGTAAAGGTAACGCTGGGCCCGAAAGGCCGTAACGTGGTTCTGGAGAAGTCGTTCGGTTCTCCGACTGTAACCAAAGACGGTGTTTCCGTAGCCAAGGAAATCGAACTGAAAGACAAGTTCGAAAACATGGGCGCCCAGATGGTCAAGGAAGTTGCTTCCCAGGCCAACGAAACCGCCGGTGACGGCACGACCACCGCAACCGTTCTGGCCCAGGCTATTGTGAGTGAGGGTATCAAGGCGGTAACCGCCGGCATGAACCCGATGGACCTGAAGCGCGGCATCGACAAAGCCACCGCTGAAGCCGTAAAGGCCATCCGTGAAATGGCAACTCCTTGCGACGACAGCCGCAACATCGCCCAGGTTGGTACTATCTCTGCCAACGGCGACGAGACAATCGGCCGCATCATTGCCGACGCCATGGAGCGTGTAGGTAAAGAAGGCGTTATTACTGTTGAAGAAGGCCGTGGCCTGGAAGACGAGCTGGACGTAGTCGAAGGTATGCAGTTCGACCGTGGTTACCTGAGCCCGTACTTCATCAACAACCAGGACAACATGTCTGCAGAACTGGATGACCCGTACATCCTGCTGGTAGACAAGAAGATCTCCAACATCCGCGAACTGCTGCCGGTGCTGGAAGCTGTCGCCAAGGCGGGCAAGCCGCTGCAGATCATCGCTGAAGACATCGAAGGCGAAGCGCTGGCAACCCTGGTTGTGAACAACATGCGTGGCATCGTTAAAGTCAACGCCGTCAAGGCGCCTGGCTTTGGTGACCGTCGTAAGGAAATGCTGCAGGACATCGCCATCCTGACCGGTGGTACTGTGATTTCCGAAGAAGTAGGCCTGACTCTGGAGAACACCACTCTGGATGACCTGGGTACTGCCAAGCGTGTCAACGTAACCAAGGAAAACACCACCATTATCGGCGGTGCCGGTGCCCAGGGCGACATCGAAGCCCGCGTTGAGCAGATCCGCAAGCAGATCGAAGACAGCACTTCTGACTACGACAAAGAGAAACTGCAAGAGCGCGTAGCCAAGCTGGCTGGCGGTGTTGCCGTCATCAAGATCGGTGCCGGTTCTGAAGTGGAAATGAAAGAGAAGAAGGCTCGCGTTGAAGACGCGCTGCACTCTACCCGCGCTGCCGTTGAAGAAGGCATCGTGGCCGGTGGTGGCGTAACCCTGATCCGCGCTATCGCTGCGCTGGACAAGGTTGATGCTATCAACGAAGAGCAGAAGGCCGGTGTTAACATCCTGCGTCGTGCCATGGAAGCTCCGTTGCGTCAGATCGTATTCAACGCTGGTGGTGAGTCCTCAGTTGTTGTGGCCAAGGTAAAAGAAGGCCAAGGCGCATACGGTTATAACGCTGCCACTGAAGAATACGGCGACATGCTGGAGATGGGTATCCTGGATCCTGCCAAGGTAACCCGCTCTGCACTGCAGGCTGCGGCTTCTGTCGCGTCTCTGATCATCACCACCGAGGCGATGGTTGCAGACGAGCCGGAAGACGAGAAAGCCGGCGGCGGCATGCCGGACATGGGTGGTATGGGCGGAATGGGAGGCATGGGCGGCATGATGTGATGCCGGCCAGGTCCCGACCAGGTCTCAGTTTTTGAGGCTTGGCCCGATCTACCCCTGAGAAACCCCGCGCTGGTTCACACTGGCGCGGGGTTTTTCGTTTTTTTGTCATGAACTTGCAGGGTGGCTTTGATAGACTCGGCTACCGGTTTTTAAATGTGCAGGATGCAATGAGCGAATCCCCGAAAAAATCCTTCCTTGGCCCCGGCAAGTTTATTCTTCTGCTGCTGCTCGGCCTTGTGGTTTATGGGGTAACGCTGGTGTTCTGGGTGCCTGCCGGATGGCTTTGGCACAAGGCTTCCGAGCATATCCAGTTACCACCCCAGGTTCAGGTGCAGCAGGTTTCCGGGCAACTCTGGAATGGCGCCGCCGGGTTGAACCTCGGAGGTTTCCCGGCAAGGGTGCACTGGCAGTTGAGTTGGCCTTCGGTCACGGAACTGGCAATGCCTGTCGAATTTTCAGTGTCTTCGTCACAATCCCGCATTGAAGGCCTTGCCAGCCTGGGCTGGCCCGCTAATTTTGAAGTAAGCGGCAAGGGTGCCGTTACCGTGGCCGAATTCAGGGACCTGATTCGCCAGAGCGGCGGTGCGATGATAGAAGGACAGGTATCGGTTGATCGTTTTCAGCTGGCCTGGGCCGATAACCGTTTGCAGCAGGCGGAAGGTTCAGGGCGCTGGCCCGGAGGGCTGGTCACCTGGCCCATGGGTAACGACACCGGCCAGGCACGGTTCCCGCCCATGCAGGCCAACCTGGATACCGTGGCAGACGGAGTCGCCCTGTCCATCGCCGAGCAGGGTGCCAGTGGCCCGGCAGCCGATGCCAGCATAGGCCGCGATGGCATGATGGGGATTCGCGTGTATAAACGCATGGTGGACCTGGCCGGACAACCCTGGCCGGATTCCGCAAGCCCGGATGATGTAGTATTCCGGGTCAGGCAGCCGCTGCTGCCTGGAGGGTTCTGACGTGGCAGGTTTGTCGGTACAGGTTCAGGAGCGCATGGCGCGGCTGGTCGCCAATCTGTTGCTGGTGGTGTTGGTCGTGGTTCTTGGCGTTGAGCTGGCGAAGATCACCTGGTTGTTCGCCTGGAACGACCGGCCGGTTCCGGAGATTTACGGCCAGGCCGGTGGACCTGCGTCAGGGCCGGCCGGTGGTGAGCTGGCTTCGGTGGCCGGGTACGAATTTTTCGGGCGGCCGGAAGGGCAGGCTGGCGTTGCGGATGTTGTACGCCGCTCGGCACCCGAAACCGGCCTTCGATTGAAACTTGAAGGCGTGCTGATTGGTCCGGTGCCGGAAGAGTCCGGAGCTATTGTCGCCGGTAGTAACGGCGAAACCGAGTATTATCGGGTCGGGGATACGCTGCCAGGCAACGCGGAGTTAGCGGAAGTAGAGCCCCAAAGGATTTTGTTGCGCCGGGGTGGTCGATACGAATCCCTGGCGTTCGAGGAAGACATTGGAGTGGAGGCAATGGTTGCGGAACAGCCGCAACAGGCGGCACAATCGTCAGACTCCTATCTTGCCGACGCCCGGGCCCGGCTGGATTCCGAAGGCGCAGCAGCGCTGGCAGCCTACGGTTTGAGCCCGGCAGACGAGTCCGGGCAGTCGGGTTATGTGTATGATGGTTCCAACCCGATGCTGAATGCGGTCAATCTGCGCCCGGGGGATGTCATTACAGCCATTAACGGCCAGCGCCTGGGTGATGTAGAACAGGACAAGGCGTTGCTGGATGACTGGCGGAACCAGAGCCAGCTGGATATAGAAATAGAGCGTGACGGATCCATACTCACCGTCAGTTATGCCATACCCGAACAGTGGCGCTGAACGGGTAATTTACAACAGGATGATATCGCCAGATGTATAACCACAAAACCAATCTTCTCCGGACCCTTCTGTTTGTAATCCTGCTGCCGGTGATGTCGGTGGTTCAGGCCCAGGAGGAAACCTGGCGGCTTAACCTCAAGGATGCTGATATACGGGCCTTTGTCACCCAGGTTGCCGATATAACCGGCTACAGTTTTGTGGTGGACCCCCGGGTTAAGGGCAAGGTAACGGTGTTGTCCAGCGCCCCGATGAACAAAGACGAGATCTACGACCTGTTCCTGGCTGTGCTGAACGTTCACGGTTTCACCGCCATACCCGGTGAGGAAGTGGTGAAGATTGTTCAGCAGGTAGATGCCAAGCAGTCTGCCGAGATTCTGGATCGCTTCCCTGTTACCCCTTCGGAACAGCTGATCACCCGGGTAATCCAGATCGACAACGCCAACGCCCTGGAGCTGGTGCCCATCCTGCGCCCTCTGGTGGCAAAGTATGGCCACCTGGCCGGTGTGGCGGCAGCCAATGCCCTGATTGTCAGCGACCATTCCTCCAACATTCAGCGCATTGAGCAGATTGTGCGTGAACTGGACAGCCCGTCGAAATACGAAGTCGAAGTTATCCAGCTTAAAGAAGCCTGGGTCGGTGACATGGTTAAGCTGCTGCAGGAACTGGCCCCGGATGAGCTGGGTAGCTCCGGTGGCGATAACGTGGCGCGCAAGTATAACGTGACGGCTGATGAGCGCAGTAACCGCCTGATTCTGCGTGGCGACCAGACCTTCCGCGACAAGATGCGCGGCCTGATCCGCCAACTGGACCAGCCCTCTGCTACCGGCGGTACCACCAATGTAATCCGCCTTCGCCATGCCGATGCCAAGGTGCTGACCGAGATTCTCAAGGGTGTGATGGGTGAAGTCGCCCGTGAAGCGCCCGGTGCCAGCGGTGCTGCCGGTGGTGGGTCTGGTAGTCGCCAGTCTTCCTCGTTCTCCGTGTTTGCTGATGAAGGCCTGAACGCCCTGGTGGTTCGCGGTGAGCCTTCTCTCATGCAGGAAGCGGAGCAGATTGTGGCGGCCCTGGATGTGCGTCGTGCCCAGGTGATGATTGAGGCCGCCATCGTTGAAATCAGCGACGAGCTGGGCGACCAGTTGGGCGTTCAGCTTGCGGCCGGTGATGAATCTGTTGGCTCGGTACCGGCAATCGGCACCAACCTGACCAGCGGTGAAGGCATGGTGGGCCTGAACTCGGTTATCGGTGCGCTGGTGGGCGATATGATTCCCCAGCTTGGCGGCGGTATTACCATCGGTGCCGGCGAGCGGGACGAAAACGGTATTACCTGGGGTGTGTTGATTCAGGCGCTGTCGTCTTCCTCGGCCGCCAACCTGTTGTCGACGCCGAGCATCATTACCCTGGATAACCAGGAATCCGAAATCATCGTGGGCCAGAACGTTCCGTTCCGGACCGGTGAGTCCACGGTAACCGGGGACGGTACCACCAACCCGTTCACTACCATCGAGCGACGGGATGTGGGCCTGTCCCTGAAGGTGACGCCAACCATCAGTGCCGATGGCCTGGTACGGCTGGTGGTTGAGCAGACCACCGAGGATATCTCTACCACCAACGTGGCCGGTGCCTCTGACCTGATCACCAACAAGCGGGAAATCAAAACCACGGTGCTGGCCGATGACGGCGAAACCGTGGTGCTGGGCGGTCTGATCAAAGACGACTACCAGGTGAGCAAAAGCAAGGTGCCGCTGCTGGGTGATATCCCGCTGCTGGGCCGGTTGTTCTCCTCAGAATCCGAAACCCGCGTGAAGCGTAACCTGCTGGTGTTCCTGCGCCCGACCATCATGCTGGGCAAAGACGAGAGCGTGGCGGCAACCACCGAGAAGTTCAATCGCCTGCGGGATGTGGACCTGAGCGTGCGTGAGAAGCTTGGCTTGCCAGCCCCGGACCAGCAGCCGTCTGTCGACATGCTGTTTGAAGGTCGTCGCCAGTAACAGACGCCGAATCGAAAAAGGCCAGGCTCCCATTCAGGAGCCTGGCCTTTTTATTTCTGCCGGGCGAAATCAAAGTGGAGGCATCGGGCAATCCAGCTGGTCTGCCACCAGTCTCATCAGTTCGTATTCTTTTACATCTACCTTGCCGTCGTGGCTGATGCAGTAGCCACAGGCGTCGATGATGCCCGGTTTCAGGAGAGGCGACAGGCGGCTCAGCATATGCAGGGCTTCGCTCAGCTGGCGCATAGACACTTTCTGTTCTGCATCCTGCTCTGAGCCGCTGCCAAAACCGGCCATGGCCTGCCGGTACAGTTGACCGGCTTGCTCGCTTGAGTCGCTGCCCGCCCGGGCAAACAGGCTCAGCACGCGGCTGATCGCCGGCAATACCTGCCGGTAGTTGCGGTATTTCACCGGAATGATCTCTTCGGCACCGGCACCCAGGTGGCGGTTCAGGAAGGTGGTGAGTGCCAGCTCGAACAGGTTCACCCGCCTGTCTGCTGCCACCAGCTTCTGAACATTGCTGATCAGCTGTTGTCGTTCGTCCGGGTCCAGCTTTCTCAGGGCGGGCATGGCCAGCTCCAGTACCGGGAAACGGGCGGAATCGCCCAGCCTTGCCAGGGTGGGCAGTAATTTGTCGAGCAGGGTCGCCTTGGCGCCCAGCAGCGAATGCTCGGGAATCAGAGCAAGCCATTCCTGCTGTTGCTGGCCCGGCAGTTCACGGATCAACAGACCATAGCAGAGCTGAATGGCGCCGGCCCGGGTATAGAGCAGGCTGCGGAAGGTGGATGGCAGTTGCTGCAGAAGATGGGCCGCGAAAGCCTCGCTTTGGGGGGTAACGGTGCCCACTCTTTTCGACAGGGTGGCGGCGCTTTCTCCGGTGCCGGCAGCCAGCGAGGAGCGCACCGGGGAGAAGCGGTTGCCACCATGGCTACCGCGGGCGGGTTCGACGACCTGATTGACCAGGTCGCCAACGCGTGTGCTGGCGCTCTCTGTTGAGCTCTGGCGCAGGGCGCTGTCCGGTTCGGTATCCCTCAGCCGGCTGCGCAGGCGCGCCAGTAGCCCGGGCTGGATGGCGTTGATGCGTTCGTCGACGGGGGGATGCGAAGCCAGCAGGCTGGTGAATTTCATCCGGGCGGATTCGCCAAAACACATATGGTTCATATCGCTGGCGTGGCTGGTGGTGTCCAGGTAGCCGCCTTTCATCCCGATTTTAAACAGTGCACCACCAATGCCTTCCGGATTACGGGTGAACTGCACCGATGACGCATCGGCCAGCATTTCCCGCTGGCGGGAGACTGCCGCCTGAATCAGCCGGCCGAAGAATACCCCCACATAACCGATGATCATCAGGGCCAGGCCCATCAGGCCGATCAATGCCTGGGCACGGCCATCCCGGTTGCCACGGCTGCGGGCGCCACTGTAAAAACCGGCCCGCAGCAGGAAGTGGCCGATCTGGCCAATCATCAGGATACCCGCAAGCAGGGAAATAAGGCGCACGTTCAGGCGCATGTCGCCGTTGAAGATGTGGCTGAATTCGTGGCCCACCACGCCCTGAAGCTCGTCGCGGCTCAGGTGGGTGAGGGCGCCATGGGTTACCACCATCACCGCCTCACCAGGCGTATAGCCCGCCACAAAGGCATTAATGCCGGTTTCCTGGTCCATTACATAGAGTTCCGGTACCGACACGCCGCTGGCGATGGCCATTTCTTCGACAATGTTGCGCAGCTTCCGTTCTTCCGGGTCCCGGGTGTCGGGCTCAATGAGCCGCGCACCGACCATCTTCGCCACCCGGCTGCCACCGCCGGCTAGGTCCACCCAGCGGATCAGCGAGCCGATCCCGACCAGCAATACCACGGCCACGGCAGTGACCAGGCCATGGCTCGACATCAGCCAGGTGTGGAAGGGCAGGTAGGAGGTGTCGCTGCGGGTGATGGCGTAGCCCACCAGGCATACCGCGAGGGTAATCAGGATAACAGCGGTCAGGAACAGGACCACGAGCAGGCCGGTGTTGCGCCGGGCGTGGGCCTGGCGCTGAAAGAAACCGGGGTTTGCCATGGATCAGGCCTCAGAAGCTGACTTTCGGTGCCTGGCGGGCTTCCGGGGTCTCCAGTTGCAGCTGGGCAGTTTCCTTGAAGGCGAACATGCCGGCAACAATGTTGTTGGGGAATTTCTCCCGGAAGATGTTGTAGCTCATGACACCGTCGTTATAGGCCTGGCGCGCGAAGGCAACCCGATTTTCGGTGCTGGACAGTTCTTCCATCAGCTGCTGTACGGTTTCGTTGGCCTTGAGGTCCGGATAGTTCTCGGCAACCGCGTAGAAGTTGGCCAGGGCCTTGGTCAGCAGGTTTTCGGCGCCACCCAGGCGTTGCATTTTGGTGTTATCGCTTGGGTCGCTGGCGGCATCTTTCTGGGCGCTGACGGCGTTGTTTCGGGCTTCCATCACCTGGGTGAGGGTGGATTTTTCATGATCCATATACGCCTTGGCGGATTCCACCAGGTTGGGAATCAGGTCGTGCCGGCGCTGCAGTTGCACATCAATCTGGGCGAACCCGTTCTTGAACTGGTTGCGCAGTGATACCAGCTGGTTGTAGATAAAAACCAGGTAGAAAACGACAACGGCAATAACAACAAGGCCGATGACAGTGGTTCCCATGACGACTCCTTGGAGGGTTAACAGGTTGTTCAGGTGTTATTTTCCACGATATTCCGGTGGAATGTCTTTAAGAAGCTCTCAAAATCCCTGGGTGGTACCGGTTTGCTGAAGAAGTAGCCCTGACCGATATCGCAGCCTCTGCGGGTAAGGTAAGCCTCCTGTTCCGCAGTTTCCACGCCCTCGGCAATGACCTTGAGTTTCAGGCTGCGGCCCAGGTCGATGATGATGTTGGCAATGCGGGTGTCTTCCTCGTTAACCAGGAGGTCCCGGATAAACTGTTTGTCGATTTTGAGGCTGTGTACCGGCATCTTCTTCAGATAGGTCAGGGAGGAGTAGCCGGTACCAAAATCATCCACCGAGATAACAATGCCTGCCTGCTGTAGCTGGTTCAGCTTTCGGATGGCGTCGGCCATGTTGGTCATGAAGCTGGTTTCTGTCACTTCCAGTTCCAGCAGGGCGGCGGGCAGGTGATGGCGATCCAGTGCACCGAGGATATCCTCCACAATAGACTCCTGCCGTAGCTGAACCGCCGAAAGGTTAACGGCCACCCGCAGTGACTTGCCCTCGCTGGCCCAGCGGGCGGCCTGCCAGCAGGCCTGGTCCAGAACCCACTGGCCGATTTCCACGATGGACCCGTTGGCTTCCGCTACCGGGATGAAATAGTCCGGCGGAACCAGGCCTTTCTCCGGGTGCTCCCAGCGCAGCAGGGCTTCGGCACCGATCACCTGCTTGTTGCTCAGGTTGATCTGGGGCTGGTACACCAGATGGAATTCGTGGTTTACCAGGGCGGAGGCCAGGTCTTTTTCCAGCTGTTTGCGCTCGCGGATCTGTTTGTCGATGCTAGCCACGTAGAACTGGAAGTGGTTGTGGCTGCTGCGCTTGGCCAGTGCCATGGTCTGCTCGGCGCTTTGCAGTAACGGGTCTGCTTTCTTGGCATCTGATGGATAAAGGGCGATGCCGATGGTGGCCGTCAGTGAAATTCGGTGGTTGCCGGCATTCACCGGTGTTGCGAAGCTGGCGAGGATCTTTTCTGCGGTTTCGGCAGCCTGGAAGCCGTCTTTCAGGTTTTTCTCCACGATGACGAACTGGTCACTGCCAAGGCGCGCCACCATGAAGCGCTCGGCGGGCAGGTTGGCGGTCAGGCGGCTGGCCATGGTTTGCAGGATGATGTCGCCGGTGCGGAAGCCGCATTGGTCGTTTACAGATTTGAAGTCATCAATGCCGCAGACCATCAGTGCCAGTGTCCGGTTGTTCTTCTGGGCCGTGATTATTTCGTCCCGAAGGGATTCCAGGAAGGTATCCCGGCTTGGCAAGCCAGTGAGTTGGTCGTAGCGGGACAGCTTATTGACCCGGTCTTCCGCCTCTCGGTGGCGTTTCTGGCTGTCTCCGATGCCCACCAGCAGGTTGTTGGTGGCATTGACCCAGAGCCCCAGCTCATCGTTTCTGTGGCCCCTGGGCAAGGCAATCAGCCGGTCGTCGGGCTTTTCCGGGTCGACTTTCTTTACCGAATGCACAATGCGCAGCAGAGGGCGGGTCAGCAGCAGATGGAATACCACGAACATGATCAGGCCCAGTATCAGCGCCAGGGCAATGCCGGAGGCAAAGGTAACGGCGGCCCGGGTTAGCCAGGTGGCTGCCAGCGGAGCGGTATCAAAGTGGATTTCCAGGTAACCGTAGACGGTGTCCGGGCTGGCGCTGCGGCTGAGGCTTTCGCGGTACTCCTGCACAGCACCGAAAATCGGGTCGGTGATCGGTCGGAAAGCGTTATCCCTCAGGGGGCGAACGCGGCCGCCCAGTTCTTCGCCCGTAGGGTGGGTGATCCTGGCGAGATGGATAGGTTTGAGCGCAAAGAGGCCGTCGATTACCTGCCGGGCCAGGATGTCGTCAATGCTGAACACCGATTGGGTGGCGGCATCGCGGACCATGCTGATGGTTTGCGCTGCCTGGGCCTCCAGTTCCTTGGAGACTCTGCGGGCATCAAGAACCACCTGTACGGAACTCACCAGTACGCCGCAGATGACGGCTGTAGCCAGCATCCAGCGTAGAATCCGGTATCCGAGGTGTTGCTCTACATCCAAGGCTCTGGGCATCCTGCAGTTTCTTGTGTTAACGGCACGGGTGTTTTTGAGGGTTTGTCACGGTTTGTCCGATCAGGACAACAGTATGGTCCAGATTTACCGTAACTGCATGGAGTATGGACGATTTTTTCGGAGTTTTGTGATTTGCCTTGTATCTGATTGTAGCGGATTGATGGTGTTCAGAAACACAAACGCCCGCGCGGGTAACCCCGGGCGGGCGTTTGGGGCGTCAGCAGTTTACCCGCTGATACGCTTGGTGCCTGATCAGGCCAGGTTTTCGTTCACGAAATCCCAGTTCACCAGGTTCCAGAAGCCCTCCAGGTAGTTCGGGCGGCTGTTCCGGTAGTCGATATAGTAGGCGTGTTCCCATACGTCGACGGTCAGTACCGGCTTGTCGGCGCCAGTCAGCGGAGTTTCCGCGTTGCTGGTGTTTACGATGGCAACGCTGCCGTCAGCCTTCTTCACCAGCCAGGTCCAGCCGGAGCCGAAGTTGTTGGCGGCCTTGTCGTTGAATTCCTTTTTGAAATCTTCGAAAGAGCCGAAAGCCTTCTCGATGGCTTCCTTGGCTGTGCCAGTGGGCTCGCCACCGCCGTTCGGGCTCAGGCAGTTCCAGAAGAACGTGTGGTTCCATACCTGGGCGGCGTTGTTGAACAGCGGGCCGCTGGCGCTCTTGATGATGTCTTCCAGGGACTTGCTGGCATTATCGGTGCCGTCAACCAGACCGTTCAGCTTGGTTACGTAAGTCTGGTGGTGCTTGCCGTAATGGTATTCCAGGGTTTCCTGGGACATGTGCGGCTCGAGTGCATTCTTTTCGTAAGGCAGTGCGGGAAGTTCAAATGCCATGAGGTCGTTCTCCCTGTCTCTCTGTGTTTATGGATGTACGTTCAAGCAATATAAGGGCGGTTTGAGTTAAATCAACCCTTTGCCGTTAATGAACTTTTAAACTCCGGGCAGCCCGGCAGGAACTGGGCGCAGGTGCGCACGCGCCATACCAGTTCTTTGTAGCTGTCTGCCAGGATGTTCACATGGCCCAGCTTGCGCCCCGCCCGTTCGCCTTTGTTGTAAAGGTGCACATGAGCGTAGGGCAGTTCCAGTATCCGTTCAATGTCGCCATGCTCGCCGATGATGTTGATCATGCAGCTCAGGCCACGGGGTTCCACGCTGCCGAGCGGGTGGCCGCTGACGGCACGGATGTGGTTCTCGAACTGGCTGGTCATGGCGCCTTCGATGCTCCAGTGGCCGGAATTGTGCACTCTGGGTGCCATTTCGTTGGCTACCAGTCCTTCCGGTGTTTCGAACAGTTCGAGGGTTAATACGCCCACATAGTTCAGTTCGTTCAGCAGGGCCTTGATGTAGCGCTCGGCGTCTTTCTGGACGTGGGCTTGAAGGCCTGGTGCCGGGGCGATGGAGTAGCGCAGGATGCCTTCGTGGTGGGTGTTTTCGGCAATGGGATAGAAGGCAACGTCACCGTCTTCGGCCCGTACCGCAATGATGGAGACTTCGCGGCTGAAATTGACGAATTTCTCTACGATAACCTGTGGGTGGCCGATCATATCCCAGGCGTCGTCGGCCTGGTCCGGGCTTTTCAGTACAGCCTGGCCTTTGCCGTCGTAGCCTTCGGTGATGGATTTCGCGACTACCGGGCAGCCGAGCTCTTCAGCAGCAGCTTTGAGGGAATCTGCGCTGTCGGCCACTTTCCATTCCGGGGTCGGAATGCCGAGCTGGCCGAACAGGGTTTTCTCGGCGACGCGGTTCTGGCAGACCTGTAGGGCCCGGGGGCAGGGGTGTACCGGTTTGTGTTTGGCGAGTTCTTCGGCAACTTCTACGGGAAGGTGCTCGAATTCGTAGGTTACGCGGTCGACCCTGGACAGGAAGTCGTCCAGGTACTTGCCGTCGCGGTCTACGATGGTCTCGCCCAGGCCTGCGCTTGGGCTGCCGGACATGTCATAGAAAACGAAGTCTTTGGCCAGCGGGTATCCGGCCAGGGCGAGCATGCGCCCGAGTTGGCCAGCGCCTAGTACACCGATTCTCATTCGAGCTCTCCTGCCTTTCAAGCTTTGGGAGTGTGATCAGGTCAGGCAGCGCTTTCCAAAACACGCTCCTGCGGCACTTCCCTGTGACGCTTGGGCTCCGCCATCCATGGCTCCGCACAGTTTTGGAAAGCGCTGCCTGACCTGATCAGCAGGTTCTGGAGTTGGTTTCACTGATCCTTGGGATCAGGATTATCCAGGATCGTTTGTGTTTGGGTTGCCCTGAATTCGTCTACCGCCTTTCGCACGCTGTCATCGTGCGTGCCGATAATCTGGGCTGCCAGCAGGCCGGCGTTGGTGGCACCGGCTTTGCCGATGGCCAGGGTACCCACAGCGATGCCGCCGGGCATTTGTACGATGGACAGTAATGAGTCCAGGCCGTTCAGGGCCTTTGATTGTACGGGTACACCCAGTACCGGCAAAGAGGTTTGCGAGGCAACCATGCCGGGCAGGTGTGCGGCTCCGCCGGCGCCTGCGATGATTACCTTTAAACCGCGGTCTGAGGCGGTTTTGGCGTAGTCGAAGAGCAGGTCTGGGGTGCGGTGGGCGGAGACTACCCGGGTTTCGTAGGCTACGCCGAGTTTTTCGAGCATTTCGGCGGCGTGTTCCATGGTGGGCCAGTCGGATTTCGAGCCCATGATGAGTCCTACAAGCGGCTGCATGTGCAACTGTCCTGTGATAATTGGAAAGCCGGCCATTGTATGTTTTGGCTACTTACCATGCAACTTCTGCTTTGTTGTAGGATCCGTCCGGGCCGCCTTTTCCGGAAACCGCTACAAGCCCGTCCATGGGCGCTTCTCTCAGGCCATCCATGGCCTTCGAAATTTCCGGAAAAGGCGGCCCGGACGAATCCCGGAACTCGGTGCAGTTATCCTGCAGGGATAAACCTTTATAAGCTGTCATTTTAAGAGTCACGTAACAGCGGGTATTATCGAGGCCATTATTGTTAATACCCATTTTTCAGGAGCTGTAATGGAACCTATCCGCCCGGATGATGACGAGCTGATTGCTGACGAGCCATTTGGTGCCGCAGAGCCCAGGGAAACTGCGCCCGGAAAGCAGAAGCCGGTGAAGGCGGATAAGCCGAAGCAGAAGGCTGAGAAGCCGCCAAAACCACCCAGGCCGCCGAAGCAGGATAAGGCCGGGGGTTCGGGGGGTGGTTCCGGGTTGGTCTGGTTGTTGTTGCTGGTGGTTGCCGCGGGTGCCGGGGCGGGCTGGTATTTTCAGGAGCAGCGGATTCAGGCCCTGGAGGGGCAGCTGGAGGAGGCTGATTACTGGGCGCGGCAGAGTAAGCTGGCGCTGGCGCGGTTTGAGGGTGAGCTGTCGGAGACCGGAGAATCTTTGCAGGAGCGGGGCGCTTCCCTTGAGGAGCAGTTGGCGGCCACTAAAAAGCAGATTGATGCGGCCGACAGCGAGATCCGCAAACTCTGGGCGATTGCCAATGAACGCAACAAGAAGCGACTGGACGAGCACCAGGAGCGGCTGGCGTCGATAGATGGCAAGCTCGTTGAGGCCGAGAAGGCAATTGCCGGGGTGGGCGAACAGGTTGAGCAGGTCCGGGCTGGGTTGGCTTCAGATGTGGACGCGGTGGAAACCCGGGTGGCCGAGCTGGCCAAGGCGGGTGAAGCGCTGCAAGGGGAACTTGCGGAGGTAACTGAGCAGGTGGCCGGGGTTGATGAGCTGGTTGATGGCCGTATTCGCCGGTTCCAGCAGGAACAGAAGCTGACACTGGATGGCATCGAAAGCCGGATTGCGTCTTTGGAGAAGGCCGCAGACAGCAGTGCCGGCGATGCGGAGGTGAGGGCGTTGCGTAATGAGCTGGCCCAGCTGAAGAAAACCGTAGAGGCGATTGACGCTTCCCGTTCGCAGCTGACTTCCCGCCTGGTTCGTTTGTCTGAGGAGGTTAATCAGCTGCGCGCCCAGTAAGCTCAGGCAGGAGCTTTTCCGGCGTCGTGTAACGGTTTGTAGCCATCCCTTGCGGTAGCTCTCATTTCTTGGAGTTGGCAGTTGTTATGATCAGCCAACTCGATAAGGGATGAAGAGCACATAACAATGAAAATCCGAGTACCTTTCCTGAGGCCGGTTGCGGTGCCTGCGAAGCCAGTGGCTGCACTGCTTTGTGTGGCGATGTTGTCCGGCTGTACGGTTTACCAGTCGATTGGTAAAAGCGTGGGGGCATTTCTGCACCCGGTTTCCGGCCACGACTTTGTGCATATCGACAACGACCAGTGGGACCAGAACAACGCCCTGTTGTATTTCTACCGGACCCACTCCCAATGGGCGGCCGATGAGATCGAGTCGCCCAGTGTCTATATTGATGACCATCATTACTTCAATATCCGCAACAACAGCTACACCTGGCTTGAGGTAAAACCGGGTGAGCGGCATATTGCCATGCGCCGGCCGCTTTTGGGGTTGGAGGGTCTGAACTCCTTCAGCCTGAGCCTGATTGCCGATGCTACGCTGGAAGTTAAGCCGGGGCAGATTTACTACCTTCGCTATAACGAACTGACCGAGCCGGAACAGCCGAACCCGGGCCTGGACCCGGAGCATCCGCTGGCGTCCGGCGATTTGCAGCTGGTGACCCGTGACTACGCCATGCAGGCAGACCAGATTGTGTCTACGCTGTTTCTGAACAGCGATCTGTTGGCGCCAAACCATGCGGCTACTTCCATTGTTGAAGTGAATGAGGATGAAGATTACGAAAAGCGCAAAGCCGCACTGGAAGAAGAGAGAGAGATCGAAATCGAACGCCTGAAGGAGGAAGGCAGGTACGAGTCTGCCTCCTGGTACTGGCCCTTCGGTGGCGGCCCAACCGTGCCGCTTGAGGCGGATCGCAAGATGGAGGAGCTTGAGCGGGAATATGCCATGCTCGAGCGTGAGCGCGAACGCAGGCGTGAAGAGGAATCCGGCGGGGGATGGTGGATCTTTTAGCGCTCAAGCTTATGATTTTGATCAACAAATGGTCAATATGGCGGGTGTCGGAAAAAATTTAAGAAATTTTCGGGAAAACATTTGACACTGTGAGCGAAATGCTTAAAATGCGCGTCTCACTTGGTTGAGACAGCAACGCTGAATCAGCAAGCGCCTAGCGCAGCAAGTGACCGCTTTAAGCCTGAAGAACAGTAAGGCTACGAAGTGGGTGGTTAGCTCAGCTGGGAGAGCATCGCCCTTACAAGGCGAGGGTCGCAGGTTCGATCCCTGCACCACCCACCACTTTTAAAGCGGATTGCCGGTTTAACTTTTTCGATAAAGTTGGATCGTTGCGGAGCGGTAGTTCAGTTGGTTAGAATACCGGCCTGTCACGCCGGGGGTCGCGGGTTCGAGTCCCGTCCGCTCCGCCAACCTTTTTCCCGGGTGGTTAGCTCAGCTGGGAGAGCATCGCCCTTACAAGGCGAGGGTCGCAGGTTCGATCCCTGCACCACCCACCAGTTTTGAAAAAAAGCAGATCCAAGCGGATCTGCTTTTTTTTTTGCTTTTTATTTGCCAATCAGTGACTGCCCGCATACCCGCACGACGTTGCCGTTTACACCTGCAGAGGCCGGGTTGCAGTACCAGGCGATAGCTTCAGCAACATCCAGCGGATGGCCGCCCTGAGACAGGCTGTTCATGCGCCGGCCCGCTTCACGAATCGTAAACGGCATGGCAGCAGTCATCTGGGTTTCGATAAAGCCCGGGGCGATGGCGTTAATGGTAATGCCGTTTTTCAGGTGCTTCGCCATAGACTCTACATAGCCGATCACGCCGCTCTTGGCGCAAGAGTAGTTGGTCTGGCCGAAGTTGCCGGCAATGCCGCTGATGGAGGAAATGCACACAATCCGGCCGTTGTCGCGCATCAGGTTACGCTCAGCCAGTTCCTCGTCGATCAGCTCCTCGGCAGTCAGGTTTACCGCGATGGTCATATCCCAGAAGTGCTCCGGCATATTACCGAGTGTTTTGTCGCGGGTGATACCTGCGTTATGGACGACAAAGTCCACGCCACCGGTTTCCTTTTCGATGAAATCGGCAATCAGCTTGGGGGCTTTTTCATCGGTAATATCGCAAGCCAGTGCCTTGCCTTTGATGGCGCCGGTAACCTTCTGCAGTTCTTCCATGGCCGGGGGAATGTCCAGGCCGATTACGGTGGCGCCGTCCCGGGCCAGGGTTTCGGCGATGGCTGCACCAATGCCGCGGGAAGCTCCCGTAACCAGGGCAACCTTGCCGGTAAGCGGAGCAACCGGATTGGTGGCCCTGGCTTCCTCAGCCTTGCCGATGCGAACGACCTGGCCGGATACATAGGCAGACCGGGCCGACAGGAAGAAGCGCACGGTAGAGTCCAGCTGGTTTTCGGCGTTTGGCGCAATCCATGCCAGGTTAGCCGTAGAGCCTTTCTTGCCGATTTCCTTGCCAACGGCCCGCACAAAACCTTCCAGTGCTTGTTGAGCGGCGGCGTTCGGGGCCTTGCGGCAGGTGTGGGGGTCCTGGCCGATCACCAGCACCCGGCCATTGGCGGCCAGCTTGCGGATGGTCGGGTGGAAAAAGTCGTACAGGGCCCGCAGATCCTGCGGGGTTTTCAGGCCGGTGGCATCAAACACCAGGGCGGAAAACTTACCTTCACTGTTGGCGCCCACCTCAAAAGGCTTGGCCTTGTTGCCGGCCTGGGAAGATTCCGCCAGGGTGTCCGGGCCGGTGGCGTGGAACAGGTTGGCCGGGCTGGCGCCAAGAACAGAGCCGAGGGTTGCGATGGCTTTGGCGCCGTTACCGGCACCAATCAGCACGTCACCTTCAATAAAAGGCTGATCCACACGCTTCAGGCGTTTCAGCGGAGCCGGCGAGGGCAGGCCCAGGGATTGGGCGGCCGTTTTGCCGACAGGGGTGTTTACGATTTTCAGGTAGAGGTCAGACATGGTTTCTTCCTTGTTGATGCGGTTGAGTGCAATTTAGGCTAAAGGGTAAAGATTCTGCCGGCTAATGGATTGACTCAACGCAGGGACCGCGTTGTCAGACTTGCCAATGAGCCCGGGGCGTCAATCGCTAGACTTTGCTGTAACCTCAGATTATCTGAATCCGTACTTATTGAAAGGGAAGACTGCAATGGCCCAGGCAAAGAAAACCACCCAAGGCGCTACTGGCACCGCGGGCAGCACCAAGGGAAATACCCAGACCGTTCGCCGCGTTGCGGTGATCGGCGGCAACCGGATTCCGTTTGCCCGTTCCAATACCGCCTACAGCAAAATCAGCAACCAGGAGTTGCTTACCTCAGCACTGCGCGGTCTGGTCGACCGCTACAACCTGCAGGGTATGCGAATGGGCGAAGTGGTTGCCGGTGCAGTGATCAAGCATTCCCGGGACTTCAACCTGACCCGGGAATCCGTGCTCAGCTCCGGACTGGCCCCGGAAACCCCGGCCTACGATATCCAGCAGGCCTGTGGCACGGGCCTGGAGGCTGCCATTCTGGTGGCAAACAAGATTGCCCTGGGGCAGATTGAATGCGGCATTGCCGGCGGCACAGATACCACTTCCGATGCGCCTATCGGCGTAGGTGAAGGTCTGCGGGAGATTCTGCTGGATCTTAACCGCGCGAAAACGACCAAGGAACGCCTGAAAATTCTGGGCCGGTTCCGCCCGGGCCACCTGGTGCCGGAAATTCCGGAGAACGGCGAACCCCGCACGGGTATGTCGATGGGTGATCACTGCCAGGTAACCGCAAAGGAATGGAACGTCGCCCGGGAAGACCAGGACCGGCTGGCCTGGGAAAGCCATCAGAAGCTGGCCAAAGCCTATGAAGAAGGCTTTTTCGACGACCTTGTAACGCCTATGGCCGGGCTGGAGAAAGACAACATCCTGCGCCCGGACACTACGATGGAAAAGCTGGCCACCCTGAAGCCCTGCTTTGATCGTGAGACCGGCACCATGACCGCCGCAAACAGCACCGCGCTGACGGATGGCTCATCCTGTGTGCTGCTGGCCAGCGAGGAGTGGGCCAAGGCCAACAATATGGAAGTAAAAGCCTGGCTGACTTTCTCGGAAGTGGCTGCCGTAGACTTTGTCGACAAGAAAGAAGGCCTCCTGATGGCGCCGGCCTACGCCGTGCCCCGCATGCTCGAGAAAGCCGGTCTGACCCTGCAGGACTTCGATTTCTACGAAATCCACGAAGCCTTTGCCGCACAGGTGCTGTCTACCCTGAAAGCCTGGGAAGATCCTGCCTTCTGCAAGGAGCGGCTGGGCCTGGATAAACCACTGGGCAGCATCGACAAGGCGAAACTGAACGTGAAAGGCTCCAGCCTGGCCACCGGCCACCCGTTCGCGGCAACCGGCGGCCGTATTGTCGCGACGCTGGCTAAATTGCTGGAGGAAAAGGGCAGTGGCCGGGGCCTGATCTCCATCTGTGCTGCCGGTGGTCAGGGCGTAACAGCGATATTGGAGCGCTAAGTTACGGGAAAACCGTAATAACCTTTGACAGGCAGCATTCCAGCCCGTATTATTCGCGCCACGTTGATCGGGGCTGGCCCCCGAAGCCAACAACCAGTTTGATGCGGGGTGGAGCAGTCTGGTAGCTCGTCGGGCTCATAACCCGAAGGTCGTAGGTTCGAATCCTGCCCCCGCTACCATAAAAAAGAAAGGCAGATCAGTTAGTTACTGATCTGCCTTTTTTGTTTTCTGATCCTGAAATTTTCTCCGTGCCCTCACCGTGCCCTATGCGTGCCAATTTCCGATTTGGATATTCTGGTTCCTCTTCGTTGTTGACCGTCAGTCTTCTGGGGCACGGGATATTAGCTTCCGCCCTCACGCTAAAAAAAGAGAATCACTTTTCGCCTTCCGATCCTTCAGACTCGTCCGAGACTTCCTTGATGTGCGTGATTAACTGCTCAACCGAACAGTCGAAATAAGTGCATAGCTTATCAATGTTGTCCGTCACTGTGCTGTGGCCGGGATGATTGATGATTTTCGACAGTGTCATCCTGTTGATGCCAGTGTCCCTAGCGATTTCACCGATAGTAATTCGTCGTTTCTCGGCAAATTCCTTATCTGCTATCAACTCCTTTAAATGGAAACGGATCATCTCTCTGCTCTTTTGATAAAAAAAAGTATCAAACACCACTTGCAATTATCATCAAGGGGTGTATATTGACAATCAAATGATGACAAAAGTTATCAAGTGATCATTGATTGGCAAAAGGAGATGTTCTCATGAACAACACATACCTGACAACTGAAGAGCTCTCAGAGCGTATCAAGTATGACCCCCGCACCATCCGTCAGTGTCTGAAGGACAGCGTCCTGTTAGAGGGCAAACATTATATCCGCCCATTTGGCGGCCGAAAGATTCTCTACATCTGGGAGATTATCGAGGAAGACATGCTCAGCATGGCTCAGAACAACCTGGCCATTCCGATGGCAAGCGGAGGTGTTTGTCATGGCTAAGGTGCGAGTACGAGCCGATACAAAGAAACTCTTTATCGATTTTCGGTACCAAGGAATACGCTGCAGGGAGCAGACTTTATTGAGTGACACCGCCCGCAACCGAAAACAGCTGGAGACATTGATCCAGAGAATGGAAGCCAAAATGCTGGTTGGGGGCTTTGATTACGCCGAGTTCTTCCCGGGAAGCAAAAACCTCAAAAAACTTGAGGAGGCTGGCGCTCTTCCCAGAAATGGGGGGGGTATCCTTGGTCAGTCGGAAACTATCACTCCTTTGTTCGCAGACTTCGCTGACCAGTGGTTCCTCGAATCCAAAATCCAGTGGCGGAACTCCCACACTCGCAACGTGGAATCCATCCTGGCCAGTTCTCTCAAGCCAGCCTTCAAGGATAAACGGGTAGGCGAGATTTCCAAGCCGGATATTCTGGCCGCTCGTAACAAGATGGCTCGGCGGAAAGGAAGAGGGGCCAGTGGCTTGATGGCGCCCAAAACCATCAACAGCCACATGACCATTTTGCGGATGATTCTAACGGAGGCGGCTGAGCGGTTTGACTTCACGAATCCCTATCTGAACATAAAGCCGCTCAAGCAGCAGAGGGTACACATCGAGCCTTTCTCCCTGAATGAGGTAGAAAAGATTCTCGAAACGGTCAGAGAGGATTACCACAACTATTACCTGGTGCGTTTTTACACCGGCATGCGAACGGGGGAGGTTGATGGCCTCAAGTGGGAGTACGTGGATTTTGAAAAGCGGGAAATCCTGGTACGTGAAACACTTATCCACGGCCAAACCGAGTACACAAAAACGGACGGCTCACAAAGGGAAATTCCAATGTTTGGCCCCGTGTACCAGGCACTCAAATCCCAGTACGAGGCAACCGGCAAACTCAGCAAGTTCGTATTTTGTAACCGGCTGGGAGAGCCGCTGGACCACAATAACGTGACCAAGCGTGTTTGGTACCCTTTGTTGGAACACCTCAAGCTGAAGAAACGCAGACCCTACCAGACCCGGCATACAGCTGCGACGCTACTCCTCGCGTCGGGAGAAAACCCGGAATGGGTCGCCCGCACTCTGGGCCATTCCTCAACGGAAATGCTGTTTAAAGTGTATTCCCGCTATATCCCGAACCTGACTCGCATGGATGGCAGCGCCTTTGAGCGACTGATTCAGAGTCGGGTCATCGAAAACGATAAGGAGGTAGGTGATGAAACTGAATGATCTACGCCCGTTGATGCAGGAAACTTTTAAAGGCACCTACCGACTGACGGGGCGTGTTGCCTGTTTTGACGATGAAGGCATTCCGTATCTGAAACTTCGGTTGAGCAGCTGTGCCAGTGACATCGTGGTGCTGGCGGTAATTGGTTCTATATTGATTCCAGAGCACTTGGGCCACATGGATCTGGTCGTGGTCAAAGGGCAGGTGTGCGTGGGTGCGGAGGAAAGTGAGATCCTGCTGACCGATATCCGCCGCCCGTTGCAGGCAGACGTTGCCAGCTTGCCTGCACTGCAGACTTTGCCACGGACGTTCTGTCCGAGACCGGAGGCACTGGATCAGCTGGTGGCTGCGGTTCGGTCTTTGCAGTCAGCCACGTTACAGATGTTCATTAAGCGAGTATTGGAGCGCCGTGACAGGCTTGAAGTCTTTCTGAAAGCTCCGGCGAGCAGGAATTACCATCATAATGAACCTGGCGGGCTGCTGGCTCATTCCTTGGACGTGGCGAAGAACGTAGTGGTCATGACGAAGACCAATGAGCCAGACATGCCTCAAGAACTTCAGGAGCTCGGTTTCGTTGCTGGTTTGTTGCACGATATTGGCAAGACCTACACTTACGATACGTGGGGTAAGCCGACGGCAACCGCGAGGTTGTGCGACCACGCCGACATGACTTTGGAAGCCTGCGCCTACGGTCTGGCTTATCTTGACAAGGTAGACCCTGATGCGGCTCTCGCACTCAGGCACATTTGGACCTGTGCCTCGCCCGGCGCACGTTACGGTGTCAGCCCTGCGATGACGCTTGCCCGCTACGTTCGGGACGCCGATGCCCAGAGTGCCATGGCTGACAATCAGCGGAAGGCCTATCGAAAGCGCCAGTCAATCGGTTTTGGGCGGCTCGGAAACAACACATATTGGCGGCCATCGATAGAAGCTCATGGATGAGGCTGATGGAAACTACAGTGAGGGGTGTGAGCACATGGCGGCCACACCCCTTTTTCATTAGATGGTGTGTGAGGAAAGCAGCTAGGCAGTGAAGCAGGCATTTACCCGGCAACGGTGCTAAGGTCAGAAAAAATATCGCGTCCAGAGCGAAGGAAATGCTGAAAATATACTACCTCCATGGCTTCGCCAGCCGCTTCGATACCACCAGCGACAAACTTAAAGCGCTCGCGAAGCTTGGCCCTGTCTATGGTCACGACATCGATTACACTCAAGCCTCGGAAGACGTCATTGAAGATAGCCTGGACAAACTGATGCAAGTGAACCCGGACCTTCTGGTTGGGACCTCGATGGGGGGATGGTTGGCGGGTATTCTGGGTGCCGAATCCGGCATTCCGTTTGTCGCCATCAACCCGGTGACGGATCCCGGTCACACTCTCAAGCCCTGGATAGGGCAGGGTGTTGATCATCAGGGGCACGCCTATCAACTGACGGACGAAGTGGTTTCAAGCTACTATCCCTTCACTCCCTATGGCAGCGGGCTTGTGTTGCTGGATCAGGGGGATGAACTGCTTCCGTGGAGCGACACCGTCAGGACGCTTGGGGATTATTTTCCGGTTCATAGTTTTGAGGGCGGCAGCCATCGGTTTGAGCACACGGAAGAAGCGTTGAAGCTGATTCGGGAACATGTGAAGGATTGAAACCGAAAACCCGGACTGGATGAACGGACGGACCGAACCATGAATTACGACACTCTCAAACAGCGCCACCGTGATGAGCGAGACGGCTACCCTGCCAATCTCAGCCTGCGGGTTCATCGGTCGCTGAGCTGGTTGCAGCGAGCAGAGCAACTCGACGACCCAGACAGCCGGTTCATCTTTCTGTGGATTGCGTTCAACGCCGCCTATGCCACAGAGATCAATGAAGAATACCGGACGACAGAGAAAACGGCCTTCCGTGGTTTCTTGGAGAAGTTAGTCGATCTTGATGCCGGCAAACAGCTGGATGAGCTGACCTGGACAGAATTCCCCCGGAGTATTCGGGTACTACTCAGCAATCGTTTTGTGTTTCAGCCCTTCTGGGACCATCAGAACGGAAAGCTCAGTGAGGAAGAGTGGCAAGACCAGTTTAACCGTGCAAAAGTCGCCGCTCAGTCCGCCTTGGGCTCAGAGGATACCGCGACGGTACTGGGCATTGCGCTTAGCCGGATCTACACCCTGCGAAATCAGTTGATACATGGCGGTGCTACATGGGGCAGTAAGGTAAACCGGGAGCAGATTCGTGACTGTGTAGCCTTGATGAGCCAACTGGTTCCCGTCATTCTGACAATCATGATGGATCACCCGGAGACACTGTGGGGCGATGCCTGTTATCCGGTAGTGAAGGACTAGTGTTCGACGAGTAAATGCATGCCTTCTAGTCCGCTTCGGCCTGATCAATGTCCAAGGAACGGTAAACAACCCACACTATGAGCTCTATGCCGCACTACCTGAAAAAACTGTTCTCCCGGGCGTATCGCCGTCAGCTTGCCGCTGAAGAACGTCAGAGCGAGCTGCAGGCCCAGATTCAAGAGCATCTGGCGACACTTCCCAGATGTGAAGGACAAATACTGGTTGCCACTACCGAGAACCGGGATGAGGGCTTTTTCTGCGACGTTACGGTCCCGGCAAGAGTGTTGTTGGCCTGGGCAAGGGAAGACGCCGAGAGAACGGTGATTCAAAGCGTCAGTGCCCAAGCGGCGAGGGAGGTGCTGCCAATCTGGCTCGCCAATTCTACCTTCGACACACGCAAGGTGAGTCGGTTGCCGGACGGCCATTTCGGCCTCGTTGAAGAGCGGATTAATGACTGGGTAACCGATGGAACCGCTACGGTGTATTGCCCGGAATGCGGCCATGAAGTCCAAGACGTTGCGATCACGAAGGCAAATGAAATGAGAGCTGGCAGGGCGTATTACTGGTGGACAGACATCTGGAGCTGCCCCCGTGGTCACCTGTTACGCCAAAAAGACCAGGAAATCCGGTTTATATTGAAGCCTCACCGACAAAGAGGTTGATTCGGCTCAGACTCCTCCCGCCTTCCTGGCAGCTGCACTAGTCCGAGTATAGAACACTGGGCCCAATGATGGGTTGACCCAACCGTATTGTCTCGCCAAAATACTGTATATTCAAACAGTATCCGGTGTAAAGCATGTCCTGCATTCTGCTTGGTGACTACGAATCCGTTTCACGCCTGAACATCCCGATGTTTCTTGAGCGGGTCTCGGCTGGCTTCCCATCGCCGGCGGAGGACTACGTTGAGAAAACCATTGACCTGAACGAGCTGTGCATCCAGCACCCGGCTGCCACGTTCTTTGTGCGAGTTCAGGGAGAGTCTATGGTTGAAGCGGGCATCTATCCCGGCGATGTCCTGGTGGTGGACCGGTCGCTGAGAGCCAAGCACGGAGACATCATCATCGCCAGCCTGGAAAGCGAGATGACGGTGAAGCAATTGCATTTGACGCCACCGCCCGTTCGGCTCCTTCCACGGAATTCAGCGTACCGGCCTATTACCGTCGAGGGCGATATGGTGATGGAGGTGTTTGGGGTGGTCACCAACGTCATCCGGTCATTCAAGCGGGGAGGGCAGGGATGACACCTGAATCGGCAGTATCCTTTGCCACCGTAAGACGACGGTTCGATTTTCGCAGCATCGAGGTCGGACGCTGGGTAACGCCTCAGGAGCGGGACCGGGCAGCCGGCCGGTTCTATCAGGCGCTGTGTGATTTGATGACAATCCTGCGAGGACCGGAGCCATTGATCTCCCTGAGGAGCACGCTAGGCCTGCAGTATGGCATCGGCGGCCGGCTGGGCGTGGCCGCGCACTACATTCCCGCCACCCGGCAACTGGCGCTGGCCAAGAACGCTGGTGCGGGTAGCCTGGCGCATGAATGGTTTCACGCCTTTGATCACTACATGGGTGGCAAAGCTTACCGGAATGCCGGACCGTGCGGCTTCGCTTCCAGTGCCTGGCTGAACAGCGTAAGCAGTAAACCGCATCCACTGAATGAACGGCTAGGCGCATGCTTCCAGGCCATCATGCTGACGGAGGACGGCACAGCACCCAGCACTTTGTTCCGGGCCTCCCAGGTGGCCGATCAGCACTTGAAAACGGTTTATTACGCCAAACCGGAGGAGCTGTGCGCTCGCGCCTTTGAAGCCTTCATTGAAGACAGCCAGCCGCGTAACCGATTTCTGGTAAACGGAACCGTTCACTCTGATGAAGCCAAGGTTGGTCTGTATCCGCAGGGCGACCATCGCCAGCGTATCAATGACGCCTTTCAGTATTACTTTGCCGCTCTCGGGGCTGCGTTGTACCGGGAACAGGCCAAAGCCGGATGAGGAAGCCTGTGTTCGCCCTGGTGGACTGTAATAACTTCTATGCCTCCTGCGAGAAGCTGTTTCGTCCGGATCTGCGCCATACACCGGTTGTGGTGCTGTCCAACAACGACGGCTGCGTCGTCGCCCGTTCCAAAGAAGCTAAGGAATTTGGGATCAAGATGGGCGTGCCGGTTCATCACATTAAACCGGAAATTCGCCGATACGGCATCCAGGTGTTCTCCTCGAACTACACCCTCTATGGCGACATGAGCCGGCGGGTGATGACGACTCTGGAGGCCCTGGCCCCCAAAGTGGATATCTATTCCATCGATGAAGCCTTTCTGGACCTGACCGGCATTGACCGGGTGGTGTCCTTCGAGAACTTTGGGCGAGAGGTCAGGAACACGGTGTATCAGAACGTCGGCTTACCGGTCTGTGTGGGCATTGCTCCGACGCGAACCCTGGCCAAGCTGGCCAACTATGCCGCCAAGAAATATCCAGCCACTGGAGGCGTGGTCGATCTGACGGACCCCGACCGGCAACGGCGGCTGATGGCGCGGGTACCGGTTGAGGAGGTTTGGGGTGTCGGGCGAAAACTCAGTGCCAGACTTCAGACCATGGGTATTGTCACGGCGTTACAGTTAGCGGATACCCATCTGGCGACCCTCAGAAACCAGTTCTCTGTCGTGTTGGAACGCACCGCCCGGGAGCTCAATGGTTTGCCCTGTGTGCCGTGGGAGGATGTGCCGGCCCCGAAGAAGCAAATTATGTGCTCCCGATCGTTTGGTCAGCCCCTTCAGATATTGAGCGACCTGGAAGAAGCCGTGGCGCACTTTGCGACTCGCGCGACCGAGAAGCTACGGGGAGGCCAGCAGTATGCTGGGGAACTGATGGTGTTCATCCGAACCAATCCGTTCAAGGCGACGGCGCCGCAGTATTCACGCAGTGCCAGCGTGAAGCTCATCCAGCCCAGCCAGGACTCCCGGGTTATTGTGCAGCAGGCTCTGAACCTTCTCCGACCGATGTATCGGGAAGGATTTGATTACGCTAAGGCCGGCGTTATGTTGGGGGAACTGGTGGGTGAGTCGGGTGTTCAGGAGGATCTCTTCCAAGCCGCGCAGGAGCAGGCGCCAGACAATGGCAGATCGGAACGCCTGATGGCGGTGATGGATACCATCAACCGGAAGTCGAGGGCGACGGTCTACATGGCCAGAGAGGCCGGGCCTGCGGCTTATGCGATGCGGCGGGGGCATTTGTCGCCGGCGTATACGACAGATTGGGCAGCTTTACCCTGGGTAAACTGACCCGTTAAGTGGAGCGAGGTAGCTGCAGTAATGCTTTTATATCGTCAGGGCTCTGTTCTTTGCCGCCATAGTGCAGTGCTGCGTGGCAGTTCGGGCATACCGGGATCAGGTCATTAATGGGATCTACTTCATACTGCTCGCCGATTTTCGAGATCGGGACAATATGATGGACGTGTATGAAGCCTTGAAAGTCCGCTCCATAGGTTTGCGCAAAATCGAAGCCGCAGATCAGACAAGCCGAGCCGTGGTGTTCGATACAAGCGGCCCTGGCTGCAGGGCTTCGTTCATAACGGTTTACAGTAACGGACCTCCGAGCGCCCTCCCAGACTGAATCGGGAACTTCTTCCGGTATCGAAGCCGTTTGTTCATCCAGCGCTAGGGCGACCACAGTGAACCCGAGCTCTTCGAGTTTTGGGACAACGGTGGCAAGACCACCGGAAAACTGCTTAGACGACAATGGCGTGCCAAATTGATAGCCGTGTGCGGCACCAACAATGGCTTTGGAGTCGTAGCTTCTCCCGCCATGAATAAGTGCAAAGGTGCGGGCTTTGCCAAAACCGTAACGCTTTAGAAACCCCTCTTGTCCCAGCTGGTCGTACTCGGCTATCGCCTCCAGGACGGCCTTGGGATCATTTAGGTCTTTCAAGCTCATGGGACGAATCCTTTCAATTAGACGTTCACCGTAATTCGCTATGCCATGATAACGCATGACTATGGAGTCAAGTTTATTTCGTTCGATCAACATTAACCCACCGCCGAATCCAATCCAAAGCACCCTCTGACGGGCTTGAATTACACACCCCGCGAACCTCGCCAACCACCCACGTCTTATTCTGATACTCCAGTGATATGGTTAAACGCTCCGGGTGGACCATCCGGTAAATGAACACTTCCCCGAGGGCGACCGGCACGTCATAGCTGCCGACGCAATGGCGCATGGTTGCCCCTTCTTCCAGAAGCTCAAGCCAGGAACCCAACGGCTCTATACCGTCGATTGGGGCGAGAGGCGGTTTGGGATAGTCGCCGTGCTCCTCAGAAAGCGGTCTTGGCGTTTCTCTTCGGAGTTTCGGCTGTTTGCCCGATTAAAACGTTCAACCAAGCGGTCATGTTGGTCCTGAAGGGTTTCTCTGGAATGATAGGCAGAAATCTCAGGAGAGAGAAAACCTGGGGAATGCGAAGGTTCCGCACATTTGGAGTAATTACGAATCTTTGCGTGGAGCTTGGCTACGCTTACGCTGGTCAAGATGGGAATATCGGACGGCTACTTATTTGTGCACTTATCTGTGCAACTACATTATTACCAACCTGGACCGGCTGGATCGGAACGCCAAACAGGGCCTCACGTGGCTTGTTTGCTGAAAAAAAACGCTAATTTTATTAACTGCTTCGCGCAGGCCCTGAAAGGCAACGGGTTTGCAGCACAACTTAAGTTAATATACTCGGTTAATATTTCAATGTTAATATATTTCCTAGAGTTACGAGTAATTTAACTTTTGTGAGCGACGACCGGGTAGCTGCGATAACCGCCAACTTTTTAGGCCCGGTGGAAGAACCCCCAAATCTGTAAAGTTTGCCTGGAGAGTGAGAAGCATATGCTGGTTGGTTATGCACGAGTCTCGACTGACGATCTAAACCTCAACTTGCAACGAGACGCCCTCGACCAGGCTGGGTGTGAGCAAATCTTCAAGGATCAGCTTAGCGGTGCCAAAGCGGAACGCCCAGGTCTGCACCAGGCTTTGCAGTACGCGAGAACGGGTGACACCATAGTGGTCTGGCGACTGGATCGCTTGAGCAGGTCACTCAAAGACTTGATCGAGATGGTGACACTGCTGGAATCCAAGGGGATCGGCTTGAAGAGCCTCCAGGAAGCCATCGACACCTCATCCAGCTCCGGCAAGTTGATTTTCCATATATTCGGTGCGTTGGCTGAGTTTGAGCGGAACCTGATCCGTGAGCGCACCCAAGCAGGCCTCCAAGCTGCGCGAGCGCGTGGACGAAAAGGGGGTAGGCCTAAGTCACTCAGCAAAGATAAACAGGCCTTAGCCGTGAAGCTTTACGACGAGAAGGAACACACCGTGGATCAGATCTGCGAAATGATGGGAATTTCAAAGCCCACACTCTACAAGTACATCAAGGCGGCCAAAGGCCGGTGAATTTCGTGCAGGAATTTACGGTTTGAGGTGGATCCGGGTGGGCGGAACCGTAAGTTTCTGTTCAAATGCCCCCGCTAGGCCATCCCATGGCTGTGGGCAGGAATTTTGACGAAATCCTCCGGGTGATTGATGCACTGCAGACCGGTGATGCCCACCGCTGTGCACTGCCTGCTGACTGGCGCAAAGGAGACGACGTGATCATTCCGCCATCTATCTCCAATGAAGATGCCAAAGGCTTGTTCCCGAATGGCTGGAATGAAATTCGTCCTTATCTCCGCACAACCAAGCTTTAAGCTGGTTTGGAGGTCTCAGGGGTGCTTGTTTCTGACATGCACCCCTTTTTTCTTTGCGTTATAGTTGCAAAATACAACATATAGTGAGGACTTTCTGTACCTGGCCACCGTTCTGGATCTACTCTCCCGGCAGATTTTTGGCTGGTCCATGAAGCCACGAATGTCTACCGATCGGGTTATGGACGCGTTGCTGATGGCCTCTTGGAGGCGGAGGCCGAAATAGGAGGTTCTGATTCACTCAGCCCAGAACTGGCAATATACCAGCCGGGGGATGGCGAGACTTCCTGAAGGATCACCGATTGAAACCAAGTATGAACCGTCGCGGGAACTGTCACGACAACGCGGTTGCGGAGAGCTTCTTCTCGCTGCTCAAGAGCGAGCGAGTCAAACGAAAAATCTATAAGGATCGGGAACAAGCTCGGCAGGATATTTTCGATTATATTGAGATGTTCTATAACCCGGTTCGCCGGCACGGCAATAATGGCGGCCTGTCGCCGGTGGACTTCGAAAAGCAGTACTTCACAAAGCTGTCAGGTGTCTAGGATATCGGGGGCTTGCCAAGCAAACGTTATTTAAAAACCTCTAACCGTTTAGTTGAGTAATAGATTGCCATCAGCACTGGTACGTCCTTGCTATAAAAAACTGTTTCACTAGCGCCGTACCTTTGATTCAATTGGTCAAGTGTCCTGATATCAATACCGGATGTCAGAACCCGCCTCCCATTTACATCTCCAACAAGCCTGAATCTCACTCTGTTTGATTTACAGACTGCCTGCAGTTTGAACTCTGAGTAGCCCGTTCTTGGATGCCACTTTCCAACGGCTTCAACAGTGACACTTCCAAGAGAAGAGGCCGAAAACATTAAGTGCTTGGTGTGATTTAACCAAGATTCAGTGATATACACCTCAACCCATAGCGGTCGCGGAAAGTCACAACCTTTTATTGTTAAGAGGATCAAGTTCATATTTATTGGCTCACTCCGGTGACTGGCTGCTTCGGTTGCCACGCAACATATTGCCTTCAACTCTGGAGCCTTCCGTTCACCAAAGATTTCAGTTCAGTATCCGGATCCTCTAGTAGTTCCGGGTTGATCGTTCTGCGTTGTTGAACGAGTGTCTTGCCTACCAAAAAAGCAAGGGGCAGGTTGACCGCGTCAACAGCAATAACACAGCCTTCGCGGAGATAGAACACGGCAAATCCTTTATCCTCGGGGCTGCCGCGAACCACTCGCTGATCATGATTTTGCGACAATCCTACCATCTGCAGACGAACATCGTACTGGTTTGACCAGAACCATGGAACGCTATCATAGGGTTTCTCCTCACCCATCAGGGTTGCTGCGGCTGTACGAGCCTGATCGACAGCATTGGCGACAGACTCGAGCCGTTGCATCTTCTCGAAGAAAAGATTCCGGTGCCGGGTGCAGTCACCGATCGCCAAGATGGCGGGGTCCTCGGTACGGGTAAATTCGTCAACAATAATACCGTTATCACAGGGCAGGCCGGCGCCCTTAGCCAGAGCGGTTTCCGGGATAACGCCAATCGACACAAGGACGATGTCGGCCGGTACGGTGCCTCCGTCCGCCAACGTCACGCCAGCCACATGCCCCTGATCGCCCTCCTCGAAGCCGGTTACCGCTGTGTTCAGACGTACGTCCACGCCGGCGCCGCGGTGTTTGTCGTAAAAGAACGCTGATATTTCCGGGCCCGTAACGCGCTGCATAAGGCGCTCGGCGGCTTCCAGCACCGTGACATTAACACCTTTTTTGTTGGCACTGGCCGCCACCTCAAGGCCGATGTAACCACCACCCACGACGACCAGGCGCTTTCCAGCAACTAACTGTTCACGCAGTACCTCTGAATCAGCTATGTCGTGCAGGTAATGAATGCCATTTAAGTCAGCCCCGGGCGCGTTCAGGTGTCGAAGGTGTGACCCGGTGGCCAGGACCAGTCGATCGTATTGCAGCCTGCTCTGATCCGACAAGCTGATGGTGCTACTGTCCCGATCAATTTGTTCGACGCGCACACCGAGCCGCAACTGATGGCCTGCGTTCTCGTATACCGAGCGCGGTTTCAGGTACAGCGACTCCTGATCAACATCTCCTGTCAGGTAATTCTTGGACAGCGGCGGTCGTTGGTAGGGCGGATGAGGTTCATTCCCCACCAGAACGACCTCATGTTGATATTTTTTTTGGAGTAAGGCTGTCAGGAGGGCACCTGCTGCGTGCCCACCGCCAACAATGACCGTCCTCTCTTTACGTTTGCTTACCATAGGCTATCTCTTTCGCTGTGCCCTGGGATTGGATTCTCCACACGTTCGGATGCCATCCTGGTCAATCGGTTAATTAACTGTTCGGTGTCAGTTTGACCATCAACCTGGAATAGCCCCGCACGAAGTTGGACTGCACCCGCTCGGGCTCTTCGACGACTTCGATGTTGTCAAAACGCTTGAGTATTTCTTCCCAGAGGATGCGCAGTTGCAGTTCAGCCAGACGGTTGCCCATGCAACGGTGAACCCCATAGCCGAACGACATGTGGTTTCGTGCGTCCTTGCGATCAATGATGAACTGATCGGGGTTGTCAAATTTGCGCTCGTCCCGGTTACCCGACGCGTACCACATGACAACTCGATCACCCTTCTTGATGGTCTGGCCGCCCAGTTCGACATCCTGCTTGGCGATTCGGCGCATATAGGCCAGCGGCGTTTGCCAGCGGATGATTTCCGACACCATGTTCGGAATCAACTCCGGTTTTGCCTTCAATTTTTCAAATTCCCTGGGGAATTCGTTCATGGCCACCAGGCCACCACTCATCGAGTTGCGCGTCGTATCGTTTCCGCCGACTATGAGCAGCGTCAAATTACCGATAAACTCCATCGGCCGATTGATCAGGTCTTTCGTTTCTTTGTTGCTCTGCAACAGGCTGATCAAATCGAAACCGGGCTCCTCGCCTGCTGCGCGGCGCGCCTCCTTGTCCCGCCAAAGCCTGGAGAAAGACCGGGCCATGTCTGCCGCGTCGTCAAACATGGCATTTTCATCGGCAAACTCCCCGCCGGTGGCCGATGCTGCACCTGCCATTCTGTCCGACCACTCAACCAGCTTGTGGCGTTCCTCGTAAGGGAAATCCAGAAGCGTCGCCAGCATGCGGCCTGTGAGTTCCTTGGAAACAGCAGGTACCCAGTTAAAGGGCTTGTCCAGAGGCAGGCTGTCAAGCACATCACCGGTGCGTGATCGGATCAGCCCCTCCATCTCCTTCAGGTTTTTCGGTGCCACTACTCCCTGCACCGAGCTGCGCTGCACATCGTGTTTCGGCGGATCCATCGCTATGAACATTTCCACCGACAGCCCCTCCGGAGGGTCACCGAGAATGATTTGCGGCTCGGCGGAAAACAGGTCGTGACTCTTATCCACGAACAGGATGTCTTCAAACCGAGTTACCGACCAGAAGGGGCCGAAAGGGCTGTTCTTCTGGTAATGGACCGGCGCCTCATCACGCAACCGTTTGAAATAGGCGCGCCACTGACCCTGCCGGTATAAAAACGGATTGCTGACATCGATGTCCTCAAGGGCCAGCGTGTTAACGTCCGGGATGGGTGTTTCAACGAATTCGGGCATCGGTCGGCGTGGGCCGAAGGTCTTCCTCTTGGCGCTCATTAAGAATTTCAGTCCCTGAATTTGCCTCTGCATCGGCACCACCCTGGAGGTGGCGTTAATCAGTCGGGACTGAATGTCGTCAAATGTTCTGGGCAGTGTTGGCATGCGTCCTCCTGTGTTCACATCTGGAACTCGGGTAAATGCACGGTCATGCCGTCCATTTCATCAGTCAGTACCACCTGGCAGCCCAGGCGCGAAGTGCTCGCCCGCTCCGGTGTCATTGACAGCATTTGTTCTTCCTCATTGCCAGGCGTGCCTGTCTTGCTGAACCATTCGTTCGTGACGATAACGTGGCAGGTACCGCAGGCGCACTCCCCCCCACAATCCCCGTCGATACCGGGAATGGCGCTATCAACAGCGATTTGCATTACCGAGGAACCAGCTTTGAATTCTGCGACATGTTCAGTTTGATCATGTTCGATAAACGTAACTTTGCCCAATGTTGTTCTCCTACCAGCATTGATGATTGACAGATATTGCCTGTCTGCCAGCATATTTTTCAGGTCATTTCTTGACAAGCAGGGGTCATTTGAAGACAAAATGGCGAAACTTTAGGAAGGGGGGTATCAATGATGGTGGCGCGGAAGAAAATGGAGGAGTTGCAAAGTCCCGGTCCGGATATTCCATCGAATTACTCACGGCTAGTTGCACGTGAGCTGAATCTGACAGCCAGACAACTTCCGCGTCTGCTGCGGGGCACTGGACTTGGGGTGACGCAATTTTTGAGCGAGGACGGACTGCTTACTGTGGCTCAGCAGATACAGATCCTGCGTAATGCAATGGATCTGTCCGGCCAGCCAGAATTTGGGTTAAGGCTGGGTAAACGAATGACTCCGGCAACCCACGGAGCAATGGGGTTCGTGGCTTACAGCAGCCCCGACCTCCTCACTGCTCTACACGCGATTCGGACATTCCTGCCCACGCGCGCGAGCTTCATCCAGTTGCACTTGCAGCAAGTCGGTGAGCGTTTGGAATGTATTCTGCAGTACCTGGGGCCATTAGACGATGACATACAGCGTTGCCTGTCGGATGCGATGCTCAAGGCACTTTTCGAATTCGGCGAGTTCATGGTTGGCCGCCCTTTGCGCGAGGCTGAAGTATGCTTTGCCCATCCGAAACCCGAGTATCACGCAACGTATTCGGACTTTTTGTCCGGGCAGATTCACTTTGATTGCAGCCAATTAAAACTCAGCTTGCCGATGGCCTTGTGTCGGGAACCAAACGCCTCTGCCAATCATGAAAACTATCATCTGGCCATGCGACAGTGTGAAGCCATGCTTGCGCAACTTCAGTCCGATAAGCCAAGCTACCAGACCCGGCTGAAGAAGATGATGTTGTCCCGGCCGCCGGGAACGCTCAATGAAGAGGAAGCGGCTGCCTCTCTGTTCATCAGCAAACGCACCCTGTCGCGTAAACTCAGCTATGAAGGCAGCAATTTTCGAAAAATCCGTGACGAGATTCTGTCTCAGCAGGCAGCGCTGTACCTGCGTGACAGCGAACTGTCAATCGAGGCCATTGCTGCGTTGATGAATTATCACGACAGTGCCAATTTCAGACGCGCCTTCAAACGCTGGTTTGGCCAGCCACCTGAGCAATTCAGGCTAAACGTCAGATCACACACCATCTATACACGTGATTAACAAACATAAACCGGCGCTAATTACGCTTGGGGAGCCAGTGCCTATGTTCGTACACTTTTCCTGATTACACCATCCATGATGACGTTCCAGACAAAATCACCAATGCCGTCGAGTGTATAGACACCTTTCGGATCAAACCAGGTTGCGACCCAGTTGAGCGCCCCGAGGCCGATTAGGCGAAGCAGGCGAGCATTGACATCCTTCCGAATCACGCCTTGCTCAATCATCGTTTCGATGATCTCGGCCCAAAGGGATTCATACTGGTCACGCAAAGCGATGATGTCCCCGCGGGCCTCCGCGCTCAGTGAACGCCACTCAAACAAAAGTACGTAAACCGTATCCGAATCAACCAGCAGGGCGTGCAAATGTGCGTTGATACAAAGACGCAATCGTTCCACGGGATCGTCCGAGCTGGCGTACGCGGTTTCAACCTCTGTTGTAACCAGGTCTACTCCCCGACGCATCAGCTCAACGAGCAGCGCTTCCTTGCTGCTGTAACGATAATACAGACTTCCGGGCAGCATATTGCAGGCTTCTGCAATCTCCTTAAGAGATGTCCTTTCAAAACCTTTCTCACGAAACAGCCGGGCGGCGTTAGACAAAACATTACCCTGATCGCCTAGTTTGCTTGCAGGGGTAATCTGTCTGTCAACCATGGCTTAAACACCTCCTGAGCAATCCCGTTTATTAATCATCAGAGCAGCCATCATTCGATTCGTTTCACTGATCGTACGCCATTACACCGGTGCCGTGCCATTTGGATTAACAAAGTGTTGACTTTTGGTTGGTTGACCAACCAAACTTTGGAAACAATGCTACTCACAAGAGAACGCCATGGCAATGACCTATGACAATCCACTGGTCCTCTACACTTCCGCCCCTGCGCGAAATGCATGTCAGACTGAGCGGATCTGATGAACGATCTGAACAAACTTCAGCACAGTGACGCTGTGACGACGGCGTGGCAGTTCACCGAACAGGTTCCTCACGGCAGGGATCTGGGCATGCAAGTTGTCTCGGTAGACCAGGGCCAGGTCTGTATGCGGCTAACCCCGCAGTCATGGATGTTCGCCCATAAGGATACAAAAGAAATCTGCACCAGCGTACTTTACTCGCTGGCAGACTCCGCCGGAGGCTTGGCGGTATTCGCGGGTGCCCTGGAGTTGATGCCCATTGCCACTCTGGATCTGCGCATGGATTATTTGCGGCCTGCCATCGGCGACCGGGCCCTGTCAGCGGTGGCCACCTGTCGTCATTTATCGGACGATGTCGCGTTTATTCATTGTGACATCCTTAGCGAGGGAAATCGCGAGTTACTAGCGACGGCAAACGCCACCTTCATGCGTAACACCCAGGGACAGCAATTGCATGCAGGTGGACGAGGAAAGGAGAGCGCATGAGCACGACTGGCGATTCGGCCCCACAAATCTCAGGCACTGCGGAAAGTGCGAAAGAATGTGCTGACTGGCAGGCTCTTCTGGAGCGCATTCCCTATGCACAGCACCTCGGGCTTGAGGTTCAGCGCGGTGATGCAGGCGTATTGGTTCATTTGCCGTGTCGTGAAGCGCTGATTGGCAACTTCATGCTACCAGCCCTCCATGGCGGCGTGCTTGGAGCCCTGATCGAACTCACCGCGCGGGTGGCTGCGCAAAGCCAGGATGCAGAGACACGTTGCCCGCGCATTCTCGACAGCCACATCAATTACCTCCGCTCCGCGAAGGCCCGATCGACGTTCGCCAGGGCCGACATTATTCGGCAAGGCAGGCGCACCAGCCTGGTCCAGGTGACCTGCTGGCAAGGCGATGATAAAAAACCGATCGCCACTGGTCAGGTTCAGTTATTGCTCCCGACAATGGCCGCCCAACAAGAAGACCGTCATGGACATTAAGCACAACACACCTGAACGCGACGAATTCCGGGCGACGGATGGCGCCGATATCGCACTGTGGCGCTGGCCGCAATCCAAAGCGCGCCCCACGCTGCACTGGGCACATGCCACGGGTTTCCATGGCCGCCTGTACCATCCACTGCTTGACGAGCTCGCCACGGACTTCAATGTCCTTGCCTGGGACATGCGAGGACACGGGGCCAGCGTTGGTGCAGCCAACCTGTCGACATTCCGGGGCTGGGAAATCTATTATCGCGACCTGATCGCTCTGCTGGAATGCCTGGACGAGCCGGTCTGGCTTGCCGGCCATTCCATTGGTGCCACCACCAGCATCATGGCCGCTGCCCGGCGGCCTGATAAAGTGCTGGGTCTGATTCTGGCGGAACCGGTGATCATGGACCCGATGCAGGGTCTGAAGTTGTGGTTGACGAAGCTGTTACGTCAGTCACAACGGTTGTCACTGGCCGCAGGAGCCGCACGTCGGCGCAGAGTATTCCAGTCGCACGCTGCTGCGCTAGAAAACTATCGTGGCCGCGGTGGCTTCAAGACCTGGCCCGAAGCATGGCTGAACGCCTACGTCCAACACGCCTTCGTGCCGCAGGGTGACCAAGTTCAATTGGCGTGTGCGCCCGAGTGGGAGAGCACCACCTTTGCCCATACCGAACACAACCCCTGGCCCGGTATTCGTCAGTTGCGGTGCCCGGTTATAGCACTGGCGGCGGAACGCGGGTCAACCTTCTCACCAAAGGCACAAAAACGCCTGAAGGCCCTGCTGCCTTCGGCTGACATAAGGATTCTTGAAGGCACGACCTATTTTCTGCCTATGGAACAGAAGGACACCGTTCGCGATGCCATCCTGCAACTAGCTTTAACTGGATGCCGCGAGAACTGATATCCACACCTTAATCTTGCCGATCGAGACATCTGCCATGCGCTTTCTGCTGACCCTGTTTATCTCGCTGCTCATTCTGTCAGGTTGTCAGCAGTCCGCGGAAACGCCTCCAGAGGCCCGCCCCCCTGTTCCCTGGGTAAAAACAGTGGAATTGAAGGAGGCAGGTCCAACATCTCAGAGGTTTTCAGGAACCCTGCGAGGCCGCCACGAAGTTCCCCAGGCCTTTCAGATCGCCGGCCGGATTCAACAACGTTTCATCGATCCCGGTCAGCGCGTGGAAAAAGGCGACTTACTGTTCAAACTCGATTCACGAGACCTTATCGCAACCGCGGAGGGGGCCGCCGCAGATCTGAGGCGTGCAGAAGCGGCCCTGGCCATTGCCACTAATGAGCTCCAGCGACAGCGGGAACTGGTAGGACGTCAGTTTGTCAGCGAACAAACCCTGCAACGCCTTGAACTGGCGGAGCGTGAAGCACGCAGCCAGGTGGAAACGGCTTCTGCACGAAATCAGCAGGCTCAGAATGCTCTGGGATATGCGGAACTAAAAGCCGCCAATGCAGGCGTGATCACCGAGGTCATCGTTGAGCCCGGCCAGGTTGTGGGTGTCGGTCAAACCCTTGCCGTTCTGGCTGAAGATCAATCCCTGGAAGTCGAGGTCTTTTTACCTCAGGGCAGCAACCCGCCCCGGCAAGGTTATGTTCCTTTACCCAATGGCGAACAGCTTGCGGTGAATCTGAGAGAGATTGCCGGGGCTGCCGACGCCAGAAGCCGGAGCTGGCGTGCCCGATACAGCCTGGAGGGGCCCTACCCTTCGTCTTTAACGCTTGGTTCAGTGGTGAGTGTCCGGCTGATGCAGAAACAAACCACGGCCAGCCATCGTGTACCGCTGGGTGCCCTTGATGAGAGAGGAGAAACGCCGCAGGTCTGGTTGGTCTCCGACGGCATGGTGACCCCCCTTGCGGTCGAGGTTATCGATTTGGGTGAGGAGTATGCGCAGATCCGGGCCAACATCAACGCGACTACGCCGATCGTCGCATTAGGGACACACCTGCTCACGCCTGGCATGGCGGTGCGGGAGCTGGCTCAATGAGCTTGCCTAATCTTTCCGCACTGGCAGTGCGCGAGCGTTCGGTCACTCTCTTTTTTCTTTTGATGTCCGTTGTTGCGGGCTTCTACGCGTTCTCATCCCTTGGTCGGGCGGAAGACCCTGCGTTCACCGTGCGGTCGATGGTGGTCTCTGTGGTTTGGCCGGGAGCAACCCCCGAGGTGCTACGGAATCAGGTGGCGGATCGTCTGGAAAAGCAAATCCAGGAAGTGGCGTATTTCGACACTGTTGAAACCACCATTCGGCCCGGACAGGCCACCATGCTTATCCGATTCCAGGATTATACGCCCAGTGAAAAAATGCCCGATCTCTACTATCAGGTTCGCAAGCGCATGTCCGATGAAAGCCTCAATCTCCCCCGTGGTGTCATCGGCCCCATCGTTAACGATGATTTCTCAGACGTGTATTTCTCCCTGATGGCCGTCACAGCACCGGGAATGCCAATGCGTGAACTGACCCGCGAGGCAGAAGAGATACGAGATCGCCTGCAACTGCTTCCCGGCTTGCAAAAGGCACAGATCCTGGCTGAGCGTCCTGAGCGGGTGTATCTCGAGTTTGATCAGGACCGGCTCAACAATCTCGGCTTGTCGGCAGAAGAAGTGTTGCAGGCGATAGAGGCCAACAATCGCCTTGAGCCTCTGGGCTTTGTTGATCTTGCCGGCCCGCGGGTTTATGTCCGCAGCAACATTGACCTGTCTGACCTTGAGCGCCTCGCCTCAGTACCTCTGCGTATCGGAGACCAAGTTATCACCGCGTCTGATCTGGCCGAGGTGCGTTTGGGCTATGAAGATCCGTTGAACTACATCGTCCGTTCCAGCGGTGAGGATGCGATCCTCCTGGGCGTCGTCATGGAGGCGGGCGAAAATGGCCTGGAGTTTGGTGAACGGCTCAGTAAGTTTGTCAGCACTGAACAGGCCAGGCTGCCCCTGGGGATGTCAATACAGACCCTGACCAACCAGGCTGAGGCCATCACTCAGGCCGTTGATCTTTTTCAGGTCAAGTTTCTGGTGGCATTGGTCGTCGTAATGGGCGTCAGTATTCTGGCGATCGGCCTGCGTGCGGGTTTAGTGGTGGGCATTGCGATTCCCGTTACTCTCGGGCTGACCTTTTTATTGATGAAAATAGCGGGCATTAACCTGGACCGCATCACCCTGGGCGCGTTGATTATCGCGCTGGGCCTGTTAGTGGACGATGCGATCATCGCCATTGAAATGATGATTGTGAAGATGGAGAGTGGCTGGGACCGGGTACGGGCAGCCAGTCATGCCTGGAGCGTCACAGCCGCGCCCATGCTGTCTGGAACGCTAGTAACAGTGGCCGGTTTTGTCCCCATCGGCTTTGCTCAGTCGGGTGTCGGGGAATACACCGGTAACATCTTCTGGGTGCTGGCTTTTGCGTTGCTGATTTCCTGGGGGGTGGCGGTCACCTTTACGCCTTATCTGGGCGTCAAGCTATTGCCCGATTACATCGGGCATACTGGCCAGGACCTTTACCAAAGCGCTTTTTATCAGCGGTTGCGTGGGGTGATTGCAGCGTGTGTAAGGTACCGAAAAACCGTCGTTTTTCTCACAGTGGGTTTACTGGCTCTCAGTGCTTTCGGTATGGCAACCCAGGTACAGAAGCAGTTTTTTCCCAGTTCTGATCGCCCCGAGGTTCTGATCAGTGTCTATGCTCCGCAGGGGAGCGCTATTGCCACCACGGATCAAAGCGTCAGACGCCTCGAAGCGATATTGATGGACATGCCGGAGGTTAAAAGCCTGTCCGCTTACATCGGTGCCGGTGCACCCCGATTCTTCGTATCGGCAAACCCCGAGCAGCCGGACCCGGCGTTTGCCAAGTTGATTGCCATCGGGCAGGACGTTGAAGGGCGCGATCACATCATCTCGACGCTGGAGGCCAAAATCGCGGCGGGTGAGTTTCCTGAGGCGAGAGTGCGTGTAACGCGTTTGCTGTACGGCCCGCCGGTGGCCTGGCCGGTCAGTTTTCGAGTGTTGGGTCCGGAACCCGATCAACTCAGAGAGATCGCGCACCAGATTCGGACTCTCATGACCGGGCATCCGAACATCGTCATGCCGCACCTCGAATGGGATGAGCGTGTGCCCACGCTCTATCTTGAGTTGGACCCGGAAAACCTGGGCTGGATGGGCCTGACCCCGGCAGAGGTTGCACGGCAACTCCAGTTCCAGCTTCGCGGCGTGGCCGTTACCGAGTTACGCCAGGGCATAAGGAGCGTTCAACTGGTGGCGCGTAATGCCCGCGGTGAAATCATGATGCCCGAAGATCTTGAAATCAAAACCCGCGACGGCCGCAAACTCTCCGTAAAACAACTGGGGCAGTGGCAGGTTCGTTATGAGGAACCGGTTATAAAGCGTTACAACCGCGCCCCCTTCCTGGCCGTTCAGGCGGATGTGGAAGGCGCCCAGCCACCGGATGTCACCAAAGAGATCTGGAGTACGATGGCAGGCCTGCGTGAACGGTTACCGGACGGTTATCGTATTGAAATTGGCGGTACGGTGGAGCAATCCGCCAAGGCCAACGCCTCCATTCAGACTTTACAACCGGTGATGTTGGCGTTGATGCTGATTTTCATCATGCTTCAGATGCGTTCATTTATCGGCACCTTGACCGTTCTGGCCACCGCGCCATTGGGACTCATTGGCGCTGTGCTGGCTTTGCTGTTGTTTAATCAACCTTTTGGCTTTACCGCGTTGTTGGGGCTCATTGGCCTGGGCGGTATCCTGATGCGAAACACCATGATTCTGACGCAGCAGGTGCAGGACAACTTCACAACTGGGATGGCTGCCCGGGAAGCCGTGGTCGAGGCAGCCGTCCAACGCGCCCGCCCCGTGGTACTCACTGCCCTGGCGGCCGTTCTGGCGTTTGTACCTCTGACCTTTGACCTTTTCTGGGGGCCGCTCGCTTATGTGCTTATAGGGGGCGTAGCAGTCGGCACTCTGATCACCCTACTGTTTGTTCCAGCGCTTTACGCACTCTGGTTTCGGTTAGAGCAAAAGTGAGCCAGGTGTTTGAGCTCCGAAGTAATCCTTACATAGCCGACGAAGCCAGAACCGGGAAATTCAGGGGTTACTTGCCCCTTCCCGTGAAATGAATTGCCCCGGTCCCCGGAGACATTCAGAATCGGTAACTCATAAAAACACCAGTGTAGGCTTGGGTAGCCTCCCCGATATCACTGACAATCGGGCTATCCTCTGCATCGCCGGTTAATTGTGACACCCCGGCGGTCGCGGTGACCGACCATTGCGCAGACAACGAATAGGTCAAACTGCCTGTCAGGCCATACCGGGCATAGCCATCAGGGCTATAGGAGGCCAAGCCGGAGCGGGCACTTTCCGTATCGGAAATACCAAACCTATCGTCTGTCCAGTCATCACTGCTGTAGGTCAGGTTCGGCCCCAGGGAGGCAAACCATTGATCGCTGAACTGGTTCCGCCATCGTGCCTTAAGCACCACCTGATAGCCATCGACATCGCCGGTGAAGGGAGATTGGACGGCTGCGCTGTACAACCATGCGTCGTGATTGTAAGCAACGCGCAAGCCGGCGATCGCGCCGCCATCAATCTTGTCCAGGCGTTCAAGATCCTCATCATTGTCGCGCCCCAGAATGCTGACATACCTTCCGCTACGGCGACTTTTTGGTGGCCGGCCAGAAATGATGAGACGGCTGCCCGCACAATTTGTTCAATCTGTTCAGTATAAACTAAACGTAACACAATTAATGATTGACAGCCATCCATGATGGAATTGTCCTGCGCCGGTGGAATTTGCGGAACGCTCCCGTTCTAATCTTGTCGCTTGCGTTTGAAAAATGTCTCGGGTTCAGGAATTTTTGAGGTTGGCGGAATTTTCCATAACCCGCTCAAAAACACGCAGGGCGACTTCCAGGTCGGTATTTTCAATGCCTTTCAGCATCTCCTCTCGCAACACATTCGCCCGCTCATTCAGATCGCTCATAAAGCGCTCATCGGCATGGGTAAGATACAGCAGCCTGGCGCGCCGATCACGCTTACAGGGCCGGCGTTCAATCAGACCCTGCTCCTCGAGGCTATCAAGCAGGCGGACCAATGTCGGATTTTCGATGGTCATCAAATGGGCTAACTCCCGCTGGGTCAATCCTCCACCACCACGCTGTAGGCAAACCATGGTGAACCAACGAGCCTGGGTAACCCCCAGGTCTTTCAGGCGCTCATCCAATAACTTGCGCCAGCGCCTTGCTACCCGGGCATTGGCGAAAGGAAACTGATCTCTAGGGGTTTGCGGGTCCATATCACTGTCCTGCTATTGCTGGCTCAGTATCAGTAAATCGCAAGCTAATCATGGAGGCAAGTCTGCGTTACGCACTAACCAGGTTTGCGCCAGATCAATAGGCAGCATCACGCAGATTCCGAGGCCAGCTAAGGAACTTTTCCTTCCACTGAGACAGGTAACTCGCCGCTTCTTCAGAGACAGGAGGCCTTCAACGTACTGTCGCCCTGATAGACACCCTTGCTGCCGGGACCGACAACCGGCTAAAAAAACTGGCGCCGAGCGATCCGCAACGCCGTAGCATCTTCACTCGACACCCGCCGGGGCTTCGGCACGGCGTCTTCCAGGCAATCCGCATCCGCTATGGTCAGTCCCCGGTCGAGTAGAGCCTGCAAGGACGACAACAAGGCCAAGTTCCGCTTATCGGGCAGAATGGCATGAACTCTGGGGTTGGGTGACCAAAAACTGGTAGTTCAATGTAAGCGTCCGCCCATCACACCTTGTCAGGTTTAGCCGGCGTCCAGTTGTGGGGCAACAGCTCGTCGATGGGCGGCGGAGGAGCGGTGCTCGGCCAGATGATTATTCCTGTGCCAGTGCTGGGGGCTTTGCTCGGAAACCTGGTTGGCTCGACCCTCGGTGCGGTTGGTGTCAGCTATGCAAATAACAAGGTATTAGGAATCTGTATTGAGTCTGGCTGGACTTTCTGGGGGCTGGTCGATCAGTCCTATGTGGTTCCAGAAGAGGTGCTCAAGGAAGCGGGTTTTGATCTCTTTGCACGCCAGCTTTTCAAGCCTGAACAGTTCAATATAGCCCGTTTCAATTTGCCATTTTTTCAAAAGAATAGCCTTAGTTTTACGGTTGTCAGAAGGGGGGTTATTTCATTTAATACCGTGGGGTATATGTGATAGAAAACGGAAGGATAAATTATTTAATTCATGGCAATACATAACAAAGCATTGCAGCGGACAAGCCGCTGAATGCGGCGTTGAGGCTGTAGAAAAAACCCGAAATCCCCCTCGGTTTTGGTAGCATCAGGCAAACGGACAAGGAGTGGTCAGATGCCCCGCTTCAAGCACTACAACTACGACCAAGACGCCATGGTCGTCATCAACTACCAAGAACAGCTGCAGCCCGGCACCTTTGAACACGCGGTGCATTATCTGATCGAGCACAAACTGGACCTGTCGGTATTCCATCCAAGGTATCGCAATGAAGACACCGGCCGGCTGGCCTACGATCCGGCGATCCTCCTGAAGATCATCCTGTTCGCCTACTCCAAAGGCATCACCTCCAGCCGCGAGATGCAGTGGTGCTGCGAGACTAACATCATCTTCAAAGCTCTGTCCTGCGACACGGTTCCACACTTCACCACCCTGGCTAAATTCGTCAGCAGCCACTCGGATGAGATCGAAGAACTATTCGAGCAGGTATTGTTGGTCTGCCACGAACAGGGCCTGCTGGGCAACGAACTCTTCGCCATCGACGGGTGCAAGATGTCGTCGAATGCTGCCAAAGAATGGTCCGGCACCTTTAAGGAACTGGAAGAGAAACGCACCAAACTGCGCCGGCTGGTTCGCCATCATCTCAAGGCCCATTACGAGCGGGACGAGGCAGAGACCGAAGCCGAACTGGACCGGGATATCCGACGAGCCAAAACCATCCTGTCATTGGATGAGGCTGCCAAGAAAGTCGACCGCTTCCTAAAGACGAACCGCCCAAGGATGGGCCGGGGGAAGCGAAACAAGGAAGTGAAGAGCAACATCACCGATAACGAAAGCGCCAAGATGACCACCAGCAAGGGCACGATCCAGGGCTATAACGGCGTGGCCACGGTGGACAAGAAGCACCAAGTCATTATTGATGCCCAGGCCTTTGGCGAAGGCCAGGAACATCACACCCTGCAACCAGTGCTGGAGAGCGTGGAGGCCCGCTTCAAAAAGCTCGGTATCGCTGACAGCATTTATCAGCAGGGCACTGTGATCACCGCCGACACCGGCTTCGCCAACGAAGCCAACATGAAGTACTTGCACGAACGGCAGATCAACGGCTACGTGCCAGACAACAAGTTCCGCAGCCGCGACCCGAAGTTCCAGAACCAGAAAGACAAATACGGCAAGCGCCATCAGAACCAGCCAAGCACGGGTTGGAAAGAGATCATCCCGGCCAGTGAATTCCGGTTCGATCCTGTGAACCTGACCTGCATCTGCCCGGCGGGAGAAATCCTCAAGTACCACGGTACCCGGGCAGACCAGAACGGCCAGAGCCGAGCCTATTTCCAGGGGCGTTTACTGCAATGCCGTCATTGCCCGAGGAAGCATCAGTGCATGCAGAACCCGGACGCCGCCAATCATCGGAAAGGCAAAGGCCGACAAGTGTCGTTCACCATCGAGCACAAGCGCCTGCCGAACTACACCGACTGGATGAAACACCGGGTGGATAGCCCGCAGGGCAAAGAGATCTACAGCCACCGTATGTCGGTGGTGGAACCGGTGTTCGGCAACATCGGCACGAACAAGGGCCTTAATCGCTTCAGTTTGCGGGGCAAGAAAAAAGTGCAGGGCCAGTGGCAGCTATACTGCCTGGTGCACAATATTGAGAAGCTAGCGAATTACGGGCGAATGGCGGCGTAATGCTGAGAGCGGAAGTGCCGGAAGAGCACCTGCTGGAAACCAGCAATGCCGGCGCCAAAAGCCCCAAAAGGCCAAAGCGGATGGCTGAATATAGAAATCACGAGAATCGGCCAGTTGAAGGCCGCGATAAAAATTACAGGAATCAGGCGCTGGGAATGACTCGGAATCGGGTTTTTCTACGGCCTCGTTAGAACTGATGATTCACATGGAGGGTTGAGGAAACATGGGTAGATGCACAGCACCAGCAAGAGGACATCGTTCAGCGAGCGCGGCGGCCAACTGCCCTGCATGTGGCGGGCGCTATAGTCGTTACGGAAGCGGAGGCTACAGTCCATACTCGATTCCATCTTATCCCTCGTCTCGGAGCAGTAGCAGCAGCGGCGGATCAAGCCGCAGTGCAAAGCCACGCTGGTCGAAATCAGGTTCTTCTGTACCGTACACATATGCTCAAGTGCAGTCTCTCGAACCCATCCGAGAAACCGTAGAGATTCGAGCAGCACAACAACCTGATCTTCGTGATGTTTTCTTGTGTCATGCCTGGGGCGATCGTAAAGAAGCGGCTAAAGACCTGCATGATTTGCTTGTGGCTTCTGGCGTAAAAGTTTGGTTCAGCGAGAACGATCTTGGGCTTGGCGTACCAATGATGCGGGCCATCGACAGGGGTTTGGCGAATTCGCGAATAGGACTTGTACTGGTCACCCCAGCGATGCTCGAACGCTTACCAAAAGAGAGCGTCGCAGACAAAGAGCTTTCAGCACTGCTGGCACGTAACCAACTCATTCCCATCGTGCACAACACATCCTATGAAGCTCTTCGAAATGTTAGCCCCATGCTTGCCTCTCGAACTGGATTGGATACTGCTGATGACTCAATGGAAGTTGTCGCGAAAAAAATCGCCGAGTTGGTAGAGGTATAATTCGGTGGCCATATGTTCTAACAAGAGGCTGTTGCCGGACGCGCCTACGCTGGCGCTTCGGCACGCCGCAAAGCCAGGCGTTAATTGCCAGGGAGAGGTATGGAGATCAGCTTCAAGGTAAACCATCCCATTACCACGGATCAGTTCATCGGTTTGCTGGATAGCTCTACCCTTGGGGAGCGTCGGCCAATTCACGATCGAGATTGTATGGAGGGAATGGTTTCCAACTCCAATCTCATCGTAAGCGCTTGGGATGACTCTCTACTTGTCGGTCTTGCCCGCAGTGTCACTGACTTTCACTATGCTTGCTACCTGTCAGATCTGGCCGTTCATAGAAACTATCAGAGGTCAGGCATAGGTAAGCGATTGCAGTCACTGACCCAAGAACACCTGGGCCCGCTTTGTAAATTGATACTCATCGCAGCGCCGGCAGCGAACTCATACTATGGTCAGATTGGTTACACACACAATGAGCGTTGTTGGGTTCTAGATCCGGGGGTGACCCCCTCTGGCGGCTTTACGCCAATTGTACAAGGTTGCGGTACTGATGCCTTCCTGGCTGGCCAACTCGGCAACAGTCAGACTGTGAGGTGGGGCCATCTTCTGGAGAATGGCTTCTTTACGTTCCGGTGAATAATGGGGCATGGTTGTCCTCTGAAATGTTCAGGCGACAACTACGCTGACACATAGGGCTTAGTATCAATTAGTAGAGCTAGTTACTAATTAGCAGAACGAATTACTAATTGGCACTAATCCGTGAACCGTGTTGAAAAAACAATTAGAGCTAGTGTCCCGTCCGGGTAATCCGTTTATTTATTGTCAATAACACTCAGCTTTGCTCGCGCCACTGAAGTCATAATCGATTCTGCACTCTTGTGCCAGCGGAACGGCTTTGCCAGTTTCTCATTGTGAGTTTGGATAAAGCGACGAATCGCCTTCTTCAGTTCGCCGACACTGGTAAAAATGCCACGGTACAAAGCACGGCGTTCCAGTTGACCAAACCAGCCCTCCACGGCATTCAGCCAAGAGGCGCTGGTTGGCGTAAAGTGAAGCTTGAATCGGGGATGTTTTTCCAGCCAGGCTTTCACTTCTGGTGTTTTGTGAGTCGAGCTGTTGTCCAGAATCAGGTGAAGGTCCTGCTCTTTCGGTGTTTCTCGATCAATTTGTCGCAGAAAGTCGAGAAACTCTTTGGCGCGGTGGCGTTGTGTAATGCGCCCAATCACTTCGCCGTTCAGGATATTCAGAGCCGCGTATAAGCTGGTCGTCCCGTGCCTCTTGTAATCGTGGGTACGGCGCTCGATCTGGCCGGGTTTCAGTTGCAGCTTTGGTTGAGTGCGATCCAGTGCCTGGATCTGCGTTTTTTCGTCAACCGACAGCACCAGCGCGTTATCCGGCGGATTCAGGTACAGGCCAACGACATCGAAAACCTTCTCAGCAAAGTCCGGATCATTGCTTATTTTGAAGGTTTTCAGCCGGTGCGGTTTCAGGTCAGCGGCTTTCCAGATCTGATGCACTTGCCAGCGACTGACACCGGCATATTCGGCCATCAACCGGATGCTCCAGTGGGTAGATTCCTTGGGCACCTTTTTGACCGTGTCATCAAGAATTGCTTTAACCTTTTTCTGATCCAGCTTTCTGGGTTGTCCAGGTCTTGGTGCATCCCGAAGACCGCTCAGGCCCTGTTCGGTGTAACGATTACGCCACTTAAATACCGTGGCCGTCGTGGTTCCCAGTTGCTCCGCAACGACTTTGGGTGATTCACCGGCATTCAGGGCCAAAACGATTCGTGCTCGCAGAACAAGATTCTGACTCAGCGTGCTTGTTCGCAGCCAGCTTTCCAGCTCCAGTTGATCGTTTACCGTAAGATTAAAGGGTGCTGGTTTCCGGGCCAAAACAGAGTCTCCGAGCTCGTAAATAATAGCTCGAATTATAGCGCACTTCCGCTTAGGAATTAACCAGACGGAACACTAG